>NZ_CADIKB010000007.1 GCF_902859825.1 Paraburkholderia phenoliruptrix | reverse complement strand
GAGCAGGCCGTAGTGGCCGAACCCGTCACGTATCGCCAGATCGCGCAACGTCCGCCAAAGGTCAAAGCTTCACCATAATGTGAAATTGTGGAGCTAAATGGATAGCCCTTACAAATATACAGTGTTTACGCCTTTTGTCGAGCCCTTCCGAAGGCCTAACGCATCGCCTCGTCGCCCACCGGAATGGTCAGGGTTTCCTTGATCTCCTCCATCACCACATAGCTTTTCGACTGCACGGCGCCGGGAAGCTGCAACAGGATGTCGCCCAGCAACTTGCGGTAATCGGCCATTTCGCCGATGCGCGCCTTGATCAGATAGTCGAAGTCGCCCGACACCAGGTGGCATTCGAGCACCTCGGGAATCTTCTGCACCTCGCGGCGAAACTGGTCGAACATGTTGCCGCTCTTGTGATCCAGCGTGATTTCCACGAACACCAGCAGCGCCGCGCCCAGCTCAGCCGGGTTCACGCGGGCGTAATAGCCGGTGATCACGCCGTCGCGTTCCATGCGCTTGACGCGCTCGATACACGGCGTGACCGAGAGGCCGACCTGCTCGGCGAGGTCTTTCATGGCCATGCGGCCGTCCTGCTGAAGCAACCGGAGGATCTTGTGATCGAGCTTGTCGAGGGCCCGAACCGGCTGGCGTTGCGTGCGCATAGTGTTTTTGCTGAAATTCTCAAAAATACGATAACAAAACCTGCAAGCTCGCCAATAGTATAGCGGTTAACACTGGGCGCACCGCATTACACGTCGTTAATCGAATGATTCTGGCCAACCGACGCACGCACCGCCCTTCGAATCCTTGCGAATTTTCTGGAGCAGCTATGCGAGTCGTCGTTTTGGGCAGTGGCGTCGTCGGGGTGACGAGTGCGTATTATCTGGCGCGAGCGGGTCACGAAGTGACGGTTATCGATCGTGAAGCGGGCCCCGCGCTCGAAACCAGTTTCGCCAACGCCGGCCAGATCTCGCCGGGCTATGCGTCGCCGTGGGCCGCGCCCGGCGTGCCGCTGAAGGCCGTCAAGTGGATGTTCCAGAAACACGCGCCGCTCGCCATCCACCTCGACGGCACGCAGTTCCAGTTGCAGTGGATGTGGCAGATGCTGCAGAACTGCACGGCTTCGCGCTACGCAGTCAACAAAGGCCGGATGGTCCGCCTCGCGGAATATAGCCGCGATTGCCTGCAGGCGCTGCGCGCGGAAACCGGCATTCAGTACGAAGGCCGTACGGGCGGCACGCTGCAGGTCTTCCGCACGCAACAGCAGTTCGACGGCGCGGCGAAAGACATCGCCGTGCTGCGCGAAGCCAACGTGCCGTACGAACTGCTCTCGGCGGCTGAACTCGCGCAGGCCGAGCCGGCGCTCGCCGCGGTCTCGCACAAACTCACGGGCGGCCTGCGTCTGCCGGGCGACGAAACCGGCGACTGTCAGATCTTCACTACGCGCCTCGCCGCGCTCGCCGAGCAGATGGGCGTCAAATTCCGCTACAACACGCCGATCGACGCGCTCGCCATGGCCGGCGACCGGATTGCCGGCGTGCAATGCGGCGGAGAACTCGTGCGCGCTGATTCGTTCGTCGTCGCCCTCGGTTCTTACTCGACGAAATTCCTCTCCGGCCTTCTGAAAATTCCGGTGTATCCGCTGAAGGGCTATTCGATCACCGCGCCGATTGTCAATGAAGCCGCGGCGCCGGTCTCCACGGTGCTCGACGAAACCTACAAGATCGCGATCACGCGCTTCGACAACCGGATCCGCGTCGGCGGCATGGCTGAGATCGTCGGCTTCGACAAGTCGTTGCGGCAAGCCCGCCGTGAAACGCTCGAACTGTGCGTGAACGATCTGTTCCCGGGCGGCGGCGATACGTCAAAGGCCAGCTTCTGGACCGGCCTGCGCCCCATGACGCCGGACGGCACGCCTATCGTCGGCCGTACGCCGGTGCCCAATCTGTTCCTGAACACGGGTCACGGCACACTCGGCTGGACGATGTCCTGCGGTTCCGGCCAGTTGCTCGCCGACGTGATGTCAGGCAAACAGCCGGCGATCAAGGCAGACGACCTGTCGGTGCATCGCTATCTCGGCGAGACCGGCGGCACGCCTCGCCCGGCTTATGCGTGACGTTGCGCGCGCCGAGCGCCATGCTCGGCGGCGTATCTGACAGCAGTTTCTGATCGCATAAACCGGCTCGGAAAAAAGAAACGGCGCCTTCCTACAAGGCGCCGTTTCTATTCCGGCAGCAGTTTGCGTCAGATCAGAAGCCGCATCAGAATTGATCCGCCGACAAACCCAACACGCCGTCGCCGCCCTTCGCACTCACAATCGACGCCTCCAGCGCGCTCGCGAGCGGCAACACGTGCTCGGCATAGAACTGCGCGGTCGCGATCTTGGCGCCGTAGAACTGAGGATCTTCGTCGCGCTTCTGATTGGCGACGAGCAGCGCGCGCGCCATTTGCCAGCCGCCGAGCACAATGCCGGCGAGCTTCAGATACGGCACGCTGCCCGCGAACACGGCGTTCGGATCCCGCTTCGTGTTTGCCACGACGAAGTCGACCACCGCGCTCAACGAACGCTCGCCCTGCGCGAGATACGTCTTCATCGACTCGAAGGCCGCGCCCGGTTGCGAGCCCAGCGCCTCGACCGTTTGGGCCACCTCGGCAAGCAGCGCCTTCGCGACCTTGCCGCCGTCGCGCATGGTCTTGCGTCCAATCAGGTCGTTCGCCTGGATCGCGGTCGTGCCTTCGTAAATGGGCAGAATGCGGGCATCGCGGTAATACTGCGCGGCGCCTGTTTCTTCGATGAAGCCCATGCCGCCGTGAACCTGAACGCCGAGGCTTGTCACGTCGATTGACAACTCGGTGCTCCAGCCCTTCACGATCGGCACGAGGAATTCGTAAATCGCCTGATGTGCGGCGCGCTTCGCTTCGTCGGGATGGCGATGCGCAATGTCGCTGTGCGCGGCCGCCACATAGGCGAGTGCGCGCGACGCCTCGGTGAGCGCGCGCATGGTCGAGAGCATGCGGCGCACGTCGGGATGCTCGATGATCGCGACAGACTGTTTCGCGGAGCCGTCGACGGGACGGCTTTGCACACGTTCCTTCGCATAGGCGGCTGCCTTCTGATAGGCGCGTTCCGACACGCCGACGCCCTGCATGCCCACCGCAAAGCGCGCCGCGTTCATCATGATGAACATGTACTCGAGGCCGCGATTTTCTTCGCCGATCAGATGCCCGATCGCGCCGCCGTGATCGCCGAATTGCAGCACGGCGGTCGGACTCGCCTTGATGCCGAGCTTGTGCTCGATCGACACGCAGTGCACGTCGTTGCGCTCGCCGAGCGACCCGTCTTCATTCACGAGAAACTTCGGCACGATGAAAAGCGAGATGCCCTTGACGCCCTCGGGCGCGTTCGGCGTGCGGGCCAGCACGAGATGCGCGATGTTCTTCGCCATGTCATGCTCGCCCCACGTAATGAAAATCTTCGTGCCGAATATCCGGAACGAACCGTCGCCTTGCGGCTCGGCGCGCGTGCGCACGAGCGCGAGATCGGAGCCCGCCTGCGGCTCCGTGAGGTTCATCGTGCCGGTCCATTCGCCGGAAATCAGCTTGGGCACATAGGTCTGTTTTTGCGCGTCGCTGCCGGCGGTCAGCAGCGCTTCGATCGCGCCGTCCGTGAGCAAAGGACACAGCGCGAACGACAGATTCGACGCGTTCAGCATTTCCACGCAAGGCGTGGCGATCAGCTTGGGCAGGCCCTGGCCGTCGTAGTCGACCGGATGCTGCACGCCTTGCCAGCCGCCTTCGGCAAACTGGCGAAACGCGTCGCCGAAGCCGGGCGTCGCGGTGACCACGCCGTCCTTCCAGCTGCTCGGGTTGCGGTCGCCCTCGACGTTTAGCGGAGCCAGCACTTCCCCGCACAGTTTCGCCGACTCTTCCAGCACAGCCTGTGCCGTGTCGAGATTCGCGTCTTCGAAACCCGGCAGCGTCGCAATCTGTTCGAGGTTCGCCAGTTCCTTCATCACGAACAGCATGTCCTTGATGGGCGCCGTATAGCTCATTTTCTGTTCTCCTCCTGCATGATGGAAAAAGGGCGCGGGACTTGTTCGGTCCTGCGCCCTTCGCGTGTCGCCAAACGCCTCGTATGACTTGTCAGATGGCTTGATGTGGCGCCGGGACGCTTAGCCGAGTTCGTTCACGAGTTCCGGCACGAGCGTGAACAGGTCGCCGACGAGCCCATAGTCCGCGACGCTGAAAATCGGCGCTTCGGGGTCCTTGTTAATCGCGACGATGACCTTGCTGTCCTTCATGCCGGCCAGATGCTGGATCGCGCCCGAGATGCCCACGGCCACATACAGTTGCGGCGCGACGATCTTGCCCGTCTGACCGACCTGATAGTCATTCGGCACGAAACCCGCGTCGACCGCCGCGCGCGACGCGCCCAGCGCCGCGTTGAGCTTGTCGGCGAGGGGCTCCAGAACCTGCGTGTAGTTTTCGCCGTTACCGAGCCCGCGGCCACCCGAGACGATGATCTTCGCCGACGTCAATTCCGGACGGTCCAGCTTCGTGACTTCGCGGCTCACGAACTGCGAGATGCCTGCGTCGGCTGCCGCATCGATCTTCTCGACCGATGCGCTGCCGCCTTCGGCCGCGACCGCGTCGAAACCGGTGGTGCGGACCGTGATGACCTTGATCGGGTCCTGGGATTGCACCGTTGCAATCGCATTACCGGCGTAGATCGGGCGCTCGAACGTATCGGCCGAATCGACCGCCGTGATGTCGCTGATCTGCGCGACGTCGAGCTTCGCTGCGATACGCGGCGCGATGTTCTTGCCGTATGCGGTCGCGGCGGTGAGGATGTGCGAGTAATCCTTCGCGACGTTCAGCACCGCGGCTTCGACGTTTTCCGCGAGACCTTCGGCGAGTTGCGGCGCGTCGGCGAGCAGCACTTTGCTGACGCCCGCAATTTTCGCCGCTGCGTCGGCTGCTGCCTGCGCGTTGTGGCCGGCCACCAGCACGTGGATGTCACCGCCGATCTTCTGCGCGGCTGCAATGGTGTGCAGCGTCGCGGCCTTGATCGACGCATTGTCGTGTTCTGCAATTACCAGATTCGTCATTTGCCCTGTCTCCCTGTCACAGCACCTTGGCTTCGGTCTTGAGCTTCTCGACCAGCGTCTTCACATCCGGCACCTTCACACCGGCGGAGCGCTTGGGCGGCTCGGCGACCTTCAGCGTCTTCAGACGCGGCGTCACGTCGACGCCCAAGTCTTCGGGCTTGATCGTTTCCAGGGGCTTTTTCTTGGCTTTCATGATGTTCGGCAGCGTCACGTAGCGCGGCTCGTTCAGGCGCAGATCGGTCGTGACGACAGCGGGGAGTGTCAAAGACAGCGTTTCCGCGCCGCCGTCGACTTCGCGCGAAACGGTGGCCTTGCCGTCCGCGACCACGACCTTCGACGCAAATGTCGCCTGCGGCAGGCCAGCCAGCGCGGCCAGCATCTGGCCGGTCTGGTTGGAATCGTCGTCGATGGCCTGCTTGCCGAGAATCACCAGTTGCGGCTGTTCCTTGTCGACCAGCGCCTTCAGCAGCTTCGCGACCGCGAGCGGCTGCAGCTCTTCATTGGACTCGATCAGAATCGCGCGATCTGCGCCGATGGCGAGCGCCGTGCGCAGCGTTTCCTGCGACTGCGTCACGCCCGCCGACACGGCGATCACTTCCGTCGCGACGCCTGCTTCCTTCAGACGCACCGCTTCTTCCACCGCGATTTCGTCGAACGGATTCATCGACATCTTCACGTTCGCGATATCGACGCCCGTGCCGTCCGACTTCACCCGGACCTTCACGTTGTAGTCGACCACTCTCTTCACTGGCACCAGGATTTTCATGCACACGCTCCAAAGTTACGAATACGTCAACCCAGCGAACATTATAACGACTGCCCTCGGCGCAGCCGTCTCGCGGGCGCTCTAGCAGGAGGATATCGCTCCCCAGCGGCGTGACGGCAATATCGAACGGTCGTTCTATTTTAACCGCGAAAAAACCCGGGCGACAACCCCGGGTTCCGACTTACGACTCTAATTTTCATATCGCCGACTTGTCATGCAAGGTGTGAAGCCTTCCAATCACCACGCGGTGATCACTGCGCCGCCGAATTTGCTCTCCACAAACTGCTTCACTTCCGGCGAATGGTAGGCGGCGACCAGCTTCGCGACCCACGGCTTGTTTTTGTCGGCCTCGCGGATCGCGATGATGTTCACGTACGGGCCCTTCGGGTCTTCGATGGCGATTGCGTCCTGGTTCGGCTTCAGGCCCGCTTCCATCGCGAAGTTGGTGTTGATCGCCGCGGCGTCCACATCGTTCAGCGAGCGCGGAATCTGCGCGGCGTCCAGCTCGACGATCTTGACCTTCTTCGGATTCTCGACGATGTCGAGCGGCGTCGCCTTCAGCCCCGCGTCGCTACGCAGCTTCAGGAGCCCCTGCTTTTGCAGCAGCAACAGCGCGCGGCCGCCGTTGGTCGGATCGTTCGGCACGGCGATCTTCGCGCCCGGCTGCAGATCGGTCAGCTTTTTCAGCTTCTTCGAGTAGATGCCCATCGGGTACGTGACCGTATCGGCGACGCGGATCAGCTTGTAGCCGCGGTCCTTGACCTGCGCCTGCAAGTACGGATCGTGCTGGTAGCTGTTCGCGTCCAGATCGCCGCCCGCGAGCGCCGCGTTCGGCTGAACGTAGTCGGAGAATTCGACGATCTTGATGTGCAGACCGTTCTTCGCCGCGACCGTCTTGACCACTTCCATGATCTGCGCGTGCGGACCGCCGGTCACGCCGACCTTGATGGTGTCTTCCGCGTGCGCCGCGTTGGCGGCGATGAGCGAGGCGGCGCCCAATGCCGCGGCCAGCTTGAGAATGAAACGACGTTGCATGATGGACCTTTTGATTTATTTATGGCTCAGGCGACGCACGAGCCAATCCCCGAACGACTGCGCCAACTGCACGAAGACGATCAGAATCACCACGACCGTCAACATCACTTCCGGCAGGAAACGCTGATAGCCGTAGCGAATGCCCAGGTCGCCGAGACCGCCGCCGCCGATCGCGCCCGCCATCGCGGAATAGCCGACCAGCGAGACAAACGTGATGGTGAGCCCGGCGATGACGCCCGGCAGCGATTCCGGTAACAACACCTTGAAGACGATCTGACTGGTGGTCGCGCCCATCGCCTGCGCGGCCTCGATCAGGCCGCGGTCGACTTCGCGCAGCGCCGTTTCGACGAGACGTGCGATGAACGGCGCGGCGGCGATGGTCAGCGGCACCACGGCCGCCGCCGTCCCGATCGACGAACCGACCACGAGGCGCGTGAACGGAATCACCGCCACGAGCAGAATGATGAAAGGCGTCGAACGCACCGCATTGACGATCACACCCACCGCACGATTGACCGCGAGGTTCTGCAGCACGCCCTGGCGGTCCGTCAGGTACAGCAGCACGCCGAGCGGCAAACCGACCAGCGCGCCGACCAGTCCGGAAATGCCCACCATCACGAGCGTTTCCCAGAACGACTGGACGAACATATCGAACATTTCACTCAACATACGAGAGCTCCTCCACCACCACGCCCTGTTGCCGCAGATACGCGAGCGCCTCTGCCACCTTCGCCGGCTCGCCGCCCGCCAGCACCGCGAGCGAGCCGAACGCCTGTCCCTGAATCTCGTCGATCTGCCCGTGCAGGATGTTGAAGTCCAATTCGTAGCGGCGAATCGTCTCCGAGAGAATCGGCTGGTCGACGCCAGAACCCGTGAACGCGAGCCGCAGCAGATGACCGCTGCCGGTCTTCAGGCGCTCGGCGACCCGCGCCTTCATCGCGGGCGGCAGGTCCTGCGCGATCACGTCGCCGATCAGCGCGCGCGTGACTTCGTGATGCGGCTGCAGGAAGACATCGATCACCTTGCCCTGTTCGACGACGCGGCCCGCGTCGAGCACCGCGACGCGATCGCACACCTGCTTGATCACATCCATCTGATGGGTGATCAGCACGATGGTCAGATTCAGTTCGCGATTGATGCGCTTGAGCAGTTCGAGAATCGCGCGCGTGGTTTCCGGATCGAGCGCGGATGTCGCCTCGTCGGAGAGCAGCACTTTCGGCTTGCTGGCGAGCGCCCGCGCGATACCCACGCGCTGCTTCTGGCCGCCGCTGATCTGCGCCGGGTAGCGATCCTTCTGTGCGGAGAGGCCCACCAGTTCGAGAAGCGGCAGGACGTTCGCTTCGATTTCGTCACGCTTCATGCCGGCGAGCTCGAGCGGCAGCGCGACGTTGCCGAACACCGTGCGCGACGACAGCAGATTGAAGTGCTGGAAGATCATGCCGATTTCGCGGCGCGCCTCGCGCAACTGCGCGGCGGACAGCGTGGTCAGATCGCGGCCGTCGACGACGATGTTGCCTTCGGTCGGCCGCGTCAGCAGATTGATGGTGCGCACGAGCGTGCTCTTGCCCGCGCCGCTGCGGCCGATGATGCCGAACACCTCGCCCGCCGGGATCGACAAATTGACGTTGTGCAGTGCCTCGACCCAGCCCCGTGGTCCCGCGAAGCGCTGGGAAATATTGCGTATTTCGATCATGGAAAAACGAAACGGCGGGTTTGCCGACGAGCGTCGTGCGCTCGCCGGCGAGCGGCCGCCGTCACTTTTATTGGGATTTGAGCCCGGGATTCTACCGCAGGCCCGTCATTTCCTTTAATAATCAATTCCGATCCTTTCATAACTGAACGGAATTAGAGAACCCAGCCGAAAGCGCGAACGACGCGGCATCGCCGCGTCAATCTATGATCTCGCGAACCACAACAAGGACAACAAGGGACGCCTCTGCCATGGAGACTCCGCAAGACCTCTTCGCCTGCGCCGATGAAAGCGTCGCGCAGCCGCTGTGTTCGACCGTCACCACGACGGACGCACTAGCGCTGCCGCTGTACCGCTGGCCAACGAGGCAACCGACCCGTGCGCGCGTGGCGCTGATTCACGGGCTCGCCGAGCACGCCGGCCGCTACGCGGCGCTGGCCGCGCGGCTGAACGCGGCGGGGATCGAACTGCTGGCCATCGACTTGCGCGGCCACGGCCGGGCGCCCGGCAAGCGGGCCTGCGTCGACCGCTTCGACGATTACCTGCTGGACGCCCAGGCCCTGCTCGACGCGGCCGTGCAAAGCGCCGCGCCGGCATCCGCGCCGCTCTTTCTGATGGGCCATAGCATGGGTGGCGCAATCGCCGCGCTTTACGCGGTCGAGCATTCCGGCATCCGAGGCGAAGGGCCGGGCAGCGGTGCGAATCTGCGCGGTCTGATTCTGTCGAGTCCCGCGCTCGCGCCGGGGCGGGACGTGCCCGCCTGGATGCTCAGGCTCAGCCAGTTGATCAGCCGCCTGTGGCCCGGCTTTCCGGCAATGAAGATCGACGCCGCCCTGCTCTCTCGCGTTCAGTCCGTCGTCGACGCGAATCGCAATGACCCGCTCGTGCATCACGGGCCCATTCCGGCGCGCACCGGCGCGGAGCTGTTGCTGGCGATGGCGCGCATCGAACACGGACGTGCGGGGCTGCGCCTGCCGCTCCTCGTCTATCACGGCACCGCCGACAAGCTCACCGAGCCGCAAGGCAGCCGCATCTTCGGCGAGCAAGCCGGCTCGCCGGACAAGACGCTCACACTATATGAAGGCAGCTATCACGAGACGATGAACGACCTCGACCGTGATCGCGTAATCAGCGACCTGATCGCGTGGATTCTTCAACGAGTGGACGCCGCGCCGGCGCAATAGCGCATTCGCGCATTAGCGCTTGGGGTCGATCAGCGCTGCCAGCCGGGCGGGCGTTTGTCGATGAACGCCTGCACGCCTTCGAGCGCGGAGTCGTCCATCATGTTGCAGGCCATGGTCTGGACGGCGAGCTGATACGCGGCCTCGATGCCCATTTCGAGCTGCCGGTAAAAGAGGCCTTTGCCGGCGCTCACCGCTTCGACGGGCTTTGCGCAGATGGAGGTAGCGAGCCGCGCCACTTCGGCGTCGAGCGCGTCCATCGGCACGACGCGATTGACGAGACCTTGCTGCTTCGCCTCGGCGGCGTCGATAAAGTCTCCGGTCAGCAGCATTTCAAGCGCCGCCTTGCGCGACAGATTACGCGACAGCGGCACCGACGGCGTCGCGCAGAAAAGCCCGAGGTTCACGCCCGACACGGCAAAGCGCGCGGTGTCCGCGGCGACCGCCAGGTCGCACATCGCAACGAGCTGGCAACCGGCCGCCGTCGCAATGCCGTGCACGCGCGCGATCACCGGCTGCGGCAAGCGCTGGATCGTCATCATCAGTTTCGTGCAGCGGGCGAACAGTGCCTGGTAATACGCGAGCGAGGGCGCCGCGCGCATTTCCTTCAAATCGTGTCCCGCGCAGAACGCGCGACCCGCGCCGGCAATCACGACCACGCGCGCCGGCGAGCTCGCAACGTCGTTCAAGGCGGCTTGCAACGCGTCGAGCAAGCCCTCCGAGAGCGCGTTGAAAGCGTCGGGCCGGTTCATTGTCAGACGGACGACGCCGGGTATGCCGTACGCGTCGGTTTCCGTTGTCACCAGGGAGGCGTTCTCAGCATTCGCATTCATGGCTCGCTCCGTTTGCTGACTTGGTTCGCTGCGTCCGTTTGCTCGCTTGGTGTGCCCGATCAGTGCGTCGCGGCACCGGCTGCGCGGTTGCCCTTCAGATTCCGGCCAGCGCGCGCACGTGGGCGACGACGCTGCGGCCAAGCGCCGACAGGTTATAGCCGCCTTCCAGACAGCTCACGATGCGCCCGCCCGCATGGCGTTTCGCGATCTCGCGAATCTGGTCGGTAATCCACACGTAGTCGTCCTCGACCAGACCCATGTTGCCGAGATCGTCTTCGCGATGGGCGTCGAAGCCCGCGGAAATGAACAGCATCTCCGGCTTGAACTCATTGAGGCGCGGCAGCCACAGCAGGTCCACCGCCTCACGCACGGCCATGCCCTTCGAGCGGGCGGGCATCGGCACATTGCACATGTTGGGCGCCTGATTGTCGGCGCCGGTGAACGGATAGAACGGATGCTGGAAAAAGCTGCACATCAGCACCCGCGAGTCGCCGGAAAAAGCCGCCTCCGTACCGTTGCCGTGATGCACGTCGAAGTCGATGATGGCGACGCGCTGCAGGCCGTGCACTTCGAGCGCATGACGCGCGGCAATGGCCACATTGTTGAAGAAGCAGAAGCCCATGGCGCGAGCGGGCTCGGCATGGTGGCCCGGCGGGCGCACGCTGCAGAATGCGTTGTCGAAGCGGCCTTCGATGACCGCGTCGGTCGCCGCCACCGCCGCGCCCGCCGCACGCAGCGCGGCCTGCAAGGTATGCGGATTCATCGACGTGTCCGGGTCGATCTCCGCCAGACCTTCGACGGGCGAACGGCTGCGAATGTAATCGACGTGCGCCTGCGTATGCACGCGCAGCAGCGCGGCCTCGTCGGCGAGCGGCGGCGACTCGCGCTCGATCAACGCGTCGATGCGGCTCGCGATCAGTTGATCTTCAATGGCCTGCAGCCGTGCGGGGCATTCGGGATGCCATTGCCCCATATCGTGCAGCAGACAGTCAGCGTGGGAATAGAAGCCTGTTGCCATGATTCTCTTCTGCGGCGCAGCGCCTTCACAGCGCGCGCGGCGGGTCTCCTTCCATGGGCGCGCGCCTCTCGCGCGCCAACATTTACCAAGTTACCACACCATGTGCCTGTGACGCGCGCTGCACAGTTTTGCAAGAGGGCTCGGGTATACTGCCCCTTCCGTTTTCCTCCCGTCTTCGTCCCTTTCGCACCGCGCCTCCAGCTCACTATGACCGTCAAGCTTGCCCTGTCTGCACGAAACCGGCTCAGCACCCGAACCATCGCCGCCGCACTCTCCGTCGCATCGTGCATGTTCATGGCAACCGCGCCGGCCCTCGCGCAGAGCGTCGGCAAAAAACCGCCGGCGCTGCTCGCTCAGGCCCAGCCGCAAAGCCCGGTGCCGCAAGGGCAAACGTTTGAGGAAGAAATCATTCCGCAGCGCTACGCAAACAATGCGAATGTCGATGCGTTCATCAACGACATGGTGGCGCGCTACGATTTCGACGAGTCCGCGCTGCATGCGCTCTTTGCCGGCGTCAGCTATTCGGCGACCGCGGTGAAGCTCGTCACGCCCTCGCCGTCGCCCACGGTCAAGAACTGGCGCGCCTATCAGGCGCGCTTTCTCGATCAGATCCGCATCAACGCGGGCATCCGCTTCTGGCGCGCGAATCAGGCCACGCTGCAGCGCGCCTATGAGGAGTTCGGCGTGCCGCCCGAGGTCATTGTCGGCATTCTCGGCGTGGAGACGATTTACGGGCGTTTCATGGGCAATTTCCGCGTGCTCGACGCGCTGACCACGCTCAGTTTCGACTATCCGAATACGCCTAATCGCGCGGACCGCCAGGCGACCTTCCGCAAGAATCTTCAGGACTACCTCGTCTGGACGCGCGATTCGCAGATCGATCCGACCACCGTGCTGGGTTCGTATACGGGCGCGATCGGCATTCCGCAGTTCCTGCCGAGCAGCATCGTGCAATATGCGGTGAGCTACGACGGCAAGAAAGACATCGACCTGCGCACGAGCCAGGCGGACGCCATCGGCAGTGTCGCGAACTATCTGCGTCAGAACGGCTGGGAGAATGGGCGGCCGGTCGTATGGAAAATCGGCACGGACGCGGGCAGCCTCGGCGTCGCGCAAGCTGCCGCCGACGGCGCGCCCGAACCGCATTGGCCGCTCGACCAGTTGCTGCGCGCGGGGCTTGTGCTCAACGAGCCGGACGTGAATGTCGCTTCCGAAGCGGGAACGCCGGTGACGGTGGTCGATCTGCCCACGCCCGGGCGCGGCACCGAATACATGCTCGGCCTGAAGAACTTCTACGTGCTCACGCGCTATAACCGCAGCTTCTTTTATGCGCTGGCGGTTTACCAGCTGGGGCAACGCATCAAGTCGCAGATGGAAGCCAGCGACGCGGCCAACGCCACAAACAATGGGAACAACGCGGCGGCGCCGGGCGCGGCTTCGCAATAAGCGGGGACGCGGGGGCCGTCTGCTCTCTTCGTTGCGACGTAATGTGATGAACAAAAAAGCGCCCGCGGGCGCTTTTTTACTGGCTGTGACGTTCAAGCTCAGCGCTTCAGGCGCCAAGCTTGCCCGATTGCACACTCAGGCGGGAAACACGCCCGTCGACAAATAACGGTCGCCGCGATCGCAGACGATAAAAACAATGGTCGCGTTCTCGACCTGCCGCGCCACGCGCAACGCCACTTCGCACGCGCCGCCTGACGAGATGCCGGCGAAAATCCCTTCGACCGACGCCAGACGCCGGGCCATGGCCTCCGCCGCGGCCTGGCTCACGTTTTCGACGCGGTCCACGCGGCTGCGGTCGAAAATTTTCGGCAGATAGGCTTCCGGCCATTTGCGGATGCCGGGAATGCGCGAGCCTTCCTCCGGCTGCGCGCCGATGATCTCGATTGCCTCGTTCTGCTGCTTCAGATAAGTGGACACACCCATGATCGTGCCCGTCGTGCCCATGGACGACACGAAATGCGTAATGCGCCCTTCGGTATCGCGCCAGATTTCGGGGCCCGTGCCCTCCACATGCGCCGCCGGGTTGTCGGGGTTCGCGAACTGGTCGAGGATGATGCCCTTGCCGTCGCGCTGCATCTGCTCGGCGAGATCGCGGGCGTATTCCATGCCGCCCGTGACGGGCGTGAGAATGATTTGCGCGCCGTACGCGGCCATGCTCTGGCGGCGCTCGACCGACAGGTCTTCCGGCATGATCAGCACCATCTTGTAGCCGCGGATCGCGGCCGCCATGGCGAGCGCGATGCCGGTGTTGCCGCTCGTCGATTCGATCAGCGTGTCGCCCGGTTTGATACGGCCGCGCGCTTCCGCCTTTGCGATCATCGACAAAGCCGGGCGATCCTTCACCGAGCCGGCCGGATTGTTGCCCTCGAGCTTTGCCAGGACCACATTGTTGCGGCTGCGGATCTCGTCGTCGGTGAGCCGGACGAGTTGCACGAGCGGCGTATTGCCGATGGTGTCTTCAATCGTTTTGTAGGCCATATCGGTTCAGGTGCTGTCGATGCGCGGAGTCTTCAATCCGTCGATTTTAAACCACGGTGCCGCCGGCTGCCGCGCGGCCCTTCTGCTCGCATGGATGCAGTCCGCGCGCACGCAAAAAACCCGCGGCTGAGTACCGCGGGAAGCCAGTCATACAAATGACAGCTTAAGGAGCGTTGTTGCCGGCTCCGACCATGAAGGACAACGATGGCGAAACGCGCGCAGCGCAACGTGCGCCGCGCGCGGCTCGCGTCAGACTATTTCTTCACCGCCACTGAAGCGCCGCCCTTGGGCGTATTGGCCGCAACGGCCGCGCCTTTGGTCTGTGAAGACGCCGCAACCTGCGGGCCAGCAGCCGCGCCAGCCGGACCGACAGCGAGACCCTCCGCCTGCAGGCGCTCGACGGTATGCCCGCCCATGCCCTTGACGCGCTTGCTGAGATCGGCCGGGTCCTTGAACGGACCATGCGCTGCACGCTCTTCGAGAATGGCTTTCGCTTTGGCAGGACCGATGCCCTTGATGCCGCGCAGCGCGTCCTCGTTAGCCGTGTTGACGTCAACCGACGCATACGCGTGGCCGAAAGCGGCGAGCATGGCCGCGGTAACCAGAATTTTTCGAAACATATGGAATCTCCCTCATACAACCGGTCGGCGTCATCACCAACCGGGAGATTCCAGTTTAAACAGGTGTGCGTACTAATTACACCTGGCCGAATAGCCAACGTACGTAGCGGTCGACACCTTCCTGCACGCTCAGAAACGGCGCGTCGTAGCCGGCCGCGCGCAGCTTCGACAGATCCGCCTGCGTGAAGCACTGATATTTGCCGCGCAACGCGTCGGGGAACGGCATGTATTCGATCAGCCCGCGTTGCACCTGGTCGGCGAGCGAAAGCGGCGGCTCGTTATTCAGCGCGCGCAGCGTGTTGACGACCGTGCTCGCAATGTCGTTGAACGGCTGTGCGCGGCCGCTGCCGAGGTTGAAGATGCCCGACTTGTCCGGATGGTCGAAGAAGAACAGGTTCACCTTCACCACATCTTCGACGGAAACGAAATCGCGCGTCTGTTCGCCTGCGGCATAGCCGTTGTATTCGCCGAACAGCTTGACCTTGCCCTCGGCGCGGAACTGGTTGAAGTTGTGAAACGCGACCGACGCCATGCGCGCCTTATGTGTTTCGCGCGGACCGTACACGTTGAAATAGCGGAAACCGGCGATCTGGCTTTTCGCGCCCGGCAGCACGCGGCGAATCACCTGGTCGAACAGGAACTTCGAGTAGCCGTACACGTTGAGCGGCTGCTCGACTTCGCGTTCCTCGACGAAACGGCTCGAGCCGCCGTAAGTCGCCGCCGACGACGCGTACAGGAACTGGATGTTCTGCGCGAGGCAGACCTCGAGCACGTCGCGGCTGTAGCGGAAGTTGTTGTCCATCATGTAGCGGCCGTCGGTTTCCATCGTGTCCGAGCAGGCGCCTTCATGGAAAATCGCGCGGACGCGGCCGAAGTCGCCGCGCCTGAAGCGCTCGAGAAATTCGGTCTTGTCCAGATAGTCGTCGATTTCGCAGTCGACCAGATTCTTGAACTTGTCGGCGCGCGTCAGATTGTCGACGGCAATGATGCGTTGTTCGCCGCGCTCGTTAAGCGCTTTCGCGAGATTGCTGCCGATAAAGCCGGCCGCGCCGGTGACGATGAGGGTCATGATGGTCCCGCCGTAGTGTGGCTTGCATGAGACTGGAGCGAGCGCCAGCGCGCGTGCTCCGGTCGACAGGTTCAGTCGACGCGCCGCCGGTCCTCTCGCGCCGCGCTCAGCGGCGCGCGCTCACGAGAGGACCGGGCGGGCCGCATCAATGAAAGAGTTCGTCGTAGTCGACAGTGGCCGTGCCCAGTTTGCCGACCACGATGCCGGCCGCGCGATTGGCGAGCCCAACCGCTTCGACAAGCGTGAGACCCGCGCCCAGCATGGTGGCGAGCGTGGCGATCACGGTGTCGCCCGCGCCCGAAACATCATACACTTCGCGCGCGACGGCCGACGCGTGCAGGATGCCGTCGTCGGAAAAGAGCGTCATGCCCTCTTCCGAGCGCGTGAGCAGCAAGGCCTTAAACTGCAGATCCGCGCGCAGTTTGCTCACGCGCTCAGTCAGGTCTTCTTCCGATTTCCACTGGCCGATCACCTCGCGCAACTCGGCGCGATTCGGCGTGATCAACGTGGCGCCGCGGTAGCGCTCCCAATCGTCGCCTTTCGGGTCGACCAGCACCGGCTTGCCGGCCGCGTGCGCTCTCGCGATCATCTGCGTGACGTGGGTCAGGCCGCCTTTGGCGTAATCGGACATCAGGATCACGTCGTGCGACGGCAGCAATTCGTCAAAGCGCGCGAGGCCCGCGAGCAACACCTCGTGCGCCGGCGAGTTTTCGAAATCGACGCGCAGCAACTGTTGTTGACGCGACAGCACGCGCAGCTTGATGGTGGTGAGCAGCGCGGGGTCGCGTTCCAGATGCGGATTCACGCCGCTCTCGCCGAGCAATTGCACGATGCGCTCGCCGGGTTCGTCGTGTCCGACGACACACAGGAGACCCGCCTGCGCGCCCAGCGCCGCCGCGTTGCGCGCGACGTTCGCCGCGCCCCCGAGACGGTCTTCCTGGCGCTGCACGTGCACGACCGGCACCGGCGCTTCCGGCGAGATGCGGTTCACGTCGCCGAACCAATAGCGGTCGAGCATCACATCACCGACGACCAGCACGCGCGCGGCCGCGATCTGTGCGCGCGGCACCACCGTCAGTGCCGGCGACGGCGACGGCGCGACGGAGGCGGGCTTCGCCTCAGGCATCGGCCGCAAGTTCAGAGGGTTGGGCATAAGGGCGTCCAATCGAGTGATAGTCGATGCCGAGTTCGTTCATCGCATCCGGTTCGTACAGATTGCGGCCGTCGAAAATGACCGGCGATTTCAGCACGGATTTCAGATGCACGAAGTCCGGGCTCTTGAACTCCTTCCATTCCGTGACGATGACGAGTGCGTCGGCGCCCGTGAGCGTTTCGTCCTGCGTGCTCGTGAAGGTGAGGCGCGCGAGCTGCTCCGGCGCGTCGTGCAGATCCATGGCGAAGACACGGCGCGCTTCGGTCACGGCGACCGGATCGTACGCGCGCACCTGCGCGCCGCGCGCGAGCAGTTCGGCGATCACGCGGCGGCTCGGCGCTTCGCGCATGTCGTCGGTATTCGGCTTGAACGCGAGGCCCCAGACTGCAAAAGTGCGGCCTGCCAGATCGTTGCCCCACTTGTGCGTGATCTTCTGCACCAGCACGTCTTTCTGCTGGTAGTTCACTTCCTCGACGGCTTCGAGAATGCGCAGATTGTGGCCGCTTTCGCTCGCCGTACGGATAAGCGCCTGCACGTCCTTCGGGAAGCACGAGCCGCCATAGCCGCAGCCCGCATACAGGAAGTGATAGCCGATGCGCGGGTCCGAGCCGATGCCGCGGCGCACCGCCTCGATGTCGGCGCCCACCCGGTCCGCGAGATTCGACATTTCGTTCATGAACGAGATGCGCGTGGCCAGCATCGCATTGGCCGCGTATTTGGTGAACTCGGCCGAGCGCACGTCCATGTACAGCGTGCGCTCGTGGTTGCGGTTGAACGGCGCGTAGAGGCGCTTCATCAGTTCGCGCGCGCGCAGGCCGGCTTCGTCTTCGTCGCTGCCGAGCACGATGCGGTCGGGCCGCATGAAGTCGTCCACGGCCGCGCCTTCTTTCAGGAATTCGGGATTCGACACGACCGAGAAGCGGTGCTTGTCGCTGCCCGCGAGCCCGCGTTTCGCGAGCTCTTCCTCGACAACTGCGCGCACGCGCTGCGCCGTGCCGACCGGCACCGTCGACTTGTCGACGATCACCTTGAAGCCGTTCATCGTGCGGCCGATATTGCGCGCCGCCTCCAGCACGTATTGCAGATCCGCGGAGCCGTCTTCGTCGGGCGGCGTGCCCACCGCGATGAACTGCACATCGCCGTGAGCGACACTCGCCTCGATGTCCGTCGAAAACGTGATGCGCCCGGCCGCGCGCGTGCGCGCGATGATTTCCTGCAGGCCCGGCTCGTGAATGGGCACGCCGCCATTGTTGAGGATTTCGATCTTGCGCGGGTCGACGTCGAGACAGAAGACGTCGTTGCCGATTTCTGCGAGACACGCGCCTGTGACGAGACCCACATAGCCCGTGCCGATAATGGTGATTTTCATACGCTTTCCGGTTGAAGGTTCCGGTGATGATTTCCGGCAATAAAGCCGGTCACGAACACGCTGCCAAAGCCGTCCGCGACCTCAGTTCGACGCGGTGATCGGCTCGACCCGGCGCGGCGCGTAGGTTTCCCAACCGCTGCAGCCGGGGCACTGCCAGTAGAAAAGCCGCGCCCTGAAGCCGCAATTCTGGCACGTGTAGCGCGGCAGATTTTTGGTGCGCTGGCGGATCAGCGTGCGCATCAGTTCCAGCTCGCTGCGCCGCGGCTCTTCCGCGACGGCGTGCTGCGCTTCGAGCAGGCGCGTCATGCCGGCGAGGTTCGGCGACTTCTGCATCTGCGAACGCGCAAGCGCGTGCGCTGCGTCCGGCCCGCGCAGCGACGCCACGTGTTGATACGCGACGTCGAGCAGATCGTTGCTCGGATAGCGATCGACCCAGCTGGTGAGCAGATCGGCGCCGTCCTGCGCTCGGCCGAGCGCTTCGTAGGCCTTCATCAGCTTGTCGGCGACGAGCGGCAAATAGGCGGGATTCTGCTCCTCGACGCGCCGCCACTGGGCGATCGCCGCTTCCTGCGCGCCCGCAGCGGCGTCGACGTCGCCGAACAGAATGGTGGCACGCACGTTGGTCGCATTCGCCTTCAGCGCGAAGCCGAGCTGGCGGCGCGCCTCGTCGGGTTTTTTCTGCTGCAGCGCTTCCTGCGCGAGCTCGCAATGGAATTGCGCGATTTCCTTGTCGAGCGATTCCGCGCCCATAGTTTCCAGATGCCGCGCGGTGTCGATCGACTTGACCCAGTCCTTCTCGATTTCGTAGATGGTGAGCAACGCGCGCTGGGCGCCCAACGCGTAGTCGCCGGTTTCGAGCGAACGGAAAGTTTCTTCCGCGCGATCCAGCAAACCGGCCTTCAGGAAGTCCTGCCCCAGTTCGAACAGGGCGTGATCGCGCTCGCTGACCGGCAGATCCGCGCGGCTCAGCAGATTCTGATGTACGCGAATTGCGCGGTCCGTCTCGCCGCGGCGCCGGAACAGATTGCCGAGCGCGAAATGCAGCTCGACGGTTTCCGGGTCGAGCTTGACGACTTCGATAAAGGCGTCGATCGCCTGGTCCGGCTGCTCGTTGAGCAGGAAGTTCAGGCCGCGGAAATAGGAACGCGGCAGATTGGCGCTTTCTGACAGCAGCGTCTTGAGGTCGTAGCGCGCAGCCATCCAGCCGAACGCGAAAGCGACGGGGATGACGAGCAGCCACCAGAAGTCTAGATCCATGCGATGAATGCAAATGAGCCGGAAGGCAGGAACAGGATGCCGCGCGAAACGCGCGCGGCGAGCGAAACAATCAGATCAGCGGCGGCATGGGCGGCTGTTCGACGGCCACCGGCGCCTCGCGCGCCACCCGCAGCTCACGCTTTAAACGGCCATTTTCCATGCGCAGGCGGACGACAGCCGGCATCGACGAAACAAGGCCCGCGAGCAGTCCGACTACGAAAAACGCGAGGCCGATCAGGATAAGCGGCGCCGACCAGGCGTAGCCAGCGAGGAAATTCAGCGTAGCGGGTTGTGTATTGGAGAGTGCCAGTACGAGCAACAGCACGAACACCAGTACACGGATCAGCCAGACGATAAATTTCATGAATAGATCTCTTGACGGCAGTTGCGGGGTGACGCCGGCCTGATGACGCGTCGCGCCACGGTGTTTGCCCGCGCCGAAGTGACCCGTATTGTAATTGAAGCCCTCGCGGCTGGGCAGGAAGTGGCCGAACGCCGGCGTACAGAAAAGCGCAGGCGCACATGCGGTTGGAAATGCGGCCTGGTGCGCGAGTACCAGCGGAGACAAAGCAGGCAGAAAACGCGGGCGAAAAAAAAGCGCCCAAAGGCGCTTTTTCTGGTCTTTTGCCGACTGGCATTGGCCGCTGACGCTGCCAACGCCACGCTGCGAAACTGCACAGCGCGCACAGCGGAGCATTTACAGATCGTCATCCGGCTCTTCGGCCTTCAACGGCTCACCCGCGCGACGATCGACCCGCTCGCGCAACTCCTTGCCCGGCTTGAAGTGCGGCACATACTTCTCAGGTACCAGCACTTTTTCGCCCGACTTCGGGTTGCGCCCGACGCGGGAAGGACGGCGGTTCAGGCCGAAGCTGCCAAAACCTCGAATTTCGATGCGATGACCTTTGGCAAGCGCCTCCGACATCGCATCAAGCATCGTCTTGACCGCGAAATCCGCATCTTTCAATACAAGCTGCGGAAAACGCGTAGCCAGTTGGGCGACCAATTCCGATTTGGTCATACTGCAGCAGACCTCTCAAGAAAACGCCGAGCCGCCCCCGGTGACCCCGCGAGGGGTACCTGCCGCCAGTTCAAAGTCTGTGCGGCAGGTTGGGGGCATTCCTCAATTACTGGTTCTGGCCGTCGAGCTTGGCCTTCAGCAGCGCGCCGAGGTTCGTCGTGCCGGTGGCAGCTGCGCTGGAATCCGACGAAGCCAGGCCGCGGATCGCTTCCTGTTGCTCAGCCGAGTCCTTCGCCTTGATCGACAGGTTGATGCCACGCGACTTGCGATCGATGTTGATGATCATCGCGTTGACCTTGTCGCCTTCCTTCAGCACGTTGCGTGCGTCTTCCACGCGGTCTTGTGCGATTTCCGAAGCGCGCAGGTAGCCTTCGACTTCACCCGACAGCTGAACCACTGCGCCCTTTGCGTCCACCGACTTGACCGTGCCGTCGACGATCGAACCCTTGTCGTTCATTGCAACGTAGTTGCTGAACGGGTCGCCTTCGAGCTGCTTGATGCCGAGCGAAATGCGCTCTTTCTCGACGTCGATGCCGAGAACGATCGCTTCCACTTCGTCGCCCTTCTTGTACTTGCGAACCGCTTCTTCGCCCGTTTCCGACCACGACAGGTCCGACAGGTGAACCAGACCGTCGATGCCGCCCGGCAGACCGATGAAGACGCCGAAGTCGGTGATCGACTTGATTGCGCCTTGCAGCTTGTCGCCCTTCTTGAAGTTGCGGCTGAAGTCGTCCCACGGGTTCGGCTTGCACTGCTTCATGCCGAGGCTGATACGGCGGCGGTCTTCGTCGATTTCGAGAACCATGACTTCGACTTCGTCGCCCAGCTGGACAACCTTCGACGGTGCAACGTTCTTGTTCGTCCAGTCCATTTCCGACACGTGGACGAGGCCTTCGATGCCCGATTCCACTTCGACGAATGCGCCGTAGTCGGTGATGTTGGTGACCTTACCGAACAGGCGCGTGCCCGACGGGTAACGGCGCGAGATGCCTTCCCACGGATCGTCGCCCAGTTGCTTGATACCGAGCGAAACGCGGTTCTTTTCCTGGTCGAACTTGAGGATCTTCGCGGTGACTTCCTGGCCGACGGACAGCACTTCCGACGGGTGACGCACACGGCGCCATGCGATGTCGGTGATGTGCAGCAGGCCGTCGATACCGCCCAGGTCCACGAACGCGCCGTAGTCGGTGATGTTCTTGACCACGCCTTCGACGATCGCGCCTTCCTTCAGCGTTTCGAGCAGCTTTGCGCGCTCTTCGCCTTGCGTTGCCTCGATGACAGCGCGGCGCGACAGCACGACGTTATTACGCTTGCGGTCGAGCTTGATGACGCGGAATTCCAGCGTCTTGCCTTCGTACGGCGTCGTGTCCTTGACCGGACGCGTGTCGACGAGCGAACCCGGCAGGAACGCGCGGATGCCGTTGACCATGACGGTCATGCCGCCCTTGACCTTGCCCGTGATCGTGCCGGTCACGAGTTCGTTGTTGTCGAGTGCCTTTTCCAGCGACAGCCACGAAGCCAGACGCTTCGCCTTGTCGCGCGACAGGATGGTGTCGCCATAGCCGTTTTCCAGCGCGTCGATCGCGACGGAAACGAAGTCGCCCGCCTGCACTTCTACCTCGCCCGCGTCATTCAGGAACTCTTCGAGCGGGATGTAGGCTTCGGACTTGAGACCAGCGTTGACGACCACGAAGTTGTGGTCCACACGCACGACTTCGGCGGAGATCACTTCGCCGGCGCGCATGTCTTGCTTGGTCAGCGACTCTTCGAACAGAGCCGCAAAAGATTCGGTATTCGGGGTAGAGGTTTGCAGGTCGGACATAAAAATCAAAATTTGCATGGTTCTCGCGGCGCCCGGCTGGCCGAACGGTCAGCAACTACGGCAAAACTGCGAATGCCACGCGGGGTTAAGGGGTTAATACAACACTTCGCGACAACCGCGAAGCACCTACCAGCAACGGACAACTGCCGCGCCCGCCGCCGGTTCGAAATGGCGATGAAACAGCAACTTCGATCAGCTTTGCGGCACGAGCGCTTCGTACCATTGCACTACCTGCTCGACCGCCTGATCGACCGACAGGGCGGACGTATCGAGCAGCTTTGCATCCGCTGCGGGCTTAAGCGGCGCGGCTGCGCGCTGACTGTCACGCTCGTCGCGCTCACGCAAATCCCGGAGCAAGTCATCAATATTAGCAGAAAATCCTTTTTGTATCAATTGCTTATGCCGCCGCGCCGCGCGGGCCTCCACGCTGGCGGTCATAAAGACCTTCAGAACGGCGTCTTGGAAGATCACCGTGCCCATGTCGCGACCGTCGGCGACGAGCCCCGGCTCCTTGCGAAAAGCCCGCTGACGCGCCACCAGCGCGGCGCGCACCGGCGCGTGCACGGCAATTGCGGAAGCGCGGCTGCCGACTTCCTCCGCGCGAATTTCCGCGGAAACGTCGACGCCGTCGAGCTGGGCAAGACCTTCACGAAACGTGATATGCAGATCGTCGATCAGCTTTACAAGGGCGTCGACGTCCTCCGCCCCTACCTTGTAGCGCATGCTGGCAAGCGCAGCGAGCCGGTACAGCGCACCGCTGTCCAGCAGGTGAAAGCCGAGGCTGGCGGCGACCAGTGCGGCCACGGTGCCTTTGCCCGAGGCACTGGGGCCGTCGATCGTAATGACGGGCGTCTGGTGAAAGGGACGGATCGGTTTCATCGAAAAAGTCGCACGTCAGGCGATTCGTACGCGAATCAGGGGTGAGCAAGCGCTGCGAAGCGCTCGAAATAATCGGGAAAAGTCTTGCCGACGCACTTCGGGTCGTTGATCCGGACCGGGACGCCGCCGAGACTCACGAGCGAGAAACACATGGCCATGCGGTGATCGTCGTAAGTGTCGATGGACGCGTTCGGAATCAGCTTTTCCGGCGGCGTGACCATCAGGAAGTCTTCGCCTTCCTCGACTTTCGCGCCGACCTTGCGAAGCTCCGTCGCCATGGCCGCGATCCGGTCGGTCTCTTTGACGCGCCAGCTCGCGATGTTGCGCAACGTGGTCGTGCCGTCGGCGAACAGCGCGGCGACCGCGATGGTCATGGCGGCGTCCGGGATCAGGTTGAAGTCCATGTCGATCGGATCCAGCTTGCCGTGGTCGTTGCCGACGCCGCGCACTTCGATCCAGTCCTCGCCCATTTGCAGGTTCGCGCCCATCTTGATGAGCGCATCCGCGAAGCCGACGTCGCCCTGAATGCTCGACCGGCCCACGCCCTCCACTTTCACGGGCCCGCCGCCGAGCACGCCCGCCGCGAGGAAATACGACGCCGACGACGCGTCGCCTTCCACCATGATCGTGCCCGGCGACTGGTAGCGCTGCCCCGCCGGCACGACGAACTGGTGCCAGCCGTGGCGCTCGACGTTGATGCCGAAGCGCGCCATCAGCTTGATGGTGATCTCGATGTAGGGCTTCGAGATCAGTTCGCCGTCCACCTGAACCATGCTGACGCCGCTTGCCGTGCGCACGAGCGGCAGCGTCATCAGGAGCGACGTGAGGAACTGGCTCGAGACGTCGCCGCGCACGCGAATCGGCGCTTCGGCGGAGATCTGCGCCGGGCGGACGCGCAACGGCGGATAGCCCTCGTTTTCCTCGTAGTCGATTCTTGCGCCGATCTGCCGCAGCCCGTCGACGAGATCGCCGATTGGCCGCTCATGCATGCGCGGCACGCCGTGAATGCGGTAGTCGCCGCCGTTCACCGACAGCGCCGCGGTCAGCGGACGCACCGCCGTGCCCGCGTTGCCGAGAAAGAGGTCAGCCGTGCGCGCCGTGAATGCGCCGCGCGTGCCGGTCACGACACAGGTATCGCCGTCGCGCTTGACCCGCACGCCGAGCTTTTCGAGCGCGTCGAGCATGACGCGCGTGTCGTCGGAGTCGAGCAGGTTCGTGATCGTCGTTTCGCCTTCGGCGAGTGCGGCGAGCAGCAACACCCGGTTCGAAATGCTTTTCGAGCCAGGCAGACGAACCGTGCCGGACGCACGAGAAAAGGGTCCGAGATCGAGGAATTCCATGATTGAGTCCAGTTTCCGGTTAGTGCGGCGCGCTGATTGCAATGCGCTTATCTCAATGCGTTCATTTTGAGCCGTCGGCCGACGCCACGCCGCCCGCGCGCTGTTCCTGCCACTCGGTGCGTGCTACCCGCGAGCGGGCGAAGACGGCTTCGAGCGCGGCGCCGTCCGCCGCTTCGATCGCCGCCCGCAGCCGGGCGAGCACGGCCGTGTAGGCGTCGAGTTCGTCGAGCAGCGCGACGCGATTGGCGACACACACGTCGCGCCACATTTCCGGGCTCGACGCGGCAATCCGCGTGAAGTCGCGAAAGCCGCCCGCGGCAAAGGAAAATTTCAGCGCGGCGTCGGGCGAATTGAGAATCTGCTCGACAAGCGCAAACGACAACACGTGCGGCAAATGGCTGACGGACGCAAACACGCGGTCGTGCTGCGCAGGCGCCATGTCGCGCACGAGCGCGCCGGTCGCGCGCCACATGGCCGCGACGCGCTCCACGGCATGCGGCGCGTTTTCCGGCAACGGACACAGCACGACATTGCGGCCCACGTAGAGGTCCGGCAATGCGGCCTCGACGCCGCTCGCCTCGCGGCCTGCAATGGGATGCCCCGGCACGAACTGGCCGATGCGCGCGCCGAGCGCGGCGCGGGCCGCGGCCACAACGTCGGACTTGGTGCTGCCGGCGTCGGTCACGACTGTGTTGGGGTCGAGAAACGGCACAATGCGCTCGAGCAGCGGCTGCGTCTGCGCGACAGGCGCCGCGAGCAGCACGACGTCGGCGCCGGCAAGCGCTTCGCGCAACGACGCGTCGTCGTCGAGAGCCGCCGCACGGTCGATCACACCGAGTTCCAGCGCGCGTGCACTCGACGCCGCCGAGCGGCCTACGCCGATTACCGTGCGTGCGCCATCCGCCTCGCCGCGCTCGTGCAGCGCGCGCGCGAGCGATCCGCCGATCAGGCCGACACCGAAAATCACCAGCTTGTTAAAAAAGAACGCGGCCACGTCGGTCACAGAAAAGCGCGCCTTTCGGGAAACGAGGCGCGCGGGTCAAAATTCGCCGCCTACGCGGTGGCGAGCGTTTTTTCGAGCGCGGCGATGAACGCCTCGTTTTCTTCGGGCAGCCCGATCGTCACGCGCAGCCATTGCGGCAAACCGTAATTGCCGACCGGACGCACAATGACGCCCTGCTTCAGCAATTCGAGATTCACGCGGTTGCCGGCTGCGTCGTCGTCGCCGACGCGCACCAGCACGAAGTTACCGTCGGACGGCACATATTCGAGACCGAGCTTGTCGAATGCTTCTGTAAGACGGCGATAGCCTTGCGCGTTGAGCGCTGCCGACTTCTCCAGAAACGCCTTGTCGTTGAGCGCGGCGATGGCTGCGGCCTGCGCGAGCGTGTTGACGTTGAACGGCTGGCGCAGACGGTTCAGGAGATCGGTCAACTCCGGCTGCGCAATCGCGAAGCCGACGCGCAGTCCGGCCAGGCCGAACGCCTTTGAGAACGTGCGCGACACGAGCAGGTTCGGATAACGGCGCACCCATTCGATCGAGTCGTAGCGCTTTTCCGCCGGCAGATACTCCGTGTACGCCTCGTCCAGCACGACGGCGACGTGGCGCGGCACCTTGTCGAGAAACGCCTCGAGCTTCGGACCTTCGATGAACGTGCCCGTCGGGTTGTTCGGATTGGCGACGAAGATGAGCCGCGTGTCGTCGGTGATCGCGGCGAGCATCGCGTCGAGATCGTGGCCGAACTTCACCGCCGGCACGACGATCGCGCGCGCGCCCAGGCCTTGCGTGGCCAGCGCGTAAACCGCGAACGAATACTGCGCGTAAATGATGGACTGCCCTTTTTCGACAAACGCGTGCGCGGCGATTTCAAGAATGTCGTTACTGCCGTTGCCGAGCGTGATCCAGTCGGACGGCACGCCGTAGCGTTCGCCGAGCGCCGTCTTCAGCTCGAATGCATTCGCGTCGGGATAGCGGCCCAACTCGCTCGCGGCTTGCGCCATTGCCCGTTGCGCCGACTCAGGCATGCCGAGCGGATTCTCGTTCGACGCCAGTTTCACGATTTTCGCCTCGTCCAGCCCGAACTCGCGCGCGACTTCCGAAATCGGCTTGCCCGCGATGTAAGGCGCAATGGCGCGCACGTAAGAAGGACCGAAGGACGTTGTCATGAAATCTCCGAACGATTATTAGAAAAAGTCGCGGCGAGTGCACCGCCGCACTGGCTGGCCGGCGCTTGCTCGGGGGTTGCCAGTCATCAGCGGGCGCGCGGATACGAGCCCAGAATCTTCAGGAAGGCTGCTTTCTCGCCGAGTTCGGTCAAGGCGGCGGCCACGGCCGGATCGTCGCGATGGCCTTCGACGTCGATATAGAAGTAGTACTCCCACGTGCCGACGCGCGCCGGACGCGATTCGAAGCGGGTCATGGAAACGCTGTGGCGCGCAAGCGGCTCGAGCAGCTTGAACACCGCGCCCGGCTCGTTCGGAACCGACACGATCAGCGACGTCTGGTCGTGGCCGCTCGCGCCCGTGCGCTCCTTGCCGATCATCACGAAGCGGGTGCGGTTGTGCGGATCGTCCTGAATCAGCGCGTACGCAACCTGCAAACCGTAGTGCGTCGCGGCGCGATCGCCGGCGATGGCCGCGACGGTCGGATCTTCCGCCGCCATGCGCGCCGCTTCGGCATTGCTCGACACGGCCTGGCGCTCGAGATGCGGCGCGTTGCTCGCGAGCCAGCGCTGGCATTGCGCGAGCGCCTGCGCGTGCGCGCAGACGCGGGTGACGCCGGTCAGGCCGCCGTTCAGCGTCAACAGATTGTGATGGATCGGCAACGCAAGCTCGCCGCCGATGGTCAGTTGCGTTTGCAGCAGCAAATCCAGCGTGCGCGACACCGCGCCTTCGGTGGAATTCTCGACCGGCACCACACCGAATTCCGCCGCGCCGGCTTCGACCGAGCGGAACACTTCGTCGATGGACGGGCACGGCAGGCCTTCGATCGATTGACCGAAGTACTCATGCATGGCCTGTTCGCTATAGGTGCCGACCGGCCCCAGATACGCCGCCTTGATGGTCTTTTCCAGCGCGCGGCTCGCGGCCATGATCTCGCGCCAGATGGCGCTGATGTGCTCGCTCGCGAGCGGCCCTTCGCTCATGTCCTGCAGACGCGCGATGACCTGCTGCTCGCGTTCCGGGCGAAACACCGGCGCGTTGAAATGCTTCTTGACCTCGCCCACTTCGAGCGCCACCGCGGCGCGCTGATTGAGAAGCGCGATCAGCTGCGCGTCGAGCGCGTCGATGCGCTCGCGAAGAGGTTTGAGTCGATTGTTAAGTTCGTCGTCCATGCGTGAAAACGGTCCTGCCCGTAGTTGCTGCAAAGAATTGCCGCAAAAAACTGCTGCAAAAATGCGTGCTGGAAAGGATGCGCGCCGAATGCCCGGCACTCAGGCGCTGTGCTGTTCGAATTCCTTCATGTATTCGACAAGCGCTTTCACGCCTTCGAGCGGGACGGCGTTGTAAATCGACGCCCGCATGCCGCCGACGGACTTGTGGCCCTTGAGCTGCACCATTCCCCGCGCTTTCGCGCCGGCGAGGAAATCTTCGTTGCGCGACTCGTCGGCGAGGAAAAACGGTACGTTCATCCGCGAGCGCGAGCCACGCTCGACCTTGTTCAGATAGAAGCTGCTCGAGTCGATTGCGTCGTACAGCAGCTTCGCTTTTTCGAGATTGCGTGCTTCCATTGCGGCGAGGCCGCCCTGCTTTTTCAACCACTTGAACACGAGGCCGGCGATGTAGATCGCATAAGTGGGCGGCGTGTTGTACATGGAATTGTTTTCGGCAACCGTCTTCCATTCGAACGCCGACGGGCAGATAGGCAGCGCCCGGTCCAGCATGTCCTCGCGCACGATCACGACCGTCACGCCCGCCATGCCGATGTTCTTTTGCGCGCCGCCGAACAGCACGCCGTATTTGGCGATGTCCATGGGACGCGACAGGATGTGCGAAGACGCGTCCGCCACCAGCGGAATATTGCCGAGGTCGGGAATCTCGAAAGTCTCGACACCGTGGATCGTCTCGTTCGTGCACAGGTGCACGTAAGCGGGATCGTCCGACAATTGCCATTCGGAAAAGGCCGGCGCGCGAGTGAAACCGTCCGCTGTCTGGCCGCTCGCGGCGAGATGCACGGAGCCGTACTTCTGCGCTTCCTTGAACGACTTTTGCGACCAGGAACCGGTGATGACAAAGTCCGCGCGCGGTTTAGTGCCGAGCAGGTTCATCGGCACGATCGCGTTTTCGCCGAGACCGCCGCCCTGCAGGAACAGGATCCGGTGGCTCGCCGGCACGGCCAGCAGCTCGCGCAGATCGGTCAGGGCTTCCTCGTGGATCGACATGAATTCTTTCCCGCGATGGCTCATTTCCATCACGCTCATGCCGCTGCCTTGCCAGTCGAGCATTTCGGCGGCTGCCTGACGCAGCACTTCTTCGGGCATGGCCGCTGGGCCGGCGGAGAAATTAAAGACGCGCATCGTGAGATCCTGAAAGCGGCGCGAATACGAAAAGTCGCGCACGAGTCGCTGAATCGGTTGAGTCCGTTGAATCGGTAAAGCGGCCGCCGCGCAAAGACGCTGCGGGAAAACGGCCATGTTTCAGCCGACGCGAATAACCACCCGGGTGGCTGCGACTGTCGGCAATCGCAGCCGTGTTTTGAGCCGCCGGCGTCGACAATTGAGCGCCGAAAAAACAATGGCCGCTTGCGCACATGCGCAAACGGCCATTATCGCATTGTCCCCGCTAACCCGCCAAACTCGGCGGCCCTGAAATCGGACCACCGGTGGCGCGCCAGCGCGGTATCCGCGCGGCTTTCGCCTGAGGCTTACTTAGCCGGCTTGACCGAAGCGACTTCCTTGTCGGCCTGGTCACGCGTTGCCTTGATCGATTGCGGCATGTACTTCTGCATCAAGCCGTTGACGACGTCGCGGCCAACCTGGTCCTGAACCTGGATGAACTTGCGGCCGGTCGGGCTCTTGTAGAAAGCCGTCAGATCCTTGATTTCCGACGTGCTGTAGTACTTTGCGTACGCGTCGTACTGAGCCTGCATGGCGTCCTGGCGGAAGCCGTCCGTCGCGAAGACCTGACCCGCGCCGTCAACCAGCTTCGGCACTGCGTTCTTTTGCAGCGTCGGGACGGAAGCCTGCTTCTGCTTGTCCGTCATCGTCTTGTTTTCGCTCAGCGCGTCCGACAGGATAGCCGGGACGAGCTGCTTTGCCTGCATTTGCGCGCTGTTGCCGATTGCGCCCACGAGCTTCTGTGCGTCGATTGCGTCCAGCAGGTCCTTGATGGCAGCCTGCTTGGCCGGATCAACCGGTGCCGCGGCAGCAGCCGGCGCCGACGGAGCCTGGCTCTGAAGTGCTTGAGCCATGGCAAAGGTCGGCACGACGGCAGCCAGCAACGCCAGTTGTTTGAATCGTTTCTGCATCATTACTCCCTAATAGAAATTAACTTGAACCGCCAGCCGCGCGGAAAGCGTGTCGGCCCGACACGCCGTTCTGTCCCGCAGAGCTTTCAATCAGTACCGAGCGCGAAGCCAAAACCGCGGATCAGGCTGCGCCACCGTCTTCCCCGCCGTTACCGCCTTCGGCGGGACCCTCGGCGTCGCCTTCGACATCGCCTTCCGCTTCCGCCTCGGCAACCTGCTGCAGACCTGAAAGCTTGGTCCCTTCGTCAAGGCTGATGAGTGTAACACCTTGAGTTGCACGGCCCATTTCTCGAATTTCCGACACGCGCGTACGAATCAGGACGCCCGTGGTCGTGATCAGCATGATCTGCGCTTCCGGGTCGACCAGCGTGGCGGCGACGACCTTGCCGTTGCGCTCGGAAGTCTGGATCGCGATCATGCCCTTCGTGCCGCGGCCGTGACGCGTGTATTCGGTGATCGGCGTGCGCTTGCCGAAGCCGTTTTCCGTGGCGGTGAGCACCGACTGCTGCTCGTCGCCTGCTACCAGCAGCGCGATCACGTTCTGACCGTCTTCGAGCTGCATGCCGCGCACGCCGCGCGCCTCGCGGCCCATGGGCCGCACGTCGTTTTCGTCGAAGCGGACCGCCTTGCCCGAGTCGGAGAACAGCATCACGTCGTGCTGACCGTCTGTGATGGCGGCGCCGATCAGGTAATCGCCGTCATCCAGACCGACCGCAATAATACCCTTGCGCAACGGCCGGCTGAAGGCTTCGAGCGGCGTCTTCTTTACCGTTCCTAACGCAGTGGCCATGAACACGAACTTGTCGGCAGAAAATTCCTTGACCGGCAGCACAACCGTGATCTTTTCGCCTTCCTGCAGCGGGAACATGTTGACGATCGGACGGCCGCGCGAATTACGCGAACCTTGCGGCACTTCGTAGACTTTGACCCAGTACACGCGGCCGCGGTTGGAGAAGCACAGAATGTGGTCGTGCGTATTCGCGATAAAGAGTGTGTCGATCCAGTCGTCTTCCTTCATGGAAGTCGCCTGTTTGCCGCGACCACCACGCTTTTGCGCGCGATATTCCGACAACGGCTGCGATTTCACGTAACCCGCGTGCGACATGGTCACGACCATTTCCTGCGGCGTGATCAGGTCTTCGGTGTTCAGTTCGGTCGCATTCAACTCGATCTTCGAGCGGCGCGCGTCGCCGAATTCGGCCTTGATCGACGTCAGTTCGTCGACGATGATCGCCGTAATGCGTTCCGGCCGGGCCAGAATGTCCAGCAGGTCGGCGATCTGCGCCATGACGTCGCGGTACTCGCCGATGATCTTGTCCTGCTCGAGTCCGGTCAGGCGTTGCAAACGCATCTGCAGGATTTCTTGAGCCTGCGTGTCGGACAAGCGGTACAGGCCGTCAGCCTGCATGCCGAACGACGGATTCAATCCGTCAGGACGGTACGCATCGCGACCGCCCGCCGACGCATTTTCCGTCTCGGCGCGCGACAACATTTCGCGCACCAGCGACGAATCCCACGGACGCGCCATCAATTCCTGCTTGGCGATAGGCGGAGTCGGCGCAGCTTTAATGATGGCGATGAATTCGTCGATGTTCGCGAGCGCCACCGCGAGGCCTTCGAGCACGTGCCCGCGTTCCCGCGCCTTGCGCAGTTCGTAGACAGTGCGCCGCGTCAGCACTTCCCGGCGATGCGACAGGAAGCACGACAGCATCTCCTTCAGGTTCAGGAGCTTCGGCTGGCCGTCGACGAGCGCGACCATGTTCATGCCGAAGGTGTCCTGGAGCTGCGTCGCTTTATACAGATTGTTGAGAACGACTTCCGGCACCTCGCCGCGCTTCAGCTCGATCACGACGCGCATGCCGCTTTTGTCGGACTCGTCGCGAATGTCGGAAATGCCTTCCAGCTTTTTCTCGTTGACCAGCTCGGCAATACGCTCCAGCAGCGAGCGCTTGTTCACCTGATACGGCAATTCGTCGACGATGATCGCCATGCGCTGGCCGCGGTCGATCTCCTCGAAATGCGTGAGCGCGCGCATGACCACGCGGCCGCGGCCCGTGCGATAACCGTCGCGCACGCCCGCCACGCCGTAGATGATGCCGGCGGTCGGAAAATCAGGCGCAGGGATGATCTCGATCAGCTCGTCGATCGTGGCTTCGGGGTTTTTCAGCAGGTGCTGGCACGCGTCGACAACCTCGTTCAGGTTGTGCGGCGGGATGTTGGTCGCCATGCCGACCGCAATGCCGGACGAGCCATTGATCAGCAGATTAGGAATGCGCGCCGGCAGAATGGCCGGCTCGTTCTCGCTGCCGTCGTAGTTCGGCGTGAAGTCGACCGTTTCCTTGTCGATGTCGGCGAGCAGCTCGTGGCCGATCTTCGCCATGCGGATTTCGGTATAACGCATGGCCGCGGCGTTGTCTCCGTCGACCGACCCGAAATTGCCTTGGCCGTCCACCAGCATGTAGCGCAACGAAAAGTCCTGCGCCATCCGGACGATCGTGTCGTAGACAGCCTTGTCGCCGTGCGGATGGTACTTACCGATGACGTCGCCGACGATACGCGCCGACTTCTTGTACGCGCGGTTCCAGTCGTTGTTCAGCTCGTGCATCGCGTACAGCACGCGCCGGTGCACCGGCTTCAGGCCATCGCGGACATCGGGAAGCGCACGCCCTACGATCACGCTCATCGCGTAATCGAGATACGAACGGCGCATTTCCTCCTCGAGGGAGATTGGCAGAGTCTCTTTGGCGAATTGATCCATTATCCGTATCTTTTACGTGCGAAGGCAGCGAGAACCCGACACCTTCGCGTAAGCATTGCAGACGCAACGCATCACGCGATTCTAACATGCCGCCAATCCCGACCCTGCGGGCAGACGTATACCTATTAGCAGACCGCCTCGAAAAAGTTCCGCAAGGGGCGTTTTTTGTGTCGGTCAGGCTCGATTCGTGCGTAGGGCAATTCGCCGCTCAGCCATGACTGGCGGGACGCTCCGGGCGATTGCGGTGTTGCGCATGCACCACAATTGGAGGGGGATTTGATCGGGGGCGGATTTTTTTATCGTCGGAAGGGAACGATATGGCAAAATGCCAACGCACAAAGAGTCAGACACTGCTCGAAGTCTAGACACAGCGTTTTTTGTTCCGCACCAATGTTATACTTCGAGCAATGTATGACTTGTCTTCGTCAACAGGCTCGCAGTAAACCTGCGGTAATCTCAATTTCGAGAGGAGAAATATGAATAAACTTTCAAAGCTCGCGTTCATTGCAGCTACCGCGGTTATGGCTGCATCCGCCATGGCACAGTCGGTGCCGGCGTCGCGACAAGCTACCAATGACAACTGGGTAAATGGTACTGGCGAATACGTGTGGATGAACGGCACGAACGAGCTTTGCTGGCGCGATGCATTCTGGACGCCGGCAACGGCTAACGCCAAGTGCGACGGCGCACTGGTCGCCCAGGCTCCGACGCCGCCGGCTCCGGTCGCACCGGCACCGGCTATCACCAGCCAGAAGATCACGTATCAGGCTGACGCACTGTTCGACTTCGACAAGGCTATCCTGAAGCCGGCCGGCAAGGAAAAGCTGGACGACCTGGCATCGAAGATCCAAGGCCTGAACCTCGAAGTCGTCGTGGCAACGGGTTACACGGACCGCATCGGTTCGGACAAGTACAACGACCGTCTGTCGCTGCGTCGCGCTCAAGCTGTGAAGGCATACCTGGTCAGCAAGGGCATCGAATCCAACCGTATCTACACGGAAGGCAAGGGCAAGCGCAACCCGGTCACGACCGGCTGCAACCAGAAGAACCGCAAGCAACTCATCGCCTGCCTCGCACCGGATCGTCGCGTGGAAGTCGAAGTTGTCGGTACTTCGAAGCAGTAAGCTACCTCTGCGCAGTATCGAAAGCCCCGCTTCGGCGGGGCTTTTTTATTGCCTGGTGACCGGGAGCCGTTCAGCGCCAGGCGAGCCGCCCGCCGCCAGTGCCCCGGCGGCATTTTGCCGCCCCGGCCCCTCCCCTATATACTCCGGGTTTATCCTCGAGCGCCCGCTCACCGCTCTCATCGAGGCCGCTTCGCCATGACCAACGCCGATCCCCACGAACTGCAGAAATTCAGCGACCTCGCGCATCGTTGGTGGGACCCGAACGCCGAATTCAAACCGCTGCACGAACTCAACCCCGTGCGCCTGAACTGGATCGACGCCCACGCCCATCTCGCCGGCAAACGCGTGCTGGACATTGGCTGTGGCGGGGGGATTCTCTCGGAATCCATGGCGGGATTAGGCGCGGATGTGAAAGGCATCGACCTGTCGAGCGAGGCGCTCGGCGTCGCGGATCTTCACAGCCTTGAAAGTGGTGTAACCGTTAGTTACGAGGAAATCGCCGCCGAAGCGCTCGCTGCTCGTGAACCGGGCACCTACGACGTCGTGACCTGCATGGAAATGCTGGAGCACGTGCCGCAACCGTCGGCGATCGTCGAGGCATGCAAGACGCTCGTGAAACCGGGCGGCTGGGTGTTCTTCTCCACGCTCAACCGCAACGTGAAGTCTTATCTCTTTGCGGTGATCGGCGCCGAGTACATTGCGCGGATGCTGCCCAAGGGCACGCACGACTACGCACGTTTCATCCGCCCGTCGGAACTCGCGGGCTTCGTACGCGCGGCGGGCCTGCGCACGACGGACATCAAGGGTATTGTGTATAACCCGCTCTCCAAGCACTTCGCGCTTTCCGCGGACACGAGCGTGAATTACATGCTCGCGTGCCGTCGCGACGCATAATCCGCCTAACGCCGATAAGACCGAATCAATGAGCGACCCCACGCCCCTGCCCCAGCGCGAAGACAATGAAGATGGGCTTGGTCTTTGCCATGCCGTGCTGTTCGATCTGGACGGTACGCTTGCCGACACTGCGCCCGACCTGGCTGCGGCCGTCAACAAGATGCGTCACGATCGCGGGCTGGAAATGGTGCCGCTCGAAAAGCTGCGGCCGCTGGCGTCGGCGGGCGCGCGCGGACTGATCTGCGGCGGGTTCGGCATCAGGCCGGACCACCACGAGTTTGCGTCGATGCGCGAGGAATTTCTCGCCAACTACGAAGCCGATCTTTGCATCGAAACGACGCTCTTTCCGGGCATCCCTGAGCTGCTGGACGAACTCGACGCACGCGGCGTGCGCTGGGGCATCGTCACGAACAAGGTCGCACGGCTCACGGAGCCGCTGATCGCGCAACTCGGTCTTGAAGAGCGCGCGGGCTGCGTGGTCAGCGGCGACACGACGCCGCACTCCAAGCCCCATCCCGCGCCCTTGCTGTATGGGGCGCGCGCGCTCGACACCGCGGCCGAGCGCATCGTCTATGTCGGCGACGATTTGCGCGACGTCCAGGCAGGTTTTGCAGCCGGCATGAAGACGGTGGCGGCGGCCTACGGCTATTGCGGCGACGACATTCCGCCCACACAATGGCACGCGCAGCATGTCGTGCAGTCGCCCGCCGAGCTGCAGCGGCTGTTGCGCGATATCGGCTGAGTTTGTCGACACATGGCGCCCGACCGGCCGCCCGTCGTAGGTGGCTCGCCTGTGGCAGCAGCGCTGCCGGCACAGACGCAAGCTCGACCGAGACAGGGACGAGACAAGGGCGAGACAGGGCCGTCAAATTATTGTAAAATATACGTTGGCTCGAAGTTCCGAGCAACGAACCGCGGGGGCGACCTGGTTTCGACAGGGGTTGCGAAGCGGCTAGGGCATGTCGAGGACCCGTCACCTCGTTAATCAATGGGAAAAACGTAACTGCAAACGACGATACGTTCGCACTGGCAGCCTAAGGGCCGCCGTCCTCTGCCTAGTTCACTGACGGGCTAGTGTCGCAAGACCGGTAGCCATACCGACAGAGGTCATATACGTCAGTTAAGCCTTGACGGAGTCACGACGTCCGGGTCGAAAATCTAGTGAATCGCCGTAGTGCAGCGTGTTCGTCCGCGTCACTGCGGTTAAATTAAAAGACAGAACTAAACATGTAGAACTGGTCGTAGAGTGCTTCTGGACGCGGGTTCGATTCCCGCCGCCTCCACCAGACACCTTGCAGTAAAACGGCACTCCGCGGCACTGCGCGGCACTGCCGTGGGAAGCGCATTGACGAAGACCCCGACGGCGCCAGCCGGGCGGGGTTTTTTCGTGGTGACGCCGGATTCCCGTTGAGAACGCGTCGACTTGCAGATCGAGCGCGCCGTGCGGATACAGGGCGTGCCCAAGACACGCCTTACTTTGAGCGGCTTGCCGACGCTCACTGACGAATAGCCGTTAGTGCCCGCAACACGTCCGCGTCGAACTTTGGCCGTCGCGCGTCCGTTTCCGCCAACGCCGGTTGCGTATTCGTGACGGGCGCCGAATGACGCGCGTCTGCGGGCACCACCACCTGCTTCACTTCCGCGCTGGCCGGCTTTCGGCCCGCCTCGGCATCCGCCACTCTCCCACCGCCCACCGTCCCATTCAGCAACAGCTCATTGACGCGCGCGATCTCGTCGACGTCGAGACTTGCGGCGGCTGCCTTCAACTGAAGCAGCGCCATCACGGTTGCATAGCGCGCACGAATCAAATCGCGCCGATTCGCGAAATAAGCCTCCGAGGCCCGCAACACATCCGTACTTGCACGGCTGCCCACGCGATAGCCGACCTTGGTTGCATCCAACGCTGCCTGCGAACTCTGCACCACACGCGACAGCACGTCGACCCGCGCGACGCCGGCATGAAAGCGCGACCAGTATTCGCGGGCGGTCGCGCCCGCTGTACGGGTCGCCGCGACCAGCTCGTCTTGAGCCTTATCCTGCAGTGCCAGTTTTTCGTCGATTGTCGCGGTGTTCGCGCCGCCCTCGAAAATGGGGATGGTCACCGACAGCATCGCCGTCGTGGTCGTCGTGGGACGCATATAGCCCGACGCAGCGCCAGCCGGCGTGTGGCTCGCCGTCAGACTGACGACCGGCAGCCGCGCCGCGCGCGCCTTCTCCACCTCAAGCTCGGCAATACGCTGATCGACCTGCTTCTGTTGCACGGTGTAGTCGTGGGCCGCCGCCTGGGAGGCCCAGCTTTCGACATCCGGCGGACTGAGTCCCGGCAGGCCGGCGGCCTCCGAAACACGCGAGAGCGCCTCGAACGGCTCTCCGGTGAGGTGCTCGAGCACCAGCCGCTTTAATTGCACGTCGTCGTGCGCATCCTGTTGTTGCGATTGTGCCTGCGCGCGTGCCGCTTCGGCGTCCCGCACGTCGATGACCGTCGCCTCTCCCGCCCGCCGCTTGCGGGCCAGCTCGCTCAGGTGCAGATCGAGCGTGGCCGCGTAATCGTTCGCGCGCGTCACTTCGTCTTCGGCAGCAAGTTCGTCGAAGTATGCCTCTACTGCCCGCAAAATGACTGCTTGCCTCGCACGCGCGAAGTCCACCGCGCCGCGCGCCGCGACGAAGTCCGCCTGCCTGTACGTCGTCCATTTGCTCCAGTCGAACACAGGCTGGGTGAGCACGACGGTCCATCCGCTTTGCCAGTAGTGGGTGTTGGGGAGGCCTTCCGTCACCACACTGTTGTAGGCCCGCCCCCACCCACCCACCACCTGCGGCAGGAGCGCAGCGCGCGCTTTCGGCACGGCTTGCCCCGCCGCTCTCGAACCCGCCCGAAACGCCGCGAGATCGGCGTCATGATCGGTGCTCCGCTCGACGACGCCAAGCAGGTCCACTGCAGCGGCGGCTCCGCCATAGGCCACCGTGGCGAGCATGACGAATGCACCTGTCAACGCGCGCTTATTCATCCACCAGCACTCCCTCGCGAGCCTCGCAGAGCAGTTGGCCGTCGACCAGCCGATAACGCGTGCCGAACGCCGCTGCCAGCGCCATGTCATGCGTGATGACCACGACCGTGCGATCCAGACGCAGCAGCAAGTCGACGACACGCCGCGCCGACGCGGGATCGAGATTGGAAGTCGGCTCGTCGAGCAGCAGCAATTCGCGCTGCTGGTACAACGCGCGCGCAAGCAGCAGACGCTGGCGCTGACCCGCGGAAATATTGGCGATCGTGTCGCTGATCACCGTGCGCGTGCGCATCGGCAAACGCATGACATCGGCGAGCAGGCCGACGTCGTCCAACAACGCGTGAATCCGCGCTTCGTCGGCATTGCCGCTGAAAAGCGACACATTGTCCGCAATCGAGCCATGCAGGATCAGATCGCCTTGTCGCATGTGAACCGCATGCCGGCGGATTTCGTCGACACTGAGATTCGCAGCGGCGATCCCATTCAACGCGATCTCGCCCTCCTGCAGCGGCTCGGCCGCCGCCAGCAGTTTGAAGAGCGTCGACTTGCCGCTTCCCGACGCGCCGGTGATCACGATCTTGTCGCCCCTGCGAATCACGATGCTCGCGTCTTTCAGCACAGGCTGATCGGACACGCCGTAACGAAACGTGATGCCGCGCACGTCGATGCGCTCGAATCTGCGCACCTCGACGGCCTTATGCAGGTCGGCCGGCGGCGTATAGCGCTCCGCCTCGCAATCGACGATATCGCTCACGCGCGCGACCGGCACACTCAGCATGAAATAGTCGAACGCCGCGTTGACGGCCCGGGCAAAGCGCTCCGACAGCAACGACTTGTAAATCAAAAACGAATAGAACACACCGACGGAGATGGCACCGCCCAGCATCAGGCGCGCGGCGAACCAGCTCACCGCGATCATGTCCGCATAGTCGATCAGCTTCAGAATCGCGTCGCGTGCGCTTGCGAGCCGGCTGTTCTGCACGAGCGCCGCGATGTATGCGCGGTATTTCGTCATGAACATTGCGGTACGCCGCGTCTCGCCCTGCGACAGTTTAATGAGCGACGCCGCGCGAATCGTTTCAATGAGCGTGTCGTCACAGCGCGCCGATTCTTCGAGGACGAGCGCATGGGTGTCGCGCATGCGCGCAAAAAGCGCAAAAGCCACCGCCACGTAGATCATGAAGATCAACAACGCAATCAGCGTCAGTTGCGGGCTTTGCACCAGCATCAACGCCAGAGCGAGCATGCCGACGGCGATGTCGATGGCCGCCGAGATCGCCGTGCGCGTCGAGAAAACGCTGATTTCGTCCTGCGCCTTGACTCGCGCGAACAGATCGCCGACGTGGCGCTTCTCGAAATACGGGATCGGGTTGCGCAACAATTTTGCGACGATGCCCTCGGTCATGTTCATCTGCACGAAACCGTGCAGAAGCTCGACGAGATAAGTCTGCACGTATTGGCTCAACGCACCTGTCGCGAAGATGCCGCCGAACGTCAGCATGAGCACGTTCAGCAGATTGAGGTTGTCGGCGGCCACTACGTCGTCGAGCAGCAGGTTGCCGAGATACGGCATGGCGAGGATCGCGAACTGGCTGCCGAGCGCGACGAACATGACCTTCGCGATCTGGGCGGCGAGTTGCGGATTGAGCGAGCGCACCCGAGCGAGCGCCTGCGGCACGCGCGACCTGCTGCGCACGCGCGGCATGTCCGGCGTGGCCGCGCATTCGAGCAGATAGCCGGACACATTCGCGACGAAGGTGTCCATGGCGATGCGCCGCCGGCCGCTCGCCGGGTCGATAACCTGCACGTAGCCGCGAGCGCACTTCTCGAACACCACGAAATGCGCGCCGCCGAAGTGCAGGATCGAACTGCGTTTGATGGCCGGCAAGTCGCCGGCGTCAAAACGGTACGCCTGCACTGCGAGACCGAATTCGACCGCGACGTCGTACAGGTCCATGAGCGTCAAACCGTTCGCCGAGATGGGCCTGAACGCCTGCAACTCGCGCACCTCCACAGCGCGGCCGAAGTGCGACAGAACCATGGCCAGGCACGCGTAGCCGCATTCGGCGACTTCATTTTGATAGATGGCGCGCATGGTCATCCCCGCAGGATGCGGAAAAGCGGCGCGAGCACCCATTCGGCGATGGTGCGGCGCTCGATCACGATGCTCGCCGTCGCCGTCATGCCCGGCAGGATGTCAAAGCGCTGCCGCTCGAATCTGAACTGGTCGTCGCTCAGCGTGGCCCAGGCCATGTAATCGCCTTCTCCGCCGTGCGCGCCCGAAGGGCCGGTCGGCGAGATGGCCGAACGCACCGTGGTTCGCGAAATAGAATCGATGCGGGCCGCGTAGCTGCCGAACTTCGCGTACGGGAAAGCGTCGAGCTTGAGCCGCACCACCTGCCCTTCGCGCACGAAGCCGCGCCGGCGCGAAGGAATGCGCAACGCGGCGCGCAGCGGTTCCTTTCCTCCTGTTGAAATGACAAGCGCGACGTCGTCCGGCGCAAGCGTGCGGCCGCGGACGAGGCCGGAGAATGTGACGACGCCGGCTTTCGGCGCAGAAATGGTCGCGTCCTGGCGAATCTGCTCGAAGCGCATGCGAATGTCCTGCAGTTCGCGTGCGTAACGCGCGGAGAGTTCGGCAAGTTGCGCTTCGAGGCTCGCGTGCGTGGCGAGCGTCGCCGCCAGTTCGGCGTTGAGTTGCTGGCGCCGCGCCGCGCTTTGCGCGACCGACACCTTGGTCTCGTGGGTCAGCGCCCTCGCCTGCTCGATGCGGTCCGCGGTGACGTAATCCGACACCGAATCGAGCCGCGCGAGCGCGCGTTGCGCTTCGGCGGCGAGTTGCCGGTTCTGGCCCGATTGCTCGTCGAGCGCCGCAATTTCCGCGCGACGGCTTTCAGCGGCGAGCCGCGCAGCGTCGCGTTGCGCCGACAGATCGGCCTTGCGCTGCAGATATTGCGCTTCGCTCGTGCGGATCTGCTCGTCGCGCGCGTGTTCGTCGAAAGCCGGCCGCTGCCGGCCATCGCTTGCCAGAGACAGATCGCGTTCCAGCCGGAACAGCGGCGCGCCCTGCTCGACCCGTGCCGGGCTCGTGACGTAAATCTCGGAGACAAGCCCGCTCAGCCCCTGAACCTTGATTTCCGACGGCGACACGATCTCCGCGCGCACGTCCTGTTTCAACTCGACTTCATGAACAAACGCAAAAACGACCGCGCCGACGACGAGCGTGGACGCCACGTAGGCGAGCCAACGCCAGGAAACGTCCCTGAACTGCGGGAGATGAGTAGGTTGCATAAACTATTGCGGTCGGATGCGAGCCGGGTTGTTGTTGCGAGTGCTCGCGAAAAGCGCAGCGAAAATACGGCCCAAGCGCCCTTCGTGCCGGATGTGTGGAAGCCGCCGGACGTCGAAATGGTTCAGCGAGCGGGCGCGAACGAATACATCGACGGATGCCCGGCGACCAGCCAGTCCCCGTAGTTGTCGGCCACCGCGGCTTCGATATATCGCGCCACCTGTTGCGGTGCGCCGGTCATGGCAAGCGGCAACGGGTCGAACACTTCCGCACTGAAGCGGCCGCGCGCAAAACGCAGATAGAACGGCAACAAGATCGCGTCGAATTGGGCGCCAAGGCGAAACACGCCGTGATGAATGCGCGCGTCCCGCCCGAACATCGAGACACTCACCGTCTCCATCGGATACCGGTGCAGCGTAAAGGGCGGCACGTCGGCAAACAGCACTGCGACGCCGCTGCGCTTCAACGCCCGCGCGACGCGAAGGCCCAGGCCGTTGCGGTCGTCCTCGCCGTACGTATACAGCACGGTGACACCCGGGATAAGCGCCTGATCGTCGCCATATAGATTGCGCGGCACGCCGGACACGACGGCGATCGACTCCAGCTCGAGCAGCGCCCGCAATTCGTCGATCACGTAGATGTTCGCGTACTGCGATACATAGTGAAACGGCGATACGATGACAGGCCGCTCGGGCTCCGTGACGCGCAATTGAGCGATTTTGCGGGCGAGCGCACGTGCAATTGCCTGCAAGTCCGGCCATGCTTCTTTTCCGCGCGCCAGCCGGCCGAAATATATCCGCTGGTCGATCAGGCGCTCACGAACGCGGCCGGCAGCAACGCTGTTGGAGCGGGGCAACGTCAGGTTGAGGACGTTCCGGCCTATATCCAGCCGGCACATGCCTTCCCAACGGGTGCGCGCACGTGCAAGCGCAGCGATACTCCAAAAGGTGGAGGCAAGCGGTTCGATCGCTGCAAGCGGCAAGCGGGCCATCGCTGCGCGCTTAACCCATGACCTGGCGCGCGCTGAGCCGTCACGGAGCAGCACGAAGAAGCGTAAGGAGACGGCCGGCAGCTTCATGTTCATGTTGGCACGCCCGTCGGGACAGCGCCCCCGGCACTGTCCCGACGGCGAGCATCAACTGCGCGCCAGAGGAGCCGCGCTCTTCAGCGGTTGAGGCTGGGTCGTTTTGCTGGTCCTGCAGCTGCTCTTGCAGCAACCACCGGCAACCGTGGATTTGGCCAACTCATTGCGATTGATCTTTTGCATTTTTGTTTTACCTGGTGAATTGAATTAATAGGATCACTCACGAGCCCTTGAACAGCCGGTTAATCAACCAGCAAATCAATGGCCCAATCGAGCGCCGCAGATTTTAGCATCGGCATTTTTATCAAAAATCACCTTGACACAATTTTGCACTTTTCTTATCCAGCGAAATAAAACCGTATAACCAAGCACATTGGCGCATCGTGTATGCGCTAGAATGTAGCTCAGTCGGGCGCTCTCGCCTGCCTCCGCGCTCGCGGCGCGTCGAATGCAGCGGGGCGATAACCGACATCAAGACACATGCAAGCCGCTATAAATGACAGACATTTTAAAATGCACCGAACGTATTATGGAAATTTCCATACACCGAATCAGAAATTTCACATTAAACAAAACGCATTTATCGGATGCACTAGCCCAGAAAGCAGTAGATTTCCAACAGAAAAATGGTTGCTGCCAAAAGCAAGCGTATCCCCCAGCCCGCGCCCGTCCTCGGAAAGTCCGGCCAACGCAAAAAAGATGCAACGCTAAGGGAATAAACACCCCGGCTCATCCGTTGATGGGTGACGCGTGCACGCATGCCCCATCGCATGCCCACTCACGCGAAACACACGAAACACACGAAAAACAGGAGCCCCATCATGCGTAAGACCCTCCTCTGCGTCGCCCTCCTCGCGCTCCAACACAGCGCTTTTGCCGAGCCTCCTAAAGTGGTCGACGGTCGCCTCGTCACCGCCGACGGCATGACGCTTTACACCTTCGACAAAGACACGACGCCGGGCACGAGCGCCTGCACCGGCGGCTGCACGAGCTATTGGCCCGCTGCGCTGGCAAGCCCGTCGGACAAGCCGTCCGGCGACTGGACGCTGATTCCGTCGGCGGACGGTAAGCAGCAGTGGGCGTACAAAGGGCATCCGCTGTATCGCTACGCGGCGGACAAGCAGGCGGGCGACATGAAAGGAGACGGCTTCAAGGACGTCTGGCACACGGCGAAACCCTAGCCCGAACGGCGAGGCGGGCCGAGGCCAATGAAAAACGCCGGCAAAGCGCCGGCGTCCCGAGTCATGCAGCGATTCGTCCAACAATCTATGCAACGATTAATGCAACCCAACCGAGCTGCGGCCAGCCGCGCAACTTAGTCCTTCGGACACTGCAGGTTGCAGCCGTTCGGATCGCCCAGGTCGCCGCGCTTGCGCATCGCCGATTTCTTGCCGGACTGATACTTGTCCGACGGTGCCGACGCGGCAAACGGCATTTGCGGATGTTCAGCGAGCCGGAACTGGTCTTGCAGAATGCCGCCCGGCACGCCCGGCGAGTTCTGCGCGAAAGCGACGGAAGCGGTCGCGAGAAGCAAGCCGGCCGACGCGGCCGCGGCACATGCGTGTAGAAGAGCTTTCATATCGGTTCTAAGCGCGGCGATGCGCGCAGTTGGGCAAAAGGCGGAAAGCTTAGAGAGTATCCCAAACGAAAGCCAGCCGCAGCGGCCCGCGCACGCGGATGTGCGCCGCGATGTTTACCAGCGCTTACGCGCCCGCGCCGCTCAGCCCGGCGTCGAGATCCACGAGCTTGCCGCACTCGCTCGGATCATAGCCTTGCAACTGGTCGACGCTCGCGTGAAACGCGCTGCCACGCAGCAGTTCGATCACCGCCGACAGCGGCGCGCGCTCGAGCCGCGCCCGGTCGCAGGCGAAGTAATAGTCTTCGTCGACGGCGGGCAGGAAATCGAGCCCGAAATGATGCGCTGCGGGTTCCACGCCGAAGCCCACGTCCGCCATGCCGCTCGCGACAAACGCCGCAATCGCCGAATGCGTGAGTTCCGCCGACGCATAGCCGTTCACGCGATCAGGGTCGACGCCCAGCTTGCGCAACGCGAGGTCGAGCAGCATGCGCGTGCCGGAACCATGCTGACGATTCACGAAGCGGATGTCGTCGCGCGACAGATCCGACAGGCCGGCGATCCGCTTCGGATTGCCCTTGCCGAGAAAAAGGCCCTGCTTGCGCCGCGTCAGATGCACGAGCACGTGGCGCTGCGGATCGAGCCAGCGCCGGTACGTGTCGGCGCACGCCGCGCGAAATTCGCCGAGCGGCAAGTGAAAGCCGGCCAGATCGCATTCGCCGCGCGCGAGCGCGCTGACCGCATCTACGCCATCGCGATACTTGATGTCCACCGGCAGCTCGCGTGCAACGAGCGCCGTGACGAGCGCCGCCACCGCATAGCCATGCGACGCGTGAATGCGCACATGATCGACGGGCGGCGCGAGCCAGCGGTTCAGATCGCTCGCCACTTCGCTGGCGAGCGCCTGCATGTTGCCGTCGAGCCGCTCGCCGCACAGACGCTGCGCGCGCAGCACCGCCTGCCCGAGGTCGGACAGCACGGAACCGCGGCCGCGCTCCTTCGCAATCAGCGGACCGCCGAGACGCTCCTCGATCCCGCGCAACAAGCCCCACGCGTGACGGTAGGACAAACCCTTAAGCGCCGCCGCCTGCGCAATGCTGCCGGACTCGTTGACGAGCGCAAGCAGCGGCACGACGTCCGACAGGCTTGCCTCCCGGCCGTCCGGGCCCTTCAATATCAGTTGCGCGTGGCACTCGATTCTGATCATATATGTACAGGCATTTCCTATTGCGTCGGCCGTTTCGCCCGCCTATCGTTCGGCTATCCCATATCGAATAGACGAAGCATAAGTGCACGCATTATGAATAACAAGTGCATATATGACTTTGGAGGAGCCCCCACTTGGACGATCTCATCGCCATCGCGCCGGAAGAGCTCGTAGCGCGCCACGCGCAACCCGGCAGGTCGCTGGTCGCCGTGCTGCACGCGATTCAGGACGAACTTGGTTACGTGCCGCCCGCCGCCGTCGCGCCGCTCGCGCGCGTGATGAACCTGTCGCGCGCAGAAGTGCACGGCGTCATCACCTATTACCACCACTTCCGCACGCAACCGGCCGCGGCCGTCACGGTGCAGCTGTGCCGGGCGGAGGCTTGCCGCAGCATGGGCACCGAAGCGCTCGCGCAGCACATCGAGTCGCATACCGGCTGCCGCTTCGACGCGGCGCACGAGGCCGGCGCCGCGGTGGAACTGGAGTCGGTGTACTGCCTCGGTCAATGCGCGCTCTCGCCGGCGATGATGGTCAACGGCACGCTGCACGCCAGGGTCACGCCGCAAAAATTCGACGCGATTTTCGCGGCCGCCAGCAAATGCGTGGAGGTGACGGCATGACGCGTATTTACGTTCCCCGCGATTCATCGGCGCTCGCGCTCGGCGCGGACGCGCTCGCCGACGCAATCCAGGCCGAGGCTGCGCGCCGCGGCATCGCCATTGAGCTCGTGCGCAACGGCTCGCGCGGCTTGCTGTGGCTCGAACCGCTCGTCGAGGTGCAGACGCCCGAAGGCCGCATCGGCTATGCGAACGTCGAGGCGAGCGACGTCACTGAGCTGTTCGATGTGGGTTTTGTCGACGGCGGCGAGCACGCGCGCCGCGTCGGCGTGGTCGACGAGATTCCGTACCTGAAGAAGCAGCAGCGCCTGACGTTCGCGCGCATCGGCATCACCGACCCGCTTTCCATCGACGACTACGTCGCGCACGGCGGCCTCGAAGGTCTGCGCAACGCGTTGCAGACGGACGGCGACGCCGCCTGCGAAGCGCTGATCGAATCGGGCCTGCGCGGACGCGGCGGCGCCGCGTTCCCGGCCGGCATCAAATGGCGCACGGTGCGCGCCGCCAAGGCCGCGCAGAAATACATCGTCTGCAATGCCGACGAAGGCGATTCCGGCACGTTTTCCGATCGTCTCGTGATGGAAAGCGACCCGTACGTGCTGATCGAAGGGATGATCATTGCGGGCGTCGTGACCGGCGCGAGCGCTGGCTACATCTACGTACGCAGCGAATATCCGCACTCCATCGCGACGCTCGAAGCCGCTATCGCGAAGGCGCGCGCGGCCGGCTGGCTCGGCGACAGCGTGCTCGGCTCCGCTCATCGCTTCGAACTGTTCGTCGCGAAGGGCGCGGGCTCGTACGTGTGCGGCGAGGAAACGGCGCTGCTCGAGTCGCTGGAAGGCAAGCGCGGCATTGTCCGCGCGAAGCCGCCGGTGCCGGCGCTCGTCGGCCTGTACGGTCAGCCGACGGTAATCAATAACGTCATCACGCTCGCCACGGTGCCGATCATCTTCGCGCGCGGGGCGGCGTACTACAAGGACTTCGGCATGGGCCGCTCGCGCGGCACGCTGCCGTTCCAGCTCGCGGGCAATGTGAAGCAAGGCGGCCTCGTCGAGCTGGCGTTCGGCGTGACGCTGCGCGAACTGCTGTACGACTTCGGCGGCGGCACGGCGAGCGGCCGGCCGGCGCGCGCGGTGCAGGTGGGCGGTCCGCTCGGCACCTATCTGCCGGAAAGCCAGTGGGACATTCCGATGGACTACGAAGCGTACGCGGCGGTCGGCGCAGTGGTCGGCCACGGCGGACTCGTCGTGCACGACGACACGTCGAATCTCGCGGAGCTCGCGCAATACGCAATGCATTTCTGCGCGATCGAATCGTGCGGCAAGTGCACGCCCTGCCGCATCGGCTCGACGCGCGGCGTGGAAGTCATCGGCCGGATTCGCAACGGCGACACGTCCACGCGGCAAGTGCAGTTGCTGCGCGATCTGTGCGACACGATGGTGTCCGGGTCGCTCTGCGCGATGGGCGGCATGACGCCGTATCCGGTGCTCTCGGCGCTCGACCATTTCCCTGAAGACTTCGGCCTCGCCGTTGCTGGCGCCGATGCCCCGAAAGCTGCGGCCTGAACGAGGAGCCCAACCATGTCAGATATGCTCAACTCTCCCGCGGGCGGCTGCGGCTCCGGCAATTGCGCGTGCAAGTCGCAGGCGCAGGCGCGCGCCGGCAACGCCTATTTCGACGACACCGATTACGGCACGCCCGCGCGTCATGCGGATGTGGACGTCACGCTGGAAATCGACGGCCAGTCCGTCACCGTGCCGGCCGGCACGTCCGTGATGCGTGCCGCGATCGAAGCCGGCGTCAACGTGCCGAAGCTCTGTGCGACCGATTCGCTGGAACCATTCGGCTCTTGCCGCCTGTGTCTCGTCGAAATCGAAGGCAAGCGCGGCTATCCGGCTTCGTGCACGACGCCGGTCGAAGCCGGCATGAAGGTGCGCACCCAAACCGACCGTCTGCAATCGCTGCGCCGCAACGTGATGGAGCTCTACATCTCCGATCACCCGCTCGACTGCCTCACCTGCCCCGCGAACGGCGACTGCGAACTGCAGGACATGGCGGGCGTGACGGGCCTGCGCGAAGTGCGCTACGGCTTCGACGGCGCGAATCACCTGAAGGACCAGAAGGACGAGTCGAACCCCTACTTCACCTACGATCCGGCGAAGTGCATTGTCTGCAACCGCTGCGTGCGCGCGTGCGAGGAAACGCAAGGGACCTTCGCGCTGACCATTGCCGGACGCGGTTTCGAATCGCGCGTGGCCGCGAGTGAAGACCAGCCGTTCATGGAGTCGGAGTGCGTCTCGTGCGGCGCGTGCGTGGCCGCGTGCCCGACCGCGACGCTGCAGGAAAAGACGGTGATCATGCTGGGCCAGGCCGAGCACTCGGCCGTCACCACCTGTGCGTATTGCGGCGTCGGCTGCTCGTTCAAAGCGGAGATGAAGGGCAACCAGGTCGTGCGCATGGTGCCGTACAAGAACGGCCAGGCGAACGAAGGCCACGCGTGCGTGAAGGGCCGCTTCGCGTGGGGCTACGCGACGCACAAGGACCGCATCACGAAGCCGATGATCCGCGCGAAGATCACCGACCCGTGGCGCGAAGTGAGCTGGGAAGAAGCGATCAACTACGCGGCCTCCGAGTTCCGGCGCATCCAGGCGAAGCACGGGCGCGATTCGATCGGCGGCATTACGTCGTCGCGTTGCACGAATGAAGAGACCTATCTCGTGCAGAAGCTCGTGCGCGCCGCGTTCGGCAACAACAACGTCGACACCTGCGCGCGCGTCTGCCATTCGCCCACCGGCTACGGCCTGAAGACGACGCTCGGCGAATCGGCGGGCACCCAGACCTTTGCCTCGGTCGACAAGGCCGACGTCATCATGGTGATCGGCGCGAATCCGACCGACGGCCACCCGGTGTTCGGCTCGCGTCTGAAGCGCCGCGTGCGCGAAGGCGCGAAGCTGATCGTCGTGGATCCACGCCGCATCGACATTGTCGATACGCCGCACGTGAAGGCGTCGCATCACCTGCAACTGCGCCCGGGCACTAATGTGGCGATCGTCAATGCGCTTGCTCATGTGATCGTGACCGAAGGCCTGCTCAATGAGGCATTCATTGCCGAGCGCTGCGAAGGCCGCGCGTTCGAGCAATGGCGCGATTTCGTCGCGCTGCCGGAAAACGCGCCCGAAGCAACCGAAGCGATTACCGGCGTGCCGGCCAAGGAGGTGCGCGAAGCCGCGCGCCTTTATGCGACGGGCGGCAACGCGGCAATCTACTACGGCCTCGGCGTCACGGAACACGCGCAAGGCTCGACCATGGTGATGGGCATTGCGAATCTCGCGATGGCCACCGGCAACATCGGCCGCGAAGGTGTCGGCGTGAATCCGCTGCGCGGTCAGAACAATGTGCAGGGCTCGTGCGACATGGGCTCGTTCCCGCACGAGTTGCCGGGCTATCGCCATATCAGCGACACGATTGTGCGCTCGCAGTTCGAGGACGCGTGGAACGTCACGCTGCAACCCGAACCGGGTCTGCGCATTCCGAACATGTTCGACGCGGCGCTCGACGGCAGCTTCATGGGCCTTTACTGCCAGGGCGAGGACATCGTGCAGTCGGACCCGAACACGCACCACGTGGCCGCGGCTTTGTCGTCGATGGAATGCATCGTCGTGCAGGACATTTTCCTCAACGAAACCGCGAAGTACGCGCACGTGCTGCTGCCCGGCTCAACTTTCCTGGAAAAGGACGGCACCTTTACGAACGCCGAGCGCCGCATCTCGCGCGTGCGCAAGGTCATGCCGCCGGTGCCGGGTTACGCCGACTGGGAAGTCACGCTGATGCTTTCGCACGCGCTCGGCTACGAGATGAACTACACGCATCCGTCCGAGATCATGGACGAAATCGCGCGCCTCACGCCGACCTTCCACGGCGTGTCGTACCGGAAGATCGACGAACTCGGCAGCATCCAGTGGCCGTGCAACGAAGAAGCACCGGACGGCACGCCGACCATGCACGTTGAGACGTTCGTGCGCGGCAAGGGCAAGTTCGTCATCACGAAGTTCATTGCGTCGCCGGAAAAGGTCACCCGCAAGTTCCCGCTGCTGCTCACCACGGGGCGCATTCTGTCGCAGTACAACGTGGGCGCGCAGACCCGCCGCACGGAGAATTCGCGCTGGCACGACGAGGACCGGCTCGAGCTGCATCCGCACGACGCGGAGGAGCGCGGCATCAGGACGGGCGACTGGGTCGGCATCGAGTCGCGCGCGGGACAAACCGTGTTGCGCGCGAAGGTGACGGAGCGGATGCAGCCGGGTGTCGTCTATACGACGTTCCACTTCCCCGAATCGGGCGCGAACGTGATCACGACCGACAGCTCCGACTGGGCCACCAACTGTCCGGAATACAAGGTGACCGCCGTGCAGGTGATGCCGGTCGAGCAGCCGTCGGAGTGGCAGAAAGAGTATTCGCGCTTCAACGCAGAGCAGCTGGAGCTGCTCAAGCAGCGCGAGCTGGCCAATGCGACGTCAGGTAAGTGAGGCGAGCCATGGACACTCAGAATCTGATCGACATGGCAAACCGCATCGGCGACTTCTTCGCTTCGATGCCGGATCACGAAGAAGCCGTCAACGGTGTGGCCGATCACATCCGCCGTTTCTGGGAGCCGCGCATGCGGCGCGCGCTGCTCGCGTCGCTCGATGCGCCGCAAGCGGGCGGCATCGAGATGTCGGCAATCGTCAAAGAGGCGCTCGTGAAAAACCGCGAGCGCCTCACGCCGGCCACGGAGCCGTCCATCGCCTGATCGCGCGGGCGGCCGCTTACAAGGCCGCCTGCTCAGGTATCTGTCCGCCCACCGTGAACCATGTTTCGCAGTGCTGCAGCAGGCCGTTCAGGTCCGAGCCGGTGCGCCCGCGTGCGCTGATGTAGCCGTCCGGCCTCAGCAGATAGAACGACGGCCGCGTGCGTCCGTACGATTCGGCCAGCGACGGCCCGCCGTCGCCTGTGGTATCCGTCACGCGCCAGATGCGCACGGCGCCCGGCAGCAAACGCTCCATTTCCACGCTGAGACGCTCGAGTTCGGCGTCGGGCGGCGGCTCGTGCTTTGCATCGGGGTCGAGCGGCTTGCCGTCGACGGGCAGCGGCGGCACCAGCAGAAAGAGCGAAAAGAACGCGGGATCGTGCAGATCGTAAATACAGCCGATGCCCGGCGCGCGTCCGAGCGGACCGTCGACCACATGCACCACCGCATCCGGCGCGCGTTCGCCCGCGCGCGGTCCGCCGTCGAGCACACGTTCGAGCGTGAGCGGACTGCGCCGGTACTGGATCGACAACTCGCTGATGGTGAGCCGCGCGGCATCGCGCAGCGGGCCGAGCGCGGCGAGAACCGGCATCACGCGCTCGCGCAGCAGCTTGAGCGGCCCGTGGTCCGCCTCAGCCATCTGCGTGATGAAGCCGGTTTGCCGCAGCACATCGCGCTCTATCGGATGCCGCTCCAGATGATAGGTGTCGAGCAGCCGATCGGGCGCCGCGCCCTTCAGTACGCGCGCGAGCTTCCAGCCGAGATTGAACGCCTCCTGAATGCCGGTGTTCATGCCTTGCGCGCCGGCCGGACTGTGCACGTGCGCGGCGTCGCCGGCCAGAAACACGCGGCCGACGCGCAGGCGCTCCACCATCCGGCTGTTCACATGGAAGTAGGAGGACCACGCGAGGTCCGACACGTCGACGCGTTCATGCACGCGCCTCGCGAGCAGCGCCTTGCATTCCTCGAGCGACGGCGTGCGCATGCGGGAAAGCGGCGGCTCGCCGAGCACCACCGGCGACGGCGGCGCGGCGGGCTGCGGTGCGGGCTCGACGGCGTGATCCGCGATCAGCCGATGCCGCCCGTGCCCCATCGGGAAGAGCGCGACGAGGCCTTCGCCGGAAGCGAAGATGTGGAACTCGTCTTCGGGCCAATCGGTTTCGGCATGCACGTCGGCGAGCAGGAAGGTCTGCTCGAGCGTCTTGCCCTCGAAGTCGAGGCCGAGCCCGTGGCGAATCAGACTGTGCGCGCCGTCGGCGGCGATCATATAGGACGGACGCAGCGTTTCCGTGTGACCGTCGGCGCGCCGCAGCGTCGCCTGCACGCCGGCCGAGCCTTGCGAGAACATCGTGAGTTCGACGCCTCGCTCGATCGTCACGCCGAGCGTCGCGAGATGTTCGGTCAGAAGACGCTCGGTCACCGACTGATCGAGAAACAGCAGATACGGATAACGCGTGTGCAGCGGATCGAAGTCGAGCTGCGCGAGGCGCATGCCGTTTGAAAACAGATTGGCCACGCGCGCGCGATGGCCGAGTTCGAGAAAGCGCTCGGCCAGCCGATGCTGCTCCAGCAGTTCGAGCGTGCGCGCCTGAATGCCGATAGCGCGCGAGTAGCGGTTCGGCTGCATTGCACGGTCGACGAGGCGCACGGGAATGCGAGCGCGCGCGAGGGTCATGGCGGCGGCCAGGCCGGTCGGCCCCGCCCCGACGATCAGCACCGGCGCCTCATGGTTAGCGGCAGCGTCCATGCGAAAACTCCGCAGAGCACAGTGCGCTCTAGTGTACGCCCGCGCCCGTGCGCCGGACGGCGCACTGCATCAATTGCGAGGCGTATCGCGCATAGCGCGGGTCGCGCGGCTGCGCGCGTGCCCGGTTCAGTGCGCGGCAGACGGGCGATCCATCGCGCAACGATGATCGGTGGTGCCGAGGTCCACTTGCAGCGTCGCGTGCTGCATCGAAAAGCGTTCGCGCAAGACGACGACGATGCCGTCGAGCTGCTCGTCGCCGGGATGGCCCGCCGGCATCACCAGATGCGCGCTGAGCGCATTGCCCGTGGTCGACAGCGCCCAGATGTGCAGATCGTGCACGTCCTCGACGCCCGGCTGGTCGGCGAGATAGTCGCGAATGCGCTCGACGTCGACGCCCGACGGCACCGCATTGAGCGCGAGGCGCACCGAGTCGCGCAGCAGGCCCCACGTCCCGTAGACGACGACCGCGACCACGAGCAGGCTCATCAGCGGGTCGAGCCAGCTCCAGTTGGTGTAGAGAATCACGAGCCCGCTGATCGCCACCGCCGCGGACACGCCTGCATCGGCAGCCATATGGAGGAAGGCGCCGCGAATGTTCAGGTCTTCCTTCTGGCCGCGCATGAAGAGACAGGCGGACAGCCCGTTGACGACCATGCCCACGGCCGCGACGACGAACACCGCGAGCCCGCCGACGGGCGCCGGCTTCATGAGGCGGCCGATCGCCTCGGCGACGATCACGCCGCACGCAAACAGCAGCAGCGCCGCATTGGCCAGCGACGCGAGAATCGACGAGCTGCCGTAGCCGAACGTGTAGCGCGCGGAAGGACGGCGTGTGGCGAGCCAGGCGGCGCCCCAGGCGAGTAGCAGGCCGAGCACGTCGGAGAGATTGTGGCCGGCGTCGGCGAGCAGCGCGGTGGAATGCGCGAGCACGCCGTACACGGCCTGAATGACGACGATCGCGACGTTCAGCGCGACCGCCAGCGCGAAGGCGAAGCCATGGCCGGCGACGGGCGCGTGGTGGTGATGGTGGTGGCCGTGGCCACCGGCGTGGTTATGGCTGTGGTCGTGGTTGTGGCCCTCGTTGTAGCCGTGGCTGTGCCCGTGCCCGTGCCCGTGGTCGTGGTCGTGGTCGTGGGTATGCTCGCGGCCTTCATTGCGCTCGTGGCCCTGCCCGTGGTCATGGCTATGGCCGTGGCCGCAGTTGTGACCATGGTCGCGGCCTTGATCGTGGTTATGGTCGAGCGCGTGGCCGCCGCGACTGCCGTCCTGCCCGCCCTCACGCCCGCCCTCGCCTGCGGGACTGCGGCCCGGCCCCCCGCTTTCCAGCGCGCCCACCGACACCGGTGCGTGCTCGTCTTCTCGTTGTTCGATTTTCTTCATGGCAGATCCAATGCGTCGTCACGGGTAGGCTCGGCGACGTGCTCGAGCATGCCGGCCAGCATCGCACTGATATGGCGATCGGCGGCAATGTAAAACACCTGCTTGCCTTGCCGCTGCGCCCGTACGATTCGTGCCGCGCGCAGCAGCCGCAAATGATGGCTCACGAGCGACGGCGACAAACCGAGCTCGTCGGCAATCGCGCCCACCGCTCGGCGCTCGTCGACACAGGCGAGTACGATGCGCAGGCGCGTCGGGTCACCTAGCAACCGGAACAGATCGGCAAGCGGCACGAGGGTATCCGCGGAAGGCGGTTCAAAGCCCGCCGGCGACGTCGCCGAAGCGTCAGTAGGTAACATGGCGGCACACATATGAACAGGTGTTCATATGTTAAGCGAAACGGCCGACCAGGTCAAAACCGGGCGAGCCGCGGCGAGTGTGGGAAAATGCGGCCTCCGCCTTACCCGAATTCCATCCCCGTCATGCAACCTGTATTTGACCGCGCTTTCGCGGCGCATCGTGACGGCCGCCTCGACGACGCCGAACGCGGCTACCGCGCGACGCTCGACGGCAATCCCGCGCACGTCGACGCGCTGCATCTGCTGGGCGTATTGCGCCACCAGCAGGGCCAGCACGCCGAAGCCGCCGAGCTGGTGCGGCGCGCGGTCAATCTGCGCCCGCAGGACGCCGCGCTGCAGTTGAACCTCGGCAATGCGCTGAAGGCGCTCGGCCAGATCGACGAAGCCATCGCGCAGTTTCGCAACGCGCTGACACTGGCGCCGTCGTTCCCCATGGCGCATTACAACCTCGGCAATGCCTACGCGGCGGCGGGCCGTCACGAGGACGCCGCGGACGCGTTTCGCCGTTCGTTGCGCCTGCAACCGGACGACGCCTCGTCGCACAACAACCTCGGCAACGCGCTGCACGCGCTCGGGCGTCACGAGGAAGCCATTGCCTCGTTCCGGCGCACGCTGGAGTTGCGCCCCGGCCACGCCGGCGCGCTCAACAACATGGGCATGTCGCTCAATGCGCTCGGCCGCGCGGACGAAGCCATCCCCTGTTTCGAGGCTGCGCTGGCCGCGGAGCCGCGTTTCGTCGCCGCGCACTTCAACCTTGCCAATACGTTCGACGCGACGGGTCGTCACGCGCAAGCGGTCGCGTCGTTCGAAGCCGCGCTCGCCTTGCAGCCGAATCTGCCGCCCGCCATCTTCGGCATGGGCAACGCGCTGGCCGCGCTCGGGCGCCACACAGAGGCCATTCCTTACCTGGAACGCTCGGTCGGGCTCGATCCGCAATTCGCGCTCGCGTGGCTCTGCCTCGGCAGCGCGCATCAGGGGCTGGGCGCGCACGCCACCGCCCTGCGCGCATTCGATCAGGCGTTGCGCCTGCAGCCCGATCTCGCCTCCGCGCATATGAACCGCGCGCTGGCCTGGCTTGCATTGGGCGATTTCGCGCGCGGCCTGCCCGAATACGAATGGCGTCTGCAAACCGTCGCCGAACCGGCTATCGAGACACTGCCGCGCTGGCACGGCGAGCCGCTTGCCCAGCGCACGCTGCTGATCCACGCGGAACAGGGCTTCGGCGATACCTTGCAGTTCGTGCGCTTCGTCCCGTTCGCGGCGCAGCGTGCGGCGCGCGTGGTGCTCGAAGTGCAGCCGGCGCTCGTGCCGCTCCTCGAGCCCGTCGCCGAGGCGTGGCGCGTGACACTGATTTCGCGCGGCGCGCCGCGCCCCGCAGCCGACGTTCAATGCCCGCTGCTGAGCTTGCCGCTTGCGCTCGGCACGACGGCCGGGACGATTCCCGAGCGCACGCCCTACCTGAGCGCGCCGCCCGCCTATCGGCGCAAATGGCGCGGCTCGCTGGGCGGTCAGGCAAAGCGCAAGATCGGGCTCGCATGGTCGGGGCGCATCCAGCAGAACGAAACGCGCTCGATGCCGCTTGCGGCACTCGATCCGCTTTTCGCGCTGGAAGGCATCGACTGGATCGTGCTGCAGCCGGATCTGAGCGCGCAGGAACGCGCGGCGTTGGACGCGCATCCGCACGCGTGTCGAATTCATCGCTTCGACGGGCGGATCGGCGACTTTGCCGATACCGCCGCGATCATCGAGCGGCTGGATGCGGTGGTGTCGATCGATACGTCGATTGCCCATCTGGCGGGCGCGCTCGGCAAGCCGCTATGGCTGATGCTGCCGTTCGCGCCGGACTGGCGCTGGTGTTCCGACAACGCGCGCAGCGCCTGGTACGCGAGCGCGACGCTCGTGCGTCAACCCCGCCCCGGCGCGTGGCGCGAGGTGGTCGAGACGGTGGCCGCCAGCGTGAGGCGAGCTTAGCCGCCGGAAATCCGCCGCCGCGCTTGCGCCGCTCGAAAAAAACCCTGCAGCGCGATATGCGTGCAGGGCTTCAGTGATCGACTCAGTCGACCCCGCGCTGTCGGCAGCGCAGGGTTCTTTGCATGGGCGCGCCAGCGCCGCAAGCGGCAGCCGCGCGCTCCATCACGCGCTTTTGTATTGATCGCGCGATTCAGGCGTGCGGTACAGCACGAGCGTCGCGATCAATCCGCAGATGGCCGCGACGCCGAGGAACAGACCCGGCGCGGCCTTGTTGCCGGTGGAATGGATCAGCAGCGTGGAGATGGCCGGCGTGAAGCCGCCGATCGTCGTCGCAAGGCTGTAGGCCAGCGAGAAACCCGCGGTGCGCACGGCGACCGGCATCACTTCGGTGAGCGCGACCACCATCGCGCCGTTATAGCTGCCGTACAGGAACGACAGCCACAGCTCGACTATGAGGAGACGCGCGAACGACGGCTCGGCGACGAGCCACTGCAGCGCCGGATAAGCGCTGACAATGGTGAGCGCCGTGAAGGCCAGCAACACCGGACGGCGCCCGATGCGATCCGACAGCGCGCCTGCGAGCGGCAGCCAGATCAGGTTCGACAAACCGATACAGACGGTGACGACGAGCGTATCGATGGCCGAGAGCTTCAGCACTTCCTTGCCGAAGGTCGGCGTATAAGCGGTGATCATGTAGAACGACACGGTCGTCATGATGACCATGCCCATGCCGCCCAGCACCGTGACCCAGTTCGCGGCCATGCTCTTCATGATCTCGCCCATGCCCGGGCGATGCTTGCGCGCGGAGAATTCCTCGGTTTCCTTCAGCGAACGGCGAATCAGGAACAGGAAGGGCACGATCAGGCAGCCGATCAGGAACGGCACGCGCCAGCCCCAGGCGCTCATCTGGTCGGCGGGCAGCGCCTTGTTGAGCATCACGCCGAGCAGCGCCGCGAATACCACGGCGACCTGCTGGCTGCCCGACTGCCACGCGCAATAGAAGCCCTTGTTGCCCTTGGTCGCGATTTCTGACAGATACACCGACACGCCGCCCAGCTCGACGCCCGCCGAAAAGCCTTGCAGCAGCCGGCCGAGGAGCACCAGCACGGGCGCCACGAGGCCGATCGTCGCGTAGCCTGGAATGGATGCCACCGTGAGTGTGCCGAGCGCCATCAGGCCGAGCGTGAGGATCAGCCCCTTGCGCCGGCCGTAATGGTCGATGTACGCGCCGAGGACGATTGCGCCGAGCGGACGCATCAGGAAGCCCGCGCCGAACACGGAAAGCGACAGCATGAGCGAGGCGAAGTCGCTGCCGCTCGGAAAATAGGTCCTGGCAATCGCGGAGGCGTAGTAGCCGTAGACCATGAAGTCGTACATTTCAAGAAAGTTGCCGCTGACTACGCGGAACACTGTCTTGACCTTGGATTCTTCCGCGGAAGAAATAGCGTGGGACGCTGTTGACATGACATTCTCTGATAAGCCCACGCCGCCGAGGCCAGCGGCGATCTGGCAGTTGAAACGATCCGCCGGGGAAGAGGCAGATGCCACAGGCAAACGCTCAGGCGCGGTCGAGCCGCGCCGGGGGCGCCGGATGCTGCAGGCGAACGGCTTTGAGCGGTATCAGGATAAACACTGCTATCCGCCAAAAGCCACGCCACGCCATGTTACCGTTGATGGCACCGTTGTGTATTCCCTACATTCTCATTACGGCCGGCGCGACTCTTCTCGCCCGCTGGAATTGCGACTCGGCATTTTCCGTTGATGACGTCCTCATGCAGACCTCCCCCGTCCTCTCGCTGCGCCCCGCTACCGTCGCCGATGCCGCGCTGATCGCCTCGATTCACAGCACGAGCTGGCGCGCCACTTACCGCGGCCTGCTGCCCGACACTTTTCTGGACGGCGAGGTCACAGAGGAGCGCGCCGCCTATTGGGAGGCACGCATGAGCGCGCCGGGGGGCGAGCGCCGCATGGTGCTGATCGCCGTTCTGGGCGACGAGCCGATCGGCTTCGTCTGCGTGGAGCGCCAGCCGGAATCCGCGTGGGGCGTGCTGCTCGATAACCTTCATGCGTTGCCGGGCTATCAGGGCATCGGCGCCGGCAAGCTGTTGATGCGCGCCGCCGAGGACTGGGCTCGCGCGCAGGGCGAGACGCAACTGTATCTATACGTGCTCGAGGGCAACGTGCCGGCCATCGGCTTTTATGAACGGCAAGGCTGGCAGTTCGCCGGCGCAGAGCCGGACCGCATGGGCGGCGTGGATATCACGGCGTTGCGCTATGTTTATCGATTGGACAGGTCGAGCGTTTGATCCAGCCGTTTGGACGGCTCTCGACCGTGCGATCCCGGACACATCGTCATCTATTTTCGGAAACGTCCGAGTCTTGGGCTCTCGGTTCCGTCGCATCATCTTCTTTTCCCGACGATGGCTTTCCTGGTAAGGCGCTGATGCGTCCGCTCGCTCTCACGTGCGCGGTTTCGTGTTCTGCGCCTGCGCGCCGTTGCGCTCACGTCAATGCGCGAGGCGTTTCTTGCGTAGTGCCTTGGAGGCTGTCGTCGCTGACCCATGGATGCCAGGCGGCGTCCCTCCCCGAGGCGCTGAAGAGAGCGATGGCCACCACCCCATTAACCGTAGTCGAAGGCGCGACGGCGTTGCCGCGCTCGCGCCCGTTCAGTGATGTGCCGGCGCCCTTTGGCCGCGGGTGGACGTTGCGCGCGCCGGGCTACTGCCTGGATGGGCGGCTGCACGGGCTGTACGGTGCGATCCTCAAGCGATTCGACCTCGACGAGCAGCCCATTCGTTCATTCTGCCGATGGGTGGCGCCGGAGAATCCGCGCCCGCTCGCTGCGGCGGCATTCGGCGCGGCAGTCGCGAGCGGGGCGGGAATCGGGCGTTCGGCCAGCGCACCGGAGGCAAAGGCGTCGGAGTTTGCATACGACGGGGCTTCAGCAGGCGTGGCAAGTTCTGCCGCTGCGCATCCCCTCACGTTGACGGAGCCGTCACCTTGGCCCGAGGCGCCCGTTTCGCCTAAAGTTCTCGCGCCCGTGAAAGCGCATGCATCTGAAGCTGCGCGGCAAGCGTCCCGCGCGACGTTAGTGCCCTGGTGGATTCTCGCGGGCGGCGCCTGTGCGCTGGGCGGCGCGGCATTGCTTGCGTGGATGCCGCCACGTCATGACGGCATCGCCCATCCCGATAGCGCTAAGGACACGAAGTCCGTGGAGGCAGCCGTCGCCGTGCGCAACACCGTTGCTGCGCAAGCGCCGTTGCGCGGTAGCGTGGGAGGGTCGAAAAAGCGTGACGAAGCCGCGCATGCGAAGCCCACGAGTGCAGCTTCCGTGATGCAGCTTGCCAATGGTGCACCGACGCTCGATCTGGGCAGCGGCAGCGGCAGCGGCAGCGGCAGCGCCATGATGCTCAGTAAAGCCGCGCCGCGCAGAGAGACCGCACAACCGACTGTGCCGCAGGTAGCGGCAGTTGCGCCCGCGGTTGCGCCGCCAGTTGCGCGGGTCATGCATCCAGGCAAGGAAGTGGTAGCGAGGAACGACGATCGTCGTCGGGACTTGCAAAGACATGTTGCCAGAGCCGCTGCGCCAAGCCATCCGCGTTACACGGCCAGCGACGCGTCGGGCCCGGTCGCGCCGTCACCCGTATCGCCGCGCTTCGTCAAGCCGTCGGTGGCGGGCTCGTACTCTCCACTCGCGCCCTCGCCGTTAGGCACCGACGACTACGCGTCCGTGGACATCCGCGCACACGCGCTCGCGAGCGGCGGGGCGCAGCAATCGCAAGAAGCGCAGCGATCGCAGCAATGGCAGCCGCCGTCGTCCCCGAATGCATCGGCCGACAACGGCCAGCAGTGGATCAACCGGCTCTCGCAGCGCCGCGTCACCGAAGTCCCAGATCAGTTCATCAGATAGCCACGCGAATGGGCGTAAAAAAACCCGGCCACTATGAACGGCCGGGCTTGTTTCGCATCCCAGGCTTTTACCTCTGGCCTGGCAGACCCATTTCCGTCTGCCGCTGCAATTGCATGACCTGCCCTTGCACTTGCCGCAGTTGCGCCTGGGCCCGCTCCTTCTCCTCGCGCAATGCAGCCGCTTCGTTTTGCGTCTGGCGCTGGTAGTCGTTCACCTTCGCCTGCTGCGTGCGGGCAACGTCCAGGTCGGCCTGCAAGCGCTTCGCGCGGTCTTCGGACAACGCGATCACGTCCTGAATATAGGCCTTCTGCGCCTGCAACTGCGTGCGCTGGATTTCTATCTCGGACAGCTGTGCGGTTTGCTGGACGAAGCCCGCGTAAATGGCTTCCGCCCGGCCGGCATCTGCCGATTTGATCACCCGCCAGAAATGCTTGTCGTGGAATAACGCGACGTAGTACGTCATTTCGCGTGGATAGAAAAACAGGCTCGCGCCGTAACTCCCGTTGTAAGTGGTACGCAGTTCGCTCAGCCGCGCGTCCTGGATCATTTGCATCAATTCGGCGACATTGCCTTGCGCCTCCGCCGTCGTCGTGCCTGAGGAAGACGAGGCCGAGGCCGCCTCGCGCAGCGCGTCGGCAACGGGCTGCGGCGTCAGCGTGTTCAGGGCCGGCCGCGTGCCGACGATCGGCGCGGCCTCTTCGCCTTGCGCGGCGAGCGCGAGGCCGCCGTTGTGCAACAGCGTGAACGAAGCTGCGAGCAGCATGGCGCGCCGTATAAATAAGGGGTGCTTCATACCTGCATGCTCCATGCGGATCCATAAAACAGCCTTGGATTATCGCGCGGATTAGTGCTTAAGCGAAGCATTGAAGCGTCGCAAAAATAGACTTTAAATCGAGATAAAACTACGGTGTGCGAATTACACGACAGACGGGTTTATCTCGAAATAATGCATGGCCGGATAGGGTCAACGCACAATAGCCGCCGAGCGTCTTGCGGCATCTCATCGCGCATCTCATCGCGCATCTTCCGGTCAAGCGCCAAAAGAAAGCGCCGCTGGATCAGCAGCGCCCCGGCGAATCGAACTTTCGGAATGTGAGCCGCGTCACTTACGCCGACCCGGACGTTACGAGATGCGCTAAAAACGCGTTTCCCGCGCCACTCTCAGAAACGTGTCGAGCAGCGGCGTGCAATCGAGCAGCTCCGGCCCGCCCGCGCGATGAAACTCCGGATGCCATTGCACGCCCATGACGAACGGCGCGCGCCGGTAACGCACGGCTTCGATGATGCCGTCCGATGCCGACACCGCCTCGATATTCAGGTCGCGGCCCAGCGTCTTGACCGCCTGATGGTGGATCGAATTGACGATCGCATCGCGCCGCCCGGGAAACATGTTGGCGAGCGTCGAGCCATCCGGAAAATGAATCGCGTGGCGGTGCTGATCGTAGTCTTCGTTGACGTGCGCGCCGGCGGTCGGCACGTCGGTGGCGATGTCCTGATACAAGGTCCCGCCGAACGCCACGTTGATCAGCTGGCAGCCGCGGCACACGCCGAGCACGGGCTTGCCCGACTCGACGAATTCGTGCAGCAGCTCCAGCTCGTACATGTCGCGCACGCGATCGCCGGGCCATTCGGGACGCGTCGCGGTTTCCGCATACGACTGCGGCGAGACGTCGGCGCCGCCTTGCAGCAGCAGGCCGTCGAGATGCTTCGCGTAGTCGCGCAGACGGATATTGCTCGGATGCAGCATGCCCTGGTGGCCGACCGTCGGAATCATGAACACCAGCACGTCGCGCGACATCACCCAATGCGCGATGGACTCCTCGAGATATTGCAGCGTCTTGCCGCGCAGGCCTTTGGCGCCGGGCTCAGGATGAAAGATGCGCGCCGATACGCCGATGCGCAGCGTGCGCTGCGTAATCCGCTGACCCGCACGATCGAATAGCTGGCGCGCGCGCGCCGCGATGATGCGCCCGAACACCGACCACGCGGAATCCGTCTGCTTTAGATAGCGCGGCGGCGAAGGCGGCAACGCATTCGGCGGCGGCGGGTTGCTCGCGCTGAAATCCGGCGCGGCGCCGAAACCCGGCGGCGGCGAGCCCGCGGGACGCGGGGTGGAGGCGGCGGCGTCCTCGGCGGCGAGCACTTCGTCGGTGGAGGTAATGAGTTCGCCTTCAATCGGTTCACTCGTCAACGGAGCGGCGCTGCGAGCCGGTGCGGCGGGCTGCGCGGGCGGGATGGACGACGCCGCCTCGCGGCCGCGCGCGGAACGCGCATCGCGCTCGTGAACGTCCGCCTCCTGCTTCGCAAGCGAAGCGGCGGCCGAGCTGCGCGCTTGTTCCGCGTCGCGTTGCTGAGCCGTGCGGCTGTCGGCGGGCGTGACCGTGGACGCGCTCACGGGCGCGTCGGTCGACGACCTCGCTGCCGCTTCCGACGAACCGGTCGACGCGGGAACCGAGCCCGACGGAGCAGACGCCCCAGGCGAGCTCAGCGGATCTTTTACGGGCGACTGAATGGCGTCTTCATGGGAGAGCGGCAGCGAAGCCGCCGGTTCGACGGGCGCCTGACCGGGCGTTGTGGACGTTGCGGACGTCGGCGGCGCTGCCGGCGCTGCAGACGTTCCCGGCGATGCCGAAGGCGGCGTTGGATTGCCGGGGAGACCGGCGTTTTCAGGTTTGTTTTCGCTCATGACTGTCGGACAGGCGCCTTCCACGCGAACGAATGAATATGCCCTGATTATCCGCCAGCGTGCCGGGCCGGGCAAACGCGCACACAATTGCTCACATTGTCCGGCCGGGCCGCCCACTGCCCTCCTACTTACGGATCGGGCTGTTCGTCGAAAGTTTCGCGCAGCGCGATCTGCATGGCCGCGTGAATTTTCACGCACCAGCGCCAGACGAGCGCAAGCAGCAGCGCTGCGCAGATCAGCACGGCGGCCAGCAGGCCCGTCGGCGGCAGAATACCGCCCGACAGCGCCGCCACCAGCAGAAACACGCCGACCATGCAGACCACCGGCACGAGATCCGAGATCGCATAACGCAGCGCGCTCGTGAAGCGCCCCGCCGTCGCCGGCTGCACGCTCACCTCGGCGAGCAGCAGTGCGAGCGATTTGGTCTTGCGATAAACCGCGACGAGAAACGGCATGGACACGAGCAAGGCGGCGCTCCACAGCACCACGCGCTGCATCGGCTCAGCGCTGACCCAGTGCGTCAACAGACTGCTGACGTAGGGCGCGCCGTAAGACATCACCAGAAAGATGGCCGCGACGAGGGCGAGATTCACCGCAATCTGCAGGATGATTCGCCGTGTCATGCTGAAAAGCGTCGGCTCGCCGCTCGCCGTGCTCAAACTCCCCAACCACTGGCTGTACAGGCCGAACACGTTGACGAGCGTGCGCGGCATGGCGTCCGCGAGACGGCGCGTGAGCGGATCCGCGGCGCGAATCAGATAGGGCGTGAAGAGCGTCGTCAGCGCCGACACTGCCACCGCGATCGGATACAGAAACGCGCTCGTCACCTTCAGCGTCAAGCCGAGCGACGCGATGATGAACGAGAACTCGCCGATCTGCGAAACGGTCATGCCGACACGCATCGCCGTGCGGCCGTCCTTGCCCGCGAGGAAGCTGCCGAGCCCGCACGACACAATTTTGCCGACGATCACCGCAACCGTGATCACCGCGATCGGCCATGCGTAGTCCACGAGCACCGCCGGGTTCAGCATCAAGCCGATGGTCACGAAGAAGATGGCCGAAAACGCGTCGCGCAGCGGCGCGATCAGATGCTCGATACGATGCAGATGCCGCGACTCGGCCATGATCGCGCCGATCAGAAACGCGCCGAGCGCAATGCTGTAATCCAGCTTGACGACGAGCAGACAGAAGCCGAAGCAGAACCCGAGCACGGCGACGAGCAGCATTTCGTCGCTGCGAGCACGCGCCACATAGTGGAGCGCGCGGGGCACGACGAGAATGCCGACCACGAGCGACACCGTCATGAACAGCAACAGCTTGCCGAGCGTGACGACGGCCACGCCCGCGCTCAACTGACCCGTCTGCGCAATGCCGGACAGCAGCACGAGCATCGCGATGGCGAGAATGTCCTCGACGATCAGAATGCCGAACACGAGCTGCGCGAACGTCTCGCGCTTCAGGCCGAGCTCGGACAGCGCCTTGACGATGATCGTCGTCGACGAAATGGCGAGGATCGCGCCGAGGAACAGCGAGTCCATCGGGCTCCAGCCGAACGCGCTGCCGATCTCATAGCCGAGCCACAACATCAGCACGATCTCGGACAACGCTGCCACGATCGCCGTCGCGCCGACCTTGAAGAGCTTGCGCAGACTGAATTCCAGACCGAGCGAAAACATCAGGAACACGACGCCCAGTTCGCCGAGCGTTTTGATGGTCTGTTCGTCGTGAATCAGTTGAAACGGCGGCGTGTACGGTCCGATGATCACGCCCGCTGCGATATAGCCGAGCACGACCGGCTGCTTCAGACGATGGAACAGCACGGTGACGACGCCGGCGAGCGCCATCACGACCGCCAGATCCTGAATGAAGCCGATGCCTTCGTGCATGCGAGTTTCCTTACAAAAAGTAATGTCGAATAGAAGTGTAACAAACACGTCTCAGCGTACGCAGTGCCGCTTGCCGCCACGGGGCCGCGGTTGCCCGATATTTTTGACACGCTGGACGCCTGTGAAATATCACAATAATATTTGCCGCATATTTTCATGGAGTCCACGGATGCAGCTGTCTTTTCAGGTCCTCGAACGTTCGGGCGCAGCCCGGCCGGTTCCGATTGAAGTTCACCGTCTGACCATTGCCGGCTGGGCGGGCCGCGATCAGGCGGCGATCGAACATCACATTGCGGAGCTGGCGGAACTGGGCGTGAAGCGGCCGTCCACCACGCCCTGCTTTTATCGCCTCGGCTCGGAACTGCTGACGCAGGCCGAACAGATCGACGTGATCGGCATGAAATCGAGCGGCGAAGCGGAATGCGTGCTGGTGCAGTCGGACGCGGGTCTCCTCGTCACCGTGGGCTCGGATCACACGGATCGCGAAGTGGAAGCCTACGGCGTGACCGTCTCCAAGCAGGTGTGTCCGAAACCCGTCGCGCGCAACGCCTGGCGCTTCGAAGACGTCCGCGAACATTGGGATCAGTTGGAGCTGCGCGCCTTTGCCGTCGCGAACGGCGAGCGGCGGGTCTATCAACAGGGCAGTGTCGCGTCGCTGCTGTCCGCCGCCGACCTGCTCGCGCGCGCGCCGCTTCCGGCAGGCGCCGCCATGTTCTGCGGCACGCTCGCCGTGCAAGGCGGCATTGTCGGCATGGCGGACGGCGACGCGCTCGAACTCGAATTGCACGACCCGATCCTGAAGCGCACGCTGCGCCACGCCTATCGCGTGCGCGCCCTGTCTATTGTCGAATGAGCCATTGTCCAACGAGGCATTCATGAGCATTCCTCCGCCCTTAGCCGCCGACGCGTCCGCCGACGCCTCGCTGGAAGCCGCCGCTATCCGCAAGATCACGTGGCGCATCATGCCGTTTCTGTTTCTCGTCTACGTGCTGTCCTATCTGGACCGCGTCAACATCGGCTATGCAAAGCTGCAGTTCACGGGCGACCTCGGCCTCTCCAACGCGGCCTATGGCCTCGGCGCGGGCATATTCTTCTTCGGTTATTTCGTGTTCGAAGTGCCGAGCAATCTGCTGCTGAAGAAATTCGGCGCGCGCGCCACCATCGCCCGCATCACGATGCTGTGGGGGCTGCTGTCGTGTCTCATGATGTTCGTGCGTAGCGAGACCGCCTTCTACGTCCTGCGCTTTCTGCTCGGTGTCGCCGAAGCGGGCCTCGTGCCCGGCGTGGTGCTCTACCTGACCTTCTGGTTTCCGTCCGACCGCCGCGCGCGCATGGTCGCGGTGTTCATGGCGGCGATTCCAGTGGCAGGCATCGTCGGCGCGCCGCTGTCGGGCTTTCTCATGTCGGCGCTGCACGAAGCGCACGGCTTGCGCGGCTGGCAGTGGATGTTCCTGATCGAAGGCATTCCGTCGATCCTGGCCGGCTTCTGGGCGCTCGCCGTGTTGCGCAACACGCCCGCGGAGGCCGCCTGGCTCACCGCCGATGAAAAGCGCGTGATCCTTGCCCGCCTCACTCGTGAGAACGCCGCAGCGGCCGCGCAAGGCGCCGAGCATAGTCTCGCGGCGGCGCTGCGCTCGGGCCGATTCTGGCTGCTCACGCTGATCTACTTTTGTCTCGTCACCGGCAACGCGGGCTTCTCGTTCTGGCTGCCGCAGATCGTCAAGGACCTCGGCGTGACGAACCTGGTCAGCAACGGCTTCGTCACCGCGATCCCGTATCTGGCGGCGGGTATCGGCATGATCCTGATCGGCCGCTCTTCCGACGTCACCGGCGAGCGCCGCTGGCACTATGCCGTGTGCTGCTTTATCGGCGCGGCCGGTCTGCTCGGCAGCGCGTCAGTCACGAACTCGATCCCGCTTGCGGTGACCGGCTTGTCGATTGCGTATGTCGGCATTCTGGCGGGCTTCGGCATTTTCTGGTCGATGTCGACGAGCTTCCTGCAAGGCACGGCCGCCGTCGCGGGCATTGCGGTCATCAACTCCATCGCCAACCTGGCCGGTTACGTTAGTCCGTATGTGCTCGGCATCGTCAAGGACGCGACGCACAGCGTGACGTTCGGGCTCGTGCTGATTGCGGGCGCGCTGATCGTCGGCGGCCTCGTCACGCTGATGATGCCGCGCGTCAAAGTGCAGCATGCGGCGTCCGCCGTGCCGGGGCGCGCGTGAGGCGGCCGTCAGGCCGATCATGCAGCGACTGTGAAGCGCGATGAAAGCGCCGATGAAGCACCCGCTAAGTGCGCACAAAGGGCGCACTTAGCGACCGCAACGGCGCGCGCCCCCGCGCAAAACCTCGTTCCAGCTTGCTCTACAATGCGCGGACGACATCGCCCGCACCTTTTCACATGACGCTTTTGCAGACCGCCCGCCCCTCGAGGCCCACCCGAGCGACCGCCAATGCCAGTCTCGCCGAACAGGCTTATGCGTTCGTCAAGCGCGAGATCATCACCATGCGTTTGCGGCCGAGCGAAGTGCTCAACGAAGCGGAGTTGATGGCGCTGACCGGCATCGGCAGAACGCCCGTGCATCAGGCGCTGCACCGGCTCGTGCACGAGGGCATGCTGACCATCATGCCGCGCAAGGGCATCATGGTTCGCCCGGTTTCGCTCGACGACGTGCTCGCCATCATCGACGTGCGCCTCGTCAACGAAACCTACTGCGTGGAACTCGCCGCGCGCCACGCGCAGCAGCACGACTACGACGCGATGCAGGCGCTGCTCGAACGCTCGGCCGTGTGCGTCGCCGCGCACGACATAGAAGGCATGATGGATATCGACCGCGAATTCCATCTGGCCATTTCGGCCGCCTCGCGCAACGCGGTGCTCGCGGACATTCTGCGCGGACTGCACGAGCGCTCGCTGCGCTTCTGGTTCATTTCGCTTTCCGAACCGCATCATCTGGAAGACGTGCACGAGGAACACCTGGAGCTGTTTCGCCTGCTGCGCGAGCGCGACGCAGAAGGCGCGCGGCGCTCCGTGCAAAAACATATCGAGGCATTCCGCGCGACGCTCTTCAACCGCATCTGACCGAACGCATCGAACCAGCCCGCCCCGGTGACCCACGCGAGGCGGCTTCACACAGTCAATCCGGATCGACCGACATCATGGCCACTGAATTCACGCCTTTCCCGCCGCTTGCCCAGCTTGCCGCTGACCTCGCCGCGGGAAGCACCACGAGCCGCGCGCTCGTCGAAACCGCGCTCGAGCGGATCGCCGATCCAGCCGGCCAGGGCGCGGTCGCCTTCATGCACGTCGACGCCGAGGGCGCGCGCGCGGCCGCCGACGCGCACGACCGCCTGCGCGCGGCGGGCACGGTGCTGTCGCCGCTCGCGGGCATTCCCGTGTCGGTGAAGGACCTCTTCGACATCGAGGGCCAGCGCACGCGGGCCGGCTCGACCGTACTCGCCGACGCGCCCGCCGCCACGGAGGACGCGGTTGCCGTCGCGCGCCTGAAACGCGCGGGCGCCGTGATCGTCGGACGAACCAATATGAGCGAGTTCGCGTTTTCCGGACTGGGCTTGAATCCCCACTACGGCAACCCGCTGTCGCCGTACCGGCGCGACGTGAAGGGCGATGAGCGCATTTCGGGCGGCTCGTCGTCAGGCGCGGCCGCTTCCGTCGCCGACGGCATGGCCGCTGTCGCGCTCGGCACCGACACCGGCGGCTCGATCCGCATTCCGTCCGCGCTGTGCGGCCTGACCGGCTTCAAGCCGACCGCCGCGCGCATTCCGAAGCAGGGTGGCGTGCCGCTTTCGTCGACGCTCGACTCGTTCGGCCCGATCGGCGTCTCCGTCGCCTGCTGCGCGCTGGTGGATCGCATGCTGGCCGGTCTGGAGCCGCGCGTGCCGGCCGCGCGTCCGCTCGAAGGCGTGCGCCTCGGCGTGCTGACCCACTATGTCACCGACGGCGTCGAGCCGGCGGTCGCCGCCGCCATCGACACCGCGCTCAAGCATCTGGAAGCGGCCGGCGCGATTGTCAGCGAAGTGCGCTTTGCGCCGCTCGACCGTCTGCCGGAGATCAACCGCTTCGGCTTTGCGCCGATCGAGGCGTATGCATGGCATCGTCCGTTGCTGGACAAGCATCGCGATCAATACGATCCGCGCGTGCTGGTGCGCATTCTCAAGGGCCAGCCCGCGAGCGCCGCCGACTACCTCGACCTGCTCGCCGAGCGCGAGGCGATGCTCGCCGAAGCCGCGCGCACGCTGTGGCAGCGCTTTGACGCCGTGGTCGCGCCGACCGTGCCGGTGGTGCCGCCGCGCGTCGCCGAGCTGGTGGCCGACGACGACCTGTTCGGCCGCACCAATGCACTCGTGCTGCGCAATCCGGGCGCCTTCAATTTCCTCGACGCCTGCGCGCTGTCGCTGCCCTGCCATTTGCGCGGCGATGCGCCGGTCGGCCTGATGCTGGCGGGTGCGCCGCATGCCGACGACGCGCTGCTGTCCATCGGACGCGGCGCCGAAGCGGTACTGAACGCAATCCGCTGACGGACCTGCGGCATGGCGGCGCGCGTGCGCGCGTGCGCGCGTGGCGTCGTGGGGGCGGGGGGTTGCGCTAGAATCGCGGGCACCCGCCCTTTTCATGTCAATTTTGCCGACCGCCACACGATCCATGAACAACGACAACGCGATGCTGCGCCGCGAGCGCTCCCTGCTCACCCTGCTCGGCCTGATCTGCGTCGGCCTCGTAGCCGGCGCGCTCTATCTGCAGTACTTCAAGCACGAAGATCCGTGCCCGTTGTGCATCATCCAGCGCTATTTCTTCCTGCTGATCGCGATTTTCGCGTTCCTCGGCGCGCGCTTTAACAGTTGGCGCGGCGTGCGTCTGCTCGAAGTCATGGCGGCGCTCGCGGCGCTGGCCGGCATCGTCACGGCCGTGCGGCATGTCTATGTGCAGGCCAATCCGGGCTTCAGCTGCGGCTTCGACGCGCTGCAGCCGATTGTCGACAGCCTGCCGCCCGCCCATTGGCTGCCGGGCGTGTTCAAGGTGGCGGGGCTGTGCGAAACCGCCTATCCGCCGATTCTCGGCCTGACTTTGCCGATGTGGGCGCTCGCCGGCTTCGTGCTGGCGTTCGTGCCGCTCGTCGTGAGCCTCGTGCGCAATCGCGGGCGCGTGTCGTAAGCAGTTTTCTGCCGGGTGGGGGCGGTCTCGCAGCGCCTCCCGGCCTGCGGCGGCGCGGCCAAACGGCCACGGCCGCCCTTCCCAGCCTCCCCGCCCCGCCCTCCTTGCCCTTCCTCCCAGACGCAACTTCCCCGCCTCGCGTCGATCCCACCCAGATGTGCACCCCGAGTGCGCGCGCCATATCAGACTGATCTCATTGCTTGTTGCGCATAAGCTTCATTCGACATCGGAAATATTTTTGAGGCGCGGGAATGCTATCTTCGGATCTGGATGGCGATCTACGTGCGCGAGGCCGGCTTCGGCGCGACCCCATGCGTAACGCGCGCCCGGTCCGCACTGTCTTCTGGATTCGCCATGACAACGCAAACCATCCGCTTTTATCGCCAGGGGTCCGTCCACGAGGTCGCGGGCGTGCCCGCGTCGCGCACGCTGCTCCAGCATCTGCGCGAAGACCTGCATTGCACCGGCACCAAGGAAGGCTGCGCTGAAGGCGACTGCGGCGCCTGCACCGTCGTGGTCGGCGAACTCGACGCGCACGGCGCGCTGGCGCTGAAAGCGGTCAACGCGTGCATCCAGTTCCTGCCCACGCTCGACGGCAAGGCGCTTTTCACCGTCGAGGACCTGCGCGCGGCCAATGGCACGCTGCATCCCGTCCAGCAGGCCATGGTGGACTGCCACGGCTCGCAGTGCGGCTTCTGCACGCCCGGCTTCGTCATGTCGATGTGGGCGCTGTACGAAAACCAGCCGGTTGCCGCGGGCCTCCCCACGCGCGACGAAATCAACACCGCGCTCTCGGGCAATCTGTGCCGCTGCACGGGCTACCGGCCGATTGTCGACGCCGCGCAGAGAATGTTCGACTACGCGCAGTACCCGCGCGTGACGCTCGATCGCGAAGCCGTCCAGGCGGCGCTGCGCGACCTGCAACGCACGGAGACCTTCGAGTACCGCGCGCCCGACGCGCGCGGTGCCGCCTTCGGCACGCCGGCGTTTTACGCGCCGGTCACGCTCGACGCCTTCGCGCGCCTGCGCGCCGAGCATCCGGAGGCGCGGCTCGTCGCGGGCAGCACCGACATCGGCCTGTGGGTCACCAAACAATTCCGCGATCTCGGCGACATGCTGTATATCGGCAATGTGCGCGAATTGAAAACGATCGGGCGCGACGCGCAAACGCTCTCCATCGGCGCTGCCGTCTCGCTCGAAGACGCGTATGCCGCCCTCGCCGCCGACTATCCGGAACTCGCCGAACTGTGGACGCGCTTTGCGTCGCTGCCCATCCGCAACGCCGGCACGCTCGGCGGCAATATCGCGAACGGCTCGCCGATCGGCGATTCCATGCCCGCGCTGCTCGCGCTCGGTGCCGAAGTCGTGCTGCATCACGGCGCCAAAACGCGCACTTTGCCGCTCGACGCGTTCTACCTCGGCTATCAGAAAACCGCGCTCGCCGCGGGCGAATTCGTCGCCGCGCTGCGCGTGCCGCGGCCCGCCGGCAACCTGCGCTTTCGCACGTACAAGGTCTCGAAGCGCTACGATCAGGACATCTCGGCGGTGTGCGCGGCCTTCGCGCTGCATCTCGGCGAGGGCGGCACCATCCGCGAGGCGCGCGTCGCGTTCGGCGGCATGGCGGCCACGCCGAAGCGCGCCCAGGCAACCGAGGCGGCGCTGAACGGCGCCACCTGGAACGAAGCGACCGCGCGGCAGGCCATGAATGCGCTCGCCGCCGACTACCAGCCGCTCACCGACATGCGCGCGTCGAGCGCCTATCGGCTGAAGGTGGCGCGCAATCTGCTGTGGCGCTTTCACCTGGAAACGCGCGACGACGCGCCGCTCGCCCTCTTCGACGTGAACGTGTTCGCGTTCGAAGCCGGTGCGGCCGACGCCATCGCGAAGGAGCCGTCGTGATGAACCGCACCGATGCATTTGTCGAACGCGCCGCGAGCGCCGGCACCGAGCCGGCCGACCGGCAGGCCGCCGCGCGCGGGAGCGACGCCGCGATCGGCGTCGCGCTGCCGCATGAATCGGCCGAGCTGCATGTGAGCGGCGAAGCGACCTATACCGACGACATCGCCGAACTGCACGGCACGCTGCACGCTGCGCTCGGCCTGTCGCGCCATGCGCACGCGCGCATCGTGTCGATGGATCTGGACGCGGTCAGACGCGCGTCCGGCGTAATCGCCGTGCTCACCGCCGAGGACATCCCCGGCGAGAACAATTGCGGTCCGGTGCTGCACGACGACCCGATTCTCGCTGCTGACGAAGTGCTTTACCTTGGCCAGCCGGTGTTCGCCGTGATCGCGGAAAGCCACGAGCTCGCGCGCCGCGCGGCCGCGCTTGCGAAAAGCGACGACGTGCTCCGCTACGAACCGCTCGAAGCGATTCTCACGCCGGCAGAGGCCAAGGCGGCGAAACAGTTTGTGCTGCCACCCTTGCATCTCACGCGCGGCGATCCCGCGGCGAAAATCGCCGCCGCGCCGCATAAAATCCGCGGCACGTTCGAAGTCGGCGGTCAGGAGCAGTTTTATCTGGAAGGCCAGGTCGCGTATGCAGTGCCGAAAGAGATGGACGGCATGCTCGTCTACAGTTCGACGCAGCATCCAAGCGAAATGCAGCAGGTGGTCGCGCACATGCTCGGCTGGCCCGCGCACAACGTGGTGTGCGAATGCCGCCGGATGGGCGGCGGCTTCGGCGGCAAGGAATCGCAGTCGGCGCTGTTCGCGTGCGTGGCCGCGCTCGCGGCCAGGATGCTGCGCCGTCCGGTGAAGCTGCGCGCCGATCGCGACGACGACTTCATGATCACCGGCAAGCGGCACGACGCGATCTACGAGTACGAAGCCGGTTTCGATGACAGCGGCCGCATTCTCGGCGCGCGCGTGGAAATCGCGTTGCGCGCGGGCTATTCCGCGGACCTCTCTGGTGCTGTGGCGACACGCGCCGTGTGCCACTTCGACAACGCGTACTATCTGTCCGACGTCGACATCGTGGCGCTCTGCTGCAAGACCAACACGCAATCGAACACCGCGTTTCGCGGCTTTGGCGGGCCGCAGGGCGCGCTTGTGATGGAAGTGATGCTCGACAGCATCGCGCGTCAGTTGAACCGCGATCCGCTCGACGTGCGCGTGGCCAACTACTACGGCATCGGCGAACGCGATACCACGCCTTACGGCCAGCAGGTCGAAGACAACATCCTCGCGCCGTTGACCGACGATCTGCTCGACTGGAGCGACTATCGCGCGCGCCGCCAGGCGATTGCCGCGTTCAACGCGAAGAGCCCGGTGCTCAAGCGCGGCCTTGCATTCACGCCGGTGAAGTTCGGCATTTCGTTCAACGTGCCGTTCCTCAATCAGGCCGGCGCACTCGTGCACGTCTACAAGGACGGCTCGGTGCTCGTCAATCACGGCGGCACGGAGATGGGCCAGGGCCTCAACACCAAGGTCGCGCAGGTCGTCGCCAATGAATTCGGCCTACCGCTTGCGCGCGTGCGTGTGAGCGCGACGGACACGTCGAAGATCGCGAATACATCGGCGACCGCGGCGTCAACCGGCAGCGATCTGAACGGCAAAGCTGCCGAAGACGCCGCGCGCACCATCCGCGCGAGGCTCGCGGAACTGGCGGCGAGACAGCTCGGCGGCCATGCGGACGACGTGCGCTTCGCGAACGGCGAGGTGACGGTCAACGGCGGCGCGATGCCCTTCGAGCAACTGGTCGGCGCCGCGTATCTCGCGCGCGTGCAGCTGTGGTCGGACGGTTTTTACGCGACGCCGAAAGTGCATTGGGACGCCAAGACGCTGACGGGTCATCCGTTTTATTACTTCGCGTACGGCGCGGCCGTGTCGGAAGTGGTGATCGATACGCTGACCGGCGAATGGAAGCTGCTGCGCGCCGACGTGCTGCACGACGCAGGGCAGTCGATCAATCCGGCCATCGACCTCGGTCAGGTGGAAGGCGGCTTCATTCAGGGCATGGGCTGGCTCACCAGCGAAGAACTGTGGTGGAACCGCGAGGGCCGCCTGATGACGCACGCGCCGTCCACCTACAAGATTCCCGCGGTGAGCGACACGCCCGCCGCGTTCAATGTGCGGCTGTTCCAGAATCAGAACGCGGAGCCGACCGTGTTCCGCTCGAAGGCTGTCGGCGAGCCGCCGCTGTTGCTGCCGTTTTCGGTGTTTCTCGCGATTCGCGATGCGATTGCCGCGGCGGCGCCGGCGGCGCCGACCGCTCCGCCGTTGCGCGCGCCGGCCACGCCCGAAGCAATTCTCGACGCACTGGACGCGCTCAACTCACCGGGCACGTTCCACGCGGACCGCGCGAGCGCGCTTTCACCGGCGCAACCCGCCAGTCAGGGCACGGCGGAACCGGCGCCTGGTTGAAACCTCGCGAAGCCAATAACGAACGTCACATGATGAAGACCCGACGCCATCCCACTCAGCGCGTCACGCTCAACCGGCCGCACGCACACCGCGCGGCATTGTACGGAGAACTGCCGGATGCAAGCCTGGCTGCCTGACCTGCAACAACTGCTCGCGCATGGCGACGCCGCCGTGCTGGTGACGGTCGCGCGCGTCGAAGGTTCGGCGCCGCGCGAGGCCGGCACGAAGATGATCGTCACGCGCGATTCGGCGAGGCATACGATCGGCGGCGGCCATCTGGAATGGAAAGCGATTGAGACCGCGCGCCAGGTGTTGCGCGACGGCATGCGCTCGCCGCATATGCGCCGGTTGGAACGTTTCGCGCTCGGCCCGAGCCTCGGGCAATGCTGCGGCGGCGCAGTCATACTCGCATTCGAGCGGCTCGACGTGGGCGACCTCGGCTGGATTACGTCGCTGGCGAAGCGCGTGGCCGCGGGTCAATCGACGGTGCGTAGCGTATCATTCGGCCCCGCGCCGGATGCGGTGATGCTGTCCGACCCCGAGCCCGGCGTGGACGCCGCCGACTGCCTGCTGTGGGACGGCGCCGGTTTCGACGACAGCGGCGCGCTGCTCACCGAAACGATTGCGCCGGGCGACTTCCCGGTTGTACTGTTCGGCGCGGGCCACGTCGGCGCCGCGCTGGTTCGCGTGCTGGCCACGCTGCCTTGCACGGTGCGCTGGGTCGACGAACGCGATGCGCAGTTTCCGCCCGTCGAATCGCTGCATGCGCATAACGTGAAGATCGACGCGAACGACGCGCCCGACGAAGCCGTCGACGAGGCCGCGCCGAACACCTACTTCATCGTGATGACGCACAACCATACGCGCGACCTCGAACTCGCCGAGCGCATTCTGCGGCGCGGCGACTTCGCGTTCTTCGGCATGATCGGCTCGCACAGCAAGCGCAAGCAGTTCGAGCACCGGCTAGCCGCGCGCGGCATCGATCCCGTGCGGATTGCGCGGATGAAGTGCCCGCTCGGCGTGGACGGCATTGTCGACAAGTCGCCGGAAATCATTGCGATCTCCGCGGCGGCGCAACTGCTGCAAGCTGTCGAAGCAAACGCGAGCGTGCATCGCGCGGCGCAAGCGGTTTGATCCACGGTCGCCCGGCATTGCGCATACGGCATGCAAAAACACCTCCCTTTCCTGACCGACCATGACTAAAACAAACTCTGCACCACTTATCGACAAAGCCATGCGCGCGCCGAAGGCCGAGCTGCATATTCACATTGAAGGCTCGCTCGAGCCCGAACTGATTTTCGCGCTCGCCGCGCGCAATGGCGTGAAGCTCGCTTACGACTCGATCGAAGCCTTGCGCGCCGCGTATGCATTTACCGACCTGCAATCGTTCCTCGACATCTATTACGCCGGCGCGAGCGTGCTGTTGCACGAGCAGGACTTCTACGACATGACGATGGCCTACGTCGAGCGCTGCCTCGCCGACAACGTGATCCACAGCGAGATCTTTTTCGATCCGCAGACGCACACCGAGCGCGGCGTGCGGATTGCGACGGTGGTGGCCGGCATCGAGCGCGCGCTTGCGGAGGCGGAACAACGCGGCATGACGAGCAAGCTGATTCTGTGCTTTCTGCGGCATCTGTCCGAGGACGATGCGCTCGCCACTTTCGAAGAGGCGCGGCCGTTGTTCGAGCAGTACAAGCATCGCCTGATCGGCGTGGGGCTCGATTCGTCCGAGCGCGGCCATCCGCCTTCGAAGTTCGAGCGCGTGTTCGCGCAGGCGCGCGCAATGGGCCTGAAGCTCGTCGCGCATGCGGGCGAGGAAGGACCGCCGTCGTACATCTACGAAGCGCTCGACGTGCTGAAGGTAGACCGCGTGGATCACGGCGTGCGCAGCATCGAAGACCCGGCGCTCGTCACACGTCTTGCCGACACGCGCGTCGCATTGACCGTGTGTCCGCTGTCGAACCTGAAGCTTTGCGTATTCGACGACATGACGAAACATACGCTGAAGGATCTGCTGGATCGCGGCGTCGCGGTCACGGTGAATTCGGACGATCCCGCGTACTTCGGCGGCTATGTGAACGCGAACTACGCCGCCACCATCGACGCGTTGAAACTCGACGATGCCGAGGTCTACACGATCATCCGCAACGGTTTCGAAGCGTCGTTCGTGACGCCGGAGCAACGCGCCGGGCTGATCGCGCAGTTGGACGCCTATTGGGAACAAAGCGGGCACCCAAGCGGAACCCAAGCCACGAATCAAAGCGGCCCGCATTGACGGCGCCGTTGTATTGCAGCGCGGGCGGCACGAGACGCATGCCGAAGGAACGCCGCCCGCGCTGCGCAGTTTTTATTTCGGAGACGGTTTTCCCATGACTCATTCTGCACAAGCGTCGGCGCAATCCGCCTTTCGCGCGCAATTGCTGACCTTCAACGGCGATCCCTCGCGCTCGCCCGAGGCGGCGGTCTTCCACGAAGACGGCCTGCTGATCGTCGAGGACGGCCACGTCGTCGCGACGGGCGCCTATGCCGCGCTCGCGCCGCGGCTCGCGCCAGGCACGCCGGTGCAGGACATGCGCGGCAAGCTGATCGTGCCGGGCTTTATCGACACGCACATTCACTATCCGCAGACCGACATGATCGCGTCGCCCGCGCCGGGTCTGCTGCCATGGCTCGATACCTATACGTTTCCGACCGAGCGCCGCTTCACCGACGAAGCCTATGCGCGCGACACGGCGAGCTTCTTCCTCGAAGAGCTGCTGGCCTGCGGCACCACGACGGCGCTCGTGTATTGCACGGTGCACAAACAATCCGCCGATGCGCTTTTCGCCGAGAGCGAGGCGCGCAACCTGCGCATGGTCGCGGGCAAAGTGCTGATGGACCGCAACTGCCCCGAGTTCCTGCGCGACACCGCGCAATCGGGTTACGACGACAGCGCGGAGTTGATCGGCCGCTGGCACAACCGCGGCCGCCAACTGTATGCGCTCACGCCGCGTTTTGCGCCGACTTCGACGGAAGCGCAACTGGAAGCGTGCGGCGTGCTGGCGCGCAAGCATGCGGATGTGTTCGTCCAGAGCCACGTCGCGGAAAATCTCGATGAGGTGAAGTGGGTCAACAGTCTGTTCCCCGGCCACCGCAGCTATCTGGACATCTACGATCATTACGGGCTCCTGCGCCGCCGCGCGGTGTACGGCCACTGCATTCACTTCGACGCCGAAGACCGCCGGCGCATGGCGCAAACCGGCACGGTCGCGTCGCATTGCCCGACGTCGAATCTGTTTCTCGGCAGCGGCCTGTTCGATTTCGACAAGGCGGATGAAGCCGGCATGCCCGTTGCGCTCGCAACGGATGTGGGAGGCGGCACATCGTTTTCGATGCTGCAGACAATGAATGAAGCACATAAGGTCGCGCGCCTGACGGGGCATCATCTGACGGCCACGCGCATGTTTTATCTGGCGACGGCGGGCGCCGCCGCAGCACTCGACCTCGCGGACAAGGTCGGCACGTTAAGGCCGCAGTCGGAAGCCGACTTCGTCGTGCTCGATCCGCAAGCGACGCCGCTGCTCGCACGCCGCACGGCACGCACCGAATCGCTCGAAGAACTGCTGTTCGCGTTCGCGCTGCTCGGCGACGACCGCGCTGTGTTTGAAACGTATGCGGCCGGCAAGCGCGTGCATCGCCGCGACGAGGTGCGCGCGCATGCGCCGCGCGCTGCGCGGCTCGCGCACGTTGTCGCGTGAGAATGTGCGGCGGCGCCGTTAGCGCTGCATGCATACCTCGTGCAACGCATTGAGCCTGCGTACCGGATCGGCGACATACGGGTTCGATTCGTCCCATGCGTAGCCGGCGAGCACTGCGCTGATCATGCGGCGAATCGACGGCGTCTGGTCCGGATAGAAAATGATGTCTTGCAATTCGCCCGTATACCAGCGCTCGACAAATGCGCGGAACGTGTCGATGCCTTTGCGCAACGGCACGTCGTACTGTGCGGACCAGTCGACCTGCTCGCCGTCCAGTTGACGGTTCAAGGTCTGCACCGCGAGATGCGCCGAGCGCAGCGCGATCGTCACGCCCGATGAGAACACTGGGTCGAGGAACTCGCCGGCATTGCCGAGCAGCGCATAACCGGGCCCGTGCAAACGCTCGACGTTCGCCGAATAGCCGCCAATGTGACGCACCGGCATCATGAACGGCGCATCGCCGATCAGCCGGTTCAGCGTCGGCTCTTTCTGGATCAGCGCGCGCAGCGTCGCCTCGCGCTCGCTCTCCGGTACATCGAGAAAGCTCGACTCCGCAACGCAACCGACCGACGAACGACCGCCCGCCAGCGGAATCATCCAGAACCATACGTCGCGCCGCTCGGGATGCGTGGCCACGCAGATCTTGTTGCGGTCGCTCGCGGCGGGCGGCAGACCGTCGTAGACGTGCGAAAACAGCGCGGCTCGCGTGGGCATGCGCGTGGGCGCTTCCAGATTGAGAAGACGCGGCAGCACACGGCCAAAACCGCTTGCGTCGAATACGAAGCGCGCTTCGATCCGATAAGCATGGCCGCTCTCGTCGATCACGTCGACGCCTGGTTCGGCACCTTCGGTATGGACCGCCTGCACCGTGTGGCCGAAGCGCACGTCCGCGCCCTGTTGCGCCGCGCAACGAATCAGAATGTCGTCGAACACCGCGCGCTCGACCTGATACGTCGTGCCCCACCCCGCCGAATGCTTGTCGCGGAAATCGAACGACGACGACTGATCGCGATACACGAAGTGCGCGCCGTTCTTGTACTGGAACCCGGCTTCGACCACCGCTTGCAGCATGCCCGCTTCCTCGAGATAAGCCATGCTTTGCGGCAACAGACTCTCGCCGATCGAAAAGCGCGGAAAGTGCTGCCGCTCCAGCACGAGCACCGAGCGGCCCGCGCGGCGCAACAGCGCAGCGGCAACCGCGCCGGCCGGCCCCGCGCCGATGATAACGACGTCGACCGCCGTGTGCTTCATGACATGTGTACTCAAGTTTGCCTCAATCGTTTGCTTGCTCGATGCAGCATTACGCTGCATCCTTACGCCTTGTTACCTTGCATCTCTAACAGAACAGACCACTTCCCCGGGGAGCCCTGCGTGTCGCCGTCTCACACATCCACCGTGCCCTTCGTGCCGGAAACCGCATTCGGAATCTGGTTCCTGCGCACTCACACGTGGGAACACCATGTGCTGCGCGTCGCCATCAACGACCTCAGGCGTTTGATCGACACGCCGCTGCCTGCGCAGCCCGTCATCGTCGACGTGGGCTGCGGGCAGGGCATTTCGTTTCGCCTGCTCGCCGACGCGTTCAAGCCGCGCCGCATTGTCGGCATCGACTATCACGAGCCGTCGCTTGCGCTCGCCGCCCATGCCGCGCACGCGTGCCGCGACAGGATCGCCGACATCGAACTGCTGCACGGCGACTGCGCCGATCTGCCGCTGCCCGATGCCAGCGCCGACATCGTGTTCTGCCATCAGACCTTCCATCATCTCGTCGAGCAGGACCGCGCGCTCGCCGAGTTCCGCCGCGTGCTGAAGCCCGGCGGCGTGCTGTTGTTCGCCGAATCCACCGACGCGTACATCAAGTCGTGGGTGATCCGTCTTCTCTTTCGCCATCCGATGCATGTGCAAAAAAGCGCGGACGGCTATCTCGACATGATCCGTCGCGGCGGCTTCAGTTTCACCGAACGCAACGTTTCTTTGCCTTACCTGTGGTGGAGCCGCGCGAAAGACTTCGGCCTGCTCGAACGGTTCGGCCTTTCTCGTCCGCAACCGGGCAAGCGTCGCGAGACGCTCGTCAATGTCGCGGCAAGAAAGGCGGACTGAAGAAGACCGGCTGAGCCAGTCCCGCTGCCAGGTCGGCTCTCAGGCCGGCTCCCGGGCCGAGCAGGCCGGCCCCTTCAGGCGGACTTACTTGCGCAGCGTGACCACATCGCCCTTTAGCGCGACGCCGGCAATCACCGCGCCTGCGCCGCAGGTGAACTCGGTCGCGCTCTCGCGCACTTCGTTCTTGTAGTTGCTCTTGATGTTGATCACCGCGTTGCCGCCTTCCTTGCGCGCACGGTCCTGCAACTCGATCACCGCCGAGAGGAACACATGCTGGCAGGCCGCAGCATCGCTCTTGCCGAACGCATTGGTCTTCTTGTTCGTCGCGAATTCGCCGATCGTCTTCACGACGGCCGGATGATGCTGGCCCGCGAAATACAGTGCGATATCGTCGCCGACCTTGCCGGGCTCGCTGTGCAGCGCTTCTTCGATCGGATAGTTGCCGACCGTGTCGCGCGCGAAGGCCGGCGCGGCACTCAGCATGGTGAACGAAGCGGCAAATGCAATTGATGTGACGAACATCAGATGACGTTTCATTGATACTCCTGCGTGGTTGTTATGCGTTTTACGATCTGCGTATCCCGTGCTTCGCGACCGCGTTCAGGTTCAGTTCGCCTCCAGCGTGACCAGCCTGCCGCTCACCGCGATGGCGGCCGCGCTCGGACTCACGCCGCAGGTGAACTCGCGTGTCGAGTTGCTTTCGCTGCTGTGAAAGCGTGTCTTGACGTCGATCACCGCATTCGCGCTGCGTTCGCGAGCGGCCGCGCGCAGCTTGCCGAGCGCTTCGCCGAGCGCTTCGCGGCAGGCGTCGTCGGGACCGGCAACCTTGCGGGCAATCCGCACGGAGTACGAAACATCCCCCAATTCCTTCTTCACGGCAGGATGACTCTGCTCCCCGAAATACACCGGCACGCCGCCCCGCGATTCGCCGCCCGCCGCCGCGAGCGGCAGCGATTTCACCTGCGTCGCACAGCCGGCGAGGGTCGCGGCTGCTATCGTCAATGCGCCCAGAACTGAGGCTCTTTTCATCATCGTTGTTCTCATTCTTATCACCTTCGTTTCTAAAAATTGCGGCCCGTTCAGCCGCCTTGCCACGCTTCGAACATCAAACCCGCACAGCTTCCGCCGAAGCCGAACGAGACCGACATCGCGGTGCGAATGCGCGCCTCGCGCGTCTCGCGCACGAGAGGCATGCCGTCGATTTCCGGCTCCCCTCTTTCTATCCCCGTGGTCCCCGCGATAAAACCGTCGCGCATCATCAACAGTGTGTAGATCGCCTCGTGTGCGCTGCATGCGCCGAGCGGATGCCCCGTCATGCCCTTCGTCGATGAAAACGCCGGCACGTCATGCCCGGATCCGGCACCGAACACCTGCTTCAACGCGCACAATTCCTCCATGTCGCCAAGCGGCGTGGAAGGCGCGTGCGTGTTGATGTAATCCGGACGCTGGCCGTGCGCCCCGCTCAGTGCAACCCGCATTGCACGCGCGATGCCGGCCGCGCGCGGCGTGACCATGCCGGCATCGGTGCAATCGCCGAATCCCGTCAGCTCCGCGTAAATGCGCGCGCCGCGCGCCAACGCGTGATCCAGCGCTTCGAGCACGAGCACACCCCCGCCCGATGCGATCACAAAGCCGTCGCGCCCGCTGTCATAGGGACGCGATGCGCGTTGCGGCGCGTCGTTGAAGCGCCGCGACAAGGCGCCCATCGCGTCGAACATCAGCGTCATGTTGTCGTGCAGGCACTCGCTGCCGCCCGCGAGCACGATCTGCTGGCGCCCGCTCTGGATAAGCTGCATTGCCTGCCCGATCGCGAGTGCGGAGGTGGTGCACGCGGACGACGGCGAATAGCTGACGCCTTCGAGTCCGAACACCTGCGCGACGTTCGCCGACGCCGTGCTGCTCATTGCGTGCGGCACCGTGTAAGGCGGCACTTTCTCGACGCCGCGCGTATGCGCAATCGTCATGGCGGTGTCGTAGCTCGACATGGTGCCGACGCCCGAACCGATTACCGTGCCCGCCAGCGGCGAGCGCAGCATCGCGGCGTCAAGCCCTGCGTCGTCGATTGCCTTCTTCGCGGCGTGACACGCGAAGCGCGCGGTGTCGCCCATGAAGCGTTCGAGCTTGCGCTCGAACGGCGGCTCGTTCGCAACGGAGGCGACGCCCGCGACCTGCGAGCCGAAACCGCGTTCGCGCCATGCGTCGATCCGCTCGATATGCGAGCTGCCCGCGCGCAATGCCGCCGACACTTCGTCGAGCGTGTTGCCGAGGCACGACACAATGCCCATGCCGGTGACGACCACGCGTTGCAGCTGCACGCTCATCGAACGCGCCTGAAAATCAACGACGTATTGATGCCGCCGAACGCAAAGTTATTGCTCATTACGAGTTCCGCGTCGATTTCCCGCCCCATGCCGGCGATGTAGTCGAGCGGCGCGCAAGCCGGGTCCACGTTCTGCAGATTGAGCGTGGGCGCATACCAGTTACGCTTCATCATTTCGATGGTCCACCAGGCTTCGAGCGCGCCGCACGCGCCGAGCGTGTGGCCCACGTAGCTTTTCAGCGAACTGATCGGCATGCGCTCGCCAAAGGTCTGCGCCGTGGCGTGACTTTCGGCAACATCGCCGCGGTCCGTCGAGGTGCCGTGCGCGTTCACATACTCGATGGCCTCGGGCGGCAACTGTGCGTCTCGCAGCGCAAGCTGCATGGCGAGCGCCATGGTTTCCGCGGTCGGCTGCGTCATGTGTGCGCCGTCCGAATTGCAGCCAAAGCCGACAATCTCCGCGTGAATCCGCGCGCCGCGCGCGAGCGCGTGTTCGTATTCCTCGAGCACCAGCGTTGCAGCGCCTTCGCCGACCACGAGGCCGTCGCGCGCAGCGTCGAACGGACGCGGCGTCAATTGCGGGTCGTCGTTGCGCGTGCTCGTCGCATACAACGCGTCGAATACGGCGACGGCGGGCCCCGACAACTCTTCGGCGCCGCCGGCGAGCATCAGCGTCTGCTTGCCGGTCTGGATGGCTTCATACGCGTAACCGATCGCCTGGCTGCCCGACGCGCACGCGCACGAGGTCGGAATGATGCGGCCTTTCAGATCCCAGAAGAGGCTCACGTTGACGGCCGTGGTGTGCGGCATCATCTGCACATAGCTGTTCGACGTGACGTCGCTCATCGAGCCGGTTTCGAGCATCGTGCCAAATGCGCGAATCGGCTGCACGGAACCCGACGACGAACCGTAGGCGACGCCCATGCGGCCGTCCTTGATGCCGGCGTCGTCGGCAAGGCCCGCATCGGCGAGCGCCAGTTCGCTCGCGCGCACCGAATAGAGCGACACGGGCCCCATGGAACGGGTCTTCTTGCGCGGATAATGCGCGGGCGTAGCGAACTCGGGCAACGGACACGCGAGCCGCGTATGCAAGGATTCGAAGTAATCCCACTCGGGCATGCGCCGCACCGCATTCACGCCGCCTTTCAGGCGCGCTTCGATGGCAGTCCAGTTATCGCCGAGTGCCGTGACGCCGCCCATGCCGGTAATGACGACGCGCTTCATCAGATCATTCCGCCGTTCACGCCGATCACCTGGCGCGTGACATACGAGGCCGCGTCCGACATCAGGAAGCTGACCACCGACGCCACTTCAGCAGGCTGACCGACGCGGTTCATCGGCACTGTTTTGAGCGCCTGCTCGAGCGGCATTTCGTCAAGCATGCCGGTTTCAATCAGACCGGGTGCCACGCAATTGACGGTGATGTTGCGCGTGGCCAGTTCGACGGCGAGCGCCTTGGTCGCGCCGATCAGTCCCGCCTTCGCCGCGCTGTAGTTCACCTGGCCGCGGTTGCCCATCACCCCCGACACCGACGCAATGGTGACAATGCGCCCGCCCTTGCGCGCGCGCACCATCGGCATGGTGAGCGGATGCACGACGTTGTAGAACGAGTCGAGGCCGGTCTCGATCACCACGTCCCAGTCTTCGTCGGTGAGCGCGGGAAAGGCGGCGTCGCGCGTCACGCCTGCGCTGCACACGATGCCGTAGTAGGGACCGTTGGCCGCGACGTCCGCTTCGAGCACCTCGCGGCACACCGCGCGCTCGCGCACATCGAACTGCAGCACGCGCGCGGCGCCGCCCTGCGCGGCGATGCCCGTTGCGACTGCTTCGGCTTCGGCGCGTCCCGTGCGGCAATGCACGGAGACCGCGAAGCCGTCGGCGGCCAACTGGTACGCAATCGCGCGGCCGATGCCGCGGCTTGCGCCGGTAACGAGAACACGCCGGCTCATGAACTGAAACTCCCCTCGATGAATGACTGAAAATTGAACGGCTGGAACACCTTGATCACAGCCTCGGCGCACAGTATGTCGCCGTCGTGAATCGTGCATTCGTATGCACCGTGTCCTTCCTCGCTGCGCAGCAACTCCGTCACGTGAATCAGCAGTTGCGCGCCGCGTGCGAACGACGGCTGCAGCGCCTTGAAGCTGCGCGAGCCGAGCAGCACGCCGGGGCGCGCGCGGCCGCCGCCGCGCATCGCCACCAGGGCGACGTGCGCGGCGATAGCCTGCGCCATCAGTTCGATGCCGATCCATGCGGGCATTGCGCCTTGCGGGTCCGCGTACCACGCGTCGGCATGCACGGTGGCGCGAGCGCTCAGCGTCTCTTCGCCGAAAGCGCTGACGGCGTCGATCAGCAGCATGGTGCCGCGATGCGGGATGATCACTTCAATCGGCTGTTGCAACAGTTCTTCGGTGCTTCGCGTCGGGTTCATCGCGCTCATCCTGCAAGAATCAGACTGACGTTGCTGCCGCCGAACGCAAATGAATTGCTCATTGCGTATTGCGTACCCGCGCCGCGCGGCAAGAACCGTTCGCTTTCGACCAGATCGAGCACCGGCAATGCCGGGTCGGCCTCGCCGTCCCACACATGACGCGGCAGCGCGACATCATGGCGCGCGAGCGTGAGCCACGCGAAGCCGAGTTCGGTCGCGCCCGCCGCGCCGAGTTGATGTCCCGTCAGCGGCTTGGTGCCGCTTGTCGCCACGCCTGCGGGAAACACACGCGACATCAGCTTCGCTTCCATCTCATCGTTCTTGCGCGTTGCCGTGGCGTGCAGGTTCACATAGCCAATTGACGACGGCGCGATGCCCGCATCCTCAATGGCCTCGCGCAATGCGAGTTCGCCGCCCACGCCGTGCGGATCCGGCGACGAAATATGATGGGCATCGCTCGATTCACCGACGCCGGCAAGACGTACCGCCGCTTCGTCGCGGCTCATCAGGAACACGGCCGCGCCCTCGCCGACATTGATGCCGCAGCGATTGCGGCTCATCGGATTGCTGCGCGTGTCGCTCGTCGACTCGAGCGAAGCAAAGCCTTGCACCGTCAGTTCGCACAACGAATCGACACCGCCTACCACCACGGCGTCGCACACCTGCAACTGCAGTAAGCGCCGCGCCGAGGCAAATGCCTTCGCGCTCGACGTGCAGGCGGTCGAAATCGTATACGCCGGCCCCTTCACGCCGAGTGCGGCTGCCGCAAACGGCGCAGCCGTGCCGATCTCCATCTGCCGGTAATTGAAGTTCGACGGCAGCGCGCCCGCTTGCGCCTGATAGACGAACGCGGCTTCGGCCGCCTCGATGCCCGACGTGCTCGTGCCGAGCACCACACCGATCCGCCCGGCGCCGTAGCGCTCGCGCGCCGCGTCGACGGCGGGCGCGATCTGCGCGAGGGCGGCCAGCAGCAAGCGATTGTTGCGGCAGTCGTAGCGGGCGAGATCTGTGGGCGGCGCCATGTCGAGCGGCGTCACGACACTGCCTACGAAGGTGTCGCCGATTCCCGTGTGAACCGTCGCCATGCCGCGTGCGTCGCTCGCCCGGAGCGCCGGCACGATGCTCGTCAGGTCGCCGCCGAGCGCATTGATCATGCCGAGCGCGTGCAAATAAACTGATGGCGCTTTCAAGCGGCCCTCCTGGAATCTGATGGCATGCCGATCGGTGCAAGCAGCACCGATACGGCAATGCCGAGCGCAAGCGTCGCGCCGAAGCTCTTCAACGCGGGCATCGCGCTCATACCGAGCATGCCGAACGACAGCAGCGTGGTCGCCGCGGACAACAGCACGCCGGTCCACACCGCACCGAGATCCGCGTCGGGGCGCAAGCACCCTTCGCGCAGGAATACCGCGTAGTTTGCGCCGACACCGAGCACCAGCATCAGCGCCAGCCAGTTGAACAGATTGAGCGGCACGCGCGCATAGCCAAATGCGGCGAGCGTCACGCCGACCGCCAGCAGCACGGGCAAGGTCACCTCGACGCCGCCGCGCACGCGCCGCGGGAAAGACACCGCGTGCCGTGCATCGTGTGAGGCAGCGGGCTGCGCGGCGTAACGCACGATCAGGAGCATGAGAACGAGCGTGAGCGCGCCGCCGAGCCACCAGCCGCTATCCACGCGATAGGCGCCAAAGAGCTTCGACACGCTCGCCGCCTTGTCGACGAAGACCACGCCCGGAACGGCGCGCGCGACAGCCATCAAGGCGGGCTCGTTGCGCGGCGTCACGCCTTGCGGAATCACCACGGCCGCATAGGCTTTCCTCGCGGCATCGACCTGGCCGAGCCACAAGTGCCGGTAGGGTTGCGACCATGGCGCGGCGAGCCATCGCTCGACGGTCAGCGGCGCCTGAGGTTTGGTTTGCGCGGCGATCCACGCATCGGCAACGTCGTCCTTGAACCCTGCTTGCAGCAGTGTGGCGCGCAAGGCGGCCGGGTCGGCGAATACATGTTGCGCGAGCAACGTGCGGTCTTCGTTTTGCTGCCGTGCCGATGGCACGAATTGCGCGACCGATTGATAACCGCCCACTTTGTTCGGCGTACTGTTCAATGCGTCGAGCTTCACGCCGAGCGCCTCCGCGCGCTGCAACACCGTCTCCGGTGTCTCGCCGCGCACGACGAAAAACTGCGCACTGTTATCCACGCCGACCGCGCCGCGTACCTTGTCCTCCTGCGCAACCAGCGACGCGTCACGCTGAATGAGCAGGTGAATGTCGTCGTCGCTCGTGAGGCGCAGCCAGCCTGGAATCGCGGCGGCCAGCAACAGCGCCGCGACGAACCACGCACGCCTGCCGCCTATCGCGCGATGCCAGACGCCCAGCCACTGCGCCGCGCGCACGAACAGGCGCCGCGGGCTGCGCCTCGGCGGGGACGGCAGCAGCGCGGGCAACAGCCACATCACCGAGGCAAACGCGGTCACGATGCCCGCCATCGCGAAACAGGCAATCTGTTTGAGCGCCGGAAACGGCACCCATGTGAGGATCGCGTAGCCGAGCAGGCTCGTGGTCAGCGCAACGGCGAGCGCGGGACGCACTGCGCGCGCGCCGCGCCGCGCATCCCAGTCGCGCTCCGCGCCGAGATACACCACGAAATACTGGATTGAGTAATCGACCGCTTCGCCGATCAGACTCGCGCCGAACACGAGCGTCAGCAAATGCAGTTTGTCGAACACAAGCAGCGTGACCGCCAGTGCGCAGACAATGCCGAGCGCCGTCGAGACGAAACCAAGCAGAAGCAGACGCGGCGAGCGGAACACCCACATCATGAGCAACGCAATGCCGACGAGCGACGCGATGCCGATCACATGCACTTCGCGCTCCGACGCGCTGCGTGCCGATTCGGCGTAAAACACGGCGCCGGTGCGTGCCACCGACACGTCGGGAAACGCCTGCTTAAGCGCGCTCTCGCCTTGCGACACCGCGGTCAGCACCGCGTGCTGTGTCTTCGTTTCATAGGCTGAGCCGGGCAGCGTCGCGACGACGAGCACGCTGGTCGCGTCGCCTTGATGCGAGACGAGCAGGCCGTCTTCGAATTCGAGGTTGGAGGTCGCAAGCGGCAGATTGCCGAGCCAGTGTTCGAGCCAGCCGAACGGATCATCGGATAGCGATGTGGCGAGGCCGCCGCGCAATGGACTGTAAATGCGTTGAGCGAGTGTGTCCTGCAGCGAAGAAGCCGACGCACTGGAAATTGCATCGCGCTCGGCGGTCGTCAGCAGGCCGAAGCGATACGGCATGTACAGCGCCGCGATCCGCGACAGGTCGAACGGCGGCAGCTCCGCCGTCACCGAAGCAAACGCACCGCTCTTTTGCAGCGACGCGCCGATCTGTCTCGCCGCCGCTTTCGCGTGCGCGTCGTCGCGACTCGTGACGAGAAGCACGGTGCGGTCGCCGACCGCGCTCGCGAGCGCATCCACGGCTTTTTCGGCGACAGGGTCCGCTTCGGTTGCGGGCAACAGCGCGAGCAGGTTGGTCTGCAACGGCGACGGTCCCGCGAAACGCCAGCCGCAATACAGCGCCGCGACGAGCGCGAGCAGCAGCCACGCGGCGCGCACGCCCCACGTGTGTCTCGCGGACCTGTGTTGCAGCACGTCCATTACGGCGCCCCAAGCAGCGTGCGTTCGGCAGGCGCAGGTTCGCTGACCATCTCGCTTCTGCTGAACTCGAGTTGCGTGGTGTCGCCGTTGGCAAGCGCAATGCGCAAACTCTGCAAGTAATCGCCCCCGCTCATCTGCAGGCCCTTGATGGATTGCGCGATCTGCGGCTGATTCGGCGTGAGCTGGAGGCGCCAGTGCGCGGCGCTGCCGTCGGCCTGCACGTCGAATTGCGAATACAGCGCGGAAAGGTCGCCGCCGAGCATGGCGCGCATCATCTTCGAGACTTGCGCGACGCCGCGTGCGCCCTGCGCGCTGTGCGTGGTGACGCGCCGGCCGTTCGCGTCGACTTCGGCGACGCCCGCATCGGTCATCACATACGTGGCCTTGTACGGTGTCGCGATCTGCCAGATCACACCGCGCTCGCGCAGAAACAGCAGCGAGCCCGTGCTGACGAGCGGCTGCTTCATTGCGGCGAGCGTCTGGGTTTGCGTGAATTGCGCGCGCACGCCCTTGGCGGCGGCAAGGTGTGCCGCGATCTGCGAGACGAGCGCGGGATTGCCGTCAGCGGATGCCGCCACAGCCTGTGAGCCCGCCGCGCACAATGCGCTCGACAACGTGAGCGCAGCGAGCACCTTGATCAGCCGCCCGCGAGAAATCACTGCCCCCATACGCGCTCCAGTTTCTCGAAGACGACGGGCGGCGACACGAATTGCAACTCCTCAGTCGCGGCATCGACAGCCACCTGAATCGTGTAACCCTTCGTGAGCCGCGTGCCCGACGCGCAATCGACGATTTCATAGCCTATTTTCAGGCGATTTTCGTGTTCGAGCAGTTGCGTGCGCACGTCGATCTTCTGACCATACGTAGCGGGACGCACGTACTTCAAATGCGCTTCCACGATCGGCCACAGATAGCCCGACGCCTGCATTTCGCGGTAGTCGTAATCGAACGCGCGGAGAAGCGCGGCCCGGCCGATCTCGAAGTACTTGAGGTAATGGCCGTGCCAGCACACGTTCATCGCATCGACGTCGTGGAACGGCACCTCGACTATGGCACTGGCGCTGAGTACCTTGCGCGCGACGTTCATGCTGGCTGGCCTCCGCGATAATCCTGCAGCAGCTCGCATGCTGCAATGCGCGCGGTCAATGCACGCAGATCGTGTTCGAGCGCGCGGTCTTCGTCGACGAAAGGCGACTGGGCGCCGACGCTTTCCATAAACGTGTGCAACGGTGCGGGAACCGGCGTCGCGCTGTCGATCCTGACGCGCAAACGCGCTGCCTGCACGGCAGCAAGCGTGTGCGCCGCGGCCACCTGCTCGGTCAGTTCGAGCACACGCAGGCAGTCGCGCGCGGCAATCGTGCCCATGCTGACCTTGTCCTGGTTGTGCGCCTCGGTCGAACGCGAGAAAACACTCGCGGGCATGGTGTTTTTCAGCGCCTCGGCCGTCCACGCGGACGACGAAATCTGCACAGCCTTGAAGCCGTGATTGATAGCGGCGCGCGCGGGCGCCGCGCCGCTCAGGTTACGCGGCAGGCCATTGTTGAAATTGACGTCGACGAGAAGCGCCAACTGCCGGTCCATCAGATCCGCGAGATTGGCAACCGCGACCTTCAGCGAATCCATCGCGAACGCGATATGTCCGCCATAGAAGTTGCCGCCGTGCAGCACGCGCTCGTTGTCGGGGTCGATCAGCGGATTATCGTTCGCGCTGTTCAGTTCGTTTTCGACGTCGCGGCGCACCCAACTGAGCGCGTCGCGCGCCACGCCGATAATGTGCGGCGCGCAACGGATCGAGTAGCGATCCTGCAAGCGGTGGCCCGGCGTATCGTCGCGGCCCGTCAGATCGTCGCGAATCCATGCCGCAGCCTGCGCCTGACCGGCGTGCGGCTTCACTTCGAAGAGCGTCGCATCGAAATGCGCGGCACGGCCGTCGAGCGCAATCGTGCAGAGCGCCGTGAGGCGCGCGGCGAGCCGCGTCAGATGATCCGCCCGCGCGAAGGCGAGACAGGCGAGACCGGTCATTACCGCGGTGCCGTTCATCAACGCGAGGCCTTCTTTCGGCGCGAGCGTGAGCGGCGTGTAGCCGAGTTCGCGCCACACGTCGCGCGCATCGCGCAGGCGTCCTTCGAACATCACGTCGCGTTCGCCCGCGAGCGCGGCGGCGACATACGAAAGCGGCGTGAGGTCGCCGCTCGCGCCGACCGAGCCCTCAGACGGAATGCGCGGCAGCACACGCCGATTGACGAGGTCCGCGAGACGTTGGAGCAGCACGGGACGCACGCCGGAAAAGCCATACGCGAGCGAGTTCAGACGCGCGGCGATGACGGCGAGCGTCTGTGCGTCGTCGAGATAATGGCCCATGCCGCAGCCGTGATAACGCGTGAGCTGTAAGGGCAAAGCCTCGACGAGTTCCATCGGCACGTCCACCACGCAGGCATCGCCGTAACCGGTATTGACGCCGTACACGGTGGCGCCCGCCGCAAGATGGCGGCGCAGAAAATCCGCGCCGCGTTGAATGCGTGCGCGCCACGCGGGGTCTGCGTTCAATGCGACCGGCACGCGATGCTGCGCGATCGCCACTACTTCCTCGATACTCAGCTTGCGCGCACCGATGACGACGGGCACCGCGTCGGTATCGGGCGTGTCAGCCGCATTCATGCCGGCACCCGGCGCGTCGATCAGATCATGTTCGGCCATTCGCGCCTCGCTTGGGGCTGGCCCAGAAATCGAAGAAATTGAACCATTGGTAAGGTGCCTTGCGGCAATAATGTTCGAGACGCAGCGCATAACGCTGCGCCCACGCCGCGAGGTGCTGCGTGCGTTCGCGGCGCGGCAACTCGATGCGCTCCGCAAACGGCTCGAAGTAGAGACGATAACCGTCGCGCTCTTTCAGGCAGAAGAACAGATACACAGGACAGCCAAGCGCATGCGCCAACACATAGGGGCCTTGCGCGAACGGGGCATCGGCGCCGAGAAAACGCGCCTCGGTCGTGCGGCCGGCCTCGTGCGCGGGCACGCGGTCGCCCACGATCACGAGCAACTCGCCGGCGTCGACGCGCTCCTGCATCAACATCGCGGTTTCGGGCCCGAAGTCGGCGACTTCGAGCAGACGCCGTGCGAACTCGCTGTTCGCGGACGCCAGCACGCTATTGAAGCGCCGCGCGTGCTCGGTGTAGACCACGGCCGTCACTTTCGCATAAGCGCCCTGCGCGGCGAGCGCCCGCGTCATCTCGAGATTGCCGAGATGCGCGCCGATCACGAGCGCGCCCTTGCCGCTCGCGATCAATGCTTCGAACGCCGAAGGATCTTCAAAGGTGACGTCGGCGTCGTTTACGCGGCCGGACCACGCCGCGAGCTTGTCAAAGCCCGATTGCGCGAACGCCAGCATATGACGATACGCGGAAAACCAGCCGGGGCGAGGCGTATCGCCATGCGGCGCGGCTTCGCGCAAACGCGTGAAGTAATGAGCCGAGGCCTCGCGCGCGGCGCGCCCCGTCAGCAGAAAATACGCGACCACAGGATGCAGCCACAGCGCGGTGAAACGCCGTCCGAGCAGCTTGCAACTGAGGGCAAGCAAAGACATGCCGAGGTGACTGCCACGCTCCGCGATACGCCACCAGTCCTGCGGGTTCACGTCGCCTTGCACCTCGGCGGGCGCGCTACGGCGCGGCATGAACTTGTGCGCGACGAGCATCGGCAGACGCAGCAGCATGCCGCACACGAGCCGTGTGTGACTGCGGCTGATGCGAACGTTGTCCCACAGCACATCAAAATGCGACACGCCGTCGCTTGCATACGTGACGCGGGTCGGAATCGCGCGAAACGCCGCGCGCCGCCAATACAGACGCACGAGGATCTCAATGTCGAAGTCCATGCGCGTGGGTAACTGCACGCTGTCTATCAGTTCACACGCAAGGGTAAGCGGATACAGCCGGAAACCGCACATCGAATCGCGGATGGTTAGCGAAAGCGTCTCGATCCACACCCACACGTGGGTCAGATAACGGCCGTAGAGGCGCGCTTTCGGCACGCTCTCGTCATACACGGGCCGACCTAGAATCACGGCGCCCGGCGCGGCATGCGCGGCTTCGATAAAACGGGGCACGTCGCTGGCGTCGTGCTGTCCGTCGGCGTCGATCTGTAACGCGTGCGTGTAGTTCGCGTCGCGCGCCGCGCGCAGACCGGCCATCACCGCCGCACCTTTGCCGCCGTTGACCGGCAGACGCAGCAACGTGAGTTGCGCTGCGTACTGTTGCGCCAGTTCGGCGAGCACGTGTTGAGTCGCCTCGTCGCTGCCGTCATCGACGACGAAAATCGGCAGGCCGTGCACCGCGAGATGAGCGACGGTCGCGCCAATCGCATCCTTGTGGTTGTAGATCGGAATGACGATGCAGGGAGCGAAACTCATCAGGTGTCCTCCCGATACACAATCATGCCCGACGCACATTCGCGATCGTTCAACTGGTACGCGAACTGCACGCGCCGACGCGCGGCATCGTGTGCGAGCGTCAGCTTCAACACCGCACCAGGCGAAACCGGCGCCATGAACTTCAAACGATCGATCGAGTTCACGCCGCGCACACCCAGCAGTTGTTCGGCGGCAAGACGCATCGCCCAGTCGACCTGCACCACGCCCGGCAGAATCGGCAGGCCGGGGAAGTGGCCGGAGAAATGAACGAGCGTGGGCGGCACGCGCAATTCGTAGTGAAGCGTGTCGCCGCTGCGCGCCTCGGCAAGCAGCTCGAAGCCTTCAGGGCGGGGCTCGAACGCGGCTGCGACCGCCGCGACCGGCAGCTTGCCGCGAGCGTCGAACGGCAACGCAAGGCGAAAGCGCCAATGGCGCGGCAACACCACAGCGTCGAAGTAATCGGCGAGATGCCGCCGCAGACTTTGCGCGAGGCTCACGCGCCCTTCGTCGCGCAGCGCTTCATTGCCGGCTTCTGTCAACGCGACGACCGCGCCGACGCGCTTGCGCGCGCCGCCAGCGAGCGGCGCAATGGCCGCCTGCATCACGTACGGATGCAGCGCGAGGCGTGCCTCCAGTTCCGGCAGCGACACACGCTTGCCGTCCAGCTTGAGCACGCGGTCCAGGCGACCCTGCAAGCGGAAGCGGCCTTGCGCGTCGAGCCCGATCTTGTCGTCCGTGCGATGCCAGCCGTTGTGGTTGAGATGCGGCGAGCGCACGTTGAGCGCGCCGTCCTCGTCGCGACGCACTTCGATGCCGGTCACCGGTTGCCAGGCATCGGTCTGATCCTGGCGACGCCATGCGATGCCGCCCGTCTCCGTGCTGCCGTAGATTTCGAGCGGCGCGGCGCCGTAAGCCGCTGCGTATTGCTGCGCGGCTTCGAGCGCGAGCGGACCGCCCGACGAAAAGAACGCGCGCGGTGCAGGCGTCAATGTGGCGAAGCCCGGCAAGGCGGGCCAGCGCGACAGTTGCGCTGGCGTCGATACGATCACCGCAGCCCCGCCTTGCGCGATCTGCGTTTGCAAATGCAGCGGTTCGATGCTGACGTCGCGGTCGAACGCACGACCGGCGGCAAGCGGCCACATCACGCGAAACAGCAGGCCGTAGATATGGTGATGCGGCACGCTCGCGAGCATCGTCGCGTCGCCCACCAGAACGCCCCACTGCTTCTCGAGCGTGTGCACTTCGGCATTGAACTGCGCAAGCGTCTTGCGGATCGGCTTGGGACGGCCGCTGCTGCCCGACGTGTAGAGCGTGAGGGGCGCTTGCGGGTCGATGCGCGTGTTGTGCGTGGATGCGAAGGCGTCCGCTTGCGTGTGTGGCGGCAGCGTGGCGTCCGTCAATATGAAGTCGTACGCTTCGGCGAGATCGGCGAGATAGCCGGGCGTCGCGTTCGCGGGAATCACCGGTTCCTTGCCGCAGGCGAAGAGCGCGAACAAGGCGCAGGCGAAATCGAACGGATCGTCGATACACAACGCATAGCGCTGCGCCGCCTGCGATTGCACCAGCGACACCAGCGCCGCCACCCGCGCGCGAAAGGCTGCGCGATCGAGCACGGCGGCACCATCTCGGCAAACCGGAACGTTGCGGCCGGCTGCGTCGAGCGGCACCGCTAACAGATCGTGCAACGCGATCATGAGGCCGCCTCCGAACGCGCGGCGCGCGGCAGCACGACGAGATAACGCCACACGACTTCCGCGACGAGCAGCACACCGATCAGCAGATAGGCAATCGCGCCGTTATAGAGCGACCAGCTCGCGCGGCTCCAGTAGAGCGCGGTATGCGCGGAAAAAACGCCGTTCAGCACAAAGAACCCACACCACACCTGAGTCACGCGCCGCGTATGGCGCACCGCGCCGGGCGGCAGATCGCGCTTGCCGAGGCGCGCGAATTTTTCGATCATCGACGGACCGCGCACGAGCGTCGCGCCGAAGGCGATCAGCAAACCGAGGTTGACGAGCGACGGATACAGCCGCAGCAGCAACTCGCTGTTGGTCAGCACAATCGCCGCCGACGCGCAACTCAGCAGACCGACCACCGTCCAGTCAATCGCGGAGAGGCGGCGCAGCGAGGTCGCGACCGGACCGCTGCCGGCGCAGCGCTGCAACCAGAGAATGGCAAACAGCATGCAGCCGACATAACGCGGCGTGTCCCAACGCCATGCACACAGGATCAATGCCGGATAGGCGAGTTTCACCAGCACTTGCACGACTGCCTTGAGTCCATGGCGCCCATCAGTGGACGAAGCGCCGTCGGCACGATCTTCCGCTGCCGGCGCTCGCGAGCGCGTGGCTGGCATCAGCCTTGAGCCGCGAGCAGCGATTCGACCGCGCCGATCACGTCGCCGACCGTGCGCACGGACTTGAACTCTTCGGGCTTGATGCGGCGCCCCGTCATTTCCTGCAGCTTGATCGCGAGGTCGACTGCGTCGATGCTGTCCAGATCGAGGTCTTCGAACAGATGCGCTTCAGGCGTCACGCTTTCGGGTTCGATTGCGAAGTTCTCTTTGAAGATGGCGCGGATGCGTTCAAGAATCTCTGCCTCGGACACGGTCATTCCCCTTTGCTGTTGGTTTCGTTCGCGGTATGCGCCGCTTCGCGCTGACTCGCCACCAGCGCGGCCAGCGTGCTGATCGAGCGGAAGTGTTCGCGCGTGCGTTCGTCGTTTGCCGCAATGGTCAATTGATATTGTTTGCGCAGCACGATGCCGATTTCGAGTGCGTCGATCGAATCGAGACCGATGCCGTCGGTATCAAACAACGGTGCGTCGTCGTCGATATCGGCGGGGCTCAGGTCTTCCAGATCGAGCGCTTCGATCAGGAGTTGCTTAATTTCCAGTTTTAAAGAATCCATAATCGAACAGGTGCTGAGTGATATGTGCTTCGACGGCGCTCGTCACGCTGCGCGCGGCGAGTGCCGGTGTAATGTCGTCTGCTGCAAGCCGGTCTACCGGAAGCGGCGCGAGCACGTTCACGCGCATGCGGAACGCTCGCGCGGGCACGTGGTACCAGCGCATTTCTTTCGTGAACGCGGGCGGATCGCAATCCATCAGCACCGGCACGATCGGCGCGTCCGCCTTGAGCGCCATATGCGCGAACCCGCGCGAGAAAGCATGCAGCCGGTTGCGCGCCGGGCTGCGCGTGCCTTCCGGAAAAATGATCATGGTATAGCCTGCCGCGAGCTGCCTTGCACCGGCTTCCACGAGTTCCGCGGGATCGGCGTTGCTCACATATTCCGCCGATCGCACGATGCCCCAGAAACACGGGTTGCTCCAGTGCGCGTTTTTCACGACGCAGCACGCGTGCGGCGTGAGCGAAAGCAGCACCATCACGTCGAGGTAGGTGGGGTGATTGGCCACCACGATAGACGGCTTGCGCGCGCGCAATGCGTCCGCCCCGCAGACTTCCAGCTCCATCACGCCGACCCGCTGCAACACGGCGACGAGCGCGCGGAAAAACCAATGGATCACGCCCGTCACGGCAAACTGTCGCGAGGCCCGATGCGGCCACAGCCACGCGAGCGGGAACACCAGCACCGAAAACAGCACGCCGCAGATGCCGAACACCAGGAAAGCCATGCCGGTGGCCAAGAATCGCCAGGCGTAATCAAGCCGCTCGGTCATGCCATCCCCAATGCCATAGCGTACCGTCGCCTTGCCACGCGGCGGGTCTACCGGTTTCCAGACAATGCACCAGCGCCTGGCTCTGCGTGGCGAAGCGGGTCGCGGTCTCAGCATCGGCGGCGCCGACTGATTGGCTCCTCTCGCTCATTGCGCTCATTGCGCTCGCGGTACCGCTGGTGCTCACGGCGGTCCTCGCGCGTTGCTCCGCTGGCTCCGACTGCTGCCCGGCCGGCGATGCCAGGCGCGCGCACACCAGATGGCCCTGCCCGGCTTCGCTGCTGAGCAGCAGCGCAATCGCCCCGCCCTGCACTTCGTCTTCGATGGTTCCGTATGCCGGGTCGGCCGGTTCGTCGGCATACACGAGCAGCACCGGCGACGCCGGCTGCGCCGCGTGTTGCGCATAGGCTTCGAGAAGCGCATAGCCGAGCGTTTCCGGACCCGCCGAAATCGCGCTCGCGGCCGAGCGGTCGCCGCGGGCGATGCCGAACACACCGGTCATCGCATTGAGGACGGACAGGCTGAAGGCGGTGGGTGACACAGGCTCGCCGGCGCTGATGGTACGAAGGATGTCCGTGGTGCGGCGCAGTTCGCCGTGCCGCGAGGCGAACACCACACGCGCCTCATTGCCGCCGACACAATCGTGCGCGACCTTCAGCGCGACGCGGGAGAGCGTGCTGAGACGCCGCCGCACGATCGGCTCGATAAAGCCGATGTCGGGTGCGGCAGATGCGGCAGCAGGCCAGCTAGACCAGCGAGCGACCGGAATGGTCCAGTGCGGATCGGGCATATCGGTGTTCGCGCGTTGATGCAAGGAGAGGCTGAAGCGCCTGACGGAATACGCAGCCGTCACAGCGTATGCGCGCCGCGCGGACCGGCAAATCTCCAGCCGGAGGACAATCCAGACTTCTTTTGTAGGGTTCAGCGAATTAACGGCACTTTGGCCCGATTATTTAGACCGTTTGACGATTGGCCTTGTGGTTTGGCTCGGGCTCAGCTAGTCGCCGGAATCATACTGAATATTCTGGATTAAATCAGCCACTAAAGACGTATCCGTCTGTATCCGTCTCGTCGTTGCGACGGTGGTTTAAATCGTATTGCGAATTTGCAGAGATCTCGGGCCGCACCTTGGGAATATCCCTGGAGACGCGGTTTTGCCGGCATTCAGGGTCGCAACGAGGAGGCACATGTAAAGAAAATGGCCGAAATACTTTCAATTAACTTTCTAAGACGGCTGTTGCAGTTCCATACATTCGCATTCCCGACAGCGGCACGCCCGGCCCGGCTACCGCGCCGCTGCGCCTGCTATAATCCGTAGCCGCCCTGCGGCACGTTCGCCCGGCAATCGCGCCAGGCTCGCTGAACGTGCGCTCGCGGGGGCGCCTGTCAACAGACTTGGCCGTCACGGCCATGGCAGCCGCAGCCTCTGGCCTGGCGAGACCGATGACCCACACCCCGCCGTAATTGGGCCCGGCGTGTCGTGGGTCGTCGCTCGCACATTTCTTGGCCCGGGGACTCAAAACACGTGATTCACGCTTTTCTCATTTCGACCGGAGCGGTCGCGCTCGCCGAGATCGGCGACAAGACGCAATTGCTGTCGCTGGTTCTGGCCGCCCGCTATCGCAAGCCGGTGCCGATCATCCTCGGCGTGCTGGCCGCGACGCTTGTCAATCACGCGGGCGCGGGCGCGCTCGGCGCATGGCTCGGGTCGCTGCTCACGCCGACCCTCATGCGCTGGGCGCTGGCTGTTTCGTTTATCGGCATGGGGTTGTGGATTCTCGTGCCCGACAAGCTCGACGACGACGAAGCCAACGCGAACCGCACGCACCTTGGCGTGTTCGGCGCCACTGTCGTGGCCTTCTTTCTCGCCGAAATGGGCGACAAGACGCAGATTGCGACGGTGGCGCTCGCCGCCCGCTTTCACGACTTCTTCGGCGTGGTGGCCGGCACGACGCTCGGCATGATGATCGCCAACGTGCCGGCCATCCTGCTCGGCGACCGCTTCGCGCACCGTCTGCCGACGAAGCTCGTGCACGGCATCGCCGCCATTCTCTTCGTGGTGCTGGGGACGATGGCGCTGTTCGGCGGCGGCCTCTGAACATAACGCGCGCTCCGGGCACGCATGGTCGCCCCCTTGCGCTCGCTCATTGCACGGCTTTGGCGCTCGGCGCGGCCGCAGGCGCTGAAGCAGCAGCAGCGGCGCCAGCGGCGGTTTCGTTGGAAGTGCCGCCGTTTCGGTCGAGCGGAATTTTCACCGTACGAACGACGCCGTTGCCAAGCGGGAAGTCGGCGAGCGCACTGCGCGCGAGATACGGCATGGCCCGCACCAGCGACGACTCCGCGCCCGAGTTGCGCGCGCTCACGTTGTAGACCTCCTTGCCGGTCGCCCGCTCGGTGATCCGCACGCCGAGCAGATGGGTGAAGATCGGGTAGCTCTGGTTGACATATCCGGCAGGAAACGGCCCCCATGGGCCCCACGGATCGAACGGCCGGCCCCAGCCCCAATAAGGCGCGGGCCACGGGTTGTAGTACACCGGCTCGGCGACCGTCACCAGGTCCGAACGAATGCCGTAGGAAAGCCCGACGAGATAGCGCGCTTCATTCCGGTCGACCTGGCGGAACGCGTGCGTGGCGAGCTCGTTGGCGACGATGCGCTCATAAGTACTCAGTTCCAGATTGCTCCGCTGTTCCGGTTCACGCGTGAACGCATAAGTGCGGGTGGCGTCGCTGCCGCTCCAGTCGGAAAAAGCGGTGACCTGCGTGGTCACATAAGTCGTACAACCGGACAGCAGCGCGGTCAGCGCCGCAAGCAGCAGCATGGCGCGGCGCGTCCAGGAATTCGTTTTCATGGTCTACCTCGTGAAGCGTTTGTGTTGGCGCGTATTTCTATTGTACGTAGACCAAAGGCCCTGCCCGCCGTTCCGGTCCGCCCAGATTCCGGACGGCGAGTGCGCGCCCGGGCGCCCGAAAGCGCATCGGCCAGACGGCCATTCGGAAAAGCGCCCTCCGCACAATCGCCCGAGGCTTTGTACAATGGCTCGACAAGCCCGGCTCGCGTACTCATGCGCGCCGGCCGCTCGAGTCCCATCACTACAGAACGCCATGGCCGATACCGCAACGCCCAATGTGATCCGCCGCGCCGATTATGCGCCGCCCGCTTTTCTGATCGATACCGTCGCACTCGAGTTCGATCTGCTGCCCGAACGCACCGTTGTCCGGAACACGATGCGGGTGCGCCGCAACCCGGACGCCACTCGCGCGCCGCATCTGGAGTTGATGGGCGAGCAACTGGAGTTCGTCAGCGCCACGCTCGACGGCCAGCCGTTCGCCAACGCGCGGCCGCATGAGCATGGTCTCGTGCTCGACAACGTGCCCGACAGTTTCGAACTGTCGCTCGCGAGCATCTGCAATCCGGCGGCGAATACCACGCTGTCGGGCCTGTATGTGTCGAGCGGAAACTTCTTCACGCAGTGTGAGGCCGAGGGCTTTCGCCGCATCACCTACTTCCTCGACCGGCCGGACGTCATGTCCACCTACACGGTCACGCTGCGCGCCAGCAAGGCCGACTATCCGGTGCTGCTCTCGAACGGCAATCTGCTCGAGGAAGGCGATCTGCCCGACGGCCGTCATTTCGCGCGCTGGGAAGATCCGTTCAGGAAGCCGAGCTATCTGTTCGCGCTGGTCGCCGGCAAACTCGTCGCACTCGAAGAGCGCGTCAAGACCGGCTCGGGCAAGGAAAAGCTGCTGCAGGTCTGGGTCGAGCCGCACGATCTCGACAAGACCCGTCACGCAATGGATTCGCTCATCAACTCGATCCGCTGGGACGAAACGCGTTTCGGGCTCGAGCTGGATCTGGACCGCTTCATGATCGTCGCCGTGAGCGACTTCAACATGGGCGCGATGGAGAACAAGGGGCTCAACATCTTCAACACGAAGTACGTGCTGGCGAACCCGGAAACGGCTACAGACACGGACTTTGCGAACATCGAGGCCGTGGTCGGCCACGAGTATTTCCATAACTGGACGGGCAACCGCGTGACCTGCCGCGACTGGTTCCAGCTGAGCCTCAAGGAAGGCCTCACGGTGTTCCGCGACCAGGAGTTCTCGGCCGACATGGCGGGCGGCCAGACCAACGGCAGCGACGAAGCGGCGCGCGCGACGAAGCGCATCGAAGACGTGCGCGTGCTGCGCCAGATGCAGTTCGCCGAAGACGCCGGCCCGATGGCCCACCCGGTGCGCCCGGAGAGCTACGTCGAAATCAACAACTTCTACACGATGACCGTCTACGAAAAAGGCGCCGAAGTCGTGCGAATGTATCAGACGCTGTTCGGCCGCGAAGGTTTCCGCAAGGGCATGGACCTGTACTTCAAGCGTCATGACGGCCAGGCGGTCACCTGCGACGACTTTCGCCATGCGCTCGCCGACGCGAACGGCCGCGATCTCGCGCAGTTCGAGCGCTGGTACAGCCAGGCGGGCACGCCGCGTGTCTCGGTTCGCGCCGCTTACGACGCCGCGACGCAGCGCTACCGTCTGACGCTCGCGCAGGGTTACGGCGAGGCCGCGCCGGCTGCTCGCGAAACGCAGAAGGGACCGCTGCTGATTCCGTTTGCGATCGGCCTGATCGGCAAGGACGGCAAGGATCTGCCGCTGCAACTGGAAGGCGAGGCGCAAGCGTCCGCAGCGACTACACGCGTGCTCGAACTGACGCAGGCGGAACAGACCTTCACGTTTGTCAACGTGGGGCAGGAGCCGCTGCCGTCGCTGTTGCGCAATTTCTCCGCGCCGGTGATCGTGGAATACGATTACTCCGCCGAACAGTTGGCCTTCCTCCTCGCGCACGACAGCGATCCGTTCAACAGGTGGGAAGCCGGTCAGCGGCTCGCCACGCGCGAATTGCTGACGCTCGCGGCAAGCGCCGCAACGGGTGCTCAACTGGAGCTCGACGACTCGGTGGTCGCAGCGTTCGCTCGCGTGCTCACGGATGAATCGCTGTCGCCGGCGTTCCGTGAACTGGCGCTGATGCTGCCGTCCGAAGCGTACCTGGCCGAGCAGATGGCTGAATCGAATCCGGCGGCCGTGCATGCGGCGCGGCAGTTCGTGCGCAAGCGTCTCGCCAACGCGCTCAAGGCCGAATGGCTAAAGATCTACGACCAGCACCGCACGCCCGGCCCGTATGAGGCCACGCCGGCGGCGGCCGGCCATCGCGCGCTGAAGAACCTCGCGCTGTCTTATCTCACCGAACTCGATGACCCGACGGAAGCGGTGCGGCTCGCGTCCGCGCAATATGATGCGGCGAACAACATGACCGACCGCGCCGCGGCCCTGTCGGCGCTGCTCAACGCAGCCGCGGCCGATGGCGGCAGCGCTGAGGCGCAGCATGCGCTCGACGACTTTTACCAGCGCTTCGAGAAGGAGCCGCTCGTCATCGACAAGTGGTTCGCCTTGCAGGCTACGCAGCGCGGCAGTGCGCAGCGTCCCGTGATCGACATCGTGCGCAAGCTGATGACGCATCCCGCGTTCAATCTGAAAAATCCGAACCGCGCCCGCTCGCTGATCTCCAGCTTCTGCGCGGCGAACCCTGCGCAATTCCACGCCGGAGACGGCTCGGGCTATGCGTTCTGGGCGGACCAGGTGATCGCGCTCGACGCCATCAATCCGCAAGTGGCCGCCCGCCTCGCGCGCTCGCTCGAATTGTGGCGCCGCTTTACGCCGACGCTGCGCGAAGGCATGCGTGCGGCGCTCGAGAAAGTCGCGTCGCAGGTGAAGTCGCGTGACGTGCGCGAGATCGTCGAGAAGGCGCTCGCATGATGCGCGTTTGAGCGGCGCTCGACACGGACAAGCCGGCACGCGTTGCCGGCTTTTTTTCGCCCGCCTTTCGTGCGAAGGTCGCCGGTTCGCATCGACGTTAGCCATCTGGCTGACTGTTCACGCATGCCGCGCTGCGGGAAAGTAAACGCATTCATTTTATGCTTTACATTTAACGCGGTGCATTATAGTACTACCATGATCACAACATTTGGCGACAAGGCTGCGGCAAGAATCTTCCAGGGCAATTCGTGAATACGCTGCCGCGTCATATCCAGGCGCTCGCGTATCACAAGTTGCTGATGATCGACGCCGCGGAGTCCATCTACAGCTTGCACGCGCCGCCGGGCAACCGGCTGGAAGCATTGCAGGGTCAGCGCAGCGGACAATGGAGCATCCGGGTCAATGCGCAATGGCGCATCTGTTTTCACTTTATCGACGGCGAGGCGCTGAATGTTGAGATTGTCGACTATCACTGATTATTGGGAGACCGGCATGGTCATCAAACGCTCCGACCTGGGCAGTACCGATTTCTCCGACATCGACACCGGAGACGACATCGAGGAAATCCATCCTGGCGAGATTCTGCGCAGCGAGTTTCTCGAACCGCTCGGCATGTCCGTCAATGCGCTCGCGCTTGCGTTGCGCGTGCCGGCGCCGCGCATCAACGACGTGGTGCGCGGCAAGCGCGCAATCTCCGCCGACACTGCGCTGCGACTCGAGCGCTACTTCGGCGCAAGCGCGCAGTTCTGGCTCAATCTGCAAATCGCCTACGACCTGCGCGTTGCCACGGCAGCCGCGGGCGAGCAGATCGAACGCGAGATCGAACCCATGCCGAAGGCGGATCGCCCGAAGCTGCCGAAAGTGTCCGCGGAACACGCGCGGGCCGCGGCACTTGCGGAAAGCCTTTGCGGTAGCGCGGCGGCCGGCAAGGCGCGGCGCAAGGGCTGACGGGACAGTTGGCTGCTGCTGGCTGGTCCTGCTGGCTGGTTGCCGGTGGCTGTGCGTGGCTGGTTGCAGCGGCCTGCGGGCCAGCTTCGGCGGCTTTCGATAGTTCCTCGCGCTTGCCGCCGCGGTTCACGCCGCGTCGTACCCGCTTTTCATGTCCGCACCGCGAGCAAAAGCACGGAGCCGACACACCGAGCGGTTAAAATCGGGATATTCCTCAAGCCTCCTGGAGTACAGCATGTCCTTGCAACGTCGTACCACTCTCACGAAGTACCTGATCGAGCAGCAGCGGGAAACCAACAACCTGCCGGCCGATCTGCGCCTTTTGATCGAAGTCGTCGCGCGCGCATGCAAGGCGATCAGCTATCACGTCAGCAAAGGCGCGCTGGGCGATGCGCTCGGCACGGCGGGCAGCGAGAACGTCCAGGGCGAGGTACAAAAGAAGCTCGACATTCTGTCCAACGAGATCCTGCTCGAAGCGAATGAATGGGGCGGCAATCTCGCAGGCATGGCGTCGGAGGAAATGGAGCAGTTCTTCCCCATCCCCGCGAACTATCCGAAGGGCGAATATCTGCTCGTGTTCGATCCGCTCGACGGCTCGTCGAATATCGACGTGAATGTGTCCATCGGCACGATCTTCTCGGTGCTGCGCTGCCCGGACGGCCAGCAACCCACCGAGCAGTCGTTCCTGCAGCCCGGCACGCAGCAGGTCGCCGCGGGTTATGCGGTGTATGGCCCGCAAACGGTGCTGGTGCTGACCACCGGCAACGGCGTGAACTGCTTCACGCTCGACCGTGAACTGGGGTCGTGGGTGCTCACGCAAAGCGATATGCGCATTCCCGTCGAAACGCGCGAGTATGCGATCAACGCGTCGAACGAACGCCACTGGTATCCGCCCGTCGAGCAATACATCAGCGAACTGAAGCAAGGCAAGGAAGGCCCGCGTCAAAGCGACTTCAACATGCGCTGGATCGCCTCCATGGTCGCGGATGTGCACCGCATTCTGAATCGCGGCGGCATCTTCATGTATCCGGCCGACAAGCGCACGCCGGACAAGCCCGGCAAGCTGCGTCTGATGTACGAAGCGAACCCGATGGCGTTTATCGTCGAGCAGGCGGGCGGCGCCGCAACCAATGGCGAGAAGCGCATTCTCGACATTCTGCCGAAGAGCCTGCATGAACGCGTCGCGGTGTTTCTCGGCTCGAAGAACGAAGTCGATCGCGTGACCCGCTACCATCTCGAAACAAAAAAGTGACCCAGGGGCTTGCCAAGCCAATAAAGAAGTCCCTATAATCTCGTTTCTCCTGATGCCGGAATAGCTCAGACGGTAGAGCAGCGCATTCGTAATGCGAAGGTCGGGGGTTCGATTCCTCTTTCCGGCACCATCAAGATTCAAGCAAAAAGCCCAGTCCTCGCGACTGGGCTTTTTGTTTTTCCGTCGATGCTGTGCTAATCAAGCGCTAAGTCCGTCTTCCGCCATTGGCTACTCGAGAAAGCCTGTTGCGCCCAGGAAGCGCGGCTACGCAACCTTGCCAAGATTGCGCGCCACCACCGCATCGCTCGTCGTGACAGCCTGCGCAGCACTGTTGTGCGGCTCGCGGCAATAGGCAGCAACCGCTTCCGGCGGAGCCGACGAGAACCACGAGATGCGGCCGTCGCATTCGATCCCGACCTGACGTCCGTTCCAATACACCGCGTTTTCCATGACGAACTCTCTGAAGGCGAAGATGACCATCTTCCGTGTCGATAGCCGCGCGTCGGTTGTCCAACGCACTTTTGCCTGCCGATTGGCTCTTCAATCATAGAAGCCGTAGTCGCGATTGCGCAGGTTGTCATTGAAAGGTGAGGTTTTGTCGCGAACCGCCCGGCCTTAATGCCAGCGTCAGGAAATTGCCGCACGCATTCGCTGACCTGTCCAAGCATTCAGAGCCCGGTTTAAAAAATCCGCTGCAAACCGTCAACGGGGAGACAGGTCGCTCGTTTACAAAGACACAGGCCTTCGCGCAAATTCATTATCCAGTCGGTAATAAACGAACGTTCGCCTTTTCGCACGGAAAATGGTGCCGATGCGGCAGTGCATCAAATGGCGTTTAATTGGTGAATGCCCGCAGCGGACGAACGGTCAACCCCGAGCTAAGCGCGGACAGAGCGTGAGCTGTCCGCGGGACAAGCCTCTCAGGGAATCCACCGAGGAATTGAGGCGTTCAACGTACGGCAGACCGCAGAACAGGAACGGCAGGGAATCTATAAATTTAATCAGAAGGTTCTACCGAAATGGTGCGCTGTGCCGTTAAAGCAACAAATACGCTGCGATGCCAATCGGACACTGGTGCGACACCGCGCTTGAGGCCGATAATGGTTTTGTAAAGGAGAAAGATCATGGATGCGAAACCACCGAAGATTCCGACCCCGGATAAAGTCTTTAGCCCGGATCCGGAACCTGTCGGCGTCGAATTTTTGGGTGCGGAACTGCCGGAGCATGTGCGCGCCTTTTTCGACGAACAACGTAAGTCGTGCGACGCAAAGTAATTGTGCAGTGGCGCAACGCGGTAGCCGTCCTCGTGCTCGTCGCACGGGTCGCGGGCGCTCGCGCACTCTACAACCTCTTTCGTTGCGACGCTTCACATAGACGGACTGCCGCCGCCCGGTGACGGCGCACGCGCTGCGCTTTGCGCGCCTTGCTTCCGCAAAGTCCCCTTTTCCACTGAATCCTCGGCGGCTCTTTTGCGGGCGGAAGCGTCTACGCGCCCACACATCGTCTATTCTTCTGATTTTTCTTCCGGCCGCCCGGCCCCCCTTCAGCCGATGAACCGTTTGTTTCGCTTTGCTGCGCCGTGCGCGCTCGCGCTCCTCGCCTGCGCCGCGTTGGCGCCGGCCCCCGCCCTCGCCGACGGCGACGACACCGCGCTCACCAACCTGATCGCCCTCGCGTCGCAGCGTCTTGCGCTTGCTGAGCCGGTCGCGCGCTGGAAGTGGGCCAATCATCAGGCGATCACCGACAAGCCGCGCGAAGAAGCGCTGCTCGCCGATGTGCAGAAGCGCGCGGCGGCGGCCAACGTCGATCCGGCATTTGCGCGCGCTTTCTTTCAGGATCAGATCGATGCGAGCAAAGAGGTGCAGAACGCGCTGTTCGCAAGCTGGCGCGCCAGTCAGCCGCCTCAAGAGCCCGCACCGGACCTTGCCACCAGCACGCGGCCGCAACTCGATCGCTTGACGCAATCGCTCATTGCCGGCCTCGCTCGCGTGCAGCCGCTGCGCGCGGCGCCGGATTGTCCGTCGCGGGTGGCGCAATCGCTCGCTAACTGGAAATCGCTGACTCGCTACGACTCGACGCGGTCGAACGCGCTCAATCGCGCTCTGGGACACGTCTGTGAAACGGGCGGCGTCGGCGCGACCGGCTGACAGACGCGGTAGACGCAAAGCCTCGGCTCAGTTCGCGCAGCAGGGCTCGCATGGCGAGCCAAGACATTCAGTCGAGACTCACGACCGGCTCGGCGGGCTCGGCGCCCGCAACATTCAGCGGCGTCATCCTCAAGCCGCGCGCCAGGTGGCTTTGCAAGATCCGGTACGTCGAGAGCTCGAAACCACTCGTCGCGCGCGCGGCATGCAGTTCGACGGCCTGCGCCAACGACGGCGCGTGGCCCAGGTAGCGCCACTCGTCGACGACATGGAAAGCACACGCTTGCGAGGCCTCCTCGCGCTCTTCAAAAACGACGGGGCCCTGGAAGGGCCAGGGCGCGCCGACGGGATCGCTCTTCGTGGCGCGCGGCACGCGATTGTGCCCCGGCCGCAGCGCGGCAATCCACTGCGCCTCGGCGAGCATCGCGCCCAATTCGCCGCCGGTGGCGCGCCACTCGACTCGCCTCACTTGTTGCGCGAGCCGAATATCCTTCGACGAGCGCCGCTCGCCTGTCAGATGTGCGCGAAGGCGCTGACGGACGCGCACGCTTCGCCCGACATATAGCGGCAGGTCGTCGTCTCCATAGAAGGCGTAGACGCCACAGCCGGCCGGCGCTGTTTCCAGCAGCTCTTCAGTGATGTCGCCTGCCAGGCGATAGCGCCGCGTCGTCCGCTCGATCTGCGCGCGCAACACGTCGAGCGGCACGAGACCATGCAGGCGCTCCCAGAACTGCCAGATCAGATCCGCGTCGGCGAGCGCGCGATGGCGGTCCGACGGCACGAGCGCATGGCGCTCGACGAGCGCATCGAGCCCGTGACGCTTTTCCGACGGGAACAGCGCCCGCGACAGGCGCACGGTGCACAGCACGTCCGGGTCGAATGAAATGCCGACGCGCCGGAACTCGCCGCGCAGGAAACCACGGTCGAAGCTGGCGTTATGCGCAACGAACAGTTTGCCGTCGAGGCGCGCGAACAACTCGGGCGCGATGGCCTCGAACGTCGGGGCCCCGCGCACCATGGCGTTGGTGATTCCGGTGAGCTGCTGGATGAACGACGGGATCGGCTGCTGCGGATCGACGAGGCTGCTCCAGCGCGTGACACCCGTCGGCCCCACTTCCACGACACCCACCTCGGTAATGCGATGCTCGTTAGTCGAGCCGCCGGTGGTTTCAAGATCGACGAAGACAATAGGCTCTGAGAGGGCCGGTTCGGCCAAAAACGGTTCAGACATGAAGAGGAAGCTTGGACGCGTGACTTTGCGCCAAGTATGCACTAGTTAGCGGCCGACGCTAAAACCCGGATCGGATTTCAATCGGAAAGGCCATCTCGGCGGAATCAGAAAAAAGCCCTCGCGGTCAACACGAGGGCTTCTAGCAGGTACGGCTTGCCCCGCAGCGCGAGGCAAGCAGGTCGCTGCTTAGAGCGGCTGGATATTCGCCGCCTGCTTGCCCTTCGGGCCGGCCTTCACGTCGAAAGACACGCGCTGGTTTTCTTTCAGCGATTTAAAGCCTTCCGTGCGGATTTCCGAGAAATGCGCAAAAAGATCTTCGCCACCCGAGTCCGACGTAATGAAGCCAAAGCCCTTAGCATCGTTAAACCATTTGACGATACCTGTTTCCATTTTCCAGTTTCCCTCAACGAATTATCAAATCGGGCAATGCCCAACAACGCCTCAATCCATTGCCAACTTATCCATACGGAATATCCCTGAGGCATTGCGCACTCGGAGCGGCTACTGAAATCAGCTTTGCCGTTATACGGGGACCGGCGAATCACCGTCAAGTGAATTTTAAATAAGCCCTAAGCACAATATTGGATAAGCGAAAAGTTAGCCGGATGGCGGAAGCGACAGGCGCTGTGATATTCACAGTTACGTCAGAAATACTGATCGCGCGCTTACGCCCGGTTAAAAGAGGAAATTATTCCCGCCCCGATCGTGTATTTGTAACTATTTGTGACTTTGGTAAGTGTTTCTCCGGGTTGTTCATAGCTGCCGACGAACCGCATCATGAAACTCAGCATTTGCAGTAATGCGCATCAGGAGATTGCCATGCAGTTCCGTGATATCCGCCGCTTTCTTTCCAAACTGATTCCTCGTTCCGCAGAGTCTCCGTCGCCCGCGCCTGATGCTGTGCCTCATGCTTCGCGCGGCGAAGCGGAGGCTGGTGCAGCATCGGCTTTCGATTTCGAGCCCGGCTGGCACGGCGACCACTGGCAAAATCTGCTTTCTTCGCCGATGGACGCCCGCCGCTATGTCATGGAAGACTGGAGCGCTTCAACGGCAAACGAATGGTGGAACGCGGACGCCACCGCATCCGCGCGCTGATCGTCGGCTGCGCGACACCCACGCATAATCGACAGACAAAAAAAAGCGCGACTGGAAAGTCGCGCCGACAAAGGTTTGGAGATCTTTTTCGTCAAGAAAAAGTCTGCTTCGGAAAGCAGAACTTCCAGTATAGCCTTGAATCTCAATTCGATTATTCACACAAATAACAATCGTCTGTTGCGACAATAACAACAATGGTTTCACTCAGTGACGTATGTTGTTTTTTCACATCGACTTAGCGTCGTAAATTCGCAACGCCAATTCACACCGCCTCGCCGCACCTCTCGCTGGTACGGCTAAAACCCTTGACTGGCGGGGGTTTCAGGGCGCCCACATATCGTTTCGGCTGCTGTAATACTTTATTGCAAAAAGCGAAACGCCCATTCATTAGACGCTCTCTCTACACTTTGCGTAACCGGAAAACAGCGCCACTTATAGGCGCACTTTGCACGGATACGCCTCTCGCAGCGCCCGCGTGAAGGTTTTCCGAAGCAGATTTACTGCCAATTCTCGCTTTCGGAGTAACAAGATGAAAAAGACTCTCATGGTCGCGGCCCTGTCGGGCGTTTTTGCAACTGCGGCGCACGCTCAAAGCAGCGTCACGTTGTACGGCTTGATCGACGCCGGCATCACCTATACCAACAACCAGCACGGTCACAGCAACTGGCAGCAGACGAGCGGCTCGGTGAACGGCAGCCGTTGGGGCTTGCGCGGCGCTGAAGACCTCGGCGGCGGCCTGAAGGCAATCTTCACGTTGGAAAACGGCTTCGGTATCAATGACGGCTCGTTGAAGCAAGGCGGTCGCGAATTCGGCCGTCAGGCATTCGTCGGCCTGTCCAGCACGCAGTTCGGCGCGGTGACGCTCGGCCGTCAATACGACAGCGTCGTCGACTTCGTCGGCCCGCTGGCCTTGACCGGCACGCAATACGGCGGCACGCAGTTCGCCCACCCGTTCGACAACGACAACCTGAACAACTCGTTCCGCGTCAACAATTCGGTGAAGTACACGAGCGCGAACTACGGCGGCCTCAAGTTCGGCGGCATGTATGGCTTCTCGAACCAGGCTGACGGCTTCGCGAACAACCGGGCTTACAGCGCGGGCGCATCGTACAATTGGGGCGGCCTGAATGTCGGCGCGGCCTACCTGCAATTGAACAGCAACGGCGCGACGGGCGCGGCGGCGGCGTTCAACTCGGGCGGCGCAGTGTCGAGCGACAACACCTTCTTCGCTCGCCGTCAGCAAACCTGGGGCGCGGGCGCGAACTACGCGTTCGGTCCGGCCACCGTCGGCCTTGTCTACTCGCAGACGAACCTGACCGGTCTCGCCGGCATCGGCGCAGGCGCGTCGGGCCAAACGGGCGGCATCGCATTCGGTGGCGGCAGTGCGCACTTCCAGAACTTCGAAGCCAACGCGCGCTACGCTCTGACGCCGGCCGTCAGCATCGCCGGTTCGTACACGTACACGCGAGCCAGCCTCGCCGGCACTCGTCCGCACTGGAACCAGTTCAACCTGCAAACGGCATACGCGCTGTCCAAGCGCACGGACGTCTACCTGCAAGGCGAATACCAGCAAGTCAACGAAAACGCGATTGTTGGCGCGGACATCAACGGACTGGCTGCTTCGAGCAACAACAAGCAGGTCGCGGTCACGGCAGGTCTGCGCCACCGCTTCTAAAGCAGCCGGCAGGACTCGCAGCACGAAAGGCGCCGCTCGCGGCGCCTTTTTTATTGCCCGCGAGGAATGTGCCGCGCGGGCGAGCCAGGTGCAGCTACCGCAAGCGGGCGACTAGCCGCCGTTGTCGGGCGGCGGATATTTGACGTCGAGTATGTCGATGGGCTGAGGCCCGGCCGGCGTGTACAAGGTCACCGTATCGCCGACCTTGGCTTTCAGCAGCGCGCGCGCGATCGGCGAGATCCAGCTCACGTGGCCGATATCGAGGTCCACCTCGTCGATACCGACAATCGTCACCGTGTGCTCTTCACCGTCTTCCGTCGCATATTCGACAGTGGCGCCGAAAAAAACCTGATCGACATTTTCCTGCTTGCTGCTGTCGACCACCTCGGCGAGGTCGAGGCGCTTGGTCAGAAAACGGATGCGCCGGTCGATTTCGCGCAAGCGGCGTTTGCCGTAGATGTAATCGCCGTTCTCGGAACGGTCGCCGTTCGAAGCCGCCCACGACACGAGCCTGACGACTTCCGGCCGCTCCTCGTCGATGAGATGCAGCAGTTCGTCACGCATTCGACGATAGCCGGCCGGCGTGATGTAGTTCTTGGTACCCGCGGGGATGTCCGGCTGGGCGACGTCGAGATCGTCGTCGTTATCGTCGCTCGACTCTTTGACAAAGGCCTTGTTCATGATGATCCATAAGCTGCAGCAAACGACTGCCCCACTAGGGTACACGATCATGACAATGAGACAAATCGCACGGACGCCCTTCCCTTTTTTGAAACCTTTGCTATAATCTCGTTTCTGCGTGCGGCTGTAGCTCAGTTGGATAGAGTACTTGGCTACGAACCAAGGGGTCGTGGGTTCGAATCCTGCCAGCCGCGCCACTTATTCGAGGGCCTCCCTCCGGGGAGGCCCTTACGTTTTACCCAGTTTCACGGTTTGTACTGCATCACCTGTTTCGCGTGCGGCTGTAGCTCAGTTGGATAGAGTACTTGGCTACGAACCAAGGGGTCGTGGGTTCGAATCCTGCCAGCCGCGCCACCTCTGAAGGGCCTTCCAGTCGGAAGGCCCTTTGTTTTTTAGACGCGCCGTTTCAAGGCGCCCGTGTCCGCGGCATTTGCCGGACGGCTCTGAGCGACCGCTCCCACACCCGCTTCGCCCACTGTTACGGCCGCGGCGGCGACTGAATATCGCCGATATGCCCGTCCGGGCTCGGCACATCTTCGAACGTGTCGCCTGCGCTTGTCTCGCCGATGCGCCGCGCCTTATCGCCCACCAGCATCTGCGGCTCGTGCAGCATCTCGCCGACGCTGTCGCCGAACCGGCTCTCAACAAACGCCCGCAGCAGCGCCACCCGCACCGAGTCTGCGCGCCCCTCCACCGTTCCACGGCCGCCTTCGAATTCCGCGACGCAGTGGGCAGGACCTTCCTCGCTGCGCTCGCGCATCTCGAGCCGGCGCGCGCGTTCGAGCACCACCGCGGCGGCGTCCCATGAAGTAGTAGGCGTGAAGCGGCCGTCCCACGGACGCCCCCGGTCGTTACCGCGAATCGCGACGGTCTCGCCGCTGTCGGTGAACTGGATTTCGCGCACGAAGTCGTGCAGGCTGCGGGCCACCCAATAGTCGAGCGCGAGGCCCTCGAGGTCAGCTACTTTCATCAGCGTTCTCCCTGAGTTTTCAGGTCAGACTCGCCTATGGCCGGTGCGTTCCTGCAGAAGAAAGGAGATTGACGGCGCAGATCAGCGCCGGCATTCAATAGTCGGCCCGTTCGCGCTCGATCCGCATGCCGCCTTCATGCCGGTGATGCCCGTCGTCGCTCGGCCGCTCGCGCGCAATGCGCATGACGTCGAGGTTCGTGCGCACGCGGCGCATGACGTTGGCGAGATGCACGCGGTCGCTGACCTGAATCACAAAGCGCAGAATCGTGGATTCCTGCGACAAGTCCTCGTCCATCGCAATATGCACGATGTTCGCGTCCGCCGAGGTAATGTCCGCGGCGACGCGCGCAAACACGCCCTTGGTGTTCTTGACGAGCACCTTCACGGCGACGTCGAAAAGACGCCCCGGTTGCGGCGCCCACGCAACGTCGATCCAGCGCGCGGGATCGCGCCGGTGAATGCGCTGCGCCACGCGGCAATCGGTCGTATGAATCGCCATGCCGAGGCCGATGCCGATGCCGATGTAGCCCATGATGTTGTCGCCCGGAATGGGGCGGCAGCAGGCGGACAGCTGCACCGACATGCCTTCCGTGCCGGTAATCACGACCGGCGGCGCATGAGGCGCGGAGCTGGAATCGGAGCGCGAACCGTCGTCGTCCGCGTCGCGGCCGCTCATCAGCACTTCGATGCGTTTGGCCATGACCGCCGCGACGCGCCGCCCAAGACCAATGTCCGCGAAAATTTCCTGGCCGTTCTTGTTGCCCGTCCACTGCACGAGCTTTTCCCACGCCTCGGGCGTGACGTCCGACAGCGCGAGGCCGTAGCCTTTCAACGCCTGGTCGACGAGACGCTCGCCAAGCTGAACCGATTCGTTCAGCCGCATGGTCTTCAGATAATGGCGAATCGCGGAACGCGCCTTGCCGGTGCGCACGAAGCCAAGCCACGCCGGGTTCGGCTTCGAATACGGCGCGGTAATGACTTCGACGATATCGCCGCTCTTCAGCTCGGTGCGCAGCGGCAGCAATTCGTTGTTGATCTTGACGGCGACGCACTGGTTGCCCAGGTCGCTGTGGATCGAATACGCGAAGTCGAGCGCCGTGGCGCCGCGCGGCAGCGCCATGATTTTCGACTTTGGCGTGAACACATAGACCGCGTCCGGGAACAGGTCGATCTTCACGTGTTCGAGGAATTCGCTCGAATCGCCCGCTTCGCTCTGAATGTCGAGCAGCGACTTGAGCCACTGGTGCGCGCGCTTTTGCACGTCGTTCAGATCGGCGCTGCCGTTCTTGTACAGCCAGTGCGCGGCGACGCCCGCTTCGGCGATTTCGTGCATCTTGCGCGTGCGCACCTGAAACTCGATCGGCGCGCCGAACGGACCGACGAGCGTGGTGTGCAGCGACTGATACCCGTTGACCTTCGGGATCGCGATGTAGTCCTTGAATTTGCCCGGCACAGGTTTGTACAAGGCGTGCAGTGCGCCGATGCAGGTATAGCACTCGAGCGCACTGTCGACCACGACGCGAAAGCCGTACACGTCGAGCACCTGCGAGAACGACAGCTGCTTGTCGCGCATCTTCTTGTAGATGCTGAAGATGGTTTTCTCGCGGCCGGTGACTTCGGCGTCGATCTTCGCGTCGGCAATGGCGCGCTGCACCGACTCCAGAATCTTGCCGACCACTTCGCGCCGGTTGCCGCGCGCCGCCTTCACCGCTTTTTCGAGCGTGGCGTAACGGTGCGGATTGAAGTTCGCGAAGCTCAGGTCCTGCAACTCGCGATACGTATTGTTCAGACCGAGCCGGTGGGCGATCGGCGCGTAAATGTCCAGCGTTTCGCGCGCCACGCGGCGGCGCTTTTCCGGCGGCACTGCACCGAGCGTGCGCATGTTGTGCAGGCGGTCGGCGAGCTTCACCAGAATCACGCGGACGTCGCGCGCCATGGCGAGGAGCATCTTGCGGAAGTTTTCCGCCTGCGCTTCCTCGCGATTGCGAAACTCCATTTTGTCGAGCTTCGACAAACCGTCGACCAGTTCCGCGACCTTCGCGCCGAAACGCTCGGCGAGTTCCGCCTTGGTCACGCCCTGGTCTTCCATCACGTCGTGCAGCAGCGCGGCCATGATGGCCTGGCCGTCCAGGTTCCAGCCGGCGCAGATTTCCGCGACAGCGACCGGGTGCGTGATGTAGGGCTCGCCGCTCTGGCGATACTGGCCGAGGTGCGCTTCGTCGCTGAAATGGAAGGCCGCCTTGACCTCCTTGATTTCTTCCGGCTGCAGGTAGCCGGACAATGCGGAGGTCAGCTTGGCAATGGAAACGACGTCATGCCGGCGCGGCTGCTCCGGCGTGGCGGTCGGTCCGAACAGATGGCGAAACGACTGTTCGAGAACCGCGTCGATGTACTTGCGTGCAGACGAAGGCGAATCGGCGTCGTGCTCCGCTTCCGTAGCGGTGGGCGGGGTGGTACTCATGTTCGCCTCCGTAGCGGTTGGGAGTGGACGCCGGTCTGCAGCTCGATGCAATCAGGTGTAGCAGAGACGGCTAAAAATTGCGGCAGGAAGACTGGCTGACCGATCTGGCCGATCAGCAAACGACCGTGGAGACAGTGCGCGTTAAACCGGCACCTTCTTCAGCATTTCGACACCGACCTGGCCGGCCGCGATTTCGCGCAGCGCGACGACCGTGGGCTTGTCGCGGCTTTCGATCTTCGGCGTATGGCCTTGAGCGAGCTGACGCGCGCGATAGGTCGCGGCGAGCGCGAGTTCGAAACGGTTCGGGATCTGTTTGAGACAGTCTTCGACGGTAATGCGGGCCATGTTGGGTTCCTTCTCAGTATGTTGCTTATTCTACCTTATGTGCTCGAATCGCCGCCGCGCTCAGGGGTGCGGGAGGTGAATGCCGAGCTGCACGAAAAGCTGCGTATGACGCGCGTATTGCGAGGCGAAGCGCGAGCGCGTTGCCGCCACGAGGCACTGCAGTTCGCCGAGCGCGCGATCGAAGTTCTCGTTGATCACCACGTACTCCGCTTCGGCTGCGTGCGCCATCTCGCTGCCGGCCGCGAGCAGGCGTCGCGTGATGACGTTCGGCTCGTCCTGGCCGCGCTTTTTCAGACGCTCTTCGAGCGCTTCGAGCGACGGCGGCAAGATGAAGATTTCGACCGCGTTGTGGAACTGCTTCTTCACCTGCTGCGCGCCTTGCCAGTCGATTTCGAGCAGCACGTCATGGCCGCTTTTCATCTGCTCCTCGATCCACACGCGCGACGTGCCGTAGTAGTTGCCGTGCACTTCCGCGCTTTCGAGGAACTCGCCCGCGTCGTGCCGCCGCATGAAGTCGTCGACCGTGGTGAAGTGATAGTGCTCGCCGTCCTGCTCCTTCGGACGCGGCGGACGCGTCGTGTACGAGATCGACAGACGGATCGCGTCGTCGCCGGCGAGCAGCGCGTTCACGAGCGTCGACTTGCCGGCGCCCGAAGGCGCGACGACCATGAACAGGTTGCCGGGATAGGCGCCGGCATACGGGTTGCGCGGTGCGCCGCTTTCGCGTGTGTGATGATCGGTCATGTTGTGATGCTCCAGCCTTATTCCAGATTCTGTACCTGCTCGCGCATCTGTTCGATGAGCAGCTTGAGCGTCATCGACGAATCCGCCAGTTCCTTCGCCGCCGCCTTCGAGCCGAGCGTGTTAGCCTCGCGATTGAGCTCCTGCATCATGAAGTCGAGCCGCTTGCCGACCTTGCCGCCCTTCTGGATCACGTGGCGCGTTTCGTTCAGATGCGCGGTGAGGCGCGACAGTTCTTCGGCAATGTCGATGCGGATGCCGTACATCGTCACTTCCTGGCGAATCCGCTCGTTGATCTCTTCGCGCGACACGATGGTCGCAGCCGCATCCGGCGCGGCAATGCCGAGCGCTTCCTGCAAACGTTCGACGATCTTCTGCTGATGCTTTGCGATCAGCTCCGGCACGAGCGGCGTGATCTTCGTGACGATCGCTTCCATCTCCGTGACGTTGGCGATCAGCATGTTGGCGAGCTGCGCGCCTTCGCGGGCCCGCACGTCGATCAGATCCGCAAGCGCCTCTTTGCCGCACGCGAGCACCGCATCGCGCAGCTCGTCGGGCGCCACGCCCGTTTCGGCGAGCACGCCGGGCCAGCGCAGAATCTCGCCGGTGCGCAGACGCCCGGCGTCGGGAAACGTCGCGAGCACCGTGCGCTCGAGCAGCGCCAGTTGCGTCAGCGCGTCATGATTGATCGAACCCGCGTTCGCCGTCTGTTCGCTACGCTGCAGATTGATGCGAATATCCACCTTGCCGCGCGACAGCTTGTTCATCAGCATTTCGCGCAACGTGGGTTCGCACACGCGCACGTCTTCGGGCATGCGGAAGTTCAGGTCGAGAAAGCGCGAATTCACCGTGCGCAGTTCGACCGACACGCTCACGCCGCCCGTGCCCGACGCCGCGACGAGTTCGCGGGTCGCGCTCGCATAGCCAGTCATGCTGTAGATCATCGTATTTCTCGCGATGGTGGCCGCGCGCGAGGCGCCGGCCGAAGAGTCGAATCGCCCGGCGTGTACGAGACGCGAGGCGGTGAACACGCATTATCCCATTTTTGGCGATGAGACCCCTTGTAGAGCCACAGCCGACGCGGCTGGCCGCCAGACGCATGGCTCGCGCGATCGGCTGTAAAATCGTGCTTTCCCCTCCTGCATTCTTCCTCACCGAATCCACTATGACCGACACCACTCAACGCCCGAGCGGGCGCCTTGCCGATCAACTGCGCGACGTGTGCATCACGCGCCACTACACGAAGCACGCGGAGGGCTCGGTGCTGGTCGAATTCGGCGACACCAAGGTGATCTGCACCGCGAGCATCGCGGAGACCGTGCCGTCGTTTCTGCGCGATCGCGGCCAGGGCTGGCTCACCGCCGAATACGGCATGCTGCCGCGCGCCACGCATACGCGCAGCGACCGCGAAGCCGCGCGCGGCAAGCAGACCGGACGCACGCAGGAAATCCAGCGTCTGATCGGGCGCGCGCTGCGTTCCGTGTTCGACCTCGAGAAACTGGGCGCGCGCACGCTGCATATCGACTGCGACGTCATCCAGGCGGACGGTGGCACGCGCACGGCCAGTATCACCGGCGCATTCGTCGCCGCGCACGACGCCGTGAGCAAATTGCTGGCGGCGGGCCGCATCGAAAGCTCGCCTATCAGCGATTTCGTCGCGGCGATCTCGGTCGGCGTGTATGACGGCGTGCCGGTGCTCGACCTCGACTACGACGAAGACTCGCAATGCGACACCGACATGAATGTGGTGATGACCGGTGCGGGCGGCTTCGTCGAAATTCAGGGCACCGCCGAGGGCGTGCCTTTCTCGCGCGACGAAATGAACGCGCTGCTCGATCTGGCCAGCAGCGGCATCGCGACGTTGATCGCCAAGCAGAAAGCGGCATTGGAGTATCGAGGTGAGTGAAGTTCGCGAACGTCATGGCGCGCCGTTGAACAAAGTCGTGCTCGCGTCGAACAACGCGGGCAAGTTGCGCGAGTTCGCGGCGCTGCTCGGCGCGGCCGGCATCGAATTGATTGCGCAAGGCGAACTCGGCGTGCCCGAAGCGGAAGAGCCGCATCCCACCTTCGTTGAAAACGCTTTGGCGAAGGCGCGTCATGCCGCGAAGCTGACCGGCCTGCCCGCCCTCGCCGACGATTCGGGCCTCTGTGTGCGGGCGCTGCGCGGCGCGCCGGGCGTTTATTCGGCGCGCTATGCTCAACTCGCCGGCGGCGAAAAAAGCGACGCCGCCAACAACGCGCGGCTCGTGTCGGCGCTGCAAGGCGAAACCGATCGGCGCGCGTACTACTGCTGCGTGCTCGCGCTCGTGCGTCACGCAGACGACCCTGAGCCGCTGATCGCCGAAGGCCGCTGGCATGGAGAGATGCTGGATGCGCCGCGCGGCTCGCACGGCTTTGGCTACGATCCGTACTTCTTCTTGCCGTCGCTGAACGCGAGCGCCGCGGAGCTCGAACCGGCGGTGAAGAACGCCAGCAGCCACCGCGCGATTGCGCTGCGCCATCTGCTCGCGCGTCTGACGGAGGAAGCGTGATTCCGATCAAACCGACGCCCGCCGATGTCGGCAACGGCGTCATCAAGGCGTTCACGTCGCCGGGCAGCATCCGCCTGACGTCGTTGCCGCCGCTTTCGCTGTACGTGCATTTTCCGTGGTGCGTGCGCAAGTGTCCGTACTGCGATTTCAACTCGCATGAGTGGAAAGGCGAGACTTTCCCCGAGAACGATTATCTGGACGCGCTGCGCGCCGACCTGGAGATGGCGCTGCCGCTCGTGTGGGGCCGGCAAGTGCATACGGTGTTTATCGGCGGGGGTACGCCGAGCCTGCTGTCCGCGGCGGGGCTCGACCGCATGCTGTCGGATATTCGCGCGCTGCTGCCGCTCGACGCCGACGCGGAAATCACGCTCGAGGCCAACCCCGGCACCTTCGAAGCCGCGAAGTTCGCGCAGTTTCGCGCGAGCGGCGTGAACCGCCTGTCGGTGGGCATTCAGAGTTTCAATGAAGCGCATCTGAAAGCGCTCGGCCGGATTCATGATTCGACGCAGGCGCGTCGTGCCGTGGAGGTTGCCGCCAGCACGTTCGACAATTTCAACCTCGACCTGATGTTCGCGCTTCCGCGCCAAACGCTCGCCGAATGCCAGGCGGATGTGGAAACCGCGTTGTCGTTCGCGCCGCCGCATCTTTCGCTGTATCACCTGACGCTCGAACCCAACACGCTGTTTGCGAAATTCCCGCCCGCCTTGCCGGACGACGACGCGTCCGCCGACATGCAGGACTGGATTCACGAGCGCACGTCGGCGGCGGGTTATGGGCGCTATGAAGTGTCGGCGTATGCGAAGCCGCATCGGCAGAGCAAACACAACCTCAACTACTGGCGCTTTGGCGATTATCTCGGCATTGGCGCCGGCGCGCATACGAAGCTGTCGTTTCCGAACCGCGTGCTGCGGCAGGCGCGCTACAAGCATCCGGCCACGTTCATCGAGCAGGCGAAAGCCGGCGCGGCGGTGCAGGAAGAGCATGAGGTGAGCGCGCGCGACCTGCCGTTCGAATTCATGCTGAATGCGCTGCGGCTAGTGGAAGGCTTTCCAGTGCACCGGTTCATCGAACGCACGGGTTTGCCGATGACCTCCGTCGAACCGGCTTTGCAGGAAGCGGAGCGCCGCAAACTCATCACGCGCGACCACGAAAAGATTGCGCCGACGCCGCTTGGCCAGGCGTTTCTGAACGATCTGCAGGCGCTCTTTCTGAAAGATCCGCAGTGAATGCGGACATCCATCGCGCCGCAGCGACGTCTTTTCAGGTTACAATTTGCGGCTTGGAGGTGTGGCCGAGTGGTTTAAGGCACCGGTCTTGAAAACCGGCGAAGGAGTGATCCTTCCGTGAGTTCGAATCTCACCGCCTCCGCCAGATTCCTTCAATGCGAACATGGGCCGCACGGCCCATTTTTCGTTTCTGGCCTCGGCGGCTAGTCGCGGCTCGGCCACTGCGGCGTAACGCTGCTAGCCGCGCCCCGCCTCGAAACAGGCGCCCGACGACTTCGTCAGACACTCACCGCTTCGAGCCTCTCCCGCGCATCGGCGCACCGCCGGTTGAGATCGCGATGCATCAACTGGCTGTCGAGCAGCGACGATACATCGGTCAAGCCATAATCAAAGCGCAAGATGTATTCGATGTCCGTGTAATCGTGATAAGCGCCGCTGTCGGCGAGCTTCTGCGCTTCGGCGAAAGCCGCGTGTTGCCGCTCGCCGTTCATCAAATCTCTGATCGCCATGATTGCCGCTCCGAGGAACAGTGACCTCATCATAGCAATGCAAATTCACACGCAAGGTCGCGTGCGCGCAACACCTGGTGTTTTCCGGTAGATGCGGCGCGCGCCGCCGCGCCGGCCGCGCTGCGCCGCCTTCCGGCAGCCGCCGCCGTTGGCGACGACTTCTTCAAGCGACAGCCACCGGCGCCTTCGTCCCGTGCCATCTGACGACCAGAATGCGCCCGACATAACACAGCGATCCCGCCACGCCCACCACGATCCCCATGCCCTTGGGCGAGCCGTCCGGCCATAGGCCGACGGCGAGGCTCGACAGCGCGCCGAGCGCCAGTTGCACCGCGCCGAACACGGCGGCCGCCGCGCCCGCGTTCACCGGATAGCGATGCATCAGATCCGTAGTGCAATTGGCCGACAGCAAGCCCACCACGCCGACGACGAAAAACAGGCCCGCCACGATCGACCACAAGCCGCCCCACCCCGTCAGCGAGACAAGGCACACGAACAGCGACGCGATGCAACTCACGGTGGCCGCGAAAGAAATGATCGGCAACGACCCGAGCTGACCGACGAGCCGCGTGTTCATGAAGTTGCCGAACATGATGCCGACGATGTTCAGCGCGAACAGGAAGCCATAGTGCTGCGCCGACACGTGAAAATATTCGATGTAGACGAACGGCGTGGCCGTGATGTACGCGAACATCGACGCGAACGCCATGCCGCCGCACAGCATGTGCCCCCAGGCAACCGGGTCGCGCAACAAGCGGCCATAGGCAGCAAACGACTTCAGCAGCGCCGAGTGCGCGCGCTTCTCGCGCGGCCAGGTTTCCGGCACCCTGAGGAACGCGGTCACTGCGCACGCGGTGCCGAACAGCGTCAGCGCGACAAAGACGACGCGCCAGCCGCCGAGCAGCAGCAGTTGTCCGCCGATCAGCGGCGCGAGCAACGGCCCGATCGACGTGACGATGGCGAGCATCGACAGCACCCGGGCCGCGTCGGTCGGACCGTGGGCATCGCGCGCAATGGCGCGAGCCAGCACGGATGCGGCGCCTGCCCCGAGTGCCTGCACGAAGCGGAAGGTCACGAGCGCGCCGATCGAAAACGACAGCGTGCAGGCAATGCTCGCCAGTGCATACATGATGATGCCGCCGAGCAGCACCGGCCGGCGGCCATACGTATCCGACAGCGGGCCATAAAGCAGCATGCCGACCGAAAAGCCGAACATGAAACTGGTGAGCGTGCTTTGTGCCGCGCTCGTGCCGATCGCGAACGCCTGCGCGATGGTGGGCAAGCTCGGCAGATACATGTCGATCGAAATCGGCCCGCAGGCGGCGAGCGCGCCGAGCAACAGAATCAGCCGGCCATCTGGCCGGCGTCCGGTGACATGAGACATGGGAATCCAGGTGAAGCGCGCGTCTTTCGGCAAAGCGGCGCGCGGTGACACGAAAGGCCGGCATTGACCCGGTCGATTGTACGCGACGCTGAGAGCGGCCGCCGCGTCGCACGCAAGAGAAACGGCGCCGGGCATGGGAATGGGACCCAGCCTTGCGGCAAGCACGTCGCTGATCGGTTAAGCTGCCGCGTGAAGCGCTCGGCGTCGCGCGCAGATAAGAAAGCGGCGCCCCGTCCCGACCTCCCTCTGCAACATTGCAATGACTGCATTCCTGCTGATCTGGAGCCCCAAAAAATGGCCGTGGCCCGAATTGCCCGACGTGGCCCGACGCGTTGCAACGGGCGTCGCCGTGGCCGACGTCTGGGGCTGCGGATTCGCCCGCGGCATTCTGCCCGGCGATCGGGTGTTTCTGCATCGCGTCGCCATGGAACCGAAGGGCATCTTCGGCTCAGGCTATGTGACGCGGGCGCCCTACGAAGTTCCGGATCCGGCGACAAAGCGCGGCTACCGCCTGTGCATCGACTTCGTGTATGACTGGCTCGTCGACGCCCATCAGCAGGTGGTGATTCCTCGCGACTCGTTGCGCGCGCATCCATTTTCGGTCCAGACATGGGACGCGCAGAGCTCGGGCACGGTGATCAAACCGATTGCGGAAGGCGCGCTCGAAAAGCGCTGGGCCGAACTGACTGGCAAACGTAAGCCGCCCGCTCCAGAGGCGCCAGCGGGCCCGGTGCGTTCAAGTAAAGCGTCGGCACATGCGGCGGCTGCAGAGGCCCGCGCGCCGTCGGCAAAGACACCCGCAGGCAAGCGCCCACCGGAGCGCTGAAAACGCGTTCGAATGCCACGCCCGCGCGCAAAACCCGTTCGCACCGACTCCGGTACAATTTCCTCACCTACTCCGGCGCCGCGCAAACCGCGCCGCCGCGCAACCCCATTCAGTCATCGCCATGTCCAAAAACCAAACCCTCTTTGACCGAGCGCAACGCACCATTCCCGGCGGCGTCAATTCGCCTGTGCGCGCGTTCCGGTCGGTCGGCGGCACGCCGCGCTTTATCGAGCGCGCACAAGGGCCCTACTTCTGGGACGCCGACGGCCAGCGCTACATCGACTACATCGGCTCATGGGGCCCGATGATTCTCGGCCACGTGCACCCCGAGGTGCTCGAAGCGGTGCAGCGCGTGCTCGCCAACGGCTTCTCGTTCGGCGCGCCCACCGAATCCGAGATCGAAATCGCGGAGGAAATCTGCAAGCTCGTGCCGTCAATCGAACAGGTGCGCATGGTTTCGAGCGGCACGGAAGCGACCATGAGCGCCCTGCGTCTCGCGCGCGGCTTCACGAACCGCAGCCGCATCGTCAAGTTCGAAGGCTGCTATCACGGCCATGCCGACAGCCTGCTCGTGAAAGCCGGCTCGGGCCTGCTGACGTTCGGCAATCCCACCTCGGCAGGCGTGCCGCTCGACATCGCCAAGCACACCACGGTGCTCGAATACAACAACGTCGCGGCGCTCGAAGAGGCGTTCAAGGCCTTCGGCAACGAAATCGCCTCCGTGATCGTCGAGCCGGTGGCCGGCAACATGAACCTCGTGCGCGCAACGCCCGAGTTCCTGCAAGCATTGCGGCGCCTGTGCACCGAATACGGCTCCGTGCTGATTTTCGACGAAGTCATGTGCGGCTTCCGGGTCGCGCTCGGCGGCGCGCAGCAGGTGTACGGCATCACGCCAGACCTCACTTGCCTCGGCAAGGTGATCGGCGGCGGCATGCCGGCCGCGGCCTTCGGCGGGCGGCGCGACATCATGGCCCACCTCGCGCCGCTCGGCGGCGTCTACCAGGCCGGCACGCTGTCGGGCAATCCGATCGCGGTCGCCGCGGGCCTGAAAACGCTGCAACTGATTCAGGCGCCGGGCTTTTACGAGACGCTTGCCGCCCGCACCGCCCGACTCGCGCAAGGGCTTGCGCAGGTCGCGCGCGAAGCCAATGTGCCATTCTCGGCCGATTCGCTCGGCGGCATGTTCGGGCTCTACTTCACCGAGTCGATTCCGGCCAGTTTTGCGGAAGTCACGAAAAGCGACGTGCCGCGCTTCAACGCGTTCTTTCACAAAATGCTCGACGCGGGCGTGTACTTCGCGCCCTCCGCGTATGAGGCGGGCTTTGTTTCGATTGCTCACGACGACGCCACCGTGGACGCCACGATCGAAGCGGCGCGCGGCGCGTTCGCGTCGCTGGGCGCCTGACGCACTCGCCGCAAGCGCTCACCGCAACCGCCCACGCCCAGTCACCGTACCCACTCGACACGATGTTCTCGCAAACCGACTTCGTCCACATGGAACGCGCGCTCGCGCTTGCGAAGCGCGGCATGTACACCACCGACCCCAATCCGCGCGTGGGTTGCGTGATCGTCCAGAACGGCGAAGTGATCGGCGAAGGGTTCACACAGCCGGCCGGCCAGGACCATGCCGAGATCCGCGCAATGAAAGACGCGCGCTCGCGCGGTCACGATCTGCGCGGCGCAACCGTCTACGTCACACTCGAACCGTGCAGCCATTTCGGCCGCACGCCGCCGTGCGCGAACGCGCTGATCGAAGCGCAGGTCGCGCGCGTGGTCGCCGCCATGGAAGACCCGAACCCGCAGGTGTCCGGCCGCGGCCTCGCCATGTTGCGCGACGCCGGCATCGAAGTGCGCTGCGGGCTGCTCGCCAATGAAGCGCAGGAGTTGAACATCGGCTTCGTGTCGCGCATGACGCGCGGCCGGCCATGGGTGCGCATGAAAGTGGCCGCGTCGCTCGATGGCCGCACCGGCTTGCCTTCGGGCGTCAGCCAGTGGATCACCGGCGAAGCGGCGCGTGCGGACGGCCATGCCTGGCGTGCCCGCGCGTCGGCGATTCTGACCGGCATCGGCACCGTCAGGGAAGACGATCCGCGCATGACCGTGCGCGCCGTCGACACGCCGCGCCAGCCGCAACGCGTGCTGATCGACAGCCAGCTGGAAGTTTCTCCGCAGGCGCAGATTCTCGCCGGCGCACCCACGCTGATTTTCTGCGGCAATCTGGACGAGCGGCACAGCGAGCGCGTGCAGGCGTTGCGCCATCGCGGCGCGGAGATCGTCGAAATGGCCAACGCAGCGGGCAAGGTCGACCTGCCCGGCATGTTGAAGGTGCTTGGCGAGCGCCAGGTGAACGAGCTGCACGTAGAGGCCGGCTACAAGTTGAACGGCTCGCTGTTGCGCGAAGGCTGCGTCGACGAATTGCTGGTGTACCTCGCGCCCAGCCTGCTCGGCAACGACTCCATGAGCATGTTCAACCTGAGCGCGCCCGCAACACTGGAAGGCCGCGTCAAGCTTGCGTTTCACAATGTCGAGCGGATCGGCGACGATCTGCGGATTCTCGCGCGCTTCGTGCCAACGGGCGGCGCTGCGACCGGGTCCGACGCCGCGTCCCCACCCGTTTCGTTTTGATCAAGGATAAGTACGATGTTCACAGGAATCGTCGCGGCAGTGGGCCGCATCGAGTCGGTCAAGCCGCTCGGCACGAACGGCGACGCGGGCGTTCGCCTGAACGTGGAGGCCGGCGGCCTCGATCTCGCCGACGTGCAGCTCGGCGACAGCATCACCATTCAGGGCGCGTGCATGACCGTGGTCGCGAAAACGGACCATTCGTTCGAGGTCGACGTGTCCCGCGAAAGCCTGAACCGCACCGCGGGCCTCAGCGAAGTGGGCGAAGTCAATCTGGAAAAAGCGCTGCGCGCGCACGACCGGCTGGGCGGCCACATCGTCTCTGGTCACGTGGACGGTCTGGGCACCGTGACCCATTTTGCGCCCGTCGGCGAGTCGCACGAACTGCGCGTGCTGGCGCCGCGCGAGATTGGGCGCTATCTCGCGTACAAGGGTTCAATCACTGTCAACGGCGTGAGTTTGACCGTCAACTCGGTTAAAGATCGCGACGACGGCTGCGAGTTCTCGATCAATCTGATTCCGCACACGGTGGAAGTGACCGCGCTCAAGCATCTGCGTGCAGGCACGCCGGTGAATCTGGAAATCGATCTGATTGCGCGGTATGTGGAGCGCATGCTCAACGCCCCGAAATAAGCGCTGCGCCCGGTAACGGTGTCGTGAAGGCGGCAACAAAACGCAAAACCGGCGCAGCAGAGATTGTCCGCGGCAGCTTAGCGCTTGCGCCAGTTCATGCATTCATCGTCTGGCCCAGCATAGCTGGGGCTGCCGGCGATCACCAGTCGGCCAAACGGCCTATGCCATCCGGCGGAGGGGACTTGGCACCGCGCGTGGCGTAAAATACGCGCTTTCCCGAAAAACTCGCCACCATGACGCTCGCCTCCACTCCAGAGATCATCGCCGAACTCAAAGCCGGCCGTATGGTGATCCTCGTCGACGAAGAAGATCGCGAAAACGAGGGCGACCTCGTGCTCGCCGCCGAATTCGTCACGCCGGAAGCGATCAACTTCATGGCCCGCTACGGCCGCGGCCTGATCTGTCTGACGCTCACGCAGGAACGCTGCAAGCTGCTCAACCTGCCGCTCATGACGTACCGCAACGGCACGCAGTACGGAACGGCTTTCACGGTCAGCATTGAAGCGGCCGAAGGCGTGACCACCGGCATTTCGGCCGCCGACCGCGCCCGCACGATCGCCACGGCGGTCGCGCCGGAAGCGAAGGCAGAGCACATCGTGCAGCCGGGACACGTGTTTCCGATCATGGCCCAGCCGGGCGGCGTCCTCGTGCGCGCCGGCCACACCGAGGCGGGTTGCGACCTTACGGCGCTCGCCGGCCTGACGCCGGCTGCGGTGATCTGCGAAGTCATCAACGACGACGGCACCATGGCCCGCCTGCCCGACCTGATGGAATTCGCGAAGCAACACGATCTGAAGGTCGGCACGATCGCGGACCTGATCCACTATCGCAGCCGCACCGAATCGATCGTGGAGCGCATTTGCGAGCGCACCATGCAGACCGCGCACGGCGCGTTCCGCGCGGTCATGTACCTCGACCAGCCGAGCGGCCAGCCGCACATCGCGCTCGTGCGCGGCACGCCCACGCCCGACCAGGAGACGCCGGTGCGCGTGCATGAGCCGCTGTCGGTGCTGGATCTGCTCGAAGTCGGCGAGTCCACCCATTCCTGGACGCTCGACGCAGCCATGAAGGAAATCGCCTCGCGCGAACTCGGCGTGATCGTGCTGCTCAACTGCGGCGACTCGAAAGAACATCTGATCGACGTGTTCAAGGCGTTCGATTCAAAGGAAAAAGCAGACGCGCTGAAGCGCCGGCCCGTCGACTTCAAGACCTACGGCATCGGCGCGCAGATTTTGCGCGAGCTCGGCGTGGGCAAGATGCAGGTGCTGTCGAACCCGCGCAAGCTGGGCAGCATGTCGGGCTACGGCCTCGAAGTCACCGGCTTCGTGCCGATGCCCGGCGGCACCACGCAGACTCCGCAATAAGGCTGATCCGATCATTCACGCGCCTCGCGCCCACTCAAACACTACGGAATCAACATGGAAATCGGACAATACCAACCGAACCTCGACGGCGACGGACTGCGCATCGGCATCGTCCAGGCGCGCTTTAACGAACCCGTATGCAACGGTCTTGCGGACTCGTGCATCGAAGAGCTGGAACGCCTCGGCGTGACGGGCGAAGACGTGCTGCTCGTCACCGTGCCGGGCGCGCTGGAAATCCCGCTCGCACTGCAAAAACTCGCCGAAAGCGCCCAGTTCGACGCGCTCATCGCGCTCGGCGCCGTCATTCGCGGCGAAACGTATCACTTCGAACTGGTGTCGAACGAAAGCGGTGCCGGCATCACGCGCATCGGCCTCGACTTCGGCATTCCCGTCGCCAACGCCGTGTTGACCACGGAAAACGACGAACAAGCCGTCGCCCGCATGACCGAAAAAGGCCGTGACGCGGCGCGCGTGGCCGTCGAAATGGCGAATCTCGCAGTGGCGCTCGAACAACTGGGCGGCGACGACGAAGAAGAAGACGAAGAAGAGGAAGAGGCATGAAGAGCGCACGCCGACGCTCCCGCGAACTGGCCACGCAGGGGCTTTATCAGTGGCTGCTGTCGGGTTCGCCCGGCGGTGAAATCGACGCGCAACTGCGCGGCGCGCAGGGCTTCGACAAAGCAGACCATGAGCACCTGGACGCGATTCTGCACGGCGTGATCCGCGATTCGGAGGCGCTGTCCGCCGATATCGCACCGTGTCTGGACCGTCCGATCGACCAGCTTTCGCCGGTCGAACGCGCAGTGCTGCTGGTCGCCGCATTTGAACTGAAGAATCACATCGACATTCCGTACCGCGTGGTGATCAACGAAGCCGTGGAACTCGCCAAGACGTTTGGCGGCGCGGACGGCTACAAGTACGTGAACGGCGTGCTGGACAAGCTCGCGGCCAAGCTGCGCGTAACCGAGACGGAAGCGGCTCGCAAGCGCTAGGCGCAAGCCTGCGGGGCGGTGGGTGGGTGCGTGTTGCGCGCGTGTTTCGTACGGCCCCGTATTTGCGCGGTTCGGCGATTCGCGCCCGCTGCGCACGCGCCGCACGGCAGTCAGCCCGGCTACCGCGCGAATGCATCGCTGTGAGGACTGCGCCGCGCGCATCAACAAATGCGCGAAGCGCAGCCCGTTTCTGCTTCTGGACTGGATTTAACCGTATGAACTCCGTGACCGAACCTCTTGTGCGGCTTGCCGCACGCGTCGACTCCATCCAGCCTTTCTACGTGATGGAGCTGGCCAAGGAGGCCGCGCTTCTCGAGCGCGATGGGCGGGACATCATTCACATGGGGATCGGCGAGCCCGACTTCACCGCGCCGGAACCGGTCATCGAGGCGGCCGCCACCGCGCTGCGCCGCGGCGTGACCCAATACACGAGCGCCGTCGGCCTCCACGCGTTGCGTGAAGCGATTTCGGCGCATTACGCCAGCGTCTACGGCGTCGACGTCGATCCCGCGCGCATCGTCGTGACGGCGGGCGCGTCGGCGGCACTTCTGCTCGCGTGTGCGGCACTGGTGGACCGCGACGACGAAGTGCTGATGCCCGACCCGTGCTACCCGTGCAACCGCCACTTCGTGATCGCGGCCGAAGGCAAGCCCGTCATGGTGCCGAGCGGTCCCGCCGAGCGCTTCCAGCTGACTGCCGCCGACGTCGAACGGCTCTGGAACGAGCGCACGCGCGGCGTGCTGCTCGCGTCGCCGTCCAACCCGACTGGCACATCGATCGAACCGGCCGAACTCGAACGCATTGTGAAGACGGTGCGCTCGCGCGGCGGCTTTACGATCGTCGACGAAATCTACCAGGGCCTGAGCTACGACGCGAAGCCGGTGTCGGCGCTGTCGTATGGCGACGACGTGATCACCGTCAACAGCTTCTCGAAGTACTTCAACATGACAGGCTGGCGCCTCGGCTGGCTCGTCGTGCCGCCAGGCATGGTGAGCGCGTTCGAGAAGCTGGCGCAGAACCTCTTTATCTGCGCGTCCGCGCTGGCGCAGCACGCGGCGCTCGCGTGCTTCGAACCGCAAACCATTGCCACCTACGAAGCGCGCCGCCTGGAATTCAAGCGGCGTCGGGATTTCATTGCGCCGGCGCTGGAGTCGCTGGGCTTTACGGTGCCCGTCATGCCCGACGGCGCGTTTTACGTCTACGCGGACTGCGGAACCGTCAATCACCCTGCCGCCGGCGACAGCTCCGCGCTCACCAAGGCGATGCTGCACCAAGCCGGCGTGGTGCTCGTGCCGGGCATGGATTTCGGCACCCATGCGCCGAAGCAATATATCCGGCTCTCGTACGCCACCGCGTATCCGAAGCTGGAGGAGGCGGTTGAGCGCCTCGGGCGGCTGTTCGGACGGCACTAGGGCCTGGCAGCGGGAGCGCGCGGCGGCCGATTGATCCGCCGCCGCGTCGCCGGCCTGGTTGCCCATCTGTGCTGCGCTGGTGCTTGCGCGCGTTTCACCGGCGCTAAGGCGCCAGCGAAAACCTCAATGGCAATCCAGACCCGCAGACGAAAAAAAAGGACACCCGAGGGTGTCCTTTTTTGTAGCTTCCGCTTCCGGCCATCTATATTGGCCGGTCAAACGCTCACGCGCCCAGCTCGGCGCTCGAAGCCACGTGCTTGGGAGCATTCACGCTGGCATCGTCCTGTTCGGAAACCGGCGTATGGGCCGGCGACGCGGCGGCGCTCAAAGGGTGGCTTCCTTCCAGCGTGACCTGCACGCGCTTGCCGTTGTTGCTGTTTGCAGCAGCCGACGCGGATGAAGACGACGCGTTGTTCGACGCCGTCATGACCGGAGCCTGCGGAGCATTGATGGGCACCTTGCGGCCCCGTGCGACGTCGCGCAGACGCCCGCGCTCGGCCATCACCTTGGCGCCGTAGCCGCCATCGTCCTGCGACGTGGACCCGACATACAGACGCAAACCGCCCGGCAGCGAGCCGCCGCGGGCAATGCAGTCCTTCAGAACCAGCGCGCCGACCTTGATGTTCGCGAGCGGTTCGAGCGCCGCGCTCTCGCCGCCGAAATACTGGAATTTGTCCGAATGGACCTTGGACATGACCTGCATCAAACCTTGGGCGCCCACGCCGCTCTCAGCGTACGGGTTGAAGCCGGATTCGATCGCCATGACTGACAGCAGCAGCAGCGGGTCGAGGCCGACTTCCCGGCCGGTGTCGAACGCCGCCTTCACGAGCTCGCTGACGGGCTCCTGAGCGACGCGATAGCGCCGGGCCAGGTACGAGGCGACGAGCGCCTGCTCACGCGACGACACGAGCACGCGGTCGTCGCGTGCGTCGGCGGAAACGCGTTGCGCCGGAATCAGCCGGGCCAACGCGGAGACGCTTTGCATGGTGCGCGGGTCGAGACCGTTGAGCGCCGCGATGCCCATGCCGGCCGAGCCGCTGCCGTCGAACGCCCCGTCGTAGCTCGTGTTGCTGACGCTCACGCCGGCGTTGTTCGTGCCGTTCGCCACGTCGGCGCCGTTCGCGCCGCTGGTATTGGACGACAGCGTTTCGTCCGACGAGGTATGTCCCGGCGGCGCGAAAGACGGCAGCGGGTTGCCCTGCAGCAGGCGCGCGGGTCCGGCCTGCACGGCCGCGGAAAGCACGGGCATGAGCTTGGCCGCGAGCGTGCCGCGCCACGTCGGCATCAGCCACAGTGCAATGGCCAGCACGACGGCAATGCCGCCGACAATGCTGAACAGATGATGACTCAATTGCGTCCCACGGCGCACTGCACCGCGCACGACCTGCGCGATACGTTCATCGGGACGCCACGATAACCAGGCGTTCATTCAGATCTCCCATGTTGCATGATCCGCGAATTCCGCTGAACAAACAGGCGGTAACACACATTCGCAGAGTCAAGACATCGCGCGCTCTGTCTGGTTAGGGCAGCAGCGACGTCGGGAAAACGGCAAATACCGTTTGTGGGGAGCCAACCTCAAAGCGGTCCGCGGCATGCGAAAAGCATGCGGCGGGGGCTCCCACGCGAAAAACCAGCGTCAGTAGGCGCTGGCGAGGACTTCAATAAGACCGACGAATACCGTGCAGGGCTTCGGTAAGCGGTGACGCGTTGCGTCAGATGGGACCGGGGGCGGTGGTAAAAGGTTCACGCCCTGCAACCAATGTGGACGGATTCTAGGGCACGGTTTTATAGATCGTCAACACTACAAACAGGCAAATGTATAACTAATTGTAATAAAAGAGGCGCTACGGAGCGCCTGGAGCACCGCCGCAAGCGCTTCGGCGGCGATTTGGCAGCGTTTGCTTGTCTTAGCCCATTCGGCCGATCTACGTGTGCTAGCCAACGCAGGTAAAATCGACAATCGGTTTGGCACCTGCAATAGCGTGGCGCCGTTTCTTCCTCGCCGCTTGCGGCACTGAACAGCAACAGATGAAATACAAAGATTTGCGCGACTTCGTCGGCCGCCTCGAGACGATCGGCGAACTGCGCCGTATCTCGCAAAAGGTCTCGCCCGTGCTCGAAATGACCGAGCTGTGCGACCGCGTACTGCGCGCCGGCGGGCCGGCCCTGCTGTTTGAGAACCAGGAGCGGCATGCGTTCCCGGTGCTCGGGAATCTGTTCGGCACGCCGCGCCGCGTGGCGCTCGGCATGGGTATCGACGCGCAGGCCGGCGAAGGCGACGGTGCCGCGCTCGAATCGCTGCGCGACGTCGGCCGGTTGCTGTCGGCGCTGAAGGAGCCGGAACCGCCCAAAGGTCTCAAGGACGCGGGCAAGCTCTTCTCGCTCGCGAAGGCGGTGTGGGACATGGCGCCAAAAACCGTGAATGCGCCGCCCTGTCAGGAAATCGTCTGGGAAGGCAACGACGTTGATCTCGAAAAGCTGCCCATCCAGACCTGCTGGCCGGGCGACGCCGGCCCGCTCATCACGTGGGGCCTGACCGTCACAAAAGGCCCGAACAAGAGCCGACAAAATCTTGGCATCTACCGCCAGCAGCTGATTGCGCGCAACAAGCTGATCATGCGCTGGCTCGCTCACCGCGGCGGCGCGCTCGATTTCCGCGAATTCGCGCTGAAGAATCCGGGCAAACCGTATCCGGTCGCCGTCGTGCTGGGCGCGGATCCGGCCACCATCCTCGGGGCAGTCACGCCGGTGCCCGACACGCTCTCCGAATACCAGTTTGCCGGGCTGCTGCGCGGCGGACGAACCGAACTCGCCCGATGCCTCACGCCCGGCGTCGACAGCTTGCAGGTGCCGGCGCGCGCGGAGATCGTGCTCGAAGGCTTTATCTACCCGCAGCAAGGCATGACCGCGCCTGTCCCCGCGGGCGCGCCGCCGCGGCCGGCCCGTGGCGCGTCTGCAGCTTACGAGCACGCGCTGGAGGGCCCTTACGGCGACCATACCGGCTACTACAACGAACAGGAGTGGTTTCCGGTGTTCACCGTCGAGCGCATCACCATGCGCCGCGACGCGATCTATCACTCCACCTACACCGGCAAACCGCCGGACGAGCCCGCCGTGCTCGGCGTGGCGCTCAACGAGGTGTTCGTGCCGTTGCTGCAAAAGCAGTTCACCGAAATCACCGACTTCTATCTGCCGCCCGAAGGCTGCAGTTACCGTATGGCCATCGTGCAGATGAAGAAGAGCTACGCCGGCCATGCCAAGCGTGTGATGTTCGGCGTGTGGAGCTTCCTGCGGCAGTTCATGTATACGAAGTTCATTGTCGTGGTCGACGAGGACGTCAACATCCGCGACTGGAAAGAAGTGATCTGGGCAATCACGACCCGCGTCGACCCGACGCGCGATACGGTGCTTGTCGACCGCACGCCGATCGACTACCTCGACTTCGCGTCGCCGGTCGCAGGGCTCGGTTCCAAAATGGGACTCGACGCGACCAACAAGTGGCCCGGCGAAACCGACCGCGAATGGGGCCGGCCCATCGAGATGGACGCGGCAGTCAAGCAGCGAATCGACGGTCTGTGGAACGAGCTGGGCCTCTGAGCGCCGCGCCTCACCGAATAACAAAATTGATGGAGCAATGGCGCGGATGCATGCCCTTTCGATGATGTCCGACGGATTTTTCCTGTCGTTGTCGCTGTGTCTGGACATCGGCCTCGTGAACGTCGCGATGATTTCTCTCGCGCTCTCGCACGGCTTCAAACCTGGCTTCTGGCTCGGCCTCGGTTCGTGTGTCGGCGATCTGATTTACGCAGCGCTCGCGCTGGCGGGCATGGCCGCGCTATTGCAGTTCGAGTCGGTGCGCTGGGTCGTGTGGATCGGCGGGGCGGCCATTCTGCTGTTTCTCACGTGGAAGATGGCTCGGGAGGCCATGTTCCCCGCGTCGGCGCCGCCCGTCGCCGGAGAAGCCGACGCCAACGCGCCGCACCTGTCCGCGTGGCGCGGCTTCGTGCGCGGCGTGTTGCTGGCGGTGTCGTCGCCGTCGGCCATTCTGTGGTTCGCCGCGGTGGGCGGCGCGCTGATCGCCAAGGCCGGAGCAACGAGCGCGGAGACGGCCCCTGTGTTTCTGGGCGGCTTCTTTCTTGGTGGCCTGTGCTGGACCGTGTTCATCTGCGGACTCGGTAGCCATGGGCGCAAGCGCGCCGGCAGCGGTTTGCTGCGCGCCTGCCATGTGCTGTCGGCGCTACTGTTCGCCTACTTCTCGTATAGTGTGATCGTCAACGGCTACCGCGATCTGATTCTGCAAACCGCGCAGCATTCGCCGGCCGGGCAAACTGCGGCGCAAACGGCGAGCTGACAAAAAAGCCCGCATCGGCAATACGAACGGGCCATTTCTGCAAACGCCACCAAGGCGGTTCGTGCGCCGCCAGGCCAGATCACTCAACAAAGGTCACGCGAGATACTGCGCGAGCTTGTCCAGATCGACGTTGCCGCCGCTCACCACCACCCCCACGCGCTTGCCCTTCACGGGCAGCACGCCGTTCAGCACGGCTGCCGCCGCGAGGCAGCCGGTCGGCTCGACCACCATCTTCATGCGTTGAGCGAAAAAGCGCATCGTCTCGATCAACTGCGCGTCGGTGACGGTTTCAATTCGCGCGACGAGCTTGCGGATGATCGCAAACGTGTAATCGCCCAAATGCGTGGAGGCCGCGCCATCGGCAATGGTGCGCGGCGTTTCGATGTGGACCACCTCGCCGCGCGCGAGCGATTGCTGACCGTCATTGCCCGCTTGCGGCTCGATGCCGATAACCGTGCAATCCGGACTCAGCGCCGCCGCCGACAACGCGCTGCCGCCAATCAGCCCGCCGCCGCCGAGACACACGAACAGCATGTCGAGCGGACCGGTTTCCTCGATCAACTCCTTCACCGCGGTGCCCTGCCCCGCGATCACGTGCGGATGGTCATAGGGCGGAATCAGCGTCATGCCCCGCTCTTCAGCCAGCCGCCGTCCAATCTCCTCGCGGCTTTCCTTGTAGCGGTCGTACGTGATGACTTCGCCGCCGTAGCCTTTGGTGGCAGCGACTTTGGCCGCGGGCGCATCGTGCGGCATGATGATCGTCGCGTGAATGCCGGCGAGGCGCGCCGACAGCGCAATGGCCTGTGCATGATTGCCGGACGAATAGGTCAGTACGCCGGCGTTGCGCTGCTCCGCGTCGAAATGGGAAATCGCGTTATAGGCGCCGCGAAACTTGAAGGCGCCCATTCGCTGAAAGTTCTCGCACTTGAAGAACACCGACGCGCCGGTCCGCTCGTTGAACGTGCTTGAGGTCAACACCGGCGTGCGATGCGCCACACCTTCAAGGCGCGCGGCGGCGTCGAGTACGTCGTCGAAATTGGGTGCGGGCAGAGGTTGCGTCGACTGCATGGGCGGAGGTCTCCGGAAGCGGTGGGTTAGACGGACATTCTCCCAGCTTCGCCGCCGGTTTGGAACGTGGCAAGACACTCACGCGATGCAACCAAAAACGAAACGGCGTAACCCGGCGATCAAGCCGGCGTTACGCCGTTCATCAGGTCTAGCGTGACGAGCCGCGCCGCTTAGCGCCGGTAGTAACCGTGGCCGTAGCCGTAGCCGCGGTAATAGCCATGGTGATAATACGGGCGGCCATAACCATAGTAGCCACCCACCACGACGGGCGCCGGCGCATAGACCACCGGCGGCGGGGCATACACCACAGGCGGCGGGGGCGGGTAATACACCGGCGGAGGCGCCGCGTAAACCGGGTACGCCGGCGCGACCGGCACCCCGATACCGATGCCGACAGACACATGCGCCTCTGCGACGGAGGCAAGCCCCACGCCCAATGCGGCAGCAACAACAAACGGGACGATCTTTTTCACTTTGTTCTCCTGGCGCGGCCCACTCAAGGTCGCCGTCTTCGCATGCCTTTGCATGCTACGTAGACAAATTTATCTAAAAAGCCCACGTGACGCTGTTCGCATTTGTAGCAAATTGCAATCAGCGGAAAGGAACGCCGGCTGGGGGTCCTTTCCGGGCGTGGCGGGAAACGCCTGAACGTCACCTAGAATCAGGCGATGACGCGGCTACGGGGGACGCTTGACCGCCCATCTCAAGCCATGCCCCTTCGACGGACACAGCCTTGGTAATCTTTAATTACAAATTAGCTTCGATGCTGACGGCGCAACGCAACGGCCGATAAAAAGCCCGGCGCACAGGCCGGGCTTCGTCTCGTCTGACGTGGGTCGGTTCAGCCGACTTTCACATACGCAAATTCGCGCGACACATTCGGCGGAACGTACGCGACGCTAATCCGTACGCGCGGGCTGAGACGTTTTTTCTGGTCCCACCAGCGACGCCGCTGCGCGTGCGTCAGAAATCGCAGGTGCTTCCGGTAAGAAAAAATGTTCATCGTGACCACCTCCCCGAGTTCGATTGCGAAATTTCGAAGCGAACACCCATGAAACAGCCACGGCCACGTCGGCCATGGGGAAATTGTGAGCAGTTTTCAAGCCCGTGGGGCCGGCTCGGCGCCATGAACGACAGCGCGCGCCATATCGTCGGCCCACTCATCTGACGACTGCCGCACGAGTTGCGCCAGGTGCCGGCCAATGGGCGATACTGCTGCTTTTCCGTCCATGCCCCCGTCCGGAGCCCGTCCACATGTCCCAGCCTACTTCTCTGCCCCGCGTCGGCTTTATCGGCGCGGGCCGGCTCGCGCGCTGCCTCGCGCTCGGGTTCTCTCACGCAGGCTATCCCGTGACGGCGGTGGCGAGCCGCACGCCGGCATCTGCCGGCCGGCTCGCCGGCCAGATTCCCGGCTGCGCCGCGCTCGACGACCCGCAGCAGGTGGTCGAGCGTGCCGACGTGGTCTTTTTAGCGGTTCCTGACGACAGCATCGGTACGTCAGCGCACACACTGCGGTTCGGCCCGGACGGCGCTCACGGCAAGTCGCTCGTGCACTGCAGCGGCGCGTCGCCGGTGGAACTGCTCGCGCCCGCGCGCGACCAGGGCGCGTCGATCGGCGGCTTTCACCCGCTTTATCTCTTTGGCGGGGAGGCGACCGACCTCGAACGTATTGCCGGCTGTTCGGTGACGATCGAGGCCGACGGCGCGCTCAAGGACACGCTGACTGCGCTGGCCGTCGCGCTGCGCTGTCATCCGCTGTCGATCCCGCCGGGCGGCCGCATGCTGTATCACGGCGCCGCGCACTATGCGGCGAGCTTCGCGCTGTGCAGCCTGGCCGAATGCGTCGCGCTATGGCGCACGCTGGGTTTCGCCGAAGACGACGCGCTGCGCGCGCTTTTGCCGATGCTCGCCGGCACCATCCAGACCGCTCGCGACAAGGGTCTGCCGAACGCGCTCGCCGGCCCGGTGTCGCGCGGCGACACCGGTGTCGTGCAGAAGCAGCTGGCGCTGTTCGAAAGCCTGGGCGGCGATCATGCCGCGCTGTACGGCTTGCTGTCGCGGCGGGCGGTCGCGCTGGCGCAGCGCCGTGCCACGCCGCCCGCCGCGATCGACAGCATCGCCGAGGCCGTGGAAGAATCGTTGGGCCGCTCGCTCAATCAGGCGGCAGCAGGTGCAAGCGTGAAGTAAGCCGTGATAATGTGACGTCCGGCGCCGCGCGCAATCCGCCGGCGCTTCGCTTCGGGACCAACAGACGAGAACGCACAATGATCAAGGTCAGCATCCTCTATCCGTACCGGGAAAACGGCCACTTCGACGTGGACTATTACTGCGCCACGCACATGCCGCTCGCGGCAGAGCTGTTCGGGCCGTCGCTGAAGGGCTGGTCCGTCGACGTCGGCATCAACGCGGGGCCGCCGGGCACGCCGCCGCCGTACGTGGCTGCGGGCCACTTTCTCTTCGATAGCACGGACGACTTCTACAAGGTCTTCAAGCACGCGTCCGAGCGACTCCTTGCCGACATCCCGAATTACACCGACGGCGGCAACGGCGCCATTCTTATTAGCGAGATCAAGGTTTCCGTGTAACGACACGCGGTCGAGGTGGACCGTGCGGCACGGCTATGTACCTTGCCGCGCGCGAACACGGCCGCAGGGCTGCGCCACGCGCCTGCCTCGACCACTTCGCAATGCATGCGGCCGTATGGGCGGCGTATGCGACATGACAAACCGCCGTGCGCACGGCTGAAAGCGCCGGCGCCAGGCCGTTCACCGGCCGCCATTAGAAGCATAAGGACACGAGATGTTTGGCGATATCGCCCGTTTTCTGCTTAATACCGTCTTCACGCTGTTCGGCGCGGCGCTGCTGCTGCGCGCGTGGCTCCAGGTTGTGCGCATGCCGCCGTACAACCCCGTCACCAACGCGGTGCTGCAAGCCACCAACTGGATTGTTCTACCGCTGCGGCGCATTTTGCCGAGCACGCGGAGCATCGACTGGGCGAGCCTCGTCGCGGCGCTGATCGCAGCGATCATCTACGTCGTCCTGATGGTGGTGCTGACGGGCGCTGATCCGCTCACGTTGCTGCCGACGCTGCTGATCGTCGCGGTGCTGACGGTGATCAAGTGGGCACTGAACCTGATTATCTGGATGACGATCCTGATGGCGCTGCTGTCGTGGCTCAATCCGCGCTCGCCGGCCATGCCGATTCTGTATCAGCTCACCGCGCCGTTTCTGAACCCGCTGCGACGCGTCGTGCCGCAACTTGGCGGCATTGACCTTTCGCCGATTCTTCTTTTTGTGATCGTGCAGGTTCTCTTGATGGTGGTAACGCGTGCCGCGGTTCAGCTGACGTATTTTGTGATCTAAGGCGGCTCGGCGGGAGCTTGCGGATGACGAAGGGCGGCGGCGCGATTTGCGCTTGCCGCCCTTTCGCGAGTAAAATAGCGCGCTCTGCGGGCGTCGTATAATGGTAATACCCTAGCTTCCCAAGCTAGAGCCGTGGGTTCGATTCCCATCGCCCGCTCCAGAATGGCTCGGAGCCCTGTCCTACACGGTTCTTGTAACGCCCGCTCACCTGACTGCTGCACGTTCGGCAGAAATCAAGCACGAGCCGCCTCTACGAAGGCGGCTTTTTTATAGCGGCGATGGCGGCGCTGCCCGCGCGTGGCAACCGGCCGGGCAGACATCGCCTGTCGACGCGACGATCGGCACGCAAAACACAGCCCGTGCCCCGTGCTGACGATGCAGTGACGAATCAGGGCCGACTGAGTGCCGAATAAGCGCCGAACGAGCCCCCAACGCACCGCACGAACCGCAAGGCCTTCACCTAGTAAGTAGCAGCCCCGACCATGATCCACGACCCCAACGACGCCGGCTCCCCCGACGCACTGCCGACAGACCGCAACGAAGCCGAAGCCAACGCCGCCCCCGCCACGCCGCACGACGAAGTCCTGCACCGGCGCCGCATCCGCAGCTTCGTCACGCGCGCGGGGCGCGTGTCGACCGGTCAACGCCGCGCAATGGATGAACTCGGCCCGCGCTTCGTCGTGCCGTTCACGCCTGAGCAGCCCGACTGGAACGGCATCTTCGGCCGTGAGGCGCCGCGCGTGCTGGAAATCGGATTCGGCATGGGCGCAACGACGGCGGAGATCGCATCGCATCGTCCGGGCGACGATTTTCTCGGCGTCGAAGTGCACGAACCGGGCGTCGGCGCATTGCTGAAGCTGATGGGCGAACAGGCGCTCACCAACATCCGCATCATCCAGCATGACGCGGTCGAGGTGCTCGAGCAGATGATCGCGCCGGACAGTCTCGACGGCGTGCACATTTTCTTTCCCGACCCGTGGCACAAGGCGCGCCATCACAAGCGCCGCCTGATTCAGCCGAAGTTCGTCGCGTTGCTCGCGTCGCGACTGAAGCCCGGCGCCTATCTGCATTGCGCGACGGACTGGCAGAACTACGCGGAACAGATGCTCGAGGTGCTGAGCGGCGAGCCGTCGTTGCAGAACACGGTCGACGGCTATGCGCCACGGCCCGACTACCGTCCCGTCACGAAATTCGAACGACGCGGCCTGCGGCTCGGCCACGGCGTGTGGGATCTGGTGTTCCGCAAGCGTTCAAGCTAAGCGCGTAAAGGCGAAAACGCCCGCGGCCGAAGCATCGGCTGCCATCAAAATCCGCGCCGACGCTCAATCCGCCCAGCTCAGCGCGCCGCTATAGCCGACCAGCAAAATCAGCAGTCCGAAGCCGATGCGATACCACGCGAACGCCGTGAAATCGTGCGCGGCAATATAGCGAAGCAGCCAGCGCACGCACAAAAACGCGCTGACAAACGCCGCCACGAAACCCAAAGCAAAAACGCCGAGCGCGTCGACGGACAAGGTATGCCAGTCCTTGTAGATCTCGTAGGCCGTCGCGCCGAACATGATCGGGATCGCGAGGAAAAACGAGAATTCGGTGGCCACACGCCGGTCGAGGCCGAACAGCATCCCGCCGATGATCGTCGAGCCCGAGCGCGACGTGCCGGGAATCAAAGCGAAGCATTGGGCGAGGCCGACCTTGAGCGCGTCCATCGCGGTCATGTCGTCCACATGATGCACGCGCGCCGCCTGGCCCTGTGCACCTTGTCCGCGCTGCCGGGCCTCGGCCCACAGAATGACGACCCCGCCCACCACCAGCGCGAACGCAACCGGCACCGGCGAAAAGAGCGCCGCCTTGATGGATTTTTCGAACAGCAGGCCGAGTACGATCGCCGGAACGGTGGCGATGATCACGTTGAGCACGAAGCGCCGCGCTTCGGGACGGCTCGGCAAGCCGGTCACGACGTCGCCGATGCGGCGGCGAAACTCCCAGCACACCGCGAGAATCGCGCCGAGCTGAATCACGACGTCGAAGGTTTTCGCGTGTTGGTCGGTGAAATTGAGCAGGCTGCCCGCCACGATCAGATGCCCGGTGCTCGACACCGGCAAAAACTCCGTCAAGCCTTCGACGACGCCCAGAATCAGCGCCTTGCAAGCCAATAACCAGTCCATCCGTGCCCCTCATCGCTGTGGATTGTCGATTCTCGGAACCGGCCCTGCCAGCACGACGGACGCGCGGCCCTGCCGGCCGCGCGCAGCGTCATTTCTCGACGATTTGCACGCGTATACCGTTTGTAAGGATGGTGATTGTACCGGGTTCGTAGCTCACGCCGGCAAATTGCAGTTGTTCCGGCTTGAAGGTGTAGATCGGGTAGTTGCTCAGCAATTGCGTCGCCAGCACGGCGGCCGCCGCGTTGATCTGTTGCGTGTAGGCCTGCGCGTCGCCGCTCACACTGACGTTGTCCACGTTCGGCGATTTGAGCACGACGGATTTGCTCGCGGGGTCATAGGCGAGCTCGCTCGACAGCGTGAAAACGCCGTCAACCGGTTGCGGCATGAACGGGCTCGCCAGATGCGCGTCGAGCTTCACTGAAACGCGGTTGGCGTCCGGCAGAAAACCGACCACCGGATGACTCAGCGCGACGTCGAACACCTGCGAAACCGTACGCTGATACGGAAATTTCCGCTGCACCGCGTCCTGCACCTGTTGCTGCGAGAACGTGTAATGCGACGGAATGAAGGGAAAAATCGGTGTCGCGCACGCGCTGAGCGAAACGATGCCAAGCGCGCTCGCGCCTGTCAGCGCGGCGAGCAGAAAACGGCGCCGAGCCGGCGCAACCAATCGAGCCATACGGTTTCTCCAATCGACCACAGTTGAGGCTTGATCCTTTTGTCCAGGCCTCGCTCAAAGCCCCTGCTTCATTCAATGCCCGGCTGCGTCCGCACCTCGAGCTGCGTGAGCCACGCGAGCGCCTCGCCGCGATTCGCCCCGCACATCTCCGCCTGCGGCTGCAACCCCGAACAGCACGCGGGCCGCTCCGGCTGGCCGAAGATCGCGCAGCGCAAATCGTCGCCGAGTTGCACGCAGCGCACGCCCGCCGGCTTGCCGTTGGGCATCCCCGGAATGGGACTCGAAATCGACGGCGCGATACAGCACGCGCCGCAGTCGGGCCGGCACGCATGGCCGGCCACATTGAACGGCGACTCGCGCTTCGCCACGCGGTCAGTTACATCGCTCACCACACCCTTCCCGAATCGGACAAAAGAGACAAAACGCGCCGCGGCGCCAGACCCGCATTGTGCCACTGCGCCGCATGCGACCTTTTTACACAATCGGGCGCAGCGTAGCCGGGCGTACACTGATTCCGAACCTCAAGGCCACGCCCAAGAGGCGCCCACGCCTCGTTCACGGTGGCCGTCCCCTATGAGCCTCTCATGATGACCGCCAACTCGCTGTTTCGTCCGGATCTGCTCGCCAAATACAGCGCCAACGGCCCACGCTATACGTCCTATCCGACCGCCCTTCAGTTCCGCGACGATTTCGACTACGCCGCGTATCTTCGCGCCGCGGCCGACCCGGGCGCGTCAGCCACGGATCTTTCGCTCTACTTCCATATTCCGTTTTGCGACACCGTGTGCTTCTACTGCGGCTGCAACAAGATCGCGACGAAAAACCGCGCACATGCCCGCCCTTACCTCGAGCGGCTCAAGCGCGAAATGGCCCTGCAGGCCTCGTGTTTCGACACACGCCGACCCGTGTCGCAATTGCACCTGGGCGGCGGCACACCGACGTTCATGTCGAACGACGAACTCGCCGAGCTCATGGACGCGGCACGCGAGCACTTCAGCTTGCTGCCCGACGACGAAGCCGAATATTCGATAGAAGTCGATCCGCGCGAAGCATCGCCCGATACGATCGCGCATCTGCGCAAGCTCGGCTTCAATCGCCTGAGCCTCGGCGTGCAGGACTTGGATCCGCTCGTGCAGCGGGCCATCAACCGGATTCAGCCGCTCGATATGACCGCCTCGGTCATGCAGGCCGCGCGGCATGCGGGCTTTCATTCGATCGGCGTCGACCTGATCTACGGACTGCCGCATCAAACGGTGGAGAGCTTTACGCGCACGCTGGACACCATGATCGAGCTGGCGCCGGATCGCCTGTCGGTGTTCGCTTATGCGCACATGCCGCAGCTCTTCAAGATGCAGCGTCAGATGGACGCGGCGGCGCTGCCCTCGCCCGCCGTGCGTCTCGCTATCCTGCAACGCGTGGTGGAGCGCCTGACGGCGGCCGGCTACGTCTACATCGGCATGGATCACTTCGCGCTGCCCACCGACGAGCTCGCCCGCGCGCAGGCACAGCGCACGTTGCATCGCAATTTCCAGGGCTACAGCACGCGGGCCGAATGCGATCTGATCGGCTTCGGTGCGTCGTCGATCGGCAAGGTCGGCGACGTCTACGCGCAAAACGCCAAAGCGCTGCCCGCCTATGCCGCCGCGATCGACGCCGGCCGACTCGCGATCACGCGCGGCGCGCGCCTGTCCGCCGACGACCGTCTGCGGCGCGACATCATCACCCAGTTGATGTGCAATCTGGAATTGCGCTTCGACGAATTCGAGGCAATGTACGGCATCCGCTTCGCCGATACGTTTGAGCCCGAACTCGAGCGCCTGCGCGGCTTCGAGCAGGACGGCCTCGTGTCGCTCAGCAACCGCAAGCTCGAAGTGCAGACCGCGGGACGCATGCTCGTGCGCAATATCGCGATGGTGTTCGACCGCTATCTGGGCCAGCAGACGCTCGAACGGTTTTCGCGCACGGTCTGAACGCCTTGCGATGGCGTCTGCGAGCGGCTTGCCCGTCGGCGGATTTTCGGCCATAATCTGCGTCTTCGCCGCGCGAGAGCTTCTGACGCGTGCGCCGCAAGACCTGCCCAGGTGGTGAAATTGGTAGACGCAGGGGACTCAAAATCCCCCGCCGCAAGGCGTGCCGGTTCGATTCCGGCCCTGGGCACCACACCTTCATGTAGTCAGCCGCAATATCATCGCCCAACCCGCGCCAGCAGACGCTTCGCGGGTTTTTGCTTTTTGGCCGCGGCTTGCGGCCCAAGGCGCTTTATTAACGCGGACGGACCGGCGGCACGAATGAAAGGCGCCGCCGAACGCGCCCCCCGAACACGAGCCTCTGCGGGGGCACCGGAGGCGCCCCCAGCAATAACCGCCGCGCCGCCCGACTCTACCGTCAGCTCTGCCGCCCGACCACTCCGGCCGCACCCTGCATCGCCGCGCGCCGCCGCTTGAACGCATAGCCCGCCCACATCACGACGAGCCACGCCGGCACGAGCCACACGGACACCGACAGGCCCGGCGTCATCGCGAGAATCACGAGGATGAGCGCCATGAAGGCGAGGCAGATCCAGTTGCTCACAGGGAACCAGAACGACTTGAAGACGAGCGTCTCGCCAGCCGCCATCATCGCCCGGCGCGATTTCAAATGCGTCAGGCTGATCAGCGCCCAGTTCAGTACGAGCGCGGCGACCACGAGCGCCATCAGCAAACCGAGCGCCTCGGCGGGAATCAGATAGTTGATGATCACGCACGTGAACGTGGCAAGCGCAGACAAACCAATCGCCATATACGGCACGCCGCGCCGGTCGACCTTCATCAGCGCGCGCGGTGCATTGCCCTGCTCCGCCAGACCATAGAGCATGCGGCTATTCGCGTACACGCCGCTGTTGTACACCGACAGCGCCGCGGTCAGCACCACAACGTTGAGCACGTTGGCCGTCAGCGTCGAACCGATCTGCGAGAAGATCATCACGAACGGGCTGCCGCCAGCGGCGACTTCGTTCCACGGATACAGCGACAGCAGCACCGCGAGCGAGCAGATATAGAAAATCAGAATCCGGTAGATAACCTGATTCACGGCCTTCGGAATGCTCTTTTGCGGCTGGTCCGCCTCCGCCGCGGTGATGCCGATCAGCTCCAGCCCGCCAAACGAAAACATGATGACGGCAAGCATCGTGAAGAGGCCATGAAAGCCGTGCGGGAAAAATCCGCCGTGGCTCCACAGGTTGCTGATCGACGCCTGCGGTCCGCCACGCCCGCTGAAAAGCAGATAGCCGCCGAACACGATCATGCCGATCACCGCGACCACCTTGACGATGGCGAACCAGAATTCCGTCTCGCCGTATGCCTTGACGTTCGCGAGATTGATCGCGTTGATGGCGGCAAAACAGACGAGCGCCGAGACCCATGTCGGCACGCCCGGCCACCAGTAATGAACGTAGGTGCCGACCGCCGTCAATTCGGCCATGCTGACGAGCACGTACAGCACCCAGTAGTTCCAGCCGGACAGAAAGCCCGGGAAGTCGCCCCAATACTTGTACGCGAAGTGGCTAAACGAGCCGGCCACCGGTTCCTGCGCGACCATTTCGCCGAGCTGGCGCATGATCATGAACGCGATGATGCCGCCGATGGCGTAGCCGAGAATCATCGACGGGCCGGCGGCCTGCAACACGCTCGCCGAGCCGAGAAAGAGGCCGGTGCCGATGGCGCCGCCCAGTGCAATCAGTTGGATATGGCGATTCTTGAGCCCGCGCTTCAGGCCGTCCTGCTGTCGTGCATTGTTCAAAGTGCGCCCCAGTGTATGGATTTCCGATCGCCCGATCAGACTTGTGGTCCGCCCCGGCAGAACCGAAAATTCTACCCCGGCCGATATTGTCCAAATACTGGTACCAACCCGCGCTTCGCGCTGCGCCGCACCGGCTCGCGCGGATACAGGTTGTCACTGTCGCGCCGCTTCTGTATGTTGCCGTAGTCGGGTTTTCCGCCTCCGGAGATTCAGCATGTCGCCACAACGCCTGCTTTGCGCCGCCGCCTTGTGTCTCTGTTTCGCGGGCCCGGGCGCGTTTGCGCAGAATCCCGCGCCGGGTGTGGCGCAGTCGCCGCCGGCTGCGCCATCTGTCGCGCCGGGCGTCGCGCCCGCGCCCGAAGCCGCGCCCGACGCCGCCGGTCCCGCGGACACTGCGAGGCCCGGGGCCCCTGCCGACGCCCCCGCCGCCGAGGCAAGCGCAGCCGCCATGCCCACGGCGGCTTCGGCGACCCGCGCTGCATCTGCTGCCGCGCCTGCCGCCGCATCTACCGCCGCGCCGTCCGCCAAAACTGCCGCCGCCCAATCCGCCGCCACGACCATGACCGGACCCGTGCGCGACGTCGTGCTGGTCCACGGCGCGTTTGTCGACGGCTCGAGTTGGAACGGCGTCGTCGCCAAATTGCAGCAGAAGGGTTATCGCGTGAGTTCGGTGCAAAACCCGCTCACCTCGCTTGCCGACGATGTCGCGGCGACGCGACGCGTGCTCGCCCGTCAGCAGGGTCCGACGATACTCGTCGGCCACTCGTGGGGCGGCGTGGTGATCACCGAAGCGGGCGCGAATGCGCCGAACGTCGCCGGCCTCGTGTACGTCGCGGCCATCGCGCCGGACCTGCACGAGTCGACAATGGATCTATTGAAGCGCGCCGCGCCGATGCCGGCCGGCGAAGGCATCGTCAAGGATGCGAGCGGTTTTCTGTGGCTCGACCGCGGCAAGTATCACGCCGATTTCGCCGCCGACGTCCCCGAGAACCTGACCCGCGTGCTGTCCGCCGCACAGGTGCCGATCGCCGCCAGCGCGTTCGGCGAAACGGTCAGCCAGGTCGCGTGGAAAGAAAAGCCGTCCTGGTACGTGCTGACGACGAAAGACCGCGCGGTGTCGCCGGAGGTCGAAAGATTCATGGCCGAGCGGATGGGCGCCAGAATCGTGCCGGTGGCGTCGAGCCATCTGGCGCCGGTTTCGCACGCAGGCGCGATTGCCGATGTGATCGACCGCGCGGCGCGCGAGTTGAGCCGCCAGCAGTAGCGCCGAGACGTGCCGCCGCGCTGCCCGGCGGCACAACGCGATGCCTTCGGGCGTAGTCAGGCGTCGGCGCGGCGCGCCACCCGCTAGCGGCCGCCCCTTACCGCAGCATGAACGACATCGCCGACAAACAGTTCAGCATGCGCACCGCATGTTCCGCCGACGGCGCGTCGAAACGCAGCGTGACCGCATCCACGCGAGCGAGCGTGGGCCATTGGCAGAACAGATCGGCGAGCGCGCTCGTCTGCACGCGCAATTCGCACGCCACCGGCCGGGCAGCAACGCGCGTGGCCTGCGGCGCACGACCGTCGGCGAGATGCTGCTGCACCACCTCGCGCGCCGCGCTCTGAATGGCCGCACGGGCGCTCGCCAGCGATTGCGTGACGCCGCTCGCGTGGCCCGTCGCGTGTTTCGTGACGACAAAGCGGGCGCCCGGAAAACGCGGCGCGGTTTCCTCGGCGAACACGTCGTCGCCGGAGAAAAGCGCCACCTGTGCACCATATTCTTCCGCCAGTGCGCCATACAGACCCGCCTCGCCGACCTCGACGCCGTTCAGCGAAACCCGCGCGAACGCGAAACTGTTGATGGTATGCGCGAGAATGCCGCGCGTTTGCGACATCGCGTGATAGCCGATCATGAAGACGAGCGCCGCGCCGTATTCGAGGCCGGCCATCATGCCGAGTGTGCGCGGTTTGCCGAGCACCACCTGGGCGCGCGCGTCGAGCAGATCGGGCAGCAGATTGCGAAAGCCGCCGTGCGAGTCGTTCACCCACACGTGCGTCGCGCCGCCCGCAAATGCCCCTTCGATTGCCGCGTTCGCTTCGAGCGTCATCCAGCGGCGCGCGGCTTCGTATTCGCCGTTGCCGGCACGCGTTTGCTCGGGGTGAAACACGCCGGCTATGCCTTCGATGTCGGCAGAAATAAGGACTTTCATCAGGAAGTGTGCTTGAGTAGTTGCGCGAGGTCGGGGACGCTCTCGCGCAGTGATAAACGCCGGTGGCCGTCGCGGCCGGTCACGGATTGCGCGCTCCACAACGCGTCGAGAATCGCCTGTTCGACGCTGTCCGCGCACGCACGGAAGAGCGGGTCCATGTGCTGATCGGCGAGAAGCGGCGGCAGCTCGATGTATTCCGCGAGATGTGGCACGGTGTAGGGCGTGGAAAACGCGAGCGCGATGTCGCCGCTGCCGTGGCCATAGACGGAACCGGTCCGCGCGAGGCCCGCCGCCGCGCGTAATGAAAGGCGCTTGAGCTGACGTGCGTCGAGCGGGGCGTCGGTCGCGACGATCATGATCATCGAGCCTTGCTCGGGGTTTGCGGTTTGCGCCGCGCTGTGCGAATTCGCAGCCGCTGCATCCTTCGCATTCGCCGCACGTTCGGCAAGCATGCGCCCAGCAGCATGGCCGTCGATAACCAGCATCGGCAACCGTCCGAAGTTGGCGAGCACCAGCGCGCCGACCGTGTAATCGTGCCCTGCAGCACGCACCACGCGCGACGCATTGCCGATGCCGCCTTTCAGATCGAAGCACGACATGCCGCGCCCTGCTCCGACCGAGCCGCCTGCCACCATCGTGCTGGCCGCGGCGTAGGCGTCGTTGAAGTGCTGTTCGCCGATTGCCAGCGCCTGAATGTCGTTGAGGTAGCCGTCGTTGCACTCGAACACCAGCGGATTGACCGTTGGCCACGCTCGCCCGATGCGCGAGTCGGCGCGTATGGCCGCGCGAATCTGCGCCTGCGCGACCGCGGCCACGCCGAACGTATTGGTCAACGCGATCGGCGTTTCGAGTGTGCCGAGCTCCTCGACCTGCACGAGCCCGACGCTCTTGCCAAAGCCGTTGATCACCGACGCCGCCGCCGGCACCTTATCGATAAACGGATCGCCCGGATGCGGACGGATCACGCTCACGCCGGTTTGTATCGCGCCTTCGGCGAGGGTGCAGTGGCCGACGCTCACACCCTCCACGTCGGCAATCGAATTCAGCGGACCGCTCGGCAATACGCCGATATGCGGCGCGCTCGCCGAACCACGCGAATCGTACGCCTCTATCGAACTCATGGACGGTCGAGCTTCGGATCGAGCGCGTCGCGCAAACCGTCGCCGAGCAGATTGAATGCGAGCACCGTGAGGAAAATCGCGAGACTCGGAAACAGCGCGATATGCGGCGCGGTCACCATGTCCGCGCGCGCTTCGTTGAGCATCGCGCCCCACTCGGGCGTGGGCGGCTGCGCGCCGAGGCCGAGAAACGACAGGCTCGCCGCAGTGATGATCGACGTGCCGATCCGCATCGTGAAGTACACGACGACCGACGAGATCGTGCCCGGCAGAATATGACGCACGATGATCGTCCAATCCGACGCGCCGATACTGCGTGCCGCCTCGATATACGTGAGTTGCTTGAGCATCAGCGTATTGCCGCGCACGAGCCGTGCAAACGCAGGAATGCTGAAGATCGCTACCGCGCAGATCACATTGATCATGCCGTTGCCGAGAATCGCGACCACGCCGATGGCGAGCAGAATGCCCGGAAAAGCGAACAGCACGTCGGCCACGCGCATCGTGATGCGATCCCACCAGCCTTCGTAATAGCCGGCGAGCAAGCCGAAGAACGTGCCGATCACCGCGCCTATCGCGACGGAAAGAAAGCCCGCCTCGAGCGAAATGCGCGAGCCGGCGAGTATGCGGCTGAAAATATCGCGGCCCAGCGAATCGACGCCGAACCAGTGTGCGGCGGAAGGCCCCGCGTTCAATGCGTCGTAGTCGAAGAAATTTTCCGGATCGTAGGGCACGATATGCGGCGCGGCAATCGCCACCACGATCAGCAGCAACACAAAGATGCCGGCGGCGAGCGCTACATGCTGCTTGCGAAACTTGCGCCAGAACTCGCTCCACGGCGTGCGGATCGCGCGCTCGGCGCGGGCGGTCTGGGCTGCATCCGGCCCGGTAGCTGTCGTGCTCATGCGGACCTCACTTGAAACGGATAGTCGGATTGATCACGGCGTACAGCACGTCCACGATCAGGTTGATGATGATGAATTCGAGCGAGAACAGCAGCACCTCGGCCTGGATCACCGGATAGTCGCGCATCGACACGGCATCCACCAGCAGGCGCCCGAGCCCCGGCCAGTTGAACACGACCTCGACCACGATCGAGCCGCCGAGCAGGAAGCCGAACTGCAAACCCATCATCGTGACGACGGGAATCATCGCGTTGCGCAGGCAGTGTTTGACGATCACGAGCGGCTCGGGCACGCCCTTCGCGCGCGCGGTGCGCACGAAGTCTTCGTTCATCACTTCGACGAACGAGGCGCGCGTGAAGCGCGCCATCACGGCCGCGACAGCCGCGCCGAGCGTGAGCGAAGGAAGAATGTAGCTCTGCCATGAACCATCGCCGACGATCGGCAGCCAGCCGAGCTTCACTGAGAAGATCTCCATCAGCAGCATGCCGAGCGCAAAGGCGGGAAACGAAATGCCGGACACGGCGAGCGTCATGCCGAGCCGGTCCGGCCAGCGGTTACGCCATACCGCCGAAATAATGCCGATACCCATGCCGAGCACGACCGCCCACACCATGCTCGCGAGCGTGAGCAGCAGCGTCGGCATGAAGCGTTCGCCGATCTCCTGACTCACCGGCCGCTTGCTGCGCGTCGAGGTGCCGAAATCGCCGTGCGCGATCTTCACGAAGAAGTGGGCAAACTGCTGCGGCATCGGCTTGTCGAGGCCGAGATCGGCGCGCACGAGAGCCACGGTCGCTTCGTCGGCATCCGGACCGGCGGCGAGCCGTGCCGGGTCGCCGGGCAACAGATGCACGAACAGAAAGACCAGCACCGCGACGATGAAGAGCGTCGGCAGCAGGCCAAAGAGACGTTTGACGAGGAAGTTCAGCATTGAAGCTCAATCCGGCAAGGATGCGGGCAACGAAATGTCATGTACCGCCATGAGGCAGGCGCACGGCGCGGCGCGCCCGCTTGTGGCAGGCGCGCCGCACGCGAGGCCGGTTACTTGATCGCGATTTCGTCGAAGTTGAACGAACCATCCGGCGCGACATAAGCACCCGACAGACGCTTGCTGCGCGCATACACGACCTTTTCCTTGACGAGGAAAATCCACGGCGCGTCGGCCCAGATGCGCTTTTGCGCATCCGTGTACAGCTCGTTCTTCTTCGCGCGGTCAGTGGTTTCGAGCGCCTGCTTCAGATCGCCGTCGACGGTATCGTTCTTGTAGTAAGCCGTATTGACCATCTTCGGCGGGAAGGACACCGAAGCAAGGAGCGGCGTGATCGCCCAATCGGCCTCGCCCGTCGACGACGACCAACCCGCGTAGTACATGCGCACCGGCGCGCTGGCCGCGTCCTGCGCGCTTTCCACCTTCGCGACGCGCTGGCCTGCCTCGAGCGCTTCGACCTGGGCCTTGACGCCGACTTGCGCCAGTTGCTGCTGCACGAACTGAATGACTTTCTGCGCGGTCGAGTAGTTGTACGCGGACCAGAGCGTCGTTTCGAAGCCGTTCGGATAACCGGCTTCCTTCAGCAATGCGCGCGCCTTGGCCGGATCGTACGGCCAAGGGCCGAGCTTCACCGCGTAATCGACGCCTTGCGGCACCACGCCGTCAGCGGGCGTGGCATAGCCGCCAAACACGACCTTCGTCAGCGCCTCCTTGTTAACCGCGTAGTTGAGCGCCTCACGCACCTTCGGATTGTCGAACGGCTTCTGATTCATGTTCAGGCTGATATAGCGCTGAATGATGGACGGCGACGCGATCAGATCGACCTTCGGGCTCGACTGCAATTGCGCGGCCTGTTCGAACGGCACCTGGAAGGCGAAATCCGCTTCGCCCGTGCGCATCAGCGCGGCGCGCGTGTTGTTGTCGACCACCGGCTTCCAGTCGATTGCGTCGATCTTCGGATAGCCCTTCTTCCAGTAGCCGGCGAACTTCTTCACCGTCAGATCGCCTGCCGGATCCCACTTCACGAATTCGAACGGGCCTGTGCCGACCGGATGAAACGCGATGTCCTTGCCGTATTTCTTCAGCGCGTCAGGCGAGATCATGACCGCCGACGGATGCGCGAGCACGTTGACGAACGCCGAGAACGGCGCCTTCAGCGTGATCTTCACCGTGTACGGGTCGACCACCTCGATCTTCTCGATACGGTTGAACATGTTGTAGCGCTTCAGCTTGTTCGCCGGGTCCGTCACACGGTCGAAGTTTGCCTTCACTGCCGCCGCGTTGAAGTCCGTGCCGTCCTGGAACTTCACGCCGTGACGCAGCTTGAACGTATAGACGCGCGCGTCAGGGCTCGCCTCATAGCTGTCGGCGAGCACGTTGACGAGCTTCATGTCCTTGTCGAAGCCGAAGAGCCCTTGATAGAACGACTTCGCGACCGCTTGCGAGAGCGTGTCGTTGGCGTCGTACGGATCGAGCGTCGTGAAGGTCGAGGCGACGGCCATCACCGCGGTGCTTTCGGCGTGCGCCACGTTGCCCGCGAGCATCGCGAACACCACTGCGCCGCCGCCGAGCAGCGCGCGCAAACGAAACGGGGAAGACGGGACGAGCAGGTTCATGAGTTGACTCCAGGCTGCAAGGTGAAACGGGTTAGATTGCTCTTGTGAGGATCGGCCATGCGACATCAATAAGCACCGCCCACGCTGTGCTGGGCGACGAAGTGATCCGATCCCACAGCGACGAGCGGCGCCACGGCGGGTTCATCGTCCAATGCGCGGATGGGGCTTGGGATTTCATCGGCGGCGAGCATGCGTTTCGCGTGACGCCGCGCCGGGTCGGCCACGGGCACCGCGCCCATCAGCTTTCTCGTGTACGGATGCTGCGGCGCTTCGAACACCGCGCGGCGCGGACCGATTTCGACGATCTGGCCGAGGTACATCACCGCGACGCGGTGACTCACGCGCTCGACCACCGCCATGTCGTGCGAGATGAACAGGTACGCAACGCCCAGCTCGCGCTGCAAATCGAGCATCAGATTGACGATTTGCGCCTGCACGGAGACATCGAGCGCGGAAACGGATTCGTCGGCGATCACGACTTTCGGATTCAATGCGAGCGCGCGCGCAATCGCAATGCGCTGCCGCTGACCGCCGGAAAATTCATGCGGATAGCGGCGCGCCGCGTCCGGCGGCAAGCCGACTTTGTCCAGCAGCCACGCGACGCGTGCCTGCGCCTCGGCGCCTTGTGCGACGCGGTGCACGAGGAGCGGCTCCATGATGGAAAAGCCGACCGTCAGCCGCGGATTGAGCGATGCAAAGGGGTCCTGAAAAATGAACTGGATATCGCGGCGCAGCGACTGCAAGGCGGCGCCCGTCAGCGAACTGATTTCCTTGCCGTTGAATTCGATCGATCCGCTCTGGCTCTCCACGAGCCGCAACAGCGAGCGGCCCGTGGTCGACTTGCCGCAGCCCGATTCGCCGACAAGCGCGAGCGTCTCGCCCGGCCGCAAGTCGAAACTGACTTTTTCGACCGCATGCACGCGGCCCGTCAGCCGGCCGAAGAGCCCGCTTCTCACTGGAAAGCGCGTAACGAGATCGCGCACGCGCAGAATAGGCGGGGTGCTTTCGTCGACGCGCGGCTGCGCTTCTTTCGCGACGGACGCCGCGGGGCGCACCGGCTCGTCGGCGCCGCTCGCGCTCGCCTGCTCGAGCGTCAGGATCGGAAACTTCGCGGGTTGGTCGGTGCCCTCCATGGCGCCCAGACGCGGCACGGCGGCGAGCAGCGCCTTCGTATAGGCATGCGACGGCGCGGCGAAAAGCGCGTCGGACGCGCCCTCCTCGACCTTTTCGCCTCGATACATGACGAGCACGCGGTCCGCGACTTCGGCGACCACGCCCATGTCGTGCGTGATGAAAATCACGCCCATGTTCATCTCGTCCTGCAAGCCGCGAATCAGTTGCAGGATCTGCGCCTGAATGGTCACGTCGAGCGCGGTGGTGGGTTCGTCGGCGATCAGGAGCGCGGGTTTGCATGAGAGCGCCATCGCGATCATCACACGCTGGCGCATGCCGCCCGACAGTTGATGCGGAAAACGCGCCGCCACGCGCCGCGCCTCGGGAATACGCACGAGTTCCAGCAGCCGCAGCGTTTCCGCGAAAGCCGCGGAGCGGCTCTTGCCCTGATGCAGCGAAATGGCCTCGCTGATCTGATCGCCCACCGTGAAGACCGGGTTGAGCGAGGTCATCGGCTCCTGGAAAATCATCGCGATGTCGGCGCCGCGAATCGAGCGCATCGTGCCGGACGACGCCTTCGCGAGGTCGAGCACGCCGCCGTCGCGGCGCCGGAACACGATGCTGCCGCCGGCAAGGCGCCCACCGCCCTGCTCGATCAGCCGCATCAACGCGAGCGATGTCACCGATTTGCCCGAGCCCGATTCGCCGACAATCGCGAGCGTTTCCCCGCGCTCAACCGTGAACGACAAATTGCGCACCGCGTTGAAAGTCGTCTCGCCGCTGCGAAATGCAACCGACAGGTTGTCGACCGCCAGCACGCGCTGCGGCGGCAAGGTGTCGATAAGCGGGCTGGCGATGTGCGATGAAGTCGGCACGGTGGTTCCTTTGGATTCGAACGCGCTGGCGCGCTTCGGCAATATTCAGGGTAACGAACTAACGGTAGATGGCCGTGACCGGTGTTTCGCCGACCCGCGCGAAACCGCGATACATGCCCTCGGTATTGAACGGCAGCGCGATGTTGCCGCGCGCGTCGACGGCGATCAGGCCGCCGCGTCCGTCGATCTTCGGCAGGCGGTTCATGACCACGTCGTGCGCGGCGTCCTGCAAGCACACGTTGCGGTAGGCCATTTGCGCCGCGACGTCGTAGGCAGCGACCATGCGCATGAACATTTCGCCGGAGCCGGTCGTGGACACGGCGCACGTCGCGTCGTCCGCATAGCAGCCCGCGCCGATCAGCGGCGTGTCGCCCACGCGCCCCGCCTGCTTGTTCGTGATGCCGCCAGTGGATGTCGCCGCGGCCACGTGGCCGTGCGCGTCGAGCGCGACCGCGCCCACCGTGCCGAACTTGCGGTTCGGATCGAGCGGCTCGTGCGACGTGGGATCGTCGCCACCGGTGGCAGACGACGAAAAAGCAAAGCTCGCGCCGTCGTGATCGAGCATCGCGCGTTGCTGATCGCGCGCGAGCAGCCATTGGCGATGACGGGCCTCGGTGTCGAAATAGTCGGGCTCGACGAATTCGAGCCCCTGCGCCGCGGCGAAACTTTCGGCGCCTTCGCCGGTGAACAGCACATGCTCGCTGTGCTCAAGCACGCTGCGCGCCGCGAGGATCGGGTTGCGCACGCGCTTCACGCAGCAGATCGCACCGGCTTCGAGCGTGCTGCCGTCCATGATCGCCGCGTCGAGCTCGTGCGTGCCCGCCGCCGTGTACACCGCGCCTCGCCCCGCGTTGAAGAGCGGACAGTCTTCGAGCAGGCGCACCGCTTCGCTGACGGCGTCGAGGGCGCTGCCGCCGTCGGCGAGCACGCGTTGGCCGGCGGCGAGCACCGCGTGCAGCGCGGCGTGATATTCGGCTTCGGCATTGGCGGTGAGGGACGCGCGCACAATCGTGCCCGCCCCGCCATGAATGGCAATGACTGCGTTGGTGTTCATCGTCTGAGTTTGGGTTTGGCTTGCGTTGCACCGGGTTTTGCAACTGCGGTACGCGCCGGTTCGCGCGCGGCTTGGCCTGGCGCCTGCGTTGGCGTAGCGGTCGGCGCTTTCGTTGTTGACGTTCTTGTTGACGTTTTCGCTGCCGCGTTCGGGACCGCGGAAAGTGGATCGGTGAGCCACGGCAAGACGAATTCGGTGACTTCCGCGGCGGCCTTCACCGAACGTTTCGCGCGATATGCGACGGCGTCGCACAGCGCTTCGATCACGGCAAGGACAGCCGCGTCCGCGTTGGCCGCAAGCCGGCGTTCCGAGCGCACGTACAACGACAGATCGGCGAATTGCGCGAGCGGCGAGCGCGGACCGTCGGTCAGCGCCAGCACGCGTGCGCCGCGCGTGGCCGCACGGCGCGCCAGTTCGATGGTGTCGTCGACATAACGCGGAAACGCAATGCCGATCACGAGGTCGCCCTCGCCGCAATTGAACAGACGCCGCGCGGCATGCGACGGCCCTCCGATGAATGCCAGCGACTGCACATTGTCGTGATACGCCATCAGCCCGTGCTCCATCAGCCCGGCGAGAAAGGCGCTCGTGCCGGCGCCGAGCACGAACACGCGGCGCGCGGCGAGGATCGCCTCGACCGCGGCTTCGGCGGCGGCACTGTCGATCGCGGTGCGCGTCAGGTGCAGATTGTTGGCCGCCTGTTCGAGCGACGCGTCGACCACGTCGTCGCCGTCGGCGAGCGATTCCTGCGCGCTGCGCAGCCGTTCCACCGGCGCGAGCGTCGCCTCGAAGCCGCGCACGAGCGCCTCACGGAACTGCGGATAGCCGTCGAAACCGAGCGCGCGCGCAAAGCGATTCGCCGTCGCCACGGAAGCGCCGACCACGCTCGCCAGCTCGTCGATCCGCATGGTGGCCGCGCGAAACAGATTGGCCAGCACGTACTCGCCCATGCGCCGATGAATGGGCGTGAGCGTAGGCATGGCTGTCTCGATGCGGGCGGCGATGGCCTGCTCGGCGGGATTGGATGCGACGGACGGTTGATGAATCATGCGGGCGAATGAGCAGGCGAGATGGATAGCCTCATGGCGTAAGCGAAATGCATGAAAGTATATTTACATGGAAATCGCCTGGAAAAAAATTCATTTTCATTTTTACGGGTTTGTCCTGGCGCTCGGTTCGCGTGGCTTGACCGTGGTCAACGTGATGCGCGGGCGGCACGCGAGGCTCCTGGCGGTGTTATTCTTCGCTCGCCATGAATCTCGAAAGCATTCTCTTTAGCCAGGGCTTCGGCTCGCGCCGCCAGTGCCGCGCGCTGGTTGCCGACGCGCGCGTGAGCATCGACGGCACCGTCTGCGCCGACGCCGATGCCGATTTCCCCGCTGGCGACGCAGCGTTTTGCTTTAGCGTCGACGGCGTGGTCTGGCCGTATCGCGAACGCGCCTATCTGCTGCTCAACAAGCCGGCGGGCTATGAGTGTTCGCGCGACCCGCAGCATCATCTGAGCGTGTTCAGTCTGTTGCCGCCGCAATTCGCCGAGCGTGGCGTACAGTGCGTGGGCCGGCTCGATCAGGACACGACCGGCTTGCTGCTGCTGTCCGACGACGGGAAGTTCGTGCACACGTTCACATCGCCGAAACGCAAGGTGCCGAAGGTCTACGTGGCGACCACGCGCCATCCGCTCGACGACGCACAGTTGGGCCTGCTGCGCGACGGCGTGTTGCTGCACGGCGAGTCGAAGCCCGTCGCGGCCGTCGATGCAGAGGCGCGCGGCGAGCACTCTCTCGCGCTCACCGTGATGGAAGGCAAGTACCACCAGGTCAAGCGGATGATCGCCGCAGCCGGCAATCGTTGCGAAGCGCTGCATCGCGAGCGCATTGGCGGATTGGCGCTGCCCGCGACGCTTGCGCCGGGCGCGTGGCAATGGCTCGATGAAACGGAGATCGCGTCCCTCGGATCTTCACCGAGCGGGTAAACCGGTACGACGCGCGCAACTCACTGACGCCGCTGCGAAGTCACTGTGAGCAAGCGCACATTCGCGCGAAGACTGCCTGCACGTCGCGCTGCGCCGCAGCATGCGGTTCGTCACGGCTCGCCCTATACTCGTTTAAACAAAGACTACAAAGAGTTCAAGGAGGGGCCATGATTGTCCATGGCGGAATCATGATCTCGTATGGGATGGTGGCGTTTGTGTGCCTCGGGGTGCTGCTGATCGGCGGATTGCTGATCGCAATGCGGGTGCGGCACAAATACCATCCGAATCTGATAGGCGCGCTGATCGGCGGATTGCTATGTTTCCTGCTGCTCGAGGCGCTGCCCGCGCTGACCTGAGCGACGCGCAGCTATCTGTTTGACTTTGGCTGCGCCCGCGCTATGCGTTACGCACGTTACGCCGGGTGCGGCTTGCCGCTCGCGGCTTCGCGCAAAAAATCGTCGACGCTCGGGTAGCGCAGGCGCACGCCCAGTTCCTCTTTCAGGCGGCGGTTCACGAGCCGCCTCGACTCGCGCATGAACGACAGCAAGGTCGGCTCGATCTGCTCCTCGGCCTGCGCCCGCGTGATGCGCGGCGGGCGTGCCAAACCGAATGCATCGGCAACCCGATCGAAGTACTCGCCCATTTTCAGCGACGAGTCGTCAGACGCGTGAATCGCGCGCGCCGGCCGCCCGCGCAAGGCAAGGCGCACGAGGATCGCGGCGAGATCGTCGGCGTGAATGTGGTTCGTGTAGACGTCGTCTGCAGCGACGAGCGCGGGCGTGCCTTTTTCGAGCCGCGCAAGCGGCAGGCGATTGCCCGCATAAATCCCCGGAATCCGCGCGATGCTCGCAGCAATCGCGCCGCGCGCCGTCGCGCGCCGCAATTGCTGCTCGGCGGATACGCGGCGCTTTGCACGCGCATTGGCCGGCCCGACGACGCGCGTCTCGTCGATCCATGCGCCGCCGCAATCGCCATATACGCCCGTCGTGCTTGCGTAGACGAGGCGCGGCGGCACGCGCGAAGCGGCGGTACGGCGAAGGCCGTCGGGTACAATATTGGCTGGTTCCGCGGCTGCCCACGAGGCGCGCGCGCGGCGCAGACGTCCAACCGGCGCAAAGGCGGCGCGAGCCCGCGGCAAAGCGAGATCACGGCGCATACCGAGGGTGGCAAGCAACGCGCGGGTGCGGCGGTCGTCGTCGCCGGTTTTCTGCGGCGGTGCGAGATGCAGCACGGTCGGCGCGAGGCCCGCGAGCCGCTTCAGGCTGCGGCGCGCGTCGAGGTCGCCGACGAGCGGAGACACGCCCGCCGCGCGTAATTCGGCGCTGCGCGCCGCGTGGCTGGTGAGCGCGAAGACGTGAGCGTGCGGGCGCAGCAGCGGCACGCAGCGCATGCCGACATCGCCGCACCCTACGATCAACACGCGTGGACGGCGGAAGTTTCGTGTCGCTTTCATGGTGCACGCATTGTAGCCGTCAAGCGCCGCGGGCACCGGGCGGCGTGGCGTGCCGTCGCGGCGTCTGCCGAAGCGGCTTGCTGGGCGGGCCAATTAACGATTACCGACTTTTCCAATTCGAACACTTATGGCATTTAACGTCACGCTCCGGCAAAGCGGCCGGCAGTTTCAGGTAGAACAGGACGAACCGGTGCTGAACGCGGCCTTGCGTCAAGGCATCGGTCTGCCGTACGGCTGCAAGAACGGCGCGTGCGGTTCGTGCAAGGGTGCCGTGGTGAACGGCCAGGTCGAGCAGCGCGCGCATTCGTCGTCGGCTTTGTCGAACGATGAAAAAACTCGCGGCATGGCGCTCTTCTGTTGCGCGACGGCGTGCTCGGATCTGGAAATCGACATCCGCGAAGTCGCGGGCGTGGGCGACGTGCAGGTGAAGAAGCTGCCGTGCCGCGTCAATGCAATCGAGCGCAAGGCCGACGACGTCGTCGTGCTCAAGCTGCAACTGCCCGCGAACGAACGCCTGCAGTATCTGGCCGGCCAGTACCTCGAATTCATTCTGAAGGACGGCAAGCGCCGCAGTTATTCGATGGCGAACGCGCCGCACACCGAAGGCCCGATCGAGCTGCATATCCGTCATATGCCCGGCGGCGCCTTCACCGACCACGTGTTCAACACGATGAAAGAGCGTGACATCCTGCGCTTCGAAGCGCCGCTCGGTACTTTCTTCCTGCGCGAAGAGTCGGACAAGCCCATCGTGCTGCTCGGCTCGGGCACGGGCTTCGCGCCGCTGAAGGCGATTGTCGAACATGCGGTGTTCAAGAACCTGAACCGCCCGATGACGCTGTACTGGGGCGCGCGTCGCAAGAAAGACCTGTATCTGCTCGAACTAGCCGAGCAATGGGCGCGTGAGATTCCGAACTTCAAGTTCGTGCCCGTGCTGTCGGAGCCCGACGCGAGCGATGCGTGGACGGGCCGCGTGGGCTTCGTGCATCGCGCGGTGATCGAAGATCTGCCCGATCTGTCCGCGTATCAGGTGTATGCGTGCGGCGCACCGGTCATGGTCGAATCGGCGCAGCGCGACTTCACGCAGCACCACGGCCTGCCCGAAGACGAGTTCTACGCGGACTCGTTCACGAGCGCCGCGGATCTCGCGAATGCGGTCTGAGCGAAACGCCGACACCACGCGCCGATGCAAATTCATGGTTTACACCGGCGCTTTCCTTGTCGTATTCTTTCGCGCATGAACCGCATCCAGTCCGAACTTCGACGTCGCCGCTCGCCGCTTCCCTAGGGACGCCGCCGGCTTCGTCACGGATTCGCGCTATAACAGAGCGCACGCTGTTCGAATCATGAAAGCCACGGCATGCCGTGGCTTTTTTGTTTTTCCGCCTCATTCACCTCTTACCCGCTGCCTGGAGCCTGCCGTCATGAATTTCAATGAGTACCCGATCGAGTCGCTGATGTACATCACGAACCGGCCCGAAATCGTTTTCACGCACGGCAAGGGCTCGTGGCTCTACGACAACAACGGCAAGCGCTATCTGGACTTCATTCAGGGCTGGGCGGTCAATTGCCTCGGTCATTGCAACGAAGGCATGATCGCAGCGCTGAATACGCAGGCCAAACTGCTCTTCAATCCGTCGCCGGCTTTCTACAATGAGCCGATGGCGAAGCTCGCCGGGCTCCTCACACAACATAGCTGCTTCGACAAGGTCTTCTTCGCGAACAGCGGCGCGGAAGCGAACGAAGGCGCGATCAAGCTCGCGCGCAAGTGGGGCAAGAAGTTCAAGGACGGCGCGTTCGAAATCATCACCTTCGACCACAGCTTCCACGGCCGCACGCTCGCCACCATGTCGGCAAGCGGCAAGCCGGGCTGGGACACCATCTACGCGCCGCAAGTGCCGGGCTTTCCGAAGGCGGATCTGAACGACATCGCCTCGGTCGAAAAGCTGATCAACGCAAAAACGGTTGCGGTGATGCTCGAACCGATTCAGGGCGAAGGCGGCGTAATCCCCGCGACGCGCGAGTTCATGCAGCAACTGCGCGAGTTGACCCGCAAGCACAACCTGCTTCTCATCGTCGACGAAGTGCAAAGCGGCTGCGGCCGCGCGGGTACCTTGTTCGCGTATGAGCTGTCGGGCATCGAGCCGGACATCATGACGCTCGGTAAGGGCATCGGCGGCGGCGTGCCGCTCGCGGCGCTGCTGTCGAAGGCGGAAGTGGCGGTGTTCGAAGCCGGCGATCAGGGCGGCACCTACAACGGCAATCCGTTGATGACCGCGGTCGGCTATTCGGTGATCTCGCAACTCACGGCGCCGGGCTTCCTCGAAGGCGTGCGCGCGCGCGGCGAATACCTGCGGGCGAAGCTGCTGGAGCTGTCGGAAGAACGCGGCTTTAACGGCGAGCGCGGCGAAGGTCTGCTGCGCGCGCTGCTGCTCGGCAGGGACATCGGCAACCAGATCGTCGAAAAGGCGCGCGACATGCAGCCCGACGGCCTGCTGCTGAACGCGGCGCGCCCGAACCTGCTGCGCTTCATGCCGGCGCTCAATGTCACGAACGAAGAGATCGACCAGATGATGGCGATGCTGCGCTCGATTCTCGACACACTCTAACGAAAGCGGAGCGCCTGATGAGCACGAGCGCCGCGGTCCCCGTCTCGATTCGCCGCTTCGACGCGCGCGACACCGACGCGGTGATCGCGCTGTGGCAGGAAGCGTTTCCCGAGTATCGGGATGCCACGAAGCCGCAGCGCAACCCGCGTCTGTCGATTGCAAACAAGCTCGCCACGCAGCCCGAGTTGTTTTTCGTCGCGGTGCTGGATGAGCGCGTGGTCGGCAGCGTGATCGGCGGCTACGACGGCCACCGCGGCTGGCTTTACTCGCTCGCGGTGGACGCGTCGTTGCGGCGGCACGGCATCGGCTCGCGTCTTGTCGCGCACGTCGAGGCCGCGTTGACCGCGCTCGGCTGCCCGAAGCTGAATCTGCAGGTGTTGTCCGCGAAGAACGAGGTCCGCGCGTTTTACGAGGCGCTCGGTTATCGCGCCGATGCGGTGGTCAGTTTGGGCAAGCGTCTTGGCGAACTCGCCGATAGCTCGGCGGGTTGAATCCGGAGCGGCGCGTTCGCGCTGGAAAGAGAAAGGCCGCATGCGTTTTTTATCGCATGCGGCCTTTTTTCATGGCGGTTGAACTGCGAGCGCTTATTTGCCCGCTTGTTCGTCCGCTTGTTCGCCCGACTTATTCACCCAGATAAGCCGCGCGCACCTTCGGATCGTCCAGCATCTGCTTTGCGTCGCCCGACATCGTGACGAGACCCGAGTCCATCACATAGCCGCGGTTCGCGGCCTGCAACGCGAGTCGCGCGTTCTGCTCGACGAGCAGCACGGTCATGCCTTCCGCCGAAATCGCACGCACCACCTCGAAGATCTTCTCGACCATGATCGGCGACAGACCCATCGACGGTTCGTCGAGCAGCAACAGCTTGGGGCGCGAGATGATCGCGCGCGCCATCGCCAGCATCTGCTGTTCGCCGCCCGAGAGCGTGCCCGCGTACTGCGTGGCGCGTTCCTTCAGGCGCGGGAAAAAGCCGAACATGCGGTCGACGTCGGCCTTGATGCCGTCGCTGTCGCTGCGCAGGTAAGCACCCATCTGCATGTTCTCGACGATCGACATGCGCGCGAAGATGCCGCGGCCTTCCGGCACCATCGCGAGGCCGCGCTTCAGAAGCTCGTGCGGCGGCACGCCCTTGATCGACTGGCCCATGTACTCGATGTCGCCCGCCGAGTAGGGCTTGAGACCCGTGATCGCCTTCATCGTCGTGGTCTTGCCCGCGCCGTTCGCACCGATCAGCGTGACCAGCTCGCCCTGCGCGACTTCGAGGTCGATGCCCTTGACTGCCTGGATGCCGCCGTAATTGACCTGCAGGCCCTTGATTTTCAACATTGTTTGCGTCGTGGACATCAGTGGACTCCTGCACCCAGATAAGCTTCGATCACCTTCGGATCCTTCTGCACGTCTTGCGGCAGACCTTGCGCAATCACCTTGCCGTAGTCGAGCACCGTCATCTGGTTGCACAGACCCATCACGAGCTTCACGTCGTGCTCGATCAGCAGAATCGTCTTGCCGTCGGCGCGGATCTTGTCGAGCAGACGCGTGAGTTCGACCTTTTCCGTCGCGTTCATGCCGGCGGCGGGTTCGTCGAGTGCGAGCAGCTTCGGATCCGTCGCGAGCGCGCGCGCAATCTCGAGACGCCGCTGGTGGCCGTACGACAGATTGCGCGACGTGTAGTCCGCGTACTGCGCAATGCCGACGTACTCCAGCAGCTCGATGGCGCGCTCCTTGATTTCGCGCTCTTCCTGGCGCTCGGCCGGCGTCTGGAACACTGCGCCGAGCAGGCCGTGCTTCGTGCGCACGTGGCGGCCCACCATCACGTTTTCCAGCGCGGTCATGCCGCCGAACAGACGAATGTTCTGGAACGTGCGCGCAATGCCTGCTTTCGCGACCTGATACACGGCCGTCGGCGTGTAGTTCTGGCCGTCGAGCTTGAAGTCGCCGGAATCCGGCGTGTAAAGGCCCGTGATCACGTTGAAGAATGTGGTCTTGCCGGCGCCGTTCGGGCCGATCAGACCATAAATGGTGCCTTCCTCAATCTGAAGGCCGACGTCCGACAGCGCCTGCAAACCGCCGAAGCGCTTGTTCACGCCCTTCACGGACAGACGGATTTTTTTATCGCTCATGTTCATTTGCTCCTATCCGTCCGTTACGCGCGCACCGGCTTTTTGCCAGCCCGCTTCGACAGTTTCGCAATCTTGTCTTCGTGCTTCGGCGACGGCCACAGGCCTTCCGAGCGATACAGCATGATCAGCACCATCGCGAGTGCGTAGACGAGCTGACGGATCACTTCGGTATCGACGATTTCATGGCCGAAAATCATGTGTTGCAGCGGACCCATCGTCGAGCGCAGGAATTCCGGCAGCACCGCGAGCAGCACCGCGCCGAGAATCACGCCCGGAATGTGACCCATGCCGCCGAGCACCACGCAGGCGAGCACGACGATCGACTCAGGCAGCGTGAACGATTCCGGCGACACGAAGCCCTGGAACGCACCGAACATCGCGCCCGACAGGCCGCCGAACGACGCGCCCATCGCAAACGCGAGCAGCTTCACGTTGCGCGTGTTGATGCCCATGGCCTTGGCGGCGATTTCGTCCTCGCGGATCGCGGCCCATGCACGGCCGATACGCGAATGCTGCAAACGCGTACACACCCAGATCACGAGCAGCGCAGCCAGCACGAACAGGTAGTAGTACGAGTACACGGACGGGAACTGCAGGCCGAACAGCGAGTGCGTCTGCGAGAGGCTGAAGTCGCCCACGTGCACCGGTGCAATCGCCGTGATGCCCTTCGGCCCGTTGGTGATGTTCACCGGTCGGTCGAGGTTGTTCAGGAAAATCCGCACGATTTCCCCGAAGCCCAACGTCACGATGGCGAGGTAGTCGCCGCGCAGACGCAGCGTCGGCGCACCGAGCAGCACGCCGAACAGCGCGGCGATCGCCATCGCGCACGGCACGATGATGAGGAACGGCACATGCAGGCCGTTCGGCGCGAGCTGGGCGATCCACTCGAATTGCGACGACAGGTGCGGCGAGCTGAGCAGCGCCGCCGTGTACGCGCCGACCGCGTAGAACGCGATGTAGCCGAGGTCCAGCAGGCCGGCAAAGCCGACCACCACGTTCAGGCCGAGCGCGAGCATCACATACAGCATCGCGAAGTCGAGCACGCGGACCCAGTAGTTGCCGCCGGCGGTGCCGATGATCATCGGCGCGGCGATCACGAACACGGCGGTGATAATGCCCACCGTCAGCGTCTTCGCGAGGTTGCGTTCGGGAATGAGCGTCGTGGACGGCTCGATCGGTTGAATTGAGGTCATTTGATTTACTCCTTGGCCTGGATCAAGCGCGATCCGCAACGCGTTCGCCGAGCAGACCCGACGGACGGAACACCAGCACGATGATCAGCACGATGAATGCAAACACGTCCTGATAGTTACTGCCGAACACACCACCTGTCAGGTTGCCGATATAACCGGCGCCCAACTGTTCGATGAGCCCCAGAATCACGCCGCCGACCATTGCGCCGCCCAGGTTGCCGATACCGCCCAGCACCGCCGCGGTAAACGCCTTGAGACCAGGGATAAAGCCCATGTAGAAGTGCGCGTTGCCGTATTCGGACGCGATCATCACGCCGGCGAGCGCAGCGAGCGCCGAGCCGATCATGAAGGTGGCCGAGATCACGAAGTTCGGGTTCACGCCCATCAGCGAGGCGACGCCCGGGTTCTCGGCAATCGCGCGCATTGCGCGGCCGAGCTTGGTCTTGTGCACGAGGAGCAGCAGGCCCGCCATCACGAGGAACGCGACGACGATGATGACGATTTCAGTCATCGAGATCACCGCGCCGGGCGTCGTGTCGGTGGCCTTGATCACGTTCAGCGGATCGGTGGGCAGCAGTTGCGGGAACGGCAGCGGGTTGCGCGACCAGATCATCATGGCGAGCGTCTGCAGCAGGATCGACACGCCGATTGCGGTGATCAGCGGGGCAAGACGCGGCGCCTTGCGCAACGGCCGGTAGGCCACGCGCTCGATGGTGTAGCCGACCACCGCACAGACCACGGCGGCGATCGCAAGCGCGATGCATAGCGTCGGCACGTTGCCTAAGCCGGGGAAGTGGTTCTGCAGCACGCCTATGGCGGAAAGCGCAACCATCGCGCCCACCATCAACACATCGCCGTGAGCGAAGTTGATGATGCCGAGAATGCCGTAAACCATCGTATAGCCCAGTGCGATGATGGCATAAACGCTGCCAAGCACCAGTCCGTTTAGGATCTGCTGGATGAAGATATCCATTTAATGCTCCTTAGCCCGTGCGACTGGATTCGCGTTCTTCATCAGCCGGTGGGCGGTGATGCGTCACGCAATCTCAATGGCACTGCGGGTACTGATGTAAAAGACCGGTAAGGGTTTATCCGCCGCCGGTTTGCGAAGACGACTGGGTCACAGTCGCTGGCTCGCCTTCGGCGGATGCAAAAACGGCACCGTTGGATGGTTCGGTGCCGTCAGGCTGAACGTCCCGTCATCACATCTTCACGACGTCGAGAACCGCTTTTTTGCCGTCCTTGAAGTCGTAAAGCGTAATGGCGCCCTCTTTCAAATCACCCTTGTCGTCGAACGCGATCCGGCCGATTACCCCGTTGTAATCGGTTGACGGCATCGCAGCCAGCACCTTGGGCGCCTCGATCGAATTAGCGCGCTTCATTGCATCGACAATCACGTACACAGCGTCATACGTGAACGGTGCGTAAATCTGCACCGGCGTGTGGAAGCGGTCGACGTACTTCTTTTCGAAGTCCGCTCCCCTGTCCATTTTCGAAAGCGCGAGTCCCGCCTCCGAACAGACCAGGTTTTGCACGGCGGGTCCCGCCAGCTCACCTACCTTGTCGGTACACACGCCGTCGCCGCCAAGGATTTTTGCCCTGATACCGAGCGCCGCCGCCTGTTTGGCAAACGGCCCGCCCGTCGCGTCCATTCCGCCGAACATAATGGCGTCCGGATGAACACTCTTGATCTTCGTGAGGATGGCCCGGAAGTCCGTGGCCCGGTCGTTCGTCGCTTCACGCGCGACGATCTTCGCTCCGTTCGCCTCGACGGTCTTCGCGAATTCCTCCGCGAGCCCCTTGCCGTAGGCGGTTGCATCGTCCACTACCGCGATGCGTTTGGCGCCCAACGCCTTCGTGGCGTAATTGGCGAGCGCCGGACCCTGCTGCGCGTCGGTGGCGACCACGCGGTAGGTCGTCTTGAAGCCCTGCTGCGTGTAAGCCGGGTTCGTCGACGACGGCGAGATCTGCACGATGCTCGCATCGCTATAGATCTTCGAAGCCGGAATCGACACGCCCGAATTCAGGTGGCCGACAACGGCCACCACATGATCGTCCACCAGTTTCTGCGCGACCGCGGTGCCCGCTTTCGGATCGGCGGCGTCGTCCTGCGCGTCCAGTTGCAAGTCGATCTTGTGGCCGTCGATAGTCAGGCCATGCGCATTGATTTCCTCGACCGCGAGACGCGCGCCGTTTTCGTTGTCCTTGCCCAGATGCGCGATGCCGCCCGTCAGCGGGGCCGCATGGCCGATCTTCACGACAATTGCCGCGCTTGCCGGCGCGGCGGACGCCGCCACTGCCGCCGATGCGCCTGCTCCCGCCTCGCCATCCTGTTTTTTGCCGCACGCGGTCAACATCGCAACCGCGGCCGCGATGGACACGGCGTAAGCAAACTTGACTCGCATTAATTAGGTCTCCCGCCCTTGCTGAAACTCGTGTTCGGAAGGCCCTGAGGCCTTGAGAACGCGCGCATTGTAACTCCAATTTTGCGACGGGCAATATTGTTGAACCGGCAGGGTTTTCCTGCATTGCAACCGTATTTTGAGACCGCTTTCGAGTAAAAGGCGCAACCGGGTTGCGACTGATTTTCGTGCATCAGTTGCACCAGCACAGAACACCGTCGCATCAAGTGTTGCGGCCGCGCCGCGGCGCGCCCGGTCACAGCACGGTTTGCGTCACATGGCGGTCTTAGACTGCACCTCTTGTGCTCGGCACCATCTTAGTGCGTCAAAAAAGTTTGCGGGCGCCTTCGACGCTAAAAACGGGGACGCATCGAGCGAAAGGCAATTAAATGCCAGATCATTTTTCAAAAAAGATCCAGCGCGAGGCAGAGAAAAAGCGCGGGCGGCAGGAATCTGCCCCTATTTTTATGAGATCACTGGTGGCGGCGGGCAAAAAAAACGCGCCCGAAGGCGCGTGTTTGACGACCCGTTGGCAGGCGTGTCAGGCAGGCAAGCCCAGCCCGCGCGGCAGCGGAAACGCGATATTTTCCTCGATGCCCTCCAGCGCACGCACGTTACGCACGCCCAGTTCGCGCAAGCGCGCAATCACCGCCTGCGCCAGCACTTCCGGCGCCGAAGCGCCCGCCGTGACGCCGATGCGGCGCTTGCCCTCGACCCACGTCGGGTCGATCTGGTCCGGCGAGTCCACCATATAAGAAGGCACACCGAGTTTTTCCGCCAGCTCGCGCAACCGGTTGGAGTTCGAGCTGTTCGGGCTGCCCACCACGATCACCATGTCGCACTGCGGCGCCATGAACTTGACCGCGTCCTGACGATTCTGCGTGGCGTAACAGATGTCCTGCTTTTTCGGCTCGCGAATAGACGGATATTTCGCCTTGAGCGCGCGAATGATTTCCGCGGCGTCGTCCACCGAGAGCGTGGTTTGCGTGACGAACGCGATCCGCTCGGGGTCCGCGAGCTGCAGCGCCTCTACGTCTTCGATGTCCTCGACGAGATGCATGCCCTCGCCCGCCTGGCCCATCGTGCCCTCCACTTCTGGATGACCCTTATGACCGATCATCACGATGTCGAAGCCGTCCTGGCGCATCTTGGCAACCTCGATATGCACCTTGGTGACGAGCGGGCAGGTCGCGTCGTAGACACGCAGCCCGCGCGACTCGGCCTCGCTGCGCACTGCCTTCGACACCCCGTGCGCGCTGAAGATCACCGTGTTGCCGGGCGGCACTTCCTCCAGCCGCTCAATGAAGATCGCGCCCTTCTTGCGCAGATCTTCGACGACGTAGGCGTTATGGACGATTTCGTGACGCACGTAGATCGGCGAGCCGTGCAGCTTGATGGCGCGCTCGACGATCTCGATAGCCCGGTCGACGCCGGCACAGAACCCGCGCGGCTGCGCCAGCAGGATCTCCGTTTCGGCTAGGGTCGTATCCGCGATGCTCATGTTTACAGAATCCCGATGATTTTCACTTCGAACGCCAGCGCCTGGCCGGCAAGCGGGTGGTTGAAATCGAACAGGGCCGACGTCTCGTTCACTTCTTTCAGAACGCCAGCGTAGCGGCCGCCGCCCGGCGCGTTGAATTCGACCAGGTCGCCCGGCGAAAAATCCTCGCCGATCATGCTGTTTTCGCGCAGCGTGGCCAGCGACACGCGTTGGATCAACTCCGGGTTGCGCGGACCGAATGCGGCGCCGGGAGCTAGCTGAAAGGTCGAGTGGTGGCCCACCTTCAAACCCAGCAAAATGTCCTCCAGCGGCGGCGCGAGCTGACCGGCGCCGAGCAGCAGGGTGGCGGGCTTGTCGTTGAAGGTATTGATGACTTCGGCGCCATCGGCAAGGGAAAGCCGGTAGTGAAGCGTCACGTGTGAACCGGGCTTCACTTCGGAAATGTCGATGATGCTCATGCAGTGCTCGCTCAGTCGAAGCGCGCTCTCACGCGTGCGCCGCGGGCGCAGCCGACGCGTGCGGCAAACCGTCGGCGTGCCGTGCGCAAAGCGTCTATTGTAAGCCACATGGCCGGGCTCGGCTTGCGTCCATCGCGCGCACGGGCCCGAAACCTCAAGCGGAGGAATTGTCTGTATATGTCTGATTATGCGTCCCCAATCGTCGCACCAACGTTCGATTTCGCTCGTTCGCCGCCGGTTGCCCCGGCTGCGGGCAAACCCAAGGCGCGTCGCAGGCGCAAGTGGCCGAAGCGCGACATGCCGCGCGAGCGGCTGATCGATCAGGGCCCCGGCGTGCTGTCCGATACCGAGATGATCGTGCTCGTCCTCGGCTCGGGCCTGCCGGGTCACGACGTGTTCAGCGTCGCGCGCGAGCTGCTCGAGCGTTTCGGTTCACTGCGGGCGATGCTCGACGCGACTTACGCCGAGTTTGACGGCCTGCGGGGCATCGGCCCGGCGAAGAAGGCGCAACTGCTCGCCATCATGGAAATGGCGCGCCGCTCGCTCGTCGACAAGATGCGCCGGCGCTCGTTGATGAATTCGCCGGAGGCCGTGGAAAATTACCTGCGGCTTCTGATCGGCGGCCGTCCGCAGGAAGTGTTCGTGTCGCTGTTCCTCGACGCGCGGCATCGGCTGATTCGCAGTGAGGAAAGCGCGCGCGGCACACTCACGCGCATGGCCGTGTATCCGCGCGAGATCGTGCGGCGCGCGCTCGCGCTCAATGCGGCGAGCCTGATCGTCGCGCACAACCATCCTTCCGGCGCGGTGCAGCCGAGCGCGAGCGACTGCAGGCTGACGCGCACGCTGCGCGAAGCGCTCGCGCTGATCGACGTACAACTGGTGGATCATCTGGTGATCGGCGCAGATAGCGTATACTCGTTCGCCCGCGCCGGCTGGCCGTGAAGCTGGCTTGACGCTCTCGGCCGGAAGCTCCGGCCTGGAGCTTCCGGCTTCCGGCTTCCGCTCGAGGCCTCCATCAGGCCGCCCGGCGAGCGGCCCTGCACGGCTCTTCGACCGGCATGAAAAGAATGCGAGCGAAAAGCAAAAACTCGCCAGACCATGTTTCGCCGCCGCAAATAAGGTTTGATTTTGCGGCGTTTTTCCTGCTAGAATTCCGGTTTGCCTATTTCCAACCCCCTGTTCCGAAGCCACCAAGGCGTTCCGGAAAGGATACGTGCCTGATTTCAGCGCGACTCTTTTCGGGAAACTTTCACGGCGTTCGAACTCAGAATTAGCGTATTAGGAGTGCTCTCATGGCACGCGTATGCCAAGTAACTGGGAAAGCGCCGATGAGCGGCAACAACGTTTCCCACGCGAACAACAAGACCAAGCGCCGGTTCCTGCCGAACCTGCAAAGCCGCCGCATTTGGGTGGAAAGCGAAAACCGTTGGGTGCGTCTGCGTATTTCGAACGCCGGCCTGCGCCTGATCGACAAGAACGGTATCGACGCTGTGCTCGCAGATCTGCGCGCACGCGGTGAAGCCTAAGGAGTAAATCATGGCGAAAGGCGCACGCGACAAGATCAAGCTGGAATCGACCGCAGGCACGGGTCACTTCTACACGACCACGAAGAACAAACGCAACATGCCGGAAAAGATGCTGATCAAGAAGTTTGATCCGGTCGTCCGCAAGCACGTTGACTACAAGGAAACCAAGATCAAGTGAGTCTTGACTCCTGCCTTTTGACGAAGGCGAAGACATGTGCAAAGAAGCCCCGCATTCGTGCGGGGCTTTTTGTTTTTGGCCAATCGAATTCGCCGACGGCACGCCCTCTTCGCGCCGACAACGTCCTATGCCGTCCGGCCGGCTTTCCCTCGGCGGTCGTGGCGCGTATCCTCTCTCGTTTCAGCAGTGCGTGAACAACGCGTTGGCACAGCAAAACGACAGACGGAGATGCAAGCAATGGAATTCGATGTGGCGATTGTCGGTAGCGGTCTCGCGGGGCTGAGCGTCGCGCTCAATCTCGCCGAGACGCGGCGAGTCGCGGTAATCGCCAAGCGGTCGATGACCGAAGGCGCGAGCGACTGGGCGCAAGGCGGCATCGCCGCAGTGCTCGATTCCGCGGACAGCGTGGAAAATCACGTGCGCGACACGCTGATTGCAGGCGGTGGCCTGTGCGACGAAGCAGCCACGCGTTTTATCGTCGAAAATGGGCGGGCCGCAATCGAATGGCTCATCGAACAAGGCGTGCCGTTCACGAAAGACGACGCCGCGGAGCTCGGCTTCCACCTCACTCGCGAGGGCGGCCACAGCCACCGGCGCATCATTCATGCAGCCGACGCAACGGGCCACGCAGTGGTCGCCACGCTAAGCGAGCGTGTGCGTCGGCATCCGAATATCACGCTGCTCGAAGACCACTACGCGATCGACCTCATCACGTCGGACCGGCTCGGGCTGCCCGGCCGCCGTTGCCACGGCCTCTACGCGCTCGACGTGCAAAGCGGCCGCACGGTCACCATCGAGGCGCCGCACACGGTGCTCGCCACGGGCGGCGCCGGCAAGGTCTATCTGTACACCACCAATCCGGACACGGCGACGGGCGACGGCATCGCCATGGCGTGGCGCGCGGGCTGCCGCGTTTCGAACATGGAGTTCATCCAGTTTCATCCGACATGCCTGTTCCATCCGTACGCGAAGTCGTTTCTGATCTCGGAAGCGGTGCGCGGCGAAGGCGGTCTGCTGAAGCTGCCGGACGGCACGCGTTTCATGCCGAATCACGACGAACGCGCTGAACTGGCGCCACGCGACATCGTGGCTCGCGCCATCGACTTCGAGATCAAGAAGCGCGGCATCGACTGTGTGTATCTGGACATCAGCCATCAGCCGGCCGACTTTCTTCGCGAGCATTTCCCGACGATCCTCGCGCGTTGCCTCGAATTCGGCATCGACATCACGAAGGAACCCATTCCGGTCGTGCCGGCGGCGCACTATACGTGCGGCGGCGTCGTCACCGACCTGGCAGGCCGCACCGACCTCGCGGGCCTCTATGCGGTGGGCGAAACGTCCTGCACGGGGCTGCACGGCGCGAACCGGCTCGCCAGCAATTCGCTGCTGGAGTGCCTTGTGATTGGACGCTCGGCTGCGCGCGCAATCGAAGAGGAAGGCTTCTGCGGCGCCGTTCATGCCCCTCTGCCGGACTGGGACGAGAGCCGCGTGTCCGATCCGGACGAAGAAGTGGTGGTCGCGCACAATTGGGACGAGCTGCGCCGGCTCATGTGGAACTACGTGGGCATCGTGCGCACGGACAAACGGCTCGCGCGGGCGCGGCACCGGCTTGCCCTGTTGCGCGACGAGATACACGAGTACTACGCGAACTTCAAGGTGAGCCGAGATTTGCTGGAGTTGCGCAATCTGGTGGATGTGGCTTCGTTGATCGTCGACGGCGCACGGTCGAGGCGTGAAAGCCGCGGCCTGCATTTCAGCCGTGACTGGCCGGCAACGTTGCCTAAAGCACTACCTAGCGTGCTCTCGCCCGAGCACGTGCGCAACCGCAACGTCTGATGCAAGCTGAAACGCCATTGCGGCACGCACGGGCCGCAGATGGCGTTTGACGAATCACGACCGCCAGAAAGCAGCGTCAGACGATTCGCAACGAGTAGTCCGTCGCGCGCACGTCCTTCGTCAGGGCGCCGATGGATACACGGTCCACACCGGTCTCCGCAATCGTGCGCACCGTTTCGAAATTCACGCCGCCGGACACTTCCAGCACCGCGCGACCCGCGGTGATGCGAACGGCTTCACGCATTGAGTCGAAAGAAAAATTGTCGAGCAGGATGGATTGCGCGCGATGCGCCAACGCCGTTTGCAACTGCTCGAGCGTCTCGACTTCGATCTGGATCGAGACGCCCGCGTTGAGTGCCAGCGCGGCGTCCATGGCCGCGCCCACTCCGCCGGCTGCGGCGATGTGGTTTTCCTTGATCAGAATGCCGTCGTACAAAGCGAGCCGTTGATTTGCGCCGCCCCCCACGCGCACCGCGTATTTCTGCGCGAGCCGCAAACCCGGCAGCGTCTTGCGCGTGTCCAGGATACGCGTATGCGTGTGGGCGATTGCGTCAACGTAACGGCGCGTCGTGCTCGCTACGCCGGACAGCAATTGCAGGAAGTTGAGCGCGTTACGCTCGGCAGTCAGCAGCGCGCGGACCGGCCCACGCAATTCGCACACGGGCGTGTCCGCCGTCATCCGGTCGCCTTCGCGATAATGCCAGTGCACTTCGATCCGCGAGTCGACCTGCCGCAGCACGGCGTTGAACCACGGCACACCGCACAACACCGCGTCCTCGCGGACAATGACGCGCGCACTGCGAGTCTCCTCCGCGGGCACGAGGCGGCCGGTCAGATCGCCGGCGCCGATGTCTTCGGCGAGCGCCTCCGCGACATTGCGAGCGAGCGCTGCGTCGAAAGCCGCGCCGTACTGCGCGCGAACCTCGCCGAACAGCGGCGACACCGCTTCTTCCTCGCGATAGCCGGCGAAACCGCCCTCTGCTGAACTCTGCGCGACCGCGTTCATCAAGCGGCTCCCACGTTCGAGTACAACTGCGCGTCGCGCGCGAGGTCGCCGCTAGCCTGCACGCGCTTCTTGTGACGCGCCGCGAAATCGAGCATGCGGTCGATGGGCATGCGCGCCCGCTCGCCAATGGCACGGTCGACGAAAATCTCGTTGTGACCACGCTCCAGCACGTCCGCGAGATTCGCGAGCCCGTTCATGGCCATCCACGGACAGTGTGCGCAGCTCTTGCACGTCGCGCTATTGCCGGCGGTCGGCGCGGCGATCAGCGTTTTGCCCGGCGCGGCGAGTTGCATCTTATGCAGGATGCCGAGATCGGTTGCGACGATGAAGTGCGTCGCATCGAGCTTTTGCGCCGCGTCGATCAACTGCGTGGTCGAACCGACGACATCGGCCAGCGCCACCACGTTGGCTGGCGACTCAGGATGCACCAGCACTTTCGCGCCCGGATATTCGGCTCGCAGCAAATCGAGTTCGATACCCTTGAATTCGTCGTGCACGAGGCAGGAACCCTGCCACATCAGCATGTCCGCGCCGGTCTTGCTTTGAATATATGCGCCCAGATGCCGGTCCGGCGCCCAGATGATCTTCTCGCCGCGCGCGTGCAGGTCAGCAACGATTTCGAGCCCGATGGACGAAGTCACCATCCAGTCCGCGCGAGCCTTCACCGCCGCACTCGTGTTCGCGTACACGACCACGGTGCGATCCGGGTGCGCGTCGCAGAAAGCCGAAAATTCGTCTACGGGGCAGCCGAGATCGAGCGAACAGGTTGCATCGAGATCCGGCATCAGAATGCGCTTGCCGGGACTCAGAATTTTCGCGGTCTCGCCCATGAAGCGTACGCCCGCGACCACGAGCGTCTGCGCGTCGTGGTCGCGGCCGAAGCGCGCCATTTCCAGCGAATCGGCCACGCAGCCGCCGGTTTCATCGGCAAGCTCCTGCAATTCAGCATCGACATAGTAATGCGCAACGAGCACGGCTTTCTCGCGCTTGAGCAACGCGCGGATGCGCTCCTTCAGCGCCACTTTCTGCTCGGCCGACGGCATGTCGGGCACCTTCGCCCACGCCTGTCCGATTCCGCAGGACGTGCCCTGCGCCTGCGGCCGGTCGTATTCGACGGTCCTGATCGCCTGCTGATTCATGATCTCCTCTGCCTTCGCTCTGCCGCCGCAGACTGCTCGTCGCGTCGCGCTGCATTTTCCGCGGCCCAAAAAGCAAAACCCCGCCAACGCGGGGTTTTGTGACGTAACGAAATTTTAATGGATTTCGTGGTCAAGCATAACGGCGCAGTCGCATCGCGAACTCCTGCAGCGCCTTGATGCCGCTCGCCTCTGCACGATGACACCAGTCCTGCAACTGCACCAGCAGCTGATCGCGCGATGCGTTCGAGCGCTCCCACATGGCCGCCAGTTCGTTGCGCATGTCGATGTACGTCTTCAGCTTCTGGCTATTGGCGAAGATTTGCGGCAACAGACGCTTCTGCGGCTCGTCGAGCCCCGCTTCTTCCTTATGGAACCAGCTGCGCGCGCCGCGCATGACCTGGTACTTCTCGCGTGCGCCGACTTCCTTCAGGTGCGCGAGTTCCTGACGATACGCGCGCTTGAGCGCCTTGCCGTAACGCGCCATGACTTCATAGCGGTTGGCGAGAACGGCCTGCAGCGTGTCCTGGTCGAGCACCAGCTTGCCGGTGGTCAGACGCGGCGTGGGCGCCACCTTCTTCACCTTCGCGAGACGGAAAGCCGACATGATGCGGATATACATCCAGCCGATGTCGAACTCGTACCACTTGTTCGACAGCTTGGCCGACGTCGCATACGTATGGTGATTGTTGTGCAGTTCCTCACCGCCGATGATGATGCCCCACGGGAAGATGTTCGTGCTGGCATCCGACGAGTTGAAGTTGCGGTAGCCCCAGAAGTGCGCGAGACCGTTGACCACGCCGGCCGCCCAGAACGGGATCCAGACCATTTGCACTGCCCAGATGGTCAGACCGACCACGCCGAAGAGCGCGATATTCAGCACCATCATCAGGCTGACGCCGAGGATCGGGTACTTCGTGTAGACGTTGCGCTCCATCCAGTCGTTCGGCGTGCCGTGACTGAATTTGCGCATGGTTTCTTCGTTTTTCGCTTCGACGCGATACAGCTCCGCGCCTTCGAGCAGCACCTTCCAGATGCCGCGCGTTTGCGGGCTGTGCGGATCTTCTTCCGTTTCGCACTTGGCGTGGTGCTTACGGTGAATGGCCGCCCATTGGCCGGTCAGCATGCCCGTGGTCATCCACAGCCAGAACCGGAAAAAATGACTGACGACGGGGTGCAGCTCCAGCGCGCGGTGCGCCTGGCAGCGGTGCAGATAAACCGTCACGCCGATAATCGTGACGTGTGTCACCGCGAGCGTGTACAGCACAAGTTGCCACCACGAGAAGTGCAGCAGGCCGTGGGCAAGGAAATCGAGCAAAGAATTCAACAAGGCAATTTACCTGTGGAACGAGAGATACGAGAGACACGAGACGCGCGCGAGTTGCGCGTGTCAAGAAAGTGAAAGCATACAGCGGGATTGGACGACATTCTACTGGAAGCGTTCCAAGTGTTTGTAACAAATAGGGATTTTTTGTGCGGGATCAACGCGCGATAGCCTGCAGCAAACGAGCCGGCGCTCGCTGCAGTCCCCAAGCAGCCCCTTACAGGGCCTTGTCCGCCTGGTTGGCCGCGGGAGCGGTCATTGTTACCGAGTGTGGCGCGGCGCCGCCGAGGTTTGCCACGTTTGCGACGCTACCCACAATGCGCACTTCGCGTTGCGCGAAAGGAATGGAAATGCCGTGCGCAGAGAATAGCTGCCAGATGTTGCGATTGACGGCCGAGCGCACGGCCGAAGTGCCGGTCGCCGCATCCGCGATCCAGAAACCGAGCTCCAGGTTGATGCCGTCCGCGCCGAAGCTCACTAGGTAAGGCGTGGGCGCCGGGTCGGCCAGCACGCGCGGCACGCCGTCGGCGGCCTGCACGAGGAGCGCCATGGCTTGTTCGACGTCGGCCGTATAGGCGATCTGCACGGCCGCTTTCGCATAGCCGCGCGTGAGGTAGGACGACTGGTTCTGTACGACGTCGGTGATCAGCTTTTCGTTGGGAATGAGCGTTTCGATGCCGTCGAGGCCGCGCACCACCGTATAACGGGTGCGGATCTGCGTGACCATGCCTTGCAGGCCGCTCACGTTGATCGTGTCGCCGATCCGCAGCGACCGGTCGATGAGGATGATGAAGCCCGACACGTAGTTGCTGGCGATTTTCTGTAGACCGAAACCGAGCCCCACGCCCAGCGCGCCGCCGAACACACCGAGCACCGTGATGTCGATGCCGACGAGCGACAGGCTGATCAGCACCGCGGCCAGCATGAACGCCGCGCGGCCGACGCGCGCGACCACCACTTTGAGATTGGCGTCGAGCGTCGTGGCGCGCATCAGCCGGTCTTCGAAGGCCGAGCCGAGCCACATCGCGACGATCATCGTCACGCACACCCAGAGCAGGCCGGTGACGAGCGAGAGCAGCGTCATATGCGCATTGGCGACGCGAAAGTGCACGCTCGCCATCCACGCGATCACGTCGTCCTGAATGCCCATCACCGTCAGGACCATGGCGACCCAGACGACGAGCGAAACAATCTTCTCGACGAGGAAAAGCCACGGGTGCGTCTCGCCGTCCTGACTGAAGACACGTCGCGCGAAGAAAAACACGATGTAAATCAAACCGATGCCGAACAGCGGCACCAAGGCCAGATCCAGCAACGACGTATGAATGAACTGGCCGGCGACAGACCGCGCGAGCCACACGAGCACCGCGCCGATCAGCGGGAAAAACGCCCGGTTCAGGCTTTCGGCGCCGAAGCGCAGCGTCTGGTAACGCGTCTGGCGGCGCAAGTCGAGCGCACGGCGCAGCAGGCGCGCAAGGAGCCAGGCGAGCGCGAGCGTTCCGACCAGCACGCCGACTTGCCAGAGCATCACCGGCTGGCCGAAGTCGCGCGCGAGATCGCCGAATAGATGAGAAAAGATACGGTTTTGCATGATGTCGCAGGAAGGGCCGGCTCGCGCTTTCGACAATTCACGCGCGAACCGGCCTATAAGGCCAGGGCATCGAGCCCTGGCGCTCAGCTTTGCCGCTCGAGCACGGCGGCGAAGAAGCCGTCAGTCGCGTGGCGATGCGGCCAGAGCGACAGATAGTCGCCCATTTCGAGATCGATGCGCTGCTCGGCCAGCACCTCGCGCGCCGGGACGAGCGCGAAGTCCGGATGATCGGCGAGGAACTGCTGCACGACCGCTTCGTTTTCCGCTTCCAGAATCGAGCAGGTCGCGTAGACGAGACGCCCGCCCTTCTTCACGAGGCGCGCGGCGCTCGCCAGAATCGACGCCTGCTTGGGCGCGAGTTCGGCAACCGATTCGGGCGACTGGCGCCATTTCAGATCAGGATTGCGGCGCAGCGTGCCGAGGCCGCTGCACGGCGCATCCACGAGCACGCGGTCGATCTTGCCCGCGAGGCGCTTGATCTTCGCGTCGTGCTCGCTGTCGATCAGCACCGGATTCACATTCGACAAGCCGCTACGCGCCAGGCGCGGCTTGAGCTTGGCAAGGCGCCGCTCGGAAATATCAAATGCATAGAGACGCCCGGTCGAGCGCATGGCCGCGCCCAGCGCGAGCGTCTTGCCGCCCGCGCCCGCGCAGAAGTCGACGATCATCTCGCCGCGCTTCGGCGCAACCAGCGAACACAGCAACTGGCTGCCTTCGTCCTGCACTTCGAGCCAACCTTGCTGGAACGCGTCGAGCTTGGTGAGCGGCGGCTTGCCGGCCACCCGCACGCCGAACGGCGCAAACGGCGTGGCGCCCGCCTCGATGCCCGCTTTCGACAGCGCGCCGAGCACCTCGTCGCGGCTCGCCTTCATCGGATTGGCGCGCAGATCGAGCGGCGCCGGGTAATTCAGCGCGGCGGCCAGTTGCGCAAGCTCCGCGGGTTCAAAACGCCTGGCGAGCGCCTGATGAATCCAGTCCGGCAAGTTCAGGCGAATGCGCAGCGGCAGGCTTTCCGGGTCGATCGTCGCGACGTGGTCGAGCCATCTGGACTCCGCCTCCGACACGAACGGCTTGAGCGCCGCGCGACCGGCCGTCTGCATCAGGCCGAGCAGGGCCATGCGGCGCGCCGGGCTGCCGGTGCCGCTTTCGGCCAGATGCGCGAATTCCATGCGCCGGCGCAGCACCGCGAACACCGCTTCGGCGATCACGCCGCGCTCGCCGTGGCCGAGCTTGGGATGCGCGCGGAAAAAGCGGCTGGTGGTGGCGTCGGCGGGACCGTTCAGTCTTAGGACTTCGGCCAGCAGCGTCTCAGTTTGTCCAATCAGAAAACCATGCAATCTCATGCGCCCTCTCCGGCGGTGTGACCGGCAAAGAGCCATTGCGGCTCCGGCGGCGTAAGCGTGACGCGCAGGCCGTCGAGCGCAAGGCGCCCTTCGACGAACCAGCGCACCGCGCGTGGATAAATGATGTGTTCGGTGGCGAGCACCTTGTCGGCGAGCGTGGCGGGCGTGTCGCCGGCCTCGACGGGCACCGCCGACTGCACGACGATCGGCCCGTGATCGAGCTGCGACGTCACGAAATGCACCGACGCGCCGTGCAGGCGCACGCCGGCGTCGAGCGCCTGCTGGTGCGTTTTGAGCCCCGGAAAGCTCGGCAGCAGCGACGGGTGCACGTTCAGCATGCGCCCCGCATAACGGTCGACAAAACCGGCCGTCAGCACGCGCATGAAGCCGGCGAGCACGACGAGATCGGGCGCGAAGCTATCGATTTGTTCGGCGAGCGCCGCGTCGAAGCGCTCGCGATCGGAAAACTGGCGATGGTCGACCACCGCCGTGGCAATGCCGCGCGACGCCGCGAAGGCAAGGCCCGCGGCGTCAGGACGGTTGGCAATCACGGCAGCGACCTGCGCCGGCCAGCCTTCGTCCATACACGCGCGGACGATGGCTTCCATGTTGCTTCCCCGCCCCGAAATCAGGATGACGAGTTTTTTCATGCGCGGATTTTATCATTCGGGGACACCCAAACCGCGACGCGCCGCCGTCGGCCGCGCCGAGCGTTTATAATCGTTTGTTTTGCGGCCCCGTGGCCGCCCTACCCCGACGCGCTATCGTGAGAGTCTTCCGCGGTCTTCCCAACGCTGAAAGCCGTGCGCCCTGCGCACTGACCATCGGCAATTTCGACGGTGTCCACCGCGGCCATCAGGCTTTGCTCGCGCACGTGCGCGCGGCGGCCGACGCGCGCGGCCTGCCCGTCTGCGTGATGACCTTCGAGCCGCACCCGCGCGAATTCTTCAATCCGGCCGGCGCGCCGCCGCGCATCGCGATGCTGCGCGACAAGCTGGAGGCGTTGCGCACCAACGGCGTGGACCGCGTGGTCGTCGAGCATTTCAACCACACATTCGCGAGCCAGTCGCCGGATGCGTTCGTCGAACGGATCATCGTCAACGGGCTGCATGCACGCTGGGTGATGATCGGCGACGACTTCCGCTACGGCGCAAAGCGTGCGGGCGATTTCGCGTCGCTCAAAGCTGCGGGCCTGCAGCACGGCTTCGAAGTCGAGCAGATGGCCACGGTCGCCGACCCGTCCGGCGCGCGCATTTCCAGCTCGGGCGTGCGCGCGGCGCTGGTGGCGGGCGACCTCGACGCGGCGCGCGCCGCGCTCGGCCGCGATTACCTGATCAGCGGCCACGTCGTGCACGGCATGAAACTCGGCCGCGACCTGGGCTTTCCCACGCTGAATCTGCAGATCGCGCACAAGCGTCCGGCGCTCGCGGGCATTTTCGTCGTGCGCGTGCACGGCGTCGCGGACGAACCGCTGCCCGGTGTCGCGAGTCTCGGCCTACGCCCCACCGTCGACGATTCGGGCCGCGTGCTGCTCGAAGTGCATCTGCTCGACTGGCACGGCGACGCATACGGCAAACTGGTGCGCGTCGAATTCCTGAAAAAGCTGCGTGACGAGGAAAAGTACGTCGACCTCGAAACGCTCACCGCCGCCATTGCGCGCGACGTCGCCAATGCGCGCGCGTGGTTCGCGGCCGTCGGCGCAGGCACGCCGGGCAGCCGCTCCACCGGTTTCGCGACGTCGGCCACCGACCGAATTAGATAGCCGCCGCGGTCCCTGCGCGCGTGTCAAGCCGCATGGACCCTCGCTCGCGCATCGAGGGGCGTCGGCGCATTTGCGCGACCTGTCCGCCGGGCGCGCCCAACGCTCTCGCGCATCGTGCGCCAACCGCGCCCCGCTGCGCTTACAAAGAATTCACCGCGACCACATCATGAGCAACAAGAAAGCCGATTCGAAACCGCAGTCCCGCTACCCCGTGAACCTGCTCGACACGCCGTTCCCGATGCGCGGCGACCTGCCCAAACGCGAACCGCAGTGGGTCAAGGAATGGCAGGAGCGCAAGGTCTACGAGACAATCCGCGCCGCCTCCAAGGGCCGCAAGAAGTTCATTCTGCACGACGGCCCGCCGTATGCGAACGGCGACATCCACCTCGGCCACGCGGTGAACAAGATTCTGAAGGACATGATCGTCAAGGCGCGCAACATGGCGGGCTTCGACGCGGTCTACGTGCCGGGCTGGGACTGCCACGGCATGCCGATCGAAATCCAGATCGAAAAGCAGTTCGGCAAGTCGCTGCCGGCCGCTGAAGTCATGCAGAAGGCGCGCGCTTACGCGACCGAGCAGATCGAGAAGCAGAAGGTCGGCTTCCGGCGTCTGGGCGTGCTCGGCGACTGGGACAATCCGTACAAGACCATGAACTTCGCCAATGAAGCCGGCGAAATCCGCGCGCTCGCGAAGATCATGGAAAAGGGCTACGTGTTCCGCGGCCTGAAGCCGGTCAATTGGTGCTTCGACTGCGGCTCGGCGCTCGCCGAGGCCGAAGTCGAGTACAAGGACAAGACCGATCCGACCATCGACGTGCTCTTCAGCTTCGCCGAGCCGGACAAGACGGCGCAGGCGTTCGGCCTCGCCGCGCTGCCGCGCAACGAAGGCGGCATCGTGATCTGGACCACCACGCCGTGGACCATTCCCGCGAACCAGGCGCTGAACCTGCATCCGGAAATCGTCTATGCACTGGTCGACACGCCGCGCGGCCTGCTGATCCTCGCCGAAGAGCGCGTCGAGGCGTGCCTGAAGACATACGGCCTGGAAGGCTCGGTGATCGCGGTCACGCCGGGCGCGAAGCTCGTCAATCTGCGCTTTAACCATCCGCTTGCGTCCGCGCATCCGGGCTACAAGCGCACCGCGCCGGTCTACCTCGGCGACTACGTGACGACGGAAACCGGTACGGGCGTCGTGCACTCGTCGCCGGCCTACGGCGTGGAAGACTTCGTGTCGTGCAAGGCGCACGGCATGGCCGACTCCGACATCATCAATCCGGTGATGGGCGACGGGCGCTACATCGAATCGCTCGCGCTGTTCGGCGGCCTGTCGATCTGGGCGGCGAATCCGCAGATCGTCGAAGCGCTGCAAGGCGCCGGGTCGCTCCTGCGCACCGAAAAGTACACGCACAGCTACATGCACTGCTGGCGTCACAAAACGCCGATCATCTACCGCGCGACCTCGCAATGGTTCGCCGGCATGGACGTGAAGCCGAACGACAGCGGCAAGACGCTGCGCGACACGGCGCTCGAAGGCATCGAAAACACGGCGTTTTATCCGTCGTGGGGCAAGCAGCGGCTTTTCAGCATGATCGCGAATCGCCCGGACTGGACGCTGTCGCGCCAGCGCCAGTGGGGCGTGCCGATGGCGTTCTTCGTGCACAAGGAAACCGGCGAGCTGCATCCGCGCACGCTGGAGCTGCTCGAGGAAGTCGCGAAACGGGTCGAACAGGCCGGCATCGAGGCGTGGCAAACGCTCGATCCGCGCGAGCTGATCGGCGACGACGCCAACCTGTACGAAAAGAACCGCGACACGCTCGACGTGTGGTTCGACTCCGGCACCACGCACTGGCACGTGCTGCGCGGCTCGCATAAAGACGAACTGCAATTCCCGGCCGACCTGTACCTGGAAGGCTCGGACCAGCATCGCGGCTGGTTCCATTCGTCGCTGCTGACGGCGTCCATGCTGGACGGCCGCCCGCCCTACAACGCGCTCTTGACGCACGGCTTCACCGTCGACGGCGAAGGCCGCAAGATGAGCAAGTCGCTCGGCAACGGCATCGACCCGCACGAAGTGGCGAACCGCCTCGGCGCGGAAATCATCCGCCTGTGGATCGCGTCGACGGATTACTCCGGCGAACTGGCCATCTCCGAAGAAATTCTCAAGCGCGTGACGGAAAGCTATCGCCGCATTCGCAACACGCTGCGCTTTCTGCTCGCCAATCTGTCGGATTTCGACTACGAGAAGAACGCTCGCCCCGTGGACGACTGGCTCGAGATCGACCGCTATGCGGTGGCGCACACGGCGAATCTGCAGAACGAGATCCTCGCGCACTACGACAAGTACGAATTCCACCCGGTCGTCGCCAAGCTGCAGACGTTCTGCTCGGAAGACCTCGGCGGCTTCTATCTGGACGTGCTGAAGGACCGCCTGTACACCACGGCGCCGGATTCGGTCGCGCGCCGCTCGGCGCAGACCGCGCTGTATCACATCGCGCAGGGTCTGCTGCGTCTGATGGCGCCGTTCCTCTCGTTCACCGCCGAAGAAGCATGGAAGGTGTTCCAGCCGAACAGCGAGACCATCTTCACCGAGACGTATCACGCGTACCCGGCGGTGCCGGACGCCGGCGCCCTGCTCGACAAGTGGACGCTGCTGCGCGCCGTGCGCGGTGACGTCACGAAAGCGCTGGAAGAGGCGCGCGTCGCGAACCTGATCGGCTCGTCGTTGCAGGCAGAAGTGGAAATCCGCGCGAGCGGCGCGCGTTACGACGCGCTCACGAGCCTCGGCGACGACCTGAAGTTCGTGCTCATCACGTCGGCTGCTAGCGTCGTGCAAGTCGAGAGCGAAGCGGAAGAAGGCGTCGAGGTCATCACCTCGAAGTATCTGAAGTGCGAACGCTGCTGGCACTACCGCGCGGACGTCGGCGCGAACGCGGAGCACCCCACGCTGTGCGGCCGCTGCATCAGCAATCTGTTCGGCAACGGTGAAGCGAGGAGCGCGGCATAATGGCGAGAACCATGGCGAAAACCACATCGAAAGCGTCCGCCGGAAACAGTTCGCTGGCGCCCTGGCTCGGCGTCGCGCTAATCGTCATCCTGTTCGATCAGCTGACGAAAATCGCGGTGCAGAAGGTGTTTGCCTACGGGGTCCCGCACGAGGTCACGTCGTTTTTCAATCTGATTCTCGTGTACAACCGCGGCGCCGCGTTCAGTTTCCTGGCAATGGCGGGCGGCTGGCAGCGCTGGGCTTTCACCGCACTCGGCGTGATCGCCGCGCTGGTGATCTGCTATCTGCTCAAGCGTCACGGCGCGCAAAAAATGTTCTGCACGGCGCTTGCGCTGATTCTGGGCGGCGCGCTCGGCAATGTGATCGACCGGCTCGCCTATGGCCACGTGATCGACTTTCTCGACTTCCACGTGCGGGCGTGGCACTGGCCGGCGTTCAATCTCGCCGACAGCGCGATCACGGTCGGCGCGATCCTGCTCGTGATCGACGAGTTGCGCCGCGTGCGCGGCTCGCGCTAACGGCACGTCGCTCAAAGGCGCGCGGCCCGCTCGCTTCGTCGGCCTCTCGGCCGCGCGCATGAAGTCCGCTTTGACGGCCGGCAACGGTGCAAGCACGTCGCGCCTGGCCACCATGCTTTGTCGGAGGCTTTCGTTGGCAACCGCAGAACTCGCAGGGAAACACCTCGTCCTCGGCATGACGGGCGGCATTGCCTGCTACAAGATCGCCGAACTCACGCGTCTGCTGACCAAAGCCGGCGCGAGCGTGCAGGTCGTGATGACCGAAGCGGCCACGCAGTTCATCACGCCCGTCACCATGCAGGCTCTGTCCGGCCGCCCGGTCTACACGAGCCAGTGGGACGCGCGCATGCCGAACAACATGGCGCACATCGATCTTTCGCGTGAAGCCGACGCGATCGTGATCGCGCCCGCCTCCACCGACTTCCTCGCCAAACTCGCGCACGGCATGGCCGACGATCTGCTCGCCACGCTGTGTGTCGCGCGCGATTGTCCACTGCTCGTCGTGCCGGCGATGAACCGGCAAATGTGGCAAAACCCGGCGACGCAGCGCAACGTCGCGCAATTGCGGGCGGACGGCGTGGAAGTGCTCGGCCCCGACTCCGGCCCGCAAGCGTGCGGCGAAATCGGCGACGGCCGCATGCTGGAAGCTGCGGCCACCTACGAAGCCATTGCCTCGTTCTTTGCGCCGAAAATTCTCTCCGGCCGCCGTGTGTTGCTGACCGCCGGTCCCACGTTCGAGCCGCTCGATCCGGTGCGCGGCATCACGAACCGCTCGAGCGGCAAAATGGGCTTTGCGCTCGCGCGCGCCGCGCAGCAGGCCGGCGCCGACGTGCATCTCGTCGCGGGCCCGGTCGCGCTCGACACGCCGTGGGGCGTGTTCCGCGAAGACGTGCAAACCGCTCAGCAGATGCACGATGCAGTGATGCGCTCGGTGGCGGATGCGGACATTTTCATCGGCGTCGCCGCGGTCGCCGACTGGCGCGTCGATCACGCGAGCGAGCACAAGATCAAGAAGGCCGCCGACCGCGCGCTGCCGGTTTTTTCGTTCGTCGAAAATCCGGATATTCTCGCGGCGGTCGCGAAGCTGCCGCATCCGCCGTTCGCTGTGGGCTTCGCCGCCGAAAGCGGCGACCTGGAAGTGCACGGCGAAGAAAAGCGGGTGCGCAAGAACGTGCCGCTTCTGATCGGCAATCTGGGACCGCTCACGTTCGGCATGGACGACAACGAAGTGATTCTCTTTGAAGCCGCCGGCGCCACGCGGCTGCCGCGCGCTGACAAGCAGACGCTCGCACGCGCGTTGATTGCAGAAATCGCGAAGCGTCTGCCTGACACCAGTCTGATTCGCTGAGCCCGCCGCCGCTCGCTTTTCACCTCTCGCGGCTCAGGAAAGCGAACCGAAGCACCTGGAGCACACTGACATGACGCTACTTTCCGTGCTCGATCAAACGCCCGTCATTGCCGGGCACTCGGTGGCCGACGCGATCGCCGCGACCGTCGAACTGGCGCAGCTCGCTGACGACCTCGGCTACACGCGCTACTGGTGCGCCGAACATCACGGCCTGCGCGGTGTGTCGAATCCTTGTCCCGAAGTGATGCTGGCGCGCCTTGGCAGTATCACGCGGCGCATCCGGCTCGGCTCGGGCGGCATAATGCTGCCGTACTACAGCCCTTTCAAGGTTGCCGAGCAGTTCATGATGCTCGAGGCGCTGTTCCCGAATCGCATCGACCTCGGCGTGGGCCGCGCGCCCGGCGGCGACATGCGCACCGCCCAGGCCGTGGCCGCCGGCGACTACAATCGCGGCGAATTCTTTCCGCAACAGGTCGCCGATCTCGTCGGACTGATGCACGGCTCGCTGCCCGCCGACCACCTCGGCCAAGGCGTGCTGCTGCAACCGCAAGTTCCCACGCGTCCGCAGCTGTGGATGCTCGGCTCCAGTGAGTTTGGCGGTCTGCTTGCCGCGCAACTGGGCATCCGCTTCGCGTTCGCGCATTTCATCAATGCGCATTTCGGGCATCAGGTTGCGCGTGCGTATCGCGAGCGATTCCAGCCGAGCGAGGAGGCTCAGCAACCGTATCTGGCAGCCGCCGTCTTCGTGATTTGCGCGGACACCGAACACGAAGCGGCGGGCCTCGAAAAAGCCGTCGACCTGCGCCGCGTGCAAATGGCGTACGGTCTCAACGAGCCGATCCCGACCGTCGAACAAGGTGTCGCGCAGGAATACGGCGAGCGCGAGCAACTGGTGATAGACCGGGAAAAGCCGCGCAGCATCATCGGCACGCCGCAAGTCGTGACCGAGCGGATGCATGCGTTACAGGAACAATTCCAGGCCGACGAGCTGATCGTGCTCACCGTCGCGGGCAGCTATCGCGCGCGCCTGCGCTCCTATGAACTTCTCGCCGATGCGTTCGAACTCGGGCGCCCGGCTTCCACTTCTTAACCCTTCCGATCTGCATGAAACTCGACCTCAAGATTCTCGATGCGCGCATGCGCGAACAGCTTCCCGCTTACGCGACCACCGGCAGCGCGGGCCTCGACCTGCGCGCGTGTCTGAACGAACCGCTGACGCTCAAACCCGGCGACACCGCGCTGGTGCCGACGGGGCTCGCCATTCACGTCGGCGATCCGGGCTATGCGGCGCTGATCCTGCCGCGCTCCGGCCTCGGCCACAAGCACGGCATCGTGCTCGGCAATCTGGTCGGCCTGATCGATTCGGATTATCAAGGTGAACTGATGATCTCCACATGGAATCGCGGCGAGACGACCTTCGTGCTGAATCCGATGGAGCGCCTCGCGCAACTCGTGATCGTGCCGGTCGTGCAGGCGAAGTTCAATATCGTCGACGAATTCGAGCAGAGCGAGCGCGGCGCGGGCGGCTTCGGCAGCACCGGCAAGCACTAATTCTGGCGGCATAAAAAAACGGCGTGGACTCAAGGTCCACGCCGTTTGTATTTGATGCCGCCAGGGCTTACTCGACCTCGACCGCTTCCGGATTCGGATTGCGCGGCGCCGGATGCTCGTCGAAGGTCAGTTGCACCTTGTCTTCCGCATCGACGTCGACGGACACGCGGCCGCCGTTCATCAGTTTGCCGAACAGGAGCTCGTCGGCCAGTGCACGACGGATCGTGTCCTGGATCAGGCGCTGCATGGGGCGCGCGCCCATCAGCGGATCGAAGCCGTGCTTGGCGAGATGCTTGCGCAGCGCGTCGGTGAAGAGCGCGTCGACCTTCTTCTCGTGCAACTGATCTTCCAGCTGCATCAGGAACTTGTCGACCACGCGCATGATGATTTCCTCATCGAGCGCACGGAAGCTGATAGTCGCGTCCAGACGGTTACGGAACTCAGGCGTGAACATGCGCTTGATGTCGACCATCTCGTCGCCGGTTTCGCGGCGGTTCGTGAAGCCGATCACCGACTTGCCCATCGCTTCGGCGCCCGCATTCGTCGTCATGATGATGATGACGTTGCGGAAGTCCGCCTTGCGGCCGTTGTTGTCCGTCAGCGTGCCGTGGTCCATGACCTGCAGCAGCACGTTGTAGATGTCCGGATGCGCCTTCTCGATTTCGTCGAGCAGCAGCACGCAGTGCGGCTTCTTCGTGACCGCCTCGGTCAGCAGGCCGCCCTGATCGAAACCGACATAGCCCGGCGGCGCGCCGATCAGCCGGCTCACCGCGTGACGCTCCATGTATTCCGACATGTCGAAGCGGATCAGTTCGATGCCGAGCGTGAATGCCAGCTGCTTCGCCACTTCGGTCTTGCCGACGCCCGTTGGGCCCGAGAACAGGAATGCGCCAATCGGCTTGTCGAGCTTGCCGAGACCCGCGCGCGCCATCTTGATGGCGGCCGACAGCGCGTCGATAGCCGGGTCCTGACCGAACACCACGCTCTTCAGATCGCGGTCCAGCGTTTGCAGCTTGCTGCGGTCGTCTTGCGACACGCTTTGCGCCGGCACGCGCGCGATCTTGGAGATGATTTCCTCGATCTCGTTCTTGCCGATCGTCTTCTTCTGCTTCGACTTGGGCAGAATGCGTTGCGCGGCGCCCGCTTCGTCGATCACGTCGATCGCCTTGTCCGGCAGATGACGATCCGTAATGAAGCGCGCCGACAGCTCAGCCGCCGCGGACAATGCGCCCGACGAATACTTGACGCCGTGGTGCTCTTCGAAACGCGACTTGAGACCGCGCAGAATCGCCACCGTCTGCTCGACCGACGGTTCCGTCACGTCGACCTTCTGGAAACGGCGCGACAATGCCGCGTCTTTTTCGAAGATGCCACGATATTCGGTGAACGTGGTCGCGCCGATGCACTTGAGCGTGCCCGACGAGAGCGCCGGCTTCAGCAAATTCGACGCGTCCAGCGTGCCGCCCGACGCGGCGCCCGCGCCGATCAGCGTATGAATTTCGTCGATGAACAGAATGGCGTGCGGACGTTCCTTCAGTTCCTTCAGAACCGTCTTCAGGCGCTGTTCGAAATCGCCGCGATACTTGGTGCCGGCCAGCAGCGCGCCCATGTCGAGCGAATATACCTGCGCGTCAGCCAGAATGTCCGGCACTTCGCCGCGCGTGATGCGCCATGCAAGACCCTCGGCAATAGCCGTCTTGCCGACGCCGGCCTCACCGACGAGAAGCGGATTGTTCTTGCGACGGCGGCACAACACCTGCACCACGCGCTCGACTTCCGACTCGCGGCCGATCAGCGGATCGATGCGGCCGTCTTTCGCCATCTGGTTGAGGTTCTGCGTGAACTGGGCGAGCGGCGTTTCTTTCTGCGCTGCGGCCTCGTCGGACTCGGCATTGGCGTCGCTCGCTTTCGCGGCGTCCGAGCCGCTCGTCTTGGCGATGCCGTGCGAGATGAAATTGACCACGTCGAGACGCGTCACGCCCTGCTGCTGCAGGTAGTACACCGCGTGCGAATCCTTCTCGCCGAAAATGGCGACTAGCACGTTTGCGCCGGTGACTTCCTTCTTGCCATTCGAGGTGGACTGCACATGCATGATCGCGCGCTGGATCACACGCTGGAAACCCAGCGTGGGCTGCGTGTCGACGTCGTCCGTGCCGGGCACGGTCGGCGTGTTGTCATGAATGAAGTTGCGCAGGTTCTGGCGCAGATCCTCGATATTGGCCGCGCATGCACGCAACACCTCCGCCGCTGTCGGATTGTCCAACAGTGCCAGCAAAAGATGTTCGACCGTTATGAACTCGTGCCGCGCCTGGCGTGCTTCCATGAACGCCATGTGCAGGCTGACTTCCAGTTCCTGGGCAATCATGCTTCCTCCATCACACACTGCAGCGGATGCCCGGCCTGCCGTGCGTGGGTAACGACTTGCTCGACTTTGGTCGACGCGATGTCCCGCGTATAGACCCCACAAACTCCCCTGCCCTCGCGATGCACCTTCAACATCACCTGTGTTGCGGTTTCACGATCCTTATTGAAATATTCCTGCACGATCATCACGACAAATTCCATTGGCGTGAAGTCGTCATTCAGCAGCACCACCTTGTACATGGACGGCGGCTTGAGCTTTTTCTCCTGCCGCTCCAGTACGGTGCCGTCCTGCTTGTCCGGGATAATCGCCATACACCCATTCTAAACAACTAGGACAGGCCCGCAATCCTGTCAAAACCCGGCCAGCCGGCCGGTGAGCCCGAACGCTGCCGCCCGGCGGAAATGCACCGCCCGCGTGCGCCAATCAACGAGCCGATTGCGGAGCCGGCCCCGATCCTGATCATGCTCGCGCCTTGTTGCGCCGCAGTCGGATCGAGTATCGCACAACCTGCCGGAGCTGGCTGGCTGCGGCCCGCTGGCGCCACCGGGGACGAGCGACCCGCAGAACAGCATGTGAGACGATTATGCGACTTTTCAAGACAGCCCGCTTGCGCAACCGCACATAACGAAAGCGGGAAAAACCCTGGAAACCGCCTGTTTGCAACGGGTGCAACGGCGTCTCAAAATTTTCTTGACACCCGAATAAAGAGCCTCAACAATCAAGCTGGCACTTTTTTCACTGCGCCAAATTTCGAAAAAATGCCGATGGTGAGCTTGTGAGGAGGGAGCGGCTGCATCGCGCGGTCGTCGAGCTTTTCGAGGGCTCGTGGTAGTGACATGAGTTACAGGGGAAGTTGGAATGGCAACTGGTACGGTCAAATGGTTCAATGACGCAAAAGGTTTCGGATTCATCACGCCGGATGAAGGCGGTGAGGATCTGTTTGCACACTTCTCGGCCATCCAGATGAATGGGTTCAAGACCCTCAAGGAAGGCCAAAAGGTGACCTTCGAGGTCGTGCAAGGCCCGAAAGGCAAGCAGGCATCGAACATCCAGGCACCCGCCTGATATCTGTTCGATTCCCGTCCTTTTGAAACCCGGCTTCGCGCCGGGTTTCTTTTTGGACGCGGCTTTTGGAGATTGTTTCCCGGGTTTCGCTTTATCGCCGCCAGCCGTTGAAAAATGCCGACAAGCCGATTTCCCCAAATAACGGGCGCGCCGTGCTTCATCAGGGCATTCAGCCTCATGAGCCGCAAAAAACCCCGGTCGCCTGACGGCAACCGGGGTTCGGGTCGACGCCATTGCGGCAAGGCGTGCCGGCTTTAAGGCCGGCCGCGCGCTTACATATTTTCGATCAGCGTATTTGAACAGCGCAAAAGCACTTGATTCATAAGGATTAGGGAAGCGCCTACATCTAAGTCACACTCCGAATCCCACTCCATCAGCAAGTGCGGCGATCTAAACGCGCCCGACTGTCGCCGGATTTTACATGACCTGCGCTGCGGATGCGCTCGGCCCGACTCATCAGCCTACCTCACGCTTCAGGGCGGCGATACGCGGGCTGACATGGCACAAACCTATGACAGGACAATCGCATCGTGAAAGAACTGCTTTGCGACGTATCGTATGCAGCCCTGCCCTGATTCACGTTGCGGCTTAGTCGCTCTTCGAACTGCCTTCGGCTTTTGCCCAATTTCTTACGGCGTCGGAAAACAGCCTTAGCGCGGTAGGTAGATGACGATTCGCCGGATAGTAGAGGCACAACCCTGAGAAGGATGGACTCCATTCCGGTAACAGATGCACGAGCCGCCCTGCCGCGATGTGTTCGCTGACGTGGTTGACGGGCATCCATGCTATGCCAACGCCCGCAAGCGCCGCCTGCGCGACAAGGTTGAGATCGTCGAGCGTGAGGGGGCCATCAACGCCGACATGGGCACTTCTGCCCCGACGTATCAATTCCCACTCAAGCAGTGCACCGCTTCCAAAGCGGAAGCAGATGCAACGATGATCCGCCAATTCATGCGGCTCCTTTGGAACGCCATGTCGTTCCAGATATGCGGGCGATGCTATCGCAGCGAACGTCATTGCTGGCTGAAACTGGACCGCGATCATGTCGCGTGGCACATCGTCGCGCAACCGAATGCCAGCATCGAAGCCGTTCGCCACGATGTCGATGAGTCGCGAGTCTGTTATGAACTCCACGCGAATGTCGGGGTAGCGTTCGACAAACGCAGGCACGACATGCCGCACCAAGAGCAGCGCTGATGCCGACGACGCGCTGATCTTGATGGTGCCAGTGGGCCGATTTCCCGTTGACGTAACTTCGTTAATGGCGTCTTCCAGATCGTGTACAGCCGGGCGAACGCGGCGGAAAAGCTTCTCCCCTGCTTCCGTCAACGCAACGGACCGCGTGGTGCGGTTGAACAGACGGACCGACAACTTGGCTTCAAGGCCACGCATTGAGTGGCTCAACGCTGATGGTGATATTCCAAGTAGCCGCGCCGCCGCACGGAAGCTTTGTTGCTCGGCAATCGCGATGAACGCGGTTAATTCGGTAAGTCCAGCCTGTGCCATTGATGCAGTTTCCTCAACTGGTCATGAAACGAAAGCGCCATTGTTGAGTGTAGTACATCAACCTACACTGTGTTGTCCAGCCACCCGTACTCGTCACGAAGTCGCATCTGCCGTCCTGCCGCTCGCGCGGCGCTGTCGGTGCCCCGATGCGAAAGGAGAAGACATGAAAACCCGCAAGCTCGGAAAATTCGGTCCCGAAGTATCCGCCCTCGGCTTTGGCTGCATGGGTCTGGACTTCGGCTATGCCAATAAAGTCAGTCGTGCGGACGGCGTTGCGCTCATTCGCGCAGCGGCGGAACGCGGCGTCACTTTCTTCGACACCGCCGAAGTCTATGGCCCCTTTACCAACGAAGAAATGGTAGGCGAAGCGCTTCGACCGATTCGAGATCAGGTCGTGATCGCCACGAAATTCGGCTTCAATATCATCGACGGCAAGCAGGTAGGGCTCAACAGTCGGCCCGAAAATATCCGGAAGGTCGCAGATGAGTCCCTGAAACGGCTCGGCATCGACGTTATCGATCTGTTTTATCAGCATCGCGTCGATCCTGCTGTTCCCATCGAAGACGTGGCGGGCACGGTAAAAGACCTGATCGCCGAAGGTAAGGTCCGCTACTTCGGACTATCTGAACCCGGCGCGCAAACAGTGCGTCGCGCTCACGCCGTGCAGCCGATAGCCGCGTTGCAGAATGAATACTCGCTGTGGACACGGGGACCGGAAACGAATGGCATCCTCGCCGCCTGCGAAGAACTCGGTATTGGTCTGGTGCCGTACAGCCCGCTCGGCAAGGGCTTTTTGACCGGTGCGATGAGCAAAGACACGCAACTCGGTGAAGGCGACTTCCGCAAACTGCTGCCGCGATTTACGCCCGAAGCGATGGAGAAAAATCAGGCGCTAATTAACCTGCTTCGCCACATCGCCGAAGAAAAGCAAGCAACGCCCGCACAAATCGCACTTGCCTGGTTGCTCGCGAAAAAGCCATGGATCGTTCCGATCCCCGGCACCACAAAGCTGCACCGGCTTGAGGAAAACCTTGCCGCTATCGATGTTGCGCTGGCAACGGACGATCTGGACGCCATCGGCCAAGCGCTCGCCGCCATTGATATCGAAGGTGAGCGTTATCCGGCGCAGCTTCTCGCCACGACGGGACTCTAGGTCGATTCGTCAAGCGCAATCCGATCCGGCACAGCGCTGGCCGTCGTCACGGCAGCGCTGGTCGCGTCCGAGCCAGATTTATAGAGGTATCGCAACATGCAAAAACGCAAACTTGGAAATAGCGGCCTTGAAGTCTCGGTCCTTGGGCTTGGCTGCATGGGACTGAGCCACGCCTACGGCTCCGCAGTGGACAAGGACGCGGGCATTGCGCTCATTCGCGGCGCTGTCGAGCGCGGCGTCACGTTTTTTGACACAGCGGAAGCCTACGGGCCATTCACGAATGAAGAACTGGTCGGAGAAGCGCTTGAGCCTTTCCGCGATGACGTTGTGATCGCCACGAAATTCGGGTTTGACATCGACTTGAAGACGGGCGAACGCGGCTCCGCCACGAACAGTCGCCCCGAGCACATCCGGCAGGTTGCAGAAGCGTCGCTAAAGCGGCTTCGTGTCGAAGCCATCGACCTTTTCTATCAACACCGGGTCGATCCCGCGGTGCCGATCGAGGACGTAGCAGGTACCGTAAAAGACCTGATTGCCGAAGGCAAGGTCAAACATTTTGGTTTATCCGAAGCCAGCGTGCAAACCATCTGGCGTGCGCATGCTGTTCAACCTGTAACCGCTTTGCAAAGCGAATATTCGCTGTGGCATCGGGAGCCGGAAGCGCACATTCTGCCAACGCTCGAAGAACTCGGCATCGGTTTCGTTCCGTTTAGTCCACTCGGCGCGGGATTTCTGACCGGCAAGATTGATGCATCAACGACATTCGGGAGCACGGATTTCCGCGCAAGCGTTCCGCGATTTGCTCCCGAAGCGCGCAAAGCGAATCTCTCGCTGGTCGAATTGGTGCGTGCCGTCGCAGACAAAAATCGTTGCACGCCCGCACAGATCGCACTTGCCTGGTTACTCGCGAAGAAACCATGGATCGTTCCAATCCCCGGCACGACGAAACCGCACCGACTCGAAGAGAACCTTGGTGCCGCACACGTCGAACTTACGACGGACGATTTGCAATCGATCAGCGATGCAGTCGCGAAAATTCCGCTACAGGGCGAACGCCTACCCGTAGCCGCCCTTCGCATGACAGGGCTGTAAATGCGTACGCAGACGGGCCACAACCCTGATTAATGAAGTAGGAGAAAAAAACATGAGCAAAGACGTTATCGTCGTCATAGGTGCCGGTGGTATCGGCGTCGCTATCGCTCGCCAGCAAGGTTTCGGAAGAACCGTCCTGCTCGCGGATTTCAATGAAAAGGCGCTGCACAGCGCCGCACAATCGATGCGCGAAGCGGGTTACGCGGTCGAGATTCAGCTAGTGGATGTTACGTCTCGTGACTCTGTGCAGCAGTTGGCAGCCAAGGCCGCCGCACTCGGTAGCGTCGTGCAGGTAGTCAACACCGCAGGCGTGTCTCCCAATATGGCATCCGTGGAAGGTGTCTTGAAGGTTGACCTGTACGGTGCTGCTGTGGTGTTCGATGAATTGGGCAAGGTCATCGCGCACGGCGGGGCCGGTCTCATTATTTCAAGCATGGCCGGGCATATGATGCCCGCGCTGCCGCCAGAGCAAGATCACGCGTTACTCCATACACCGACCGAAGAACTGCTTGCACTTCCGTTCCTTCAACCCGACGCGATACCGAATTCAGTCGTCGCCTATATGCTTGCAAAGCGCGCTAATCATCTTCGCGTTCAGGCATGGGCCATGGCGTGGGGCGAGCGTGGTGCGCGTGTTAATTCCATCAGCCCCGGCATCATCGTCACGCCACTGGCACTGCACGAGTTGAACTCGGAAATCGGCGATATGTATCGCGCGATGGTGAACGCATCACCAGCGAAGCGAATGGCCCCGCCCGACGAAATTGCTGTAGCGGCTTCTTATCTGCTCGGACCGACCGCCGGATTTGTCACGGGCAGCGACTTGTTAATCGACGGCGGTGTAATCGCTGCGATGAAGACAGGTAAATTGGCCGCCCCGAACTGATGGGTATCCAACGATGAACCAGCCAATATCGACTGTTTTGGTAGTGGGAGCCACGGGTAGCATCGGCCATCGGGTCGTGTCCGAAGCATTAGCCGAAGGCTATGCGGTCCGCGCCCTAGTGCGTGACACATCGCGCGCTGGAAAGCTACCGAAAGAGGCGGAACTCATCGTCGGCGATCTGACTCGCCCGGAAACACTGACACGGGCCGTCCAAGGAGTCGATGCGATTATTTTCACTCACGGTAGTGATGGCGAAGGCAAAAACGCTGCCGGACGCGTGGACTATGGCGGCGTTCGAAATATTCTAGGTGCGCTCGGCAAGCGGAAAGCCCGCATCGCTCTGATGACGCTGGCAGGTGTAACCAACTGCGCGAGTTCTTATACAGCATGCGACTGGAAACGACGCGCGGAAAGATTGCTGCGCGCCAGTGGCCTTGACTACACCGTCGTCAGACCGGGCTGGTTCGACTGCAACTCGCCCAATCAACTCAGTTTGATCGCACGGCAAGGCGACACACGGCATAGCGGCGGCCCGAGTGACGGAGCGGTGTCACGCCGACAGGTAGCGCAGGTGTTGGTGCGCAGTTTGTCGTCCGCTGCGGCCAGTCGCAAGACCTTTGAGTTGGATTCGCAGCACGGACCCGCGACAACAGACTTTGACGCGCTTTTTGCGGCGTTGGAACCCGACGCGCCGGACCGGTTGGACGCGGTGCGCGACGGTGCCAACATGCCCGTCGAGCGCGAGCCGGATCAGGTTCGCGAAGACCTGATGCGCATCACGGGTCAACGCTCGACGCAAAGCAAGCCTTTGCCGTGAAGCTGGTCAGCGCGGCCCCGGCGCGCTACGCTACAGTCAGATATCCGCGTATGCGGGCAGTAAGTCTTGATCGACCAAGCGGATTTCGATGCGATTCGCAACCTCGACATGCTCCGGGTTGTCAGCAGAGAACACGGCATCCGCGACGCTCACGATGATCGTGCCAACCTGCTTTTTGCCTGCTTCGGGAACCGGAATCAACGCACGCGCTTCGGGCACTTGCTGCACAGTGATGACCTTCGGCAAGTACAGCATCCAACCGACGCCGGGCTTGTCGTCAAACACGCGTTTTTCGAAGTAGTCCGGCGGCCACACTTGGATGATGTTCGGCTTGAATTCTGCTGCGATCAGGCTGACGTACTGCACGAAATCGGCGTAGTTGACTAGCTCGCTGTTTGCGGCTTCCGCACGATCCGACAGCGACACTTCAAGGGAACACGATTCGCCCGGTGGCAGCATGTGACACGTCATGCTGCCGCCGATTTGTGTGCCTTCCGGGTGCGCCCACATGCCTACGGAAGTCACGTCCCTAACATTGCGGAATTCCTCACCGATGACGGCCAGCGCTGCGGTAGACGGTGCATCGCCATCGAATGCCGGATACAGCTTCGCCTCTTCCGCTGTGTCGCCCTGCAAATGCCACTCGCTTTTTGCGATCCCGCCACGTTGCGCGATTGCATCTGCGATCCGACCGAGCCGCGTTATCACCGTCTCGAAGTCGGTCACAGCAAGCGTTGCGTCGCGGAAATCACCGTGAATTTCGATACGGTTCGCGACTTCGATATGCTCCGGGTTGTCAGCAGAGAACACGGCATCAGCGACGCTGACAATGATCGTCCCGATTTCCTTCCCGTCGTTGCTCTTCACCGGAACCAATGCCCGCGCTTCGAGAACCTGTTGCACCGTGATTTTGCGCGGCAGGTAAATCATCCAACCGACGCCGGGCTTGTCATCGAACACGCGCTTGTCGAAATACCCTTTCGGTGCAACTTCCACGACGAGCGGCGCGAAATTGGCGACGATTGATTGAACAACGCCCGCCATGTCGTCAGCCGACTTCGGACAAAGCGCAGCGTCAATGTCGAGCGTGACGCGATCAGGCAGCACCTTTGCGTCGGATACGTGGCAGGAAATGGCCGCGCTGTCATCCCCTTCCGCCGCGTTCCAGATCGCAGCATGCGACACGCGCCGTTTGCCACCTGCTCGTGTCATTAGCACGGCCAGTGCTGCTGTTGATGGTTCGCCCTTCTCGTCAAAGGCTGGGTACAGATTGGCCTCTTCCGCCGAATCAGCCGTGAGTCGCCAGTTCGCATGTGCCATCAACGGCTGTTTCGCGGACAGTGCCGCCACAACCTGCGATTCGCGAGCCAACATTTCCCGAAAGTCTTGAGACGCCAACGAAGCGTCCCGGAACATCGCGTTTATTTCCATGTTCGGTTCACGGTTGATAGACGGCTGGCACGCCCATGCGCGTGAGCAGCGGAGCCATCTTTTGATAGGTGAGCGGGGTTTGAAAATACCACGTCAAGCAAGCAGGCGGATTCATGCGCACGGTCGTGCCCTGCTCAACGATCTGATCTTCCATGGACCTGAAACCTTCGAACCATTTTTCGGCTTTCGGGATCGAGCCATCGAGAAATTGATCGTAGTTGCCCTTCGCTTCTTGCAGCAGGCACGCGCCGGGCTGAAACCCGTCGAAATCGATACCGAGCCATCGCCACTCTTCGGACCAACGGCATTCTTCCGTATCGAACGGAAAACCCGTAATGCGTGCTTGGTAACGGTACGAATTCCAGTTGACGCCGTGATTGCGGCGAATCCTCCCGCCGCCTTCGGGCGGGCATTTATCGCACATCCGGTCGGTTCGTGGCAGTGAGCGTTCAGCGGCCTTGCTATCTTCCTTTTTCGTATCGCCGGACAAACTACCCGTTGCCCCCACCGCTGCCCCGCCCAATAAAGCTGCGCCAGCGCGCCAAGACCGGACCAAGGGCTCGCGCTGCCCCCGTTATCAATGGAACCGCCAGACCCGCCATTATTCAATCCTCCCTGAAATTCAGGATGTTCGATATGCCAGCGCACCACGCGCATGTAGTCGTGAAATCGTTCGTCCGCCGAGCGGCCCGGGCGCGTCAGCCACGCGCGTATCGCGGGCTGTTCGTAAAAGCCGTGCGAATATGCTTCAACGCGAAGAAACCCGATCAGATTTTCATCGCGTTCGACACCGATTTCGCGCGCGGCCTTGAACGCGCGCCACAGCCGCGACGGCAGCGTCGCATCGTCTGCCAGCTTCGGATCGTCTTTGCATAAGTCCGCGCGCACACCTTCGACAAACCGCTTGGCGTCGATTTCGGCCAGCGCCGCAACCTGTTCTGCCGTCAGTTCAAGCATGCGGATGCACCCTTGTTAGTTCGCCGTTGATTTCCACGAACCAGTCGAACGTCGGCACGAAGAATTCGATACGTTGCGTGAACGAGAGCAGCCTTGCGATTTCGGCCATCAAGCGCGCATCGTAAAAGCGCAGCAAAGCGGTGCGACCGTCCGGCATACGGGCGTTTAGACGCCCTGCAAGCTCGTGCGCAAGTTCCGGAAAGGGATAGGCACTAATGAGCCACGAAACGCCGTCAGCGCCCGCGCCCATCGCGAATAAAGACTGTTTCACACTGCCCGGCGCTTCCTCGAAATCGATCAGCCACGGGCCAGCGTCGGCCAGTGATGCGTCCGGCGTGCCGTCAAATAATCCGATAGTGGCCGTTGGCCGTTCAACAGGCTCGCCGCGTCCATACAGCAGCGCATCAACAAGCGCATAAAGACGCACGGGCAACGGCGCCTGTGCCTGACGCTGCGCGAAATAAGTTTCGATTTTTGCAGACTGCACGACCTACTCCCGCATGACAGTCGTTGCGCCGCTTTTTGCTGCCGCGATCAGGCATTCAAGACAAAGCGTCGGGGTTGGCGACAGCGGCAACGCGCTAGCCGCTGCTGCGACCGCTGCGCCGGGACTCGCGTGACCTTCGCCGTCATCGCTGATAGTGGAATTCGACTGTGACGCGATGAGCGTCGCGCCGCATGCAGTTCCCATACCTTCGACAGCCGTATTTCTACCGTCGATAACATGCGGGTAACGCCGCCCGAGCAAGTCAGGCAGGATCGGAAATGTGCCCTTGCATTGCGGGCACGCGACCATGTGGCCGACGCCCGAAATCGGCCTGCCTTCCAGCGTTGCCGTGGGATTTCCTCGCAGAACCTTGCCGCCGTGCGACGTGATGTCGCCGAGGCAAATAATGCTGCGTGACACGTGGCCCTCTCTCAGTGCTGTTTTGTCTGAACTTTAGCACCGGCATGCAGCGGTGGATTTCAGCTTCGCAGGTTCAAGGTAACATGTGGCCCAAAATCCGCACCACCAACACGGGGGCGTCATGGCGCAGGTTGACTGGAAACTGGTGCTGGAATTCGTAAAGGTGTTCTTGTCATGGCCGCCCATCGTGGGCCTTGCGATCATCGTCGGCGCGCGCTACTTCCGCACGGAACTACGCAATCTGATAAACCGGGTGTCGTCATTCAAGATTCTCGGGCAAGAATTGGTTACGCAACAGGCAAAGCTTGAAGGTGAGGCACCTGCTGACGGGAATCCGCCAGTGCCGGATGACGGTGCTATGCAGCAGGAACTGCAAAATCTTGAAGTAACGCCGGAGCAGCAGGCGCAGATCAAGGCCTTATTCGATGCCGAACGCGCCGCCTCGCGCATGTGGGAATACCGCTATCTCAATTATTTCTTTGCAGACAGCACCCAGGATGTGCTCGACTGGCTAACCAATTTTCAGAACGGAACAACGTTCGATGCATACGAGACGTATTGGATGCATCGCATATACATCGCCAATGAGCGCCACGCGGTCATCAATGCCCTGCAAATGCACCAATGCATCCAGATCGACGGGCCGACAATCAGCATTACCGGGAAAGGCCGGGAATATGCGCAATGGCCGGAACGAAGGCGTCTGAGTGCGCCTCGTGCAGAGGTGCTGGCAGGCGTCGGTAATCCCGGCTGATACAGCCCTCGCAGATCACTCGACCTTGACGATGTACGAACCGTCCACCTCGTCATCCGGGCTATCGTCCAGAAATAAAAAACGCCGATAAATCACTGATCTATCGGCGTTTTTTGCTACTACATGGCACTACTTGAGACTGCGTGCGACAGGCCCTTACATATTCTCGATCATCACCTGCCCAAAGCCCGAACACGAAACCTGCGTTGCGCCTTCCATGAGACGCGCGAAGTCGTAAGTCACGCGCTTTTGCAGGATCGACGTTTCCATCGACTTGATGATGAGGTCCGCCGCCTCGAACCAGCCGAGGTGGCGCAGCATCATTTCCGCCGAGAGAATTTCCGAGCCCGGATTCACGTAGTCCTTGCCCGCATACTTCGGCGCCGTGCCGTGGGTGGCCTCGAACATCGCGACCGAATCCGACATGTTCGCGCCCGGCGCGATGCCGATGCCGCCCACCTGCGCGGCCAGCGCGTCCGACACGTAATCGCCGTTCAGATTCAGCGTGGCGATGACGTCGTATTCCGCGGGGCGCAGCAGGATCTGCTGCAGGAAGGCGTCGGCGATCACGTCCTTCACGACGATGTCGCCACCCGTCTTCGGATTCTTGACCTTCATCCACGGACCGCCGTCGATCAGCTCGGCGTTGAACTCCTTTTGCGCCAGCGCATAACCATAGTCACGGAATGCGCCTTCCGTGTACTTCATGATGTTGCCCTTGTGCACGAGCGTCACCGAGCGGCGGTCGTTGTCGATCGCATACTGGATCGCCTTGCGCACGAGACGCTCCGTGCCCTCGCGCGACACCGGCTTGATGCCGATGCCCGAGGTTTGTGGGAAGCGGATCTTCTTCACGCCCATTTCTTCCTGCAGGAACTTGATCACCTTCTTCGCCTGCTCGGACTCGGCGGGCCATTCGATACCCGCGTAGATGTCTTCCGAGTTTTCGCGGAAGATCACCATATTGGTTTTCTCGGGCTCGCGTACCGGCGAAGGCACGCCCTTGAAGTACTGCACCGGGCGCAGGCACACATACAGATCGAGTTCCTGGCGCAGCGCGACGTTCAGCGAGCGAATGCCGCCGCCGACGGGCGTGGTCAGCGGCCCCTTGATGGACACGACGTATTCTTTCAGCACCTGCAGCGTTTCTTCCGGCAGCCACACGTCCGGCCCGTAGACTTTGGTCGACTTCTCGCCCGCGTAGATTTCCATCCAGTGGATTTTTCTCTTGCCCGCGTAGGCCTTTTCGACCGCGGCGTCCACGACCTTGATCATGACCGGCGTAATGTCGACGCCGGTGCCGTCGCCTTCGATAAACGGAATGATCGGCTGATCCGAGACATTGAGCGAGAAATCCGCATTGACGGTGATCTTGTCACCACCCGTCGGAACCTTGATGTGCTGATACGGCATGATCGACTCCAGTGAAGGCTGTGCTGAAAGCTGGTGGGAGACTGCGAAAAGGATGCTCCTCGCGACGCGCACTGCCGGACGCGCGCACGCGGCCTGGCCGTTATTCTAGCCCACGCGGGCGCGGCATCGCGGCGCGGCCGGCTCGGGGTTTTCCAACATGCATGGAGCGACAAAGCGCGGCGCCGGCCGTCTGTCCTTCTGTCATGTAGCGGACCGGGGCCGTGCTCCGGCGTCTTATGCTTTATTATCCCGCCATTCGCCACCGGCATTGCCTCCCGCGGCGCCGTGCCGGTGCGTCATGCAGACGCATCGCGGCGCGCCTCCCTGATTAGCTATGCGTCTTCTTGCACTGAACAAGCCGTTCGGCACCATCTGCCAGTTTTCTCCGCATGAGACGCGCGCGTCGCTCGCCGACTGGGTCAAAGTGCCGGGCGTGTATCCGGCCGGACGCCTCGACTCCGACAGCGAAGGCCTGCTGCTTCTCACCGACGACGGCGCGCTGCAGGCGCGCATCGCCGAACCGCGTCATAAGCTCGTCAAACGCTATTGGGCGCAGGTGGAAGGCACGGTGGATGCCGCCGCGCTCAAGAAGCTCGCGCGCGGCGTCGATCTTGGCGACTATGTGACGAAACCGTGTCGCGCCGATTATGTCGAGCCCAGCGACACGCTGTGGACGCGCACGCCGCCCATTCGCTATCGCGCGGCCATTCCCACCAGTTGGATCGAACTGTCCATCACCGAAGGCAAGAACCGCCAGGTGCGGCGCATGACGGCTGCAGTCGGCTTTCCGACGCTGCGCCTCGTGCGGGTCGGCATTGGCGCGCTCGATATTTTTTCGCTCGGCCTGCAGCCGGGCGAGTATGTCGAGGTACCGCCCAATGCACCGTGGGAAGGCCTCGTGTAAATCGCTAACTTCTTGTATGCGCGAATAAAACGGCGCGTGAAACGTCACGATAAAAACCGTGAAACATCAACGCGCGCAGCGCTTACGCAAAGTCTGGTTCACCTCAACGTCTCAGATTGAAAGTTTTCCGCGAAATTCACGTCAACCGGCTTGCAAGCTCACGCGTTATTCGACGCAGATGCCGCCCGAAGCTGTCCGGCATTCAGCCTTAAGGGCCTTTGTACAAGCCGTTTGCGCGGTGGGTGCAGGCAGTCTGAGAGCTCGGCAGACGCGTCGAAAATTTGTTCGATGCGACTGTCAACCGAAAGGTGGATGGCACGTTTACCGACATGACTCAAACATAACCGGGTCATTTGGTTAATTAACTCAAGCTGAGGATTTTCAAAATGAACAAACTGATCGCCGCTCTGGTCGCTGGCCTCTTCGCAACGGCAGCATTCGCACAAGCTTCGGCACCGGCAGCAGCTTCGGCAGCTCCGGCAGCAGCTGCTTCGTCGGCAAAGAAGACCACGAAGCACGCTCACAAGAAGTCGCACAAGAAGGCAGCTGCTGCTGCAGCCGCTTCGGCAGCTTCGGAGTAAGTTTGTTGTAAAAACGCAGTCAAGAACTCGCTTCATTGCCGTTCTTACGGCGTTGAAAGGCAGATCACCGCAAGGCGATCTGCCTTTTTGTTTTTGACGCGCTCGCGTAACATTCCCCGGTTAATTTCAGCAAGGAGTCATGCCGTGCGATTTCCCCTGCGCTCGTTGATGGCGCGTTTCGCCGTTGCCGCAATCCTGCCGTTCGCGGCGATGTCGTTCTCCGCTCTCAACGCGCTGCCCGCTCATGCGCAGCAGATGCCGGCCGGCGCGAAACAGCCGGGCGAATTTCCGCGCGCGAAGCTGACCGCCGGCATGTTCGTGATCGACGCGGCCGTCGCCGCCAACGACGCGGACCGCGAGCAGGGTCTCATGTACCGCACGAGCCTCGCGCCGAACGAAGGCATGCTGTTCGTGTTCAACGAAAACGCAGTGCACTGCTTCTGGATGAAGAACACGCTGATCCCGCTGTCCATCGCGTTCATGCGCGCGGACGGCACCGTGACCGACATCGACGAAATGCAGGCCGAGACGACCAACAATCACTGCCCGAAGAACAACGGCGTGTATGCGCTCGAGATGAGCAAGGGCTGGTTCTCGTCGAAGGGCATCAAGCCTGGCATGAAGATTCAGGGGCTGCCGGCGGCGCAGTGAGCGCGTAGGCTGCGCCCGCTGCGCAGTGCGCGGCACAAGACCAGGTCCGCTGCGCGGGTTCTGTTGAACCGAAGCGCTGAACACGCAAACCGCTGCACCTGCTAAAGCACTCCCCGAAAAGGCGGCACCTTCCTGAGAGGCGCCGCCTTTCGTCTTTGTCGCGCCGTGGCGCAAGAGCGGTGTCGCCGCCGCGCCGCGCTGCGCCACTCCCGACGCCGCCACGACGCAGCTTCGCAGACCCGCCGCCCCGCCTGGCAAGATTCCTGCAAAAGACGGGCCGACGCGCTATCCTAGTATTCTCAGCAACGCAGCAATCCCGCGGTCCGGGCGCCACAGACTGCCGCCCGGTCAGCGTTTCAGGCGCGCTATTCCAAGGAGGTTCACGTGCCCCGCAAGACTCCCATCGAGCGCTACCGGAATATCGGCATCAGCGCTCACATCGATGCCGGCAAAACCACCACCACTGAACGCATCCTGTTCTACACCGGCGTGACCCACAAGATCGGCGAGGTTCACGACGGTGCGGCGACGATGGACTGGATGGAACAGGAGCAGGAGCGCGGCATCACGATCACGTCGGCGGCCACCACGGCCTTCTGGAAAGGCATGGCCGGCAATTATCCGGAGCATCGGATCAACATCATCGACACGCCGGGGCACGTCGACTTCACGATCGAAGTGGAGCGCTCCATGCGCGTGCTGGATGGCGCGTGCATGGTCTACGACTCGGTCGGCGGTGTGCAACCGCAATCGGAAACCGTCTGGCGCCAGGCGAACAAGTACAAGGTGCCGCGCATCGCGTTCGTCAACAAGATGGATCGCGTCGGCGCGGACTTTTTCCGCGTGCAGCGGCAGATCGGCGACCGCCTCAAGGGCGTCGCGGTGCCCATTCAGATTCCGGTCGGCGCGGAAGAGCATTTCCAGGGCGTGGTCGACCTCGTCAAGATGAAGGCGATCGTCTGGGACGACGAAAGCCAGGGCATCAAGTTCGAATACCAGGACATCCCTGCCGAGCTGGCGGCCACCGCGAAGGAATGGCACGACAAGATGGTCGAGGCCGCCGCGGAGGCGAGCGAAGAACTGCTCGACAAATATCTGGGCGGCGAGACGCTCACCGAAGAGGAAATCAAGCAGGGCCTGCGCCAGCGCACCATCGCCAATGAAATCGTGCCGATGCTGTGCGGCAGCGCGTTCAAGAACAAGGGCGTGCAGGCCATGCTCGACGCGGTGATCGACTACCTGCCCTCGCCGGTGGACGTGCCCGCAATTCTCGGTCACGACGAGCACGACAACGAAGCGGAGCGTCATCCGAACGACGACGAGCCGTTTTCCGCGCTCGCCTTCAAGATCATGACCGACCCGTTCGTCGGCCAGCTGATCTTCTTCCGCGTGTATTCGGGTGTGGTCAATTCGGGCGACACCGTCTACAACCCGGTCAAGGAAAAGAAGGAACGCCTCGGCCGGATCCTGCAGATGCACGCGAACGAGCGCAAGGAGATCAAGGAAGTGCGCGCGGGCGACATCGCGGCGGCCGTCGGTCTGAAGGAAGCGACCACGGGCGACACGCTGTGCGATCCGAACAAGGTCATCATTCTCGAGAAGATGATTTTCCCCGAGCCGGTTATCTCGCAGGCCGTCGAGCCGAAGACCAAGGCCGACCAGGAGAAGATGGGCATCGCGCTCAACCGTCTCGCGCAGGAAGACCCGTCGTTCCGCGTGCAAACGGACGAGGAATCCGGCCAGACGATCATCTCCGGCATGGGCGAGCTGCACCTCGAAATTCTGGTCGACCGGATGAAGCGCGAGTTCGGCGTGGAAGCGACGGTCGGCAAGCCGCAGGTGGCCTACCGCGAAACGGTGCGCAACAAGGTCGAGGACGTCGAAGGCAAGTTCGTCAAGCAGTCGGGCGGCCGCGGTCAGTACGGCCACGCGGTGATCACGCTGGAGCCGGCGCAGCAGGGCAAGGGCTACGAATTTGTCGACGCGATCAAGGGCGGCGTGATTCCGCGCGAATTCATCCCGGCCGTCGACAAGGGCATCCAGGAAACGCTGAAGGCCGGCGTGCTGGCGGGCTATCCAGTCGTCGACGTGAAGGTGACGCTGACGTTCGGCTCCTACCACGACGTCGACTCGAACGAAAACGCGTTCCGCATGGCCGGCTCGATGGCCTTCAAGGAAGCCATGCGCAAGGCAAAACCGGTGCTGCTCGAACCGATGATGGCCGTCGAGGTGGAAACGCCCGAAGACTTCATGGGCAACGTGATGGGCGATCTGTCGAGCCGCCGCGGCCTCGTGCAAGGCATGGAAGACATCGCGGGCGGCGGCGGCAAGCTCGTGCGCGCGGAAGTGCCGCTCGCGGAAATGTTCGGCTATTCGACGTCGCTGCGCTCGGCCACGCAGGGCCGCGCGACCTACACGATGGAGTTCAAGCATTACGCGGAAACGCCGAACAACGTCGCGGAAGCCGTCATCAACGCGAAGCAGAAGTGAGCCTCTGCGGTCACCTGGAGAGCCGCGGTTCCGCAGTGCGGCAGTCCTGCTGAAACGTCAGGCTGACACTGCGGCTCAAACGCAAGAAGCCCGTCCCTCCCGGACGGGCTTTTTTTCGCCCCGCGGTCAATCGCCTTTGCGCACCTGCAACCCACCCACCCCACGCGTTTTTTAGCGTGTAAAAATGCCGGACGGCGCCGCGCACTTGGCGCGCCTCCCAAGCCCACGAGGAGACATGCGATGAGCCAGGATCACGAACATCCGCATTACAGCGACGAACGGGACAAGGGGGCGGCGCCGGTCGACTGGCGCGAGCACGGCGTCAAGGTAATTCGCGGCGATCAACTCGATACCAACACGCCGCAGACACCCGGCATGAATCGCGCGGCCGCAATCAATGCCGCGCGAGTCGGCGCGCAAAAGATCTGGGCCGGCACCGTGACGATTCATCCGAATGCGAAGACCGGCGCGCATCATCATGGCGCGCTCGAAAGCGTGATCTACGTGGTGCGCGGCCAGGCGCGCATGCGCTGGGGCGAGCAGCTCGAATTCACCGCCGAAGCAGGTCCCGGCGACTTTATTTTCGTGCCGCCGTATGTGCCGCATCAGGAGATCAACGCGAGTACCGACGAGCCGCTCGAATGCGTGCTCGTGCGCAGCGACAACGAAGCGGTCGTGGTCAACCTGAACATCGAGGCCGTCGAACAGCCGGAAACGGTCTATTGGGTCGATCCGATTCACAAACATCCGCACGATCACTAATTCACTTTCACGCGACTCATGACGCCGACCGCTTCGCTGCGCCCTCGCCTTCTCACGCTGTACGCCGTTCTGATCGCCGCCAATCTCGGCGCGTGGGGCTGGGCGCTGCTCGCGTTTCGCCACTATCCGCTGCTGCTCGGCACGGCGCTGCTCGCGTATGGTTTCGGTTTGCGCCACGCGGTCGACGCGGACCACATCGCGGCCATCGACGCCGTCACGCGCAAGCTCATGCAGGCCGGCAAGCGCCCGCTCGGCGTGGGTCTCGCTTTTTCGCTGGGACATTCGAGCATCGTGATTCTCGCGACGCTCGGCATAGCATGGACCGCGCATTCGCTGCATGGCCGCTTCGAGTCGTTCAAGGCAGTGGGCGGCACCATCGGCACCATCGTCTCGGCATCGTTCCTCCTCGTGCTCGCGGCTGTGAACCTCGCGATTCTGCGCGATGTATGGCGCCGCTATCGTCATGTGCAACGCGGCGGCGAACCGGCTCCCGCCACGCCCGGTCTCGCCGAGGCGTCCGCTCACGGCGGTCTTCTGTCGCGCGCGCTGCGGCCCCTCTTCAGGCTCGTGACGAAAAGCTGGCACATGTACCCCGTCGGCGTGCTGTTCGGCCTCGGGTTCGACTCGGCAACGGAAATCGGCCTGCTGGCCATTGCCGCGTCGGAGGCCAGCAAGGGCCTGCCTCTGTATTCGATCCTCGTATTTCCCGCGCTCTTCACCGCGGGCATGACACTCGTCGATTCGACGGATAACGTGCTGATGGTCCACGCCTACGGCTGGGCGATGGACGACCCGAAGCGCAAGCTCTACTACAACGCGAGCATCACGTTCGTTTCGGCGGTCGTTGCCATCGTGATCGGCGGCGTGGAAGCGTTGGGGCTGCTGTCCGACAAGCTCGGGCTCAATGGCCGCATGTGGGACGCGGTGGCGCGCATCAACGAGCAATTCGGCGTGCTGGGCTACGGCATCGTCGCGACATTCATGGCGTGCTGGATCGGCTCGGTACTGTTCCACCGCTGGCGGCGGCCCGCCGTCGCAAGGCGGTAAATGCAACCGCTCTCGAGCGGGTTATCGCGTTCGAGCGGTCAAGCTTTCCACGGCTTTTCTGCCGGTTCGTTCGCTATAGCGCCGTGACGCGGCACATCATGGCGGGAATGCCGCGCGCAACGCGTCGCGCAGCTTCCGCATCTCACTCGGTGACACGCGGCCACAGGCGCCCCGACCGTTGTGACAACGACACACACCGGCCCTTTTATCCGCCGATCGCGAACGCCACGCCGCCGCAAGCGCTCCAATCCACGAGCAATCGCTTAAACTGAAGCCGCCTTGCATCGCCGAAATTTCGCCCGCCGCACAGTCGACCCGACGCGCATCCGGCGCGGCCCCTCAGAACCGGCAACCGAACGGACTGGACATTCCAACGATGAAGACTGCCGCTGACCGATTCCCCGCTCTCGACCTCGCCCGCCGCCAAGCCGACGCTTACGGCAATCACGCCATCGACGAGTTCTTCGCCGGCCGCATCACGCGCCGCGAACTGCTGCGCTACGCGAGCGTGATCGGTCTGTCGCTCGTGGGCGGCGGCGTGCTGAACGCACCGCGTGCGTCGGCACAGGGCAGCACGAAACCGGGTGCGCCGTCGAGCCAGACGATTCGCGTCGCGCATCTGACGCCTGCGGGCGCAGTCGACCCGCTCACTGTTACAGACGCCGCGAGTCTTGCGCTACTCAACCAGACCGGCGAATTCCTGATCGACGACGACGGCGAGAAACTGATGCTGAAGCCCGCGCTCGCGTTGTCGTGGAAGCCGAACGACAAGGGCGACGTGTGGACCTTCAGGCTGCGCGAGAACGTCAAATTTCACGACGGTCAGCCGTTCACCGCGAAAGACGTGGTGGCCACGTTCGACCGCCTCGCCGATCCGGCGAGCGGCTCGGCGGCGTTGTCCGTGTTGAAGGGCGTGCTGTCCAAAGGCGGCGCGAAGGCGGTCGACGAGCACACCGTCGCTTTCCATCTGGACGCGCCCAACGGCAACTTCCCGTACTACGTTTCCTCGGACAATTACAACGCGGTGATCCTGCCGGCGAGCTACGCGGGCGGCTATGAAAAAAGCTTCATCGGCACGGGGCCGTTCAAGCTGGAAAAGTATCAACCGAAAGTCGGCGCGTCGTTCGTGCGCAATCCCGATTACTGGGGCGAGAAAGCGTTACCGGAACGCGTACAGTTTTCGTTCTACGCGGATCAGCAGGCGCAGTTGCTCGCGCTGCAAGGCCATCAGGCGGACGTGATGGGCACCTTCACCGTGCAGGGCGGCGCCGCGATTCTGAACAATCCGGATTACAAGGCAGTGGGCGTGAAGTCGAGCGCGCATCGGCAGATTCATATGCGCAACGACAATCCGCTTTTCAAGGACAAGCGCGTGCGGCAGGCGCTGGCGTTGTCGCTCGATCGCGACGTGCTCGTGCGCGGACTCTTCAAGGGCCGCGCGCAGCTCGGCAACGACAGTCCGTTTGCGCCGGTGTTTCCTTCATCCGATGCCGGTGTGCCGCAGCGCAAAATCGACATCGCGAAGGCGAAGCAGCTGCTCGCGCAAGCCGGCGTGCCGAACGGTTTCGACGTGACGCTGACTACCGAAAAGTACATGGAGATTCCCGACCTCGCGGTCGTCGTGCAGAACGCGGCGAAGGCGATCGGCGTGCGCATCAATCTGAAGGTGGAGAGTCAGTCGCTGTATTACGGCGCCGGCACGCCGGGCAAATCGGACTGGCTCGACTCGCCGCTCGGCATTACCGACTACGGTCATCGCGGCGTGCCCAATGTGTTTCTGAATGCGCCGCTCACGAGCACCGGCACATGGAACGCGGCGCACTTCAGGAATGCGCAATACGATCAATTGGTCGCGCAGTTCGTCGCGGCCGTCGACCTCGCGTCGCAGAAAAAAATCTCCGGCCAGATCCAGACGCTGCTGCTCGACGAAACGCCGATCATCATTCCGTTCTTCTACGACCAGCTGATCGCCATGCGCAAAGGCGTGAACGGTGTTCGCTTCACCGCCCTCGCGCAGCTGTATTTCGACCGCGCGGTGTTGAGCGCTTGAGCGGCTCGTTCACGCACCGCGTTTGACGGCAAGGCGTTCAACATGTCGACCACGGTGAACTCCCCCGCTTCCGCGCCGAACGGCAACGCCGGCCGCGTCGTGCGTTTTCTGGCGACGCGCGTCGGCTTGTCGCTGATCACGTTGTGGCTGTTGTCGGTGATCGTCTTTGCAGGCGGCCAACTGTTGCCCGGCGACATCGGCCGCGCGGTGCTCGGGCCGCTCGCCGACGCGCGCGCGGTCGCCGCGCTCAATCATCAGTTGGGCGCAGATCGTCCGCTCATGACGCAGTACGCGCAATGGATTACGCATTTCGTGCGCGGCGACATGGGGCTTTCATACGCGTATCGCGAACCGGTGGGACCGTTCATCGCCGACGCGCTCGCACACTCCGCGAAGCTCGGCTTCTTCGCATTCATCGTCGTCGTGCCGCTCGGTATTGCGGGCGGCGTGTGGTCCGCCATGCATGCGGGACGCTGGCTCGATCGCACGATCAGCATCGCAGGTTTGTCGGCCACCGTCGTGCCCGAGTTCGTGTCGTCGATCGTGCTGATTCTTGTCTTCGGCGTATGGCTGCGCTGGTTGCCCATTGAGGCTTCGTATCCGCCCGAAGCCGGCGCACTCGAGCAGCTGCGCCATCTGATCCTGCCGGTGCTGCCGCTCGTGCTCGTGTTCTTCGGCTACATCGCACGAATGGCGCGCGCCGGCACGGTCGAGGCGCTCGACGCCGACTACACGCGCACCGCGATTCTCAAGGGCTTGCCGCAACATGTCGTGATCTGGCGGCACGTGTTGCGCAATGCATTGCTGCCCACCATCACAGTGGCCGCCACCCAGCTCGGCTATATGATCGGCGGCCTCGTGGTGGTCGAGACACTGTTCCGCTATCCGGGCATCGGCTCGCTGATCTACAACGCCGCGAAAGCCAAAGATTTTCCGATGCTCGAAGCCGGCGTGCTGACCATCGGCGTGGTGTACACGGTCGCCAACCTGGTCGCGGATGCGTTGCACGTGCTGCTCAATCCGCGCTTGCGCGTGGGGAGCGCCGAATGAGCACGATCGTTCCGCCGGCCACGCCGCGCGCCGCCCGCGAACCGCGCTTCGATCAATTGCGCGTGCTGCTGCGCTCGCCCACCTTCGTCGCGGGTGTGCTCATTGTCGCGTGGTGGATCGGGTGTGCGATTGCCGGCCCATGGTTCGTGCCGCTCGACCCTTACGCGTCCGATCCGCTCAATTCGCTGACGCCGCCCGATCGCGCTCACTGGTTCGGCACCGATCAGCTCGGGCGCGATGTGTTCTCGCGCGTGATCGTCGGCGCGCGCGACATTCTCACCATTGCCCCGCTCGCGACGCTGCTCGGCACCGCGGCGGGCACGGCGCTCGGCCTCGTCGTCGGCTACTTCGACGGCTGGGTCGACAACGTAGTGGGCCGCGCGATCGACGCGATTCTTGCGCTGCCGCTCGTCATCGTCGCGTTGCTCGCGCTCGCCGCCGTCGGCGCGTCGAACTTCACCGTGATCCTCGTGATCGGCATCACGTTCACGCCGATCACCGCGCGCACGGTGCGCGCCGCCGTGTTCGCGGAGCGTCATCTCGACTATGTCGCCGCCGCGCAACTGCGCGGCGAACGTGCGCCGTACATCATGTTTGCGGAGATTCTGCCGAACGTGCTGCCGCCGATCATCGTGGAAGCCACCGTGCGGCTCGGCTACGCGATCTTCGCGGTGGCCACGCTGTCGTTTCTCGGCTTCGGCATTCAGCCGCCTTCCGCCGACTGGGGCCTCGCGCTTTCCGAGTCGTACACGCTGATGGCGGGCGGCGCATGGTGGACCGTCGTGTTCGCCGCCGGCGCGATTGCAACGCTCGTCGTCGGCGTGAATCTGATAGCCGACGGCGTTCAAGGTGTGCTCGACCGATGAACGGACCGCCGCCCTCCTCGTTCCCCGCCTTCGACGTGTCGAAGAGCGACCGCACCGATGCGCTGACCGTGGTCGGCCTGACGGTCGCCTACCGGATGCGCGGACGCGATCGCGAGGTGCTGCAGGATGTGTCGTTCCGCGTGCGGCGCGGCGAAGCGTATGGACTCGTCGGCGAATCGGGCTGCGGCAAGTCGACCGTCGCGATGGCGGCGCTGCGCTATTTGCCGCGCAACGGCAAGGTGAAGGCGGGCAAGATCGTCATTGCCGGCGCGGATGTGAACAAGCTCGACGCCGACGCGCTGCGCACCCTGCGCGCGAATACGATTTCGATGGTCTATCAGGATCCTGGCCGCGCGTTGAATCCGTCGCTCACCATTGCGCGGCAGGTGTCGGAAGCATTCGAGGCGGCAGGCGCCGCACCCGGCGAAGCCTTGCAGCGCTCGCTAGAGATGCTGCAACGGGTGCGCATTGCGTCGCCGGAACGCGTGATGGACAGTTATCCTCATCAATTGTCCGGCGGCATGCAGCAGCGTGTGGTGATTGCGATGGCGCTCGCCTCGAACCCCGCTCTGCTGATTCTCGACGAACCGACCACGGGACTCGACGCCACCGTCGAAGCCGAAGTGCTCGACCTCGTGGCACAACTGCGCGCCGAGTTCGGTACCGCGGTGCTGTTCATCAGCCACAACCTCGCGGTGATCGGGCGCATGTGCGAACGCGTCGGCGTGTTGTATGCGGGCAAGCTCGTCGAAGAAGGCGCGACAGAAGACGTCTTCACGCGGCCGCGTCATCCGTACACGGTGGGGCTGTTGCGCTGTTTGCCCACAGCGGGCCGCAGCAAGGACAGCGAGCGCCTCGACACGATTGCGGGCGGCCTGCCCGCGCCGGGCTCGGTGACGCGAGGCTGTATCTATGCGGAGCGCTGCCGTCTCGCCGACGAGCGCTGCCGCCGCGAGGCGCCGCCGCCGTACCGTGTCGGCGCGGCGCATGGCGATCAGATGTCGCGCTGCCACTATCACGAGCGCGCCATCGAGCTGCCGCGCGGAAGCGCCCAACCGCGGACATCGCCCGCACGCAACGACGCGACAGCCGGCAACCCGCCGCGCGCGCTCGCGCTGCGCGCCGAGAACCTGTCGAAGACATTCCACGTTTCCGGCGCGGCGCTGCGCGCGGTGGACAACGTGTCGCTCGATCTCGCCGCCGGCGAGACGCTCGGCCTCGTCGGCGAGTCGGGCAGCGGCAAGACGACGCTCGCGAAACTGATGCTCGGCCTTCTCACGCCCGACGCGGGCAGCGTGCTCGAACTCGACGGCGCGCCGCTCGCCGCGCGCGTCACGCGACGCAACGACGAGCAGGTGAAATCGCTGCAGATCGTGTTCCAGAATCCCGACTCGGCGCTCAACCGCGCGCATTCGGTGAAGCGGCTGATCGGCCGTGCGTTGTCGCGGCTTGGCGCGCTGCGCGGTGCCGCCATCGACGAACGGCTCGCCAGCTTGACCGCCGCCGTGCGCTTGCCGGAGCGCTATCTCGGCTCGCGCACGCGCCAGCTGTCCGGCGGACTCAAGCAGCGCGTCGCGATTGCGCGCGCTTTCGCGGGCGAGCCGCGCGTCGTGGTGTGCGACGAACCGACTTCCGCGCTCGACGTCTCGGTGCAAGCCGCGATTCTCAATCTGCTTGCCGATCTGCAACGCGAGCGCGGCGTCAGTTATGTATTCATTTCGCACGATCTGCACGTGGTGCGCTATTTGTCTGATCGCATCGCCGTGCTGTATCTCGGCAGGCTGCTCGAAGTCGGACCGGCCGCTGCCGTGTTCGACGGGCCGCAGCATCCCTATACCGAAGCGCTGTTGTCATCGGTACCGACGCTCGACGGCCATCCGGGCAGAACCCGCATACGCCTGTCCGGCGATTTGCCGAGCGCCGCGTCGCCGCCCTCCGGTTGTGTGTTTCATACACGCTGCCCGCGCAAGCTGGGCGCAATCTGCGAACAGCAGGACCCGCCGTTTGCGAATGCGGGCGACGGTGGCGCGCATCGGATTCGCTGTCATATTCCGGTCGACGAATTGCGCGCGCTGCAAAGCGCCTCACGCGAGCAGGTGTCTGGCGCTCCCGACGATGCGCCAACCGGCCCGGCGAAAAACGCCGACGGCGACGCTTCGCGATAGATGTGCGCGCCGCGCGCCGGTCCGGAACCAAAGCGCGGCAATTGCCTCATATCAGATTCAACGTTCGATATGAGGGCACCACAACATGCAAGCAAACGTCCCCTGCTCCGCGGCACGCGCGGTCGCCGGCCTCGCGGCGGCCGCCGCTTTCGGCTTCGCCTCGCTCGCGCACGCGCAAACCGGCGTGCAGAAGCCGGCGCCTGCTGCGCAGCCGCTGTCGCCCACGTTGTCGCAGGCCGCGCCGCCTGTCGATCCCAGCTTCTCCGCCTACTCGCTCGCGCAGACCTGCAAGCAGAAAAGCGATAACGTCGCCCAGGGTCAATGTGTCGGCGCCATTCGCGGCATCATCCACGGCTATCAGTACGGCGTGCTGTTCCTCGGTCAGCGCGCGTCCTTGCCGGCCAACGAAACGCAGCGCGTGTCGCTGTGCCTGCGCAATACGCCGGTGTCGTCGATCGTCGACGAATTCGTCGCGGACGCGGGCGAGGTCAACGACGACTCGCTCAAGCACACGCCGGCCGAAGTCGCGGTGCTGGGCTCGGTGCACATGCATCACAGCTGCAATTGAGAACGCGGGCCGTGCTTGTGAGCGTGCTTGTCCGCATGCTTGCGGCCGGCGCGGCGAGCGCGGCGCTCAGAGCATTTCCAGCGCGCGCTTGCCGCGCGGCGGCTTGAAATAGCCGTCGATGGCAGCCAGTTCCTCGGCCTCGAGCCGCAATTCGAGCGCGCGGTGATTGTCGCGCACGTGCTCGACGCGGCCCGCCTTGGGAATCGCGAACACACCGGGCTGCTGCAGCACCCACGCGAGCGCCACCTGAAACACCGACACGCCGCGCGCGCCTGCAATGTCGTCGAGCGGCGAGCGTTTCGGCAGACGCGCGTGATCGACGGGGCTGTAGGCCATGGTCGGCATGTTGCGAGCGGCGAGCCAGGGCAGCAGATCGAACTCGGGCCCGCGCCGCGCGACGTTATACAGAATCTGGTTGGTCGCGCACGCCGCGCCGCCGGCAACGGCCACGAGTTCCTCCATGTCGTCGGTGTCGAAGTTGCTCACGCCCCAGTGGCGGATTTTGCCGTCCTCGCGCAGTGCTTCGAACGCCGCGACCGTTTCCGCGAGCGGCACGGAGCCGCGCCAGTGCAGCAGATACAGATCGAGCCGATCCGTCTTCAGACGTTTGAGGCTCTGTTCGCACGCGGCGATCACGCCGCGCCGGCTCGCATTATGCGGATACACCTTGCTGACGAGGAATATCTGGTCGCGCAGTCCTGCAAGCGCTTCGCCGAGCAGCGATTCGGTGGCGCCGTCGCCGTACATTTCGGCTGTATCGATCAGCGTCATGCCGAGCTCAATGCCGCATCGCAGCGCGTCGATCTCCGCCGCGCGGCGCGCGGGCCGCTCGCCCATTTCCCATGTGCCCTGCCCGAGTTTCGGGATGCGCTCGCCGTCGGGCAAGCTCACGCTTGCGATATCGCTCGTCATGCTGACTCCTGAAGTGACTGACTGTGGCTGAAGCTCCGCACATGCACCGGCGCAGCGACGCGGCGCGCAAGCACGGCGGTGCGGCTCTATGCGTACCGACGAGTTTAGCGGCTGCGCCCGCCTCCGACCGGCGACCAGGCAAAAGCCCGCTATAACGCGGCGCGCCGATGTCTTAGAATTGCTCCTCGCCCTTCTAGCGTAAGCCCCATGACCTCTGCCTCGGAAGACCGCTGGCGCGATCTGCGCCCGGACCCGGAAAACGACACGCCGCTCTATCTGCAACTTGCCCGCAAGCTCGGCACGGCGATTCACGAGAACCGCTGGAATGCCGGCGAGGCGCTGCCGTCCGAGCGCGTGCTCTCGGAGGCGCTTGGCGTTTCGCGAATCACCTCGCGCAAGGCGATTGCCTTGCTCGTCGAACAAGGCCTGATTCGACGCACGCAAGGCGCCGGCAGTTTCATCACGCCGCGCTATGAAGATCCACTGTCGCGGCTGTCGAGCTTCAGCGAAATGCTGCGCCGGCGCGGCTTCACGCCGAGCTCGAAGTGGCTCTCCCGCGAAATAGAGCCGGCCAATCGCGAGGAAGTGATCCAACTGGGGCTTTCGCCGGCCGCGGCCGTGACGCGTCTGCGGCGTTTGCGTCTGGCGGACGGCATTGTGATGGCGGTCGAGAATTCGACCTTTCCCGCCGCGGTGATTCCCGATCCGCAGGCGATCGGCGATTCGCTGTACACGTATCTGGAGAATCGCGGGCTGACCATCGTGCGCGCGCTGCAGCACTTCCGCGCGGTGAATGCGAGCGAGGAAATCGCGCAGCAGATGAGTATCGCGCCGAACGAAGCGCTGCTGTTGATCACACGCGTCGGCTACACCGCGGATCAGCGTGCGATTGAACTGACCGACACGTACTGCCGCAACGATTACTACGATTTCGTGGCGGAACTGCGCAAATAATTCGTCGCTTAGGGAAAGACGCTCAGACGCAGCCGCATCGCGCCGTCAAAGCCACTTCGCCTCGTGCGCGCCGATCCGCGATGGCGGCAACGCGAGAAACGCCGGCGTCTCCTCCAGTTGCTCGGCCGGCTGCACCGCCCGCACGCGGCCGAACTCGGACTGAACGGTATCGAGGCAGTCGCGCACGTCGTCGAGCGTGATGTCAGGCGCTGTCTGTCCATCCGGAATCTGGCCGAGCGATTGCAGCCACCGGCCTGTCTGCGCCAGCGATACCTTCACGTGCCAGCTTCCGCCTTCGGTCGCGCGCCGGGCCAGCGCGATCATGGCGCCGAAAGCGGCGAGATAACCAGTCGCGTGATCGAGCGCCTGGCACGGCAAATGTCTCGGTCCGGGCGATGCCGCTGCCTGCCACTCAGTCGCCGCAATGCCGCTCGCGGACTGCACGAGACTGTCGAAGCCGCGCCGCGAGGCCCATGGTCCGTCATATCCATACGCGCACACCGATACATACACGATGCCCGGCCGCACGCGCGCGGCGTCGTCGGGACCGAAGCCGCGCGCCGCCAGCGCGCCGGGGCGATAGGCTTGCAGAAAGACATCGGCGTCGCGCGTCAGTCCGCGCAGCGTGTCGCGGCCTGCAGCGTCGCGTAAATCGAGCACGGCGGAGCGCTTGCCGCGGCTGTTGTCGATGACGAGCGGCGCAATGTTCGGCAGATGCGGGCCGTTGATCATCAGCACCTCGGCGCCATGCTGCGCGAGCGCGCGGCCGCCGACCGGCCCGGCGATGATCCGCGACAGGTCCAGCACGCGCACGCCGGACAGCGGCCGGGCGCCGCCCTGACCGGATGGCGATAGATGACGCCGCGCCAGTTCCGGCGGTGCATCGCCGATACGCTCGATTTCGAAAAGCGGCAGTCTCGCGATTGCTTTCGCCTGATCGAGCGCGGCCCACTCGTCGGGCGTGCGGATCAGTGCCGCGCAGAGGCCTGCATCGGCGAGCGTCTGGTCGAGCACGGCGCCCTCCCAGCCGCGTATCGCCGACGCGACCGCCGCGCGCTCGTTCCCGCAGCCGAGCACCTTCAACACGCCCGCGAGGTGATGCGCGAAATTCGTATGCAGTTGAATCCAGCGGCCGTCGCGCGTCTCGTAGAACCCGGTCACCGGATCGCGCAGCACGGGCGGCGGGCCGCCGTCGATTCCCAGATACCGCTCGCTGCGAAACGACGCCAGTGCCCGCCGCATGTCCACGGTGACGTGCTGCCCGCGTCCCGTGCGCAGCCGATGGTATTCCGCCGCCGCGAGGCCCGTCGCCGCAATGGTCGCCGACGCGAGCGCGCCGACGCGAAACACCGACGGCAGGCCCGGCTCCTGGCCGGTCAGGTGGACGGAGAGAAGCGCAGCGGGCTCACCCCGAGCGAGTGTCCAGATGTGATCGAGCGCGAGTTCGGGGGTCATGGCGTTCACATTCGAGTCGAGAGGAATGTGAACGAGTCTAGAAGCGCGCCTTGCACGAATCAATCTTGATTATGATAATCAATATATATTGAATTCTTTGGTTGTCGGCCGCTTACTACTCCGACCTCGTCGCTTACCTTTATGTCCTCTTCCGACTCGTTGACCGCCGCTGAAGCCGCCGCCGAACTCGGCATCAGCGTCGCCACGCTCTATGCGTATGTGAGCCGCGGCTTGCTGAGTTCCTCGCCGGATGCGCAAGGCAAACAGCGGCGCTATGACGCGCGCGAAGTGCGGCGCCTCGCGCGGCGCAAGGCAGACGGCAAGCGCGCCGGCAAAGTCGCGCAGAAGGTGCTGGACTGGGGTGTGCCGGTGCTCGAATCGTCGATCACGCTCGTTGCCGACGGCCGCCTCCTGTATCGCGGGCGCGATGCGATGGCGCTCGCGCGCACGGAATCGCTGGAGGATATCGCGGCCTTGTTATGGGAATGCAGCGCGGCGCGCATTGCCGATGCGCCCGCCGTCCCGCTCGCCGCTGCTCAATGGGCCGCGTGGCTCAAGCTCTGGAGCGACAGCACGCCGCTCGACCGGGCGCTCGTCCTGCTGCCGGCCGCGGCCGCGCAATTGCCGCGGGTCTGGGCGCTCGGGCGCGAGGCGCAACTCGACAATGCATGCGCCGTGATGCGGCTGCTGGCCGCTGGGATGATGTCCGCCGCGCCGTCGAATGCGCCGCTGCATCGGCAACTGGCGTCGGTGTGGCAGGTGCGCAACCGGCAGCAGGCGGCGCTGCTGCGCGCCGCGCTGGTGGCGTGCGCAGATCACGAGCTGAACGCGTCCACGTTCACGGTTCGCTGTATTACGTCGACGGGCACGCACCTGTTCGGCGCGGTTGCGGGCGGCCTCGCCGCGCTGGCCGGCCCGCGCCACGGCGGCGAAACCGTGCGCATCGCCGCGCTATTGGAAGAAGCGTCGCGCGCCGCCGATCTCGACCGCTTTCTGGCCACGCGTCTGTCGCGACACGAACAAGGTGTGCAAGGACCGGTGCTGTCGGGCTTCGGCCATCCGCTTTATCCGGACGGCGATCCGCGTGCGCGGTTGCTGCTGGACCTGCTGCGGGAATGCGCGCCGGCGCGCTCCCCGCTCGGTGAGATCGAAGCGCTGGCGCGCGCGGTCCGCGATACGACCGGCGCAAAGCCCACGGTCGACTTTGCGCTTGCCGCCATTGAGCGTGTGCTCGGCTTGCCCGCCGGCGCGGCGTTCACGCTGTTTGCGGTGGGACGCGTGGTCGGCTGGATTGCGCACGCCATGGAACAGACGCGCGACGGCAGTTTGATCCGGCCGCGGGCGCGGTATGTCGGAGAGGTCGGCGGTTAGTCGGCGGTTAGCGGCGGGCGTTTAGCGGCCGATGGTTAGCAGCGGGCGTTTGGCGGCCGATGGTTAGCAGCCGGCGTTTGGCGGCGGGCGGCACGGGCGTGGGTGTAGCCGGCCGCCCGCCGTCAGGCAGCGCCAAGCCAGCGCGGCAGCCAGTTCGGCAGCGACGCACCGCGCGTCGGCTTCGTGGCGCCACGCTCGGAGCCGCTCGCGAGCGCGAAGCGCGCGCCGGCTTGCCCCGCACTGATCCACGCGACGGCTCCGCGCGGTAGTTCGACCGATTCGCCCGCGGCGAGCCAGTAGTCCTCGCTGTCGCCCTCGACCGTCAGCCAGATCTCGCCCGAAATCACCTTGAAAGTGGACGGACGCGCGACACGCCAGGCGGTCGCCGGCTCCTCATGTTCCAGTTCGAAAATTCGCACTTCACGCATGACCGTTCTCCTTCAAAGAACTTTTCTGGTGTAGCGATTATTGTCGTGCGAAGATCGGATACCCATGCACAGTTCCGAACACTTTCGTCGGAACTGTGCAGTCGAAAAACCGAACAGTTGGCGCGGGTGGTTGTGTGAGTGGCCGCGCCTGCGGCTCTTTTGACTGCGCGTCTCGTTCGGGAAGGAAAGTGCATGCGACTTCAAATTCAACTCGATAGAGACAACGGCGTGCCGCTGACGGAACAGATCGTGACGGGCGTCACGACGTGGATCCGCTCGCGCGCCGCCCATCCCGGCTCGAAATTGCCGTCGATCCGTCAGTTTGCAGCCGACTACGGCGTAAGCCGCTTTCCGGTAATCGAGGCGTATGACCGGCTGGTGTCGCTCGGTTATGTGGATTCGCGCCACGGCTCCGGTTTCTACGTGGCCGACCGGCCGCCCGGCGGCTCGCCATGCGACGGCACCTCGGACCCGCGACGCGCCGAAGACGAATCCGGCCACCTGCTGCAGCAGTTCAACCATCCCGGCGAAACGCTGAAGCTCGGCAGCGGATTCATCCCCGAGGCCTGGCGCGATACGGAAAGCATTGCCCAGGCGATACGCCATGTGTTGCGCACCGATCCCGCGAGCATGGTCGACTACGCGACGCCGCTCGGCAACCTGAGCTTGCGCGAGCATTTGCAGGCTCGCATCGCGCAACTCGGCATCCGCGCGGACACATCGCAGATCGTGATTACCCATGGCGCGAGCCAGGCGTTCGACCTGCTGATGCGTTACATGCTGAAAGCGGGCGACACGATCTTCGTCGAAGACCCCGGCTACTACAACCTGTACGGGCTGCTGAAGCTGCACGGCGTTCGTCTCGTCGGCATTCCGCGTACGCGCAGCGGGCCGGACCTCGATGTCATGCAGGCGCAGTTGAAACTGCATAGACCGAAGCTCTTCTTCATCAACACGGTGTTCCACAATCCGACCGGCACGACCGTTGCGCCGCCGGTCGCGTTCCGGCTGCTGCAACTCGCGCGGGAGCACGGCTTCACGATCATCGAAGACGACATCTACGCCGACTTCCAGACCGACGTCACGGATCGCCTTGCGACCCTCGACCAGCTCGAACACGTGATTTACATCGGCGGACTGTCGAAGACACTATCGTCTTCGCTGCGGATCGGCTGCGTGGTCGCGAGCCACGCGATCATCAAGGACCTCGTCGATATCAAGATGCTGACGAGCATCGGCGGGTCGCTTTTTGCCGAAACCGTCACAGCGTCGCTGCTTGAGCGCGGCGCGTATCGCAAATACCTCGAACGACTCCGCCGCCGGATGCGCGACGCGCTCGGCTCGACCATTCAGACGCTCGAAGAGGCGGGATGGGAAGTGTTCGAGAAACCGGTCGGCGGCAAATTCCTGTGGGCGCGCGTGCCGCACGTGGAGAATGCCGAGCGGCTGGTGGAATGCGGCGCGCCGCTCGGCGTGACGGTCGCGCCGGGCAGCTACTTCCGGCCGGGCATGGAGCCGAGTCCGTGGATCCGGATTCATGCGGCGTTCGGCAACGAGCCGCGCGCACAGGCGTTTTTTCGCGCAGCGGCGCAATTGCGCTGAAGCTGGCGCCGCGCGCACCCGGGCCTTCCTGCGTGGCCCGCGGCTTTTCCCTAGAATAGCGAGTCCCTGCCCGTCCCCGCGCCTCGCCGCCACTTCATGTCCACGCCGCCGACTCCGCCCGCCCCCGCAACTGCCGCGCCCAGCACTCCTTCGGCCCGCTCGCTCACCGTCATGTTGTGGCTCGTCGCGACGGGCTTCTTCATGCAGACGCTGGATTCGACAATCGTCAACACGGCCCTCCCCGCGATGGCGACGAGCCTCGGCGAACTGCCGCTGCGCATGCAGTCGGTGGTGATCGCCTATTCGCTGACGATGGCCGTCATGATCCCAGTCTCGGGCTGGCTCGCCGACAAGCTTGGCACCCGGCGCGTATTCTTCAGCGCGATTCTCGTTTTCGCCGTCGGCTCGCTGCTCTGCGCCAACGCTCATACGCTGAACCAGCTGGTGATCTTCCGTGTCGTGCAAGGCGTGGGCGGCGCAATGCTGCTGCCGGTCGGGCGCCTCGCCGTGCTGCGGACCTTTCCGGCCGAACGCTACTTGCCGGCGCTTTCGTTCGTGGCGATTCCAGGACTGATCGGACCGTTGATCGGGCCGACGCTCGGCGGCTGGCTCGTAAAGATCGCGTCGTGGCACTGGATCTTTCTGATCAACGTGCCTGTGGGTGTCGCCGGATGCATCGCCACCTTTATCTTCATGCCCGACAGTCGCAACGAGCAGGTCGGCAAGTTCGACCTGAAGGGCTATGGGCTGCTGATCGTCGGCATGGTGGCGATTTCCTTTGCACTCGACGGCCGCACCGAATTCGGCATTCAACATGCCACCGTACTCGTGCTGCTGATTCTGAGCCTGGCCTGCTTTGTCGCCTACGGCTTGCACGCCGTGCGCGAGCCCGCACCGATTTTTCCACTCGATCTGTTCAAGATTCACACGTTCAGCGTCGGACTGCTCGGCAATCTGTTCGCGCGGATTGGAAGCGGCGCAATGCCCTACCTGATTCCGCTGCTCCTGCAAGTGAGCCTCGGCTACAGCGCATTCGAAGCGGGCCTGATGATGCTGCCCGTCGCCGCGGCCGGCATGGCCTCGAAGCGGCTCGTGACCAAGCTGATCGTCAAGTACAGCTATCGCCGCGTGTTGATCGCCAATACGGTCCTCGTCGGGTTGACCATGGCGAGCTTTTCACTGACCAGCGCCGGGCAGCCGTTGTGGCTGAGAGTCGTGCAACTGGCCTTGTTCGGCGGCGTCAACTCGATGCAATTCACGGCGATGAACACGCTGACGCTCAAGGATCTCGGCACCGGCGGCGCAAGCAGCGGCAACAGCCTGTTCTCGCTCGTCCAGATGCTCTCGATGAGCCTCGGCGTCACGGTCGCCGGCGCCCTCCTCGCCACGTTCACGGGCCTCCTGCCGCGGGTGACGGCGGCCAACTCTCTGCCCGCTTTTCACGCGACGTTCCTTTGCGTCGGCATCATCACCGCGGGTTCCGCGTGGATCTTCGCGCAGTTGTCGCCCGAAATCCGCACGCCGGGCAGGAAGACGGATCCCTCCGAGCGAACGTGAGTTTCTTTGACCCGCCGCGCTTGGGTCTGATTCAGCACTCCTCTTCCCACCGGGACATACGCTTGCCCTGAATCCGACTTAATGTCCTCCAGGTCCACTTCGGTCCGCAACAGGGCGCGGCGCGCACCAGCAAAGTGCGGATTGCGGGCGCACACGCCATGCTGATGCCCGACGTTCAGGGACGCACGCGTCAATTACACGCCTCGTCAGCGCTTCTGCATGCGCATAAATCTTGCTCGCCTATCCTGTAAACTGCCGTGTTGCGCATGCAGATTCCGCATTCAACACGCAATCTCGCCGCCACCCACACGACTGACATGATGAGCATGATCGAACTCGATCCTCCCGGCTTCCAGCCTCCCCGCCCAATGGCCGGCGACGAAGGCTCGCGGCGCACGGTACTTTACGGCGCATACACCGTTTTCAGCGTGTTTCAGCCAGTCTTCTCCGTCTCGCACCGGCGCGCGATCGGCTATCACGCCTCGTTGCGTGCGCACGACGAGCATGCGCAGCAAGTGCCTTCGCACGAGGTTTTCACCCAGGCCGCGCGCCGAGGCGACCTGCTTGAACTTGGCCGACTGGCCGAGTCGCTGCACCTCGGCAACTTCAACGCGTTCGACAGTCACGACGAATGGCTCTTCTTGAGCCTCCATCCGGCCGCGCTGATGGATACCAGCTATGGCGACGCGTTGCTCGCCGGCCTGAAGGCGTTGGGCTTGCCGCCGCAGCGCGTGGTGCTCGAAGTGTCCGAGCAGGCCGGCGGCGAAACGACTCGCTTCGCCGAGATCATCGACGCGCTGCGCAAGTCCGGCTTCCTCATCGCGCTGGACGGCTTTGGCGCCAAGCACTCGAACATTGACCGCGTGTGGAATCTGCGGCCCGACATCGTCACGCTTGACCGCTGCATCCTTGCACAGGCTAGCGAGCATTCGCATATTGAACGCGTCCTGCCCGGCCTCGTTTCGCTGCTCCATGAGTCGGGCCAATTGGTCTTGATGGGCGGCCTGACCACGGAGCGTGACGCCCTGATCGCGCTCGAATGCAACGTCGACTTCGTGCAGGGCGCGTTCTTTGCCGGCCCGAGCGTCGAGCCGGTCAAACCCCAAACCGCTGCCGGCCTGATGGACTCGCTCTCCGCAGCGCTGCGCGAGCGGGTCGCCGCACGCGAACGCGCACAGGCCGCGCGGCTCGCCCCGTATGTCAGCGCGCTCGAAACGGCGGCGGCACAACTCGTTGCCGGGCAGCCTGCGGCCGAGGCGACAGCCCCGCTGCTCAAGCTCGGCGAGACGGCGCGCTGTTTCATTCTGGACGGCTCCGGACGGCAAATCGGCGATAACGTGCTGCCCCCCGGGCGCGCCTCGCAACGCGCGAAACGCTTTCGTCCGCTGTTGCATTCGGAAGGCGCAAGCTGGGAGCGCCGCCCCTATTTCATCCAGGCGATGCGGGCACCGGGCCAAGTACATCTGACCCCTCCCTATCTCTCAATCAATGAAGCACACCTGTGCGTGACGGCGTCTATTGCAGCGCATACACCGGGCGGCACGCAGGTGCTATGCGTAGACATCAACTGGGAAGTCACGGCCCATCGCAATTGAATCCAGCGAGCGCTGCTGGATTCGCGCCAGCATTTCGGTGACAGCCGCGCGGCCAAGCTGGCGGTTGGCGGCCTCTAACCGCGACGCGCTCGTCACCGCGCGTAACGAGACGATCTTTGCCGCGCCGTCTGCGTAGCCGTAGACCGGGCTTGGGCCTCGCAACTCGTCGCTCGTTAGGTGAGTTGTGGCGCCGGCCGCCCTGTCGGTTGTGACACCGGTTGCAGCACCGCTTCTCGCGCCGCCCTTGGCCGCAGCTGTCAGGCCGCAGTCAGAGCCGACGGTTGAAACGTCGATCAACGCGACGACCTCGCCTTCGACAAGCAGCGCAATGGAAAGCGCTCCGTCCACCGACACCAGTTCCGCATGACTCGCCTGCCGCGCGAGCGACGTCACCCGCTCCATCCAGTCGCCGAATGCGAAATCAAGCGCGGTGGGCCCCGTCTCGGCAAGCGCCTTTGCCCGCACCCGGTGCGCGTGGGTGGCCGCCTCGGTAGGCGCAATGGCCGCCGAATGAGCCACCGCACTTGCCGCTCGGCACACCGGTTGGTCGGTGACGACTTCCGGCGCATCGCTAAACAACTCGAGCAAGCTCACCCTGTCTTGCGCCTGCAGCGCATTGCGCAAACGCTCGACGATCCGCGCGTGCGCCTCCGGATCGCGCCGTTGCAACGGCGCACCCGCGCGCTGCAAGCGCGCCCTGGCCCGATGGACGATCTGCCGGCAACTCGCTGGCGCGCGCTCCAGGATCTTGCCGATTTCGGCGTAGTCGCAATCGAAGGCTTCGTGCAGCACGAAAGCCGCGCGCTCGTCGGGCTTCAAACGATCGAGCAACAGCATCACGCCATAGGACATTTCCGCAGCACGCAAGGCAAGTTCTTCAGCCGATGGCGCAACTTCGTCCAGCCATGGCTCAGGCAGCCATCCGGTAGCCTGGGAGTCGCGCTCGCGCTGCACATTTCGCAGACGGTCGATCGCCGTGCGCGTGGTGAGCGTAGTGAGCCACGCGGCCGGTGTCTGTACCTCGTGCGTATCGGCAAGATGCCACTTCAGCCAGACGTCCTGCACGATGTCCTCCGCTTCCGCGCGGCTGCCGAGCATGCGGTACGCCAACGCGAGCAGACGGGCCCGCACCGCCCCGAAGCTGGATGCCTTGTCGATTTCGTGTTCTTTCATGCGTGGACCTCCAGATCATGCGTGGTGAAAAGCGCGTGCGCCGCCTACAGGATGCTTCGACGGCGCGCCGCAAAGGCATCCATTAGCAGCTTGACGGTTGGGCGGACTGCCGCGTGACAGGCGGGCGAAAAAAATTTCCTGTCACGCTGCCTGCAGCCGGGTCGTCATAGGGACAGTAGCCCACTTTGACGAGACAACCATGCAACCCAGCTATCTACCCGCCACAGGCCTCGGCCTCGTGCCAACCGTCATCGAGCAGTCCGGCCGCGGCGAACGCGCCTACGACATCTATTCGCGCCTGCTGCGCGAGCGGATCGTCTTTCTGGTCGGCCCGGTGAACGAGCAGTCGGCCAGTCTCATTGTGGCGCAACTACTGTTTCTGGAGTCGGAGAACCCGGACAAGGACATTTCGTTTTATATCAATTCGCCAGGCGGGTCGGTGTACGACGGGCTCGCAATCTACGACACCATGCAATTCATCAAGCCGGAGGTATCTACCTTATGCACCGGGTTCGCTGCGAGCATGGGCACGTTTTTGCTGTGTGCGGGCCAACGCGGCAAGCGGTATGCATTGCCCAACGCGCGCATCATGATTCACCAGCCTTCCGGCGGCAGCCAGGGCACGGCCGCGGACATCGACATTCAGGCGAAAGAAGTGCTTTACCTGCGCGAACGCCTCAATGCCATGATGGCCGAACGAACCGGGCGCAGCGTGGAGGAAATCGCGCGCGACACGGACCGCGACAATTTCATGTCCGCGTTAGCGGCAAAAACGTATGGCCTCGTCGACGAAGTACTGGAAACGCGCGCGGCACTCGGCTCCTCTTCCAGTTCCTCTTCCGGCGCCTCCTCCGGCGCCTCCTCCGGCGCATCAAGCAGGCGCAATGACATGTAGCCCGGCGCGGCTCGCTGCGTTGCCTGGACAAAATCTGATCCCGTTGGCTGGAATCGCTATCATGGTCGCGATTCGTCGACTCCGACGAGCGCTTCAATGGAGATTTACATGGCGTCATCCAACGAAACCGTCAGCATGGCGCTATTTTGCGACTTCGAGAATGTCGCATTGGGCGTGCGCGACGCGAAATACGACAAGTTCGACATCAAGCTGGTGGGCAATGTCCCAGGCGTAGTTGAAGGTTGAAGGCGGCGGTTCGCCAGTGGAATCCGAGAGAATCGGGTTTCCAGGACCAACCTCCCGAACAGGGAACCAAGGAGAACCGC
>NZ_CADIKB010000006.1 GCF_902859825.1 Paraburkholderia phenoliruptrix | reverse complement strand
TCTTTACGTCCGCTGTATCCCGCGCTCTTTGCGGTGAAGTTCAAAAATTCGTTCCCGACGTTCGCGATACAAACATCCCCCGCCGATCCTCAAATAGACCGGGACGTAACAAGGGGTCACCTTCGCGTGCTTCGCGAAGAGCCGAGACAATGTGCGACGGCTCACCGACGCGGCGTTCGCGAGCTCCTCTATCGACAGAACATCGGTCAGGTGCTCGCTCACATACCGATAGACCTTGCCGATGATGGGGTCTTCGTCCCTGCCGGCTCCGATATACGGGCTGTATTGCGACTGCCCGCCTTCGCGCTGGATATACACGACGAGACGCTTTGCGACCCGCACCGCCAGCTCGTGCCCAAAGTCCTCAGCGACGAGCGACAAACACAGATCGATCCCGGCAGTCACGCCGGCCGACGTGAAGAGCCGCCCGTCGCGCACGAAAATCCTGTCCGGCTGCACGTTGGCCTGCGGAAACTCACGGGACAGCCGGCTTGCGTCCGACCAGTGCGTCGTTACCTCCTTGCCATCGAGCAGACCCGCATGCGCGAGCACGAAAGCGCCGTTGCACACGGAGCCGAAGCGGCCTGCGTTGTGCGCCTGGTTCCGCAGCCAGGCGAGGAACTCGTTCGACGGCAGCTCATCGGGCAACTGCGGGCCGCCCGCTACCAGCAGCAGGTCCCATTGAATGTCACGGTCGGCATAGCCGGACGACACGGCCAGCTGCATGCCGTTCGAGCACGAAACGGTGCCCGCCTCGCGTCCGAGAAGCGTCACTTCATATCGTTGATGCTCGGAAAGGAAAGTATTCGCCTCGGCGAACACATCGAGTGGGCCTGCCACATCCAGCGCCTGCACACCATCGAATACAACAATGGCGACTTTCATGCCGTGACCTTCATGGTGGTAACTGTGTTTTCGTTGATCGCTCAACGAAGCTGTGGCGCAGCTTACCGCAACGTCAGGCACGCGTGCCGCCAGCCTTTGGAAAAAGTATTGTGTCCTGGCGTAACAAATCGACGATCGCAGGAGAGATGCACGGCGTGGCCCGAAAACTCCACAACCTGGCAGACGAGCGCACTATCCATGCATGTCGGCCGAGGCATCGATTAACTAGACTGTGTACACGATTGCGACGAGGCACACTGCCCGGACGCACCGGGAAGTCTCCCGCCCAGGGCAATGCTTGTGACGCGCATCGATGCCTGGACATACCGTGGGGGACCGCAAGCAGCGATAGGCGTCACTTCATGTGTTGCGCTCGACGTTCGACGTTCGGGCGTGCGCCGACCAAGGGCAGATTCATCATGCTGAAGGAACGCCAGAGCTCTCGTGAACCCGGTCGTGCAAGGCATGTCGCGCGCGAAGGCCGAACTGGCTCGCGCTGCCGATACCGACCACAGCGCCGGCATGATGCCGGTCGAAATTCATGGTGACGCCGCGATGAGCGGACAAGGTGTGGTGATGGAAACGCTAAGCCTCTGCTACGCGCGCGGCCACCGCACGGGTGGCACCGTGCACGTGGTTGCCAACAATCAGATCGGCTTCACGACTCCCGATCCGCGCGACACGCGTTCCTCGTTCTTCACGACCGACGTCGCGAAGATGATCGAGGCGCCCGTCCTGCACATCAATGGCGACGATCCCGAAGCCGTCGCGCTGGCGGTGCGGCTGGCCGTCGACTATCGCACCACATCGATCTCGTGTGCTTTCGCAAGTATGGGCACCAGGAACAGGATATGCCGGCGATCAGGCAGCCGCTCATGTATCGCGCGAGCGTGGCCACCGGCAAGGTGTATTTCGAATTGCTCCAACATCGCCGCGACGCGGGCATCGCCCGCACACCGATCATCCGGGTCGAGCGGCAGTATCCCTTCCCCGCGCAGCAACTGGCCGCCGAACTCGCACGCTTCCCGAATCTGAAGACCGGGGTGTGGTGCCGGGAGGAAGCGCACAACCAGGGCGCATGGAGTTTCGTCGAGCCGCGGTTGCGGGAGATGCTGCCGTCCGGCGCGAGAATGCTGTATGCCGCCCCCGACGCCTCTGCATCGACCGCACCGGGATACCACTCGGCGCACGTGGCGCGGCAGGGCGCACTCGTTACGCAAGCGTTCACCGGGTAAGCGCGCATGCGTGTCGCGATGATGCTCTACACGGGTTTTCAGTTGCTCGAAGTGAGCGGTCCGATGGATGTGTTTCATCAGGCCAACCGTCTCTTCGGCGGGGTGCTTTATAAACAGCATCTGATCGGCCCGGCGCCGGGGACTGTGTTGTCCTCGAACGGCACGGCCGTGCGCGCGACGGGATGCCTGCTCGACACGCGCACGCCTTTCGACATTATCGTGGTGCCGGGAGCGCAGGCCGTGGGCTCGGCGCGCGAGCATCGGGAACTCGTCGACTGGTTGAGCGATGTGGGACCGAAAACCCGCCGGCTCGCATCCATTTCGAACGGTGCATTTCTGCTCGCCCGCGCGGGTCTCGCCGACGGCCGCTGGCTGACCACGCATTGGCGCGACGCGCACCGGCTCGCCACCGAATATCCGCTCGTGCATGTGATGTCGAATCCGGGTTGCCTGAAGGACGGCAACCTGTACTCGTCCGGTGGCGCGAGTGCAGGCATTCATCTGGCGTTGGCGTTCGTGCGGGAGGACCTGGGCGAAAACGCCGTGGGAACGATCGCGCGAGCACTCCTGGCGCCGCCGTATCGAGGCAGCGGCGATATGCGGGAAATTCAATGATAGACACCGATCTGATTCACAAGGCGCTCGCGAATCCGCTGCGGCGCGACATCCTTGCCTGGTTGAAAGTCCCCGCCGAGGCCTTTCCAGGCCGCTTTGTCGACCTGGGCCGCGGCGTCCCTATGCACGCGATTCAGGCACGCAGCGGTCTTTCCCAATCGACGGTATCGGTGCATGTCGCCCTCCTCGTCGAAGCGCGGCTTCTCGTATCGACGCGCGTCGGGCAGTGGATCTTTCTTGCACGTAATGAAGAAGTGATACGGTCCTTCGCTGAACAGCTAAGCCTGAACTTATAGATGGACATGCTCCACACAATGCGGATGTTCGCGCGCATCGCGCGAGGAAAAAAGTACGGACAACGGGGTTACGGTGTCACATGTGAATGGGTTCGGCGACATGCGCGTGGGGCGCTCCAAAGCGCTTAACTCGCACCTGCATCGATCGACGATGCTCGCTTTGCAACGCCAAGCCGGACAGACAAGAGGCTCAAAAATGTCATCGCGAAGGCCAGCATCACGGCCACATGCAGTCCTGAGGCGATATCGCTGGACTCGGGGCGCACGAGCGAACCGAATACGCCAACGCCCACGACACCGCCGACTTGTCGCGCGGTATTCAACACGCCCGAAGCAATACCGATTGAGGCTGAGTCGACATGCGCGAGCACAGCGGTATTGATGGACGGCACCGCGAGCGCGACCCCCGTGCCCACAGCCAATAAGGGCAATGCAATGGCGAGCGCGCTGCTGTCCGCGCGGAGGAACGCCAACAAGGCATAGCCGAGTGCCGCCAGCGACTGGCCGACGACCATGGGCAGGCGATAACCGAAGCGTGCGGTAAGACGGCCCGATACAACGTTGGCCACTGTCACGACTGCGGTCATCGGCAGAAACGCGATGCCGGTCTCGAGCGGCGTGTAGTGACATGCATTCTGAAAGAAAAGGCTCATCGCGAACATCAATCCGTAATAGCCAAAATTCAGCGTGAGGCCGGTGATTGAACAGACGTTCAGCACGGCGTTCCGAAAGAGCGCGAGCGGCAATAGCGGCTGCACGCGGCGCCCTTCGACGACGATGAACGCCGCTGCCGCCACCACCGCCGCCGCCAGGCCCGTCATGACCGGGGCGCTGGTCCAGCCGCGCCGGCCGCTTTCAACAACGGCGTACGTCAACACGGATAGCGCCACGACCGCCAGCAGTTGTCCGGCGAGGTCGATGCGGCGCGCCTCGTGACGCACGGTATCGGGCGCATGCGCGAGCGTAAGCCAGATGCCGACAATGCCAATCGGCACGTTGATAAGGAAGATGGACGACCAGCCAAAGCGTTCGACCAACACGCCGCCGACCAGCGGGCCGGCGCCGAGCGCGAGCGCTGCGGTGCCGGCCCAGATGCTCACGGCTTTGGCGCGCGCGTGCGCATCCGGGAATGCGGCGCCGAGCAGCGCCAGCGACGATGGTACGCACAAGGCGGCGCCCACTCCCTGCAGCCCCCGTGATGTGACAAGCACCGTCGCATCGGCCGAGAGACCACAACCGATGGACGCGCCGGTGAAGACGGCGAAGCCGCAGACGAAGATCAGACGCGCGCCGAAGCGGTCGGCGAGCGAGCCCGCCGTGAGCAACAGGCTGGCGAATGCGAGCGTGTACGCGTTGACGACCCATTCGAGCTCTGTCGAGCCGATTGCGAGGCTCGCGCGGATGCGGGCGAGCGCGACATTCACGACCGTTACGTCGAGACAGATGAGCGCAAAACCGAGGCTCGTCGCCAGCAAGGCGAGTCGCGATGATTGCCGCCGCGTGGAGAGTGAAATGTACATGTGTCCGTGCCAGAGAGAACGCGACGGGAAATTGCCTCAAAGGCCGTCGCGTAGCCGAACTCTATTCCTCAAGCAGGGTTTGGTAAATGCAATCCGATCGGGCACAGAACCCGGTATTATTGAGTAATGGACCTTCTCAAGGCAATGACCGTGTTCGTGCGCGTGGTCGAAACGGGTAGCCTCACGGCAGCGGCGGTAGCGTGCGACCTGTCGCCGACCATGATCGGTAGTCACCTGCAGGCGCTCGAAGCGCGGCTCGGCACACGGCTTATACATCGGACCACGCGTAAGCAGCGGGTGAGCGCGTTCGGCCAGACCTACTACGAGCGCTGTGTCGAGATACTCGGCCTGATCGACGATTCAGAACGGCTAGCGCACGATCATCTCGCAACGCCGCGCGGCCGCTTGCGCGTGACGGCGCCTGTCATGTTCAACAACGAGTGCCTCATTCCGGCCATTGCTGAATACTGCGACCGCTATCCGGAGGTAAAACTGCATATCGTCGCGACCGATGCTGTCTCGGATCTTCTCAATGATGGGTTTGAGGCGGCGATTCGCATCGGTGCGCTGGGCAATCCAGATCTGGTAGCACGCCCGCTCATGCCGTATCGGCTCGTTTTATGTGCTTCGCGCGCCTACCTGAGGGCGCACGGCGTCCCTGCGACGCCCGATGCGCTGCGCACACACCAATGTCTCACTTACGCGTATCCACCGCGGTCCGAGTGGTACGCGGGCGAGCCCGAGTGGGTGCTGAACGGACCAGAAGGGCGCGTGGCGGTACATGTGGACGGGCGCCTGAAGATCGACAATTCTGAAGCGTTGAGGCGAGCCGCATTGGGCGGTCTGGGCATCGCCCTGCTTCCGGCAATCCTCGTGAACGACGATCTTCGCTCAAAGCGGCTGGTGGAAGTGCTGCCGGACTACGCCGCGCCAGAGCGGCAACTGCACCTGCTATACCTACCCGATCGGCACATGTCGCCAAAACTGCGCAGTTTTATTGATTTCGTGGTGGAACGCTTCGGTGCGGAAACTACGGCACATCGCGGATAAACAGCGAGTGGCCTAAAGCCCACCATCATCGCACTTATAACGACCAAGCCCGGCGCAACAACCTTCACGCGGATGTCCGCAGCAAGTGAGAGCGCAAGCCGACTGATGCCGGCGTTATTGGTCGGAAACTGAGGTGCGGGCCAACGCGAGCCCCGTGTCGAATATCCCAAAGTTGCCGTTCCCATACCTACGAGCCCACACGAAACCGGTCGACGTCCGCGCTTGCGGTAATCCACTTGGGGCGCCGGCCGCGGCCGCTCCAGGTGTCGCCAGTCTCGGGATTCCGGTAGCGCACCGGGACAGTCCCCTTCCCTTTCGCCGCGGCATGGCGCGGCTTTGTGGGTTCTCCGCGTAGTTCGTCGAGCGTGATGTTGTAGGCCGCCATCTTGAGCCGGATCGCCGCGATCACCTGTACTTTCTCGGCAACCTGATGAACGCGGATGGTGTTGTCGATGTCCGCAAGCTGTGCCTGAAGAATTTCCCGCTGGGCCTTGAGTGTTTCGAGGTCTTCCATTGTGATTGCCTCTTCTGAATTGTTGTTCTACTGCGCGCCCGCCGAACCTGAACTTCCGCTGAAATAGTTGAACGCACCACTAAAGTCGGCCTGGGTGATGGCGACCTCACCCGTTTTCTGCAGCACGACCGCATTGTTTCTAACGATTTCGAAGTGCGGCCGCCCCGGCGCCGACGGCATACTGACCTCGTTCACACCTTCCACAAGCTCGAAGACGGCCCGATTTGCGCCACATGTCACCGTCAGCGTAGCGCGCCGCGTCATCAACGCCGTGACGTGAACTCGCGCCGTGAGCGGCGCGAGAGATCTGGGTGGGACGGCCGACGGATCAACCAATGCCCTCGCCATGTCCGTTCTCAAATCAACCGGGTGCAAGCGATAGAAATAATAGAACGCGTCACTTTCAATAACGGGCCGCGCGCCTGTTTTAAACCATGCGATGTAATAGCGGCTAGCATCAAGATACGCCGTGTGATTCAGTAGTTCTCCGAATCGGCTGTTGTAGACATGCGCTTTCGATGTCGAACCTATCGGCGCAACATAAGTCGACTCGGCCCAATCGTTCCACGTCACGATTTGCACCCAGTTCGCACCGGATTCGATCGCCGCTTGCCATTCCTTTGCCATTCCGCTGAAACCGTCCGTCTCGAACGCACGATAATTGGTGCCGTTCGAAAGACCACGGTAGTACGGTGTAACGCTCGTCATGAAAGTCTTGCCGATGCGCCTGAACGTGGATGACAGAAGCGTTGTTGAGCGAGCGAGCGCATCGGGCGGCGCGCCCGCGCCGAAGAAAAAATAGCCGTCCGCGGAGGTGGACCTCGCGGCGATTTCGGCGGCCTGTTCCTCGCCAATCGTCGCCTCGCCGCTACTCGGGGAAAAATGCGGGATGAACCACGCACCGAGCCTGTTCGCCTCCCGCATCAAGGACTCACAGCGCGCGGCATCTCTGCCGCCCAGTCCATAAGCGGACAGAACCGGCTTGCCCCCCTGCTTCAACTGCGCTTTGAGTCCGCTCGTTGTGCGTACGATATCGGGCAGTTCGTTCTGCGCGTTGCCGTCCGCGGACACGTAAAGCTTGAAAGCGCCACCCAGGCGCTCGGCCGCCTCGTACATCTGCAGTACACGCATTTTGTACATCGGCTCGCTAACGCTCCAGCCTCCGCAGTTGAGCGCGAAACCGTCGATGCCGCGAGCCATCGCCTCGCGGAATTCGGCGAGATAGTCCTCGACGCCCGCGTCGGTCCCGCCTCGAGGCCACGCCACCATGTAGTGCGCGAACACGTAGCGCGTCGATGCCGGCTGGGCACGCACGGGGGTAATCCCGCAGGGCATCATCGCGGAAAGCGCCAACCCTTTCAGCAAGCTCCGACGTTTCATACGTTCGTCACCGTGGTGGACACACTTTCATTTATACGGAAACCGGTGCTGCCTTCGCCCGGATTCGGCTCGACAACGCAAGCACGATGGCGCCGGCGAGCGCAATGCCCATTGTCGCGCCGATGAGCCCAAATGCATATGACAGCAGCGATACGAGGAGCAGCGACGCCCCCACTTCCAGCGACGATATCTTGACGAACCAGCGCCTGTCCACAGAAAACACATGAAGCGAAAATATCCTGCACATAAAGATCACGCCTGCCCCCAGGAAGGCGGCGAATAGAAAGCCAAACTGCAACGCGGGCGCACCGAGGCGACCCGTTGGAAAGAGATGGACGCGCAGCGCGATCCAACTGGTCAGCATTAACAACCCCATTGTGCCGGCGACTCCCGCGAGCACCGCTGCGGCGCGCATGCGAAGCAATGGCGCGATGGCGCGGCCGAGCTTGCTGCTTACCACGAGTGCAAATGCCTGTCCGCTATTGAACGCCAGATTGTGCACGCTCTTGACGCCGCGATAGAGCGCGGCAGCAGACGGCCCCAGAATGAATGTCACGATCATGATGTCCGCATGTTTCGCGCCCGAGAAGATCGCGTTCGAATACCAACTGCCCAGAATTTCTTTCCGGTGTTCGCTCAGGAACTCGCGATAGCGAAATGTCCACGGGTTGAATCGCTCTGCGTCAGGATATGACGCGAAGTCGGAAGGACGCGCATTGCCGCCGCGCGCCGTACCCAGATACGCCACGAGCATCATCGCGCCATATGCAGCTTCGACGAGCAGCAGCAGGTCCGGCAACATGGGTTGCAAAGCCTGCTTCGCGATGACGAGCCATACAACGGCGATGCGGCTCACCGCAGAAATCGTCGAAATCGCGCAGACGAGGCCGCTACGGCCATAGAGTCGCAGCACACCGAGCGAAAAGTGCGAAAGCCCATAACACGCGGGTGCAGCGAGCAACGTCCAGAAATAATGCGGCTGTGCAAATAGCCCGGTTCGCGCGAGCCATACGGTAAGCGACGCAAATACGATAGTCGATCCGGTTGCACTCGCGAAGTCGAGAAAGATCAACGTGGACACGCGCGAGCGAATCCGCTCGATAGTGAAGATGCGTGGCGACCCGAAGTTGAAAAGGTCGATGGCTACGTAGAATAGCGCGAGCAGCGCGTATGATTTGCCGAGCCAGTCCGGATCGAGATGGCGCAATGCCACCGCAACGGCAATGAAGTTGCCAAGCGCCGGCAGCGCGGAGGCAAGCACCACGTAGAGAAAATCCTTTTTCATCGCGAGGAAGCCGCCTTGAGCTCATCGCAATAGAGGTGGTATTGCTCCTGCAAGGTGGAGAATTGAAAGTTCCTCGCAATGGCTCGATGACTGGCTGCCTCGCGGCGCCTGAATGACGCGTCCGTCGCGCGCTGTTGAATTCGTGCGCAAAGGGCGCCGAGGTCGCCGGGCTCGACAAGACTCTGTTCTTCGAGAACCTCGCCGATTCCACCCACGCGCGTCGCGACTACCGGAATGCCCAGCGCCATCGCCTCGAGCATCGCCCGCGGCATGCCTTCCTGAAATGAGGGCAGCACGAAAAGCGCATGCTGTGCGACGCGTCGGCGCACTTCGTCGCCGTCCATCGCGCCGGCAAAATGGACGACGTCCGCCACGCCCTCTGCTTCAGCGATACGCTGAAAGCGCTCGCGCAAAACGCCGTCGCCTATCAAGGTAAGACGAACATCGAGCTTGTCGGCGTGCAGTCGGGCAATGGCGCGTATCAGCAGGTCATGCCCCTTGCTCTCGTTGTGCATCATCGCGACATTGACGATGCGAAAACCGCTCTGGTCGCCATCCTCGTCATGCGAAGTGTGCTCGAACATTTCATCTGGAAGATACACATCGCTGAATCCGAATGCACGATCCAACCTGCGTGGCGGATAACGCTGTTGCAACGAGTGTGCCGTTACATAGCGGACAGTTTTCGCACGATGAACAGCATGTTGCGTCGCCCAGCAATGCAAGCTGCGCGCAATGCGCCGTAGCGGATGGCGCGACGCGGCGTCGCTGAAATAATCGGCCGGGTCCGCGACGACTTCGGCGGAAAACGGCTTGCGCGTCAGCTTGCATATCAGCATGGCAAGCATCGCGATATTGCCTGGAAAGCGAATCAGCAACACATCGGCGTGATTAACGACGTCATACACGCGGCGCATTAGACGCGGAATACCCAGAACCAGCGCCCGTACGCCCCGGTTCGCACCGAGGTCGAGAAAAGAGGTACGCGCGCCGGTCACTTTTTTCCCGAGAGCCTTCGACGTCGGAAAGGAGCGCGCGGCAATCCTGACCTCGTCGAAACTCTGGGTGAAACGCACCGCGAACTGCTCATAGCCCATATGCGGACTATAGATTTCCGCTCCGACGCGCGAGAAGTTTCCGTCCATCAGTAGCGTGATCGAAGAGCTGTACTTCATTTTTGATGTACTCCACCAGTTCGTCGTAACGGTTCGCCGAAGCTTTATCGAGGCTATTCCAGAACGGCGTGGGATCGTTTCTCAGTCGCTCCACGGTGTCCGCCACCTTCACCGGGTCGAAGTCTCCCGCATGAAACACGTAGTCGTCGATACCGAGGTCGCTATAGGCAGCGTGTCCCTTGCGTTCGTACGACAGATGCACGCTCGGTACGCCGGCGAGCACGCTTTCCAGACTGCCATGCAGACGCACCGACACGATGATGGCATCACGCCGGAGGACAATGTCGCGAAGCAAGGCATTGCACTGCACGCCGAAGGTGCGCTGGTAGAACACGTCGTCGCTATTGCCGCGGCCTGAACTTTGCAGAGCGAAGCCGGCGTCCGGAATCAGTTCGACGAGACGCCTGATGTTCTTCAGGTACACCTCGGAATAGGGCTTGCCGCTCAGGTCGCGAAAGACGAAGAAGACCTTGCGGCGCTCCTGTGTCGTCAAGGCAATGGCGGGAATTTGCAGATGCTTGCCGATCTCCAGTACGACCAGATCGCCGGTTCGCACGCCTCGCCGGTGTTGCAACTCCTCGCGGCTCTTGTCGTCGCGAAGAAAAATCGTGTCGACATGCCGGCGAATCAGCGCTTTGAGAATGACCCCGGACATGCCTTTGAAGGGCCCGACGCTTTGCGGCAGATAAACCGTCCTGCTGCGGCGGCCACCGAGCGCTGTGCCGGCAATCTGCGTACCGTGCGCGATCAGCGCCTTCCACCCCTCGCTCAACGTGCCCGACCTCAGATAGCCGCCCCCTACCCCAAAGAAGATCGCGGCGCGCATGGACCCGATACGTCGCACGATTCTCACTACAAAATCGGCAAGGGAAATCAGCTCCACGTTCGTGTCGTCGAGATAACCGGCAAATGCAGCCTTGTCCAGACACACGACGGTAACGGGACCCACTATCCCCGCCGAGCGAATGGCACGCAGGCTTAACTTCACCAGCAAGCCATCTCCGCTATTGCGCGGGCTGTACGCATGCAGCAGGAAGACCTCAGGCGTTTTCATAGCAGCTCATGAGTGATTTGAAGAAACGATCGGCGCGGAAGGCGTGATCGAACACATGGCGGGCATTGGCGCCCATGCGACGGCATTCCTCTATCGACAATGCATTGAGCTGGTCGGCGAGGCATGTGCCGCTCAACTCCCGCAACATGAGACCGTTGTAGCCATGAATCACCTGCTCGGGCAAAGAGCCCTCGCTGGATACGACGAGCACCTTGCCAGCCCGCATCGCCTCGATAGGAACAAGCGCGAGGCCCTCCCATCTGGAAGGCACGACGATCACATCCATGTCGAGCATCGCGCGGCGCGTCTCATCCGGCCCAACCCAGCCGTGATAGGTGACCCGTGGATCGTCGGACTGCACGTTCACACCGCCGCGCACTGCAGCACCGAACACGTGTACGTGCAGTCCCTCCCTGAGCAGTGGAATCGCGTTGAGAAGGATGTCGAATCCCTTCTGATAGTCGAGCCTTCCGAAATAGCCGATATGGATTGTCGTCACAGGGTTCAGCGTCAACGCAGCGGTCTCGATCGAACGTTCGCTTGCGCTGTCGGGCGCGATGCCTGTGTAGACGAGGTCGATGTTGTCGAGCCCGATACCGTGCCGCTTGGCCGCCCGTACCTCGTCGAACGACATGCACAGAATCCGGGTGCAGCGGTTGGCCATCGCCCGTTCGACAAATGCGAACGCATGACGCGTGACGGGCGCGATGTCCCGTTTCATGAACGACCACGCATGCGGCGTGTAAAGGATCTTCTCGTCACGAAAGCGATTCAACCGTACATACAGGCCCGGAAAAGTACTGTGGCAATGAATGACGTCGGCCTGTAAACCAACGAGTACTTTTTTCAGCCTGTGAGCAATCGCCGGGACGAGAAGCGGGTTCCGGCTCGAGCGGTAATGAACAACCGAGATCCCCGCTACGCCGATATCGGCGAGCTTCAGATTTCTCGGATCGCACAAGAGCACGATTTCGTGCCCCATGTTACGTTGCTCGACCATCAGCGCGCGGACGTAGTTGGCCACACCACCTATCCATGTCTCAACCACATGTACGATCTTCATGTCGAACTCACCGAAGCAGAAAGGGAAGTACGGACGTTTTCGCCACCAGGTAGCGAAACAGCTGTTCAGGCGTTTGAAATAGAGGCTGCATTCACGTTATTTCGTCAATTTGCGGTCGTACCGATAGGCGACATAGCGATATGAGCCGTATTTCGAGCGATAACCGAATGCGCGTGCATCCACCGCATTGAAGATCACGCCCTTCAACGTTGCGTTAGCACGCTGCAAATGCCGCGCGCTTTCGGTAAGTTCGCCGATCACCGTTCGTTGGAAACGTGCAATCAGAAACGTAGTGCCTGCACCGCTTGCAACAATGCCGGCGTCGGCCACGGCGAGTACCGGCGGCGCGTCGATCACCACGAGGTCGTAGCGTTCGCTGAGGCGCTGCATCAGCCGACTCATGCTTTCGCTCATCAGCAGTTCCGCTGCATTGGGCGGAATGCTGCCGGTCGTGATCAGATCGAGCCCTTCGGAAACGTCATGCCGGATCACTTCGTCGAGCATGGCCTCTCCGGACAATACGTTCGACAGCCCCTTCCCGCGCGAAACGCCGAAGTACTGGTTGAGGTAGCCGCGCCGCATGTCGGCGTCGACAAGAATCACACGTTTGTCCGTGCTGGCCATGATCGCGGCGAGATTCGACGCCACGAACGACTTGCCCACACCGGGGCCCGGTCCCGTCAACAGCAGACGATTGTTGGGCGCGTCGAGCATCGCAAAACGCAGGGCTGTGCGCAGGCTGCGCAAGCTTTCAATAGACGGCTCATCGGGGCGAGCCGCCGCGAGCAGCGCGAGGCCCGAGCGGCGCGTCCGGATCGCTTCGTCGAGTGTGCGCTGTTCCGTCGAGTAGGGAATCGCGCCATATACGTTCAGGCCGGCATAGCGTTCAATGTCCTGGACATCCGTGATACCGCCATAGAAGTGCTCGCGTGCGAAAGCCGTCGCGACGCCCATCATCAGGCCGGCAATCAACGCAAGGCCCATCACGAGCGGTTTTTTCGGCTGAACCGGCTCTTCCGGAATGCGCGCGGTATCCACTTGCCGAACATTGCCGACCTTGCCGGCCGACACGAGTTTCAACTGCTGCAAATTGTTCAGCGCGCCGAGATAGACGTCGGTATTGACCTGCACGTCGCGCATCAACGCCACCGTGCCCTGCTCCAGATTCGGCAGCGATTTCATCCGCCCATCTACCGCCTGGAGCCGTGCCTTCATTGCAGCGATCTGCTGTTCCACTGCTCGCACCGAGGGATGATCGGACGAGTAGCCGCTCGCCAGTTCGGCGCGCTTTTGTTGCAAGGTCAACAGATTGGTTTGCCACGCGACCGTCTCCTGCAAAAGCGTCTGTGCTTCGAGACCGAGGTCGTACGTGCCCTTCGAATTCCGGTAAGCGTTGTAGCGTTGTTCTGCCTGTTCCACGTCGTGTTTCAGGCCCGGCAGCAGTCCCTCGAGAAATGCGGCCGACTTGTCAGCCTCGGCTGCTTTGCGCTTGATGTTTTGCGCCACGTAGGCACTGCCGAGCGAATTGAGAATGGCCGTAATCTGCTCCGGGTCCCGTCCTCGCAGCGACGCGGTAATGATGTCGCTCTGCTTGCCTTTCTGCTCGACGGTCAGCTTTTTCTGCAGCGCTTCGAGCGTCAGGAGTTTCGAATATCGTGTGAGAGTAAATGCCGCGCCAGGCTTGCCGCTTATTTGCTTAACGAGCAGTCGGAACTGGCCGATGCTTTGATTCGACACGATCGGCTCTCCCACCCTCCCTTCAATCGGCGAATCGAGGTCCGACTGTGTGACGCGGAACCGGTTATTACCGAGCAGCGTGAGCTTGAAGCGCTTGCCGATGAGGCCGGACGGCACGTCGAATTGCTCGACCGCGATCGATTCGCTTCCCCAGCAGAAACCTCCCATACCCAACAGTCCCGGATTGGACAGGGCGTTATTGTTATCGGCTATCAGCCAGCCGATGAGCGGAAAACGGCGCGGGGCAGCGTCGATATAAAGGCGAAGATCGTTCACCGCCTGATCGACCACCGCTCGCGACTGCAGGATTTCGACTTCACCTTCCGCCTGCGTTTTGACGTCGAAGAGAGACGATACGTCGCCGAGTAACGACGTCGCGCTAGTCGGGTTGTCCTCCTCGACCTGGATCATGATGTTGGCTTCGTAGTTCGGACGCGCCACAAATGCATACGCGGTGCCGAGAAGCACGACTACGGCGCAAATTGCTGCAATCAACCAACGGCTCCCGACCAGCACATCCACATAGCGAATGAGATCGGCATCCTCGTCGACTGGATCACCCACGGTCATGTCAATTTTATTGTTCATCGTCTCTACGTCTCTTTAAGCGAGTGCCTTAATGCGCGATGTCCAGGATTCGGTGCCACGAGCGATCAACTCGTACACCTCGTAAAAATGCGAGAGCGGCTTGCGATAAGGATCAGGCACATCGAAATCTTCCACGTCGCCGAGGCGGAACACCTTGCCTCGCGCCGACGGATGCCTGTGCATGATTTCCTGGCTGTGTACACGCTCCATCGTCAGGATCAGATCGGTCACGCTGACCAATGCCGCATTCAACGGGCGCGCACGATGCTTCGAAATGTCCAGTCCGTTCTCGGCACAGACCTGGATAGCAGCGGGATCCGCGGCATATCCGGTTAATGCGTCGAGTCCAGCCGACTCCACCACGATTCCCTCGAGCTCACGACGCAGCAGGTATTCAGCCATCGGGCTTCGGCAGATATTGCCGACGCAAACCACCAGCATGCTTCTGATCATTTCCCGGCGATCGCTCCGTAAAGTGCCGCATTCACGGCGGGCAGAAGTAGATTCAGCACACGGCTGAAACGAACGAGACCGTTTCCGTCCACGTACACAATGTCGTGCGGCTCCAGCGCAAACTGATTGGCGAGCACCATCGACACCGGCGATTTGGCGTCCAGGTGATACACCTGTGGGCTCGCGCTCAACGAGTCACGGATCACATAAACTTCCGACGCATCCGCGGAATTGCTGTTGATGCTGCCGGCCTGCGAAATGGCCTCGCTCAGCGACAAGGTGCCGTCGCGCATGGGGAGCGCGGTCGACGGCCTGGATACTTCGCCCATCACGTACACGCCGCTGTCGTCGCGCGCGCGCACACGGAGCAGGTCGCCGTCGCGCAGAATGATCCGGGCGGGATTGAAGCCGCCTTCGAACATCGAGGTCATGTCGAGCGGATACGAGCGGCCGTCGCGAACGAGGACAAGCCGGCTCTGATCCGCCGTCGTGGCGAACCCGCCCGCTCGGCTCACCGCGTCGTACAGCGTCATCGGAATGTCGTTCAGCGGCTGGGCACCGGGCGTGTGCACTTCACCGTCGACAAAGATCTGTCGCGCGCGAAACGACGCCATGCGCACCGTGACCTGCGGGTTAAGGAACGCTTTACTCAGTCGGAGCGCGAGCGCCTGCTGAATCTGATCGGTTGTCATGCCCGCAGCGTGCAAGGTTCCTGCATACGGAAATTGCAGATTGCCGCGCTGGTCCACGACGAATCCCGGCACCGGGTCAGAGTTGCGCGTTGCCGCCTGACCGGGCGCTCCCTGCGCAACCGCGAGTTCCGGATGGTCCCAGACCGTAATCTGCAGGACGTCCCCTGCTCCGACCGCATACGGTGAAGGTTTCGCGGATAGCTCGCGCACCGCCTCATCGAGATCTTTAGTGCGAGTCGCACGCAGCCTATGAATGAGCGTTGCGTCGATGTTCATGATCGGCACGGGCGCCGCCTCGGCACGCGCCTCGGCATCGTGAGAGACCGCAATAGTTGCAGGCTTGACCATCTTCATGCCGGGCGCTGCTGCGCATCCCGCCAACGCGATGGGAAGCGCCAACGCGACCGCGTTAAGAATCGCACCGCGCATCGCAGCCTTTGACTTGCGACTACCCCAAGCGCGTGCAATCTGTTTGTCCCGCTTTCGCATACATCCCCTTTACAACACGTTTGATAACGATTCCGCGAACCCTGCGCGTCACGCAAGGTTCAGAGAATTCAGTACGCCTGAGTGCCGACAAACCCCCGCAGGATCGTGGTAAAAACGATCCGCAGATCGAGTGCGAATGACCAATGACGCAGGTAGTAAAGATCGTGTTCGACGCGGGCGACCATCTTCTCTACTCGCTCGGTTTCTCCGCGATGCCCGTTCACCTGTGCCCATCCGGTGATGCCGGGCTTGACGCGGTAACGGTCCATGTACCCGCTAATCTGCTTGCGGTAGAGTTCGTCGTGCTCAATGGCGTGCGGACGCGGTCCGACCACCGACATTTCGCCGCGAAGTACATTGATGAACTGCGGGAGTTCGTCGAGGCTCGTGCGGCGCAAAAAGCGGCCGACCCGTGTGATGCGCGGATCATCGCGAGTGGCCTGCCTCACCACACCCTGTTCCGGGGCATGAATACGCATGGACCTGAACTTGTAGATAGAGAACGGTCTTCCATTTAGCCCCTTGCGGCGCTGCCGGAAAAACACCGGGCCGGGCGACGAGCATTTGACGCATACCGCAATGCCCAGCATCAGCGGTGACAAAGCGAGCAAGGCGAGCGCCGCGAACACGCGATCGAATACTTCCTTACCGGTGATTCCCTCGCGCGGCAGCGCGACGGGCGACAAGCTGATTGCGGGCCGGCCGATGTAGGCGAGTGCCCGTCCGTGCTCTTCGACGCCGAGTGCTTCCACGTCCGGTAACAGGCGCAGATCGATCAGCGTGTCGCGCAGTGCATCCACGCAGCGTTGCAGCGATGCCTGTGCTGTGGCGGGAAGCGCCAGCCACACTTCGCGGATGGCATTCGCTTCTATCGAGTCGTGGACCCGTTTCAATGCAGCGAGATCACGGTCTATCGTCGATTGATCTGCTTCTGCGCCCACGGCGCCCAGTTCGACGATATCGACAATCCTGAAGCCAGATGCAGCATTCCCCTTCGTGTCCCGGGAAACGCGATCGAAATAGCGTCCGTAGCCAATGATCGAAACATGCCGCAAGTCGTGACCAGCGTGACGGTATCGACGCAGCAGCGAATACACAAAGATTCGCGTGGCAAGCAGCAAAGCGACAGTCAGTATCGTCCACGCGAGCAGCCAGCGGCCAGACAGCATGTGCATGCCGCCGAGCAGAAGCACCAGTGCGCTCGCCATCGTCTGAACCGAGACCCACGCCGCGATGAGACGCAAAAGGAGCGGATGCAACGGCCTGCCGCGCCACGAGAGATAAATTGAAAACCCCGGGAAAACGACTGCAACCATGGCCGCCACCATTGCAGCGAAGAGACAATGCAGCAGCGGATGCGGCACCGTTTCGCCAAAGCAGAGCCGTGCTGCAATAACGGCCCCCAGCAAGGTCATCGCGATATCGCACAGTCGAGCAAGAACGATCTTCATCGGGTCTCTCCAGATGGGCGGTAAGCATGTCAACGACTAGAGCCACACCGAACGGCTAGTCGCCCGTGAGTACGACACGAAGGCACGGCGGGAAGCGATTTCCCGGCCGCGTCAATGACGCGCAACTCGCTTTATCGTCTGCGCGTGCATGAGTTACGAGTGGAATTCAATTGCGCTTGATATGCGTTTCACCATCAATAGAAATGCAATTGCATTCGGTGAAACGGATCATATTCGCGGCAATGGCGGCCCATTAATCCACGTCCGATACGAACACAGTGTTGGCGGAAACGAGCACATCGGCGATTTTTCGGCAGATCGCGCGAAATGAGCGTGCTCGGCATCGGCGTTGCCGAAGCCGCACACGGCTGAGCGAGTAAAACGGATAGAAGAGTTCGCGAGCGTCCGCGCGCCATCAGGATAGCGGCAATGCAAACCTTATTGCAGATGAACTATCGACCTTATTGGCGTCTTAATTGCCGCTACATCGAGGACTATTTCCTGAAGTGCGTTTGCCACCTGGAACCGCTTTTCGAAGCGGCGACGCCGTGGCGTCACGACCGCTCACTGGCAGCAAGGCGATCCATGCGGCCTGGAATGCGCGGCAAGGCTTTGCCGCGCGGCCAGTTCAACGCAAAGCCCATCGGCACACCGAAGAGCAGCACCCAGCGCACGACGTAATACACCAGCACATTCGAATCGAACAGGAAAAACAGAAACGGCAGAGGCCACATCACCGCTCGCAGGGCCGTCCATCGTGACGAACGCCGCCCCACCCTGTTAAGCGCGATGAGAAGCCATACCGGAATCGCGAACGACAGCACGAATCCCATCAAGCCGAAATTGACGAGGAACTCGCCCGGCATGCCGAAGAGCAATGTCGTTTTATCCATAGTGCCGCGCTCCAGTGCTCGCACGATCTCGCTCTTCTCCTGCGCGAACGTATCGGGCTTGTCATGCCACAGTGCGGTTGGAACAATCGACGCCAGTGCGCCGACAAAACTGCGGCCCATTGCGAGTTCGTACGCTGGCTTTTCTACTTCATTAATGGCGACGGCCTGGACGTCGAAACGCGACAGATCTCGAAACAGAAACGCACTCAACGGTCCCATGCTCACTTCGAGATCGCGCTGCTCCGCGAAGCGTTGCGGCAGTTTCGCGAGGTCCGAATAACCTAAACCCAGCTTCAACGGTATCAGCACAATGCCCGTGAGCGCCACGCCCAAGCCGAAGGTGCGCGACTTTTTCGCGCTGATAGGTTTGACGAAACCGTGATAGAGGAAAAGCGCAAACACGAGCACAAACACGATGCCCTGACGGCTGCCGGCCACGCCGGCGGAAAGCCACCCCAACGCACCCAACTGCACGAACGCAATAGTCGTGAACAATACGTTGCGGCGTCTCCTCATGGTGAGACAAACGAATACCCAAAGCGGGGAGGTGTTGGCAAAAGCCTGAATCACGCCGAGGCCGCGAAACGGATCGTAGTCGGTACCGTTACTTTCCACGCGAGTGTCGTAAAGTTGCACGACGTGCGAATAACCGCCGAGCTTCGCGTACATGAACGCGAGCGCGCACAGCGAGAGTGCTGCAAACAGATAGGCGAGGCCCCCTGCTCTCGCCGTTCTATCCGTGCGCGCAGTCCAATGCGTTAGCATCTTTCCGTTTATGTCGAGCGCGATCCTGATCAGCGCTACGCCCGCCATACTCAATAAGTACCACAGAACGACCGGCGCACTGTCTTGCGGAAACAGCTTCAGATAGATCTCGTCCCCGACCAGCAACTGCCAGAGCGGAAAGATCCCAAAGAAAAACAGAAGGAAAAACCGGAACCAGCGGACCGTCGGATTGCGCGGTTTGATCGACAGAATCATCGCGATCAGCAGACCGTTAAGAATAATGGTTAGTGCATGCGCGCGTGCGGTGTAGAGAACGACAAGTGTGATTGCACACGCCATGCCGGCAACGAGCGTGAGCCACAATGCTTTGAGATTGCTGGAGGGAGCGGGCACGCGTCCACTGGATTTGATTGCGATCATGGCTGCCATGTTTGTGTGGTTTTTCTCCGTTCCGCCGCCTCATGGGCCGCACAGGAGAGCCGCGCGGTACGCTTGCGCAACGTGCTTTTTATCCATCGATTGAGGTTCACTTCGACAATCGAAAAGCAGGCGTAGCCCGCTACCAATGCACTGGACACGAGAATCGCGATCGAGGCGAACGGATGGTGTTGAATACCGTATCGTTTGACAATCAACGCCGCGGCGGCCAGCGCGAATGGATGAGCGAGGTACAGCGAATAGGAAGCTGCGCCAATGGCCGTCGCGATTCTGCCGGGAATCGACTCGCACGCCGCGCGAACCAGCCACTCCATACTGACCGTCCCCGCAAAGATCATCATGAAGGGCAACCCATACGTAATCACTCGCCCATTGGCCGCGTCATTGGCGGGCATAAAAACGAGCGCGAGAAGCCCACCTACGACCAGCGCGAGGCTCAATAGCAGCGGTCGCGAGTCGTCGCGTATGTAGAGATAGGCCGCGATGCCCATGACAAACTCAAGCAGCAACGGCGAAGTGAGGAACCTCAGCGTAGGATCTGACGGCGTCAGGATCATCCCGCCAGCAACGAAAAAAAGCAGGACTGCGCAAGTAAACGGTAGACGCGCGCGCATTGGAAAGCTTAACGACGCGGCGAAGACAAGATAGAACAGGAACTCGTAGCTCAGCGTCCACCCTGTCTGTATCAGGAACTTGTCTCCCGTTGGAATCAAGGTGAACGAATTGATCACGGTCGTCGTGCCGCCGCTGCTGTTGACGACTGCGGGGTTCACCAGGTAGACCGCCAGCGCAACGAGCGACAACGTCCAGTAAAGCGGCACGATCCTGAGTACGCGTGCCTTGAGAAAGTCGCGTGCGCCAATCTTCCGGTTCATCGTTACATAGCACATGATGAAGCCGGAAATGATGAAGAAAAGATCGACGCCCGATCCGCCGAATTCCCACGTTGCGCCAGTGCCCGACATCTGCCCTTGCTTGTGAATGGCGTGACAGACAACCACCAGAACCGCCGCCACGGCTCGCAAAAGCTGAACGGAGTACAACATGTGAGCTCCCGACTGCCAGATGACGTTGATCGATGACCGCGCGCAATTCGCGCTACGAATAGCGATTGGAGCGGTCGATGTTAGCATCGGCCGTAAATCAAATCCGTCATAACGTTTGGTGAAATCCGCCACATTGTTCGGCTCTCAAGTCGTGAGCCGCGTCGTTGCGCTTCTCTCGAAAGGGCGTCATTTACCACCGCGTGCCAAGATGTTGGCAAAATCCGCCAGCCCTCAATTACCGATAAAAAGCGTCGGTAGCATACGTTCGAACGATTGAAGACGGCTTTGCAATAGCCACACAAGTCAAACATTTCGGGGAACGTACGACGATGGGCCCTCGCATCATTGCATCTCACGAGAACGCACTTGAAGCGACCACTTCGTCCCAGCAGGGCAATACGAAGCACATTGGCGTTGCACTCTTCAACGGATTCGCCCTGCCCGACGTTGCGTCCCTCATCGAGGTCTTTCAGTCGGCGAATGCGCTCAGCGACCCTGACCAATCCGGCCGCCCGCACTACGAGGTCTCGCTTCTATCCGCATCGGGTGGACGGATTGCGAGTTCATCTTCGGTATTTATCTGGACCGATGGCGTGGGTTCGCTGCGCCAGGACGATCACTTCCACGCGCTATTTATTGCGGGTGGGATCGGCGCGACAACGGCGTTCCGCGACGACCGTCTGATTGTCTGGCTTCGACGCGTGTTTGCCGGCACTACGCTGGTTCATGCCATCGCCGAGGGAAGATTGCTGCTGGACGCGGCGGGCCTCACGGGTGCGAAGAGCGCGCGAACAGACGAGCGTCACTACACGGAAGCACGAGGCGCCGCTCGCTCGATCGACCATTCGCTGAGCCCGCTGCAAATTGCTTTGCGGCTTGTTGAGCAAGACATTGGCTCGGATATCGCACGCCAGGTCGCGCAATGGGTCGCGCCGCGGCAGAAGCTCGAGCCGGAGACGACCATTCGCGCCAGGCCCGCGCCGCATGTGAGCGAACAGATTCAGGCGTCCGCGAGATGGCTGGAGGCCAACGGGACGCGCCCCGTCTCCATCGAAGCGGTAGCGCAGATCGCGGCAATGAGCGAGCGGAATTTCCTGCGGCGCTTCAAGAACGAGATGGGCGTGACGCCTTCGGACTATCTTCTGCACGTACGGCTCGAAATGAGTTGCAAGTTGCTCGCGAGTACGAGCTTGCCGGTCGACAAGATTGCGCGCCGCTGCGGAATTGGCAGTGGTGGACGCCTCGCCAAACTCTTCCGCAAGCATCTTTCGACGACACCGACCGAATACCGCATGACAAGGCAAGGGCTCAGCAAGCCCTCATGAGCCGCCAGGCCGCTTCATGAACGACTGTCGATCATCACGATGACGGCCCAGAATAAGAATATATGTAGAAAGAAAAGGCAGTCGCCGCAATTGCATCGAATTGACGAATAAGATCGACTACTCGATTATTTTACGCAAATCAGCCGATTTCACGCCGCTCTGCGCGCCTGCCAACGGCTTAATCCAGCATCGCCAATAGTTCCGCAACGCTCACATTGGGCAACTTCCGGGCGATCATATCCCAGAAAATAAGTTCGTGCATAGCGCGAGCGTCCGCGTCGGTATTCCACTGGCGGGCACCGACGATGGTGTCGGCGGTCTCGCAGGCCGCATCGACGATTGCCTGAATGTATTGTTTACGCATATCCGCGTTAACGACCGGCGTTCGGACTTATTTAGCCCCGCTCGCAATCGTTTGCGAAAATATTCCGTGCCTTGCGATCCGGCGGGAAGCGCGTTCGCCCTGGCTGGACGGGGCTGGACGGCGATTTCACTCTACCGTATGCGTTATTCAGGTGCAAAATCCGCCCCGCGGCTGAGAAATAGCGGTTCCGGCGTCCCGTTCCTTTACACGTGCCGAAGCACACGAACGCTGCACCGTAACATGTCGAGACAATGGAAAATTGCTTCCCGTATATTCAGATGTGATGCGCATCTCCACAAACAATGATATATAGACGCGCTTTGTCTTCAGAAAAATTCACCAAAAAAATTAACCAGACTCTTCGTCAGACGTGTAAGGATGTCAATTGGATAAACGCGCTGTTTAGGTGCATCTTTTGTATGACCGTGATGTCGCGAACTGCCAATTTGTTGGCCGATTCAGCCATGTAATAATGGACTGCAAGCTAATCGTATAGGATTGGTTCACAACAAGAAAAGACAGAGCTAGAAGGCTTTGCAGGCCAATACATTCCGGGGAAAAAAGATGGAGCTAATAGAGACTCTGCCGCGCTGCACACCGCACAACGTCGAAGCGACGCGAAAGACCGAGGTAACGCATGTCGACATTGCATTGTTCAATGGTTTCGCCTTGCCCAAAGTCGCGGCGATCATCGAGGTCTTTCACAAGGCCAATGCGCTAACCGCGTCGCAGCGCTCGGGCCGCGTCTATTACGAGGTTTCATTACTGTCGGCCGCAGGCGGCCGGATTGCGAGTTCTTCGTCGGTCTTCGTCTGGACGGAAAGCGTCGAAACGCATAGAGGCACCAATGACCGCCATTTGCTGTTTATTGCGGGCGGTGCGGGCGTTGAGCACGCATGCCGCGATGAGCGCCTGAGCGCCTGGCTGCGGCGCCGCCATCCTTTCAGCGAGATCGTTCATCCCATTGCGGAGGGCCGGCAGCTTCTGGAGGTAACCGGACTGCCAAGCCGCTATTGTCCTCTCATGTACGGCGAGCAGGACGCGCACGAGCCGTATTCGAAACGCTCGCTCACCGAGGCACCTACAGCCGTCAGGACGGCATTACGACTTGTGGAAGAGCATCTGGGCCCCGACCTCGCGAAGCAGATCGCGGAGTCTATCGCGCCGGAGCATAGAACGCCGTTCAGCAACGCAGCGACGCATAGCGCGGCGCATCACGTCAGCGAGAAGATCATGGCCTCCGTTCGCTGGCTGGAGGCGAACGTCGACCGCCCCATTTCCATCGACGCAGCAGCCCAGGTCGCCGCCATGAGCGAGCGCAACTTCCTGCGGCGCTTCAAGAGCGAAATCGGCATGACACCTTCGGACTATCTGCTTCGAGCCCGCTTGAACATGAGTTGCCGGATGCTGATCGAGTCGCGTTTGCCGGTCGACAAGATCGCGCGGCGCTGTGGGATCGGCAGCGGTGGTCAGTTGGCCAAACTATTCAGAAAGTATCTGGCCACCACACCCTCCGATTATCGGATGAGCAACAGCGCACCGTTGAGCAATCCGTCCTGAGCGGGCGCATCGCCCTCCTGTTCGTTTCTTTCGCGCCGCTTTTCTCAGACTGCTTTTCTCAGACTTTGTCGGGCCGTTCCTGTCGCGCAGCACCGGCTGCGCCGCCCGCTTGCATTCTGCGGCTACCGCTGGCTACCCGCTCATCCACTCCGTGATTCGCACCATGATCCAGGCAACTGCGCGCCGCTCCTCCTTTCATGCCCAGGGCGCTCGCGTCTTCTACCGCGGCAACCCCGTGTACACGCAGGCGGCACCGCTTCGAATCGGTCTGCGTCTATGGGGTATCGACGAATATGAGGTGCTGCGTTGGGGCGAGCGGCTGCCCACGCTGGGCGAGCGCATCGTGTGGGACATCGTGCACGATCCCGATAGCGATGACGCCGGCATGGTGATCCACCTCGTGCGGTCATCCGCGGCAACCCTCGGTTCGTTCTGCTGGAACTGCGTCGGTGCAAACCGGGCGATGTACCGCGCAACGCGCTCCTCCTCGCTCAACGTGGCGGTATTTTCGGGCGACCCGCGACGTTTGCCGACACCGAGCTACGGGTTATGGGCGATGGCCGGCAGACGCTCCGAAGCAGAGACGGTCCACGAAGTCGTCCGGACACTCGTGTTTCCACGCATGATGGATACACGTTGACACCGGTGCCTCACGTGTCCCTCCGCTGACAACCTGTTCATCCCTGTTCGTTTCTCCGTTACGCGATTCGCTTCCTTGCTGGCGAACGGCGCGCGCGATAGTAACTTTCCTAGCGGTATCAACGTTCGCGCAGCAACGCCGCCGGCGCCGCCGCATGCGGTACCTCTGACCGGCCGCCTGAGTTCAGCGCTAATCGGCCTGCATTCCGTAGCTAACGGCGGCTCGCAGGCGGCTCGTCGGCGGCCGTATCCGGCTGATCGGCGAGGCCTGCGCCGGACGCCTCATGCAACGCCAGCCGCGCGCCCTTCATCGGTTATGCGTCGCCGGCGGCCTGTGCCGGGACGCTCAGTCGCGGCAGCCGGCTCATGCCGTCATGACGTCGAGACAATTCAACCAGGGAAAGACACCATGCCTCATATCGAACCAGGTTCGTCCGCATCCGGTAACAACTCGCCTCTGCCGCCGCCCGGCGGCATTCCTGCCGAGCCCGCCAGGCCCGCCGCCACTCCGCAGCCGCTCGTGCCCGGCATGCCGCCCGCGAGAGCACGGGGCACGGAAAGCTCGGGCGAGCAGCCCGCGTCGGCGGCGCGTTCGCGAAACGCGCCGCCGGCCTCGCCGGCCGACGCGCCGACGCCGCCCGCGCGCAGCGCATGGCCAACAGGCAAGGCATTCATGGGCGAATATCTGAGGTCCAATGGCTGCGGCGCACTCAGTCGCAATGGTGAGCTTTCGACGGTGGGACGCGCGTTGCCGCCGCTGACTCCGCAATCGGTGGGCCGCTATTTCAAGGAGCCGGCGGGCGATTGGCCGCGTGACCGCAACAAGCTCGGGCCCGCGGTCAACAAAAACCTGGAGCGGCTCGCCGGCATGGAAGCAGGACCGCAGCGCGAACAACTGCAACTCGAAACGACGCTGCAATGGCACGCGCTCTGTGAAGCCGAGCAAGGCGACGTGCTTGAAACGCTCGGCACGCAGCAGGCGGAACTTCTCGGCGATACCACGCGTCAGGCTTCGCACGATCTGCCGCGCACGCCGGTTCGGGACTGGCTCGAGCACACGGCCGTCTTCATGAAGCCGGACGTCGCCGGGCGGCTACTTAGCTCGTGCACACCCGAGGGCCGCCAGACTCTGGAGATGCCGATGAAGGCCGCGGGCGACGATGCGGAGCTCAAGGCCTTGCTGAAGGACCGCTTCGCCGATCTGCGCATGACCATGCCGCTCGACCACATGTACGACTACACCGGTTTCTGGTGGGACAACAACCGCCAGATCGGCACGCTGCCCGAAGGCGTCGCCGAGAACATCAAGGTCTGCGTGGTCGGCGCCGGTCCCGCCGGCATCATGGCAGCGGATGCGTTGAACCGCATTGGCGTGAAGCCCGTGGTGCTCGAACAGGCGGACCATATCGGCGGACGGATTGCGTCCGGACGTTGGGAGGGAGACCCCACGCCCTATCATCCTGGCGGCATGCGTTTTCATACGACGCGCGGCAACTTCTACTGGAGCATTGCCGAACACTACGGTCTGGAGCATGTGCCGTTCCCGAATTCGAGTTCCGTGCCGACCTCGTACATCATCGGCGGCAAGGTCTATGAGGCGCAGCCGGGTGAGCCGCCGGAAAACGCGACCATGCGCAAGGTCGCCGAAGACGTCATGCGTTCAATGACGGAGCCGCTCCTCGCGCCCATCCGCGAGGCACGCGACGCGGGCGATACCGCGCGTTTTCGCGAGCTCTGCGACGAGGCGAAGCAGAAGTTCGACAGCCACACGTTCCAGTCCGGCCTGAAGGCGCTCCTGAAGGAAAACGGCATTACCTGGAACAAGGATGAATGGCGCACGTTTGGCGCGACGGGCATCGGCGTGGGAGGCTATTCAGGCTACTTCAGCACAGGCTTCCTGGAGGAATTCCGCTTTCTCGTCGATGAGCGTCTCGAGGATCACGTCGCGCTCGTGGACGGCGCCGACGCGCCGCTCTACAAGATGATCGAGGATAGTGAGGATCTGCCGGAAGGCACGGTATCGCTTGCCGAGCAGAACGCGATTCAACTGAACGCCGAAGTACAGAGCATAAAAAAGATGGACGGCAAATACCATGTCACGTGGCTCGACAAGTCCAGCAACGAAACAAAAACTGCGCAGTACGACGAACTATTCTTCGCGGGCGGCCCACGTGAAGCGGTACGGCTTGGCCTGACCGGACCGCAGGCCGGTTCCGAGCCGCTGTTGCCGGACGATTTCGCTGCCGCCATCAAGGACGCTCGCGTGGTGGGCGCCACCAAGATGGCTGTGAAGATCGCCGCAGACCTGCTGGAAGACCGCGAACTGCCGGGTAATGTTCAGGCAGACGAACTATTCCAGCAATCTTACGTGGTGCCGGCCCGCGACGGCGGCGCCGTGGTCTACCCGAGCTATACGCTCGGCGACAATTCGACCAAGGTCGCCGGCATGGAGGGCCGCGAGCAGATGGACCTCTTTATCCGGACGCTTCGCGACGTGGCTTCGCGCGATCCGGACAATCCCGCCCATCAGAAGCTCGCGAATCTCGCCGACGTGGTCGAGCAAAGCCGCGACGGCATCGCATATACGCACTGGGGGCTCGAGCGTCACCAGTGGGGTGCGTTCAAGATGGACGGGCCCGACCAGCTCGACAACACGCGCACGCTGTACGCCGCGCTGTTGCGGATGAGCGATGGCGCCATTGCAATCGGCGAGGAACTGACGTTCGAGGGTGGCTTCGCGAGCGGAGCGCTCGCATCGGCAACGCACGGCGTGCAGCAGTTCGTGCGGCGCCAGGGCGGCAAACTGCCGCCGAATTCGCCGTACTACCAGGAGTTGCTGTAAAGCGGCGCCGCGCGCGGCAAAACAAGTGCTTTCCCTATAAGTTGCCTTATTGCTTGACATGGGCAATTTGATTTCATAAATTCGTTTCCATTCTGTCGCCATGCAGTTCGTGGCGGCACACGGCAACGTTGCCGTGCTACACATGGAAGGCTATGCAGCCCCCTAACTTGCGTTTCCAACGCTGGTCAGGGGGCTTTTTGTTTTGGGAGACGAAAACAGCAATGTCGCACTACGACCTGGCAAAGCCCGGCTCAGAGGAACTCGTCATCGCGTGCGTGCAGATGGAGCCGCACATCGGCGCCAAACGCGCCAACGTGGCGCGCCTGATCCGGCATGTGGAAACCGCCGCGAGCCAAGGCGCATCGCTCGTCGTGTTGCCCGAACTGGCCACGACAGGCTATGTGTTCGCGGATCGCGAGGAGGCTTTCTCGCTGGCCGAAGGACTGCCCGATGGCGAGACGTCGGAACTTTTCGCCGACACCGCGCAGCGCCTCGGCGTTCATATTGTGACGGGAATCGCCGAACGTGCCGGCAAGCGGCTTTATAACTCGGCGCTCATCAGCGGCCCTTCCGGTCATATCGGCATCTATCGCAAGCTGCATCTGTGGAATAACGAAAACCGCTTCTTCGAGCCGGGCGATCGCGGCGTGCCGGTGTTCGGCACCCCGCTCGGACGCATTGCGATTGCCATCTGCTATGACGGCTGGTTTCCCGAGACCTACCGGCTGGCGGCGATGCAAGGCGCGGACATTGTCTGCGTGCCGACCAACTGGGTGCCGATGCCCTCGCAGCCCGAGGACCGCTCCGCGATGGCAGCCACACTCACGATGGCGGCCGCGCACAGCAACGGCATGGCAATCGCCTGCGCGAACCGCATCGGCACCGAGCGCGGGCAGCGCTTTATCGGTCAAAGCCTGATTGTGGGCGGCGACGGCTGGCCGCTCGCCGGTCCCGCGAGCATCGACCGCGAAGAGGTGCTGTACGCGACGATCGACGTGAAGCGCACGCGCGCCGGGCGCACGCTCAACGCTTTCAATCACGTGCTGCGCGATCGCCGGGCCGACGTGTACGACCCCATGCTCGGCGCGCGCTGGCCTTCCTTTCAGACCTGAGCGTCACCGGATGCTTAGTACTCCACCCTACTCACAACCACTGCGAAGGACATCATGAGACCGTACGCTAAACTCTTCCTCGTTGCCGCCGTCGCGGCACTCGCCGGTGCCGGCACCTGCGCGAGCGCGTTCGCCGCCGAGCCGATCCGGATCGGCGTTGCAGTCGGGCTCTCGGGCGCGAACAGCGTGGTGGCACCGGCCGTGGTGCAGGCTTCGCAACTGGCCGTCGACGAAATCAACGCGTCCGGCGGCATTCTCGGCCGCCAGGTGCAGCTGGAGATTACCGACGACGCATCCGGTGCAGTCGGCGCGCAAAAAGCGTACGACACGCTCGTGTTCCAGAAGAACGTCGACGCGATCATCTCGATGGAAACGAGCGCCGCGCGCAATGCCGCGCTGCCCATCGTCGCCCGCGGCAAGAAGCCGTTTATCTACACATCGTTCTACGAAGGACGCTCGTGCAATCCGTGGATGTACGTGAACGGCTGGGTGCCGGAGCAGCAGGTCGCGCCGGTGGTTGATTACTTCGTGAAGGCAAAGGGCGCGAAGACCTTCTATCTGGTCGGCAACGATTACGCGTTCGGCCGCGGCATGCTGCAGTTCACGCGCAAGTACATCGAGGCGCACGGTGGCAAGGTAGTCGGCGAAGAATACCTTCCGACCGACGGCACCGACTGGACGCCGATTCTCTCGAAGATCCGCGCGGCGCACCCCGACGCGCTGATCAGCGCCACGGCGGGCGGCGCGCCCAACGTCGCGCTCGCGAAGCAGTTGAAAGGCTCGGGCCTGACGCTGCCCTACGGCAATCTCGCCATCGACGAAGGGACGGCGAAGAGCATGGGCGACGTCGCGACCGGCATTTATATGTCGGGCTCCTATCTAACGAGTATCGATACCTCCGCAAACAAGAAGTTTCTCGCGGCGATGGACAAGCGCTTCGGCAAGGACGTGAAGACGCCGAACGAACTGTCCGAGCCGCAGTACGAAGCGTTTTTTCTCTACAAGGCCGCCGTCGAAAAAGCGGGCTCGACCGATCCCGGCAAGGTCATCAAGGCGCTCGATCAGGTATCGTTCAATGGTCCGCGCGGTCAGATCGAGATGGTCAAGAGCCGGCATACGCCGCTCGCCATGCGTCTCGGCCAGATCCAGTCGGACGGCTCGGTGAAGATTCTGCAGACTTTCCCGGACGTCGATCCGGGCGCGCAGTGCCCGAACATCAAGTAGGCGCTACCGGCAATACGGCATCCGCCTGAGCGCGAGCCTCGCCGCGCGTTGCCCTGCGTTTTCGCGGATGCGACTGGAGACAACCATGGTTCTCGCATTAGACATTCTGACCACCACGGCCGTGCTGTTCATCGTCACAGCGGGCCTGATGGTGATTTTCGGCGTCATGAAGATCGTCAATTTCGCCCACGGCGCATTGCTGACGATGGGCGCGTACGCGAGCTTCGTCGTCACGCAATTGAAACTCAACCCGTGGTTCGGTCTGCCGCTCGCAATCGTGGTCGGCACCGTGGTCGGCATGGCGGTCGAACTGATCATCGTCCGGCCGCTGTATAAACGCCCGCTCGACGCGATTCTCGCCACATGGGGACTCGGCATCGTGATCGGACAACTCATCGTCATGACGTTCGGCCGCGAAGTGCAGTTCGTCGAGACGCCGTTAAAGGGCGTGGTGTCGATTGCAGGCACCGACTATTCCGCGTACCGCCTGTTGCTGATCCCGGTTGCGCTCGGCCTTTGCGCCATCATGACTGCGCTCTTGACCGGCACCCGCTTCGGCGTCAAGACGCGCGCGGTCATCATGAACGAGGACCTTGCGCGCGGGCTCGGCATTCATTCGGGACGTATCCGCTTCATCACCTTCAGCCTCGGTGCGGCCTTCGGTTCGCTCGCCGGCGTGCTGATCACGCCGCTATCGAGCGTTGACCCGGACATGGGCCTGCCATGGCTCGTCAGCGCCTTCATGCTGGTGATGGTGTCCGGCCATTCGATGCTGAGCCTGCTCGTCACCTGCTTCGTCTTCGGCGCGTGCCAGGTGCTCGTCAGCACCTTCGTGAGCCCGGTGCTCGGCGGGCTGACCATTGCCGTGCTGGCCGCGCTCACGTTGCGTATCCGCCCGCGGGGGTTTTCTCATGGCTAAAGTCAATGCGTCGCTGGACCATGCCGGGCGCGATCCGTCGGCCGCCGGCGAGCATCCCGGCCGCGCGCAAAAGCCGTTGCGCGGTCTTGCTGCGATCGGCATGCTGGGCGTTCTGTTGATCGCAGCAGGCCCCTTCGTCTTCGGCACCTACCTGCTGAACGTGCTGATCCAGGCGTTCTTTTTCTCGATCGTCGCGGTGACGGTCGATATCCTCTGGGGCTACACCGGCTATCTGACGTTCGGCCAATCTGCCTTCTTCGGACTCGGCGCCTATGCGGCCGGCCTCGTCTTCACGCACGGCGGCTTCTCGACGGCATATGTGCTGCTGGCGTTCGCGGCCACGCTCGCCGTGACGGCAGGCGTCGCCGCCCTGCTCGGCTGGCTGTCGTTCTACCGCGGCGCTTCGCCGTTCTTCGCGACCGTCATGTCGCTCGTGCTGCCCATCGTGCTCAGCCAGTTACTGCTCTCAGGTGGAGAATGGACAGGGTCGAGTTCAGGGCTTACCGGCTATCAGACCTTCGATCTTTCGCTCGAGGCGTGGTACTGGATAGCAGGCGCCGCGCTCGCCGTCGTCGTGGGACTCGCCTGGATCTTCGTGCGCAGCGACGGCGGCCGCGTGCTCGCGGCGATTCGCGACAACGAATCGCGCTGCCTGTATCTCGGCATCAACACCTCGCTCGTGAAGATCGTGCTGCTGGTCGCCACTGCGGCGGTGGCGGGACTCGCGGGTTTTGGGTACGGCTCGTTCAGCGGCGTTGTCGCGCCGGAATTGACCGGCTTCGTGCTCGGCACGCAATTGATCATCTGGGTGGCGCTCGGCGGGCGCGGCACGTTGTGGGGCCCGGTGATCGGCGCGTTGCTGATCAACGTGGGCACCTCGTATTTGAGCGGCATCATGCCCTTCGCCTGGCAGCTGATTCTGGGTGCCGCGTTCGTGGCGGTGATCGTGCTGTTGCCGCAAGGACTCGTGCCGCTGCTGCTCAAGCCGCTGCGCCATCTCGCGGCCGAGACGGGCGAACCGGCACTCGTCGAGCGGCCGGTGCGCGACGGTGATGAGCAGAGTGCGTCCGCGCCCGCGCTGCAGATGAGCGGCGTGGCGCGTCATTTCGGCAGTCTGAAGGTGTTGCAAGGCATCGATCTCGATGCGCAGGCGGGCGAGCTCGTCGGTCTCATCGGCCCGAACGGCGCAGGCAAGACGACGCTGATGCGCTGCATGAGCGACGGCGCGGAGCGCTCGGCCGGCACGGTCATGCTGTGCGGCAACGACATCCGGCAACTGCCGCCAGACCGTTGCGTGCGCTTTGGTCTTGGCCGCAAGTTCCAGAACGCCAACATCTTCGAAACGCTGACGGTTGCGCAATGCCTGCGCATTGCGAGTACGCTGATCGAGCGGCCCTCGCTCGTGCGGCGCTCACGCACCCTCGCGTTGCCGCCGTATGCGCTGGAGGTAATTCGCGCAACCCACCTGGAACGCAAGCTCGGCGCCGTGGCGAAAGATCTCTCGCATGGCGAACAACAGGCTCTGGAACTCGCGATGGTGCTCGCGCTCGAACCGCGCATCGTGCTGCTCGACGAGCCGACCGCGGGTCTCACGAAAACAGAGCGCACGCAGATCGGCGACGTGCTCGCGGCGCTGGCTCACCGGTATAAGCTGTGCTGTCTGCTCGTCGAGCACGACCTCGACTTCGTCGCGGGCATCGCCACGCGCATTGTCGTGCTGCATCAGGGGCGCATTGTGATGCAAGGGAATTTCGACGAGGTAGTCAACTCGGAACTCGTCAGAACCATTTATGCCGGCACCGCGCAAAACGATGCGGCCGTCGGCACGGCGACACAACGGGAGGCCTCGTGAGCCAGATCGCGTTGAACCTGAAGGACGTGACAAGCGGATACAAGGCGTCCGTCGTGCTCCGCAAGCTCTCGTTCAGCGTCGCGAACGGCGAAGCCGTCGCATTGCTCGGCAAAAACGGCATGGGCAAGACCACGCTGCTGAAAACGATCATGGGTTATCTGCCCAAGCAAAGCGGCGCGGTTTATGTGCACGGGCAGGACATGACGCGCCTGCCGCCGCATCGCATTGCGCGGGCCGGTATTGCTTATGCGCCGCAGGAGCACGCGTTGTTTCAGGACCTCAGCATCCGCGACAATCTGCGGCTCGGGCTCGCGAACGTTTCGGTGTTCGACGAGCGCTTTGCCGAGATCGAGCCGATTTTCCCCGTGTTCGCCACGCGCCTGCGCCAGTACGCCGGCACGCTGTCGGGCGGCGAGCAGAAGATGCTGCTGGTCGCGCGCGCGCTGATGATGCGCCCGTCCATCATTCTGCTCGACGAAATCACCGAGGGCTTGCAACCGTCCGTGATCGACCGGCTGGCGGAGGCCCTGTTGTGGGAACGCAGCCGTCACGGCACCACGCTCCTGCTAATCGAGCAGAACGTGCCGTTCGCGCTGAAGGTTGCCGACCGGTACGCGGTGCTCAAGCAAGGCGAAATCATCGACGAGGGCGACGCGAAAGAACAAGCGGCGGCCGAATCGATCTACGAACATCTGCGCGTCTGACTTCCATGACCATTGCACCATCGTTCTACCGACCGCTTTCCGCGCACGCGCTGCTGGAACGCACGGCGCGCGAGCCGCAGCAACGCGGCCGCCTCGTGCTCGAAGCGCTCGCGCGCATCGACGAAATCGACACCGAAGTGCGCGCGATGACCGCCGTGGCCTCCCGCGAAACTGCGCTCGCCAACGCGCTCGCGGCCACGGGCCCGCTTGCGGGCCTGCCGGTTGCCGTCAAGGACATCTTCGACACCAGCGAACTGGTGACGTCGTATGGCTCGCCGATCTACGAAGGCCATCAGCCGAAATCCGATGCGGCCATCGTGACTTTGCTGGAACGCAGCGGCGCGGTCGTCGTCGGCAAAACGGTGACGAGCGAGTTCGCCTACATGGCGCCGACCGTCACGCGCAATCCATGCGATCCGGGCCGCACGGCGGGCGGCTCGTCGTCCGGCTCGGCCGCCGCGGTCGCGGCCGGCATGGCGCCGTTTGCGGTCGGCTCGCAGACCGGCGGCTCGACGATCCGCCCTGCTTCGTTTTGCGGCGTCGCGGGTTTCAAGCCGACCATCGGCATGCTGCCGACCGTCGGCATGAAGTGCTTCTCGTGGTCGTTCGACACGGTTGGCCTCTTTGCCGCCGGCGTGCGCGACGTGGCTTATCTCGCGCAGGTTCTGAGCGGACGTCCGCTGGCGGTCAAAGACAACGCCGAGCCGCCCGTGTTCGGCGTGCCGGAGCATTACCCGTGGACCGAGCCGTCGGCGAACGCGAGCCATGTGCTGGAGACGGCGATACGCGCCGTGGAGCGCGCGGGCGGCCGCGTGCGGCCCGTTCGCTTCGACTCGTGGATGACCGACCTGATTGCCGCCCACGACACGATTCAGAGCTATGAAGCATGGCAGGCGCTCGGCTTCGAGTACGATCGTCATCGCGTGCAACTGTCGCCGATGCTGTTTGCGTTTCTCGCGCGCGCATCGAACGTGGATGTTGCCGCGTATACGAGCGCGTATGCGACGATGACTCGCGCGAAAGGCAAGCTCGGCGAGCTCTTCGACGGCATCACCGCGCTCCTCACGCCGAGCGCGCCCGACGAGGCCCCCAACGGACTTGCCTCGACCGGCGACCCCGCGTTCAATCGCAACTGGACGTTGCTCGGCTGTCCGTGCGTGAATGTGCCGGGCCTGAGGGGCGCCCGCGGTGCGCCTATCGGCGTCCAGGCGATCGGCCGGCCGTGGGACGACGCACGCTGCCTCGACGCCGCCGCGTTTGTGGAGCAGGCGGTCGCGGCAACCGTGCCTGGCCAACCGCTTGCCGCATCATAAAGCGCAGCGAGGAGAACACTGAATGGAGACGAACTCAAAACAGCCCGCGAAACCGCTGCCCGCCGACTCGGGTTGGCGCATTGGCGTGCTGTTCTCGCGCACGGGCGTCACCGCCGCCACCGAGTCCGAACATTTTTTCGGCACCGTGCTCGCCATCGAGGAGATCAATGCGGCAGGCGGCGTCGACGGCCGGCTGCTGGACCCGGTCGTATACGATCCGAAAAGCGATCCCGACGAATACCGCAGGCTCGCCTCGCGCATGCTGCAGGAAGACGAGGTCACGGTTATTTTCGGCTGCTCCACGTCGTCGAGCCGCAAGGCCGTGCTGCCCGTCATTGAACGTTATAACGCGCTGCTGTGGTATTGCTCGATCTACGAAGGATTCGAGTACTCGCCGAACGTGATCTACACGGGCGCAGTGCCGAATCAGAACAGCATGCAGCTCGCTGCTTACCTGCTGCGCAATCATGGCCGGCGTTTTTTTCTGGTTGGCGCCGACTACATTTATCCGCGAGAATCGAACCGGATCATGCGCGATATGGTCGAGCAGCACGGCGGCGAAATCGTCGAAGAAGTCTATTTGCCGAGCGACGCGGAGCCCGCCGCACTGCAGGAGGTCGTCGAGCAGATCCGCGCCGTCGAGCCCGACGTGGTATTTTCCACGTTGATCGGCCGGGGCGCGCGGGCGTTCTACAAGCTCTATCGCGAGCACGGCATCGATCCTGCACGCATCCCGATTGCAAGCTTGACGATGACCGAGGGCGAAACGCGGATGATCGGTCCTGAACTCTGCGGCAACCACATCATTTCGGCGAGCTACGTGAATACGCTGAAGCTGCCTGGCAACCAGCGCTTTCTGAAGTCATGGCGCGCGCGCTTTGGCGAACAGCCCGCGAGCATGTGGTCCGAGATGGCCTACAACCAGGTGCATCTGTTCGCGCTCGCGCTGGCGCGCACGCGCAGCCTCGACACCGCGAAACTCGTCGATGCGGTCTACGAAGTCGAATTCGACTCGCCCGAAGGCCTGCTGAAAATCGACCGCGCAAACAACCACGCCATTCTCACGCCGCGCATTGCGGTGTGCCGGCCGGACGGCGCGTTCGACATCGTCTGGGAAGGCCGTCATCCGGTCAAACCGGATCCTTATCTGACCTCATACGGATTCGCCGAATTCTGGCTCGACGGAGAGCCGGTATGAGCGCGGGGGCCCGCCGCATTTTCGACGATCTGCGCACGCTGCGCGTCGTCGTCATTCATCCGCCGGGCGACGACCGCAGCGTGCTCGAAGAGCAGTTGCGGCGCATAGGCTGCCCGGTTCGCGCGGTGTGGCCGCTGCCTGCGCATCTGCCGACGGATGCGGACGTGATCTTTTTCCTCGTGGGCCCCGAAATCCGCAACGCGGGCAACTGGAGCGCCGCCGACACGCAAGCCACCCTGATCGCGCTCTCCGACTACGAAAATCCAACGGCATTGAAAATGCTGCTGGATACGCAGGCGCATGGCGTCATCACGAAGCCGTATCGCTCCACCGGCGTGCTCAGCACGCTCGTGCTTGCGCGCGCGTCGTCCGGCTATCAGCAGCGGCTGCACGCGAAAATCGGCAAGCTCGAAGAAGCCATCAAGGCGCGCCGTCACATCGAGCGCGCCATGCGTATTCTGATCGACGCGCATCGGCTGAGCGAGAACGAAGCATACGAACACATGCGTTCTCGCGCGACCGAGTTGCGTGTGACCGTCGGCGAGATCGCGACGATCGTGATCGACGCTCACGAAGGCATGGAAAAGCTCGGGCTCGGCAAGCGCTCGAGGCCCTAGCGGGTCGAAGAAGCGGCATAAGCCCCCTGCACGCGGTGCACAGGTGCACGCCGTGCACGCGGTGCCGCGCGCCGCGGCGGCCCGCCGCTTCGCTCCGGCGGCGCCAACTTCCGAACTGCGCAGTACGCGCGCAATGCCCGCTGCTACAGTGGGTCCGACTTCGCCTCCTCAACCGATCTCGTCCTTTACCGCCCGAGCGAGACCACCATGATCGATGCCGCCGAACTCAAACGTCTGGACCAGCTCATTCATCAGCTCGGCACGGGCGGTGCCGGCACGGGCAGCGCCAACGACGAGAACATCGCGCGCGAGATCGAGCAGATTCTCGCCGACCTCTTCAGCGAAGGCGGTTCGTCGGGTTCCGGCATGCCGGCGATGCCTTCCCTGCCCCCCATGCCTTCGTCAGCGGGCCGCGTCGCGCCCGCCAGCTACAGGAGCCCGTCGCAAACGGGCGGCGTGCCGGCCGGCGACGGCTCAGGGCAAGTCGGCTCCGCGAGCACACCTCACGCCAGAAAGACCGCGCAGTACTTCATGACGAACCTGCAACGCGACTTCGGCCTGACCCGAAACCAGGCCGCGGGCATCGTCGCGAACCTGTGGCACGAAAGCGGCGGCATGAACCCGGGCATCAACCAGGGCGGCGCGATCGGCGCGCCGAACTCGAACATGCAATCCGGCTACGGCATCGCGCAATGGACCGGCTCGCGCAAGCAGGACTACCTGGACTATTGCTCGGCGAATCGTCTCGATCCGTCGAGCGAACAGGCCAATTACGGCTTCCTCAAACACGAATTGCAGACGACGCAGGCAGGCGCCATCGACGCCGTCAGGAACACTGAGTCGGCGCAGGACGCCACGGTCGTGTTCTGCAACACGTTCGAGCGCCCGGGCGACCCACAGATGTCGAGCCGCCTCGCCGATCTGCAATACATACTGACCGCGTGACCCGTCGCGGCACGCGAGTCGCCGCGGCCCAACCCAGCCGCGGCTGAGGCTGAGGCGCAGCGTGCTCAGCGCTCGAGCGTCTCTGAAGGCGCCTCGTGAAACTGCTTGCGATAGCCGCTCACGAGCGTCGAACGATTCTGCACGCCCCACTTGTTGGCTGTGAACAGCACCGAGCGCTCGCCGTTAAAGGAATCGTCGAGCAGGTCCGCGCGAATGCGCTCCATACGCAGCCGGCGGATCAGCTCGGTCGGCGAAAGCCCGAGCGAATGCTTGAACGCGCTTTGCAACGCGCGCTCCGTGACGCCGACTTCAGCGGCCACTTCGCGCACGGAAAGATCACGCCTGTCGAGGTTTTCCTGCAGATAGCGATACGCGCGCCGGTAGCGCGCGGGCAGGCGCGCGGTCACATCGTCGAGTTGCGGTGCCTGGCGCGCGGCCTTGCCCGTGTACGACACCAACACTTGCGAATCGTCGCGCAGACACTGCGTGGCAATCAGCGCGTAGCGGCCGAAAAACAGCATGCCTTCGCGGCTGCGCCCGAGCGCCTGATGCGTTTTGGCCACCGCGTACAGATATTCGAGCTGCCGATGCCCGGTCGACGCCGCATGGTCGACCCGATGCAGCGGCTCCAGCAGCATCTCGGCCAGCTGCGGCGCATCGGACGCGAGCGCGGCCAGCACGACTTCGAGGCGTGTGCTGCGCAGGTAATCGCCGAAGCCGCGCTGCTGCGCCCAGTTCAGATGCGCGGTGATGCCCTCGAGCGCCGCGCGTTCGCCGCGGGCCAGCGCGCGCAGCTGCCGCAAGTAGTCGACGCGCTGGCGCAGCAGCGGCGTGCAGACGTTCAGCGCCTCCACTTCGTGCAGATCGGCTTCATCGCTTGCCGACGCCATCGGGCGGAATCCGCCGGCTGCGCCCACACCGCGCAGCGCGTGATCGCCGAGACCCGACTGCCAGTACGCGTGATCGCTCAGCAGCGTGGCGCTGCGCAATTCGCGCTGCACGGCAACGTCGAAACGCAAGGTGGCGACGAGTTCGCGCCAGTGACCCAGCGACGGCTCCGTAGCCGCGGCGGCCAATTCGTCGAGCGCGTCGCTCGAATCGCGCGAGCGGCCCAGTTCGTGCAAGGTGCCCACGATGCCGAGGCGGGCCTCGATCTGCTGCGCCGCCTCGATCTCCGGCTCCTCGGCGAGCCGCGCGAAGCACGACAGCGCCGTGGCGAGCCGGTGACGAAACAGCGCCTGCCAGCCGGCGTTGCGGCACGACGCCGCGCGGATCGCCTGGCGCGGCGAGCGGATCGCCTTCTGTGCGCGGCGGTACTGTTCTTCGGCCTCGTCGCAGATGCCGAGCGTCATCTGCATGTCGGCATGCAGGCGCAGCAGTTCGGGCGCCGCTGCGGCCCCGCGCGCGATATCCGACCAGCGGCTCGCCTGGGCACCCGCCGGTTGCAGGTCGCCGTCGCGTATCTTGTTGAGAAAACCGTCCGGCAAATCGTGCACGGACAACGACGCCGCCAGCGGAAAGTAAAGCGTCAGAAACATAGTGCGACTCCTCGTTGATGCGCGCGCGGCTCGGCCACCGGCACGCACGCCTGCTGCAAACCGATCGTTGCGTATGCCACCATCGTTCGCATTCCCTAATCTAGGCAGATATGCGGCGCACATTTTCAACAAATCTGAGCGTTCCGGCCGATTTGAGAACTGTTGAGATTCACGATGCGCGGCATACGTCGACGCGCGCCGCAAGTGCTCTTTCGCGTAGCACGGGAACGCCCGCTTGCGCGACGGCCGTGCGCTAGCCCCTATTGCCGAACCATGCAACTCGCAATAAGCTGACGAATCCATTTGATCCGCCCCACGCGGTACCGCCCGGACGAAGTGGGCTTGCCGAATCCGCTGGAGACCCAGGATGCCGTCATTACGACCGAACGAAACAGTCATGGCGTTCAGTCGCTACACGCTGTCCCAGGAGCCGCCCCGGCTTGTCGCCGACGGCCTCGAGGTCGAACTGGGCGCGCGGGCGCTCGAGTTGCTGATCGCGCTCGTCGAGGCGCGCGGCAGGCCGGTTGCGCAAGCCGAACTGGGCCGCCGCGGCTGGCCGGAGCTGAACGTCGACGTCAATACGGTCCAGGCGCAAATTTCGGCGCTCCGACGCGCGCTCGGCGACGAACGCGATCTCATCGTCACCGTGCCGGGCTTCGGTTATCGCTTCGCCGCCGAGGTCGAGACGAATGGCTTCGCGCAGCAGGCTCCGGCGGCGGCGTCCGCTGCGCCAATGCCGAGCGCGCCGCCCGTCGCGACGGCGCCGCCACCCGCTTTGGCGGTGAGCGCTTCGCGCATGCCCCAGCAACTCACACCGTTCATCGGCCGGCATGCCGAGCTTTCCGAAGTGCTCGGCCTGATCTCGATCACGCGGCTCATCACGCTCGTCGGTGCGACCGGCACCGGCAAGGCGCGGCTCGCACACGAAGCGGCGCGGCGCCTCGCCGCGCGGTTTCGCGACGGCGTGCTGCCGGTCGCGCTATCCGCGCTGACGCCCGGCGACGGTTACGCCGATGCCTTCGCGCTCGCATTGAAGCTGCCGGCGGATCCGGCACGCAGTCCGCTCGACCGTTTGCTGGACGGCGTGCGCACGCGCGACGTGCTGCTCGTGATCGATTGCAACGAGTGCAACAGCGGCGCGCTGGCGGCGCAGACCATCGGCGCATTGCTCGCGGCCGGACCGAACGTACGCGCCATCGTGACCGCCGGCGCGCCGCTCGGCTTGCGCAATGAAGAAGTGGTGACGCTCGGTCCGCTGCGCACGCCCGAACAGACCCACGTGAACGCCATCCTCGCACCGGAGTACGACGCGTTGCGGCTGCTGTTCGCACGGCTCGCCACGCTGTCTGCGCGCCGCGACCGACAGCGTCTGCCGTCCGCTGCGGCGCCGCGCACACCGGCCGGCAGTGCGATCCTCGCTGCGCTGGACGGCGGCGCGATGCCGCAAGCCGCCATCGACGCCGCTGTGCTCATCACGCAACTGCTCGCCGGCGTGCCGCTCGCGCTCGAACTTGCTGCCGCGACGATCGACCACAACCTGCGTAGCGGCGAGCCGCTCGACGCCGCCATGGCCCGCTATGCGCATAGCCTGGAAAGTATCATCGGACCGCGCATCGAGACGTCGGGCGTCCCGCATTCGCGCTCGGCGCCCATCACGCTCGCCTTCGACCTGCATTTCGCGCGGCTTGATCGGCGCGCACGACTGCACCTGCTGCGGCTCGCCATGTTCGCAGGCGAATTCCCGCGCTGCGCCGCCATCGGCTTGCTCACCGCATGCGAGGCGCCCACAGCGGCCAGTGCTGTGAGGTCGGGCGAAACGCCTCACGAAACCCTTCACGACACCTCCAATGCAATGCGCGATGCGATTCACGGCGACGCGCTCGCCGACGCCTCGCTCGACGCGTTGACCGACGCCGGTCTCGTCGAGGAAGTGGACAGCAGCGGGCAGTGGATGCTGCAGATCAGGCGCCCGGTCCGCCATCTCGCGCGCGACATGCTGCGCGACGCCGGCGAATACGACCGTACCGCGCTCGCGCTTGCGTCCGGCCTGCCCGTGCGCCTGAACGCGCATCGCAAGCGCGGCGAACGCGCGCATATCGACGCGCTCGACGTGAGCGATCTCGACGACTTGCGGGCGGCGCTCGAATGGAGCACCCAATGCGAGCGGTTCGAAACGGCGATTTCGCTGCTCGAATGCTCGGCGTGGCTGTGGACGCGCCTTTCGCTCGAACGTGAATATCTGCAGCGCAGCCGCGACGTGCTCGCCGGCGTACAGGCCACCGCCACGCCACGACGCCGCGACGAGATGCGGCTTCACGCCGTCCTGGCGAGCGCGCTGCCCCTCGCGCAAGCGCCTGTCGCGCAAGCCATTGCCGCGTGGGAGACGGTCTACGAACTGGCCAACGCCTGTGCGGACAGCGCCTTCCGCGAGCGTGCGCTGGCCGCTCTGATCGTGTGCTGCAGCGAGGCGGGCGATACGCGTCGCGCGGCGGAACTGCAGGCTCGCTACGACCGCATCGCACGAACCGGCAATGCGCGCAACGGCGGCGCGCCCGGCTGACGGCGCGTGGGTCATGGGCTGCCTGGCGCGGCGCAGGGGCAGCGAATGGGTTGCGCGCCGCGTCACGTGTATTCGCTGCCCAACGCTTCGGCGATGCGCGCGGCGATGGAATCTCCGCCGATGCTGAGAAACTTCGCGACGATCGCGAGCGCCGTGGGGTCGCCGCCCTGCAGTACCGCAGCCGCGCAACGCCGCCAGTCGCGATCCGCGAGCATGTACAAACACCAGCTCTGCAATGCCGTGACGACGGGCGAACCATAGCCCTGCTCGTCGATCTGCCGCAATAGACGCAGCGCATCGATCCAGCGCCGCGAATTGACCAGGAGCCTGACCTCGCAGATGTCGACGACCGCAGGGTTCGGATGAAGCCTGCGCAAGACGAGCAGCAGTTCCTCCAGATCGGCGTGCGCGCCGAGCCGCAATCCCACGGAAAAAATCGTCAGCAGCACACCCAGCACCGCGAAACTGCATTGATCGTTTTTCATTGCACGTACCAGGGCGAACGAATGGCCGAAGGCGACCTCCTGCATTCTCGGACGCGCGGCGCTTTGACATCGCATGCATACGAAGCACGGAGCGCGATCGCGAAGCATGCGCTTCACCCGCAGTTCGCTCCCATGCGCGATCGTTCCTGCGCTGGGCGTCGGCGGCTATGTCCGCACCCTGCGGATTTCGCGCGCGCACACTGCGCTTCGCATCCGCTCGCGCACGCCGATGCGCTTCCCATAGTCTGTGTGTGTTGAAGTCGGCGCGATCTGGCGACCTCATCAGTCTTCGTTTTCTGCATGAACCCACCTTGTGAGAGGAACCATGACCACGAATAACGTGAATTCCGCGTACTTCCAGAGCCCGACGTTCCAGTACCCCGGCGCACAGTCGTCTGGCGGCGCGAGTCAGGCACAGATCGACGCCGATATCCAGCAGTTGCTGAACGACCTCGGCCTGTCCGGCGGACAGTATCCGGGCGGCAGCCAGAATACGGGCGGCGGGCAGTTCCCGGGCTCGACCGGTCAGTATCCCGGCATGCCCTCGAACGGCAATCCGCCGCTGCGCTCGATCAAGCTGTCCACCCGCTCCGGCGGCGAGGTGAGCCTGCTGGAAGATCCGTCGGGCAACCTGTACGACAAGACCGGCAAATCGGTCGGCACCGTGGGCGCGGACGGCAGCGTGAGCTTTACCGCCGACGGCAAGAAGGAAGTCAACGAGCTCATGACGAACGGCCGCTCGCCTTTCGACCTGATCATGAGCGGCAACCTCGTCGAAGGCGAGAAGCAGAGCGACGGCACCTACAAGTTCGCGGCCGATCAGGTCAACATCGGCGCGGGCGACCTGAACCTCGGCACCCCGGCGAACGGCCACGTCCAACCGCTGACGGTTGAGCAACCGGTGCAGTTGCCGGGCAACTTCGGTCTTACCGTCTGACGAGCCGCCGACCGGTGCACACGTATTCAGCGATGACCTGCTCGATGCCGGAGCCGGAGTCCTTCAGCGTGCTGCCGTCCATCATCGGCACGGGTTCGACCGACCCCTACCCGCTCTATGAATGGTTGCGCGCGCACCGGCCGCTGTGCCGCGACGCGAGCGGTGTGTGGCTCGCGTCGTCGCATGCGCTCGTCACACGCATACTCGACGACGCCCGTTTTTCGGCGCGGCCGCCGCCCGGCGCCGTGCCGCTCGACGATCCGCTCGGCTACACGAACATGGTCGTGTTTCAGACCGGCGAAGCGCACGAACGGCTGCGGCGCTTTCTCGCGCCGCTCTTTTCGCGCAAGGCGCTATTGTCGCTGCAAGCGTTTATCGACGATGAAGTCGCGCGTCTCATCGATCAATGCGAAAGACTGCCGCGCTTCGATCTCGTCGCTCACATCGCGAGCGTGTTGCCGGTGCGTACCATCTGCCGTCTGCTCGGTTTTCCCGACGAGCATGGCGCGAATTATCTGCAGGCGTCGGCGGGCGCGTGGCAACTGATCAGCGGCGCGCCGATGTCCGCGGAAGAACGCGCGCTCGCAGCCGTGCAAACCGAAACGTTCATCGCGCAGGTCGAATCGTTCATGCTTGCCCTCGAGCCGGACGTCGTGCCCGATCATGCGGCCGCGCGCTTTCTGCGGCTCGAACAGGAAGGCGGCATTGGCCGGCGCGACATGCTCGTCAACGTTTTATTCCTGTTCATCGCGGGATACGGCACCACGTTGCTGTCGATCGGCAACAGCATCGCGGCACTGCTGCGCGCGCCGCGCGCCTGGCAGGCATTGAAGGACGACGGCTCGCTCGTGCCGCAAGCCGTGCGCGAGCTGTATCGCTACGACGCCGCCGTGCAGTCCGTATTCCGCTATGCATGGGACGACGTCGAGATCGACGGCTGCCGGATTCGTCGCGGCGAGCGCGTGATGCCGCTCATCGGAGCTGCGAATCGCGACCCCGCGGCGTTCGCTGCGGCCGATGAAATCCGCTTCGAGCGCGAAGCCGGACGTTCACTGACCTTCGGCGCGGGTCCGCACAGCTGCATGGGTCTCGCGCTCGCGCGGATGCAGCTGGAGTCGCTGTTGAGCGCGCTCATGCGGCGCATGCCCGGGCTACGGCTTGCGCCTCGCGAGCAGCCGCGCCAGCAGCACGGCTCGTTTCATGGCTACGACCGGCTGATGGTCGAGCATTAGGCGGGTTGCGGATTGCTCGCCCGTCATTCGGACAGGAACGTCACATCGCTCCGGTTGCCGGTATAGGTGTCGTACGACACCACCTGCGGGCCGCTGCCGCCTTGCGTATTGTTCGAACCGATCAGCGTGATGCGGCCGTTTTCATTGCTCGCGACGATCTCGACGTGCTCATCGTCGCCGACAATGCAGATATCGCCCGGCTTCGCCTCGCCGCGGCTCACGGTGCGCCAGCCGTCGCCCTTCAGTTCGCTGTGCAGCGTCGAAACGAGATTCGTGTGCTGCGACTCCGAAATCTTTCCCGACTTCACGAGACACGCGGACGCGAAGTTCGCGCAGCACACCGTCGTGTCGACGCCCTTGTCCATCGGCACGCCCTGGTCCGCCATGATGCTGGCCGCGGACTTGTGCAACTGCGTCTGCGCGACGCCCGCCGCATTGCCCGAGCCCGCCGGCCGCACGTTCGGGTCGCCCCGCTCCACGGCGCCGCCGGAATCGGCGGAGCCCGCGCCCGACGAACGGCGGTAACTGGCCTGCGTGACGCCGCCGCTGCCGGGAAGCGACGGCATGGAAGGCATCGGCATGCCTGACGATTCCTGCGACGGACTGGTGATGCTCAGCAGGAACTGCAAAAACAGTTCTTCGAGCGCGTTGTCCCCCATGCCGCCCGGCGAATTCCAGTTCGCACCCGCGCCGCCGCCGAAGTTGCCGAAGTTGCCGCCCGAGCTTGCCCACGCGTTCGGCTGCGCAATGATCGATCGCGTGAAGAGCGACGAAGAATCGGCCGCGCCCGTATATCCGCCAGCCGGATAGGACAGCGTGGAGAATGCGCTATACGTCATGACGACTCCTTGTTAGCGAGGCAACGCCGCCCGCGCCGGACCGCGCGATCATCGCAGCGCGGCGGCGGGCAGGCTTGAATGTAAAAGGAGCACGGCGCCATCGTTGCATGCAGTGCGCAGCGATGGGCGAAAAAGCGAAGCATGGGTCGACACCCGCCGGGCAAGTCGCGGTACACACTGCACGCCCATCGCCCATCGCCCATCGCCCATCGCCATGCGACGGTTGTGCGTGAGCCGGGTCGTCCGCGAGACGTCGTAACGCGGCGATTCTGCGCAAATCCGTCCGCCGCTTCGCAGCGCGGGGGCGCGCATGTCGCGCTTCATGTCTACTGGCGCCATTGCGTTGCGCCGAGACCGCCGTGCCGAAACCTTCGTTTGCCGCCCTCTGTTCCGTGCTCCCCGTCATGACTCCTGCTGCCGCGGTGCGCACAGCCGTCGCGCTTGCGCTCGCGAGCCTCGTCGCCGCCTGCGCCGACCCTTCGCCCGGTGCGATGCAACTGAAGGTCGCACAACAGCAGAAGCTCGTTCCGCCGGCCAACGAGACCTTGCCGCTGTCGCTGCGCGCCGGCTCGCAGGAAGTCCTGCAGGACGTCCTGAGCGCAGTCGGCGACGAAGTGTGGAACTGCCGCAGAAACGGCAACGCGCTTCTATGGGTCTCGACGGGCGCGGAAGCCACGCTCGTCGACCAGGCTCGCCAGAGCGTCGGCACGGTCATGCCGAACCGCATGTTCAGCGGGTACGACGGCAGCTATGTGATCGGACGCGTCACCGCCGACGAAACCGTCACACCGGGCGCGCTGCCGTGGCAACGCGTGACCGCGCGCTTGAACGCGGGCGAGCGTGCGGGCGAAGGCCGCTTCGCACGAACCACATCGGTGCAGCGCGTGCTCACGTCGGGCGGCGTGCCGCCTGACCTGGCTTGCGACCAGGAAGGCGTGTCGCTGTTCGTGCCGTATTCGGCGACCTATCTGTTCTATCGCGCGAGCGACCCGGCGGCGGTCGTGCCCGCGCCCGAGCCGCCGTTGAACGCGGCATCGGCCGCGCAATAGCGTCGCTGCCCGGCCCGCACCGTGCGCAACCGGCGGGTCCGCTGCGCGCGAGACGGCCTTCTGCCTGCCGCGCGCCACGCCGCCGCATGCTTCGGAGAACCCGATGAACTTCCGTCTTACCGCGCTCACGTGGCTTTTGCCGGGACGCGACAGCGCCGCCACCGCCGCGAGTTCACCGCATGCCGGCGAGGCGCCGCAGCCGGAACCGGTGCCCGTCGCCCATCAGGAAACACCGCTTGGCGGCCTCGCCCGTCTGTCGGACCGTGTGCGGCACAACCCCCTCACGCGGATCTTTCGCGCGTCGAACACCACGGTCACTGTGCTCGAATCGACGCTGAGCGCGGCCGGCAGCGTCGCGAATCCGGCCGGCGATCCGCGCTTTCCGCGTCCGCTGCAGCGCAGGCCGCAGCCGCAACAGGCGCCGCTCCGAAGCGAGGACGCGGCGATCGGCGCACAGGGCGCGAAGCTCGCCCACGCCTCGATTGAACGCACCGCCGCCTTCATCGCCGAGGGCAGCGCTGCGCGCGGATCGCTGCCCATGCCGAAGTTCATGAATCCCCGCGCGATTCGCGGCACGCTGCGGCGCCTGCGGAACCGCGAGGCGAACGCCGCCGCCCGCGAATGGGGACAAACGCTCGATGACCACTTCATGCAGCCCGTGATCGCGGTGAACCGGCTCTTTCCGATTCCAGCCGACGCAAGCCGCGAGGCGGCGGACGCGCGGCAGGCTGCCATCAATCGCCTGCTCGACGGTCTCACGCTGCGCCGCCCGCGGCCCGCGCGCGCCGACGCGTCGTTGCCGCCGGCCGTCGAGCGCCTGCCGCAGGCCTGCGTGGTGCCGCTCGCGCAGGCGCTCGCCGAGGCGAGCGACGGCGATCCGATACTCGCCGCGCGGATTCTCGACCGATTGCAGCAGCCGTTCGACATCGCCGGCGACGCGGCGCATGCCGCGCCGGACGAGCTCGAACGCCGCGCGTGGCGTTGCGCGCAAGACCTCGCGCATGCGCGTTGCGCCGCGCTCGAAGGCTTGCTGCGTCTGCAGTTCGGCGACGGCGCGCGGCATGCCGAGCGCGGCAATGGCGCTGCGGCGCGGCTCGTCGTCTATCTGCAGGCCGGCCGCAAACTACGCTCGATCGACGCCGACCTCGGCGCCACACCCGCGGATCTGAACCACGAGTCGACCTATCGCCCCTTTGCCGACGATCCGTATGGCCGGCATGCGATGCTCGCGCTCGATGCCGCGCGGCGTCTGCCGCCCGACGCCGCCGACGCGCACGACACCGGCGCGTGCGAGATCGAGGCGATTACGGCCTACCGGTTGTGGCAGCTGGGCTTCGACGAAAGCGGCCCGGGCTCGGATCTCGCCCGCGCGTCGCAATTGCTGTTCGACGGCGGCACCACGTGGGTGGCGCGAGGCGCCGAACGGCAGGCGCGCAAGGACCGGGCGCTGGGTCCGATCGACGGTGCGCCGCCGGCCCAGCGCTTCGCGCATGCAAGAGCGCGCATCGGACTGGCCGTGCACGACATGCCGCGAGCGTTCGGCAAGAACCGCTCGCCGATCGGCGTTTCCAGTCTGCTCGGCGCCGACACGCCGTTCTTCGACACCACGCGTGGACGGTACGACACTGCGCTGATCGCAGCGCGCGACGCGCTGCTCGACTACAGCCACGCGCAGTTGCCCGCCGCCGCGACGCCCGGCCGGATGCTCACGCATGCGTTGAACGCGGAGCGCCTGCAGGCGTGGAGCGCGGCGCGCCCCGACGTCCCCGCTGACGCGCCGCTGCGCGAGCTGCAAAAGCGCCGGCCTGAATCGTTCGAAATCGGCCGGCGCGCCGCGCGCCGCATGTGGGATGCGGCACGCGCACGCGTCGCCGCCTTGCGCGGACAAGGCGATGAACGGATGGAGCGCACTGTCGGGCGCACGCTGCGGATGTTCGACGACCGCGAGCGCCGCCGTCGTTTCATCGACGACATGACCGAGGGCGGTTTCACGCTCGCGGCGCTCGAGAGCTGGTTCAATGCGAGCGGAATGGCCGCCGCCGACGCCGCCCGCGCAGAGCCGACCGCGCGCCATCTGCAGGCGGCGCACGATCTGCTCGCGAACCCGGGCATCGCGCCGCTCGACAGGATCACGACGCGCAACCTGCGCGAACAGCACCTTGCGCTGATGGCGCAGAACGTGCCGGGCACGGGCTTTACGTCGTACGACGGCAACGCGCTCGGTATCGATGCAAGCGCGTGGGCCAATCTTCCCGCGAAGCTGCTGGTGTCGGCGGGACCGATCGTCACGGTGCTGGGCGGGCGCGATTCGCTGTATTCGATCGGCACGGCTTACGAGGGCGGCCAGATGATCTTCGGCACGCGCAGCCGCGTGAACGGCGCGCTGGGCGCGCAAGGCTTCGTCGGCGCGGCGTTGGAGGTGGGCGGTGTCGCGGTGATGGCCGGCGGTTGGGCGTCGTCGAGCGTGGGAGGCTATCTGGCGCGCGAGCAGTCGGTCGTGCTGCGCGCGCGGCGGCTCGCGCCCACGCCCGCCACCGCCGCGCTCGAAGCCGAACTGTGGCACAAGGACAGCCGGCAAATGGTCAACGCCTATTGGGACGCCGCCGAGCAGGCGCACACGCCCGAAGAATTCATGCAGATTCTCGCGGCGGGCATTGCGGACAACGATCGCATTTCGCTGTCGTCGCAAAACAATAACGCGACCTCCATCACGGCGACGCCGCTGACCGTCGGCGGCGTTGCGCGCGCGAACGTGCCCGGCGCGAGTTCGTCCGAGCGCGTCGGCGGGTATGCGGGCGTCAGCTCGGGCGTCACGCTGTACTCCGCCGCGGATCTCAAGGACAGCGGCGCGCTCGCCAGCACGATCGGCGCGACGGCCGTGCAGGGCTCGTTGACGGCGAGCGTGGGCGCGCAGTTCGCACCGCGTGCGTTTGCGCTCGGCGACGGCACGGGCGAGATCGGATCGGTGAGTCCCGGCGCGAAAACGCTCGGCGGCGCAGCGGTGGAGCTCACGCCGTTCGGGCGTTCGTCATTCGTCTTCGCGATGCGCGACAACCGCGGCTTCGTCGCCGAATACACAATGCAGGACCGCATGTTCCGCAACGCCGACGACTGGGCCCGCTCGGTCCGCGCGAACCCCGCGTGGGCACACGGCATTGGTGCCGAGCGGCTGCAACAGGTGATCGAGCAGACGCAGCAGGAATCGTCCGGCGAGTTTTCGTTCGGCGAACGCTGGGCGATCCGCGAAGAACGCGTGCCGCGTCTGAACCAGTATCTGACGCTCTCCAATCAGCTAAGAGCGCGTCTCGCGGATGCCTCGGCGCACACATTGAGCCGCGCGGAGCGCGCGCTGATCGAAGCAAAGCTGCGCACGCTCGAACGGAAAATGCAGGCCGCGTTTGAAGATCCGTCAGCCTGGCGGCCGCTCGGTCTCTTCGGTCTGCGTGAGGTCTCGCGCAGCAGCTCGCAAGGCTGGAAGTACGGCGTGCGCGCTTCGCACGAGCAAAGCCGCACCGGCAAGAGCCTGACGTTCTGGACGCCGGTGTCCGGGCCGCAGGCCGAATCTCCCGCAGAAGGCGGTGCAGGCGCCGGCGGCATGCCGGCCTCGGCTGCCGGTCCGGCAGCGCATCTTGCGAGCGCCGGCGAGCCCGCCAGCGCCGCGGGGCCTGCCGCGCCCGGCGGCGGAGTGTGAGCGCGGGCCGCTGCCTGCCTCGGCGGCTTACTGATGCGGCCGCCATGACCCGCAGACGCGAGCTATGAGGCGTGCTCTGCCGTCGACACGCGCTCCGTGCCGCTTTGCGCTTCGTGCGCAATGAGCCGCTCCATGATGCGGCGCGCGTGGACCGCGCCTGCGTCGATCGGCAGCATCACCGGTCGCAACGACCAGAAATCGCGCTCGCCCATCATGCGTTGCTGCGCTTCGAGCATGGGAATGTCTTCATCGCGAAACGGCGCGAGAAGACTCTGCGCCGTGCGGCTGACGAGTTCCGCGCCGTGCTCGCCCATGGCGCGCGGCAGACCGAACGCAAAGAAATAATGCGAGCTCATCGCCGTTTCGGGCGTAAGCCAATGCGCCGACTTCGCTTCGCGTGCTGTCTCGGGCAAGCCGCTTTCGCTAATGCGCACGACGATGGTCAGAAGGCCCGGCGGCATCCAGTGCACGTCGAGCTCGCGGTCGGCGCGTTCGCCGTACAGCAGGTTGAAGCTCTGGGTGAGCATGGGCCGCAAATATTCGCCCTTCATCTCGCGACGCACCGACACGGTGTCGCCCGCGACCGTCGCGCGTACCACGCCGCTCGCCATCTGTTCGCTGCCGAGCGTCTCGGGGTGCAGGTATTGAAAGTGGCTCAGATCGAGAAGATTGTCGGCGCTTAGCTGGTAATTCGCGCGCGTGTGCAGATAGCGCCCGGTCGTGAAGTTCTCGCGTGGATCGAGATAGTCGAAACCTGGCAGCGGCGTGTGCGCCGCACGCTCGGGATCGCCCGGCCAGAACCAGACCGCGCCGTAACGTTCGCGCACCGGATAATGGCGCGCCTGGGCCCGCGCGGGCGGGCTGGCCGTGCCGTTGCCGTTTCTGTTTCCATGCGGATTGAAGACACAACGGCCATCGGCGCCAAACCTCAGACCGTGATAGGGACATTCGAGCGCGCCGTCGACAAGACGTCCGCGCGACAGCGGCGCAAAGCGATGCGGGCAGCGGTCCGCGAGCGCGACGGCCTGTCCGCCGGCCGTGCGGTAAAACACGACTGGGTCGTCAAGCAAGGTGCGGGCAAGCGGCGCATTCGCTGTGACCTCACTGGATAGCGCGGCGACATACCAGGTATTGAGCAGATACGGCACGGCGACACTCCAGTCAGAAAGCGGTGATTCACCGGCGGCGTGGCCATATTAGGCAATATTCAATTCAATACGCTCAACAATTCTCACAGCGGTAAATAGCGGCAATCTGGCAATTTCATTGACGCCGTTTCGGAAATAACTGCGTCTCCTGACTGCCGCACGCTTGCACGCGGCGATTTAAAGATTTCGCGCCCGCGGCTAAAAGCACGCGCCAACCTTACATGTAAATTACATTGCCGTAATATTTGTGTGGAAAAGCCCACCAACACGGGACCTGAGCCGCTTCGCACGGCTTCGCGTCTGTAAGATTTCACAGCTGAAAGGCCGGCTCGATGTTTAATCCGTCGCGTAAAAAACGCACGGCGGACGTAGCAAACTACGAGAAACAGGTGGATGAAAAACGCCGTTCTGCTGATCCGCTTTTCAATCAGCCGATTGAATCGATGCCGGGAAACAAAACGTTACATCCTTGATGGACGGCTGCCTCTACTGTCGAGTCATTCGAATTGTGTAATCGCATCAACGCGCCGACGCATCGACTTACCAGTTCCAGCCATAACGTCCGCCCTCGCCCGCCAATTTCACGGGTGAGCGGTATCGCACGGAGGAAAAATGAAACTTGCAGTGATGACCAGAAGCGCAACACTGTTCGGGTTGATCTGCCGCTGTTTCGAAGCCGACGGCGCCGTCTGCCACCGGTTCGCCGATGACGTCGCCTTCGCGCGCGCAATCTATCGCGACGAATACAGCGCGATCCTGATCGACGCCGACACCGGTCTCAACCCGCTGCGTCCCGTGCTCGCCCGGCGCGCCTGTTATGCGGATCGTCGCGCGCCGTTGATCGTGGTCGGCGCGGGTCACGACCGGGAAGCGATTGCCCGCCTGTTCGACGCGGGCGCCGACGACGTGGTGCTTTCCCCTGTCGATGCCCGCGAGGTCATGCTGCGGGTTCACCTCGCACTGTTGCGCGTGCAACTACAAAGCGCCGACTCGAGCGATACGCTGGAATGTGGCGCGTACCGGCTCGATCGCCGGACCTGCACCGTGCACGTCGATAGCAAGGCGGTGCGCCTCACGCCGCGCGAGTTCGCGATTGCGTGGCTGCTGTTTTCGCGGCGCGGCGAATATGTGAGCCGCCGCCAGATTGCGGGAGCGGTATGGAGCCGCTCCGAGGACATCATTGGACGCACGCTCGAACAGCACATCTACAAGCTGCGCAAAAAGCTCGAACTGACGGGCCCATGGGGCGTGCATCTGCGCACGCTGTACGCTCACGGCTACCGCATCGAAATGGCCGACACGGCGGACGCCACGCTGGATGAGACCGCTGAAACCAGGGGCGGAGTGAAAAGCGGGAGCGCTGCGTTCGGCGCGCCGCACGAAGATGCCGACGCCAGCACTGTCCTCGCGGTGGCCTGCATGGAGCCCATGCCGCGCGCCTCTGCGCCCGTCTCGCCGCCCCGCGCGGAAGTGCACGCCGCGGACAGCGCCGTCGCCCGCAACGCGCCTTCATGGAGCGACTCGCAAGCAGGCTTCGCGGCATCGCCGGGCGGCGTGCCGAAAGCGCCGTACGCACTGGTGAGCGCAGCCGCTCTCGCCGCGCGCACGCGCGGCGACGGTTAGGTGTGCACACGGAACGGCGCGGCGTCGACGACGCCCGCGCCGCATTCGCTCCCTCACTAACCGATGAAGCTCCGCCTGCAATCCCACGCTTAGAACTCGATGATGCGAGGCGACAGCAAAAAGAGCCGTTCCATATGACTGCGCTGATCGTCGCGATAGCGGAACAGTGCGCCGATGAGCGGGATCTTCGAAAGACCCGGCACGCCGGTTTCGCCGTTCGTCGACGTATCGACGCGATAGCCCGCAATCAGCAGACTCTCGCCCTGCCCGACGAACGATTCCGTGTTGATCGTGCTCGTCGTAATCACCGGAATGTTGTCGACCTGCTGCGACGTAATCGCACCATCCTCGATATGAACGTTCAGCTTGATATCCGTCCTGCCGTTCTCCTCCACGACGAGCGGCAGCACGCGCAGCGACACGCCGGTCGACACGCTGTACAGATCCGCCGATGTGTAGCCCGACACGCGCACGAAGAAGCGCGTCTTTTGATCCATCACCGCCTCGACGTTATTGAGCGTGGCGACTTTCGGGCTCGCGTCGATTTTGGCGAGGTTGCTCTGCTGCAGCGCGTTCACGCGCGCGAGCAGGTAGCGCCCGGCGTTGCCGAGCACGGCTGTGAGCGAGCCGCCCACCGGCGTCGTGTTGATGACCGTCGTGCCGTCGGACAGCGTCTGCGTGCCGAAAATCGGATCGATATTGCCGTTGTAGCCGTTCTGCTGCGTCGTGCCGTTGCCGGTCTGAATGTCGATGTGGCTGTTGTGGGCGCGCCAGTCCACACCGATCTGCTTGAGCGCGTTGTCGTCGATCTCGATGATGTGCGCCTCGATCTCGATCAGGCGCGGCCGCACGTCGAGCTTGTCGATGAGGCTCTGGTACTGGGCGAGGCGCTGCGGCACGTCGCGGATCAGAACCGAGTTGGTGCGCGGATCGGCTTCGATCACGGGCAGCGTCTGGCTGCCGCTTACCGACGTATCGCCGCCGTTGTCGCCGTCGCCGCTATCGGTCGAGCCGACGGACTGCATGCCGGGTCCGCCGCCCGCGGCCATGCCGTTCAGCAATCCGCCGATACCGGGCGCGACGCCGCCGTTCGCGGCAATGCCGGCCGGCAGCGGCGGATTCACGCCGCTTCCGTAGCCGCCGCCGTCGGTACTGCCGGTGACGTCGCGCATCGGCTGCAGGCGGCGCATTGTCGGTTCGCGCGCGGCGCGGTTCGCGGCCTGCTCGTAACTGTCCGCGCCGTTGCGGCCGCGCTGCTCGCGCGGATGGTACATGGCCGACAGCACATTCGCGACGCCGGAAACCGTCACCGTCTTGCCGTCGATCTCGACGTTATGGTCCGCCGCCCATGCATGATGCAGCTGGAACACGCGGATCATCGAGCCCGTGCGCTGCGCGGCATTGTCGTCCAGACGCCGCGCCACTTCGGCGACGAGCTGCACGTACGCCTGCGGGCCGCTCACGAGCGCCGTCGCCTGATTCTCGTCGTAAGTGATCGGAAAGCGCGAGTTCTCAATGCGCAGTTGTGCAAGCGCCGAGCGCAGATCGGCGGCGCTCGCATGATCGAGCTTGATCACGCGCCGCGTGACGGTGTTCACGTCGCTGATGGACAGCACACTGCCGTCGTAAAACCACACAAAGCCGAAGCTCGACGCGAGCGTGTCGAGAAAACGCTGCGGCGGCATGTCGAAGCGGCCGCTCACGGTGCCGTGCACGTCGCCCGAAATCGTTGCGGGCACACCTTGTCCGGCAGTGAAATCGCGCAGCACGTCTTTCACGTCCTGCCCTTCGGCGCTGACGTGGACCACGGCACTGCGCCAGTGGATAGCCGCGGCTTGCGCGGGCGCCGCGAGCAAGGCGGGCAACGCGAAGGCAAGAGACGCTGCCAGCCGGGCAGCAAGCATGAGCCGTTTGTTGTTCATGGGTTCCACGATGTCCACGATGGTCGAGGGATGAGCCGCGCATCGTGCAACGCGACGCGGCGATGCCCAATGTATCGAAGCGTGTGAAGCACATCCTCAACAAATCTGACGGTTCGCGCGCATTTGAGGAGTGTTGAGGATTCGCGTGGCCGGCACGCGGCCTGATGGGCCGAATCGGTCTAATGGGCCTAGTGGCGAACCGCGCCGGCGATCGTGCGCAACTGCTCGCGAAGACCCGACAGCACCAGCTGGTCGCGGACCTGGTCGACGAAAATGCCCACGAAGAGCGCGAGCATCATCACCGTGAGCGCGCCCTTCACCGGCTGACTGAGCGTCATCAGTTCGAGTTTTTGCGCCGACTTCGCCGCGAAGCCGAACGCAAAATCGACGAGCAGCAGCATCAGCATCATCGGCGCGGCGAGCTTGGCGGTGGTTTGCATCAGCGAATCGGTCTGCTGCAGAACAAAGCTTTCCAGCACGTTCGCGGGCACCGGCGTCGCGGCGGTCAGCGGCCACCAGTGATACGACTCATAAAGCGCGCCGAGCAGGAAGGTCATGCCGCCGAAGGTCCAGAACGCGACGCTCGCCACCTGTGCGAGCAGCGTGCCCGTTGGCGTGGACTGTTCCTCGCGCAGCGGGTTGGTGATCTGCACGTTGTTGTAACCGGCCAGATCGTCGACGTAAATGCCGGCGCCTTCTGCCACCCAGAACACCGTGGAGGCCGCGAACCCCAGCAGCAGTCCGATGGCCGCCTCGCGCAAGCCGATGACGACGAGCGCCGTGCCGGTCAGCGACGTATAGAGCGAAACTGGCTGACCGTAAGCGATAAACGAGCTGAACAGAAGCACGATGCCGTTGCGCACCACGCCTTGCAGGATGCCGTCCGCGGTGGGCGGAAACAGGTAGAGCATCACGAAGAGCCGCACGGAGCACACGCCGAGCACCGTCAGCGAGCGAATCAGCGTGGCGCCGAACTGCGGCAGCGTGGTGAGCGTGTCATACATTATGGATGACTAACCAAGTTGAACTGTGGGGCGGCAATCTCATGGCGTCGCACCATGCACTCGTGTACAACAATGCAAACGCGCCAGCGCCGCTTCTTCCGCTTCCTCGTCGGCCGCGTCGGCCGTATGGCGCTCAAGCGAGACGCGCAACCCGGCAATGCGCTCGCTGCATAGATCGAGACGGCTGCGGTTGAGCGCCAGCGCGCGCGTGGCGGCGGCAAGCTCGTCGGCCTTGCCGCGCAATACCGTTTCGAGCGCGGCCAGTTCCGCTTCCGTCTGCTGCACGCGCACGGCGACGACATCGGCATAGCGCATCGTCGCGTTCAGATCGGCTAACTGGAACGTGTTGCCGCCTGTCATCATGCGCGCGATCCTCGCGTGAAAACCGCGCAGCTGCTCGCGTTCCGCCTCTGTGCGTGCGAGTTGCGCGTCGCGCGCCGCAAGCGCGCCGGCATGGGCTTCGCGCGCGGCAATCAGGCCGGCCTGCAGACGGCGCTCGAGCCGCTCGCGGCGAGCGAGCGTCAACTGCAGCGCGCTCACGCGCCGACGTGTCGTCTCGGGGCTGGGCGTCGCGCTCATCGGGTCAGCCGTTGGCCAACTGGAAAAGCCGCGCCTCGGTGTCCTGCGGCGCGGCCAGTTCATGCGTCGCCTGATTGAAGAACGCGCGGATCGCGTCGATCTTGCGAATCGCCTCGTCGGCGAGCGGGTTGCCGCCCGGCTGATATTCGCCGATCTGCAACAGCATCTCCACCTCGCGATGCTTCGCGAGCAGTTCGCGCAGGCGGGCCGCGGCGCGCACGTAATCCGGCGTCATCACCTGCGGCATGACGCGCGACAGGCTCGCCAGCACGTCGATCGCCGGATACTGGTTTTTGGCGGCGATTTCGCGCGACAGGATCATGTGTCCGTCGACGATCCCGCGCACTTCCTCGGCAATCGGATCGTTACCCGATTCGTCCTCGGCGAGCACCGTGTAGAGCGCCGTGATCGAACCGTGCTCGCCCATGCCGGCGCGCTCGAGAAGCCGCGGCAATTCGGCGAAGATCGACGGCGGGAAGCCGCGCCGCGCGGGCGGCTCGCCGGCGGCGAGGCCGATCTCGCGCTGCGCGCGCGCAAAGCGCGTGAGCGAATCCATCATCAGCAGCACGCGCTGTCCGCGGTCGCGGAAGTGCTCGGCAATCGCGGTCGCGACATACGCCGCCTTCGCGCGCTCGATCGACGAACGGTCCGACGTCGCACACACCACGACGGATCGCGCCATGCCTTCGGCCCCGAGAATCAGCTCGACGAACTCGCGCACTTCGCGGCCCCGCTCGCCGATGAGTGCGATCACCGTCACGTCGCATTGCGCACCGCGCGCGAACATGCCGAGCAGCGTGCTCTTGCCGACGCCCGCGGGCGCGAAGATGCCCATGCGCTGTCCCTCCGCGAGCGTCATCATGCCATCGACGACGCGTACGCCGGTGGCGAGCGGCGTGTCGATCATGCGCCGGCTCATCGGCGAAGGCGGGTTCGCGAACACCGGGCGTTGTTCGGTGGCGCCCAGTGGTCCGAGTCCGTCGATCGGCTCGCCGAGGCTGTCGATCACGCGGCCGAGCAAGCTGTCGCCGACCGGCACCGTCAGCGAACGGCCGAGGCCCACGACGCGCGTCGAGCGCGAAATGTCGGCGAGCCGCGAAAACGGCGACAGCAGCGCGACATCGCGCGTGAAACCGATTACTTCGGCATGCTGAAGTAATTTGCCGTTCGCCGCGCGCAGTTCGCACAGCTCGCCGAGCGTGACATCCAGCCCGGCCACCTTGACGAGCGTGCCGATGACTTCGAGCACCTTGCCGCTTCGCGCGACGCTCGCGGTCGAGAGGATCTCGTGTTCAATCGCATCGGCGAGGCGCTCGGCATCGAAAAGCGGCAGCAGCGCGTCGTCCGCGTCCCCGGCGTCGTGCATGCGGGGCTCGCGGTGCATCCGGGACAGATGGGCCGCGCCGGGCGGGGTCATTGCCAGCCCTCGTCGGCCCAGCCGTCGCCTGCCTCAGCGAGTTCGGCGGTGTCGTTCCCAGCCATCGCGGTATGCGGCGCAAGAGATGGCGCACCTTCATCCAGTTCGCCGGCTGACTGCTTGAGCGCCCGCGAAACCGCGAGCCGCATCGCCCGCATTTGTGTCGCGAGACTCGCGTCGATTGCGCCGAAATCCGACTCGCACAGGCAACTGCCCGCCGCGAGCCGCTTGTCCGCGATGACCGACAACGGGAACGGCCTGCCGACGTCGCGCCAGCGCGCGCCAAGCCGTTCGAAGGCCACACAGGCCTTGTCGTAGTCGACGGGGCTCACGGCGACGCGCAGCCACGTCGCGCCCTCGACGATGCGGTCCACCGCCGACAGCGCCCGCTCGAACAGCTGATCGGCCTCTTGCACCTGCACGATCTGCTCGACGGCCACGGTCACGATGCTCGCGATCCGCTCGCGCATTTTCAGTTGTGCTTTGCGTTGCCCGGCGCCGGCCTGCGCGAGCCGCTCGACCCAGTCCGCAAGCGCGCGCTCTTCGCCGTCGCGGTAACCGCGTGTCGCCGCCTGCTCGTACTCGTCGTGCGCGGCCTCGCGAATCGTCCCGGCTTCCGCACGGGCAGCGGCGACGATCGCCGCGGCTTCGTCGCGCGCGGCGGCGAGCGTGCTGTCGCGGTCGGCGGCGAGTTGCGCGTAGGCGGCGTCGATCTCCAGCAACGCCCCGAAGGCGGCACGCGGCACCACGTCCGCGTGCGCGCCGACATGCCCAGCGCCGCGCACATCGCCGTGGATGCCATCGGCGGCGTGCAGCAGCCGGTCCGATCTCAGCCAAATAGCCATGCCCACTCCGGAAGCAGTTCGGGAAGTTGCGCAAAGAGCAGCGTGGTGCCGCCCGCGTCGAGTTCGCGGGCGCTGGCGGCCGGCCACAGCGGCGGCAGGTCGCGCGGCAGCGCGAGCCGCAGCAGCGGACACGGGCAAGGCGCGCGGGGCCGGTGGCGCGGCTCGTCGTATTCCTCGTGCTCCTCGGGCTCGCCGTGACGCGCTGCCTCGCGCGGCTTTTCGCGTTCTCCCTGACGCCTGGCTTCGCCTGATGCTTGCGTGGACATGGCGGACTGCGCCGCCTCCTGCCTATCGCGCGCAATCAGCGCATAGCCTTCGCAGGCAAGCCGCTCGCCGTCGATTTCCTCGAGCGGAGGCAAGTGTCCTCGCGCGACGAGGCGCGTCGCATCAGACACGTGAGCCGGAACAGGAGCCGGCGCATGCGCCGGTCCCCTGGCCGGCGCCGCGGCGACCTGCGTCGGCGCGGCTCCGATCCGCTCCAGCGGCACACCGACCCATTGCGCGAGGCGGCGCCGGCTCGGTTTGTCGATCAACCGCCGCACCTCCGCACGGCGCAACAGCAGTGCGCGCATGCGCAGCACCCGCAGGCCGTCGTGCACCGGCAAAGCGTCGAGCACGACGGGATTGGGCGCGCGCAGGCTCTCGAAGCCCGGCATCGGCACCTGCGCCGCGCGCAACAGTGCCCGCGAACAGGCCGCCAGCGCGCCGGCTTGCGCGCCCGCCAGCGCGTCGAAGAGAGCGTCGAAGGAGGCGGACATGGCCTCAGGCGCGACGTCGAGTGCCGGTGCCCACCACGACGGATGCGCCCAGCGCGCGGCCTCGTGCGCGTTGCGCTGCCACGCGGCGAGCGCGGCGGCGGTGCGCGAAAACGGGAACGCCGCGGGGGGCACTGCCTGACCTCCCGTGCCGACCGCTTCCGCAACCGCAGACAAGGAAAACGTGGACACCGTCATCACGCCGCCGAAGAAGGTTTCGCGCGGCGCCACTTGCCGGCGAGCGCATGGATTCGCGCGTGAATCCGCACCTGGAGCGGAGCGGCCGGGCCTTGCGCCGGCATGCCGCGCCGCAGCCACAGAAACAGGCTCGCGGCGCCGGCGAGCAACACCAGCGCCGCTGCAATCAACGTGGGCAGCGGCGAGCTCTGCACCGGCGCGGGCTTCGCCAGGTCGACGGGATCGGCGGCCACGGCGGTCACGCTGACCGCGTCGTAGGTCAGGCCTTCCACGCTGTGCATCACCAGCGTCTTGATCTGCGGGACGAGCGCGCTCGCATCGGAATCGGGCCGGTACTTGATGAACACCGAGGCCGACGACGGCTTCATCTGCTGCGCAAGCGGGTCGTTGTTGGGCAGCACGATCTGCACGCGCGCGACGATCACGCCGTCGATCTTCGAGAGGGTCGCCGAGAGTTCCTGCGACAGGCCGTAAATGAAGCGCACACGCTCCTCGGTCGGCGTGGAGACGAGGCCGTCCTTCTTGAAGAGGCTGCCCAGATCGTCGTAGCGGTTGTGCGGCAAACCGCGCTCGCGCAGCACCTGCATGGCGCGAACCAGTTGCTTGTCGTCGACCTCGAGCGTCCAGGTCTTGCCGTTGTCGACCGTGCTCTTCGACGCATCGACGCCCTGCTCCAGCAGCGCCACGACCATCTCGTTCGCATCCTGTTCGGTCAGGTTGCGATACAGCTCCTTCTGGCAGCCGGCGAGCACCATGCAGCCGGCCAGCGCCAGCCCGAGCGCGCCCGCGCGCACTGCGCGAGCGAATGGCCGCGCCGCCGCATGCGTCTTGTGCTTGAGTTCCCGCATCGCCTATTGATTCTTCATCAACGTTTCGACCGACGACTTCGACGAGTTGACCACGCCCATCTTGGCCTCCATGTCGAGCTGCGTGCTGGCGAGTTCGAGCGTCGCCTTCATCGCGGCGGCGGTCATTTCCTGCACCGACATGCGGTTCGCGTCGCCTGACAGCGCGAGCACGTCGTTCACGGACTTCTGGATCTCCGCGTCCTGCGACGCCGCCATCTTTGCGATCACATTGGTGCTCATGTCGTCGCCGTGATTGGGCGGCGCCATCCGCGGGTTGTGCATCAACGCCTTGAAGCGGTCGCCGGCCTGTTGCAGCGATGCGTCGCCGCCGGCCGCGTGCGCCGCGGGCGCAGCCGCTTGCAACGCGGCCGCGATCTGCTGGTTCGTGACGGACAGTGCCATGCTCAGCCTCTTTGAATGAGGGGTTCCCGACGACGCCGCTGCGCCGCCCGCCGGATTCAGATACGCATTCAGATACGCAGATAGCCCTGCTGCGCGAGCGCCTCGTTGTGAGCGGCGGCGGGCGGCGGCGCGGCGACGACGGGCGGCTCCTGCGGCAGCTCGTCGTTGAGCGAGGTGATCGACAGCGGCACTTCGAACGTGCCGCCGTTGCGATAGACGCGAATCGCCTCGCGCAGGTCGTCGCGGGCTTCGAGGGCGCGCACGAGCTGCCGCGTGTCGCGATCCGGATTCTGCGCGAGCGCGGCGCTCGCCCATTGCCGCCAGCCGGTATCGCCCTTCACGGAGAGGCAAAACGCGAGCAGCGCCTTCGCATACGAGAAATGCGGCGCGCCTTCGATCACGCGCGAAAACACACGAATGGCGTCGTCCCAGTGGCCGCGCTGCATGTAGAGCACGGCTTCCATCGTATCCAGTTCGGCCATGCGCGGACGCAACAAACGCAGCGCGTCCAGTGTCAGTTCGATGTCGTACGGATCCGCTTCGAGGGTGGGGAAATTGTTGAGCAGCGCGCAGGACAGCGTGTCGATCAGACCGCCCACGATGGCCTGACTGCAGTTGAGGTAATCCGGCGTGGCGGTACTCATGGCGAGAACTCCTGCTGATGGACTTGTCGACGAAGCACTGCGCACGCGGCCGAACAAGGCATCGGCAGTGCGGCGCGCAGCGATGCACCAGGATACCGTCCGCGGTAATCCGGCACATGCGCGATACGAAGCGAGCGTGATCCACGCGAAGCGCGCGAACAGGTTGGATGCGCGTCGCGAGCGAGGCGGCTCGCATGAGATTGCGGCGAACGCGCGCTTGTCACGCCGGGCCACGCCGGCTCCTGTCGCGTCGCGCCGCGCACCGCGCACCGCGCCGGGAGCGTCGCTTCGTTTGCCGCATGCGGGCTTCGCATCCGCGTCACCCGGTGGCGAACGGCCCGTTACCGTCGGGCTACGAAGGAGCGTCGCGCGTCGGGCATCGCATGCGACGAGGCAGAACAGGACGACGCGCAGCCGGTGACCCGAGCAGGAACTCATGAGCGAAGAAAAGACCGAGCAGCCCACCGACAAACGGCTGCGCGACACGCGCAAGGACGGCGAGACGTCGAAGAGCACCGACCTCGTCGATGCCGCGACGATGGCCGCCGTCGTGGGCGTGCTCGCGTTCGCGGCCGCGAACTTCGGCGGTGCGCTGCGCTCGATTGTGAGCACGGCGCTCGAATTCGCGTCGGGCCGCCATGACGAGCCGCTCATGTTCGGCAAGCTCTTCGATCTCGGCAAAGAGGCGCTGATCGTCATCGTGCCCTGCGTCGGGGCAGCGGCGTTGGCGGCGGTGGCCGCGCTGATGCCGCAAGTGGGCTTTCAGATCGCGACCAAGCCGGTCGTGCCCGATCTCAAGCACGTGAGCCCCGTCGACGGCGTCAAGCGGATTTTCTCGTGGCGCACGGTCATCGACCTCGTGAAGATGGTGATCAAGGCGGCCATCATCGGCGCGGTGATGTGGTTCACCATCAAGTGGATTCTGCCGTTGATCGTCGGTTCGCTCTATCAGCCGCTGCCGGAATTGTCGAAGCTCTTCTGGTCGCTCGTGATCAAAGTGTTTGCTGTGGCCGTGGCGGTCTTCATCGTAATCGGTGTGGTCGACGTCAAGCTGCAGCGCGTGCTGTTCCTGCGCAAGCTGAAGATGTCGAAAGACGAAGTCAAGCGGGAGCGCAAGCAGATGGACGGCGACCCGAAGATCAAGGCAGAGCGCAAGAAGCTCGCGCGCGAGTTCGCGACCTCGGCCGCGCCCGCGCAGCGCGTCGGCTTCGCGAATGCGCTCATCGTCAACCCGACGCACTACGCGGTCGCGATCCGCTATGCGCCGGCCGAGCATCCGCTGCCGCTCGTGATCGCGCGCGGCATGGACGAAAGCGCGGCGCAACTGCGGCGCTTCGCGCGTGATGCGAACGTGCCGATCATCGGCAATCCGCCGGTTGCGCGTGCGCTCTACAAGGTCGGCCTCGACGAGCCGATTCCCGAGGAACTGTTCGAGACCGTCGCCGCGATCCTGCGCTGGGTCGACGCGATCGGCGCACGCCACATGGAAAACCAGGGCGGCACGCCCACGCGCGACTCGCGCGACAACCTGGAAAGCCGCAATGTTCAAGACACTTAAGCTGCCCGCCGGCGGCGAAATCGGCATCGCGATGCTGGTGGTCGCGATCATCTCGCTGATGATCCTGCCGCTGCCGCCGTTTCTCATCGACATCCTGCTCGCCATCAACATCACGATCAGCGTGACCTTGTTGATGGTGACCATGTATGTGCCGAACGTGGTGTCGCTTTCCGTGTTTCCGTCGCTGCTGCTGTTCACCACGTTGTACCGTCTCTCGCTCAACATTGCATCGACCAAGTCGATCCTGCTGCATGCGGATGCGGGCAATATCATCGAAAGTTTCGGCGAGCTGGTGGTGGGCGGCAACCTCGTGGTCGGCATGGTCGTGTTCGTCATCATCACGACCGTGCAGTTCATTGTGATCGCGAAGGGCTCCGAACGCGTGGCCGAAGTCGGCGCGCGCTTCACGCTCGACGCGTTGCCCGGCAAGCAGATGAGCATCGACGCCGATTTGCGCGCGAATCTGCTCACGCCCGAAGAGGCTCGCCGCAAGCGCGCCACGCTGGCGGTCGAAAGCCAGCTGCACGGCGGCATGGACGGCGCGATGAAGTTCGTCAAGGGCGACGCGGTGGCCGGGCTCATCATCACGCTGATCAATATCATTGCAGGCATTGCGGTGGGCGTCGCGTATCACGACATGTCGGCGGGCGAGGCGGCGAACCGCTTTTCGATTCTCTCGGTCGGCGACGCGATGGTCTCGCAGATTCCCTCGCTGCTGCTCTCGGTGGCCGCGGGCGTGATGATCACGCGTGTCTCCGACGAACGCGACGCGCGACCGCTGTCGCTCGGCGACGAAATCGGCCGGCAGCTTTCGGCCAGCGCCCGCGCGCTCTACTTCGCGAGCCTGCTGCTGCTCGGCTTCGCCGCCGTGCCCGGCTTCCCGAGTTCGCTGTTCCTGCTGCTCGCGGCGATCCTCGCGTTTTGCGGCCACCGGCTCGGCAAGCGCAAGCCCGCGGCCACGACGCATGCCGGCGAAGCCGTCAACGCAATGCAGCGCGCCGGCTCGAAAGCGGAGACGCCCGCCATCCTCACGCGCGCGCCGCAATTCACCTGTCCGCTCGGCGTGCGTATTTCGCCCGACCTGGTCGCGCGCCTGTCGACCGCCGCGCTCGACCGCTCGTTTGAAACGGAACGCGCACGTCTGCAGGAGTATCTCGGCTTGCCGTTTCCCGGCATCACGATGTGGACGAGCGACGCATTGCCCGCATCGAGCTGCGAACTGCTGATGCACGACGTGCCCTATTGCGCGATCGAATTGCCGCCCGGCAAGGTGATGCTGCCGGACCCGGCGCTCACCGGCACGCGCGAGCCGCTTTCCGCCGACGCCGAAACGCTCGCCGCCGGCGCCGATGCGCGGGCTGAAAAGCGCCGCGGACTCGACGGCGGTCCGGGGCCCACATGGTGGATCGACGAAAAGAGCTTGCCGCCGAAGCAACCGGCGTGGCGCGCCGAGCAGGTGATCGCGCATGCCTCCGTGGCGATGTTGCGCAAGCACGCGTCGCTCTTTCTCGGCATTCAGGAAGTGCAGTGGATACTCGATCAGCAGAACGCCGAATATCCCGGTCTCGTCGCGGAAGTGCAGAAAGTGCTGCCGCCGCAGCGCATTGCCGACGTGCTGCGGCGGCTGTTGGAAGAGCAGATTCCGATTCGCAACGTCCGCAATATTCTGGAGAGTCTCGTCGTGTGGGGCGCGAAAGAAAAGGACATGCTGATGCTGACCGAATATGTGCGCGGGGACCTCGCGCGCTTTCTCGCGCATCGCGCGGCGGGCGCGGGGCGGCAATTGCCCGCGGTGCTGTTCGATCTGCCGGTCGAACAGCATATCCGCCAGGCCATCAAGCAGACGCCGACGGGCAACTTCCTCGCGCTGCCGCCCGACGAAGTCGGTTTCCTGATCGACCGGATCCAGTCTTTTGTCGGCGATACGCCGCGTGACGGCGTCGCGCTCGTCACGTCGATGGACATTCGCCGCTACGTGCGCCGCATGATCGAGGCGCGGCTCGGCTGGCTCGCCGTGTACTCGTATCAGGAACTCGCCGAGCACGTCGAACTGCAGCCGCTCGGCCGCGTGACGATCTAGCCGCGCCGGCGTCATTCACGTTCACGCTCATGACCCTTATCGAACCGCGGCCGCTGCGCATCATTACCTCGGACGCCGGAGAGCGCCCCGCCGCCGATGCCGACGCCGCGCGCGCGCGGCGCTTCGATTACGCGGCCCTCGTACGCCGCGCGCGCGCGCAGCGCGCTCCCGTGTCATTCGAGGAAGCGGCGACGGCAACGCAAGCGGACTGTGCGGGCGAAGAAAGCGGACACGCCCGGAACAGCGCGCACGCGCTGCGCAAGCGGGATGGCCACGCCCACGATTCGAGCGCCGGCCCCGAGGCCGATGCGCCAGAGGACGGCGCGTTGGCATCGGCAGCCGCCATGGCCGCGCACGACGCGCTGCTGCAGCGTTTGCCGGCGGCGACGATGCCTGCCGTCGACGCCCTCTTTCGCACGCAAGGTCACTTTCTCGAACTGGCCCGCTCGCTCGCGCGAGAGGTCGCGGCTTTCTGCGCCGACCCGGCCATCGGTGACGCCGGCAACTGGGAAGTGCGTATTGCACTCGACGAGCGCATTCTGCCGGACACGACGCTGTATCTCTCCCTTTCGCGTTTCTGGTTGTCGCTTCGGTTCGACACGCGCGGCATCGAAACGCGGCAGTTACTCTTCGACCACAGTGCGATGCTCGAACGCGAGCTCGCTGCGCTGCTGAACGCGTGGGGCACGCCACGCGACATCGAGCTGACGGTGTGGTGAGCGCGCCGCCATCGTTGATCCCGGCCGACGCAGGCCGCATCCTTGAACCGACGCCGCATGGGTTATTCGATTGCCGAAATGCCAGGGCTGGATGTTGCCGCCGAAGAGCCAGCCTCGCATGCCGCGCTGGACGCCCGCTTGCATGTCTCCGCACATACGGCACCCATCGCCCCTCTGCCGCTGCCCGCCGTGCCGCCGCTCACGGCGCGCCTTGCGCGGCTCGTCTGCCATGCGGGCAGCGCGCAGTGTCTCGAGCGCGACGCGGCTGTCGTCGAATGGCAAGCGAGCGTGGAAGACGAGGCCCATGACACGCGCGCATCTTTCGAACAGCCGGGCGTACTCGATCTCGCCCATCCGGCCGGCGCGATCCGCGTGCTGTTCGATCTCGCCGCGTTCCCCGCGCTCGCCATTGCCGCGCTGCCCGACGGCTCGCGCGCACCGGTGCCCGGCGACACCGCGCGTGCGTTGCGGACCGCGGTCGCCGGCGTGCTGCTCGCGCCGCTCCTTACGCACCTCGCTGCGCTCGGCCTTGGCGCCATGCACGTCGCGCAGCTTGCGCACAGCGGGTCGCACGCGCTCAAGGAAGCCGACGCCGGGAATAGCGCGGCATTCGACGCCACTTTCTCGCTTGACGGAACACGGCACCGCGCGCGCGTGCGGGTCGCGGCGGCCGTCGTCGAGGCGCTCGAAGCCTTGCACGCCGCCCGGGCGGCCACGTGGACGGCGAATGCTGTTGCGGCGCACAGTTCGTCGCGAAGAGATGCCAGTGCATCGGAGTTGGGCGGCTGCATGATGCCGGGACGTCTGATACTCGGGTCGCGGCGCCTGCCCGTCGACACGTTGCGCGCACTCGAACCGGGCGACGTCCTGCTGCGTTCGCTGCCGGGCCATTTGCGCGCGCTGCTGCAGGAGAACGGCGCGGGTCATGTCGACAAAGCCGGCGTAGCCCACGCAGCCCACGCAGCCGAGGGAGCCGGCGGCCACGCCGCGCCAATCGCGCGGCCTGTCAGCGCGACCATGGCCTGGGGCTCGCCTGGCCTCATGCGCGTACACGCGCAAGTCAACCTGGAAGGCCGCAGGCTTTCACTCACGAAGGAGCCCATCATGACCGATGAGCTGGATCCCGTTCGCCCGGACGATCTGCTCGCGCCGGATCAGCAATCGAATCCGATCGACATCGGCGAACTCGATCTGCCCGTCCAGTTCGAAGTCGACACCGTCGCGCTGCCGCTCTCGCAACTGTACGCGCTGCGCCCCGGCTATGTGCTCGAACTGCCGACGCCGGTCGCCGAAGCGCAGCTCAAGCTGGTCACGCATGGCCAGACCATCGGGTACGGCGAACTCGTTACCGTGGGCGACCATCTCGGCATCCGCATTCTGCGCATGGCGCACGGCGATGGTCCAGTTCAGTGACATCACGGGACTGCTGATCGTCATCGTTGCGATCAGCCTCGTGCCTTTCGTCGCGATGGTCGTCACCTCGTACGCGAAGATCGTCGTCGTGCTCGGCCTGCTGCGCAATGCGCTCGGCGTGCAGCAGGTGCCGCCCAACATGGTGCTCAACGGCGTCGCGATTCTCGTGTCGCTCTACGTGATGGCGCCGGTCGGCATGCAGGCCATGCAGTCCATGCAGGGGCAGGCCATTGCCGGCCAGCCCACTCAGGCGTTGATCCAGGTGTTCAGCGCCGCGCGCGAACCGTTCCGCACGTTCTTGCAGAAGCACACGAACGAACGCGAGAAACGCTTCTTCATCCGCTCGGCGAACGTGGTGTGGCCGAAGGACGCCGCCGCCAGCCTGCACGAGAACGACCTCATCGTGCTCGCGCCCGCCTTCACGCTGACCGAGTTGACCGACGCGTTCAAGATCGGCTTTCTGCTCTACATCGCCTTTATCGTCATCGACCTGATCATCGCCAATGTGCTGCTCGCCATGGGTCTGAACCAGGTGACGCCGACCAACGTGGCCATTCCGTTCAAGCTGCTGCTGTTCGTCGTGATGGACGGCTGGTCGACTCTGATTCACGGCCTCGTGATGACCTATCGCTAGCGCGGCCCTGCTGGCTAGCCAACCGGAGAGATCGGCAGATGGATATCGACACGCTCGTACGCTTCACGACGCAGGGCATGCTGCTGTGCATGTACATTTCGCTACCTATTGTGATCGTGGCCGCGCTGGTGGGACTTGGCGTGTCGTTCCTGCAGGCCATCACGTCGATGCAGGATCAGACGCTCTCGCACGGCGTGAAGCTGATCGCGGTCACGCTAGCGATTGTGATCGCCGCGCCGTTTTCGGCGGCGGCGCTGTTGCATTTCGCGAACGAAATCATGCACACGGCGGTGCCGCAATGACGCGTGTCGTCACACCTGTCGCTACGGCCTCGCCAACGGCGCACGCGGATGCCGCTCGCGCACCTTCGCAGCAGCCGGCCGTGCCCCGCTTCGCGGTGCTGTATCGCGGCACGACGACCTTCAACTATGGCCGCGCGCAGCAAGCGGCATTGCGCGGTTCGCTGCTCGCACGCAAGCTCGCGGGGCTCAACGCGCGCAAGCGCCAGGCAGCGCACCGCGCGGGCGGGCGGCGGCCCTTCGTCGCGACCGGCAACGCTGCGAGCGAGCATGCGTCAGAGGCCGGCGACGCGGTCCGTATCACGCGCGACGCAGGCGGCGGGCGCGGCAGCGGCGGTCAATCGCATGACGGGCGCGATGGCGCGGAAGGCGACGATCACGCACCGCGCCCGCGGTTTCGCGCGTGCGGCGGGCACACGGCGATCGCGCGTGCAGCGCCTCACGCACTGCAGACATTCGTCGCGGCACGAGCGCCTTCGACCGATCTCCACGACACGCTGCCGCGCCTCTGGTGCGACACGCTGCTCGCCTTGCGCGACGAGGCCGCCGCGCGTCCGCACGCGCCGCTCGACGCGTTGCTGCACGAACGCTTCATCGACCTGCTAGGCGTGCAGTTACACACCGGTGCACCCGGCGATGCGAGCCTCGCCGCGTGGCGGCAGCGTCTCATCGACGCGTCGCGAACGCGAGGCGCGGGCGCTTGCCATGCGCCCGTGGAAGGCCGCGCATCCACGGAACGAATTAGCCGCGCCGGCAGGCTGAATCTGCTGTTGCCGCTGCTGCTGCTCGCGTACGGCAGGCCCTCGACCTTGCCCATGCGCGAGCGCGCGATGAACGTGCGCATCGTGCAGCGCGGCGCGGCGCTCATGGCGGCCGGGCGCAGCTGATGCATCGCGCCTGGGGCGCCTGTGCGCGCAGTTTCGCTTTCCATGTATCCGCTTCGCATTGTGTGCTGGAACGTCATCGGCGGCGGCTAGAGTAAGTGTCGAAAGGCGTGCCGCCGTGCGCCGCATCATTCCTTCAACGGGCTTTCCATGACGAAGCTGCTGCGTATCCTGACTGGCGTGCATGCCGGCGCGGAACTGCGTCTTGGCGCCGGCGCGCACCGGATCGGCGCGGACGACGATGCCGACATCCGCATCTCCGACTGGCGCGGCGACGAGGTGTCGCTTGTCGTCGAAGCCGGCGGCGTGGTGAGCGCGCGCCGCTTGACGCCGGTCATGGCCGCGTCAGAGGGCGAAGTCGAGTCCGGGTTCGCCGCTAACGAAAGCATCCGGCACGACAGCAACGCGGCGAAAACCGACGACGTGCGTGCATCGGAAGGCGATGACGAGCCGGGCACGGTCATCCTGCTCGAGTTCGTGCCGATGCAGTTCGGCGATACGGTCATCTGCATCGGCTCCGACGACGCCGCGTGGCCGAGCGATCTCGATCTGCTCTCCACGCTGCTTGTGAAGCCGGACGAAGCGCGCCGCGCCGCCGAGCGCTCGCGCCGCCGCAGAATGACCGGCATCGTGTCCGCCTGCGCGATGCTCGGCGCGGTGCTCGTGATCGGTTCGGTGATGCTGACCACGGCGGTCAGCCGCGCCGCGTTGCCGCGCGACGCCGGCGACCTCGCACAGCGGGTGAATCTGGAGCTGGCCGCCGCGCATCTGAAGGAGCTGCACGCACAGGCGCGCGGCTCCACGGTGACCGTGAGCGGCATGGTCGCGACCGCTGATGAAGACACGCAAGTGCGCAAGATGCTCATGCGGATGTCGCCGAACCGCATCGCGCGCCATTACGACATCGCGCAGAACGACGTGCGCAATATCGCGGATTCGCTCGCCTTGGAGGGGCTCAAGGTCGCGTACACCGGGCGCGGCACCTTCGAAATCAGCGGCAAGGCTGCGAATCCGCACGACGTGGAAGCGGCCGTTGCGCGAATGCGCCACGATCTCAGCGACAACGTGAAGGACGTGCGCGTACGCGTTGCCCAAGCGGAGGACACGATGCCCTCGGCGCCTTCGTTCTCCTTCCTGATGTCCTCCGACGACGTGCGGTACGGACAGACGCCCGACGGCGTCAAGCATATCTATACGCTGCCGGAAGATCCGGCTGCGTCGGCGGCCGCTGCTGCGAACGCTCCCGCCGATACGCACGGCAACGCCGAGGCCGCCGCGAAAAGCAGCGCCGAGCAAACGGCCGGCGCCAGACTTGCGGATGACACGCCTGCCGCCGGCTCGCAGATTGTCACGAGCGGCGCCGCGCGTGGCGTGATGCAGCCGGTCGAGGACACTCCGTCGACGCCGCCCTCGCCCGCCACCCGCGCGGCGAACACTACCGCCTATTTGCCGCTACCGAAGTGAGGTTCCCATGACCCCGACATCGAACATCTACGCACCGCTCGAAGCGTGCGCCGCCGACTTCAACGATCTGCAAAAGACGCTCGCCGACCCCGCAGGCGGTCCGCGGCTTGCCGCGATCCGCGAGGCGCTGGAGGCGACCGCGAAAAACGTGGGCGAAGCGCACGGCGCAACGGAGCTCGACCGCAACGATCTGGCGAAACTCTATCGCGGTCTGCTTGCCGCGGGACGCATCGTCGGTCAGCTCGCGGACAAACGCGGCGCGGCCTGAAGGGCGCGCCACCGGCGCAAGCGCCGGACACGAGGCTCGCGCTGTGCGGCGGCGGCTGGCTGTCACACAGGGCAGCATGTCTTCTTAACCCGAAAACGAGGAGGTCTTATGTCTATCGGTCCAGCAATGGGTGCGATCACCGGCATGGCGGCACAAGGCAGCACGGCTGCCATCGGCGCGGCTCAGGCCACGCTGCAGATGTCGCTGGCAGGTGCGGTGGCCAACACCATGAAAACCGCGGGTCAGACGATCCAGGGCGGCACTGGACACTGAACCGTCGACCGCGCGGCGAACGGGCACGGCCAGGCCGGCGCGAGCCGGCATGGACCGGCTCAAAGGTTTGCTGTGCGCCGCCGGTTGCCGCAATCGCGGTATTTCAACGGCCGGCTCGCGGTTCGCCGCGTGCCGGCTCTTTGCGTCGTCGGCAGAATGTGACTGAGTTGCGCGGGCCTTCCACGTGGACACCAACGATCGTTCCGAGCGCTATGCGGCATTGGTGCGCGACCTGTGCGCGACAGTCGGTCTCGCGGATGCCGAGCACGTCTTGCAGACGCGCTCCATCGAGGTGGAAGGCTTCGACGTGCGGCTCGAACACTTCGAGAACGACCTCGACGCGCTGTACGCCAATTTTCATTACGGCACGGTGACGGCCGGCCGCACGCTGGTCGTGTTCCGGCTAATGCTGGAAGCCAACTTGCTGATCTATGCGCAGGACCAGGCCCAGCTCGGACTCGACACGGATACGGGAGGCATCGTGCTCGTGCTGCGCGTGCCGATGACCTACGACGTCGACGGCGCCGCCCTTGCCGATCTGCTCGCGCATTACGCGGAGCATGGCCGCTATTGGCGCAAGAGCATTATCGAATCGACGGATGAGATGTTCGAGGGGATTGTCGCGGGCGAGTTCACGTGGCTGCGCGCGTGATGCGAAGCAGGCGCGCAGCCGCTCGGCCGCCGCGTCATCACGTTGCGCCGTGAATGATCTCGCCGACGTGCTTGGTGAATTCGGCCAGCACCGCTAGGTTGGCGAGCATTTCTCTCGCGGCGGTTGCGTCGAATGCGCTCTCTTCAACCGAAGGCGCTTCGGAAAATTGCGTTTGCACCTGGCGAACGGGCAGCGTGCGGGTCCACGAAGACGCGACGTCGTCGCCCATGCGCGCCGCGCCCGGCTGGATCACCACGACGCTCGGCTTGCGCAGTACCGGCAGATTATCGCCGCCCTTGCGCGACAGGCTGAACCTGGCGGTTCCGGGCGGCCCGCCCGGCCCTTGCGGCGGAGCAAGATCGCGCAGCAGCGCGAGTTCGCCGACGAGCTTGACGCGCGTCGGCACGAGCGCGGCGCCCCTGGCGGTTTTCTCGTGCGTCGCGCCGTCATGCACGCGCTCTATGCCGCCGACGCTCGCCGCCGGCAATGCGGCAATGGCTTTGCTGCTCACGGTTGGAGTCTCCCAGGTTCGGCGCGGCAAACCGACGTGTGCCGCCATGAGGGCACCTTAGCCTGCGCCGGCGCGACAGGTTCCCGTCGTGCGAAACGACGGCAGGCGATGCGAAGCGCGGCGAGGGGTACGTGTCGGCGCACGGCTGGGGTTTGCGTTGGCGGGTTCCGGTCCGCGATTTGCCCTGCGCGCTTGCCCTTGTGCACTTTCGCATTCTCGCGCGCGTCTTCGCAGGCTCTGCGATCTGTGGTGCAGCTTCGCAACGACAATGGCTTCAACTCGGATCCAACCCGCATCAAATCCGCATCAAATCCGCATCAAATCCGCATCAAGCGCCGCGTGGAGATCGCCGATGTCCCCCTTCCGCTTTCCCGCCCTGATCGAATCCGCCGATTTGCTGATGCGGCCGCCCGAGCCGCGCGACGCTAAAGCGCTCTTCGACGAAATGCTCGGCGACGTCGCCACGACACGCCACCTCAGTTTCAGACGTCACACGCAGATCGACGAGACGCTTGCCTTCATCGAGGATTCCGCGCAAGGCTGGCGGAGCGGCGAGTTGATCCGCTGGGTGCTCGAGGACCGTGCGAGCGGCCGGCTTACCGGCATGATCGAACTGCTGCCGCACCCGCCGCGCGTCGAAGTGGGCGTGATGATCAGCCGGTGCGGCGGTGCGCGCCGCCGACGCGCCGGCCTGCATGCGCTGCGCAAGCTGCTGGCGTGGATGCTCGCCCAGCCGCCGATTCTGCGCATTTACGCGTATTGCGCCGTGGACGGCGATGCGCACAGCAGTATGGAAAAACTCGGCTTTACGCTCGAAGCAAAGCTGACCCATTACGAATGCCGCCCCAATCTCGGCCTGCTGGCGGGCGACAGCTACCTCTATGCAATGACGCGGCCGCTGCAGGCGCCCGAGGAGACGCCCGCGACACGCTGGCTCAGCGAATACGCGGCGCTGGACGCGGGCCTCGAAGCCGGCGCCGCCGACGACACGGCAAATACGCCGACGCATGCGCAGCAGCCGCACATCGCCGCTTCGTGATTCGACGCCGCGCTTCGCATTGCGCGGCGCGGCACAAACTGGGCTGTCACATTGCGAGGACATAGTGCAACGCGGTCTCCTTCTGCCGCGTCGACATGTTCCGCTATCGCCCGCTCGATGTATCGTCTGCCGACAGTCTGATTGAAAACGCGCCTGCCGCAGCGCAAGCGCAGGAAGCTACCGCCTCCGTGAAGCCGGCGCAGCGGCACCTGCCTGGCTGGATTCGCGGTTCGCTCGCGCGGCCGGCCCGGATGATCGGCGCGCGCCGCGTCGAACTGAGCACCGCGCTGTTCCAGCACAGCACGCATGGCAGCGCGTCCGGACCCGAGCATCACGCGCCGGGCGATCGCCGCTTCCCGCCGGCCGACACCGCACGACACGCACTGCGTGACACGAATCCGCTCGCGGATACGGGACTGCTGGCCGCGCGCGCCGCCTATGCCGGCCGCGCGCGCGAGTTCGTGCCCGACGCGGTGCAATCGCCTTCGGGCACGCGCGCAACAGCCGAAGCGGGAGCAACCGCGTCGTCGCAGTGCTTGCCCATGGACACCCTCACGACGCGCGCCGATCTCACCGCCTACGTGCAACAGCGATTCAGCGCCGGCCCCGCGCACGCAGACGACGCCGCGACGCTCGCCGGCCGTCTGCATCGACTGTGTGCGACCGCGGGAGACACCGGCGCTGCTGCGCCGCTTCACAACGCCCCCGCCGATTCCGACGACTTACAGGCAACGCTGCGCGGCGCGCTGCTTGCCGACGCGCTCGCGCAGGCGGGCGCGGCCGATTGCGGATCGGCCCATGTGATGATCGAGCGGATCGGCATGCTCGACTTCGCCGCCGCACATCTGCGCCGTTCGCAGAGCAGCGCCGAGCGCGACGCATGGCGCGCGGCGCGTGTGCTCGCACGCTCCGGCGAGGGCCGCACGATTCTCGCGGCATTGCGCACAGCGACGCTCAATCCCTACGACGACGATCTGCACCGCTTCAGCATCGAAGCGCTGCTGACGAGCGCCAACGCACTCGAGCCGCTCGGCACGGACGAGCTGGTTCATGCCGACGATCCCGCACCGGGCGCGCTCGCAGCGCGCGCCAACCGGCTTGGGGAGAGCCCGGCCCCACCCGCGCGGGCCTCCCAGGCCGCGAGCGTCGCGCCGCTTGCCGCGCGCGCATTCGACGCCGCATCGGCCTTGCTCGCGCACGGACGCGACGCGTTGACGCCCGATCAACACGGCGTGCTGTTCGCGTGGCGCCAGGCGTTCGGAGAAGACGGGCGACACAGCGAGCTGTCGCAAACAAGGCAACGCCTCGCCCGCTTCGCCGCAAACACGATTCCGCGCGTCGGCGAAAAGCGCTGGAAAACCTTGCTGCCGCGCATGTTCCGCGGCCGGCACGGCTCGCCGCTGTCGGCGCTGCGCCTCGGCACGCAAGGCGTGCCGCGCAAGACGATCGCCGCGGAACAGGCAAAGGTGCGAAAGCACCTGCAAGCGGCCTTGCCGCACCTCATGCAAAGCCCGGCGATGAGTCCGCGCGCGGCGCTCGCTCATGCGCGGCCGGAGGCCTCGCTTGCGGAACTCGCGGCGCTCGGTGTCTGGCTCGAACGCGGCGGCTTTCCACCGGGCCGTCTCGACGACGACGTCCTGCGGGCCATCGCGCAGCGCGCTCACGTGCTGTGCAGGGAAGCGACGCAGCCGCTGCCTGCCGGGGCCGACGCTGCGGGATCGGCGGTGCACGTCAAGGTGCCGCGCCGGGTACGGGCGAGCGCGCGCGAGGCCACCGCCAGCTGGCTCGCCATGACGCCGCAGCAGCTCGCCCGGAGCAAACCGTTCCGCACGCTTGCGAAGCGGCCGTTCACCGTCGAGCGGCTCGCCGTATGGGGCAAGGTCGCGGGCGTGCCTCACGGCTCGCCGTTCTGGCACACGGTAAACGAGCTGCGCGCGGCCCTGCGGCACGAGCCGGATGCGCGCGCCGCCAACACAGTCGACGATGTGCGCGAAACGCTGCTCGACGTGGCGGCGAACCTGCAATCCGGGCAGCGACTGCGGCTCACGGATGGCGGCAGGCAAGGCGTCAGCACGCGCGGCCTGAACATCACCATGGAGACCGTGTTGCGCGGACACGGCATGCCTGTGTCGCCGCGCCTCGACCTGCGCGCGTCGCGCACCCGCGAGGCCGTGGTCGACATCAGCCGCTCGACGCACGGCGCGACGCTTTTCATCGGCACGGCGAAATCGAGCATGCATCACGTCGGCGCGGGGCTGCTCGTCGGCTACGACATGACGACGGCATTGACGGCGCTGCGCGCGGGGCTCGTCGCGAACGCCACACTGCATGCCCAGGAGCTCAGCGAGCCGCGCGGCGTGACGCTGCGCGTGGCGCGCCGGCCGTTGCCCGACGGCAGCGGCTACGACGACGCGACGCTGCGCGCGAAGCTGGCCGGCATCGTCGAGCATCTGTTCGACGAGTCGGGCGAAGCGCACGGCGACGGGCCCGCGGGTGTCTGGAACCGCCTCGCATCGCGTTACTGGGACGACCCCGACGTGTCGGTCAGCTGGACCGACGGCTACACGCTCAACCGGCGACGCGGCGTCACGCTCGACGCCAACGCGACGCTGAAGGTCGCGAGCTTCGGCGGCGAAACAGTGGTCGATCCGGCAAGCGGCAAGCGCACTCATCCGCTGTCGGTGCGGACCGGGCCCTCGGCGGGCGGCGGCTGGCAGCGCTCGCGCCAGAGCGCGCAGGCGCGCGAGCGCAGCGGCCGCGTGCAGGTTGAGGAACACCGCGTCGGCATGGGCAGCCATTGGCAGTTGCGCGGCGGCATCGCGCCGGGCTTTTCTCATCCGCTCGAGGCCGAAGGCCGGCGCACCGTGGGCCTTTTTTCGATCGACGCCCCGGCCGCGACAATGGCGCTGCGCGAGCGCAACCGCCTGGCGAAGCTGCTGCTGGTGCGCGAGGACGGCCGGCTCAATCACCGAGGCTCGATTCTCGACATCGAGTATCAGGACGCCCGCACCTACACACGCGCCGTGGACGCCGCGCGCGGCGAACTGGTCGCGCTGTTTGCCGCCGAGGCTCGCGCGCGTCGCGAGCGCAACGCGGCGCTGGGCACGGCGCTTTATGCGGAGGGCGCGCCCGGTGCGGCGGAGGCGCGCCACGAACCGTCGGCCGAGGCGCAGGCGGCTGAGCGCATCGACGAACACCTCGCCAACGTGCGGCGGAACCAGCGGCCCAATCTGACCTACGTGCAACGCTACCGGTTGCGCCGGCACGCCGCCTTGCGGCTCGACGCCAACGAGGCGGCACTGGCACAGGCGGGCGGCGAGCCACGGCTTCAGGCGCGCATCGCGGCGGCCAACGCGAGCATTCTCGACGACCCCGCTTCGTGGATGGCCGTCGAGCTGAAGGTGAAGGAGCGCAATGCGAGCGCGCGCAGCTTTGGACCGAACGTGGTGCTGCAACTGACGACGCGCACGGGCGCCGTCGGCGATCGCGAGATCGTCACCGAGGGCGTGCCGTTCAGTGTGCTGGAAGCATTGGACCGGTGAGTTCGGTTGCCGCTTCGTGCGGGTGGCGGGGCGTTCGCGTCGTCGGGCGCGGCTTGGTCGCAGGCGGACGACAATCGGCGGAAACAGGCAGATTGAGCCGTTCCACGGCACAGGAGGAATCATGTCGACGCCGGTTGGCGGTAGTTCGCCGTTTCGCGATCCTCGCATCGGCTATGGACAATATGGCGCGCCGGGCCCGGACGACGCCAACCCGCAGCCGGGTGCAGAGCGCTGGGGCGGCGGTCAGACGCAGCCGGGCTCGAACCCGACGATCGACGGCCTGCCGGGCGCCGCAAGCGGTCCGGCTGCGGGCGGCGCGCAGCGCGTGCGATGGGGCGTGGGCGGCGGCGGTGTTGGGCAGGGCACACCCGGCGCCGCCAGGGGGCCCCGTGCGGGCGCCTCGGGACCACAGGCTTACGCCGCGGCCGGCCAGCCGCACGCGGCTTATCCGCCACGTCCACCTCATCCACCTCATCCACCCCATCCGCCGGGCACGCCGAACTATCAAGGCCCCGCCCAAGGCTTCGTCCAGCAGCAAGGCAACGGCGCCGGGAAGCGTTGGGCGCTGGTGGCCGGCCTGATGGCGTTACCGTCGGTGCTATCGCTCGGCATGATGGGCGGCGGTATGTCGTTCGGTGCGATGAGCGCGCTGTTTGGCCTCAGTTCGATTGCCGAAATGGGCCTCGTGGGCATGTTGCTGTTTCGCGGCAGCCGCGGCGCGGGCCAGTTCGCCTCCCGTTGGGCGCAGTATGGGCAGCAGCCCGGCCCGTTTGCCCAGCCGTGGCGAGGCGGACCGCAGGCGCCCTATTCCGGCATGCCCGGCCGGCCGCCGTTTCATGGGCCGGCCTACTCCGGGCCGCCCGGTTGGCAAGCCAGTGCGGCGCCGCACGGCTCGCCGGCTTCGGACGCGCAGCCTTATTCGTGGCAAGCGCCGCATGCGCCATCACCGCAATCGGGATGGGGGCAGGCGTTCGCCGCGCAAGCCGGCGGTTATCCCGCCGCGCCTGCGCAACCCCAGGCGGGCGCGGGATGGGCGCAGCAGCCTGCGAATTGGGCGCAGCCCGTTGTGCGCCCGCCCCGGCCGCCCCGGCCGGCTTTGCCGCCGGCGGGATGGCAGGTCGTCAGCGAGGACAACGGCGCGGGCCCGCGCCGCCCGCGCGCGTTGCCGCCCGCAGCCGATGCAAACGGACAATAACGCTTCGCGATGAGCATGCTGTTGGCCGCGAACGCGGGCGTTCGTCGAGTGCTCTCCGGGGCCGGGGGTGCAGGGATCCGTTGCCTGCGGCTATCCAACGCCGGCGCCCAACGCTTGCACCCAACGCCTGCTCTTCGCAGCACCGCCACTCGCTTCGCCGCTGCAAGCTTCCTGCATGGACCGATTTTTACGCTGGAGCGGAAGTCAATGCCATCGGAGGACGCCATGTCGCTTGCCCCTAGCGTGCAGCAGTTTCTCGCGCGACGCGCCGGCGCGGGCGCCCAGACACTCGATGCGATCGATCTGCACCACGCGCGGCAGCGCTTCGACTACTACACGCCGCTTGGCGATGTGCCGCCGCGTGCGCTCCCGGCCGTCGAAGACCTGACGATCGACACGCGCGACCACGCCCACTTGCACGCGCGCCTCTACTATCCCGCGCCGCCGTGCTGGGCGGACCCGCAACCCGCGCTGCTCTTCTTTCACTCGGGCGGCTATGTGGTCGGCAGCGTCGCGACCGCCGACGCGCTATGCCGCACGCTCGCCGATGAAGCCGGTTGCGCGGTCGTTTCGGTGGGCTATCGGCTCGCCCCGGAATATCGCTTCCCGCATGCGGTCGACGACGCACTCGACGCCCTCCACTGGCTGCATCGCAACGCGGCGTCGCTGGCCATCGACGGCAGCCGCCTCGCCGTGGGCGGCGAAAGCTCGGGCGCGACGCTCGCCGCCGTCTGTGCGGTGAACGCGCGCGACAGCGGGATCGCCCTCGCGCTGCAACTGCTCGTCTATCCGGCGCTGTCGGCGGCCATGGACACCGAAGCGCATCGCCGCTATGGCGACGGCTATTTTCTGTCGCTCGACATCATCCGCTGGATCCAGCGGCATTACCTCGCCACCGCGGACGACCGCCGCGACTGGCGCTTCGCGCCGCTCGACGGCGAGCGCGACGCGCCGCGCGACTGGAGCCGGCTCGCGCCCGCGTGGATTGTCTCGGCACAATACGATCCACTGCAGGACGAGCACGCCCGCTATGTCGACAAGCTGCGCAGCTTCGGCAACGAGGCCAGCGTCGTCTTCTATCCGGGCATGATTCACGGCTTCTTCTCGATGGGCGGCATGATTCCCGAAGCCGCGCTCGCGCACCGCGACGCCGCCCGCATGCTGCGTTCAGCGTTGCGCATCCCTTGAACCGGACACCCGCTCGATGCCCGTCGCGGTATTCCGCTCGTCGGGCAGGACGTTCCAGGCGCGCAGGATCGCTGCGATCTGCCGCGCGTAGCGGTCGCGCAACACGGGCGTCGCCGAATGGTAGGCACCCACCGCCGCCCAGGTGTTGCCGTACTTCACGATCTGCCGACGCAACTGCCACGCGGCGATGTAGATGTTCTTGCACGGCGCCATCAGTTCATCGCGCGTAATGCCGTAGCGCGACAGCGCGCCGAGATGAATCGAGTTGATCTGCATGACACCGTAATCGGTCGAGCCGTTCGCGTTGAGATGCGTCGCGCCCGGCTGGTTGCGCGATTCCTGCCAGGCGATCGCGCGCAGAATGAGCGGATTGACGTGCTGATAGGCCGCGGCATCGTCGAAACAGTTCGCCTGCGCGAGGGCCGGGGCGCTCGCCGCGAAAGCCACGGCGATCGCCACGCTCGACGGATGCATGCGCGCCGTCGCGCGCGGATCGACGCCTCGCCGGTCGCCCCGGCGACCCGGGCGGAGGGTGGAAAGAAACGGCTTTGCCATAAGAACGCGCGTTGCGAATCGGGGCTCCTATCATGCACGCCGTGCCCTACGCGAGGCACGATGCGCGCGAACCGGAGCCCTGCCGTGCGAAGCGCGCGGGTCTTGCCCGGCTGCTTGCGCGTGGCTTGCCCGGCACTTGCGCGTGACTTGCGCGGCCCTCCTGTGTCTATTCCACCCACCGCGATTTGCTTACGGCGAAACATCGGTTCGTTCAGCGCGCACCCGCAGGTACGATGGCTTGGACTACGCATCTTCAACCTTTGGCCCGCCATGTCCACGACAAGAACACCGAACCCCCGCCGCTCATTCATCAAACGCTCAGTGGGCGCCGCTGCGGCCGCCGCATCCGTCGCCGTGTCGCCGCTCGTTTCGCCGCTCGCATTTGCGCAAGCGCCCTCGCAAGGCGCGCCACGATCGCTGCGCATCGGCAATCAGAAGGGCTATCTGAACCTGCTGAAAGGGCGCGGCACGCTCGAGAAGCGCCTCGCGCCGCTCAATGTGTCGGTCAGTTGGACGGAGTTCGCCGCCGGTCCAGTGCAATTGGAGGCGCTCAATGTCGGTTCGATCGATTTCGGCGATGTCGGCGAAGCGCCGCCCATCTTCGCGCAGGCCGCCGGCGCGCCGCTTGCCTATGTGGCAGCGACGGTTCCGCGTCCGCAATCCGAAGCCGTGCTCGTGCCGCCGGGCTCGCCGATCCGCTCAATCGCGGACCTGAAAGGCAGGAAGATCGCGCTCAACCGGGGCAGCAACGTCCACTACTTTCTCGTCAAGCTGCTGCGGCAGCACGGCCTGCAATACGCGGACGTGAACGTGGCCTTCCTCGCGCCCGCCGACGCGCGCGCGGCCTTCGAGCGTGCCTCCATCGACGCATGGGTGATCTGGGACCCGTTCTTTGCCGCCGCGCAAAAATCGCTCGGCGCGCGCGTGCTGGCGGATGCGAGCGGCGTGGTGGGCAATCGCGGGTACTACTTCTCGTCGCAGAGCTATCTGGCGAAGAATCCCGACGTGATCCGCATCGTGATCGAGGAAATCGAAAAAATCGACCAATGGGGCAGCCGCAACAAGGACCAGCTGGCGAGCGAGCTCGCGCAACTGTGGGGCCTGCCCAAGCCGGTGGTGGACGCCGTCGTGGCGCGCCAGCAGTTCGGCACCGAGCGCATCACGCGCGCCATTCTCGGCGAGCAGCAGCAGATCGCGGATGCGTTCCTCGACCTGGGTCTGATCCCGAAACACGTCGACGTGCTGAGAGCCGGACCGCCGAACCTCGCCTGAGCAGCAGACGGCAAGGGGTAACCGCACCGCAACCGCGCCGCGACCCCACCACAACCGCGTGCCACCCGGTTCAACGGATAACCCGGCAAAAGTCAGGGTTGCTCTCCCGGGAACCGTGGACTACATCTAAAGCCGGGGCGCGCCGAGCGCATTCAATGCGTGCAATGCGTTGTTCAACGCGCGAAGCCGCCCCGCCCGCGCCACGAGCCAGACAGAAGGAGACACCGTCATGGGTATGCGCCCCGATCCGACCTTCCACGCGTCGCCCCGGCTTGCGATGGACGCGCCCGCAGAAGAATTCGCCTACACGCTGCTGCTGAGCCCAGACTTCGCGCAACCGGACGCGCTGGCCGTCATCGACGTCAAACCCGGCTCGCCGACCTATAGCCAGGTGGTCCACACCGTGCCGGTGCCGAACAAGGGCGACGAGTTCCATCATTTCGGCTGGAACGCCTGCTCGTCGGCGCTCTCGCCGCTCACCGGGCACGCCTTTCTCGAGCGGCGCTATCTGATCATTCCGGGCATGCGCTCGTCGCGCATCTACATTGTCGATACGAAGCCGCATCCAACCCAGGCGAAGATTCACAAGATCATCGAGCCCGAGGAAATCTTCCGCAAAACCGGCTATTCGCGTCCGCATACCGTGCATTGCGGGCCGGAGGGCATCTACGTGAGCACGCTCGGCGGCGCGGGGCCGGACGGCACAGACGGGCCGCCCGGCATCTTCATCATGGACTGCGAAACGTTCGAGGTGCTCGGCCGCTGGGAAATCGACCGCGGTCTGCAGCAAAAGCACTACGACTTCTGGTGGAACCTGCCGCGCGACTACATGGTGTCGAGCGAATGGGCACTGCCGCCGCAGTTCGAGAACGGCATCGTGCCCGAGGATCTGCTCGCGAACCGCTACGGGCACGCCGTGCACTTCTGGGATCTGCGCGCCCGCCGCAACGTGCAGACCATCGATCTCGGCGCGAATCATCAGATGGCGCTGGAAGTGCGGCCCGCGCACGACCCGAGCCGCGAGTATGGCTTTATCGGCGTGGTGGTCGACACGACCAACCTCGAAGGCTCGATCTGGACGTGGTGGCGCGAAGGCGGTCAGTTCCATATCGAGAAAACGGCGACCATTCCGCCCGAGCCCGCGGACCCTGCCGCGCTGCCGCCGCTTCTGCAAGGCTTCGGCGCAGTGCCGCCGCTCGTCACGGACATCGATCTGTCCATCGACGACCGCTTCCTCTACGTCGCCTGCTGGGGCACCGGCGAAATGCGCCAATACGACGTGACGGAACCGCGCAAGCCGACGCTCACGGGCTCGGTGCATCTTGGCGGCATCGTGCGGCGCACGCCGCATCCGAACGGCGAAACCTTCGCGGGCGGCCCGCAGATGGTCGAGATCAGCCGCGACGGCAAGCGCGTGTACTGGACCAACTCGCTTTACTCGACGTGGGACAACCAGTTTTACCCGAACGGCGTGCCCGCCGCCCAGGTCATGGCGCATGCGGATCCGGCAGGCGGTCTCGCGCTCGCGGACGATTTCTGGGTGAAGTTTCCCGAGGGCTACCGCGCGCACCAGATCCGTCTGGAAGGCGGCGACTGCTCGACGGACTCGTTCTGCTACCCGTCGGTGGGCGTTTGAGCACAGGCTGGGCGCAGGCGGGCCTGTGGCTCGCGGTGGCCGCGAGCGGTTGTTATCACGGCGTCAATCCGGCGATGGGATGGCCGCTCGCCGTCTCTAACGCGCTGATGCAAAGGAAGACGTCCGCCCTTTTCAGCGCGCTATTCTGGCTCGCCGCCGGGCATGTGCTGGCCATCGTCCTGATGATGCTGCCGTTCGCGATGCTCGGCGCGCTGCTCGCCTGGCAACACGCGCTTCAGACGGGCGCGAGCGTGCTCGTGATCGGCTTCGGCGTCGTACTGCTGGTCGCGCGGCGCCATCCGCGCGTGCTCGCACGCATTGCGCCGTCGCGGCTCGCGCTGTGGTCGTTCGCGATCGCGCTCGCCCACGGCGCGGGTCTGATGCTCGTGCCGATCTACCTCGGCCTGTGCCGCGCAGGCGACCTGGACCGTGCGCACGAGGCCGCGCAGACGTTGATGCAGTCGCGGCTCGGCATGGCGCTCGTCGTCTCCGGCGTGCATGCCGTCGCGATGGTGCTCGGAGGCGGACTCATCGCGTGGCTCGTCTACCGGTATCTGGGCCTGCGGTTCGTGTCGCGCAGCTGGTTCAACCTGGACGCCGTGTGGGCGCTGAGTTTCATTCTCGTCGGCACGGTCGCGCTACTGCTCAACGCCGGCGATGTGCCGCTCTCATGAGGGAAGCGGACGCCCCGCGGCGTAGCGCGAACCGCGTCCGGGAAGGCTCGATGTCGGGTAGGAAAAGTATGTTTGCACGCGTGGCGCATCGTCGCCGCAGCGACGCCCGCGCTATTCCACGTTCGACGCCTCGCGAACCACCGCCGACACACTGTCGAAATTGCGGTCGCCCATGCGTTTGAGCACCGCGAGCACTTCGCCGTCCGCGCCGCGGCGTTGCGCGAATTCGACCAGCTTGTCGCGCGTGGTCGGGAACTGGGCGCCTTCGAGTGCGCGTGCGATGTCCTCCAGACGCGGTTCGTCGGGATGCCGGTGGTTCTGCGAGCGGGCGGGATGCTGAGCCATATTCGTCTCCTTGCCGGTTGGAAAAGCTGCATGCGTGGCGTTTCGCATAACGTGTGCCGCGTTCGTCTCATGCCTTGAGGTCACTGCCGCCCGCCGCCTGCGTGCTGAAGCGCCGCTCGGTCACTTCGTGGAACCAAAACCTCTGACGATAGAGGCCATACGTCTGCGAAAAATTTCAACGGCTGTAGAGCAAATACACATGGCTCCCCGTTTTCCGATGCGAGAACCGGGGCGGTTCGCAGGCGGCTACGCTCGGCGCGCGCGCCTTGGAATGCCACTTGCATGCCCATTGCCACTGACCGCCGAACGAATCGCCATGAATGACCCTGTGCCGATGCAATCCGAATTACTCGATCCGCCGTCGCGCGACACCGCCGACGCGCCGCCCGCCGTCCCCAACGGCGAGGTGCTGGACACCCGCTCCACCTGCGAATGGATCCTGAAAGCGCACCGGGCCAGCGTGCTGATCGACGCCGCCGCGTATTACGCAGTACTGCGCAAGATGATTCCGCGCGCGCGGCATTCCATCTTCATCCTGGGCTGGGACATCGACAGCCGCATCGAACTCGTTCCCGGCGGCGTCGACGACGGCTATCCGCCGAAACTCTCCGAATTCCTGTGCGCGGTGCTGGACGACAATCCGCAGTTGCGCATCTATCTGCTCGGCTGGGATTTCGCCATGCTGTACGCGTTCGAGCGCGAATGGCTGCCTTCGTACAAGCCGGCATGGCACGCGCACCGGCGGCTGTGGTTCCGGCTCGACGGGCGGCATCCGCTCGGGGCCTCGCATCACCAGAAAATCGTCGTGATCGACGACAGTCTCGCGTTCACCGGCGGTATCGACCTCACGGGGTCGCGCTGGGACACGCCCGAGCATCGGCCCGACGATCCGCTGCGCAAAAATCTCGGCAAAACCAGCTATCAGCCGATGCACGACGCGCAGCTGATGTTCGACGGCCCGGCCGCCGCCGCCCTCGCGCACCTGGCTCGCGAGCGCTGGCGCCGCTCGCGGCGCAGCGGCAAGGCCGGCCGGCCGTTCAACGGCAAGCCGCCGCCGCGCACGGACTTGTGGCCGTCCGATATCGAGCCGGATTTCAGCGACGTGGATCTCGGCATTTCGCTCACCGGGCCCGCCTACGACGGCCGGCCGGCCATCCAGCAGGTGAAGGCGCTGCATCTGGCCGCCGTGGCCGCCGCGCGCCGCAACATCTACATCGAGAACCAGTACTTCACCGCGAATTCGGTGGGCTCGGCACTGCAAAAGCGCATCGCGGAACAGGACGGCCCCGACCTCGCCGTGGTCTGCCCGTACCGGCAGAGCGGCTGGCTGCAGGAGGCGACGATGGGCGTGCTGCGCGCCCGTCTGCACAAGCTGCTGAAAGCGGCGGACGGCAACGGCCGTTACGCAATGTACGCGCCGGCCCTCGATGCGCCGAAGGGCCGCTTCATCAACGTGCACAGCAAGATCATGATCGTCGACGAGCGCCTGCTCGTGATCGGCAGCGCGAACCTCAACAATCGTTCGATGGTGCTCGACTCGGAATGCTGCATGACGATCGACGCGCGCGGCGATCCGCAGCGGGAGGCGGCGATTGCCCGCATCCGCAACCGCCTGCTCGCGGAACATCTCGATTCGAGCGAAGCGGCGGTCGAAGACGCGCTCGCGCAACATGGCCGGCTCAACGCGGCAATCGCCAGCATCAAGACCGCCAAAGGCGAGGCGGCACGCACGCTCGAACCGCTGACGCCGGAGGTGCCGCCCGAACTGCGCGACATTGCCGACCGGGTTCATGTGCTCGATCCCGAAGCGCCGATTGCCGCCAACGAACTGCTCGCGCAGTTCCTGCCGGAGCCGACGCATCGGCCGGTCGTCGCCAAATTGCTGGTGCTCGGCGCGCTCGCGCTCGGCGTCGTCGCGCTGAGCGTGGCGTGGCGCTTCACGCCGTTCGGGCACGAACTGAGCTTCGCGAAGCTGACCACGGAGACGCAACGGCTCGCCGCCACGCATTTCGGCCCCCTCGCCGTGGTCGCGATGTACGCGCTCGCCGCCCTGCTCTCGGTGCCGGTGACCCTGCTGATCGCGGTGACGGGCCTCGTGTTCGGCGCCATAGCCGGCGCGGCCTACGCGCTTGCCGGCACGCTGATCGCGGCGGCGGCGGGCTGGGCCGCGGGCGCCTGGCTCGGCCGCGACGCCGTGCGCGAACTGGCCGGCGCGCGTCTGAACCAGTTGAGCGAACGGCTGCGCAGCAAAGGGCTCGTCGCGGTGATTCTGTTGCGGCTCGTGCCGGTCGCGCCGTTTTCGATCGTCAATCTGGCGGCGGGCGCCTCGCATATCCGCTTCTGGGACTTCATGGCGGGCACGGCCATCGGCATGGCGCCGGGCGTCGTGCTCGCGACCTCGTTCGCGCGCCAGCTGGTGAGCGCGGTCAGACATCCGACGCCGCTTTCGTTGCTGCTGGTGGCCGCGATCGGCGTGGCGCTCGTCTCCATGTCGCTCGTGTTGCGGCGCATGCTGATGAGGCGGCAATGAGCGGGCGCGCTAACGAAACCCCGACCCTCGAAGAAGCGCAACCCGCGCCGCGCGTGCACACGTACCCGGCGCACGCGAGCCATACGGGCGAGCCGTTGCGCATCGTCACCTACAACATTCACGGCGCGGTCGGCACGGACGGGCGGCGCTCGGCGGCACGCATTGCAGAGGTCATCACGGCATTGAATGCGGATGTCGTCGCGCTCCAGGAGGTGCCGCTCGGCGGCGCCGCGAGCATCGACGTGCTGCGCGAACTGCAGGATCTGACCGGCATGCACGCGGTGCCCGGCCCGACGCTCGACGGCCCGGACCGGCGCTTCGGCAACGCGGTGCTGACCAATCTGCCGGTGCGCGCGGTGCGCACATTGGACCTGTCGTTCGGCAGCCGCGAGGCGCGCGGCGCGCTCGACGTGGATATCGACACCGGCAACGGGCTCATGCGGATCGTCGCGACGCACCTCGGACTGTCGGCGCGCGAACGCCGCGCCCAGGTGCGGCTGCTGCTCGAAGCGTTCGATACGCCGGATCTGCCGGTGATCCTGCTCGGCGATCTGAACGAGTGGTTCGTCTGGGGATGGCCGCTGCGGGCGCTGCTCACGCGCTTTGGCCGGGTGGCTGCGCCGCGCACGTTTCCGTCGCGCTTTCCGGCGTTCGCGCTGGACCGCGTGTGGGTGCATCCGGCCGCGCGGCTCGTGGATATTCAGGTGGACAGAAGCGGCCCGGCGCGCATTGCGTCGGATCATCTGCCGCTGGTGGCGCGCGTGTGGCGGTGAAGGCCGCATCCGAAAACCGGGCCTTGCGGCTCGTCAGGCTCGATGGAACGGCGCGTGCTGCGCTTGCAATAGACATTGCACGCCGATGCCGTTTGCAATCGACCTCAGCCAGGAGATGACTCATGACCGCGCAGCAAGACCCTGCTTCCACCAACGAACCTGCTGCACCGCCCTCGCCGTCCACGCCCTCGAAAGAAGGTCTGTCGGGGCCCGGGCCGGCTCAGCCGCAGCCGATTCCTTCGCCTGCGCCCGGCACGCCGCGCACGCCGGGCGGCAATCAGCTCAACGCCATCGACGAAGCCGACGCCGACAAGGTCGTGCCGAAGGATCCCAAAGAGACGCAATTGCGCGACACGATCTCGCCGCCGGGCGCGGGCAGTCATAGCGTCGACGACGCGGGCTCGCCGCCCAAGCCGTTGTAGCCGCGCGGGGGCGTCCGCCCCTCACGCGCTCAAGCCTCGATTTTCGACATCACCGCGGTTGCCGGATCGTAGCGGTAGCCCTTCTGCTCGAGGCGTTCCGCGAGCGTTGCGCTGATGAGCTTCTGCTGCGCGTCGCGCGAAACGAGATCGTGGTCGGGCTTGAGCCGCTCCAGTTCCGACGAGAGCCTGCGCAGCAGCGCGACCTCGGCCGCGCTGCGGGCGTCGAGGAAGGTCACTTTCTGATTGGTCGCGCCGAGCCGCCGCTTGAGTTCCTTCGCATGCGCGATCCACTGCTCGGCCAGCGTGCGCAGCTCGCCGTAGGCCTTCTCGTGCGCCTTGGCCTGGCTCGCCAGCTGGCGGCGCAGCGAGTCGATTTCCTCGGCCATCAGCGCTTCCTTCGACTCGTGATCCGGCGACGGCGCGTCCGTCGACGCGCTCTGCTGCTGAGCCTGCGCGTGGGCCGCTTCCAGTTCGGCGAGCCGCTGCTCGAGCGCCGCGGCGCGTTGTTCGGCCGCCTCCGCACGGCTTGCCGCAGCCGACGCGTCCTGCGCGAGCCGGGCCGTCTCGGCGGTCGCCACCGTGTTGGCTTCGCTCATGGCTGCAAGCTGTTCGCGCGCGGCGGCAAGCTCCTGCTGCGCGCGCTCCACTTCGGCGCGCTGCGCCGCGGCTTCGTCGCCGCGAGCGGCATGCGCCTCACGCTGCGCCGAGAGCTCCGCGTGTGCGTGGTCGAGCTGTGTCTGCAAGGCGGCGAGCTGTGCGAGGCTTTCGCTCGCCTGCAGCGCGGCGTCTTCTGCACGCGACGACGCCGCGCTCGATTCCTCCGCCCAGCGTTGTACTTCGCGGGCGTGCGCTTCGCCGGCTTCGCCGAGGGTGGCGGCCTTTTGGTGCGCGGCGTCGCGTTCCTCGGTGAGGCGGGCGATCTCTTCGTCGCGGGCCATGGCCGCGGTGCTCAAGGCCTCGCGTGCCTGACGTTCTTCGACGAGGGACGTTTCAGCCGCTTGCAGACGGGCTTCGGCGGCCGATGCCCGTTGCTCGGCCTGTGCAATGCGCGCCTCGGCGGCGGCTTCGCGTTCCTCGGTTTGCACGACACGCGCCTCAGCGGCCGCGGCCCGACTCTCGATCTCGGCCTCGCGGCTTTCGAGCTCGGCGACGCGGTCTTCGGCGGCCTTGGCGCGCTCACGCAGGCCCGATAGTTCGGTCGCGAGGCGATTCACGGCGTCTTCCGAAATACTGAGCGCGTTGGTGAGGGTCGCGACACGCTCGCGGGCCAGCTCGGCTTCGGCGAGCGTGTTCTGATATTCGGCAAGCGCCTCGTCGCGCTCGGCGGCGACCGCTTCCGCGTGGCCTCCTGCCAGCGCAAGCCGCTGGTTGACGACGCGCTCGGCTTCCTCGCGCGCGCTCGCCCACAGCGTGCCGGCGGCGCTCAGCATGGTTTGCGCGACGTCGTCCGGCAAGCTCGTCATGACCGGCGCCAGCGCTTGCCCCGACGCGGGCTGCCGCGCCTGCCGCCAGCGCTCCACGGCCGCGGACACGGCGACAATCGAACCGCTGCGGACTTCTGCCCAGATCGCCAGCGCGGAAACCTTCTTGCCTTCGCCGGTCATGCGGTCCGCTATTTGAGCCACCCGTTCGTCGGTGACGGTGTCTGTTTCCATGGACATGAACGCCTCGTGATTCAAAGTGAGCTGGCGGGGAGCGAGCTTTGCCCGCCGTGGGTCGTGGCGGGTATTTTACCTGGCAATTCGGCACGGCCACGCCAGCGCGAGCTCACGTGAGCCGCAATGCGCAGGGATCGCGTCGTCACGGGCCGGTATAGACGACTTTCCAGACGACGTTGCCCACGTCGTCGGCGACATACAGCGCGCCCGCCTTGTCGAGCGCGACGCCGACGGGCCGCCCCAGCGCGTGGCCATCCGCACTCAGGAAGCCGCTCAGAAACGTCTCCGGCAGCTTCTCGGGCAGGCCGTTCGAGAACGGCACGAAAATGACCTTGTAGCCGCTCAGCTCCTTGCGATTCCACGAGCCGTGCTGACCCACAAACGCGCCACCCCAGTAATGCTGCGGAAAACTCCTGCCGGTGTAGAACGCGAGTCCGAGCGACGCGGTGTGATTACCGAGCGCGTAGTCCGGCGTGAGCGCGCTTGCCACCTTGTCGGGCTGCTGCGGCTTTACGCGGGTATCCACATGCTGGCCGTAGTAGCTGAAGGGGAAGCCGTAGAAGCCGCCGTCTTTCACCGCCGTCATGTAGTCGGGCACGAGGTTGTCGCCCAGTTCGTCGCGCTCGTTGACCGCCGCCCACAACGCGCCGCTGTCGGGCTGCCAGTCCATGCCGTTCGGATTGCGCAGGCCCGAGGCAAACACGCGCGAGCGGCCTGTCGCGAGCGTGAATTCGAGAATCAGCGCGCGGCCTTCTTCGGCCTCGACGCCGTTTTCGCCGGCGTTGCTGTTCGAGCCGACCGTCACATAGAGCCGCTCTCCGTCGCGGCTCGCGAGCACATTCTTGGTCCAGTGATGATTGATCGGTCCCGCGGGCAGATCGGCGACCTTCTCGCCGGGCGCTGTGATCTGCGTGTCGCCGGGATGATACGGAAAGCGCAGGAGCGCGTCGGTATCCGCGACGTAGAGCGAGTCGCCGACCGCCGCCATGCCGAACGGCGAGTGAAGCCCCGAGATGAACACGCTACGGCTTTGCGCCGTGCCGCCCGCGCCGCGCAGCAGCACGATCCGGTCGGGGCTCGGCACGCCGGCGCCCGCTCGCTTCATGACGAATTTCATCACCTGCTTGCGAACCCAGCCGACAATGCCGCCGTGCTCGTCGTGCGGCTCGGGCGCATTGCTCTCGGCGACCAGCAGATCGCCGTTCGGCAACGCATATAACCAGCGCGGATGCTCGAGCCCGCTCGCGAACGCGCTCACGGTAAAACCTGGCGGCGCGCTCGGCGTGGCCGGGTTCGCGCTCGTCTGCACGGGCGCGATATGGATGGTGGGCAGCAGCGACGTGTGCGGTGCCGGCAGTTCAGGGTGCGGGCCCAGACCGGTGTCGCCGATATCCTCGGCCGTCGACGCGCATGCCGCAAGGCTCAGCAAGAGCAACGGAAGGAGCGCGGTCATGGCACCGCGACGCGCCCTGGCGGATACGGTGTGAAGCTCATTCATCGCCTGGGTCTCGCAGCGTAGGGACTCGCATCGTGTAGCTCCGTGAACATGTCTAGATCTCGCTGCGTCTGAGCAGATAATCGAGCCCGCCCACCCGATACCAGCGGTAGCCGTAAGGCTCGAGCACGACTGCATGGCGGCCGTCGTCGCTCTCCTCGCTGTGATCGTCCGAGAGCAGGTTGATGAGCCGGTTCTGGCCCGGCTCCGCGCAGCCCGAGCGGAATTTCACCGTGCACGCCTCGGCGCCGAAGTTATGCAGGCAGAGCACCGAGTTGTTGCGCCAGTCATAACGAAGCGCGAGCACGTCGTCGCGCGAGGCGCGCAGCACGTGAAAATCGCCCCAGCTGATTTCCGGCACCTCGCGGCGCATGCGGATCATCCGCTCCATCCAGTTCAGCAAGGAATTCGGATCGCGCCGCTGCCCCGCCACATTGATGCGCTCGAAACCATAAGCGCCGCCCGTTATCACGCGGCACGGCGGCTTGGGGTGCTTGGTGAAGCCGCCCTGCGGTTCGGCGGACCATTGCATCGGCGTGCGCGCGCATTCGCGCTCGGGCAGGCGCAGGTCGTCGCCCATGCCGATTTCATCGCCGTAACGGAACACCGGCGTGCCGGGCAAGGTCAGCATCAGGCTATAGGCCAGCTCCAGACGGCGCCGGTCGCCCGCGAGCATGGGCGCGAGCCGGCGGCGGATGCCGCGCTCGTAGAGCTGCATGTCCGGATCGGGTGCGAACGCGGCGAACACGGCTGCGCGCTGTTCGGGCGTCAGGCGGCCGAGGTCGAGCTCGTCGTGATTGCGCAGAAACACGCCCCATTGTGCGGTCGCCGGACGCGGGCGCGTGGCCGTCAGCGCCTTCTTCAACGGCGCGGTGTCGCCGGTTGCGAGCGTGTAGAACGTGTTCTGGTTCAGCTGGAAATTGAACATCATCTGCAGACGCTCGCCTTCGTCGCCGAAATATTCGAGGTCCGTATTCGGCAGCACGTTCGCCTCGGCGAGGATGATCGCGTCGCCCTGCCGCCACTGCAGAAACTCGCGAAACGCGCGCAGCATGTCGTATTGCTCGACGGGTTTGCGCACCTGCGGGCCTTTGGTCGCGATCACGAAGGGCACGGCGTCCATGCGGAATCCCGACACGCCGAGCTGGATCCAGAAGCCCATGATCTTCAGCAGTTCGGCTTGCACATACGGATTCGCGGTGTTCAGATCGGGCTGGAATTCGTAGAAGCGATGGAAATACCAGCGCTTCGCCTCCTTGTCGAACGTCCATGTCGACTTCTGCACGCCGGGAAACACCACGCCGTCTTTCGCATTCGGCGGCTGCCTGTCGGACCACACATACCAGTCGCGATACGGCGAGTCAGGATCGCTGCGTGCTTCCCTGAACCAGGGGTGCTGATCGGACGTGTGATTGACCACGAGGTCGATCATCACGCGCAGGCCGCGCTCGCGGCACGCATGCGTGAATTCGGAGAAGTCGCCGAGCGTGCCGTATTTCGGATCGACGTTGTAATAGTCCGAGATGTCGTAGCCATTGTCGCGGCCCGGCGAGGGCTGGAACGGCATCAGCCAGATCGTCGTCACGCCGAGCCCTTGCAGATAGTCGAGGCGGCGCAGCAGGCCCTTGAAATCGCCCACGCCGTCGCCGTTCGCGTCCATGAAGCTGCCTACCGAAAGGCAATAGACAATGGCGTTCTTGTACCAGAGATCATTGAGCATGCGATCCGCGCTTCGCGCCATAACAATCGATCGTTGAGAGGACTTGCAATGTCGGAACTGGCATGGTGGCAACGCGGCGTGATCTACCAGATCTATCCGCGCTCGTTTCAGGACAGCAACGGCGACGGCATCGGCGATCTCGCGGGCATGACCTCGCGTCTTTCGTATCTCGCCGATCTGGGCGTCGACGCAGTGTGGGTTTCCCCGATCTACCCGTCGCCCATGGCCGACTTCGGCTACGACGTTGCCGATTACTGCAATATCGACCCAATGTTCGGCAGCCTCGCCGAGTTCAAGCAATTCGTGGACCGGGCCCACGAACTGAAGCTCAAGGTGCTGCTCGACTTCGTGCCGAACCATTCGTCGGACAGGCATCCGTGGTTCGTGGAAAGCCGCTCGTCGCGCGACAATCCGAAGCGCGACTGGTACCTGTGGCGCGATCCGGCGCCCGGCGGCGGGCCGCCCAACAACTGGCTGAGCCGCATGGGCGGGTCCGCGTGGGAATGGGACGCGCATACCGGCCAGTACTACTACCACGCGTTTTTGCGCGAACAGCCGGACCTGAACTGGCGCAACCCGCACGTGCGCCGCGCAATGGACGACGTGCTGCGCTTCTGGCTCGGGCGCGGCGTGGACGGCTTTCGGGTCGACGTGCTGTGGCTGCTCATCAAGGACGCGCAGTTCCGCGACAACCCGCCCAATCCGGCCTATCGGCCCGGCGAGCCCGATCATCACCGGCAATTGCAGACCTATACCGAGGACCAGCCCGAAGTGCACGACATCGTGCGCTCGATGCGCGCGACGCTCGACGAATACGGCGAGCGCGTGCTGATCGGCGAAATCTATCTGCCGGTCGCGCAACTCGTCCGGTACTACGGCGTCAACGGCGACGGCGCCGACATGCCGTTCAACTTCCAGTTGCTGAACGCGCCGTGGAATGCCGGGGAAATCGCGCGCATGATCCGCGATTACGACAGCGCGCTGCCCGCCCACGCGTGGCCCAACTGGGTGCTCGGCAATCACGACAATTCGCGCGTCGCCTCGCGCGTGGGGGCCGAGCAGGCGCGCGTGGCCGCCGTGCTGTTGCTCACGCTGCGCGGCACGCCCACGCTCTATTATGGCGACGAGATCGGTATGACGGATGGGGTGATTCCGCCCGGCGCGGTGCAGGACCCGGCGGAACTGCGCCAGCCCGGCATCGGCCAGGGGCGCGATCCGGAGCGCACACCGATGCAATGGGACGCGTCGCTGCCCAATGCCGGTTTTACAACCGGCAGGTCATGGTTACCGACGGCGACCTACACCAGCGTGCAGGCGCAGGACGGCGACGCGTCGAGCATGCTGTCGCTGTATCGGCGGCTCCTCACGTTGCGCCGCAACAATGCAGCCCTCGTGCAAGGTTCGATCGAACATGTCGCCGCTTCTGGCGACGTGCTGACTTACGAGCGCCACTGCCGCAATCAGCGCTTTTTCATTGCGCTGAACATGGGTCGAGCGAATGCCGAGGTGCAGTCGCCTGCGGGCACCGTGCTGTTGTCGACGGTACCTGGCCGCGACGGCCAGCCGCTCGTGGAAGGCGCGAACCGTCTCGCGGGCTGCGAGGCGCTGATCGCGTCCATCTGAGCGCTATGCGCCGCTTGCGGCGAGCGCCTTTTCGGCGCTCTTCGGCAACACGACCCTGAAGGTCGAGCCCTGGCCGACTTCCGAGCGCACCTCGATACGCCCGCCCTGCTTCCTGACAATGCCATACGAGATCGACAGGCCGAGCCCGGTGCCCGTGCCGACCGGCTTCGTCGTGAAGAACGGATCGAAGATGCGGTCGCGATGTTCCGGCCGGATGCCCTGTCCGGTGTCCTCCACCTCGACCCACACGCTGGTGTCGTCGTGGCCGGTGCGCACGGTGATATGGCCGTGCCCCTCGATGGATTGCGCGGCGTTCATCAGCAGATTCATGAAGACCTGATTGAGCTGCGACGGAATGCATTCGAGTTCGGGAATCGCGCCGAACTCGCGCTTCAGATCCGCCTTGTATTTCAACTCGTTCCAGACGATGTTGATCGTCGTATCCAGATTGCTCTCCAGATTGGCCCGCTGCTTCTCCGCCTTGTCGACATGCGAGAAGTCCTTCAAGCCCTGCACGATGCGCTTGACCCGCTGCAGGCCTTCCACGGATTCGGAGAGCAGCGCCGGTATGTCCGTGCGCAGATAATCGATGTCGATCTCGCGCTTCAATGCGGCCAACGTCGCGCGCGATTCCGCAATCAGCTCGGCCTCCGTGCGCTCGTATGCGGCGAGCGCGGTCAACAGATCCGCGACATAGCGTTGCAGCGTGCCGAGGTTGGCATTCACAAAGCCCACGGGATTATTGATTTCATGCGCGACGCCCGCCGCGAGCTGACCAATCGAGGCGAGCTTCTCCGACTGCAGCAACTGGCTGTGCGCCTGCGCGAGTTCGTTGATGAGTGCCTCCTGACGCGCCTTTTCTTCACGCAGCGCGGCATACGCGCGGGCGAGTTCGCGCCGGTCGGCCTGGAACTGCTCCACGGCGCGCGCCATTTCGCCGATCTCGTCGCGGCCCTGCGCGACACGCGACGCGTCCTGTCCGCGCACCGCATCGCCGCTGCGCAGATTGCTGCTGACCACTTCGAGTCGAGCGAGCACGTGTTTGCCGAGAAACGCATGTGCGACGAGCCACGCGAACAGCAGGCTCACGGCAACGAGGCCCGTAATCCAGCGCTCGTTGCGCGCGGAGGTATCGGCGAGCCGTTGCACGGCCTGCTGAAATTCCTCGGTGCATCGGTCCGATTGAAGCTGCGCCGACGCCACCATCGCGCTTGCCTGCTGACGCAAGCCTTCGCTGAAGGTATCGCGCGACGCGCGGCTAGCCGGATCGCCTTGCGCGGCCGCCGCGCTCGCGCCTGCCGGGTTCGACGTATGGGCAAGGGCCGCACGCAGATCGCTTTCGCGCAACTGCGCGACGATGTTCACCGTGTTGCGAAACAACTGGCTTGCCTGATGAAGGTCGAGCACGCTCACGTCGTCGTTGGCGGCGGCGAGCCTGTCCGAAAGACGGTCGAAGATCTCCAGCTCCCGCACGATGTCGGCATAGCTCGCGCGCATCGCATCGAGCGAATTGGCGCCTGCGAGCCGTGCCGATTCGCGCTCGATCAGCAACGTGTGCTGCACCAAAGTATCAGCGGCCTGCATGCGCGTGAGTTCGCCGGTGGCCAGCACGCGCGTCTCGTGCGTCGCCACGCGCAGCGTGTAGACGGCGGTCAGGCCGCCCGTCGCGATCAGCAAGGCGAGCACAACCGTGGCCAGCGTGAACTGCCAGCGCAACGAGCGCGGCAACAGCTTCAGGCGTGTCGCGGCGAGGCGCATGCGCGGGCTCCCGGTGAATTCGTCAGCGCGGTCAGATGGGTCATGGGGGTCATGGCGGTCATCGCTTCCAGATGCCGCGGTAGACGTTGCGATAGCCGTTGCCGGGATCGAACTGTCCGTGCAATCCGCCGTCGAACCGGATGTTCGCCGCCGTCACCAGATGAACCGGCGACACGTAGCCCGTTACCGGCTGATGCGCGAGCAGGCGGTTCAGTTCGTCGACCAGCTGCCAGCCCTGCAAATTGAGCGGCTCCGCGACGGTGCCGGTCTGGAAAGTGCCTGCCTGAATGCGCAGAAAAGCCGCTGCGCTTCCGTCACCGGCGGACAGCATGCTGACGCTGTGGTTCTGGCCGCCGGCGCGCGTGAGCGCGGGCGCGGCGTAGTCGAAGTAGATGTCGTTGATGGCAAGCGCGTAGTTCCAGCGTTTGCCGTACTGCGCGGCGAGTTCGTCGGTGAGCGCGGGCATCAGCTCGGCGCTCTTCGATATCGCGACGTCGCGCACCGCGAGCAGGCGGCAATCGCGGCACGCGCGAATCACGTCGAGCATCGCCTCGGTCTTGGCTCTCGCGATCTGAAAGTTTCCGTCGGTCAACACGACGACGCCCGCGCGCCCGCCGGACTGGATCACGGCGGCCATGGCCGTGATCCGCGCGACGTCGAGCGGATTCGTCGACACGTTCATCGCCACTGGACCGTTCGCCATCGCGCCGGCCACGGGGCCGACATGCCAACCGACGAGCGGGATGCGGCGCGCGGCGAACGGCAGCAAGTCCGCTTGCATCTCTGCGGCGTCCACGCCGACCAGAATCGCGCCGTCCGGCTGCAAGGCGAGCGCTGCGGCAACGGCCTTGCTGCGGCCCGCCGCGGTGCCGCGTGCGTCGTACACGCGGGTGTTCCAGCCCATCGCGTTGGCGGCTTCCTTGATGCCTTTCGCGACGCCCAGCACGCCGCCGTTGCGCAAGTCCTCGCTGATGATGGCAATCGTCGCGCCGGGCACCGCCGCCGGCCCGGACCTGGGGCCGTTCCAGCGCGACGCGGGTTCGCTCGCGCTATCCACGGCGCGCTGCATCGCGGCGAGATCGAGCGGCGCGTTGGCCGCCGCGCGGTTGGCGGATTGCGGTGCGACCTGCCCGCACACCGGGCGGATGCACAGGCCGCAGAGCACGAGCAGCGCGGCCGCGAGCCCAAGGCGTGTCTGCATGAATCCTCCGGATAGGCCGAACAATGTGCCTCGCGTGCGGCCGGACGATTGGGCAATCCGGCGCTCCGGTGGTCCGGCAGCCCGGCGCACCGACACTTCCGCGCGACGCGAGATGTTCCTCTTCCTCGTGTTTACGGCGGATTCGCGTGCCGCTTGATACACGGCGCATTACGGGAAACCCTCGGATTGGGCGAAGCCGCGTTCGCGCACCGGCTCGCCGTATGCATTTTGAGCCAGGGTAAATACCGCTCCGCGCCGGTGCCTTACGCTCCGTTAATTCACTCATGGCAGCGACGCCGGACCGGACGCACGAGCGCTCACGGAGTCGGCGACGAGAGCGCTGCCTGCTTTGTCATTTCACGGGCCCTTTCGGTGAAAACCAATCTGTCGGAAGCTATTGTCGAGCGGGTGAATTGCGGTGTCTTCACCGTGGATCGCGAGCTGCGCATTCTGACTTGGAACCGCTTCATGCATTCGCATAGCGGACGTTCCGCCGAATCCGTGGTCGGCCAGCTTCTGCTCGACGCTTTTCCCGAGTTGCCGCGGCAGTGGCTGAGCCGCAAGATCGAGGGCGTGTTCGTGCTCGGCACGCCGGCTTACTCGTCGTGGGAGCATCGGCCGTATCTGTTTCGCTTCGAGCATTCGCGCCCGATCACCGGCACGATCGACGCGATGCGCCAGAACTGCAGCTTCATCCCCATCGAAGACGACCACGGCGAGGTCGTCGCGGTGGGCGTCGCGATTGTCGACACGACCGACGTCTGCATCGCCTACGGCGAGCTTCAGGACCGCGAGAAGGCGGTCACCAGCGCGCTCGCCGAATTGACCGTGCGCAACGAGCAGCTGACGTCGCTTAACGAAGCGCTCGCGCATGCGCATCAGCAATTGCTGCAATCGGAGAAGCTCGCCGCGATCGGTCAGCTCGCGGCGGGCGTCGCGCATGAGATCAACAATCCGGTCGGCTTCGTGCTGTCGAACCTCAACACGCTCGACGGCTACGTGAAGACGCTGATCCGCTATACCGCCGATGTCGAGCGCATGGTGAGCGAAGCCGCGCCGGCGTTGCAGAAGAACATGCGGGCGTTCGCGGAACAGGCCGATCTGGAGTACCTGCTCGCCGACGCGCCGACGCTCGTGCACGAATCGAAGGAAGGACTCGCGCGCGTGCGCACCATCGTGGTCGATCTGCGCGACTTTTCGCGCGTGGACAGCACCCATGTGTGGGAGCTCGCGGACATTCATCGCTGCATCGAATCGACGCTCAACATCGTCCATAACGAGGTGAAGTACTGCGCCCACCTCGTGCGCGAATATGCGGAGATACCGTTCGTGCGCTGCATTCCGTCGCAGATCAGCCAGGTGGTGCTCAATCTCGTCGTCAACGCGGCGCAGGCGTACGGCAATCATCACGACCAGCACGGCGCGCCGCGCGGCACGATCACGGTGCGCACCGGCATGGACGCGGCCGATCCATCGAACGTGTGGTTCGAAGTTGCCGATGCGGGCTGCGGCATCCCGCCTGAACACCTGAAACGCATTTTCGACCCGTTCTTTACGACGAAGCCGGTTGGCCAGGGCACCGGCCTCGGTTTGTCGGTGACCTATGGGATCGTGAACGCGCACCGCGGCACGATCTCCGTCGTCAGCACCGTCGGCGAGGGCACGACGTTCCGCGTGACGCTGCCTGTCGACGGAACCCTGCTTGAAGAAACCAGCCAACCCGAAGCGCTCGTGCAAAACGGTTCGCTGGATGCAATCGCGTTGCCGGCGCAATCGCCGGCGGCCACATGAGGTAAAGCTATGCCATTGCCCGTACTTGTTGTCGACGACTCGACACTCGCCCGAAAACTTTTGATCCGCTCGCTGCCCGAGGAGTGGGATGTCGAGATCACCCAGGCCTCGGATGGCGCCGCCGCGCTGGAGCTGTATCGCGCCGGCAAGGGCGCCGTGATTTTTCTCGATCTGACGATGCCCGTCATGAACGGCTTTCAGGTGCTCGAAGCGATCCAGCACGAAGGCCTCGACACGTTTGTGATCGTCGTGTCGGCGGACGTGCAGTGCGGCGCCGTCGAACGCGCGAAGGCATTGGGCGCGATCGGCTTCATTTCCAAGCCCGTTTCCCCCGAAGCGATCCTGCCGATTCTCGCGGAGTACGGTCTCCATGAATGAACAGTCTCTCAACGAAGACCAGCGCGACGCCTTGCAGGAAATCTGCAACGTCGGCATGGGTAAGGCCGCCGCGGCGCTCGCCAGATTGCTGGGTGCCTTCGTCACGCTTTCGGTGCCTGACATCCGGCTCGTCGGCGTCGAACAGCTGCGCGTCGCGCTGGGTGCGCAGGACGACAGCGAATTGCGGCCCGTGCGCCAGGCGTTTCAGTCCGACATTTCCGGCGAGGCGATCGTGCTCGTCGGCAAGGACGGTCAGCGCGAATTGCAACAGCTGATGGGGCACGACGTCGGCGAACCCGATACGGAAGTGGAAGTGTTGTGCGACATCACCAATCTGCTGGTGGGCGCCTGCGTGCAGAGCGTGTTCGAGCAGCTCGGGCGGCACATCTGCTTCTCGCAGCCCACGCTGTTGCCGCTCGCGGGCAAGACGCACGACGCCTTGCTGCCCGGCGGCAGGTGGGACCTCGCGCTGTTGCTGGAGATTCATTTCACGCTCGAGCAAGGCGGCTTCGGCGCACGCATGGTGCTGCTGTTGCCCGATGCGGCGATCCGCGGCATGAAGGAAGCGCTCGATCATTTTCTCGAAGCACTGTGATGCGGGCCGACGCGATGCGACCGTCACGCGACATCAATCACGAGGTTAATCATGTCTGAGCTTCAGGCAACCGGCACTCCGACCGAACTCGCTGCAACGGCACCGGCCGCATCTCTGGATGCCGCCGATGCAGCGCCCGCCGCGGTCCCGACGCTGCTGCTGGTGGACGACGAGCCGGGCGTCATCTCGTCGCTCAAACGCCTGCTGCGCCCGATGAAGTACGAAGTGCTGAGCGCGAACAGCGGCGCTGAGGCGCTGGCGCTGCTCGAATCGGCGAGCGTCGACGTGATCATTTCCGACATGCGCATGCCCAACATGGACGGCGCGGAGTTTCTCTCGCGCTCGCGCACCGTGACGCCCGACGCGATCCGCATTCTGCTCACCGGCTATTCTGAAGTGGATGCGGTCGTGCGCGCGGTCAACGAAGGCCACGTCTATCACTATCTGCACAAACCGTGGGACGACCAGGACCTGCTGCTGACGATCCAGCGCGCGCTCGAACAGCTCGCGCTGCAACGCAAGGCGGAACGGCTCACCGCGCTGTTGCAGGAGCAGAACGAAAAGCTCTCGTCGTTCAACATGGAGCTCGAGCGCGAGGTCCATGCGCGCACCGAGGAAATCCGTCAAACCGTGATGTTTCTCGAAGGCGCGCAGCAGGACCTGAAAAGCAACTTTCTCACGATGGTGAAGGTCTGCGCGAACATGGTCGAAATGCGCTGCGGGCTGCCGGGCCATTCCGCGCGTATCGGCGAGACGGCGAGACAGCTTGGCGCCGCGCTGGGTCTGAGCGACTACGCATGCAACGAACTGCTGATGGCGGGCCTGCTGCACGGCATCGGCAAACTCTTTTTGCCCGATGCGTTGCTGAAGACGCCCGTTGCGAAGCTGCAGCCGCAGGAAGCGAAGCTCTATCAGCTTCATCCGCTGCATGGGCAGATGGCGCTCACGCCGGTGTCGCAATTGAGCGGCGTGCAGACGATGATCCGTCACCAGTATGAGCGTTACGACGGGCGCGGCACGCCCGATGGACTCATCGGCGGATTGATTCCGCTCGGCGCGCGCGTGCTGGCGCTTGCGCGGGACGCGGAAGACCTGCGCATCGGCGTCATCGCGCCGCAAAAGATGAACGACGCGCAGATCATCTCGACCGTGCGCGCGCAAAGCGGAATTCGCTACGATCCCGCGATCGCGGAGAAGTACATCGAACTCCTGACGAAACACGCGGAACTCACACCCGAAGGCGTGCCGGATCGCGTCGACGCGTCGCATCTGAAGGAAGGCATGAAACTCGCCGACGACTTGCGTACGTCGCGCGGCACGCTGCTCATGACGAAGGGCAAAGTGCTTTCCGCCGATCAGGTCGCGCAGATTCGCCGCTACGAAATTCACGAGGGTGAACCGTTCGTGATTCTGGTCGAGCGCGCGGCGGATGCGCGCAAGGCGGAAGCGGCCTGATCTATCGTCGGTCAGGCCGCTCAGTTGGCTGAGGCGCAGGGCGTTCTCATCAAACTCAACTGCGACTTGCGCGGCACAGCGCGGCTGCCGCAAAGCCGGCTGCGAGCGCGCTGTACACGTAGAACATCGAGCGCTTCGCCAGGTGTGCTTCGAAGCCGGGCGTGAGCCGGCTCGGCACCGCGTGATAGTCGACGGTATAGGCGACGGCCGCGGTCGTCGCCGCGCTCGCGACGATTTCCGCCACGCCCGCGCGTCGTTTTACACGACACTGCCAGCGGTCCAGCAGTCCTTCGAACAGCACGCCCCAAAAAACCGCCGACGCCTGATTGATCGCGAGGCCCGTCAGCGTAAAGCGCGCGCTCGGGCCGGTCTCGCTGAATGCGCGGCGCGGCCACAGGCAATGAGTCACCGCGTTCAGCGGCGCATACGGCGTGCTGCCGTCGGCGCGCGCCCGCGCGGCTGCCATGGCGGCTGCGGCGCTGCCTGCCGCTGTGCCCGAGATCGTCGCGCGGCATAAAAGATTGACGATGCGGTTCATCAGCTTGCTCCCGTTCCGTGCGCGGAGTCGTCGAGGCCGTGACCGGCTTTTTTCTCGACCAGATAGCAGCCGCGCTCCACGCCGTCGCGCAACGCCTCCGCGCGTGTCGTCCATTCCGGCGTGACCGGTTCCACGTCCGGCAGCGCGAACGGTTTGCCGTCGACAGACGCGTCGAGCCGTGCGACCCAGGCTCCGCGGTCGTTCTGCTTCGCACTCACGACAATGTCCACGCCGCGATGCGTGACGCGCATCGTGCCGTCGCTTTGGGTCTCCAAGTCCGTGCTGCGTAAATCCGTGCCTGCCATGCGTGCCTCCGGTGTTTCGCCATGTGTTGCGCCTGCGTTGCGCCAGGCGTTGCCCCACATCCGCCCGTCGCCGCATGCGGTGTCGATGCGTCGGTATGTCGGTATGTCGGTTGCAGCAACGCTTGTGCCCTGAGATGGCACAGGCATTGCTCGTCGCCAGACTCAGACACGGATCCAGACTCTTCGAGCATCGACGTGAAAAGCACAGGCGACATTCTCATCGGCATCTCAGGCTGGCGCTATAAAGGATGGCGCGGAACCTTCTATCCGGAAGGCCTGAAGCAGGCCACCGAACTGCGCTACGCAGCGGGCCTCATGCAGACGATCGAAATCAACGGCACGCACTACAGCCTGCAGTCGCTCGACAGCTGGCACCACTGGTACGACGAGACACCGCCCGGTTTCGTGTTCAGCGTGAAAGGCGCGCGTTACCTCACGCATCTTTTGCGCTTTCGCGACGAGACGGCCACCGTCGCGTGCGCTAATTTTTTCGCGCAGGGGCTGCTCGCGCTGAAAGACAAGCTCGGGCCGATACTGTGGCAATTCCCGCCTTCGCTGCGTTTCGACCCGGCGCACATGGAGCGTTTCCTGAGCCTGTTGCCGCGCGACACCGAAGCGGCGCTCGCACTCGCCGAACAGCACGACCGGCGCGTGAAGACGCCCTACCTCCAGATCGACCGCAAGCGCAAGTTGCGTCACGCGGTGGAGGTGCGTCATGAGAGTTTCGTCGATCCCGCGTTTGTGAAACTGCTGCGCCGTCACAAGGTCGCGCTTGTCGTGTCGGATTCGACCGAGGCATGGCCGCAATTCGAGGATCTGAGCGCGGGCTTCGTCTACATGCGGCTGCACGGCACGGAAACCAAATATTCGGGCGAATACTCCGATGCTTCACTGGAACGATGGGTGCGCAGAATCGAGGCATGGAGCCGCGGCTCGCAGCCCGCCGATGCGCGGCTTGCAGCGCCCGACCTGCAACCGCCTCGCGCGCAAACACGCGACGTGTACTGCTATTTCGACAACGACGCCAAAACCAACGCGCCGTTCGACGCACAAAGGTTGATGGAACGCCTCGGACTGCGCGCCCACGAGGCGGCCGCCTGATAGACGTTCACCTGCGGCCTACTTGCGCCGCTGCGCCAGTTTTTTCGCGTCCTGCAGCGCGGCGACGATCGCCGCATACGCGCGGTGGCGCGTCTCGGGATCGGGTGCGCGCAGAGCAAACGACGGGTGGTACGTTGCGACCACCAGACGGTCGCCGTGTTCGATGACCTTGCCGATTGCATCCTGCAAGCGCGATTTCGGATCTTCCAGCACGGCCTTCAGCGCAGTCGCCCCCAAGGCGACGATCACCTGCGCGCCCACGCTTTCAAGCTCCTGATCGAGCCAGTAGCGGCAGGCATCCACCTCGCGCTGCGCCGGGGTTTTATGCATGCGGCGCTTACCGCGCGGCGTCCATTTGAAATGCTTGACGGCGTTGGTCACGTACACATCCTTGCGGCCGACGCCTGCTTCGACGAGCGCATCGTCGAGCAAGGCGCCCGCCGGCCCCACGAAGGGCAGACCTTGCAGGTCCTCCTTGTCGCCGGGCTGTTCGCCGACCATCATGATCGGCGCGCGGCGCGGACCGGCGCCTGGCACCCCCTGCGTCGCGTTGGCCCAAAGCGGACAACGGCGGCAATCGTCGAGCGTCGCGGGTTGCTGGTCGGGGTCGACCTCAGGCTGCGCAGCGATCTCGCCTTCTGTCTGCGATGTGGGCTTCGTGGTCTGCTTCGACGCGCGCTTCGATGTGTGCTTCGTGGTGGCCATGGTTCGTCGCGTTGCGCTTTGCCTTGCGTTGCGGTGCGGCATACGGTAGTGATCTAGCCGCAGCAAGCCGCGTTCCGTTGCAACGGCGACAGCGACATCGCGACCAGGCGCGCAATGTGCTTAAGCACTAGTCCGCTGATTGTCTCGCGCTCAAGGCGCCATGCACGCGCTTTTGTCCCGTCGAGCCGCTATCGGCAGTCCATCGGGGCGCACGGTAAATTTTTCACGGCGAGTTACCGGCGCCAGAGCCGAAATCGCAAGGAGAAACAAGGAGAAAAACGATGACCCTGCTTATCTATCTCGTCGGATGGATTATTTTTATCGGCGGCGTGGCTTGGGGATTGACGGCGCTGCACGTCGCACAGCACATCATCGCGATTGTCGCGGTCATTCTGTTCGGTATCGCGGTCATCACCGGTGCGACGCGAGCGCGGAATCGGGACCGGTCGTAGCGCGATGCGCCCGCCGCCTTTGCGCGAGCGACGCGAGCGCGCGGGCGAGCCGCCGTGCGTGGATGGCAAGCAGTCCCCACTTTGAGTTGACGATCTGCGTGGTCCATGCGGTCGTCGCCTCGCCGCGCGCCCAATACGACTTGAAGCGCTCCGCGCCCACGCCGAAGTCGAGATCGAAGCCGTTCTCGAACGCCCACTTCACGCATTGCTCGACCGCGATGAGGCCCGGACAGCAGCGGCCATAGTACGGATCGTAGCCCGCGAAAATGGCGCTCGCCCACGGATTGCCCACACTGACGATGATCCCCCCGACCGGCGCGTCGTCGAGCGTGACGACGATCAGCCGCGCCATCGACGGCACGTCGCGCGAATGGATCAGCTTGCCGAGAAATCGCTCGAACTCCGGCGAATCGAGCCATACGCTGCGTTTGCCGACCCGGTCGCTCCAGCTGCGCTTGCAGTTGAACATCCATTCGATCAGGGACGCGGTCTCCCGCTCTTCGGCTGGATCGACCACACGCACGGCAACCGTGCCTTCCTTCGCGAGCCGTTTGACAAAAGTGCCGGGGCGTTTGCCGAACAGCGTGCCAAGCGAACGGCAATACTCGTCCCATGTGCCCTGCCCGCGTAATCGCGCCGCCGACGCCTGATGCGCTTCTGCAAACAGCACGTGCCGTTCGCGCGAAACCAGCGTGTAAAGGTGAAGCGTCTCGCGAACATAAGGCATGTGAATGAAGTCCGCGCCGCAACGCCGGCGCGCCGTCTGCCATGCGCCCTCGATCAATGCGGTGGCCGACGCATCGTCCGCGACGAGCACGCTCGTGTAGTCGCCGCCTTCGGGCCCGAGCGGCACGAGGTAAGTCCATAGCGCGCGCTTGACGGCTTCGAGCGGCCAGATCATCACGAGTTGCCCGTCATCGCGGCAGACAATGCATCTGAGCAGACGTCCATGAGGCTTCGACACGTGTTCCCAGGCGAGCCATCCATAACTGAACGACTGATAGTAGTGACCCTGCGCGCGCGTCCACAGCGCGTCCCATTCAGGCTGCAGCGCGCGAAACTGCGCTTCGTCGGTAATGACGTCATAGCGCCGGGCGCGATGCGTTGTCTTGTTCATACCATCTCACAGGGTGCCGATCCGCTTGCCGCTTGCTGGCGTCCGTTGCCGGGTCGCCGGGTCGCCGTCATATCTGTAGATGCCGACGCAGGCGTAACGGATCCCCCGGCTTCGCGCAGGTGTGACGAGCATGCACCGGGCGCCTCGCGGTGTGTGTGCGCGGCCGCACGCTTGACGGCGCATGCGGGCGGTGCGACCGACGCGGCGGCTCAAGCCATTTCTGTCTTCCTGCTAAGAATCGGCCAAATGCTTGGTTGCTCCGCGCGCGTGCCATGCCGTACCGTTGCCGGATTGCGCCCTGCGCGTTTGAATTCGGAGAACCCATGTCCGCATCTTTACCGCACGACCACCCGCCGCACGCAGCGAGCCTTGCCGACGCCGCGCAGCTTTTCGACGACAGTGCGCTCACGCGCCGTTTTGCGCCCGTCTTCGCGCGCATCGCGCAAGGCGCCGTGCATCGCGAGCGGCATCGGGAGCTTGCCTACGATCCCGTCGAATGGCTGCGCGAAGCCGGCTATACGAAGCTGCGCGTGCCCACCGAATACGGCGGCGAAGGCGTCGCGCTCAGTGAGTTTCTCGCGCTCGTCACGCGTCTGGGCGAAGCGGACTCGAACCTGCCGCAGATCTTGCGCGTGCATGGCGGCTTCATTGAATCGCTGCTGGAAAATGGCGACGACGCCCTGCGCGACCGATGGCTCACGCGCATCGCGCAAGGACAGATCATCGGCGGCGCGGTGGCCGAGCGCACTGCGGTCACGCACAACAGCGTGCGTCTTGTCGAAGCGGACGGCGCATGGCACCTGCACGGAGAGAAGTACTACACCACCGGCACACTCTACGCGGACTGGGTCGACGTGACCGCGCACGACGGGCAGAGCGACGTGCGCGTGCTCGTCAGGGCCGATGCGCCGGGGCTTGCGCGTATCGACGACTGGGACGGCTTCGGCCAGCGCCTGACAGGCAGCGGCACCGCGCGTTTCAATGGCGTGCCGGTGGCGCGCGAGAACGTGTACCGCCGCTACGACGCATCGGCGCCGCGCCGCAACAGCGTGCTCACGTCGTATTACCAGGCGCTGCACGTCGCGAACCTTGCGGGCATCAGCCGTGCGGCGCTGCGCGATGCCGCGACCTTCACGCAGGCAAAGACGAGAACGTTCGGTATCCCAGGCGAATCCCGTCCGCGCGACAACCCGCTCGTGCAACGCGTGATCGGCCGGCTTGCGAGCCTCGCTTATTCGACGCAAAGCATCAGTGCATCGCTCGCGCGTGCGATAGACGAGGTATTAGTTGCGCGTCAGCACGGCCGCACGACCGAAGAAACCTATTTTCGCCTCGACATCCAGACCTTTCAGGCGCAGCAGATCGTCATCGAGCAGACGCTCGAGGCCGCCACGCTGCTGTTCGAGGTGGGCGGCGCTTCGGCAACCAGCGAATCGCGGCGCTTCGACCGCTACTGGCGCAATGCGCGCGTCCTCGCGTCGCACAATCCGGCCATCATTCGCGAGGCCGCCATCGGCGACTTCTATCTGAACGGCACGCCGCACAACGAGCGTTTCGGCATCGCGCAGCCGACGCCCGCGGCAGCCTGAGACGCGCGCCGCCAGGCGGCGCCTTGATGTGGCACAGTAGCGTCAGTGCACGCGCATGGCGCGCGGCATACCACTGCCCTGACGAGCCCCATGAAGAATCTGCCCGCCTACGAGCCGCCCGTCGACGAACAGCAGCTTCTGCTGAAATGGATCCGGCGCGCGCGCGAATCCCAGATGAGCCATTACGACATGGCCGACCTGCTGTCCGCGCGCGACCGCCAGATGGGCTGGCTCGTCACGGTGCTGGCCGCGTTCGTGGGGACGGCTGTGTTCGCGTCGCTGAACTCGAGCGCCGTGTCGTTTGAAATCAGGATCGTCGTTGGGCTCGTGAGCGTGGTCGCCGCGGTCTCGTCGGCGCTGCAAACGTATCTGCGATATGCCGAGCGCGCCGAAAAACATCGCGCAGCAGGCGCGCGTTACGGCGCGGTGCGGCGGCGGCTCGAATCGGTTTTCGCGGGCGACCCGGATGCGCGCGACGGCCATTATCTGACCGCCATTCGCGACGAACTGGACCGGCTCGCGCAAGATTCGCCGAATGTGCCGCCGCGCAACTTTTATCGCACGCAGCGCGCGTTATCCACCGATCCGCGCCGCGGCAGCGACGCGTAAGCAACGTATCGGTGCGATATCTTCAAGCGTCCAGATCGGTCGCATCGACGCCCAGTTCGGCGGCCATGCGCCGCACCACCGCGTGCAGCCGGCTGACTTCGTCCGCGAGTCTTTTTTGCTCGGCTTTCAGGGCCTCGAAGGCGGAAAGCGGCACGGTTTCGTCGGCGCCGCCGCCTGACTGCGCGAACTCGCTCATGTTCACTTCGCCGCACAGCAAATGCATCCAGCGATGTTCGCGCTCGCCGGGCGTGCGAGGCAGTTTGACCACCCGCGGCGGATCGTTGGCGGCCAGTTCGTCGAGAAACGCCTCGACCGACGAGATGTCGGCAAAACCATGCAGCCGTGCGCTGTTCAGACGCAATTCCGCCGCCGTCTGCGGGCCGCGCAGCAGCAAGGTGGTCAGCAACGCAGCAGACTGACTCGGCAGACCCAGCACACGATTCATGTTGTGCTCGAAACGCGGCACGCGGCTGCTGCTGCCTTCCATGACGAGGCTTAAGCGTTTCAGACCGTCGAGCGCGGTGAGCACTTCGGCTTCCGTCGCGTTCATGACCGGCGAGCGGCCCGTCTTCTGATTGCAGCCCAACGTCAGTGCATTCAGCGAAAGCGGATAACTGTCGGGCACGGTGTGCTGCTTTTCGACGAGCACGCCGAGCACGCGGCCCTCGAGCAAGGTCAACGCGCGAATCGAGGGGCGGGAGGGAACATCGGAAGTCGAATTCATGGAATGGCGCGGATGAGCCGCTGTGATCGTCAATGAAACGCCTGACCATCGCTCAGCGAGGCGGCACTTTTCTGGTTGTGGGCACTATGATAAACGGGCGTCGCGCTCGCGGCGGCATCAATCGCTGCGGCGCATGCGGCCTGTGGGACGGCACGGCTAGCCGCCAGAAAACACTTGCCCGAACGATTTTTGCCCGGTACCGTCGTGGCGTTCTGCAACGCAGCGCGGGAGAGATCGCCGGAAGTCGCGGCGACGCCGACGGAGCAACCGCCCCGGAAACTCTCAGGCAAAAGGACCGCGCAGCCGGAACATCTGGAGAGCGGCGCCGTGCGCGCCCACCGAAGGGGATTCCCACATACGGCCAGAGCCTTTGCTCGCAGCGCCGGGAAGAAACTCTCAGGTACAGGGACAGATGGGGCATCGGCACCGGTTTCGAAAGAAATCGAACCCGGTGATGCTCAACCCACTCTGGACCATGTCATGTCACGAATCGCCATTATCGGCGCCGGCATTACCGGCGTCACGACCGCTCACGCCCTCGCCCAGCGCGGCCACCACGTTACCGTGTTCGAACGCCACCGCTACGCGGCCATGGAAACCTCGTTTGCCAACGGCGGCCAGCTTTCCGCGAGCAACGCGGAAGTCTGGAACAGCGCGGCCACCGTGCTGAAGGGCCTGCGCTGGATGCTCACGCGCGACGCCCCGCTGCTCGTCAACCCGGTGCCGAGCTGGCACAAGTATTCGTGGATGGGCGAGTTCCTGCGGCAGATTCCGCACTATCGTGCGAATACGGTCGAGACCGTGCGGCTTGCCATTGCCGCGCGCGAGCACCTTTTTTCGATTGCCGAGCGCGAAGGTATCGACTTCGATCTGGAGCGGCGCGGCATTCTGCATGTGTACAAGACGGCCAAGGAGTTCGACGCGGCGGCGAAAGTCAATGCGCTGCTGCGCGAAGGCGGGCTGGATCGCAGTGCGGTGACGTCGAGTGAATTGCAGCGGATCGAGCCCACGTTGCACGGTGAATTCTACGGCGGTTTCTTCACGCCGTCGGATTCGACGGGCGACATCCACAAGTTCACACGCGGTCTCGCGGATGCCTGCGTGCGCCACGGCGTGCAGTTCCATTACGACGCGGAGATCGCGTCGATCGAGCAGTCCGGCGAAGAACGCTTCTCGCTGACCGTCAATCTGGAAGGCGACACGCAGCGTTTCGCCTTCGAGCGGATCGTGGTGTGCGCGGGCGTGAAAAGTCGCGATTTTGCGGCGATGCTCGGCGACCACGTGAACGTCTATCCGGTCAAAGGCTACTCGATCACCGTCTGTCTCGACGATGAAACCAGCCAGGCGCGTGCGCCGTGGGTCAGCCTGCTCGACGACAGCGCGAAGATCGTGACGAGCCGGCTCGGCGCGGACCGCTTTCGCGTGGCGGGCACGGCGGAAATCAACGGCTTTAACCGCGACATCCGCGCCGACCGGATTGCACCGCTCGTCGACTGGACGCGCCGCCATTTTCCCGAGGTGTCGACCGCGCGCGTGATTCCGTGGGCGGGCTTGCGTCCCATGCTGCCGAGCATGCTGCCGAAGGTGGGGCGCGGCAAGCGGCGCGGCGTGTTCTATAACACCGGACATGGCCATCTGGGCTGGACCCTCTCGGCGGCGACCGCGCAGGCTGTGGCGGGCGCGATCCAGTAGCCGGCCGCTGCGAGGACAGACGCGGCGTCTGCTAATGTAGTGTCCGTGTGCGGTCGCGTGCGGTCGCCTGCGGTTGTGTTACCGTCGGACCCGCGTCTTCCTGAACTCGACAACGTCATGGCTCATTCGCGCTTTGCAGCGCCGCAGGGCGAGGCCTCAGGCCACGCCCACGGCGTGCGTCTTTCCGACGCGCACATTGCAGCCGAGGCAATGCGGCGCCTCGCATGGGACGCCGCCGTTCCCGTGCGCACGATCGCGGTCGACGTGCATGACGGCCGCATCACACTTCGCGGCGAGCTGGCGCGACCCGCGCAAAAGCTCGCCGCGCTGGAAGACGTGACGCGGCTCTTCGGCGTAAGCGGCGTGTGCGATCGGCTGGTGGTGAAGGTCGTCTGAGCGCTGGCCTGCACAACGCACGGGCCCACGGGTGGGACAACGCCCGGGCAATCACGGTGCTTCACCCACGCAACACAGCACCACCCAGCAAAGCGCCACGCAGCAAAGCGCGGCAATGCCGCGCGATCTGTTTTTCCTCTTGCGTGTGGAGCGCCCTCACCTTGCCCGACGCGTCGCCTTCGCGAAGGCCCAGAAAATCCAGACCTTCGCAGATGCGCTTGCGAATCTCCGCGCTGTGCTCGCCGATGCCGCCGGTAAACACCAGCAGATCGATGCCGCCGAGCAAAGCCGCATAGCCGCCGATGGTCTTGCGCACCGCGGTCGCAAAGGCGTCCAGTGCCAGCGAAGCGTGCTCGTCGCCCGCCGCCGCGCGTTGTTCGAGCGCCTGCATGTCGCTTTCGCCGTCGGCGTAACCGGCAAGGCCGCTCTGCCGGTTCAGCAGCGTTTCGAGCGCGTCTGCATCGAGCTTTTCCACGCGCAGCAGGTACAGCAGCACCCCCGGATCCAGATCGCCGCAGCGCGTTCCCATCGGCACGCCGCCCGTCGGCGTCATGCCCATCGACGTATCGACCGATCGGCCGTCGCGCAATGCACACACGCTCGAACCGTTGCCGAGATGAGCGAACACGGCGCGCGGCGGCAGCGCCGCGCCTAATTGCGTGACGAGCGATTCGTACGACAGCCCGTGAAATCCGTAGCGGATCACGCCTGCATCCGCGTAGCGTCGCGGCAACGCAAGCTGCGCCGCGCGCGGCGGCAGCGTGGCATGAAACGCGGTGTCGAAACAGGCAAAGTGCGCGGCGTCCGCGAAGGTTGTCTGCGCTTCGTCGATCAGCGCAAGCGCCGGCGGAATGTGCAGCGGCGCGAAATGCACGGCATCCTGGAGGCGCTGGCGGACCTCGGGCGTGAGGCGCTGATGCGTTCGCAGATGCGGCCCGCCATGCACCACGCGGTGGCCGACCGCAGTGGGTTGCGCATGATGCTGCGCGCCCAGCACGGCCGAGAGCTTCTGCAACGCATCGGTTTGCGACTCGAGCACGTGCTGCTCGTCCACCAGGACGCCGCCGTCCGGCGCTTTGATGCGCAGGCTGCCGTCGCCGCGGCCAATGCCTTCAGCGCTGCCCTCCAGTAACAGCGACTCGTCGTCATCGGCAGGCGCAAAGAGCCCGAACTTCAGCGACGACGATCCGCTGTTGAGCACCAGAATGGTTGGCGGCGATGCGCCGTGCTGCATGTTCATGACGGACCTCGCTCAGTGTTGCCACGTCCAGTTGCGGATTTCTTCCTTGTCGATGCCCTCGGCATGCGCATAGGCGAGATGCTCGATGATCTGCCCGCGCAGCCACTCCTTCGTGTGATCGCCGACGCCGCGCAGCCTCGGCACGCGATCGATCACGTCGATGGCGAGCGAAAAGCGGTCCACCTGATTGATGATCGCGAGCTCCAGCGGCGTGTTGATGTTGCCCTTCTCGTGATAGCCGTGCACGTGCAGATTGTCGTGATTGGTCCGGCTGTAGGTCAGTTTGTGAACCAGCGACGCGTAAGAGTGGAAATTGAAAATCACCGGTTTGCTGGTCGTGAAGAGCGAATCGAAGTCGCGGCCCGACAGACCATGCGGATGCGCGTGCTCGGGCATCAGCCGGAATAGATCGACCACATTCACGAAACGGATCTTCAGGTCCGGGAAGCGTGCTTTGAGGATCTGCACGGCGGCGAGCGCCTCCATTGTCGCAATGTCGCCGGCGCACGCCATCACCACGTCGGGCTCGGCGCCCTGATCGGTCGACGCCCAGTCCCAGATGCCGATGCCCTTCGTGCAATGCGTGACGGCGGCCTCCATGTCCAGATACTGCAGATGCGGCTGTTTGTCCGACACGATCACGTTCACGTAATCGCGCGAACGCAGACAGTGATCGGCTACGCTCAGCAGACAGTTGGTGTCGGGCGGCAGATAAATGCGCACCACGTCCGGGCTCTTGTTGGTCACCACATCCAGAAAGCCGGGATCCTGATGCGTGAAGCCATTGTGATCCTGCCGCCAGACGAGCGACGTGATAAGCAGGTTGATGGACGGCACCGGCTGACGCCAGCGCAGTTCGCGCTTCGCTTTTTCGAGCCACTTGGCGTGCTGGTTGAACATTGAATCGATCACGTGCACGAACGCTTCGTAAGTCGCGAAGAGGCCGTGGCGGCCGGTCAGCACATAGCCTTCGAACCAGCCTTCCAGCGTGTGTTCGCTGAGCATTTCCATCACGCGTCCGTCGGCCGACAGCGCGCCGCCGTCGGCGTCGTTGGGCTGGGCGTCGGCGAGCCAGGTCTTGCCGGATGCCTCGTAAATCGCCGTCAGCTTGTTGCTGGCGGTCTCGTCGGGGCCGAACACGCGGAAGTTGCTCATGTTCCTGCGCATCACGTCGCGCAAAAACTGGCCGAGTACCTGAGTGGGCGACGAATACGCGGACGCATGCTGCTTCACCTCGACTGCGTAATCGCGAAAGGCCGGCATGTCGAGCATCTTGCACAGCACGCCGCCGTTCGCGTGCGGATTCGCGCTGATGCGGCGTTCGCCCTGTGGCGCGAGTTCGCGCAATGCCTCGACGAGCCGGCCGTTTTCGTCGAACAGCGACTCGGGCTCGTAACTGCGCAGCCACGCCTCGACCAGTTTCAGGCTCTCGCGGTTGGTCGCCGGATCGGCAATCGGCACCTGATGCGCTCGCCATGAGCCTTCCACCTTGTGACCGTCCACTTCCTTCGGGCCGGTCCAGCCTTTTGGCGAACGCAGCACGATCATCGGCCAGCGCGGCCGCGTGGCGTCGTGGTTGGCGCGCGCGTGCTGCTGGATCGCCCGGATTTCGCCGATGCACTGTTCGAGCGTCGCCGCCATCTGCTGATGCATGACGGCCGGATCGTCGCCTTCGACGAAATACGGTTTGTGGCCGTAACCGGTGAGCAGCGCTTCGAGTTCCTCGCGCGGAATGCGCGCGAGCAGCGTCGGGTTGGCGATCTTGTAGCCGTTCAGATGCAGCACCGGCAGCACCGCGCCGTCGCGCACCGGGTTCAGGAACTTGTTCGAATGCCACGAGGTAGCGAGCGGCCCGGTTTCGGCTTCGCCGTCGCCGATCATCACCGCGACGATCAGATCGGGGTTGTCGAACGCCGCGCCATAGCCGTGCGACAGGCTGTAGCCGAGCTCGCCGCCTTCATGAATCGAGCCCGGCGTTTCCGGCGTGCAATGCGAGCCGATGCCGCCGGGAAACGAAAATTGCCGGAAAAAGCGCCGCATGCCGGCCTCGTCTTCGCTGCGGTCGGGATAGATTTCCGAGTAATGTCCCTCCAGATAGCAGTGGGCCAGCGTGGCAGGCGCGCCGTGCCCTGGCCCCGAAATGTAGATCACGTTCAGGTCGAGCTTCTTGATGAGGCGGTTCAGGTGCACGAGCAAAAAGCTTTGGCCGGGGTCCGAGCCCCAGTGCCCCAGGAGACGGTTCTTGATGTGCTCGGGCTTCAGCGGTTCGCGCAGCAGCGGGTTGTCGCGCAGATAGATCATGCCGGCCGACAGGTAGTTGCACGCGCGCCAGTAGCGATCCATTCTCTGCAGCGTGTCGGGGTCTAAAGTGTGCGGCGGGGCGGGACGGGAGATTGCTTCAGCCATGGCGTCGCTCCTCGTAAGGACTGTCAGGCAGGTTGGCGGGCGTTGCGAAGCGTGCGCCGGTGAGCGTCATGCGCACGGCATGAGAGAGATGCAGCGAAAGGCGCTGTGCGGATGCTGCACGTGCCGGTTCGGCAACGGGCATTGAACGCCGGCCGTCAGCCGTGTGACCGGATGCACGCATCATGGTTCGGAACCGCGCTGGAAAGTTTGATCTCGCTCAGGCGTTGCCGGCGTCGCGCGCGCTGGAGCAAGTCCTACGCCAGCCGCGCTGCACAGATGCGGTGAAACGCCTAAGCTTTGCAGAATTCCTGCGCGTGCGTCGTTACCTGACTCGTTGCGCCGCTTGTGCCCGACTGGTTGCCCTGCTGGTTGCGCTATTGGTGGCGCTGTTCGTGGCCCTACTCGTCCTTAACCCTACACATTGATCATGTCCACATCCAACCGTCTGAAAGCGCCACTCGTTCTGCTTCTCACGCTCGTGCTGCTGTGTGCCGGCGTGGCCGTGCTGGTCGGCGTGTTCGGGCTGCTCGTGAAGCTGTTCGGCCACGCCTGAGGGGGCGCGCCGCGCGCGTGCGCGCGTCGCCGGTGCAAACTGTGTATGCTGCCGGTGTTCATGCGCCGAGCTGCGCAGCATCCTAGCAAGGAGATTGCATTGACGAATTCCGCCGACTCTTCCCCGCCTTCCGGGCAAGCCATCGACCTGCAACTGCTCGAACTCGCGCAGCAGGTATTCGATCTGGCGCGCCGCGGCGATGCCGCGATGCTCGCCGCGGTGATCGAAAAAGGCGTGCCGCCGAATCTGCGCAACGAGAACGGCGACAGCCTTCTGATGCTCGCCAGCTACCACGGTCACGTGGATGCCGTGCGCACGCTGCTGGAACGCGGCGCCGACCCCGACCTGCGCAATAACAACGGCCAAACGCCGATTGCAGGCGCGGCGTTCAAAGGCTTCGAGGGCGTGGTCGAAACGCTGCTCGCGCATGGCGCGGATGTGGAAGGCGCGTCGCCCGACGGGCGCACCGCGCTGATGGTGGCCGCCATGTTCAACCGCACCGCCATCATGGACCTGCTGATCGCGCACGGCGCGAAGCCGGACGCGCGCGACGCCGCAGGCGCGAGCGCACTCGACGCGGCCGGCCGGATGGGCGCGGCCGACGCGCAGGCAAAGCTGCGCAACGCCTAGGGCTTGCCGGTCAGCAGCGCTTTCACGTCGAGTTGCGCGAGGTCGCCGATCCGCTCGATGCTCACGTCCGCGGGGGGATTGCTCAAGATCTCCTTCGGATCGAGCGCGTAATGGCCTTGACGCGGAAATACCGTGGTCAGCCTGCCGCCCCAGGCTTTCTTCATGGCCGTGAGAATGCGCAGCTTGTCGTCGACCATCACATAGTGGCGCGCCGGGTAGCATTCCATCACCTGGTCGAGCATCAGCTCCTTGTGAATGTAGATCAGCACCCGGCCCCCGACTTCTTCCCACAAGCCCGAACGCGCGACCTTGCGCGGCTGGAACACCACGTCGCCGTCGGACAGAATCACCGTGGGTCCGTACTGGCCGACGTGGCGCAATGCGTCGAGCGCGCCGGGATAAAGCCGGTTCGCAAACGGGTAGTCGATCAGAAACGACGACATCAACAACAGGCGCGTGTCCCGCGGATGCTCGGTGCGATAGCGCTGCAACGCGCCGAGATAGTCTGCATAGCCGAGCTCGCTGCGCAACTGCTCGAAAATTTCCCAGTAGCGCGTGCTGTTGTCGGTGCCGAACTCGCGCATCATGTGCGCGCGTAGATCCGACAGCACATGATCGTTGTCGAGCAAGGTGTTGTCGCAATCGAACAGGAAGACGACGTCGTGCGGCGTGGTTCCGTTGGCTTCTGCGGCTGGCATGTCCGGCTCCCTGAATGGGCTGTACTGTGCTTTGAGGCGGGGCGAGGCGAAGGGACGCGAGGCGATCGGCGCGATCAACTTGCGACCGATCAGCCCTGCGGGCTTTGGGGCGATTCAGCCGGCTTCTCGGCATGGCCGCCGAAGTCATGGCGCATGGCCGACAGCACGCGGTTCGCGAAGTCCGCCTCGCCGCGCGAACTGAAACGCCCGAACAGCGCCGCGCTCAGCACCGGCGCGGGCACGCCTTCGTCGATGGCCGCGGCCATGGTCCAGCGCCCTTCACCCGAGTCGGATACGCGGCCTGCGTAGCTCTTAAGATCTGCGTCGCCCGCGAGCGTGCCCGCGATCAGGTCCAGGAGCCACGAGCCGATCACGCTGCCGCGTCGCCAGACTTCGGCGATATCGGCCAGATTGAGATCGTATTGATAGAACTCGGGACGGCGCAGCGGCGAAGTCTCGGCGTCCGCGTCGCGCGCGTGCCTGCCGGCGTCGGCGTGACGCAGAATGTTGAGGCCCTCGGCATACGCGGCCATCAAGCCGTACTCGATGCCGTTATGGACCATCTTGACGAAGTGCCCGGCGCCGAGCGGCCCGCAATGCAGAAAACCCTGCTCCGCCGTGCTGCTGCCCGCCGTGCGTCCTGGCGTGGCGGGCGCGGCGGCTGCGCCCGGCGCGAGCGTCGAAAAAATCGGCTCAAGCCGTTGCACCACGTCGGCCTCGCCGCCGATCATCAGGCAATAGCCGCGCTCGCGTCCCGCGACGCCGCCGCTCGTGCCGACATCCACGTAATGCAGCTTGCGTTCGGCCAGCTCGGCGCCGCGGCGAATGTCGTCGTGATAATAGGAATTGCCGCCGTCGATCACGATGTCGCCCGGCTCGAGCAGGGGCACGAGTTTTTCCAGCGTGCCGTCGACCACCGCGGCGGGCACCATTAGCCAGACCGCGCGCGGCTTGTCGAGTTTGGCGACGAGGTCTTCCAGCGACGAGGCGCCCGCCACGCCCTCCTGCGCGAGCCGCTCGACGGCGGCGGGCTGCACGTCGTAGACAATGCACTGCTGAGCGCCCTTCGTCAGGCGCCGGACCATGTCGGCACCCATGCGTCCCAATCCAATCATGCCTAGCTGCATTTCACCGCTCCCGAAAGTGCCACGTGATGCTGGCTGGTTTCATTCAGATGCCGATGCCGCGTTCACTACCGACCGCCCGGCGACGCGAGCGCGCCACGCGCCGTGTGCACAGGCGCGGGAAGCGCGGTCTGATAACCGCCTGACAACCGCGCTGGCAACCGCTTTGGCAACCGCGCTGGCAACCGCGCTGGCAACCGCGCTGGCAACCGCTTTGGCAACAATACGCCTCTCTGGAGAGGTTGTACGCGAGCTAAAGTTCCGCACGCTGGATCCGTTCAGCTCGCTGCAAGCCTGCGCCAGTCGCAGACCATGCGCTGCGGCTGGATCAAAGCTCGCGCCCTCCACGCAGCGCGCGCCACGCCTGAAGCCTGCCATATTGCGTACTCGCAAAGCGCCGCACGGCTCGCCACATGAGCGGATAGCGATAGCCCGGCACGGCAAACAGGACGAGCGCAGCCAGCGCGAGCAGGCCGCAGAATAGAAACGTGCCGCGATAGCTGAACGCCTGCACCAGCAATCCCGACAACACGCCCGACAGAATGGAGCCGACCCGCGCCGCATTAAAGAACAGCGCCGTGGCCCGTCCAGGCGCGTGCGGCATGAGGTCCTGCACATACGTCATGCCGAGGCACGAGGTCACGGCGACCACGAACGCGTTGAGCATCTGCATGGGAATCAGCACATGCACGTTGCCCGCGAGCGACATGCCCACGAAATACGCCGCGTGAACCGCGGCGCATGCCGCAAGCCAGTTCGGCTTATGCAGCTTCGACGATTTCGCGCCGAGCGCGAGCATCATCGGAATCTCGGACAAAGCGCCGAGCCCGAGCATGACGGAAACGTCGAGATGCGTGCCGTCAAGACCGTGCACGATGTAGAGCGGCAGCACGATCATCGTGGCGTTCGCGGCTAGCCCGAGCAAGGTCAGCGCCGCGACCGCGCGGCCGGTATCGTTCGTCGAAGCCACGCCGGGCAGATCCTCATGCGCATCGGGACCGGGCTCCCTGAGCGGCGGCACGGTGATCGACGCCGACGGCTCGGACGCGGTGTCCTCCACCGTATGGTCGCCGAGATGGCCTTGCGGCTCGCGCATGCGCCAGACAATGGCGGCGCACGCCGCGAAGCTCGCGGCGGCGAACAGGAAAAGCCCGGTGAAGCTGGTCGCCGCGAGCACGAGCGCGCCCACCGACGGCCCGAACACCCACGCCGCCGAGAGAATGGTGCGCAGCGTCGCGCTGGCAAATACACGCTCGGCCGCGTCCGGCACGGGCAGCGCGGCGCGGCTGAAGGAAAACACCATCGAAATGGCCGAGCCGCCCGCACCGATAAACACAATGCCGACGACGAGCAGCAGCCGGTAATCGCGCACCACGCATAACCCGAGGTAGCCCAGCGCGGCGAGCACGAGCGCGACGAGCAAGAGCGGCCGGTGCCGGCCGCTTGCATCGCTCCAGCGGCCGGCGAAGGTGCTCGCGAGCACGCCGCTCGCGGCGATCAACGTCATGAAGACACCGAGCCGGAACGGCGTCATGCCGGCGCGTTCGACGCCGAAGAGCGACAGATACGGAGCAGTGAACGACATGGCCACACCGAGCATCAGCGTGGCGGCGGCAAGCGGCTTGAAGCCGGGAATGTGCAGCAGACCAAAAAAACGTGAGTTTTTCAACACGGGCGGCTGTGGGCTCAGTAGACGCGAGGCTGCGCGGCGCGGCGCGCGGGGCAGGCTTCGTGGCGGGATGAACGGGGCATTATCGACCGGGTGTGCGGCCGCGTAAAGGCGGGGGGGTGCATCCCAAATTTATGGCTTTTTTTTGCGGCGACGGGGATTGGAAATGACAGGCGCGCAAGGGCCGCACCAGGGATCACTGCTTGCATGCGCCGCGCCCGCCCCTCGAACCAATAGCTGGTACTCTTATCAAACCAACGTGCAGCGCGCCTTTGCGGCCGCGCACGCTCGAATTTACAAACACTCGGTGCCCAACCCCATCCGCAGCGGAGCATGCATGGCAACCCGGACAGCCTATTCCACCCACGCCCCGTCACGAGCCGAGGTCGACGCGTTGCCCGGCGCAACCGTCCTCGAGTTCGGCACGGACTGGTGCGGCTACTGCCAAGGCGCGCAGCCTTCCATCGCGAAAGCGTTCGAGGCCCATGCGGGCATACGGCATCTGAAAATCGAGGACGGCCCTGGCCGGCCGCTTGGCCGCTCGTTCAAGGTCAAGCTGTGGCCCACGCTGGTTTTCATGCGCGACGGCGCGGAAGTGGCGCGCGTGGTGCGCCCCACCAGCGTCGAGCAGATCGCGGACGCGTTCGCGTCGCTCTAACCGCACCGAGCGCTTCCATCATGAAGCAAGCCATCCATCACCTGAGCGTCAAGGCCCGCACGCGCGGCCTCGTCGAATTCACCGACGAAGCCCGCCGTTTCGTCGCAGCGCAGCACGTTGAAACCGGCTTGCTGACGCTGTTTTGCCGTCACACGTCAGCATCGTTGCTGATTCAGGAAAACGCGGACCCGTCGGTCCAGCGCGACCTGGAGCGCTACTTTGCAACGCTTGCACCCGAAGACGAGCAACGCTACGAGCACGACGCCGAAGGTCCCGACGACATGCCCGCGCATCTGCGCACCGCGTTGACCCAGGTGCAATTGAGCGTGCCCGTCGAACATGGGCAGATGGTGCTCGGCACCTGGCAGGGTCTGTATCTGTTCGAGCATCGGCGTCATACGCAGCATCGCGACATCGTGTTGCATCTGATCGGCGAATAGGCCGAATCCGCAGCGTCGGGGCGCGCGTCGCGAGCGCAGGTTTTCTTCCGCAACCGGAACAAAGGGAGTGCATCTCATGGACACCCGCAGCGAACTGCAAGCCACCGTCGACGCCATGATTCAACCCGGCAAGGGTCTCCTCGCCGCCGACGAAAGCGGCCCCACCATCGCGAAACGCTTCAAGAGCATCGGCATCGAGTCGACGGAAGAGAATCGCCGCGCCTATCGCAACCTGCTGCTCACCACCCCCGGTCTCGGCGAATTCGTGAGCGGCGTCATTCTCTATCAGGAAACGCTCGGCCAGAAAGCCGACGACGGTACGCCGTTTCCCGAACTCGCGGCGAAAAACGGCATCGTGCCCGGCATCAAGGTCGACCTCGGCAAGATTCCGCTCGCTCATGCTCCCGGCGATGAAATCACCGAAGGCCTGGACGGCCTTGCGCGCCGCTTCGTCGACTACAAGCAGCAAGGCGCGCGCTTTGCGAAGTGGCGCGCGGTGTACAACATCGCGGCCAATCTGCCGAGCCGTCTCGCGATCGAAGCCAACGCCGACTCGCTCGCGCGCTATGCGGCGATCTCGCAGGAAGCGGGCATCGTGCCGATTGTCGAACCCGAAGTGCTGATGGATGGGGACCACACCATCGAGCGCAGCGCCGAAGTCACCGAAGCGGTCCTGCACGAGGTGTTTCATGCGTTGCACCGGCATCGCGTAGTGCTCGAACACATTCTGCTCAAACCGAGCATGGTGCTCGCCGGTTCGGAAAACGCGCGGCAGTCGTCGACTGCGGATATCGCCGCCTACACGCTGCGGATTCTGAAACGCACCGTGCCCTCGGCGGTGCCCGGCATCGTCTTTCTATCAGGCGGGCAATCTCCCGAAGAAGCGACCGCCAATCTCGACGCGATGAATCGCCTCGGACCGCTGCCCTGGAACCTGAGCTTCTCGTATGGGCGCGCGCTGCAGGAGCCGCCGTTGCAAGCGTGGCAAGGCGCGGCCGGCAACGTGAAGGAAGCGCAGCAGGCACTGCTCAAACGCGCGCGCCTGAACAGCGCCGCGGCGCTCGGAAATTACGACGCAGCGCAGGAAAACAGCTAGCGTCAAGGCGGAAAACGTAAAACCAAAGCAAAAGCCGCGGTGTTCGTGAGGCGCTCATCGCGCCTCACTCCCACACCGTTCGCGGCAAGCGAGCAAACGATAAGCGCCTTACTGGCCCTTCGTGTCGCTGCTCGCGTCGGCGCCGGGCATATTGGTCGTGTCGGTTGCGGGCTTCATTTTCTTCGACTTCGACGAATGCTTCTTCATCTTCGAATGCGACATCGAGCTGGAACCCTGCATGTCGCCGCCCTCGCGCGTCGATGCATTGGCGTTCGTGCTCGGGTCGTTGCCGGCCGGGCCGCCGCCGCCACCGCCGCCCGTGCCTTGGGCCATCGCAAGCGAGGACGCCGCGAGCAGTGTGGATACGAGCAATGCCTTCTTGATCTTCATGACTGTTCTCCTGTCGGGATGGAAGCGGAATAGAAGCGGATCGAGCGCGCAGGCGAACCTGCGTGCGCATGCCTCGTCAGGAGTCCAGCAAGGGATGTGCCGCGCCATTGAAAATCGCTCAGGTGTCACTGCTCACGCGCATTGTTCACGATTCACAAGCAACGAGTGCGTGCAGTTCCGCGATATTGAACGGCTTCGCCAATATCGCCACGCCGAGACGCCGGGCGCGTTCGAGTTCATCGGCATAACCGGTCATCAAGGCGATCTTCTGCGAAGGCCAGGTACTGCGTATCTTTTCCGCGAGGTCGATGCCGTTCAGTTTGCCCGGCATCTGGATGTCCGACAGCACCAGTTCGAAACGCTCGCCGCCGGTGAGGACGTCGAACGCCTGATCGGCGGTAGGCTCGTGCCGGACCTCGCAACCAAAGGTCTGCAGCACCGCTGCGACGCCGGCCGCGACATCTTCGTTGTCTTCCACGAGCAGCACCATGCCGGCGTGCCGCAGCGCCGACTGCTCGGCCACCTCTTCTGCCGCGGCCTCTTTCTGCCGGCGTTCGCGATAACGCGGCAGATAGAGGCGCACCGTCGTGCCGCTGCCCTGCACACTGTCGATTTTCGCCGTACCGCCCGCCTGTTCGCACATCGAGAGCACCTGCGCCAGCCCGAGACCCGCGCCCGATCCGCTCAGCTTGGTGGTGAAAAGCGGCTCGAACGCGCGCCGCGCGACCGATTCGGGCATACCCTCGCCATCGTCGGAACAGGCGATCAGCACGTATTCGCCGTCGGGCAGCAGCGTGTCGCTGCCCACCAGCCGGTTGTTCTGGCAGCGGATCACAAAGCGTCCGCCGCGCGGCATGGCATCGCGCGCATTGACCGCGAGGTTCATGATCGCGAGTTCGAGGTCGGTGGGGTCGGCAAGCACTGGCCAGACATCGTCGACGATACTCAGCGCCAACTCGATATGATCGCCAAGCGCCGCTTCGATCAGCGGCGCGGCGCCGGGCATCCATTTCCTGAGGTCGATCGGTTCCTGTTTGAGCGGCTGTTTCTTCGCGACACTCAAAAGACGCCGCGTCAGCGACTCCGCCGTCGCAGTGGCGCGCTGCACCGCGGTCATTTCCTTTTCGAGGTTGTTAAAGCGCTTAAGACGCGCCAACTCGATGTTCGCGGATACGACCATTAACAGGTTATTGAAATCGTGCGCGACGTTGGCAACCAGATTCCCGAGCGCCCCCATGCGCTGCAATTGCCGGCTCGATGCTTCCGCCGAGAGCCGCATGGCGACCTCGCCCTGCCAGCGTTCCCACGCCACCCGTTCGCCGTCCAGTTGACGCAGCGAATAAAGCACCAGTATCCAGATTGCGATGCAGGGCACCGCCGTCAATGAGGCGATCACCACGAAATGCCGCCGCCACGCGTCGACGATCGCGCCGGTTGCATAGGCGCTCGACACGTACAGCGGGTAATCGCCGACGCGCCTGAACGCGACGAGCCGCTCCACATCGTCCACGGGCGATTTAACGCGCACATGCCCCGACCACTGCTTGTCGCGCAAAGCCGCCGCGAAAGCGTTGGCCGCGGGTGCCTTCACGCCGCCGGGCCACGGCGGATAGCGCACCAGCAGATTGCCGTCCGCCCGATAAAGCGCGAGCGCAAGCGACGTGTCGCCGTTCGTCAACTCGCGGTAAAAGCGCGAGAAGTACTCACTGCGCAACGCGACCGACACGACGCCGAGGAACGTGCCGCCCTCGCCGATTCGTCCTATGGCCGTGTTGAACACATTGGTCTGCGAAAGCGTGCCGAGCATCGGCAGCGAGAAATACGGGTGCGGGCGCATGGCGCGCGCGGCGAGAAAGTCCTCGCGTTCGCTCATGGAGATGGCCGGCGCGGGATAAGCGCGGCTCGACACCAGCAGGTCGCCGTTCGCGCCGATCAGGTAGATGGACGCCACTTGCGGAAAGTCTCCGCCAATCTCGCGCAACTGCCGGTTCAACTCCGACGCATGCGCGCGAATCTGTGCGTCGTCCTCGGTGCCGATCAGTTCGACGATGCGCGACGCCATCTGCTGATTCAGGTCGAGCACCTTGACTGCCTGCTCTTCGGTCACGCGCACGAGCCGGTCGATGACATCGTTCGAATCGGCAATTCGCCGCTGGTAATCGAAGTAGCCATAACCGGCGAGACAGGCGAGCGGGAAAAGGATCGATACCGCAAGCACGACAAGAAGCATCCGCCGCGTCGCCGAAAAATTGCGCGACGGCATGGGGAAATCGACTGCGACTCGCTCCGCACGCTGCACGGCCTACGTCTCCACTCAAAGTTCATACAAGTCAGGGAATTGGTCGCACGTATCGTGCCCTGCTGGTCGTGCGCTAATTCCTTACCGGGAATCTACCGCACTTTTCGGCCATGCACATAGCGACGCGCGAACCCACCACAATCTTTCCGCGCAGCTGCGTTCCGCAAACGCTCGGGCACATGAATTGCTCCCCGAGAAGAGATCCCGCGCGCATCGCCGCATCGCCCCGCGGCTTCAGTAAGTCGAGCGCTCTTGATCACTCCGCGAAATGCGCATGCCTCTCACTGTCCGACGCGTCGCCCAGCTTTCGCAATTGCGCGAAGACCGTGCCGAGCGCGTCGTCGTGGACGACCACAAGATCCTCCTTATCCGTGACGGCGATACCGTGCGCGCCTATTCCGCCGACTGCCCGCACGCCGGCGGGCCGCTGGAAGAAGGCGCGCTCTGTCACGGCCGGATTATCTGCCCGTGGCACAAAGGCACGTTCGACGCCGCCACCGGAAAAGTGCTGGAGCCGCCACCGCTCGTGCCGCTGGAACGCTACACGGTGATCGTGGAGGGCGACGACATCATGGTCAGCTCCGACAAGCTGCCCGGCGAAACCGAGCCCGCCCGCACGCCGGAGCCGCACTTCGTCGTGATCGGCGCAGGGGCCGCCGGCGCAGCGGCATGCGCCGCGCTGCGCGAATACGGCTTCACGGGCCGCGTCACGCTGATCGGCGATGAACCGCACGCGCCCTACGACCGCACTTCGCTGAGCAAATTCGTCCCTTCCGCCGAGATGCCTGCCGACGACGTACCGCCGCTTCTCGCGCCCGACTGGTACGAGCGCCACGGCGTGGAGCGGATCGTCGCGAAGGTCGCGCGGCTCGATGTGCCGGCACGAACGATCCACTTCGACACCGGCGGCGAACTCGCTTACGACACCGCACTGCTTGCCACCGGCAGCGCGCCGCGCGTGCCGCGTATTCCCGGCTGCGAGCTGAGCGGCGTGCACGTGTTGCGCCATCTCGACGACGCCGCGGCCCTCGTCGATGCCCTCGGCGACGGCACGGCAGACGGCCTTATGCAAAGCGCCGCGTCGACGCAAGTGGCCATTCTCGGCAGCAGCTTCATCGGACTGGAAACGGCGGCCGCGCTGCGCAAACGCGGCGTGCAGGTCAGTATTATTTCGCCAGATAAGGTGCCTTTCGAAAAGCAGTTTGGCGAGCGTGTCGGCAGCATGTTTCGCGAGCTGCATGAGCGCAATGGCGTCAGGTTTCATCTGCAAGCCAGGGTCGCTTCGCTCGAAGGCGAAGAAGGCAATGTGCACGAAGTGATGCTGGAAAGCGGCGAGCATATTGCCGCTGATCTCGTGCTATTAGCAACAGGCGTTGCCCCCGCCACGGGCTTTGTCGAAGGCTTGCCGCTGCAGAAGGACGGCGGCGTGATCGTGAACGCAGGCATGCAGGCCGCGCCGGGGCTGTACGCGGCGGGAGACATCGCGGTGTTTCCGCTGCGCGAAAACGAGGAGCCGGTGCGAATCGAACATTGGCGCGTCGCGCAGCAACAGGCGCGCATTGCGGCTCAAAACATGTGCGGCGCGCGTAACCGCTACAATGCCGTGCCGTTTTTCTGGACCTATCACTTCGGCAAGAACTTCGAGTACCTCGGCCATGCGAGCGAGTGGGACGAGCTTGTCCTCGACGGCGATTTCGAGCAGCACGATTTTGCTGCGCTCTATATGAAGGACGACAGGGTCGCTGCCGTGCTCGCGTGCAATCGCGACGCTCAAACCGCGCATCTGATCGATGCAATGCGACGGGAGCCGCTCACGCGGGCGCAGGCATTGCGGATTGTCGGGCGCGACTCGTGCGACGGCGCTGATTGGAATCCACCATGAAGGACACCGCCATCGTTCAACTCTACACGTCGATGTAAAAAGCACCCCATGTGGGCCGCGCGAATCGCGAGCCGCTTTGCGCATCACATCTGTTAGTGAAAGGAGAAGCGTCATGCCAGAACCGAAGGAACAACATCCGAATGCCGACAAAACCGAGAAGCAGATCGACAAGCAGGTCGAAGACACGTTTCCGGCCAGCGACCCGCCTTCCACCGGCGGCACCACGAAAATCGTGACCGACGACGAAGACAGTGCGTCCGAAGGCGAGGCCACTGGCAAATAGCCGTCGCCGCTCACTCGCAAAAACGCCCGGACCGCGCAAGCGCCGGGCGTTTTGCCGTGCACTTATTGCTGGCGTTAAGCGCTTGCCGCGGCCAACGGCTCGGCACTCGTTCCCGTGCAGCACAGATGGCACGCGGCGAGCATTTCCTGCAACGAGGTCACGTAGCACTCGGCGCCCATGGCGTTTTGCAGATCGACGCTCCACTTCTCCAGATCTTCCGGCGCCCACAGTCCGACGATAATCGACACTTTCGGCAAGCGCGCGTGAATACGCCGGACCATATAGCGCAAATGCGAAGGAATGCCGTCTATTTGCAAGTAGACGAGGCAGACAAGCGCGACATCGTCGGCGTCCATCTGATCGATCGATGCACGCGAGGCTGCTTCGTGCGGCACTGCGCGCGCCGTGAAGCCATGTTTGCCGAGCAACTGCAGCACAATGGTCGTGGCGAGCGGATCCAGTGGGCCGCGGCCCGGTATGCACAGCACGCGTTGATTCGCGGCGCGCGGCATCGGCTGGGAAATGTCCAGCGCGCGCCTGGCGGCGGGCTCGGACGCAAGCTCGAGCGGTTCTTCATCGGCTTTGTGCGCGCTATCTTCCGCTCGCTCGTCGGCCTCGCCGCGTGGAAGCTGGCTGGCGAACACCATATGCGTGAGCGGCGTCGTAAGCGGTGTATTGCGCCAGGGCGCGAGCGGCCCGACGTCCGTGTTGGTGTCTTCCGCAGACGGCAGCGGCGGCTCGTCCGCATAACTGTCGAGCCCATCGACGAGATCGTTCGTGGTGGACTCGATGCGCGCAAGCTGCGCCGCCGTGACGCTGCCGCGCACCACGTCATTGGCGGCCAGTTGCAGGCCCTTGATCGTCACCTCGTCGTAGTAAGCGGCTAACGAGCGTTCGCGCAGCAGCGCTTCGGCCTGCGCGATCGCTTCGTCGGGGTCGCCCGCGAGAGCGCGTTGATAAAAGTTCTCCACCGGCGTGAGCGCGGGCTGATCGCCCAGCATGACGTCGAGAAATTCCAGACGCCTGATATGCCGGCCGAGCACGAGCAGACAGAGCGTCAACGGCGTCGACAGAATCAGGCCGATCGGCCCCCAGATCCAGCTCCAGAAAATCGCGGCGACCACGACCGAGAACGGCGAAAGCCCGGTGCTGCGGCCATACAGCAAAGGCTCGACCACCTGTCCCACCAGCAGTTCGACTGTCACGAAGAGCGCAATGGACCAGACCGCCATGTCCCAGCCGGGACTGACTGCGGCGGCCAGCGCCGTGGCGAGCGCGCCGGCGATCCAGATACCGACGTACGGCACGAGGCGCAGCAAGGCCGCGAGTATGCCCCACAGAATCGGGCTCGGCACGCCGATAAAAAACAGCCCTGCGCCGATCGCGACCCCGAGCCCCGCATTCAGGCCCAGTTGCGAGACGAAGTAGCGGCTCAGACGCCGCGCGGCCTCGTCCATCACCATGGTCGTGCGGTGCAGATCGCGCGAGCCGAAGAGACGGATTGCGCGGTCGCGCAGATCGTCGCGCTGCAGCAGGATCACCACCATCACGACGAAGACGATGAACGCCGTCTCGAGCGGACTGATGGCCGGCGATAACACCCGGCGTGCGACTTCGAGCGGCGTCGGCACGGGCTCGCGCACTTCGACGGGCACGGCCGCGGGCGCCCGGCCATCCGCCGAAGATGCATCGTGCCGCGGCTCCGGCTGCGACGGTTCGACCGTGGCACGCTGCAGTGCCTGGCCTGCGGCTTTCGCAAAGCGGTCCAGTTTGCCGACAGTCAGCGCATGCGCCGCTTCCATCTTGCGCTCGATCGTCGCCTGATAACGCGGCATGCCCGCGGCGAGCTCGGTCAACTGCATCGTGATCACCGCGCCGAGCACGCCGATTACGGAGACTGACATCACCACCGCCGCGAACACTGACGCAACGTGGCCGAGCTTCAGCCGGCCCAGCGATTTCACGAGCGGCGCGACGAGAAAGCTCAGCAGAATCGCGAGCGTCATCGGAATCAGCACAGCACGCGCGAAATACAGGCACGCGACGAAGCCGGCACCGACAGCCAGCGCAATCAGCGCGTCCAGACCGAACGCGGCAGGCGGTGCGTCGATGCGGGTAGGCGGCGTGGCGCGCGGCGTGTCCTTCATGGCGCTACGTGCAGCGCGTCGTTATTTATTGTGGCGCTCCCTGTCATGCTCGTTATTTTTTGGGTTCCTCTGCAATCGGCCCGCTTTCCACGGGCGGCGCTTCCTTTTCGATTTCACTGCGGGCCTGCTCCCAGTACTCATCGGGTGTGCCTTTGGGCTCGGGCGCGTGCTCCCACAGGTAGTAAGCCCGCGTGCGAATCTGGTCTTCCTGGGAGGTCTGCTCCTGTTCCATTTGATCACCTACGCTTAAAGGTCTCGCGGATGCCGGCATGGCGAGCCGCGCGCATCGTGATGAATGCGCGTGGCCATCGTCAGGAGAGCAAGCCCTATTCCCGCTCAGGGGACAGGCGGTGCGTCGCTTTCCTCGGAGGTGAGCTGCTCTTCGAGTTTTTCGAACACGCGTTGAGTCGCGCGGCTCGGCGCTTCGAGCGCGAACAGCAGCAGCGAACGTGCGGTGACCTGATACTCGTTGCCGGCGCTGAACTGCGGCAGCTCCGCGCGCACCGGCATGTTGGTGTCGAGCAGGCAGGTCCAGCGCTCGCCCTCGGGCACGTCGGGCAATCTGAAGTTGACGACGTCGTGATGCGCGTTCACCACGAGGAGCAGCGTCGCGTCGGACGCGGGACGGCGGATGCCGCTTGCCTGCGCACGCCCGTCGATCACGAGCCCGAAGCAGCGCATCAGCGGATCGGCCCATTGTTCGGGCGTGAGGTCGGTGCCGTCGGGCGAGAGCCAGCGCGCGTCGGTCACATCCAGCGCTTCGTTGTACTCGCCCGTGAGAAAGCGGCTGCGGCGCAGTACCGGCAAACGGTGGCGCAGCGTCGTCAGCTTCCTGACGAACTCGGTAAGCGCGCGGCCGTCGTCGTCGATACCGTCCCAATCCACCCAGCTGATCTCATTGTCCTGGCAATAGGCATTGTTGTTGCCCTTCTGCGTTCGGCCGAATTCGTCGCCCGCGAGGATCATCGGCGTGCCTTGCGACAGCAGCAACGTCGCGAGGAGATTGCGTTTCTGACGCTCGCGTTGCTGGCGGATCTCGGGGTCGTCCGTGGGACCTTCGACACCCATATTCCACGATCTGTTGTCCGAGTGGCCGTCGTTGTTGTCCTCGCCGTTCGCTTCGTTGTGCTTGTCGTTATACGAAACGAGATCGTTCAGCGTGAAGCCGTCGTGCGCGGCGATAAAGTTCACGCTCGCCCACGGACGCCGTCCGCGATGGTTGAACTTGTCGCCCGATCCGGTCAGGCGCGTCGCGAGGTCCGCCACCATGCCTTCGTCGCCTTTCCAGTATGCGCGCACGGTGTCGCGAAAGCGGTCGTTCCATTCGGCCCAGCCCGGCGGAAAGCCGCCCACCTGATAGCCGCCCGGTCCGCAATCCCAGGGCTCCGCAACGAGCCGCACGCTGGAGAGCACCGGGTCCTGCCGGCAACTGTCGAGAAAACCGCCGCCCTCGTCAAAGCCATGCGGCTCGCGGCCGAGAATGGTCGCAAGGTCGAAGCGGAAACCGTCGACCTTCATTTCCGTCACCCAGTAGCGCAAGCTGTCGGTCACCATCTGCAGCACGCGTGGATGAGAGAGATTGAGCGTGTTGCCCGTGCCCGTATCGTTGATGTAATAGCGCGGCTCGTCGGGCATCAGCCGATAGTACGACGCATTGTCGATGCCCTTGAACGAGAGCGTCGGACCGCGCTCGTTCCCCTCGGCGGTATGGTTGTACACCACGTCCAGAATGACTTCGAGATTCGCGTTGTGAAAGGCGTCCACCATGCCCTTGAATTCGCCGACGGATTCCGTCGACGAAGCAAAGAAGCGCGGGTCGGCCGCAAAAAAGCCAATGGTGTTGTAGCCCCAGTAGTTAGTGAGGCCCTTATCGAGCAGATAGCTGTCGTTCACGAACGTCTGGATCGGCATCAACTCGACGGAAGTCACACCGAGGCTTTTGATGTATTCGATCACCGCTTTCTGTCCGAGCCCCGCGAAAGTGCCGCGCAGTTTCTCCGGTACTTGCGGATGGCGCTTCGTAAAGCCGCGCACATGCGTCTCGTAGAAAATCACGCGATCCCACGGCAGCGGATTGCGCTCCGGGTGACTCCATGAAAAGGTCGCATCGACGACCTTGCATTTCGGTACGAAGGGCGCGCTGTCGCGCTCGTCGAACGAGAGGTCCGCGTCTTCCGAATCGAGCGTATAGCCGAAAATTTCCGGCGCCCATTTCAGCTCGCCGATATGCGCCTTGGCGTAGGGATCGAGCAGCAGTTTGTTCGGATTGAAACGATGGCCGTTCTCCGGCTCGTACGGGCCATGCACGCGATATCCATATACCGCGCCGGGTTTCAGGTTCGGCACGAACACGTGCCAGACCTCGTCGGTATATTCCGGCAGTTCGATGCGCTCGATTTCATTTTGCCCCGTCTCGTCGAAGAGACAAAGCTCGACCTTGGTTGCGTGCGCCGAGAACAGCGCGAAGTTCACGCCGCTTCCGTTCCATGTCGCGCCGAGCGGAAAAGGCGTGCCTTCCGCGATGCGCGACGAGTAGTGGGTGGGAGATGACATAGAGGTCCCTGTGAGGAGGATGAGCGCTCGCGCGCCTTTTTAGTGTAGGCGATATGAATATCAGGCTCGCTCGTATAGCAATGTGCGGGCCTGGCCTCCGGCAGGCCGCCCTCGGCGCGGCATGAAATTTGCGTCGACGCGTTTGAAAGCTGACTCCAAGCGCCGCGAGCGGCGCCACATAACAAGGAGAAACATCATGCGTAGCATGCAACTTCGAACGCTGCTTGCAGCGGCGCTCGTCGCGGGTACCCTTGCGCCTTACGGCAGCGCCTGTGCGCAAGGCGCTCCGCAGTCCATCACGGAAAAGCGCACGGACGTCGTGCAGCTCGCAAGCGGCTATCGCGCGTCGAAGCTCACGGGCGCCGACGTGTTCAACAAGAACAAGGACACCATCGGAACGGTCGACGATCTGATCGTATCGCCAGGCAGCGACCGCAGTACGTACGCGATCCTTTCGGTGGGGGGATTTCTCGGCATGGGCAAGCATCTGGTTGCGGTGCCCTTCAACGATCTGCAGATCACCAACCGTCGCGTCGTGTTGCCGGAGGCGACCAAAAAGTCACTGGAAGCGCTGCCGGAATTCAAGTACGCCGATTGAGGGCGTTGTAGCCGGATGAGCGGCGCGCGAGCGCAATGCTTCGGGCGCCGCGAACAGCTTGAGCGCAACGGGGCGCGCGCGGCTTAGGCAAACAGCTTGTCGAGCGTGATCGGCAAATCGCGCACCCGCTTGCCTGTGGCATGCCAGATCGCGTTGCTCACGGCTGCCGCGACACCCACCACGCCGATTTCACCCACGCCCTTGGCGCCGAGCGGATTGACGATATCGTCGTGCTCCTCGACGAACACCACGTCGATGTCGTGAATATCCGCGTTGACGGGCATGTGGTATTCGGCGAGGTTGTGGTTCATCTGACGGCCCAGATCGTGGTCGAACTGGCCTTCCTCGTGCAGCGCCATGCTGATGCCCCACACCACGCCGCCCGCCACCTGGCTCGCCGCCGTCCTGGGATTGACGATGTGCCCCGCGGCCACCGCGCTCACCACGCGTGTCACACGCACCGTGCCGAGCGCCTCGTCCACGCGCGCTTCGACGAAAATGGCCGAATGCGTGCCCATGGAGTAAGCCTGCTGTTTCTCGTGCGGCTTCACGGTCGCCTGCTCCTCGAGCTGGTCGAGACCGGCGCACTCCAGCAACGTGTCGACGTCGATGGCGTCCTGTGCGCCGGCCCCGCACACGAGCCGCGTTCCCATGCGCCGGATGTCTTCTTGCGCAGCGCCCGCGAAACGCGCGCCGCCATATTGCCGCGCCAGTTCGACAAGGCGATTGGAAAGGCGCTTGCAAGCGGCATCGACCGCACTGCCGACTGACGACACCGTCCACGATCCGCCTTCTATCGGCGCCTTCGGCAAGCGCGTATCGCCGAGTTCGAAGACGACGTCCTGAAGCGACACGCCGAGCGCATCCGCCGCGATCTGCGTCATTGCGGTGTAGGTGCCGGTGCCGATATCCGCAGTCGAGCTCGATACGGTCACGCGTCCGTCGCGCGTGAGTACTGCTCGCGCCGATGCTTCGTTCTGCATGGCATCCCACGCACCCGTGGCCATGCCCCAGCCGATCAGTTCGTTGCCCTCGCGCCGGGAGCGCGGCGCGAGCGGCCGCTTATGCCAGCCGAAGCGTTCCGCGCCTTCGCGATAGCAGTCTCGCAAGGCCTTGCTCGAGAACGGCAGGTTCCTGTTCGCATCCCGCTCGGCGTAGTTGATGAGGCGCAGTTGCAGCGGGTCCATCCGCAAGGCTTCCGCCAGTTCGTCCATCGCGACTTCGAGCGGGAAAAGACCTTGTGCCGCGCCCGGCGCGCGCATGTCGGCGGGCGTGGGCACGTCGAGCCTCACGACCTTGTAGCCGAGCGTCACGTTCTCGCATCGGTACAGCTGGCCGGCCCAGTTCACCACCACGTCGCAGTAATCCTCGTATTGCGAGGTCTCCGACACCGCTTCGTGAATCACCGCCTGCAGGCGGCCCTCGGCGGCGGCGCCGAGCGCGACGCGCTGGATGGACTGCGGCCGATGCGCGAATGTGAACATCTGCTGGCGCGTGAGAGTCACGCGCACAGGCCGCTTCAATTCGAGCGCCGCCATAACGGCGAGCGCAAGGTGATACTGCGGTCGCAGACCCGAGCCGAACGCGCCGCCGACGAACGGCGAGACCACTTGCACCTCGTCGTCCGTCAGGCCGAACACGGCCGTCAGATACGACTTCGTATTCACGACGCCCTGGGTCTTTTCATAGACGGTCAGATGTCCCTGTTCGTCCGGCACGACCGTGCAACCATGCATTTCCATCGGATTGTGATATTCAGCCGGCGTACTGTAGAACGCATCGACGCGCGCCGCGGCGCCCGCCAACGCGCTATCGGCGTCGCCGCGCGGTTCGGGCGGCGGATCGAAGCCGCCTTTTTCCGTGGACGGCGGCTCGGCATGCATCAGCGCCTCGCCCATATCCGTCTGATGCGGGGCCGATTCATAGCGCACGTCGACAAGCGATGCCGCATGACGTGCGAGTTCAAGCGACTCCGCGAGCACGAGCGCGACCGGCTGGCCGCTGTACCACACACGGTCGTCCCAGAGGGGCCTCAGCGGGCTTCCGCCGGGCGCGACCTTGTCCTTGTATGGCTTGTCCTCGCGAGGCAGCTGCGGGCGGTTCTGATAGGTCAGCACATGCAGCACACCGGGCAACGCAAGGGCCGCGGATGAGTCGATCGACACGATGCGTCCCGCCGCGATCGTGCTCGATACCACGAAGCCATACGTAAGTCCGGTGGCGGCGAAATCGGCGGCGTATTGCGCGGCGCCAGTCACTTTCAGTCTGCCGTCGACACGCTTGTGCGGCACGCCGCGCGCCCGCAAAGCCGGCAATGTCTCAGTGCGGTTCATCGCGTCGGATCCTCCAGCGAACGTTGCGCTGCCATGGCGAAGGCACGCTCGATGGCGCGCGCGGTCAATTCGATCTTGAATGCGTTGCCGCGGCGGCCACGCGCTTCGCGCAGCAGGTCAGTGGCAAAATCGCGTACCGTGTCGACGGTGAGCGGCTTGCCGCGCAGCGACGCCTCAGCGTCGGCGTTGCGCCACGGTTTGTGCGCGACGCCGCCAAGCGCGCAATGCGCATTGACGATCTTGTCGCCGTCGAGTTCGAGCCCAAGCGCGACCGATACAAGCGCGAAGGCATACGACGCCCTGTCGCGCACTTTCACGTAAGCGTGATGTTCTGCAAAGCCCTGCTTCGGCAATTCGACCGCAGTAATCAGTTCGTCTTCGCGCACGTTCGTGTCGAGGTGCGGCGTGTCGCCCGGCAAGCGGTGAAATTCGGCGAACGGCAGCACGCGCGAGCCCTCAGGACCGCACAGATGAACCGTTGCATCGAGCGCCGCTAATGCGACGCACATGTCGGACGGATGCACGGCGATGCAGTGTTCGCTTGCGCCGAGAATCGCGTGCATGCGATTCACGCCTTCCATTGCCGGACAGCCGGTGCCGGGCTCGCGCTTGTTGCAGCGCGTGCCGGCATCGTAGAAATAGAGGCAGCGCGTGCGTTGCAGTAGATTGCCGCCGACGCTCGCCACATTGCGAATCTGCGGTGACGCACCGGCGAGGATCGCTTTCGCGAGCAACGGGTAACGCGCGCCGATGGTGGCATCGTAGGCGGCGGCGCTGTTCGTCACGAGCGCGCCGATTTTCAGGCCGCCTGTCGCCGTCGGCTCGATCTGCCTGAGCGGCAGACCGTTGATGTCGATGACAAGCTGCGGATGCGCAACGTTCTCGCGCCACAGGTCCACGAGATTGGTGCCGCCCGCGATAAATGCCGCCGCACCATTCGAGCGATGTTGCTGAATGGCCTGCGACACATCGCTCGCACGCGCAAAGGAAAAGCGGTTCATGGCAGCGCCTTTGTGTCCGCGATACCGGCCGCGTCGAGAATTGCAGCAACGATGCCGGCATACGCGCCGCAGCGGCACAGGTTGCCGCTCATCAGCTCGCGCACGTCGGCGGCGGTTTTCGCGCGGCCCTCCTGCAGCATGGCGACGGCGGAGCAGATCTGCCCAGGCGTGCAGTAGCCGCACTGAAACGCGTCGTGGTCGATGAAAGCCTGTTGAACCGGATGCAACTGCTCGCCGTTCGCGAGTCCTTCGATCGTGGTGATCGAGGCGCCGTCGTGGACGGCCGCAAGCGCGAGGCAGGTGTTGATCCGCTGACCGTTCACGATCGCCGTGCATGCGCCGCATTGCCCGTGATCGCAGCCCTTCTTGGTGCCGGTCAAATGGCAGTGCTCGCGCAGCAGATCGAGTAGTGAAGTCCAGGCCTCCACTTCGAAGCTGTGCTTCCTGCCGTTAATGTCGAAGCTCACCGGCAGGCGCTGAACGTCGCTCGGTGCGACGTCGAGCGGCCTTTGCGCAGTGGGAGTGTTCATGAGGATTTCTCCTGACGATGGGTCACGCACAGGAAGCGCAACCGAAGAACTATCCGCGCGCGCAATCGCCGTGCCCGGCAAGATGAGGAAAAATGCGGATGCGCGCAAAGGTCCCGCCAGCGCGGTCTGCCCGGGCTGGCCGACCGCACGGCATGGAACCTTTAATCAAGATGCCTAAATAATCGGCGAGCCGCCCGTGACGGCAATCGTAGCGCCCGAAATGTAACTCGCTTCATCGGATGCCAGCATGACGTAAGCGGGCGCGAGTTCGGCAGGCTGCCCCGGTCGTTTCATCGGCACTTGCTGGCCGAATTTTTCGACTTTTTCCGGCGGCATCGTCGACGGAATCAACGGTGTCCAGATCGGCCCGGGCGCCACGCAATTCACGCGTATGCCCTTCTCGGCAAGCAGTTGCGCAAGGCCGCCCGTGAAATTCTGGATTGCGCCTTTGGTCGTCGCATACGCGAGTAAGCCGGGGTTCGGATGATCGGCGTTGATCGACGTCGTGTTGACGATCGCGCCGCCGCGCTTCATGTGCTGGACCGCGGCGCGCGTGATTCTGAACATCGCGCCGATGTTGGTATCGAAGGTCTTGTCCCACTCGTCGTCGGTGATCGCTTCGAGCGACGGGTAGGTCATCTGGTACGCTGCGTTGTTGACCACCACGTCGAGCCGGCCGAACGCCTCCACTGCCTTGTCCACGATCGCCTTGCAATGCGCGCGGTCCGTGATGTCGCCTGGCACCAGTACCGCCTTACGCCCTGCCTCTTCGACCCAGCGCGCGGTTTCGCGCGCATCGTCGTGCTCGTTCAGATAAGCGATGAGCACGTCCGCGCCTTCGCGTGCAAAGGCAATGGCCACTGCGCGGCCAATGCCGCTGTCGCCGCCCGTGATGATCGCCGCCTTGCCGGCAAGGCGGCCCGAGCCCTTATACGACTTCTCGCCGTGATCGGGCTGAGGTTGCATCTGCGCGGTGCGTCCAGGCGTCTGGTCCTGCTGCTGTCCTTCGAACGGCGGCGTGGGACGTTGGGTGTCGCTCATTACGGTCCTCCAGAATGCTGATGAACATATGCGGCGTGCGAAACGCACGGCGTCGCAACAGTTTTAGCAACCGGCGGGCCCGCACACAGGCGGTAGGAGGGGGATTCGCGCTGCGGCGATATGCATCGGGAATAAAGTGCAAGGCGACGGGACGGAGCGCAACGGCCTGCGAGCGCCTGGGTGCCGCGCGGCAGATGCAAGGATACCGGCCAACCAGATTGGCACCTCAATTGTGCAACCAAGCCGACAACTGAGTCGGTAACCGAGTTCGCGAGCCCGACATCTGTACTCGGGGAACCGCAGTTTTTTCAAACCTCGCGCAGGCTTTACGGCGGTCCCACCGCATGCAAGGCCGCCGCCGATTCCAGCACGCGCAACAAACGCTCGGGCGTCAACGGCTTCGCGCAGTGGGCGTCGAAACCGACGGCACGCGCCCGTGCGCGGTCGTCGCGCGAAGCAAACGCGGTGCATGCCACCAGCAGCATATGGGCCGTCGACGGATGCGCGCGCAAACGGCGCGCAAGCTCGAAGCCGTCGAGTCCCGGCATTTTGATGTCGAGCACCACGGCGAACGGTTGCCACTCCGACGCCATATCGCACACCGCGTGCGGGTCTTCGAGCGCGCGACATTCAAATCCGTCCGCGTTCAACAGCATCTGCAGCGCGTCCGCCGCCTCGCGATAGTCGTCCACCACCAGCACCCGACGGTGTGAAGCCATCGCATACTGTATTGGCCGCCATACGACCACGTCTTCACTGTCGTCGAGCTGGGTATCGAACGTCACCGTGTTCTCCTTGAATCTTGCGGATGCCGCTTCGCAGCACCCGGCGCAGGGTTGCAAGATTCGCTCCCGCGCCGCACTGCGCTATTGACTACATGCTTGCTGATTACATGCTTTCTGACTACATGCTTTATGAATGACTTCGACGTCTAGGCCGCACGATCGTCGATAAAGCCTTTCAGCATTGCGAGCGTATCGGCGTCGTCGATATGCTTGTCCGTGCGCCAGCGCAGCATGCGCGGGAAGCGCACCGCCACGCCGGACTTGTGACGCGTGCTCGCCTGAATGCCTTCAAAGCCGATTTCGAAGACGAGTGTCGGCGTAACGCTGCGCACCGGTCCGAATTTCTCGATCGTAGTCTTGCGCACAATGGCGTCAACCTGGCGCATTTCCTCATCGGTAAGACCCGAATACGCCTTCGCGAAAGGGACGAGCGTGCGCACGCCGTTCGCTTCGTCCCACACTGCGAACGTGAAATCCGTGTACAGGCTCGCGCGGCGCCCGTGTCCGCGCTGCGCGTAAACCAGTACGGCATCGACCGCGTAAGGGTCGATCTTCCATTTCCACCACGTGCCCGAGGCCTTTGTGCGCCCCACGCCGTATAGCGACTCGCGCTCCTTGAGCATCAGGCCTTCCACGCCGCGCGCGCGGCTCTCTTCGCGCAGCGCCGCCAGGGCCTGCCAATCGGTTCCGCAGACGAGCGGCGATACCCGCAGCAGATCGCCCGCGAGCGAATCGCCGAGCGATGCAGCAAGCGTGTCCAGACGTGCACGCCGGTCTGCAAGCGGCGTCATGCGCAGATCTTCGCCGTGGGCTTCGAGCAGGTCGTAAGCGAGCAATGCAGCGGGCGAATCAGCGAGAATTTTTTTGCTCAGCGTCTTGCGTGCGATGCGCGGTTGCAGACGCGCGAACGGCAGCGGCATGGCACCGCCCGGCTCCCACGCGAGTATCTCGCCATCAATGACGAAGCCGTCCGGCAGCGCCTCGCCCAGTGCGACGACTTCAGGAAAACGATCAGTGATGAGATCCTCGCCGCGCGACCACAACCACACGCGTCCCGCGCGCTTGACGAGTTGCGCGCGTATGCCGTCCCACTTCCATTCGATCAGCCAGCGCGACGGATCGCCGAGCGTTTGCGGATCCGCCTGCAGCGGATGCGCGAGAAAAAACGGATACGGCAAACCGAGATCGCTGTCGTGACGCTCGCCTGCAGGCTGAGCGCCGTCCGCGCCGTCGGCGCCGTCCCGCGCCGCCGCCTCGGACACGTCAGGCGCGATGAGGCGCAGATAGCGCGCGGCATCCGGCTTCTGTCGCGAATCGGTCCATCCGACCATGCGTTGTGCGATCCGCTTGTGGTCGACACCCGCCACCTCGGCGAGCGCTCGCACCACCAGTTGCCGCGCAACGCCGACGCGAAAACCGCCGCCTATGAGCTTCGTGAGCAGAAAACGGCCGCTCCAGTCGAGTTCGTCCCAATAGCTGAAGAGCCGCGTGCGCAATGCTTCGGGCGCGAGCCCGCGCAACGTGAGCACACGCTGCTCGATCCATTGCGTGAGTCCCAGTTCGGAAGTGCGGTGCGCGGGCGGCAGAATATGCGCGATAGTCTCCGCGAGATCGCCGACCGCGTGATACGACTCCTCGAAAAGCCACGCGGGCAGGCCCGCGCGTTCGCGCGCGAACTCGGTGAGCAGACGCGTAGGCACCGACTGCCGCGGCTTGCCGCCTGCTAGGAAGTAGGATGCCCATGCAGCATCTTCCGGATCGGCTACCGAAAAATAGCTGGTCAGTGCTTCGAGCTTGTCATGCGTGGACGTCGTTGCGTCGAGCGCGGTGTAGAGAGCAGCGAAGCGTTTCATGAACGGCTCTCAGTGTCGTCGAGCGCACGGGCGCCGGGTTCAAGGCTCGCTTCGACGGCGGCTCGTTCGACGGCACTTTCGGCAACGGTTTCGACGCCGCCGAGCGCATCGGCTTCGACTGCATCGTCGCCGTATTGCGTCGCGAACGCGCCGGCCTCGAGCCCTTGCTCGCGCAGCCATCGCACCATCGGCTCGACCGAGCCATGCGTGACAATGACGCGTTCTGCGCCGGTTGCCTCAATCGCCGTTTGCAGCGCGGGCCAGTCGGCGTGATCGGAGAGGACGAAGCCCCGGTCGACGCCGCGTCTGCGGCGCGCGCCGCGCAAGCGCATCCAGCCCGACGCAAACGCGTCGCTATAGTCGCCGAAGCGTCGGAGCCAAGCGCTGCCTTGCGCCGACGGCGGCGCCACGATCAACGCCTCTTTGAAAACGCCCTTTTCTTTCGGCGGGATTTCGCTGACGAGCCGCACGGGTGACAACCGCACGCCGGCCTCGCGATAGGCGCGATTGAGCGGCTCGACCGCGCCATGGCAAAAGATCGGCCCGATGCCCGCGTCCACGCTCGCAAGCACGCGCTGCGCCTTGCCGAACGAATAGCAGAACAGAACAGAGGCGCGTCCTTCGGACGCGTTATGACGCCACCATGAATCGACGCCGTCAAACACAGCTTGGGGCGGGTCCCATCGGTAGATCGGCAGGCCGAACGTGGATTCGGTGATGAATGTGTCGCAACGCACGGGCTCGAATGCGTCGCAGGTCGGATCGGGGTCGAGCTTGTAATCGCCGGATGCGACCCACACGCGGCCCCGATGCTCGATGCGCAACTGCGCGGAACCCAGCACATGTCCCGCCGGATGCAGTGAAACGGTCACGCCGTTGATGTCGAGCCGCTCGCCATACGCAAGCGTTTGCAGCGAAATGTCAGGCAGGCGGGACAGGAGCACAGTCGCCCCCGCGCGCGAGGCGAGGTAATGCCGATGCCCGAAGCGCGCGTGATCGGAATGTGCGTGCGTGATCACGGCGCGCCCGACGGGCTGCCAGGGATCGATATAAAAATCGCCCGGCGGACAATACAAGCCCTCGGGCCGTGCAATGACGAGATTCCCGGGGCCGGCATGCTCCGCTGCGATATTCGAGGTGGGTTCGGATGCCATGTCGGGAAGATAAAGCAAAGGCTATTCCCGGCACCATTTTTGCGCCCGAGACGCACATGGCTGTTTTCTTGCTTGCCGTTGCGTTCAGGCGCATCCGTAGGCGCCGCCGTCGGCGGCCCGAGATGCGCGCGTGGCGAGGGCCCATGCATTCCATCATCGATCGGCGCACGCTTTACGTTGCCCAACATCCGGGCCGGTTCACGCTCGAAACGCTGAAGGCTTTTCGAGCCAACCAGGGCCTCCTGCTCGCGGGCGCAGTGGCGTATTACGCGCTGCTTTCCATCGTCCCGCTAATGATACTCATCGTCATCGCGCTGTCGCGCGTCGTGCCGCAGCATGTGCTGCTGCCCGCGCTCGGCCATCTGTTGCGATGGCTCGTGCCGGGTCAGTCGCGCGCGCTCGTGCATGAGCTTGCCAATTTTCTCGCCCATCGCGCGGTGATCGGCTGGGTGCTGTTCGTCACCATGCTGTTTTTCAGTTCGCTCGCCTTCACCGTGCTGGAAAACGCGATGTCGTTGATTTTCGTGCATCGCGTCGTGATCCGGCGGCGCCACTTTCTATTGTCCGCGCTGCTGCCTTATTGCTACATCCTCTTCCTCGGCATCGGCGCGCTGATCGTGACCGTCGTGTCGACCGGTCTCGAAGCCGTGGGTGCGGAAGGCGTTGACCTGTTGGGCACGTATGTTTCACTGCAAGGTCCTTCGCGCGTACTGCTGTACCTGCTCGGTCTCGCCGGCGAGATTTTCGTGTTGACGTCGATCTATATGGTGATGCCGGTCGGGCGGCCATCGCTGAAACATGCGCTTTTTGGCGGCATTGTCGCGGCCGTGTTGTGGGAAATCACCCGGCACGTGCTGGTGTGGTACTTCGCGACGCTCTCACAGGTCAGCGTGGTTTACGGCTCGCTCACCATGGCCATTGTCATTCTGTTCAGCCTGGAATGGCTTGCCACGTTGCTGCTGTTCGGCGCGCAGGTGATCGCGCAGTACGAACGCTTCGGCCTCGAACCGGAAGGTGCGCCGAAGGAGCCGATCAAGACGGGCTGACAGCGACCCGGCAGCGCGGGGACACGGCGCGCTACAGCCTCAGGTAACATGGCGCGCATCGCCGCTTTCTGCGCGGCAAGCCTGAAGGACCCGACAATGAGCGTTGCTCAGCGCAACAACCTGAATCGCTGCGTGTACAAGAGCGCGACCCATGCTCGATGAAGCGCTGATCGCAGCGCGCCTGGCCGCGCACGGCATCGTCCCCGATGCGAAGCAACGCGACGCCATCGCAGCGCTCGCCGCGTTGTTCGGCCCGGCAACACGCCGGAATCACTCGCGATATCAAGGTGTCTATTGCCACGGACTGCCCGGACGCGGCAAAAGCCTTGTCGTCGATACGGTGTTCGAACTGGCAGACTGCCGCAAGCGGCGTCTGCACTTTCACGAGTTTCTGCGCGAGATGAACCGGCGCCTTGTGAGCGAGCCGCGTGGCGACGACCGGCTCGGTTCGGTGTCCACGCAATGGCTCGACGGCATCGAACTCTTGTGCTTCGACGAATTCCACGTGCACGATATCGCCGACGCGTTCCTCATGGGCCGCTTTCTCGACACGGCGATCAGGCTCGGCACGCGCATCATGCTGACGTCGAACTATGCGCCCGATGGTTTACTCTCCGACCCGGAGTTTCACGAGCGTTTTGTTCCGACCATCGAGCAGATCAAGCGACACTTTCGCGTCATTCATTTCGACGGCGCACGCGACTACCGTTTCGGCGGCGAAGCGCAGCCGTCGCCGCGCTTCTTTTCCCCGCTCGATGCGGTGACTAGCCGCGCGCTGCAGGACCTTTTTCTGCGCTATGAAAGCAGCGGCGCACTGCAAGCGGCGAAAGTGAACGCCGCAGGCCGCCCGCTGACGGCGCGTGCGGTAGGCGCGGCGCTGCTGTGGGCAGACTTCGAAACACTGTGCGTAGAAAGCCGCTCGCATCTCGACTATCTCGACCTGGCCGAGCGTTGGCAAGGAATCATCGTCGATCATGTACACACAAAATGGCTGACGAAACCGCAAACGCTGCAGCGGCTCGTGTGGCTCGTCGACATTCTTTACGATCGTAAGCGTGCGCTGTTCATCGCGTCGGACCAGCCGATTCATGCCGCGTTGCGCGGCCTCGAAGGCGCGCATGATCTTTCGAGAACGCTGAGCCGGCTTGCGCAAATGCAATCCCGCACCTATCGCAATACGTTGGACGCCGCGATAGACCGGCCAACGTCAACAGAGAGCGAGCCGCAGCGCCACGCATAACGCAGCCGCCGCGCCGTTGGGAACGTTCCGTGCTAGCGCCGTTCAGACGACTCATTCTTCAGCGGATAAACACGCTGCTCTTTTCCCGTCATGATCAGAACCGCTTCGGTTGCCGCCGCACTCTGCGCGGCCTGCCTGACTTCTGCCTGCGTGCATATCGGACCTTCGCGCCTGAAAGCCGACCAGGTCGACTATGCGCGCGCACTCGGCGACGCGAAAAAGCGCGAGATTCTCGCGGCCGTGGTCGGCTTGCGCTATGGCGATGCGCCCGCGTTTCTGACCGTCAGCAGCATCATCGCGGCCTACACGTTCGATGCGAGCGGCGGCGCCACAGCCAACGCAGGCTCGGGCAGCCAGCCGAACTACGCGCTCGCCACCGGCAGCGTGTCCTACTCGAATCACCCGACCTTCACGTTCACGCCGACCACCGGCGAGGCATTCGCCTCCGCGTACATTCGCCCGCTCGCGCCCGCGCTCGTGCTGCCGCTCGCCGAAGGGGGCATTCCGATCGATCTGCTGTTGCGCATTACCGCGCAATCGGTAGGAGGCCTGCAGAACGGCAATGCGCTCGGCGGCGAAAACAGCGCCGGCGCGCCGGGTTTTTTCGAGTTGCTGCGTGCGTTGCGGCGGCTGCAACTCGCGGGCGAGCTGAACGTCGAATCGCGCAAAGTGGGCGACAAGAGCGATCAGATGAGCGTCTTTCTCGTGATGGGCGCAACGACGAGCGGCGACTCGCCGCAAATCACCGCAGATGTCGCCCGGGTGCGCAAGCTGCTGCATCTTTCGTCGAATACGCGCAGCTACGAAATCGTGTACGGACCTTCGTCGGCGTGGCAGAAGGCCGACAAGATTCCGATGGTCACGCGCTCGGTGTTAGGCATCCTGACGGATCTGGGCGCGCAGGTTCAGGTGCCTGCGGAGCGCATTAACGACGGTTCGACAAAGCCGACCGTGGGTCTGATCGGCGGCGAAACGAGGCCGACCATCATCGTCCACTCGGGCAAGACGGCGCCCGATAATGCCTACGTCATGATTCCGTATGGCGGATCGTGCTACTGGGTGGATCGCAACGACTTCGACTCGAAATACGCGTTTACCGTCGTGCAGAATCTGATGGCGCTCGCCGAAGCCGACACGAGCAGCAAGGCACCTGTCGTGACGATTCCGGCGAACTGAACTTTGGGCCTGGGCGGGTGCTAACCGCCCTTTCGCTGGCCTTGCACTCGCGCAATCTGCTGCTTCGCGGCTTCATAGACATGCTCGGGCGTGAAGCCGAACTTCTTCTTCAGATCCGCCAGCGGCGCGGACGCGCCGAACGTATGCATCACCACCTGCACGCCGAGCCTGCCGACGTAGCGGTCCCAGCCGAGCGTCGCCGCCTGCTCGACGGCCACGCGCGCATCGACATCCGGTGGCAAGACCGCGTCGCGATACGCGTCATCCTGCCGCTCGAACAGGTCCCATGAGGGCATCGAGACGACGCGCGCCGCAATGCCCTCGGCTTTCAGCTTCTCGTAGACATCGGCACAAATGGACAGCTCGCTGCCGGTGGCAAGCAGAATGACTTGCGGCTTCTGGCCGTCCGGTGCGTCGGCGAGCACATAGGCGCCCTTCTTCACGCCCTCGGCGGACGCGTAGCGGCTGCGGTCGAGCGTCGGCAGCGGCTGGCGCGACACGACGATGCACGCAGGACGACGCTTTTGCATCAGCGCAACGCGCCACGCTTGTGCCACCTCGTTCGCATCGCCCGGACGCAGCACCGTGAGGCCCGGCACGCCGCGCAGCGACGCGAGCTGCTCGATCGGCTGATGCGTCGGGCCGTCTTCACCGACGCCGATGGAGTCGTGCGTGAAGACGTAGATGGCCTCCACTTCCATGATCGCGGAGAGGCGAATCGGCGGCTTCATGTAGTCGCTGAAAATCAGGAACGTGGAGCCATACGGGCGCAAATTCGACAACGCGAGACCGTTGACCACCGCGCCCATGCCGTGCTCGCGAATGCCGAAATGCAGATTGCGGCCGCCGTAGTTGTCGTACTCGAAGCTGCCCGCACCCTCGAATTTAAGGTTCGTTTTCGTGGACGGCGAAAGATCGGCCGCGCCGCCGATGATCCACGGCACACGCGCCGCAATCGCATTCAGCACTTTGCCGGACGACTCGCGCGAGGCCATGCCCTTCGGGTCCGCGTCGAATGTCGGAATGTCGTTGTCCCAGCCGACCGGCAATTCATGCGCTTCGATCAGCGCGAATTCGCGCGACAGTTCCGGGTATTGCTTGCTGTAGGCGTCGTATTTCGCCTGCCATTCCTCGCGCGCCGCCTTGCCGCGCGCACCGATGCCCTCGGCAAAGCGCTCGTGCACGCCATCGGGCACATAGAAGAATTTGTCTTCAGGCCAGCCGTAAAACTTCTTGGTGAGCGCGACTTCCTGCACGCCGAGCGCTTCGCCGTGCGCGGCGGCGCTGTCCTGCTTGTTCGGCGAGCCCCAGCCGATAATGCTGTTGACTACGATCAGCGTCGGCCTGTCCGTCACGCTTTTGGCCTCGACGAGCGCTGCTTCGAGCGCCGCCGCGTCGTTTGCATCGTCGACGTGCAGCGTATGCCAGTGGTAACCGCGAAAACGGCTTTCGACGTCGTCGCTATAGGCGAGATCGGTGTGCCCTTCGATCGTCACGCGATTGCTGTCGTAGATCCAGATCAGGTTAGAGAGCTTCAGATGCCCCGCGAGCGAGGCCGCTTCGTGCGAGATGCCTTCCATCATGTCGCCGTCGCCGCACAGCGCATAGACGCGGTAATCGAAGAGCGGCGCGTCCGGTTTGTTGAAACGGTTCTCGTACCAGCGCGCCGCCATCGCCATACCGACGCTGTTGCCGAGGCCCTGGCCGAGCGGACCCGTGGTCGTTTCGACGCCGGTCGTCATGCGGTACTCCGGGTGACCGGGGGTTTTGCTGTCGATCTGCCGGAAACGCTCAATGTCCTCGAGCGACACTGCCGGTTGCCCGGTCGGCTTGCCGTCTTCGTCGACGGCCTTCACGTTCGCGAGATGCAGCAGCGAATACAGCAGCATCGACGCATGTCCGACCGACAGCACGAAGCGGTCGCGATTGGGCCATAGCGGCTCGTCCGGATCATAGCGCAACTGGTTTTGCCACAGATGGTAGGCGACCGGCGCCAGCGCCATGGGCGTACCGGGGTGGCCGGAATTGGCCTTCTGAACAGCGTCCATCGACAGCGTGCGGATCGTATTGATGCACAACTGATCGAGGGCGGGATCGTTTTGCATGGGACACTCCTTGTTCGGCCGTTGGGACATTGCCCGCCCGCTCATGCGGCGTCGCAGGCAAACGATGGTCAGGCGCTATTCAAACGGTATTCATGGGACGCGACGCGCGAGGAACCCGGCAAGCCTTGACGATGATGCGCCGATGCGCGCAAATCTGCACGCAGCGTGACATCGCCCGCTGCTGAAAGGATCGTCTCGAGGCCCGCGCAAGCAAAGACGCCCCGCACGAGGGCAAGCGACCGACCTACGCCGCATCCAGCCAGTGCTCGCAAAGCGGACCGTGTTTGCCGTCGACGGGATCGAGCGGCGGGAACGGCAATGCGTGCATCGCGGAGAGTTCCTGCGGCGTGAGCGCTTCGCGGCGAATGTCCCACTGCTGACCGGCCGGGTAGCCGGCCACCACGCGAAAGTGTCCCTGAAACGATTGCAGACAATGACCGGTGCCGGCGGGCAGCAGCAGCACGTCGCCGGCGGAAATGCTCACGACCTTGCCGCCCGGGCCGCCGACGATCACTTCTGCGGATCCCTCGCTTACGCCGAGCACTTCGTGCGCGGTGGAGTGGAAATGGTGGTAGTCGAAAATGCCGTCGCGCCACCGCGGCGGCCAGTCGTTGCGCGCGAACAGCACTTCGAACGCGGCCGCGACATCGCCGATTGCGGGATCGATCGCCTGCCGGTAAACCAGGACCGGCAGCTTGCGATTATTCGGTACCCAATCGTGCGGTTCGAGCATGAAGGCTTCGTACTCGGTTTGCGCGGCGTCGAATGCGTGCTTCGAATCTTCCTGCATATCTGGCTCCTGTGCGTAGCGATGCACGCCCGATGCACGCACATCGGCAACGGGCGACTTTGCATCGACGCATAAAATGCGCCTGCCCCGCCCCTGCGCTACGCATGCGATGCGCGCCCGCGCATCACGCATGCCGCCGCAGCCCACACTACAGCATCACCCTCCGCCTATGCCTTGCAGCACTTTTCCGGTGCCGCCGCATACCGTGCATTGCGCTCCTTCCACTTTGCCGGTTCCGTGGCAGGCGCGGCAGATGTCTTCGCCGACGCCGGGTGCGTCGGGCGGTGCTTCGTCGCCGGGATTCAGAGGTTCGTTGTCCTGTTGCATGTGCCTCTCCATTCGTTTGACACGCTCAGTTCTGATGCGATGCGCGGCCGCCGCCGCCCGCAGGCTCGCCATGCGTGCCGGTGCCGAGCGGAACCTCGGCGGTCTGCTCGGGATGCTGATTCGAGCGAGGCGGGTTGGTTGCCTTATCGACGCCCGTCTGCACGACCGGCTCGATGCCGAGTGGGCTCGGCTCGACGTAATGCGTGCCGCTCGGCTTGTTGCGCTCTTTCACTTCGGGCGCGAGTTCGGCTTCGGCGCGATTGCGGCGGGCTGGGTCGGTCTGCTCCGCAGGCTGCGTGGGCTGCGGGTCGGGCTGCATGTCGGGTTCCATGTTGCGCTCCTTTTTTCCGGATACTGCACACGCCGCAGCAACATATGGGCCTTAAATGCGGGGCCTTAAATGCGGGGCCTTAAATAGGACCTTAAATGCGCGGGCGTCAATGCGGGGCTCAGTGCGCGTTTTTCGCAGACGCATTGGGCACGCCCATTGCGTCGCACACGCTGAAGCTTCGCATGGGTCTTTGTAAAAAGGAGCGCCTTATGTCGGTCACCACCATTCGCGTATCGGATACGGAAGTCCAGGTCGAACGCACGCTTTACACGTTCGCGCAAAAGAGCGATGCAGATGCCTTCGCGCAGTGCGTAGTGAACGATTCGATCGACACCTGCTATCGCAATCATCCGCCGCTGTCCGCGCGGCCCACGGTGCCGGACGAACATCCCGACGATCCGAATCGCGGCAGCACGATCTCGCCCTCGCTCGGCGGCATGCCTTGACGCATGCGCAGGCCGCCGGTCACTTTTCCGGCGAAGCGCGGTCGGCCGCGACGATCTGTTTGCCGTACTCGATGGCGGCGCGGCGCGCTTCGTCGGCCGTGTCGTAGGGTCCGATCTCCGGCGCGCCGTCGAACGGAAACAGAATCCTCCTGTCCGCTTTGCGCAGGACCTTCAGTCCACCTACGTAACGGCCGTCGCCTGTACCGTGATAGCTGGCGAAAATCTCGAACTCGTCGTCAGCAACGTCGGCCTTGTGTCGCGCCATTTCCGTGTCCTTGTCCCTTGTATTCGCGGTGCTCGAGGTTCGATGTCCGGCGAGGCACCCACGCCGTGCCGCGCGATGCCGTGTGCATTGCGCGTGACCGAACGGAGCAACGCCCGTTCCACGTGCGAAAGCCGCTACGCAGAAGGCGATGGAGGGAACGGACGAGACCGCGCATTGCGCAAGAGGCAAGAAACAAAGAGGAGGTAACGATGACCGTGCCGAACCCGCATGACGCAGCGACCTCGGTCATGCACACGCCGACGCCGCCCGAGATCGATCCGGAAGCGCCGCCGCCCCCGAGCATCGACCCGGACCCGCCGCCCGCGCCCGACGACGATCCGGGCGGCCCGCCACGCGCGCCGGAAGGCGACCCGCCCGCCCAGCCGCCGCCGGTGCATGCGCGCGCACCGCGCGCCGCGTACCGGCCGTCGGCTTGTACCTGGGGACCGGATAGCCGCGCTCCCCGGCGCGTGCGCCGAGGCCCTCGGTTGACGAATCAGAACTGGTGCAGCATGCCCACGTAAGCGCCCGTCTGCGATTCGCCGACGAGCGGGCTCGTGTTGCTCGCGGAGTCGCGCGGCGACGCCTGCAGCGAAAAGTTCGCGTTGCTGCTGTTGCGCACATAGCCCACGGTGCCGTAGACGAAGGTGCGCTTCGAGAGGTTATAGGTGGTGCCGAGCACGTACATCATCGCGTGACCGGACGGATCGTGCGCGGCGTCGCCCGTGCCGTCGCCGACCTTGACGTAGTAACCACCCGCGGTCACGGCCCAGCGCGGCTGGAAGTTGTAGGTGGCGCCGAGCCAGTAGTGATCGGCGGTATCGGCCACGCCTGCCGGCGAATCCGGCGCCGAATAATGCGTGTAGGCGCCCTGGATCTTCACCGCGTCGAAATGCACGTTGGCCCCGACGAAGTATTCGCGCGAGCTCTGGAAGATGTTCGAGAACCGTCCATTGCTATCGCGCAGTTCGTCGTAAATGCCGCGCACGTCGAAGAGTTGCGAATGATAGGTCAGCATGATGCCGTCCGAGCGCCCGAACTCGCCGTTCGCGCCGCTGTTGAACGCGCCCGGCTGATTGCCGAATGCATACTGCGCCTGTACGTCGAAGCCCCAGAAAACCGGGCTGTGATATTCGACGTTATTGCTGGTTTGTTGCCAGTTGCGCCCGCGCACGAGCGAAGCCGACGAAAACGCCTGCTGCACGAAAGGATCGAATTCCCACACACCGTCGCTGTCGATGAACAGATTGCGTCCCGCCTGCAGCGTGCCCCATTGCTGGCTGCTCAGCCCGGCAAACGCGCGCCGTGACCACAGGCGTCCACCGCTCGTCGTGCCGTCCATCACCTGCAGGCCCGTTTCCAGATTGAAGATGGCCTTGAGCCCGCCGCCCAGCTCTTCGCTGCCCTTCAGGCCGAGCATGCTGGTGCCCCAGTCGCCGCCCTCCGCGCGCCAGCGGCTCGAATTTCCGCCCGAACCGTTGTTGATGTGATTCATGTATTCGATGCCCGCGTCGAGCCGGCCGTAGAGCGTCACGCTCGTTTGACCGTAGGCGAGCGGGCTGACTACCGCGAGCGCGGCCACCAGTTTCGTATGTCGTCTCATTGTCCCGCCATGATTTCTTGTGATGTTTTCTTGACCTGTTCTGGCGACGCGGGGCCGGCGACGCACAGACCACGCACTCCGCAGACCGAACGCCACGCATTGCCGCCGAACTATAGGTGATGCGGGCTTCTGCCTCTATCTGTTTTACGCAATAGACTCTTGCGGCGCACGCACGTCGCTTGTTCCCGCCGCGGCGCAAACCGGCGAATCGAAAGCCGGCCAAGTTAAGATAGCCGCTCAATCAGCATGAGCCGCGCGGGTCATCCTGCCGGCCCCGTGACGTGCCACCTTTCGCGCCAGCTTTCGCGCCATTTTTCCTGCCGGATTCCGATGAACGCGCCTGATCTGATCGAAGAACAACACCTTGGCCTCTATCGACGCACGACAGAAAGCGCCGTGGAGTGGTGGCGCGTGAGCGTCGCGGACCGGCCCGAGACCTACCGGCTCGAACACGGCGTCGATCACGGCGAGCGGCACGGCGCCGCCGATCTCGATCTGGTGGTCGATGCCGAGAACCTGCGTGCCAAGCTGAAGAAATGGCGCCGCGAAGGTTTCGCGCTGCAAAGCACCGACGACACCGACCTCGCTCCCGGCTCGGAGCGCGACGAATTCATGCCGCAATTGCGGCGCGCCGCGGCGCACGCACGCGCGGCAAAGCAGGATGAGAGGCCGGGCGAAGCGACGACCGTGCGGATCGGCGGTATTGACGTGCCTTGCGGCACCGGCCACCCGCTCGTGCCGCGCGTGAACCCGGCGTACCTGTTTTCCGCGCGCTTTGACGACATTCTCGAAGACATCGCCGAAAACCGGCGCGTCATGCTGATCGGGCACACGGGCGCCGGCAAGACGAGCCTGATCGAGCAGGTCGCCGCGCGCTCGCAGCACGGCGTGTTGCGCTCCAACATGAACGGCCAGACCACCGTCGGCGACTTCGTCGGCTTCTGGACGGTCAAGGGCGGCGAAACGCTGTGGGTCGACGGCGTGCTGCCCACGGCGATGCGCGAAGGTCTGTGGCTGATCGTCGACGAAATCGACTTTGCCGAGCCGTCGATCCTCGCCGCGCTGACCGCGGTGCTCGAGCCGCACGGCCGTCTCGTGCTGAAGGAGAAAGGCAACGAGATCGTCGCGCCCCATCCGTCGTTCCGGCTCTTCGCAACCGCCAACGCGGTGGGCGCCATGAGCCAGTTCCGCCATCTGTATCAAGGTGCGAATCTGATGAACGAGGCGTTCCTCGACCGCTGGCGCGTGTATCTGCTCGACTATCTGTCGCCCGCCGAAGAGACCGAGGTGCTGGTGCGCACGCTCGCGCCGCACATGACGCGCCCGCTGGCCGTCACGCTTGCCGCCATTGCCGCCGACTGCCGCACGGCTTTCGCGCGCGAGGATTTGTCGAGCGCATTCTCCACGCGGCGTCTCATCGACTGGGCCGAACTGATGCTGCGCACCGGCGAGCCCGAGCGCGCGGCCGGCCCTGCGATCTACGCGAAGGTGAGCCCCGAGGATGCCGCGCTGATTCGCGGCATCATCCGCCATCACATCGCGCCGGCGGGCTGACGCCCGCATGAACGCCCGGCATGCACTGCGCGACACTCGCGGCTTCGCGTTCGAATCGACGCTCGGCAAGATTGCGCGTGTGCTGACCGGGCAGTACGGCGTCGCGGTCGTCTTCAGTCCCGACGGCCCGCGCGTCGAACCGGGCCGCATTGTGATACCCGACTACGCGCTGGAAGGCGGCGTCGAGCGCGACGTGCTGATCGGCTACCTCGATCTGCTGGTCGCGCGGGCAAAACATGCGTCGCCGGGCGAACTCGACGCATTGCCGCGAGGCGTCACGGCCAATCTGGCACAGGTGATCGACGATCGCCGGGTGTGCGCGCAACTGCTCGACGAATATCCGGGCGCGCGCTGGTTCATCGGCGCATTGCGCGTCCATGCCGCCGAGCGCGCGTGTCTGCGCTGGCCGAAACTGCATTGGCGCGACCGGCTCGTGTGGCTCGTCGAGCGCGCCTTGTGGGACGAACAACCCACCGCCGCGGAGGCGAGCCACTCGCTGCTCGCCGCCCTGCATGCCGCCGGCGACATCCTCACGCAGGCGCGCGCGAGCGGCTCGACCGCAGAGAGCATCGACGCGGCGCACGCACTGGTCGCGCGCGTGCGCGCCCTGTCGGCGGGCGACGTCAACACAATGACCTTTACGGCCGGCCCGGTGGAAGATATCGACACGGACACGGCGCCCTCGTCCGCTCCATTCGACGATTCGCCGCTGCCGGACGCCGACCCCGCCGATCACGCGGACGAGGCGGACAACGCCGCGACCTCGCCGCCTGCGGACAAAAGCCGCGGCGCGCAGTCGGAGCACGCCGTCGGCATGGCGCAGACGCTGGCCGGCGCACAGCAGCCATCCGGTGACTCGCACGACGCGGCAGGCGGGCCGCGAGGTTTCGCGCGGCCGCAGCTGTCGCGGCCGCTCGCGACCGAGTTCGATGAAATCACCGACCTTACCGGCCAGGGCGACAGTGGCGCATGGCGTGATTTGCGGGCGCGGGCGCGCGCGGACACCGCACCGCTGAAGGACAAGCTGGAGCGTGCGCTCAGCGCCGACGAGCGCATCCGCTGGCGCCGCGAGCAGGAGCGTGGCGAGCTCGACCGCACGGCGCTCGCGCGGCTCGCGACTTCGCCGGGCTACCGCACGCCGTTTCGCACGCAGCGGCCGTCCAAAGGCCGCGACGTGGCGGTGACGCTGCTGATCGATCGCAGCGGTTCGATGGCGGGCCGCAAGATCGAACTCGCGCGGCTCTGCGCCAGTGCCTTGTGCGATGCGCTCACGCAGCTATCGTTCGATTGCGAGGTGCTCGGCTACTGCTCGCTCGAGTCGGCGCCGATGCGGCAGCTCTACGAGCGGCAGCGCGCGGCCGGCGCGGATTTGCGGCGCTACAACCGCTTCGTCGAACGCCTCGATCTGAAGGTCTACAAGCGCTTCGGCGCGACCGATATGAGCGGCATTGCCGCGCTCGACTGCGGCCACGAGAATCCGGACGGCGAGGCGCTGGCCTGGGCGGCCGCGCGGCTCGCGGACCATCCCGCCGGGCGTCGCATCCTGATGGTGTTTTCGGACGGCTATCCGTCCACCGGCGACGGCGACCCGCAGGTGCTGCGCAGCGATCTGCGCGAACGCGTGGCGGCAATCGGCCAGCGCGGCATCGAGCTCGTCGGCATCGGCGTGCTGACCGATGCCGTCGAGGACTTCTATCCGCACAACGTGGTCGTGAGCCGTCTCACGCAATTGCCGTCGACGGTGTTCTCGGTGCTGAGCTCCATGCTGCTCGTGCGCTGACCCGACGCGAGCCTGTTGCCGGGTTTCATGCTCAACGGCTCACCGCCGGTGGCATCGTCGCAATGGGAATCAGGAATTCGGAGAAGCCGGTCAGCATGATCTGCACGCCGATGCACAACAACAGAAACGAAGAAACGCGCATGGCCACCTTGGTGCCTTCGGCGCCGAGATAGCGGGCGAACACCACCGAGCGGCTGTAGACCAGATACACGGTCAGTGCAACCGCGAGTGTGATCACGACCGACGCAATGCCCGACAGCACGAACTCGGAAAGCTTGTGCGTGCGGTTGGCGGTCAGCGCGATGGCCGTGGCGATGGAGCCGGGCCCGGTGGTCAGCGGAATCGTCAGTGGGAAGAACGCCCGAGCCTTTGCGTTTTCGGCGTCCACGCGCTTCACGCCCGGCTGCTCGGCGGGCTGCGTGTCGGGCGCATTCAGCATCTGCCAGCCGCCCACCGCGACCGCGAGCCCACCGCCGATGCGCAGCGCCTCCATCGAAATGCCGAAGAAATGCAGGATCGGCGTACCGATGAAAAACGCCACCAGCAGCACGCAAACGACATTGATCGCGATCTTTCTCGCGAGCGCCGTGCGTTCTTCGGTCGTCAGCGAAGCGGTGCGGTCAAGAAAGACAAAGGCCACGCCGATAGGGTTGATGATGCTGATGAGCCCCGTGAAGCCAAACAGAATGTCCGAGATCAGACTTTCGACCATATGCGATCCGTATCGAGCGGCCGCCCGGGCATTGCGACTGCTGCGGGGCGTGCCGTGCCGTGTGGTTGAACCGGAGGCGCGAAACCTCCAGAGCCTGCGTACGCTGCGTGGCCAGCATCATATCGCGGCGCGATATCAATTCATGGAAAAGGCGTGCCGCTCGGGCATGCACCGCGAGTTCCGGGTTGCGGCGCGCGCGCATTGCAACGCAGCAACAGCTCGCGGGCGCCGCGCCGATCGATGCGCACGCAACTTTCAGACAGCCTACATTTTTTTGAACTACTTTACGTGACGGAAGCATCCGGCATACAGTCGCGAGCGAAGCTGCACTTTCAACGAGACGTACTCACAGTTCGAGGAGTTGCCCCATGTTGCTTCGTGTACTCGCCGCGCTGCCGTTCATCGGCATTCTGCTCGGTGTTCCGTTTGTGAACCGCGTCGAGCCGCTCCTGCTCGGCATGCCGTTCGTGCTGGGCTGGATCGTCGCGTGGGTAGTGTTGAGTTCGATCATCATGGCGATCGTCTATCGTCTGGACCCGTCGAATCGGCAGATTGCGGCCGATAGCGAGGAGGTCCGCCCATGAGCGCACTTGTCATCATTGCAGCCATCACGCTGTTTGCGCTGTTTCTCGGCGTGCGCGCGAAGCATGGCCACGACATGAGCCTCGAACAGTGGACCGTGGGCGGCCGCAGTTTCGGCACCGCCTTCGTGTTCCTGCTCATGGCCGGCGAGATCTACACGACGTTTACGTTCCTCGGCGGCAGCGGCTTTGCGTACGGCAAAGGCGCGGCCGTCTATTACATTCTCGCGTACGGCACGCTTGCGTACATTCTGTCGTACTGGATGCTGCCGCCCATCTGGCGTTTTGCGAAACAGCAGCGTCTCGTGTCGCAGCCGCATTTCTTTACCCGCAAATACGACAGCCCGGCGCTCGGCACGCTCGTCGCGCTGGTCGGTGTGGCCGCGCTGATTCCTTACCTCGTGCTGCAGTTGAAGGGCCTCGGCATTATTGTCGCGACGGCTTCGTATGGCGCGATCTCGTCGACGGCCGCCATCTGGATCGGCGCCGCGGTCGTGACCGCGTATGTGATCGTCTCCGGCGTGCGCGGCTCCGCATGGAACTCGGTCGTCAAAGACCTGCTGATTCTGGCGATCGTTCTCTTTCTCGGGATCTATCTGCCGCTGCACTACTATGGCGGCCTCGGCGAGATGTTCCATGCCATCGACACGGCCCGTCCCGGCTTCCTGACGTTCCCGGCGAAAGGCTCGAGCGTGACGTGGTTCCAGTCCACGGTGCTGCTCACGGCACTCGGCTTTTTCATGTGGCCGCATACGTTCGGCTCGATCTTCACCGCGAAAGACGAGCGCATCTTCCGCCGCAACGCGATGGTGCTGCCGCTCTACCAGCTGATTCTGCTCTTCGTGTTCTTCGTCGGCTTCGCGGCCACGCTGAAAGTGCCGGGGCTGAAAGGCGGCGACATCGACCTGTCGCTGTTCCGTCTTTCCTTGCAGACCTTCGACCCGTGGTTCGTCGGTGTAATCGGCGCGGCCGGCATTCTGACCGCGCTGGTGCCGGGCTCGATGATCCTCACGTCGGCATCCACGCTGCTCGCGAACGACGTGTATCGCGGCATGGTGAACCGCAACGCGTCCGACGCCGCAGTCGCGAATCTCGCGCGCATTCTCGTGCCTGTCGTCGCGCTGGTGGCGGTCGCCTTTACGCTGCACGGCGGCGAAACCATCGTGGCCTTGCTGCTGATGGGCTACAGCTTCGTCACACAGCTGTTTCCGGCCGTCGTCTGCAGCCTCTTTCCGCGCAATCGGGCCACGAAGCAAGGGGCGTTCTGCGGAATCGTGGCGGGCGTCGCGGTGGTGGCGATCACCACGACGATGCATCTGACGATCGGCCAGTTGATGCCGTTTCTACCCGACGCGCTCAAGGACGTGAACATCGGTTTTGTCGCGCTCGCGGTCAATATCATCGTCTTCATTATCGTCAGTGCAATGACGCAAAGCGGGCGCGTCGGGCACACGCACGCATCGGCGCATTGACCGCGCCCTGCTCCAGCCCTGCCGCTGCTCCCGGCAAGAAGCCGTCGCCCCGGGCGACGGCTTTTTTTCGCGCGCACAAGCGCAACGTCAAAACTACACGCACGTGAAAAAACGCCCACCCCGCGGAGCGCGAACGCAGCTTTTGTAACTGGCAGTAAGCCGCGTAACACACTAGCATGAAGGCGCCCCAAGCCTGCGCGTGGCGGGCACAGCGCTTGCTGTTTTATGGCCCTGTGTTTCCGCCGCACTGCACAAGTGCAAAAAACGCGTCCTTTGGGGGCCACCTTGCCGCTTAACGTTCTTCTTGTCGCTTCCGAAGCCCTTCCTCTCGCCAAAACCGGCGGACTTGGCGACATGGTCAGCGCCTATGCCGCAGCCTTGCAGGATACCGGCGTCGACGTCTCGATCCTGATGCCCGCGTATCCGGCGGCGCTCGCGCGCGCCGTCGACGTCACGCCGGTAGCGCGCATGACCGGCCTCCCGGGCGGCGATGCGCGTCTGTTACGCGCGCGCATGCCGGATAGCGGCGTGACGGTGCTGCTGCTGCAAATGGACCACCTGTTTGCGCGCGAAGGCTTGTACCGGGACCCGCAAGGACGCGACTACCTCGACAACCTGACGCGCTTCGCCTCGCTAGCGGCAGCCGCCACCCGGGTAGCGCGAGGCGTTCGCAATCTGAAACGCCCCGACATCGTGCACGCGCACGATTGGCATGCGGGTCTCACGCCGCTCTATATGCGTCTCGCAGGCGTTGCAGCAAAAAGCGTCTTCACGATTCACAACCTGGCCTTCCAGGGCAATCATCCGCTCGCGATGGGCGGCTGGATCGGCGTGCCGCCGGAGTTGCTCGTGCCCGCACTGAGCGACGAACGCAGCATCGAATATTACGGATCCCTTAGCATGATGAAGGCGGGTATCGTGCACGCGGACCGCGTCACGACCGTCAGCCGGCGCTATGCGCGCGAAATTCTCACGCCCCGCTTCGGTCACGGAATGGAAGGCGTGCTGCAGGCGCAGGCGGCCAAGCTTTCGGGAATCGTCAATGGAATCGACACGTCCATGTGGAATCCGGCTGCGGACGCGTACATCGCCCGCCCGTATTCGCTCGACGACACGGCCGGCAAGCAGGCCTGCAAGCGCGACTTGCAACAGGCGTTCGGTTTGACGCGCGACCCGTTCGCGCCGCTCGTCGCGATCGGCAGCCGGCTCACGCAACAGAAACTCGCGGACGTGGTGGCACGCGCGCTGCCCGTGCTGCTCGAGCAGCATCCACGTTTGCAGTTCGCGATTCTCGGCGAGGGCGAGCGTGCGCTCGAAGAGGCGCTGCAGGAGTTGGCCGCAGCGTGGCCGGGCCGCGTGGGCGTGCAGATCGGTTACGACGAGCGGCGCGCGCACATGCTGCATGCCGGTGCCGATATTCTGCTGCACGGCAGCCGCTTCGAGCCTTGCGGACTCACGCAACTCTATGCCATGCGTTACGGCACGGTGCCGGTGGCGTCGCGCGTGGGCGGCCTCGCGGATACGATTGTCGATTACGCGCCGGATCAGGCGCGCGAGGAAGACTGTGCGACCGGCTTCCTGTTCGACGGAGAGGACGTGCATGACGTCGTGCATGCGGTGGGCCGCGCGTTGGCCGCGTTCGTGCGGCCGTCGTCGTGGCATGCGTTGCAGCGCAATGCGATGAGCCGCGATTCGAGCTGGGAAGTGTCGACGTCGAACTATCTTGCACTCTACGCGGATCTCGTCGATGCACGTCCGGCACTGCGCGACACGCGGGTTCGCAAGACACCCGGCCGTTCGCGAACCGCAGCAGCCGGCGCGCGCCAGGCTCGGCGGGATGAGGCATTCAACGCGGGCGCCGGCGAGATGGTGCTGAGCGCGTAGCCGCAGCGCAGGGCTCGCGCGCGCTCGGGCCTCAGGACGCGCGCGAGACAAACGCGTAGCCGTCCTTACCGCTGCGCTTGACCTGGTACATGGCCGCGTCGGCGGCAGCCACGAGGCGGCGATAGTCGTCGACGAGATCCGGATAGGTGGCGATGCCGATGCTTGCGCGAACCATGCCCATGCCCATCTGCTCGTCCGTGCGCACCACGCAGCCAATCAGACGTTGCGCGATGTGACGCAGTTCTTCCTGCGCGGAGAACCGGCGAACGAGCACCGCAAATTCATCGCCGCCTATTCGCGCGACGACGTCGTCTCTGCGCACCGATTCGCGAAAGCGCTTTGAAACCTCGATGAGAAACTCGTCGCCGACGCGGTGGCCGAGCGAATCGTTGACCTGTTTGAAGCCGTCGAGGTCCATGTACAGCACGGCGATCTTCCCTTCGCCCGCGTCGCTCGACGCCTGCATGGCGGCCTCCTCCAGCGCGGCCACGAGCTTGCGCCGATTGGCGAGGCCCGTCATCGGATCGTGCAGCGCGGCGTGCTCGAATTCGTGCGACTGGCCGGCCAGTTGCCGGTTGCGCTTCGCGTACATGCCGAGCGCCGTGATCAGCATGCAGAACAACAGTGCCGCAATCGCAATGAGCATGCGCGAGACGAGCGTGATCCGCTTGCGCATGTCGGCGCTGTGCGCATCGCGCTGCGCGTGCCAGTAGGACGACGCGTTGCCGAGCAACGCGTCCATTTGCGCGAGCGTGGCATCGGGCAACAACACGGACGACGGAATACGCGGCGCGCCGGCGGGACTGGCATTCACCAGCGCGGCGAGCGAGGCGAGGCGCCGCGTCAGTTCGGCTCGCGCCTCGCGGTAGCCGTTCGCCGCGGCGTCGTGCGCGCCCGGTACTTCCTCCCATACGCCGACCCGCGTGCGCGCCGTCTGAGCGTGCTCGACGGCCTCGAGCACGAGGCTCGCGTATTCCTGTTTGACCTGATCGGAAAACACGGTTCTGATCTGCGTGGCCAGATACAACAGGCCGATCAGCAGGCACAGCAGCGACGCCACGGCGACGGTGGCTGGGCCGGGCGTGAGCCGCCAGCCGCCTGCGCGCAAGCGGCCCGGGCGCCAGGCGAAGAGCGGCTCAGGGATGCGAGTAGAGGTCTTGCTGGCTTCCGCTGCCATGTTGTCGATAGCTCACGCGTCGAAAGAACGAACCCATTCGTGCAAAGAGATTGCTTTTCCGCCGCGGGCTCGACGCCGACGCGCGTCGTTCCTGCTGGGCGTATCTCGCTTCACGCGCGGGGCGCGCGGAGGCGAGCTGCGGCGCCGCAGCTTCGGGAGCGCGTGCGACAGTCGGCACGGCGCGAGGCGAGAGGGCTGCTGCCGCCGCTGCGGTCGAGGGTGCGTCGGAGGAGTTGTCCGCCAGCACTTCTTCTTCCTCGTCGGGACGGGAGATCTGCCCGGTCCATGTCGACGGCTTGCGACTCTCGTCAACGGAAGATGCCGACGGCTGCGCCGGAATGGCCGGCAAGTCGAGCAACGCGATGGTGTCCGCGGGCGTGGTGGGGGCAACGCCGGGATTCCGCGTCGGTGCACCGAGCGCGGAGGTCACGAGGGGCGGGCTCGGCGGCGCTGCCGGCACCGTCGCGGCGGGCGGCGCGACGTCGACGTTCATGGCAAGCGGACTGCCGGTTCCCTCCGACGATTTCGCCAGCACGGCCGCCGCGTTACCCGGAGCAGGCATGCGTAGCGCCTGGCGCGCGCGGGCGATGGCCTCCGCGTAGGTCTGCTGATCGCTGTTGAACCACACGCCGTAAGCCACGGTACCGACGACGCCGAACGCAAGCGCGCTCGCCGCCGCCACGCACAGCGCGAGGCGTCCGAAGCGCGGCGTCACGCCGGTTGTTTCAGCCGTTCCGTTATCGAAGTCCACATCGTCGTTGTCCGCGCGAACATGAGGCAAGTCAGGATCGTTGTACATCGTAATACTCCGCAATTCTTCCGTCTGACGCTCCATCAGGCCTGATCACACAATTCGCACGGTCGATGCAAACGCTGCTGGAAGAATGTAACTCTCTCGTCCGATAGCGACAACACGACTCGCTCTGCTTCAAACGTCTGTTCGGCAGATCGCATTAGAGCCTGGAAAAGCAGGTAAAACGTTCAACGCCGCATGCCTATGCGACAAACCTCAGCGCGTTGACCCGACCGGTCCTCCGCTGCGAAGGCCCGCTGCGCGCAGCATTGAAGCCGGCAGCGGGTGCGGGGCCCGTTAACACGCAATAAGCAGGCCTGTTTTGGCGGATTTTAACTGCTGGGCGGCAGGCACGCTTCAAACATGCGCGCAACGCACGCATGAAAATGGTTGCGCGATCCACTAAACGGAGTGCTTTTCTCGCAGCCCCGCGCGCGGCAAAAAGCAGGACATTCTGCTCGCGCGCACCGCCGTTCGCAGTCGCCCCCGCCTTCTCCCCAGAGCGGAAAATTGGCGCGTTTCGCCGATATTTCGGCACAAAACCACTATGGCGAAATCGAAACACTTGGCGGCTCGCGCGCGGCGTGCTCCCACTTACTGGACGGTGATCGTCTCTTTCATATTCGGATGAATGCCGCAAAACACGTTGTACACGCCCGGCTTGTCGAACTTGAACTGGTAAGTATCGTTCTGATCGAGCGCTGCCGAGCGGAACATGCCCGCATCGTTGACGACCGTATGCGGCTCGCCGTCGAGGTTTTTCCACGTCACGGTCGTTCCGGCCTTGATCGTGAGCGCCATCGGCGAAAACATAAAGTTTTTGATGACCACCTGGCCGGGCGTTTCGGCCCACGCGGACAGCACCCCGGCGCCCGCGACGAGCGCGGCGCCGGCAATGAGTCCCCTCCATCCACGGCGAAGGAAATTGTTTCGCATGACTGATCTCCATGAAGTGGGTGGCCGCTACGACACCAGCGTCGCGTCGGCAAGCGTTGCTCCGAGCGGATGACGTGCGATCGTGACGCTCGTCACACCGAGCATCTTCGGAAGCTGAGCGCTTGCAACCGTCATCGGGCCGGGGCCCGGACCCTGCCCTGCAGCCGGTTGCGGATAGGCCGTGGAACGAGCAGTGTGAAAGGTGATGTTGCCCTCCACTTTCGAAACGATCTGATGGATATGGCCGTTCAACACCGTGACCGAGCCGAAGCGTTTCAGATAGCTCATCGCCTCGCCTGCGTCGCCGGTGCCCCAGCCCCACGGCTCATAGATCGTCCACATCGGCATGTGCGCGAAAACCACGATCGGCGTGCTCGATGAGCGCGCCTTGAGGTCGTTCTCGAGCCATTTCAATTGTTCGTCGCCTAAACTGCCGAGCCCGTTCGGCTTGAAGTGCATCACATTGACGAGACCGACGAAGTGCACACCGTCATGGTCGAAGCTGTAATAGCCCTTGTTATCCGACGCTTGACCAAAGCGGCTGAAGTACTCGGTGCCGGGGCCGTCGGTCACGTCGTGCTCGCCGGGGACGGTATGCAGTTCCGTGACCGGCAGTCCGGACAGCAATTGCGCGGCGAGATCGAACTCGGCGGCCTTCGAAAGATGCGTAATGTCGCCGGTATGAATGGCGAGCGCGGGCTTGACCGGCATGGCGTTGACGAACTCGATGGTCTGCTTCAGCGTGCCGGCAACGTCGGGGTTGGCTTCCTTGTTGAAGCCGATATGCGTGTCGCTGATCTGAAGAAAGAGCGGCACACCGGCCGTCGCGGCCGGTTTGCCGTCGGCGGCGAGCGCGAGCTGCATCGGCGTGAGAACGCCGCCCGCGAGAACGAAGAGCGTACCCGCGCCGCCGAAGGCGAGGCATTTCAGTGCGCCGCGGCGCGACGGATCGAAGGAATGTGACGACATGTTGGCCTCACGATAACGGGCCACCAACAGAGCGCCGGCTTATCCAGCGTTCTTCGGGCCCGGTTCGTCAGGCATGACTGCGGCCGCGCGGAATTTATTCCCGGCGGCCGCAAAAAGATCGTTCGCTGTGAGGCAACCTGCCTGGCTGGCTGGCATCGGATACACGATGCCACCCAGGCTGTCGGATTACTTACTGCGCCTGTGCCTTCTGCCGCAGCGCGCCTTGATAGCGGATCGTCGGCCGCAGCGACTGCGTGCTCGGCGCCGGCGCCTTCAGCAACTGGCGGGCAACCATCGCGTTCGCCGAACTGAGCGAGCCGATGCCCGTCTCACGCGACGGGTCCGCGAGACCATGCGCAACGAGCAGTTTCGCTTCGAGTTGCAAGCTCGTGAGCAGCACCGGATCTTTCAGGGCGCTGCTTTGCGCCAGCAACTGGCTCCATGCGTTGTTGCTGTAGTTCGTCACGTAATAGTCGAGGCCGCTCGGATCGGCGAGCACCGCGGAACAGCCGTTCAGCCGCACCTGCGTTTGCATGTCCTTCATCGCGACCGTCTTGCGCGAAGTCAGTCCGTCGCCATAAGCGAGCGTCAACGGAATGGTCCACTGCGTGCCCGGATACTGATTCTGATTCGGGAACGGCTGCTGTTTCAGCGTCACGATGGTCTGATTCGTCGTCAGATCGCACTGGGTGTCGAGCGAAATGAGCGGTACGCCGGTTTGCCGCACGAAGCTGTCGCCGATCGCGACCATCGGCTCGCCACTCGCCTTGCTGAGCTCGTCCCACAGACGCCTGGGCGTCACGTTGCCGAGCGAGTAGTCGGCCAGATACTGCTGCAGCCCCTTGCGCATCGTATCCTCGCCGAGATAGTTCTCGAGCATCTTCAGCACGTGGCCGCCCTTGTCATACGTGAAGGCACTCGCGCTCAGCACGAAGTCGTTGGACGCCCAGCCGTTGAAGTTCGGCTGCACGGGGAACGACGTGGACTTCAGATCCGCGTTGATGACCGCGTACTTGTTCTTCACCTGGTCGACCCAGCTGAAGCGGTCCGGGAAAAAGCGCACCTTCGTCTTGTTCTCGAAGAACGTCGCAAACGATTCGTTCAGCCAAACGTCGTCCCACCAGTCGAGCGTGACGAGATCGCCGAACCATTGATGCGCCGCCTCATGCGTGAGCACAGTCACGCCATAGTCGGACATGCTCGTGCCCGGCGCCGGCAGGATGTCGTCGGCGAATTCGAGAATGGCGCCCCAGTTTTCCATGCCGCCGAAGTTCAGGTCCTTCTGCTCCTTGAACGCGTCGTTGGCGGCGACCGTGTCGAACTTGGTGAGCGGCAACGGGATGCCGGTGTAGCGATAGTAGTAGTCGAGCGCCTGCTTGGTCTGCTGCATCGCGGGCCTCGCCCAGTCGCGCATGCCGGGCGGCGTGAAGATACGCAGGTGCAAGCCTTTGCCGTCGGGCAGCGGGCTCGTGAAGTCGTCTTCGAGAATATCGAATTGACCGCCGCCGAAGAACAGCAGATACGAAGGCATGGGCGGCGTCTTTTCGAACGACACCAGCTTGTAGCCGCTATCCACGTTCACAGCGGGCTTTTCTGCCGCGTTCGACACGACCTTCCAGTTCTGCGGCACTTCCGCGCTCACCTCATAGGTGGGGCGGAACGCCGGCTCGTCCCAGCCGGGGAACCATTGCCGCGCGAGATTCGACTCGCCTTGCGTGAGGATGGCGCCGCTCGTCGTACCGTCGGTCGCCTTCAGATCGACGCGGAACACGCCCTCGGCAGCGGAGCAGCCCGGATACGGATCGTTGCCGCAACTGCCGCCCGTTTTGGTCGCTGGGTCGTCATAGCTCTTGAAGTTGATGATGCCGGTCCACTCCATATGCAGCGAGTAGTTGCCCGCGGCGATCTGCCCGCTGACGGGCCGCAACTGATAAAAGTCGCCGTCGTCCTGCGGCGTCGCGATCAGCGCGATATTGCCGGGCTGAAGCGTGATGGTGCCGTTGGTGAACTTGATGCGATGTCCGGCGATGGTGATCGCGTTGACCGCCTTCTGCACCTTGATCTGGACGTCGGCGCGGCCGTCGAAGGACGACAGCGCGGGATTCGGCCTGAACCACAGCCTGTAGTTGATCGGCGTGACGGTGTTCGGCAGTTCGACCGGCTGCACGGTCTTGTCGATCGACGTGTCCGCGAGCACCGCGCTCGCGGGCGGCACCAATGCCACCTCGGAAGCGCTGGCTGGAGCTTGCGCGGATTTGCTCGTCAACGAAGCGGAGCCGTCTGCTCCACCGCAGCCCGCCAGGGCCATTATTCCGGCTAGCGCCAGACACTGCATCTGCAATCGGAAATTTATACGCATTTTTAATCCTCGACTGACAATATCGGTATAAAGAAAAGTGCGTTGAGTCACTTCAGCCGTGATTCTCTTTTTTCAGCAAAAAAGGTCTCCCGCACTAGCACCGAATTGCTAGCGAGAATAATGGGACGTGTTATGTCCTCAGCACTGAGCGCTGATTTTTATAAAAGCGAAACTTGTCTATTACAAAACTTTCAATATGTCGGCGAGACAAATCATTGCCGCCCCATAGATCGGCGGCCAGCCAAAGCCAGCGCGGCTCCTCGGTTAACCCGATAAACCGTGATCAGTTTGGACGACAGTGCGTAGCCTAGTTTGGCAAACGTTATCGTGTCAACTTCCTTTCACAAACTTTCCTGATTTCGCATTCAATCCATGCAATCCGAATACCCCAGCAATTAACCTGAGTTAATACTCTAAATATCGGATTTCCCCCGCCGCACTACGGAAAAATTTTTATTTTTTGAGTGCGTGGTGTGATAAGGCGAAAAACGGCAAGCCGACGGAATATCGGCGCCGTTTGTGTACTAGCTGTTGAGTCCAGCGAGAAATCGAAAAAGGTCCGGCTGCGCGGTCAGGTGCGCAGCGGTCTGAAGAAGCTGCGGATCTCGGCCGCGAGCAGATCCGGCTTCTCCATGGCGGCAAAGTGGCCGCCGCCCGGCATGTCGTTCCACTGCACGACGTTGAAGGTGCGTTCGAGCCAACTGCGCGGCGGACGACTGATCTCTTTGGGAAAGCGCGCAAAACCGACAGGCGTCGACACGTGCGAGCCGTGCGCAAAACGCATCGGCTGAAGTCGGTTCTCCCAGTACATCTGCATGGCGGGTGCAATGCTCTGCGTGTACCAGTAGAGCGAAATGTTGGTGAGCAACTCGTCCTTCGAAAACACGCGCTCGACATCGCCTTCGCAATCGCTCCACGCGCGGAATTTTTCGGCGATCCAGGCGGCGAGTCCCACAGGCGAATCGTTCAGCGAAGCCGCGAGCGTCAGCGGCTTCGTCGCGTGCATATGGGCGTAGCCGCCCTCGAGCGCGGCCCACTCGTTCCTGTCGCGCAAGAAGCCCTCTTCTTCAGGCGTCAACGGTTGCTGCGCGGCACCGGTTGCCGGCTCGTAGCTGCCCGGCAGGAAGTTCAGGTGAATGCCGTCGACCACCTGCGGATGCCGTGCCGCAAGCGCAATCGACACGCCTGCGCCGAGGTCGCCGCCTTGCGCGCCGAAGCGCTGGTACCCGAGGCCGTTCATCAGCGACACCCACAGGTCGGCAACCTGGAACGCGGACATGCCGGGCCGCGCGGGCGCTTGCGAGAACGCGAAACCGGGCAGCGAAGGCACGACCACATCGAACGAATCCGCAGGATCGCCGCCGAACGCCGCGGGATCGCACAGCCGCTCGAGCAGCGCCTCGAACTCGACAAACGAACCCGGCCAGCCATGGGTGACCACGAGCGGATAAGGCGCGGGGCCGACGCCGCGCCGATGCACGACATGCACGCGCTGCCCTTCGACATCGGCGATGAATTGCGGCAGCCGGTTCAGGCGCTGCTCCGCCGAGCGCCAGTCGAACCGGTTCGCCCAATAATCGGCAAGCTCGCGCAGCCATGCCGGGTCCACACCTTGCTGCCACGCCGGCGAAGGCGTCGCGGGCGCCCAGCGCGTGGCGCGAATACGGAGGCGCAGATCGTCGATGTCGTCTTGCGGCACGGCGATATGAAACGGCTCGATATGCATGGGGGTTGTCCGGGGCGCAATAGTCGATCGAGAGAATTTTGTGGCCGCGAGACGCGCGGCGCCTGGCGGGCATGAACCACGAAACTACCGGCATGGTACACAATGGCCGCATTTCCGTTTCGTGCGCTGGAGATCGACATGCTGGGAGCGCTTGCCGCCCTGCTTACGTTTCAATGCCTTGGAGAAGGCGTGTCTTACGTGTTCCATCTGCCCGTTCCCGGCCCGGTGATCGGCATGTTGCTGCTGTTCGGCTTCGTCATGATGCGCCCGCAAACCGCGGATGCGATCGAGCCCACCGCGCTCGAATTGCTGCGGCATCTGTCGCTGCTGTTCGTGCCGGCGGGCGTCGGCATCATGGTCTCGGCAAGCCGTATTCGCGGGGATGCGGTGGCGGTGATCGTTTCGATTGCAGTCAGCACGACGCTGGCGATTGCGGTGGCGGCGCTCGTCACGCGCGCGTTGATGCGCCGGCAGCAGCGCCGGCAACCGCACGATCGCGCCGACACGGAGGCCGCACAATGACCGCCTTGCCGAAGCTCGGCGCGATCTGGGTCTATCTTGCCGCGAGCCCGTTGCTCGGGCTCACGATCACGTTGATCGCGTATCTGATTGCGCAGACGTTGTATGCGAAGGCGCGCTTCAATCCGCTCGCCAATCCGGTGCTGATCGCGGTGGCGCTGCTGGTGGCGGTGCTCGAAATCACGGGCACGCCGTACCCCACCTATTTCGAGGGCGCGCAGTTCGTGCACTTCCTGCTCGGTCCGGCGACGGTCGCGCTTGCGTTGCCGCTCTATCGTCAGTGGCCGAAGTTGCGCCGCTATGCGTTGCCGCTCTTCGGCGGACTCGTGGCCGGCTCGTTGACGGCAATTGTCTCGGCGATTGGCGTGGCGGCGCTGTTCGGCGCCTCGCATCAGACGCTCGCGTCGCTCGCGCCGAAATCCGCGACCACGCCGATTGCGATGGCCGTCGCGTCGGAGATCGGCGGGATACCGTCGCTGACCGCGGTGCTCGTGATATCGACGGGCGTGTTCGGCGCCGTGTTCGCGCGCGCCATTCTCAACGGGCTGAAAATCGCCGAACCGGAAGTGCGCGGTTTTGCGCTCGGCATCGCGTCGCACGGCATCGGCACGGCGCGCGCCTTTCAGGTCAGCGAGCAGATGGGCGCATTCGCCGGGCTCGGCATGGGACTCAACGGCGTGTTTACCGCGTTTGTGGTGCCGGTGTTGATGCCGGTTGTTGTGCGGTGGCTCGCGGGGTAAAGGTTAGGTGTACACAACGCAAGCAGCCATTCACCTCGCATAGTTTGAAGGACGTGCGCTTTTATGCGATGCTAGCCACGCCCCAGCGCAGGTCACGTCATTGCAGGTCCCCACAAGAGGGTGTGAGAGGCAGACCAATCCTGTTGTCCATTCCCTGTGGAGGAGACATGATTGTGTCATCGCAAGTGCGCAGCATTCACTGTGCCGGCCGCGCACCCGGCTTTTCATCGCAGCCCTTCTTTTGCGCCGCCCGCCTGAAGCCGTTGCATCGCGCCGCCGCCGTGTCGAGCGTTGCCCTTCTCATTGGGCTGTCGTCCGTCTGTCGTGCCGACACGCAGGTCGGCGGCACGCTGCCGCCCGCGCCGGACAAACTCTATGGCGAGCTCTTCGTGGCCGTGCAAACGGCGCAGATCTATCCGGACCAGAAGACCTTCGTCGATGCCACGCCGAACGCGGACCCCGCCGCGATCGTGCAGCTGTATCAGCAACAGAAGAACAATCCCGGCTTTTCGCTTGCCAGCTTCGTGAACCAGTACTTCACGCCGCCGAGCGAGCCGGTCATCACGCCGCCCGCGAACCAGACGCTGCGTGAGCACATCAACTGGCTATGGCCCGCCCTCACCCGCACGACCACGAGCGCGCCGCCCAACAGCTCGCTGATTCCGTTGCCGAAGCCCTATGTCGTGCCCGGTGGCCGCTTTCGCGAAGGCTACTATTGGGACACCTACTTTACGATGCTGGGCCTTCAGGAAGCGGGCCGCGAAGACCTCGTCGACAACATGCTCGACAACTTCGCGTACATGATCGACACGTTCGGTCATATTCCCAACGGCAATCGCACGTATTATCTCGACCGCTCGCAGCCGCCCTTCTTCTCGCATATGGTGGAGCTCGCGGCCAAAGTGGAAGGACATGGCGTCTATCAGAAGTACCTGCCCGCGCTGCGCAAGGAATACGGCTACTGGATGCAGGGCGAAAGCTCGACGCCGGCCGGGTCGGCGACGCGCAACGTGGTCGTGATGCACGACCGCTCCGTGCTGAACCGCTATTGGGACGAACTCGACACGCCTCGCGACGAATCGTATCTGGAAGACATTCAGACCGCGCAAAAGGCAACCGGCCGCAATCCGAACGACGTCTACCGCGAACTGCGCGCGACCGCCGAAAGCGGCTGGGATTTCAGTTCGCGCTGGTTCGGCGACAACATGACGCTCGCGACGGTGCGCACCACGTCGATCATCCCCGTCGATCTGAACAGCCTCATGTTCCATCTGGAAATCACCATCGCGAAAGGCTGCGGCGAGACGCGCGATTTCCGCTGCGTCGGCGAATTCGCGGGACGGGCGGCGAAGCGCGCGCTTGCCATCAACCGCTACTTGTGGAACCCGAACGGCTACTACGGCGACTATGACTGGCAGCTCGCCAAACCGCGCGACAACAAGACGGCGGCCATGGTGTTCCCGCTCTTCGTCGGCGCGGCATGGCCGGATCGCGCGAAAAAGACCGGGGAGCAGGTGCAGTCCACATTGCTGCAGCCTGGCGGCCTCGTCACGACGACCTACAACACCGCCCAACAGTGGGACGCGCCGAACGGCTGGGCGCCGCTGCACTGGGTCGCGATCCAGGGTCTGAAGCGCTACGGCCAGGACGCGCTCGCGCAGCAGATCGGCACGCGCTTTCTCGCCGACGTAAAGGGCGTCTATGCGTCGGACAGGAAACTGGTCGAAAAATACGTGGTGGAAGGCGCCGGCACGGGCGGCGGTGGCGGCGGCGAATATCCGCTGCAGGACGGCTTCGGCTGGACTAATGGCGTCACGCTGAAACTGCTCGATCTATACAGCCCGGGCGAGTGAACCCGGCACACACGCGGCGCGCCGGCCGGCACGATGAGACCCGACACCGCCCGCCAGCAACGATCGGACGCATAAATACTGTATAAAAACACAGTATAATAGCCGGCATGAACCAGTCATTTGCCGGCGGGCCGAACCCCGCCGGGCGTTCGATCATGGCATTCCAGCAAGGCTTGTTTGCGCCCGAGCCGGTCACGCTCTTTACCGACAAGGAAGGCGGCATCCGTTATCTGCCCGAATCCGTTCCGCTTGCGCGCGCGCAACAGTGGTTCGGCGAGGCGCTCGGCAATATCGGCTGGAGCAGCCATCAGCGCATCATGTACGAGCGCGAGGTGGCCGTACCACGGCTCATCGCCACTTTCATGCGCGACGCACAAGATCTGCCGGCGCCGCTTGCCGAAGCCTTCGAGGCGGTGCGAGCGCTCGTCGGCGCCCCGTTCAACCGGGTGGGTCTCAACCTGTATCGCGACGAACACGACAGCGTCGCGCCGCACAACGATAAAACCGCGAACCTCGTGCGCGGCGAACCGATCGCGATCGTATCGCTCGGCGCGACGCGCCGCATGACCATTCGCCCGAAAAAAGGGCCCGGCCGCGCCGTGCACGTCGACCTGGAGGCCGGCAGTTGCCTCGTCATGAGCTACGCGTCGCAGTTCACGCACGACCACGGCATTCCGAAGCTTGCCGAAAGCGTCGGGCCGCGCATCAGCCTCGCGTTTCGCTGCTACGAAGGCCCGTAGGAACAGTCGATAAGCGCGCAGACGCCTGACTACACGGCAAAAATGTCCGGATTCTCCAGCAGCGGCACGAATTGACCGGTGCGGCCGTCGAGTGCGAGCATCACCCCGCTCTCGATGTCGAAAATCCAGCCGTGCAGCTGCAGCTTTTTGTTCGCAAGGCCGACGGCCACGGAAGGATGCGTGCGGATATTCGCGAGCTGCGCGACTACGTTGTCCTTGACGAGCGCGTCGAGGCGCTCGGCGGGCGACTGATAGGTGCGCGACGCGTGAATCGCCTTGGCGGCATCCGCGTGACGCAGCCAGCCCGCGACGGCCGGCAGGTGTTCCAGGTTGGTGTTGGTCGTGATGGCCGTCATCGCGCCGCAGTTCGAGTGGCCGCAAATCACGATGTCGCGCACGCCCAGCACCGCGACCGCATACTCGACCGTCGCCGAGACGCCGCCCGGCTCCGGACCATACGACGGCACGATATTGCCCGCATTGCGAATCACGAACAGCGCGCCGGGCTCCGCCTGCGTGAGCAGCTCGGGCACCACCCGGCTGTCCGAGCAGGTCACGAACAGCGTACTCGGACTTTGCGCGGTCGACAGCCGCTTGAACAAGGCGCTTTGCTGCGGAAACACGTCGCGTTGAAAGCGGATCAAGCCCTCGATGATTTCCTGCACGAAGTTCTCCAGATAGTCAAAGGGCGCGCGGCGCACGGCACGGCCGCGAAGAATTCGCGCGACTATACCGCGTTACCGTGCCCAGAGCCCGCGCCGCACGCCAGTGCAGCCACGGCTTGTCGGTCAAGCCCGCTCCCTGCGGGCCGCCCGCGACGCCGTGCTCACGGGCCGGTCTTGTCGAAGTCGCGCGTTTCGAGTTCCACCGATTGCCCGCCGTTCTTTTCGAGCACGCGCTGCGCGGCCTTTTCGATCTGCGCGCGGTTGGCCTCGAACGTGCCCACCAGATCGTGCGCCGACGGGCCGCCGTTGCCGAAATGGTCGTTCAGTGCATCGAGCGAGACGCTGCACCAGACGTCCTTTCCATCGACATTGGCTTCGAAGGCGACGCGCGCGGCCGCCACCACTTCACGGCGTCCGGTGAATTCGATCCTCATAATGACCCTCCATGTGTCGAAAGAATCTCGTCGGTTGCAATCCCTATGCCACCCCTATGCCACCCCTGCGCCACGCCGGCCCCGCTGGCCGTCCGACAGCGCAAATTGCGCACAAGGTGCATACTCGATGTCCGCTGCCGTCGCACCGCCGTCCTGCTGCGCCCGCCCTGCCGGCGGCGCGGCGCGCAGGCGCGGTGCAGGCGTCGCCCGGCAGGCGCACCCACTATTCTGATACCAACTTCGTCCCATGTCCCGCAATCCGCAATCGTCGCGTCCCCTCGTCATTGCTTCCGTGATGGCTTCCATGGCCATGGTCGCCATCGAAGCCACCATCGTTTCCACTGCCATGCCGCAGATCGTCGCCCAACTCGGCGATCTGCATCTGTACAGCTGGGTCTTCTCGTCCTTCCTGCTGGCGCAAACGGCCATCACCGTCGTGTTCGGCAAGCTCGCCGATCTCTATGGCCGCAAGCCGGTCATGCTGGCCGGCATCGCCATCTTTCTCGTCGGCTCAGTGCTGGCGGGCTTCGCATGGTCGATGCCGGCCATGATCGCGTTCCGTCTGATTCAGGGCGTCGGCGCAGGCGCGATCCAGCCGGTCACGCTGACCATCGTCGCGGACCTGTACCCGGCGCGCGAACGCGGCAAGGTGCAAGGCTATCTCGCGAGCGTGTGGGCGATTGCCGCAGTGGTCGGGCCGATGGTCGGCGGCTTCATCATCCGCAACATGTCGTGGGCGTGGATCTTCTGGATGAATGTGCCGATCGGCCTCGCATCGGCAGCCGGCTTTATTGCGTTCCTGCGCGAATCGGAGCGGCACGCGCGCCCTTCCATCGACTTCGCGGGCGCAGCGCTCTTCATGGCGGCCATCGCCGCACTGATGACCGGACTCACCTACGCGGGCGACGACGACCTCGCGCACGCATCCATGGCCGGCGGCGCATTCGTCGTGTGTCTCGTGCTGTTCGTGCTGCAGGAGCGCCGGGCGAAAGAGCCGATGATCTCGTTCGCATTGTGGAGCCGCCGCCCCATTGCCGCGTGCAACGGCGCGACCGTGCTGTCCGGCATGATCCTGATGGGCTCCACCACGTTCCTGCCGATGTACGTGCAAGGCGTGCTGAACCGCTCGCCGGTGATAGCGGGCCTCGCGCTCACGATGATGATGGTCGGCTGGCCGGCCGGCGCGACGCTCGCCGCCAAGTCGTTTCACCGTATCGGCTTGCGGCGCATGCTGATAGGCGGCAGTACGTTCATTCCCGTGGGCGCGGTGCTGTTGCTGTTGCTTGCGCCGGGCGGCTCGCCGGTCGTCGCCGGGCTGGGCTCACTGGTGATGGGCTTCGGCATGGGCATTTCCAGCGTCAGCTGCCTCATGCTGATTCAGGAAATCGTCAAGATGGACGAGCGCGGCAGCGCCACGGCGTCGAATCTATTTTCGCGCAACCTCGGCAGCACACTCGGCGCCACCCTGTTCGGCGCGGTGCTCAATTTCGGTCTGAGTCATTCGCGAGGCAGCGCGGTGGTCACATCCGATCAACTGAAAAGCCTGCTGCAAAACCAGGCTGCGAGCCTCGGCGGCGGCAACGCTATCCGCATGGTGCTGCATCAATCGCTGCACCTCACCTTCCTGTCGATCTTTGCGATAGCGATTTTCGTGGTCGCGCTGCTCACGCTCGTGCCGGCGATCACCATCGGTGCGGAAAAGAAGATGCCGCTGGAGGCGCTCTCGCCGCTGGAAGACTGACGCGCTGAGATCGCCGAACCATTGAACCATTCGAGGCGGCCCGTGGCGAACCCGCCGCTGCGCTCGCGCAGCGCGCGCCCGGCGCTGCCGCGCGGTCAGCCTTTCGCGTACAGCGTCGAGTTGGCGAAACCGTCCGCGGCGAGCACCTCGCCGACGAGGATCAACGCCGTGCGCTCGATGTGCGTCGACTGAACCTTGCCGAGAATATCGTCGAGCGTGCCGGTGATCTTTTCCTCGTCCGGCCAGCTTGCGCGATAGATCACCGCGATCGGACACGCGCCGCCGTAATGCGGCCGCAATTCGTCGACGATACGCGCAAGGTGCCGCACGCCCAGATGAATCGCCATCGTCGCGCGATGCCGTGCGAGATCGGCGAGCTGTTCGCCCTCGGGCATCGCTGTCTTCGTCGCGTAACGCGTCAGGATCAGCGTCTGCGAAATGCCGGGCAAGGTCAGCTCGCAGCCGAGCGCCGCCGCGCACGCAGCGGTGGCCGTCACGCCCGGCACGATCTCGTACGGAATGGCGAGTTCGCACAGCCGGCGAATCTGTTCGCCAATGGCGCCATACAACGAAGGATCGCCCGAATGCACGCGCGCCACGTCCTGGCCTTTATCGTGTGCGTTTTTCAGCAAGGCCACGATTTCATCGAGATCGAGCTCGGCGGTATTGACCACCTGTATCGCCGAATGTCCGTCCAGCACCGCGGCCGGCACGAGCGAGCCGGCATACAGAATCACCGGACAACTGCGCACGAGGCGCTGCCCCTTCACCGTAATCAGTTCCGGGTCCCCAGGACCCGCGCCGATAAAAAACACCGTCATTCAGTACTCCGTGATTGATGCGGGCGATTCAGTGCGACAGACGCAGCGCGGCGAGCAGATCCGCGGCGCTTGCAAATTCGCGGTCCGCTGCGGGCAACGGCGGGCGGCGCAGCATCACGACAGGCAGACCACGCTCGCGGGCGACCTGGAGCTTCGCTTCCGTCGCACCGCCGCCGCTGTTCTTGCTGACCAGCACGTCGAACGCTTGCAGCGCAAAGAGCGCCCGTTCACCTTCCAGCGTGAAGGGCCCGCGCGCGGCGAGGATGCGAGCGCGTGCGGTATCCGCGTGCGCGTCGAGGCAACGCACGGACCAGAATTGATGCGCGGGAATCTCGTCGAGGTGCGTGAGCGGCTCGCGGCCGAGTGTGAAGAGCGGCCGCCGGAACGACGCAAGCGCCGCCGTGAGTTCGTTCCAGTTATCGACCATGCGCCAGTCGTCGCCCGCCTGCGGCTGCCATGCGGGCCGGCGCAGCGCCCAGCACGCGACACCCGCGGAGCGCGCCGCCTGCACCGCGTTCGCGCTGATCCGCGCCGCGTAGGGATGCGTCGCGTCGATCACAAGGCCGATGTCTTCGTCTTCGATATAGCGCTGCAGGCCTTCGCTGCCGCCAAAACCGCCCACGCGCACCGCGCACGGCAGGTCGTCGGGCACCTTGCCGAGGCCGGCGAGACTGTACACGTCGCGAGGGGCCAGGTGCCGCGCCATCCGTAATGCGTCGCCGGTGCCGCCGAGCAGCAAAATCCGCGTCATCGCGCGGCTCCGATCAGATGGCCTTGCCGGTCGATTGCGAACATCTCGACATTCACCTGCGGCGGCACGATCTCGCGCGCCACGCGCAGCGCGTGGGCACAGACAATGTCGGCGAGCGGCACGTGCTGCGCATGCGCCAGCGCGACGGCCTGCTGGCTCGTGTTCGCCGCGCGAATCGCGGCTTGCAACGCGTCGTCGGCGCCGTGCGCGGCGGCCCAGCCGGCAAGCCGTTCGAGGTCGATGCTCGAATTACGGCTATGCAGGTCGAGATGGCCGGCGGCGAGCTTGCTCAGCTTGCCGAAGCCGCCGCAAATACTCAGACGTTCGACCGGCGCGCGCTTCATATGCTTCAGCACCGCGCCGACGAAGTCGCCCATTTCGATCAGCGCGATGTCAGGCAAGCCGTAATGCGCGCGCATGGCGTCTTCGCTGGCGTTGCCGGTGCAGGCGGCCAGATGCGTGTAGCCGTTCGCGCGCGCGACGTCGATGCCCTGATGAATCGACGCGATATACGCCGAGCACGAAAACGGCCGCACGATGCCGGTCGTGCCCAATATCGACAAGCCGCCGAGAACCCCGAGCCGCGGATTCATGGTCTTCTGCGCGAGCGCTTCGCCGCCCTCCACGCCGACCGTCACCTCGAAGCCGCCGCGATATGCATGCTCGGCCGCGAGTTCGGCGAGATGCGCGGTCATCATCTGGCGCGGCACGGGGTTGATCGCCGGCTCGCCCACTGCAAGCGTCAGTCCGGCGCGCGTGACGGTGCCGACGCCCGGCCCCGCGCGGAATACCACGCCCGGCTCCGCGAGCAGGCGCACGCGCGCGAACACCACGGCGCCGTGCGTGACGTCGGGGTCGTCGCCGGCATCCTTGATCGTGCCGGCCTCGGCGCCCTCGTCCGTCAGACGGCAGAAGACGAGCGGCATCGGCACATGCTGGCCCTTGGGCAGCACGATCTCCGCAACCTCGCTCGCGACTCCCGCGAGCAGCAGACGCGCCGCCGCCAGCGACGTCGCGGTGGCGCAACTGCCGGTCGTGTAGCCGCTGCGCAGCGGCGCGGGTTGTTCGGGTGTTTCGTCGCGCATGGCGGTCAGGCGGATTCAGCGGATTCAGCGGAAGCGGCGCGATTTCTGTCACGCGCAGCGTCGTTGCCGCCCGAGACCTTCACCGCCTCGTACAGCGTGATCGGCAGCGCCTGACGCCACGTGTCGAATCCGCCGAGCGGCTGTGCGTCGGCAAGCGCGATCCGCGTGAGCGTGCCGCCCTGACGTTCGCGCCACGCCGCGAGCACCGCCTCGCCCTGCAGCGTGACCGCGTTGGCGACCAGCCGGCCGCCGTCGCGCAGACTGGCCCAGCACGCTTCCAGCACGCCGGGCACCGTCACGCCGCCGCCGATAAATACGGCGTCCGGCGCGGGCAATCCTTCGAGCGCTTGCGGTGCGCGGCCCGCGACGAGTTGTAGCCCCGGCACGCCCAACGCGTCGCGATTGTGTCCGATGAAACCTTGACGCTCCGCGTGCGATTCAATGGCAATCGCCCGGCAAGCCGGATGCGCGCGCATCCATTCAATGCCGATCGAGCCGCTGCCCGCGCCCACGTCCCACAGCAATTGGCCGGGCGTCGGTGCGAGACGCGCCAGCGTGATGGCGCGCACGTCGCGCTTGGTCAACTGGCCGTCGTGACGGAACGCGTCGTCGGGCAAGCCGCAGGTGAGCGGCAGACGCGGCGCGCCTGCGGTGGCGCGGCATTCGAGCGCGATCAGATTGAGCGCGGCGACTTCGCCCGTGGACCATTGGTCCGCGCGGCCGTCGATGCGCCGCTCGGCCTCGCCGCCGAGATGTTCGAGCACGCTCATGCACGTCGCGCCGAAGCCACGCGCATTCAGCAAGGCCGCGAGCGCCGCAGGCGTGCCGCCGTCGGCGCTCAGCACGAATACGCGCGCGCCGTCGTACAGATACGCGTTGACGCTCGCTAAAGGCCGCCCCACCAGCGACACGGTCGCCACCTCCTGCAACGGCCAGCCGAGCCGCGCGGCCGCGAGCGAACCCGACGAAGGCGCAGGCAGCACGCGCAAGGCGTCAGGCGGCACTCGCCTTGCGAGCGTCGCGCCCACGCCGAACAGCATCGGATCGCCGCTCGCGAGCACGCACACCGGCCGGCCTCGCTCGGCAAGCAGCGGCGCGAGATCGAACGGACGCGGCCATGCGACGCGGCGCGCGGCGAGCCTCGCCGGCAGCATCGACAGATGACGCTCGCCGCCGTAAATCACCGACGCCTCCAGCAACGCGCGCCGCGCGGGCCGTCCCAAACCCGCGAAGCCGTCGTCGCCAATACCTACTACCGTCAGCCACGCCGGCATGCATCCTTCCTCATCTGGTATCTCAAACAATGCGCTGCGCTACGCCGGTCAAAGCGTCCAGCCTCGTTGTGCTATCCGAAAAAAGGCATAATACAGCCGCCGGTGCCCTTCGGGGCCTAACAGGGAACACAGCGCCGAGCAGTTTGCCGCTGTGGCTGCCCCCGCAACTGTATGCAGCGAGTCCGCCTGCGCTGAGCGCCACTGGTTTCACCGGGAAGGCCGCGGCGGACGACGACCTGCGAGCCAGGAGACCTGCCGGCGAGACTGTTCGTGCCAGCCAACATCGGGCGGGGTGTACCGATGCCGCAGCCAAGCCGCAGCATCGCTTGCTCGGGCCGTCGCGCGACGCTAACCGCGGTGTCCGTCTTGAATCGAGCTTCGTCCTCCACTGTTCTGCCCGACGCGGCTTGCGCGCTGCGGCCCTCGGCGTGTCCGGGGCTCGCGCGCATCGTGGCCGCGCGCGACGGCGGCATCTGCCGGATCAAGCTGCCGGGCGGCGAGCTGAGCGCGGCGCAAGCAGACGCGATCGCGCATGCCAGCGCGCGGCATGCGGCGGGCGTGATCGAGCTGACCAATCGTGCGAATCTGCAACTGCGCGGCGTGCGCGGCGGCGAAGAGGCGGCGCTGATTGCCGCGCTGGTCGACGCGAGGCTCGGGCCTTTGCCCGACGGCGAGGCCGAGGGCGAGGCCCGGCTCGATGCCCTGGCCGCCGACGACATCCGCAATGTGATGATCAGTCCCACGGCCGGCCGCGATCCGTGCGCGCTCTTCGACACCCGGCCGCTGTGCGCTGCGCTGCTCGCGCTGCTGCAAAGCGACGCGCGTTTCGCGGCGCTATCGCCGAAATTCGCGCTGCTCGTGGATGGCGGCGAGCGCCTTGCACGGCTCGATCATCCGCATGACGTGTGGCTCGCGGCAGCGCAGGACGGCTCGGGCGAGATCCGTTTTATGTTCGGCCTTGCGGGGTGCCCGCCTGCGGGTGCGACGGAGTCGGCAGCTTGGGCGGCAACTCAGGCGGCAGTGAGCGCAGCGACAGGTGCCGCAACAGGCGGACTCGCGAACGCGCCAGCAAGCTCACGAGCGCAAGCACGAGCAAACGCACCAGCAAGCTCGACGACAAGCGCGGCAGGAGACGCCGCAGCAAAAGCGGCAGTAAATGTGGCAGCAAACGCCCCACCAAGCGCGCCGCCGGCAAATCCCCAAGGCGCGCTAGCCGCGGTGCTGCCGTCGCAAGTCCCGGCGCTCGTGCGCGCGCTGCTGCACACGTTTCTCGACCTCGCCGCCGCCGACGCCACCCGCATGCGTCACCTGCTCGCCGCCCATCCGGTCGATGCGATATTGCAGCACGCACAAACCTATGTCGATTTCCCGCTGACGCGCGACGCCGCGCTCGCCGACTGGCGGCGCAGCACGCCCGCCGATGCGGCGCTGCGCGTCGGTGCACACGGCGAGCGGAGCGCGGGAACATGGCACGTCGGCGGGCAGCCGCTGCTCGGCAGGATCGATGCGCACATCCTGCCCGGCCTCGCCTCGCTGGCGCGGCAGCATGGCGACGGCACACTACGCATCACGCCATGGCAAAGCGTCCTGCTGCCCGCCATCGCGACACACGCGGTACCCGCCGTGCTTGCTGCGCTCAAGAAGCTCGGCCTCGCATGCGACTCCCATGATCCGGCTACGCGCCTCGTCGCCTGTGCCGGTTCGAGCGGCTGCGCGAAGAGCCTCGCGGACACCAAGGCCGATGCGCTCGCGCTCGCGAAGCATCTGCCCGCCGGCCTCGACGTGCACCTGAGCGGCTGCCCGCGCTCCTGCGCTGCCGCGCATTGCGCGCCGTTCACGTTGCTCGCCGCGGCGCCGGGCGTCTACGACCTTTATCGACGCGACGCGCGGCCGGGCTTCGGCGAATGCGTCGCGCGCCAACTGACAATTGGGCGAGCCGCAGCGACGCTCGCGCGGCTCGCCCGAAGTGAACCGATGCATGACCCAGATGAGTGACACCGATGCTTGATTACATTCGCGACGGTCAGGAGATCTATCGCCAATCCTTTGCGACGATCCGCGCCGAAGCCGATCTGTCGCGCATCCCCGCCGACCTCGAGAAGCTGGCCGTGCGCGTGATCCACGCGTGCGGGATGGTCGACGTGATCGACGATCTCGCGTTCTCGCCCGACGCAGGCACAGCGGGCCGCACGGCGCTCGCGCAAGGCGCGCCGATTCTCTGCGATGCTGGCATGGTCGCGCAAGGCATCACACGCGCGCGGCTGCCGGCGAACAACGAGGTGATCTGCACACTGGCGCACGAGCAGGTGCCCGCGCTCGCGCGCGCGCTCGGCAATACGCGCTCGGCCGCGGCGCTCGAATTGTGGCGTCCGCGCCTCGCGGGCAGCGTCGTCGTGATCGGCAATGCGCCGACCGCGCTCTTTCATCTGCTCGACATGCTCGATGCCGGCGCGCCAAAGCCCGCGCTGATTCTCGGCTTTCCGGTGGGATTCGTCGGCGCGGCGGAATCCAAAGCCATGCTCGAGGAAAACAGCCGCGGCGTGCCGTATGTCGTCGTGCACGGTCGTCGCGGCGGCAGCGCAATGGCCGCGGCCGCCGTCAATGCCCTCGCGACGGAGGTCGAATGACGGCCCCGCAGCCACCCAGAGGACGTCTTTTCGGACTCGGCGTCGGGCCGGGCGATCCTGAACTCATCACGGTAAAGGCGCTGCGTCTGCTGAAAGCCGCGCCGGTGGTCGCGTACTTCGTCGCAAAAGGCAAGAAGGGCAACGCGTTCAGCATTATCGAGGCGCATCTGCACGACGCGCAGCAACACCTGCCGCTCGTCTACCCCGTGACAACGGAGGCGCTCGCGCCGCCGCTCTCGTATGAGGCGATCATCGCCGACTTCTACGATACGGCGGCGCAGATTGTCGGCGCTCATCTGGATGCAGGCCGCGACGTGGCCGTGATCTGCGAAGGCGACCCGTTTTTCTACGGCTCGTATATGTATCTGCACGACCGGCTCGCGGCGCGCTACGAAAGCGAGGTCGTGCCCGGCGTGTGCTCGATGCTCGGCGGCGCCGCCGTGCTGGGCGCGCCGCTCGTCTATCGCAACCAGAGCCTGTCGGTACTCTCGGGCGTGCTGCCGGAAGAGGAACTGCGGCGCCGTCTCGCGGATGCCGACGCCGCCGTCGTCATGAAGCTCGGCCGCAATTTCGACAAGGTGCGGCGCGTGCTCGGCGAACTCGGCCTCGCGCAGCGCGCGTTGTACGTCGAGCGCGCGACGATGGGCAATCAGCGCATCGTGCCGCTCGCCGAAGTCGATCCGATGGCGTCGCCGTACTTTTCGCTGCTGGTGGTGCCGGGGGAAAAATGGCAAGGATGATGCCGCCCGCCATCGTCATTCTGGGCGCGGGCGCGCTCGCTGCTGCGCGCAACATTCAGGCGCTGTATCCAGACTCGCTAGTGCACGCGCTGCAAGGTCGCGTGGAAGCCGACGTCGCCTACAGCGAACTGGGCGCGCACCTGCGCGACCTGTACGCGCGCGGCACGCCGATCGTCGCGTTGTGCGCGGCCGGCATTGTGATTCGCTGCGTCGCGCCCCTGCTGTCGAACAAGGGCGCCGAGCCGCCGGTGCTCGCTGTTGCCGAAGACGGCAGCGCGGTCGTGCCTCTGCTCGGCGGCCTTGCCGGCGTCAACGTGATGGCGCGCGAGATTGCCGCCGCGCTTTGCGTATCGCCTGCCATTACGACGAGCGGAGAGGTCCGCTTCGGGACTTGCGTGCTGAATCCGCCGGAGGGTTACACACTCGCCGATCTCGGCCAGGGCAAGCGCTTCGTGTCGGATCTGCTCGCCGGCGAAAGCACGCGAGTGGAAGGCGAGGCACCGTGGCTCGACGACGCGCAACTGCCGCGCTCGGCCTCGGCGCGACTGGCGATTCGCGTGACGCCGCGTGCGTGGGACGGACGCGCGGATGAGCTTGTGATTCATCCACGCAGCGTGGTGGCGGCTGTGACGCTGGGCGATCTGCGGGAAAGCGCTGGGCCTCGCGTGATGAGCCAATTGCCGGCACAGGCTGGGGCGGCTGTCGGCAAAGACGCGAACGCACATACACGCGCTGAAGAAGCGAACATCGAAGCCGCCGCGAGCATCGAGGCGCGCGTTCGCGCTTGCCTCGACGCCCACGGCCTCGCGGTGCTTTCGCTCGCGGCCTTGCTGGCATCGACGGAAGACATGACGAACGCGGCGCTCGCCCAGGCCGCCAAGCGGCTGAACGTGCCGCTGCGATTCGCACCCATGCCTGCCGACGACAACGACAACGGCGCTTCACCGGCGCATCTGTTGCACGCCGCGTTGCGCGTGCCTTACGAAACGCTGCATGACGATCGCAACGAGGGCGTCGCGCTTGCACTAGCGCCGCTCGCCATCGACCCTGGCACGATAGGCCGCGCGCGCGGGCGCCTGACGGTGATCGGCCTCGGCCCCGGCAGCGCCGAGCTGATGGTGCCCGCCGCGCGCAAGGCGCTCGACGAAGCCACCGACATTCTCGGCTACGACACCTACGTGAAAATGGCGGGCCCGCTGCGCGCCGACCAGCGCGTGCACGGCACCGACAACCGCGAGGAAATGCAGCGGGCGCGCCACGCGTTCGAACTCGCAAGCGCGGGACGCTCGGTGGTGATGGTGTCCTCCGGCGATCCCGGCGTATTCGCAATGGCGGCCGCCGTGCTGGAAACACTCGACACGTCCGCGAACAGCGCCTGGGCGGCAGTGGAACTGCGCATCGTGCCCGGCGTCTCGGCGGCCATGGCGACCGCGGCGCAGGCCGGCGCGCCGCTCGGCCACGACTTCTGCATGCTGTCGCTGTCGGACAATCTGAAGCCGTGGAGCATCATCGAAACGCGTTTGCGGCATGCCGCGCAAGCCGACCTCGTGATGGCGTTCTACAACCCGATTTCGCGCGCGCGGCCCTGGCAACTCGACAAGGCGCTCGACATCGTGCGCGAGTACCGGGCGGCGAATACGCCGGTCGTGCTCGGTCGCGACATCGGCAGACCCGGCGGCACACTGCGCACGGTGACGCTCGGCGAGCTGCGCTCCGCCGATGTCGACATGCGCACGATGGTGATCGTAGGCTCGTCGACGACGCGGCAGTTCACCCGAGGCGCGCGGTGGGCGCAATGGGTGCAATGGGTGTATACGCCGCGCTGGTATCAGTGAGCGCAGCGTAACGCGTGCTGCTGGCGCATCGACGTTTCAGGCCGCAGCCCGGATATCGTCGATGGCGCGCTGTCTCACGCCCAGGTCGTCCCACAGTTCCGGATGACACGTGAACACGAGTATCTGATGCCGCGCAGCCGCGTCGATCAAAGCGCGCTTGATCGCGTCGCGCCGGCCGGCGTCGGTGTGCACGGCCGCGTCGTCGAGCATCAGCAGCGTGGGCCGGCCTGACGCCTTCAGCAGATCCGCGTATGCGAGCCGCGTGAGAATGCCGAGCTGCTCGCGCGTGCCGAAGCTCAACGCGTCGAGCGTATCGGCGCGGCCATAGCGGTCGAGCGTCGCCGGGCTCAGATCGTCGCCTAGCGCGATAGTGGATTGCGGAAAAATTCGCTTCAGATAATGGCCGAGGCGCTCGGTCAACGGCGCACGCAATTGCGCGACCGCAGCATCGCGTTCGGCGACGAGCACTTCGTCGAGCAGGCTCAACGCACCCGCCCGCAAGCTCAGTTCGTCCTTGCGGCGCGTGGCCTGCTCGATCTTCGCGTCGAGCGCGGCGAGCCGCTCGCCGAGCCCCGACGCGCCCACGGTCTCCAGCTGGCTGCGCAAATGCGCAATGCGCACCTGCCGCTCGTGCTGCTCGGCACGCGCCAGTTCCGCCGACGCGCGATAGCGCTTCGCCTCCGCCGCCGGATCGTCCAGACGCGCGGCTTCCAGTTCGCGCTCGCGCCCTTCACGCTGCTTCGCGAGCGCCTCGACCTGTACGCGCTGTTCGACGATCTTCGCCTGCCATTGCGCGCGGCGGCTGCGAAACGCCGCGTCGCTCAACTGCGCTTCCTTGCGCTGCAGCTGAAGCGCGAGCGATTCGGCTGTCGCCATGCCGGTGGAGCGCTTTTCCGCGGCGTCGTTCAACAGCGTGCGGGCGCTGTCCAACGTAGCGCGCGCGAGGTCGGCGTTGCGCCGGGCTTCGTCGAGCGGCAACGCGGCGGACACGTCGGGCAAGCCGGCCAGCCGCTCATTGGCCGCCTGCAGGCGCGCGCTCGCCGAGGCGGACGCGGCGCGCAGCGCGTCGATACCCTGTGGCGCATGCGCCTCCAGCACCTTCGCGTGGCTTTTCTGCTGCGCGACGAGCGCCTTCCACTGTTCGCGCCGGTGTTCCGCTTCAGCGAGCGAGGCCACGCCAAGTGCCTGCAACGACTGCGCGTGCTGGGCTTCGAGCGCGGCGAGTTCGGACAGTCGCGCGGGCAAATCTGACACGCCCGGAATCACGCGCAATTCGCCAAGTTCGCCAAGGCCGATGCGCTTCTCCTCATCCAGACGCAACACGCCCTCGCCGCTCACCGGCGCATCGCCCACGGTGATCGCGCCGTTCAGCCGATATTCGATGCGCGTCATCGCCGCTTCCGTGCGCGCGCGCAGCACGGTCAACGACGCGTCGAGTGCGGCGAGCCGCGTCAGCTTCGCCTCGTCGATTTCCAGCGCGGCCGCCGCGCGGGTCGCTTCGACAAGCGCTTGATGCGCTTCGCCCGCGGCGCCGATTGCCGCTTGGAGCCGTTCGACTTCCGCACGATGCAGACCGATCTGGCTGCGCAGATCCGCGGCGCTCACGGCGGCATTCGCCAGTTCCAGCGCGCGGTGTGCATCGGTCGAGGCCTGCTCCAGTTGCGCGACGCGGCTCGCCGCTTGCGCGTATTCGGTCTCGGCCGCGGACACTTTGGCGCGCGCCGCATCGAGTTGCTGACGCTCGCGCGCGACGGCCGTTTCCAGTTCCACGGCGTTCTGCTCGTGCTGCAACGAAAGCGCCAGCTCCGCCTCGCTCACTTTCAACGCCTGCACGAGTCCCTGCACGCTGCGTTCGAGTTCGGCCGCTGCATCGGCACGCTGTTGCGCCAGCACGGCCTTCTGCTCGTGAAGTTCCCAGGGCCGCTTGCGTTGCGCGTCGTCGAAGGATTCCTGCTGCGCGGCGAGACGCGCAATGTTGTCGTCGAACTGCTCGCGCTGCCGCACGAGGTCGTCGCGCTCGGCGCTCAACGCGGTGAGCGCCGCTTCCGCTTCGGCGAGCGCTCCGGTGGACTTCTGCGTGCGCGCGGTCAGCAGTTGCCGAAGCTCGCGCTGCACCACGGCGATCAACGCGTCTTCGCCCGCCGCTTCACGGCTGCCCGACAACTGCGACAGCGCATCGCGCAGATACTGCGCCGCGTGCCCAGTGGAATCGCGCATGTCCTGGGTGCCGCCCTGCTGTACCCACAAGAGGCCCGGCACGCCGGCGTTTTCAGCCTTCAGCGGCCCGCGCGCGGCGCGCGAAAAACCGAGCAATGCCGCAAGCTTGTCTTCCGCTTCGTCCTCGCCGAAGACGCTCTGGCCGATCTTCAATTCGCAGCGCTGGCGCGTGACGAACTGCTTCGACAGGCGGCACGCGGCGCCGTCGAGATCGAAGCTCACTTCGACCGAAGGCTGGCCGCTCGCCTTGCCCCACGGCAGCAGATCTTTCAGATGCGAAGCCTTGTAGCGTTCGAGGAACACCGCGCGCACGGCCTCGGCAATCGTGCTCTTGCCCGCTTCGTTCGGCCCGACGAAAAGATTGAGGCCGGGCTGCAGGTCGTCGATAAAAAGCCGCCCGGTGAACTGCTTGAATTCCTGTATCGCGATGCTTTGAAGCTTCATGCGGACCTCGCCTCACGCGGCAATTCACGTTGAAAACGCGCCAGCAGCAGTAACGCCTCGGCGGCGCGCCTGACCTGCTGCGGATCGGACTGCGGGTCCTCCTGCATGCCGCGCAGACGCGCGACCACTTTCGCCAGATAGCCGCTTTGCGCGCCGAGCTCGGCGAGATCTTCAGTGGTGGGCAGGACCCGCAGTCCGCTCAGGTCGACGCGCAAGGCGCGCACGCGTGCGCGGGCTTCCTCGACGGCGACGTGGAGCGCTTCTGCATCGGCCAACGCGGCCGTGCCGCTCGCCGTGATGCGCAGCACGTCGTGGCTGCCCAACGTGGCGAGCCGCGCCTTCAGTGCGTCGACGTCGGTCGGCACGGCGATCGTTTCGTCCCAGCGGTGCCATTGATACTGCCCGATCCGCACCGGCTCCACGACCGGCTGCGCGCCGGGCTCGCTCACGCTGACTTCGAGCATGAAGCCCGGATCGTTCGCTCGAAAGCGGTCCTGCTCGTGCGTGCCGGCATACCAGGTGCGATCGTCGACGCGCAGGTGGCCATGCCAGTCGCCGAGCGCCAGGTAATCGAGGCGCGCGCTGGCCGCGCGGCTCGGCGCAATCGGATTGGACGAGTCGATGCCTTCCTGCAGGATGCCGCTCACGCTGCCATGCGCGAGCCCGACGCGGTGATAGCCCGGCGGCGTTTCAGCGGTATCGAAGAAGCCGGTCGTGTCGTCGTAAGTGATGCGCTGCGTGAGCGGCGCGCACAGCAGCGCGCAGCGGCACGCGTCGAGCAGGACGACGCCCGGCTCGAGCACCACGCGCACGTTCGGCGGCACGCAATTCAGGCGCTGCGCGCGGGTCCATACGCTTTCGACGAGCGCCGCGTCGTGATTGCCGGGCAGCATGATCCACGGACCCGCGAACGCCTGCAGCGCGGCGAAGAGGCGCCGGATCACCGTGTCGGACACCGTTTGCAGATCGAATACGTCGCCGGCCACGAGCACGGCGTCGACGTTGCGCCCGGCGGCTTGTTCGGCGATGCGGCGCACGGTGTCGAAGCGCGCCTGCGCGAGATGCGCCGCCTCGTCCGGCTCGAACTGGCCGAACTGCGTGCCGATCTGCCAGTCCGCGGTGTGCAGAAACCTGATCACTGTGCCTCCATTGCATTGAATTGCTTGCCGCATGAGGTGCACCGGAAAGACCGGCAGTCGCCGCGGCGGCTCAACCGTGCATGTTACCGCGCCGACGCGGCAAAGCGAGCCGTCACCGCCTGCGCATCACGCGAAACGCGGATCCGCGGCGCGATGCAGCGCAGCGCACGACTATGCGCGGGCGCGCCCCGCCTGCACAGCCCGCGGCACACGGCGCTAAACTCGCGTTTCCAGACCCGGGCTCTCTCGCCGATGAACAAAGCACTCGAACTGAGGAAAGCCAAACGCACGCCGTTGCTGCTGCTCGCGCTCGCGGCCTGCGTTTTCGTCGCGACCGCGCTGATGCCGCGTGGCGTGTGGATCGACGGTATCAAGGCGGTGGCCGAGGCCGCGATGGTCGGCGCGCTCGCCGACTGGTTCGCCGTCGCCGCGCTCTTCAGACGCGTGCCGATTCCACTCGTGTCCGCGCATACGGCAATCATTCCGCGCAACAAGTACAAGATCGCCGACAACCTCGCCGTCTTCGTGCAGGACAAGTTTCTCGACGTGCCGTCGCTCGTCGGTCTGATCAGGAAGCACGATCCGGCGCAAAGCATCACGCGCTGGCTGGCCGAGCCGGCCAACAGCGCGCGCCTCGGCGATTACGTCGTGAAGCTGACGAGCGGCATGCTGGACCTGACCGACGACGCGCGCATCCAGGTGTTCATCAAGGACGCGCTGCGCGACGTGCTCGGCAAGGTCGATCTTTCGCAGTCGATGGGCTCGATTCTCGACACGCTCACAAAAGACGGCCGCCACCAGGAACTGCTCGACGCCGGCATCGACCAGGTGCTCGGGCTGCTGCGGCAGGCCGAGGCGCGCGCGTTTATCGCGGAACGTATCGTCGATTGGGTGAGGAGCGAGTATCCGAAGATGGAGAAGATTCTGCCGTCGGCATGGCTCGGCGAAAAAGGTGCCGACGCGATTGCGAGCGCGGTGAACCGGATGCTGGAACAGATCAGCGAGAATCCGACGCATCAGTTGCGTCAGACATTCGACGACGCCGCGCACAAGCTCATCGTCAAGCTCAAGAGCGATCCGGCATTCCTGCAAAAAGGCGAGGAACTCAAGCGCTATCTGGTGGAAGGCGAAGCGCTCGCCTCCTATGTGAAGGACATGTGGGGCGAACTGCGCGCGTGGCTCAAACGCGATCTGCACAGCAGCGACTCGGCGCTGCATGCGCGAGTCGTCGCGGCCGGTCAATGGGTGAGCCGCGAGCTGGCCAACGATCCGGCGCTGCGCCAGTCGCTCAACGACCATCTCGAAGAGGCCGCGCGCGCGATGGCGCCCGAGTTCGCGCGATTTCTCACGCGGCATATCAGCGATACCGTGAAGAACTGGAACGCCGAGGAGATGTCGCGGCAGATCGAATTGAACATTGGCCGGGATCTGCAATATATCCGCATCAACGGAACGGTGGTGGGCGGTTTTATCGGCTTCCTGCTTTATGTGAGCTCGCAACTGTTCGAGTTGCTGCGGCTGCACCTGAGTTGAGCGCCTCATCTCGCAGAAGGCTTCACAAAACGCCTACAATCCGGGCATAGCGTTTGCTCCGTCGTATGGGTCCCATCGGGCCCCATGGCCCACGCCGCCGCGTTCGTCGCGCGCGGGACCCAAGCGACCGCGCCGCTCAATCGGACAGTGTGCTCATGAAAATATCGTTACCGCCGCATGGGCGGCCAAACCGCGTTTATCCGCCGGGCGCGCCGGGCCTGCATGGCCTCGCCTCGGTGATCACCGGCGTCGTGGTGGTGTCCGCGCTTTACTTCGGACGCGCGGTGCTGATCCCCATCACGCTCTCCGTGCTGCTCAGCTTCCTGCTCGCGCCGCTCGTGCAGACTTTGCGGCGCCTGCACATGGGCCAGTTGCCGTCCATTTTCATCGCCGTGCTGTTCGCGCTCGCCGCGCTGCTTGCAATCGGTGCGCTGATCGGCGCGCAGCTCGTGCAGCTGGCGAGCGACCTGCCGCAATATCAGTTTGCGATCGAACAGAAGATCGAAACCGTGCAGGAGAAAACGATCGGCCGCGCCGATTCGCTGATGAGCCGCGCCGCGGCCACGCTGCAACGCGTCGCGCCCTCGAAGCCGCCGCCGCCGCGACCCACCGGCCGTGCGGCGCGCAATGCGCCCGCAGTGCCCACGCCGGTCGAAGTCCACGAGCCGTCTCCCACGCCGCTGCAGCTCGCGCGGCGGGCGTTGTCGCCGGCCATTGCGCCGATCGAAACGACGTTTATCGTGCTGGTGGTCACAATCTTCATCCTGCTGCAAAGGGAGGACTTGCGCGACCGCCTGATCAGTCTTTTCGGCTCGCGCGACCTGCATCGCACGACGACCGCGATCAACGACGCCGCCGTGCGTCTGAGCCGCTATTTCGTCGCGCAACTCGGCGTGAATCTGAGCGCGGGCGGCGTGATCGCCATCGGGCTCGCGATTATCGGCGTGCCGGGCGCGCTGCTCTTCGGCGTGATCGCGGCGCTGCTGCGCTTCGTCCCGTACATCGGTATCTGGATCGCGGCGATTCTCGCGTTCATCCTCGCCGCCGCGATCCAGCCGCAATGGACGATGGCGGTGTACACGCTGATTCTGTTCATCGTCGTGGATGTGGTGGCCGGGCAGATTGCCGAGCCGCTGCTGTACGGGCACCGCTCCGGGCTGTCGCCGCTCGCCGTCGTGGTGGCGGCCATCTTCTGGAGCTGGCTGTGGGGGCCGATCGGCCTCGTGCTGTCCACGCCGCTCACGCTGTGCGTGGTGACGCTCGGGCGTTACGCCGACCGCCTCAACTTCCTCACGGTGCTGCTCGGCGACCAGCCGGCGCTCACGCCCGCTCAGAACTTCTATCAGCGGCTGCTGGCGGACGATCCGCACGAGGCCATCGTGCAGGCGGAGCGCCTGCTGCGCGAGATGTCGCTGATCGACTACTACGACAAAGTCGCGCTCGAAGGGCTCAAGCTCGCCCGCAACGACGCGATGCGCGGCGTGCTGATGCCCGAGCAACTGGCGCGGGTGAATGAAGCGCTGGTGGACATTGTCGAGAACCTGGAAATCGCCGAGGGCCTGCCGGACCGCCTCATACGTCCCGAACCCGGCGACGCGCTTGCGCTGCACGCTGCTTCCACGGCGGATCTGTCGGAGCAGCACGGCACTTCCGCGCGCGCTCATTCGCCGGCGCAAACCGACGGCGAGAAGACGGCGGTGCTCTGCGTGCCCGGGCGCGGCGCCTTCGACGAGGTCACGACAGCCATTGCGGTGCAATTGCTCGGGCGCCTCGGCTTCGCCCCGATCATGGCGACGCACTCCGGCTACCGCAGCGCTCGCGCCGACGAACCGAGCTACAGGAATGCGTCCATCATCTGCATCGTCACGCTCGACGCGCCGGACTCGCCGCCGTATCTGCGCAATATGCTGCGGCGCACGCGCGAATGGCGGCAGAGAGCGACGCTCGTGGTCGGCGTGGGCGGCACCGCGGAAAACGGGTACGACACGGCACCGCACGCGACGGCCGCTTCTCACTCCGCGCCGACTTTCCGGGCGATGATCGAGGAATGCCAGGTGGCTGCGTCGGCGTTGCATGCGCGCCAGCACTCGCCTGTCACGGGCGGCGGCGAGTAGCCGGTGCGCCGGCTGCGTGCTTCGCATCCGAGTCAAACCTTTGAATCGATCGCCATGCGCCTGTACCCAAATTGAGGACAGGCGCGGGTCGACGCTCCTTCATACTTCGCTCATCGCTATTCCATTCGCCCTGCCTGTCGAAAGAAAAACCACGCCGCGGCGGGCGCGAATTGCAGCGAAGATCGAGGAGACGCGCATGCCCCCCAGCTTCAAACCCTACCCGTTCACGCCGCGCCATTACGAAGGCGTAGTGCCGCCGCTCGTCGACGGGCGCGATCCCGTGCGACGGACCGTGGCGATTGTCGGCGGCGGCCCGGTCGGCATGACGCTCGCGCTGGCGCTCGCCCGGCAAGGCGTGCGCTCGGTGCTGATCGAAGCCGACGACAGCGTCTGCACAGGCAGCCGCGCCATCTGCATCTCGCGGCGCAGTCTGGAAATTCTCAAGCGCATCGGCGCCGTGCAAGGCTTTCTGGACAAAGGCCTGCCGTGGACCGGCGGGCGCAGCTTCTATCGGGACACCGAAGTATTCCGTTTTTCGATGCATCAGGACGCGGAGCAATCGCTTCCGCCGATGATCAACATCGCGCAGTATCAGATCGAGCAGTTCCTGCTGGACGAACTGGAGCGGCATGCGGAGCTGATCGAGATTCGCTGGCAAACGCGCGTCACTGGCATCGAGCAGTCCGCCGCCTCCAACGCGGCGGGCGGCGCAACACTCGATCTGCAGACCGGCGACACTGCATGGCGCATGGAAGCCGACTGGGTCGTCGCGTGCGACGGCGGGCGCAGCACGATACGCGAGGCGCTCGGCCTGAAGCTCACCGGCACGACATATGAAGGCCGCTATGTGATCGTCGATATCGAACTCGACAGCGATCGCGCGACCGAGCGGCTCGCCTATTTCGATCCGCCGTCGAACCCGGGCTCGACGGTTCTCGTGCACAAGCAGCCCGACAACGTATGGCGGATCGACTACCAGCTACGCGACGACGAAGACCCGCAGACCGCCGTCGAACCGGAAAACGTGATGCCGCGCGTGCAGAGCGTGCTGGATTCGATGGGCGAAAAAGGGGCATGGTCGCCGATCTGGATCACCGTCTACAAGGCCAACGCGCTGACGCTCGAGCGTTATCGCCACGGCGCGGTGCTATTCGCGGGCGATGCCGCGCATCTCGTGCCGATCTTCGGCGTGCGCGGCGCCAACTCGGGGATCGACGACGCCGACAATCTCGGCTGGAAACTGGGTTGCGTGGTGAACGGTATCGCGTCGCCCGATCTGCTCGACACTTATAGCGACGAGCGCGTGTTCGCCGCGCGCGAAAATCTGAGCTACGGCATGAAGAGCACGGAATTCATGGCGCCGCCCACCTTCGCATTCGACCTGATGCGAAGCGCCGTGCTGGGACTCGCCGAACATCACCCTGGCGTGCGGCCGCTGATCAATCCGAGGCAAACGCATCCCATTGCCTATGCGGACTCGCCGCTCAATCGGGTTGCGGCTGAGCCAACCGAAAGCTCGACTGCGTCCGACGCAGTCGACCCTTTCACCAGAGGCCCCGCGCCGGGCAGCGTGCTGCCTGAATGCCGGCTCGAGCGCCTTCGCGATGGCAGCCAGGAGGCCATTCACCTCACCGATCTGATTGCGCCCTGCTTCACCGCGCTGCGCTTTGGCGTGGATGCCTCGCAAGACGCGGCATGGCAGCGGATGCAGGACGACCTCGCCAGCCGCGCGATTCCGTTCAGAGTGGTCACCGTGGTTGCAACTCGCACCGAGGCGCGTGCAGACAGCGCCATCGCGATCGATCACACCGGCCGCCTGCATGAGGCGTTCGGTGCCACTCACGGCACCGTCTATCTGATCCGCCCCGATGGCCATGTGCTCGCGCGCTGGCGCAACGGCAGCGCGGCGGCGGTGCAGCGCGCGCTGACGGCGACACTGACGATGCAACACACGGAGACCCAGTCATGACCGATAGCGATCTCGACCGCGTTTATACCGCGCTTTGCCAAGCCCTCACCACCGAAGGCGAAGCGCAGGGGCCCCTCTATCTGGCTCGCCTTGCGCTGCTCTTCATCACCGAACTCGACGATGCGCAACGGGCGTTGTCTTTGATCGAAGCGGCACGCTTGCCTGCGTCTGCGGCGCCTGTGCTCGCGGCGTAGTCGTCACGAAGCTTTGATAAAGGCAAAAAAGCCGTCGCGCACTACGCGCGGCGGCTTTCGGTTGTCATGCAAACGCCGCGTTCAATACAAACCCAGCGTACTCGCATGCAGACGCGCGAGCCCGAGCAGCGCATCCGTATAAGGCGTTTTCACACCGGTCAACTGCCCGAGTTCGCGGACGGCGCTCACAAGCGCATCCAGTTCCACCGCCTTGCCCGCCTGCACGTCTTGCAGCATCGACGTTTTCATCGCGCCGAGTTTGAGCGTGACCGCGTGGCGGTCCTCCGGGTCCTGATCGATCGGAATGCCGAAACGCGCGCCGATTTCCTTCGCCTCGAGCATGATGCTCGTGACGAAGCCGCGCGCCAGTTCATCGCCGAGAATGCGGTCGGTGGTGGCGCCGGTGATGGCGCTGATGGGGTTCATCGTCATATTGCCCCACAGCTTGTACCAGACGTCGCGCTGGATCTGCTCCGACATCGACGCATTGAAACCCGCCGCAATCAGCATGTCGGTCAGCGCCTTCACGCGTTCGCTCGCCTGTCCTGCAGCTTCGCCGATGATCAGTCCATTCCCCTGGTGATGCCGGATCACGCCAGGCGCCTCGACGAGGCAGCTCGCATGCACCACGCAGCCCACTGTCTGCGCTGAGGGAATGGCGGCGGCAATGGCGCCGTCCGGGTCAATCGACTTGAGCCGTGTGCCTGCAAAATCGCCGCGCAGACCGTCGCAGAACCACCACGGCACACCGTTCATGGCGGTCAGCACCGTGGTTTGCGCGCCGAGCAGCGGCGCGATGTGCGCGGCCACCGAGGCCATGGCCGGGCCCTTGACCGCGACCACCACGAGGTCCTGCACGCCGAGTTCCGCCGGATTCTCCGCGGCCCGGACATTCGCTGCATGCGTGGTGCCGCCGTCGATCAGCCGCAAGCCCTCCTCACGCAAGGCGGCAAGAGTCGGGCCGCGCGCCACCACGCCGACCTCGTGGCCCGCCTGCGCGAGCTTCACGCCGATCCATCCGCCGATGGCGCCCGCACCGTAAATCGCTGCTTTCATGGATTCATTCCTTGTAACTCGCGTCGATGCGCTCGACTCGCCTCACGAGTGCATCGAACACGTCCTGTCCCGCGCCGTGACGCGGATCGAATTGCAGCGCGTCGCGCGAGCAGCGCATGGCCACCTCCTCAGGAACTGCTCGCGCCTTACCCATTGAAAACGTCGCCATCTGGATTTCGCACGCGCGATTGAGCGTCCACAGAACCGCGAACGTCTGCGGCAGCGTGCGTCCCCATGCCAGCAGTCCGTGATTGCGCAGAATCACCGCCTGCCTGTCGCCGATATGTTCGACGAGCCGCGGCCCTTCCTCCGCATGCACGGTGATGCCCTCGAAGTCGTGATACGCAATGCGCTCGTGCAATTGCGCGCTGTAGAAGTTGGTTTGCTGCAGCCCTTCTTCGAGACACGCGACCGCGACGCCCGCCGTGGTATGCGTGTGCATCACACAATGGGCACCCGGCACGCCTTCATGAATCGCCGCGTGCACGACGAAACCGGCCGGATTCACGGGATAGCGCGAGCCGTCGAGCACGCGCCCCTGCGCGTCAATCTTCACCAGGTTGCTCGCCGTGACCTCGCTGTAGTGCAAGCCGAACGGATTGATGAGGAACTGCCGCTCGCCACCGCTCACGCTTTCCGGCACGCGCAACGTGATGTGGTTGTAGATCATCTCGGTCCAGCCGAGCATGTCGAAGATGCGATAGCAGGCGGCCAGTTGAACGCGGGTCTGCCATTCGTCGGGATGCATGTCCGTTTTGTCCGGCACACTCGCCGGTGGCATATCAAGTGTCGTCATCGACGTCTCCATGGTGATCTGTTGGCTGTGCCCGCTTTGCCGCCGTGCCTGCGCTGCCACTGCGCCGGCGCGTCCGCCGGCCAGTGTCTCGCCGCGCTATGCGCCCGACACGACCGCCGCAATCGACGACGCGACGTAGTCCGCGTTGCGCGCATTCAGGCCCGCCACGCACATGCGCCCGGAGCGCAACACGTACACCGCATGTTCGCTGCGCAAGCGCTCGACTTGCTTCTCGGTCAGCCCCGTATAGGTAAACATGCCGCGCTGCGCAACGTAACGCGTGCGCATCACTTCATCGACACGGCCCGCGAGTCCCGCGTGAATCGTGCCGCGCATCGCGAGAATGCGCTCGCGCATGGTGGCCAGTTCCGCCTCCCACGACGCGCGCAACGACGCATCGGACAGCACGTTGGCCACAAGGCGTGCGCCATGCGTGGGCGGATTGCTGTAGTTCGCGCGCACCGTGGACATCAACTGGCCCAGCACCCGACCCGCTTCATCCGCGTCCTTGCAGACCACGCTCAGCGCGCCCACGCGCTCGCCGTACAGCGAGAAATTCTTCGAAAACGAATTGGCCGCCATGAGCGGTATATCCGCGTCGGCCAGCATGCGCACGCACGCGGCGTCTTCGTCCAGGCCGGCGCCAAAGCCCTGGTAAGCCATATCGACGAACGCGATCAGCTTGCGACGCTGCAATACCGGCACGAGCTCCGCCCATTGCGCGGCGCTCAGATCGACGCCGGTCGGGTTGTGGCAGCACGCATGCAGGAGCACGATGCTGCGCTCCGGCAACCGGCCGATCGTGTCGATCATATCGGCGAAACGCAGGCCGCCCGTCGCTTCGTCGTAATACGGATAGGTGTTGACCGTTAGACCCGCGCCTTCGAACACGACGCGATGATTTTCCCAGCTGGGGTCGCTGATCCAGATTTGCGAAGCGGGAAAATAGCGCCGCAGAAAATCGGCGCCGACCTTCAGTGCGCCCGAGCCGCCAATGGTCTGCAATGTCGCGATGCGCCCCGCCGCGCGCGCCTCGCTGTTTGCGCCGAACACGAGCGCCTGGGCGGTGTCGCGGTAGAGCGGCAGGCCCGCCATCGGCAGATAGGAGCGCGGACCGATGGCATCGAGCAATGCGGTTTCGGCGCGGCGCACGGCGTCCATGACCGGCAGCTTGCCCGCGTCGTCGAAATAAATGCCGATGCTCAGATTGACTTTGTTCGGGCGCGGATCGAGCTGGAAGTCTTCGTTCAGGCTGAGAATGGGGTCGCCGGGATAGGCGGGAATATGTTCGAACATGGCATTTCCTTGATTGGAGCCCTGCCGTAGCGCTGGTTTTTGCGCAGACAGTGCGCTCACGTCGCGTTCGCAGCCGGGCGAGACCGAAAGTCTAAGCGCCTTTGTGTGCTTCCGTCGATTGGGGCAAGTGTCGATGAACGCGCGGCAATCCACAATCAACGGATTTTTCACGATTCGTAAGTTTCTCTTTAGAATCGCACCATGGCACTTACTCGCGTCACCATTCGTCAATTCGAGGCGTTTCTCGCCATTGTCGACCTGCAGAGCATCGGCGCGGCTGCCGGGCGGCTCGGGCTCACCTCGTCGGCGGTGAGCCAGTTGCTCGCCGAGCTCGAAGCGGAGCTCGGCTTTCGCCTGTTCGACAGGACCACGCGGCGCGTGAATCTGTCGAGCGCGGGGCAGGATTTCCTCGCCTCGGCGGAATCGGTGCTGCGGCACGTGCGCGCCGCCGCCCAATCTGCCGACGATATCCGCAATCGCGCGGCCGGCATTGTGCGGATCGGCGCCCCGCTCGTGCTCGCATCCACCGCGCTGCCCGCCGCGATCGCGGACTATGCGCGCGACAAGCCCAAGGTGGTCGTGCGCATTTGCGATACGGTGGTGGAGCAGTTGGTCGAGCGCGTGGAAAGCGCGGACGTCGACCTCGCGATCGGCCCGGACCGGCCAAGCGGTGGGCGCGTGAGCCGGGATACCGCGTTCGCGAGCCCGTGGGTCATGTGGTGTGCGCCGTCGCATGCGCTCGGCGCGCGCAGGCGCGTGCAGTGGCAGCAGTTGCGGGATGTCCCTATCGTCGCGACGGGGCGCGATCACGAACGTGCGGTCGACCAGATGCTCGCGGATTTGCCCGTTGAGGCGCGCATCGTTCCGGCGGACGTGGTGGACAACGTGACGACGGCGTTCGGCATCGCTGCGCGCGGCCTCGCCGTCACGCTCGCGCCGGCTTATGTGGCGCCACTCGCGCGCACCTTCGGCCTCGTGATGAAGCGGATTGTCGAGCCGGAAACGATCCGCGAAGTCTGTCTGTATCGCTCGACGGAACGCGCGTTATCGCCGCCCGCTGCCGGTTTCGCGGATTTCCTGCTGCCCTGGCTCAGACGCTGGGATCGCGAAACGCAGGCCGATACGCGGGTAAAACGCGCCTGATAGTCCATTCAAGGCGCGGGCCACACGGCGAGTATCAGCTTCGTGGCGGCGCCACGCACAGCGCAAACAGTTGCCGCTGACTTGAAATGCCGAGCCGCGCGTAAGCGCGCTTCTGATAGGTGACGACACTCGCAGGCTTTACGCCCATCCGTTCGCCGATTTCAACTGCGGTGGCGCCTTCGAGTGTGCCGCTCAGCACGTCGAGTTCGCGCGGCGTGAGCGCGGGGCAGATCCGTCTCACGCGCGCGAGCATGGTCGCGGCCGGGCTTTCATGGTGCTGGCCATGAAGTGCGTAATGCGCTCTTGCTGCGTGCGCGAAGAGATGCGCGAGACTTTCGACTCGCTCCATCTCGCCTGCCTCGAAGACGCCGTATGCGCGGTCGCGATACAGATTGATGGACAGCCACACGCTCTCAACAGGTTGCACGAGCAACGAGACGCGGTCCGACACATTGGGCTGCTCGTAACAGGCCGTGCGATACGCTTCGTTCTCGATCTCCTCGCTTTGCTGCTGATGCAGCACCAGCGCGTCGCGCGAGCGCGAGCCGTCGATGATCGCCCGGTTGCCGTCGAGCGCATAAAAATGCGCCGCGTAACGATGGGCCACGTCGCGCAGAAAACGGCCGCCGCGGTGATCCGCCGCCGAAATGGTGCGCGGGCGCGCGCCGGATTCATACGCGAACACGGTGCACTGCGAGACCGGCATGATGTCGCCGGCCGTTTTGAGCATGCTGGCCGCGAGTGCGTCCGCGTCCTCGTGCGAAATGGACATGACGAGCTCGGCCGCACGCGCGGTGCTGATCTGTTCATTTCGACGAGGCGGGGAAATGCGCCAGGAACGCATGATGGCTTCGGGCTTGCGCGGCGTGTATTGGGTAGCGCCAAGCGTAGCACAGCATGCATGCGTTCGTGTGCGCATGCGCGGCAAGGGCACTCACGGCATTTCCGCGGAAAAGGCGCCTAGTTTTCCGCCGCGATTACTTGCCGGAAAACGAGCCGCGTTCCAGCGTCACCATTCGCGGCAGCTCGATGGTGAACACGGTACCGTCGCTTTCGTCGGACTTCACGTCGACACGTCCGCCGTGCATACGCGCGATTTCGTGCACGATATGCAGGCCTAAGCCGAGCCCTTCGCGCGAACGGGAGCCGCCGTTATTCGGCCCGAATGCCTTGAAGAGATGCGGGACAACCTCAGGCGGAATCACGCCGCGGTTGGCCACCGTGAGGCGCACGCAATCCTCCGCCTCGCCGTCGACGTGCACGCTCACATCGCCGGCCGCGCCGTGGTGCAGCGCATTGCTCACAAGATTCGACACCGCCTGCCAGACGAGATCGGTATCCCACGCGCCCGCTGTATGGCCGCGGCTCGTGAACACGATGCGCTTACCGTTCTCGCGCGAAGCGAACTCGTCAATTACGGAACGGCATAGCGTCGCGAGTTCGATCGACCGGGGCTGCAGCGGCAGGCGTCCGCCTTGCAAACGCGCGAGATTGAGCAGTTGATCGACCATCCGCGCCATGCGCAGCGAACTGTTTTTCACGCGCGCCGCGACGGTTGCGGACTGCTGATCAGCGGCGGTGCGCATCAGGTATTCCGCGGACGCGAGCACTGCGCCGAGCGGCGTGCGCAGATCGTGACTCAGCACCGCCATCAGCATTTCGTTGGCTTCGAGCATCTGACGCGTGGTAACGAGCTGTGCGGCGAGCTGGCGCTTCTGCTGCTCGAGTTGAACGAACACATCCACCTTGGATTGCAGAATGCGCGGATCGAACGGCTTGTAGAGAAAGTCCACCGCCCCGGCTTCATAGCCGCGAAACGTGCGCGACGCATCCTGCGCGGTGGCGGTCAAAAAAATGATCGGCACATGCGAGGTTCGCGGACTGCCGCGCATTAACGCCGCCAGTTCGAAACCGTTCATGCCCGGCATATTGACGTCGAGAATCGCGAGCGCCACCTCGTGCTTGAGCAGCAGATCGAGCGCGGCTGTGCCCGAATCGGCCACCAGCACGGCAACATCGGGGCGCGTCAACAAGGCCTTGAGCGCGGTGATGTTGTGAGCGATGTCGTCGACGATAAGAATGTTCACGGGTGGATTCGACATGGCATCGGATCAAAGAGAGGCCGGCCATGCTGCGAGCCGCCGGGCCATGGTTTCGGGAGAATAGATGCAATCGGCCGCGCCGCGCTCGATCGCGGTGCGCGGCATGTCGGGCGAGGTCGCGGTGCCGGGATCCTGCACCCACGTGAGCCCGCCCCACGCGCGCACATGCTGCAAACCTTGCGCGCCGTCGTCGTTTGCGCCGGACAGCAGGAGCGCGAGCAGCTGCTCGCGATACACCGCTGCCGCGGACTCGAACAAGACGTCGATGGAAGGCCTCGAGAAGCGCACGGCGGGATCCGTTGAAAGCGCAACCGTTTTGTCCACCTCGACCAGCATGTGATAGCCAGGCGGCGCGACGTGCACGCGGCCCGGCATGATCTCGTCGCCGGCGTCCGGCTCGATCACCGGCAACACGCACCGGTGGGCCAGCGCGTGCACGAGATAGCTGGGCGGGTCCGGCGGCAGATGCATGACGATCATCACGGCCGGTGCAAAACTTGCCGGCAACGCGGCGAGCAGCAGGTGGATCACCTCCATGCCGCCCGCCGAGCCCCCGATCACGACGAGTTCGCACGCGCGCGCGCGATGCGCGCCCCGCTGGGCGTCGACGTCAGGCCGAATGCTTGGGCGCGGGTTCACGTTGGTCTCAGCGCTTCTGGTAAATACGTTCGCCCGGACGGAATTCGTCGAAGGCATCGTAATGACGGGAAAACCGCAGGGTCTCCTTGCTGCCGAGTCCGAGAAAACCGCGCCGTACCAGCGCGTTTTCGAACAGACCCAGCGCGCGGTCCTGCAAACCGCGATCGAAATAGATCAGCACGTTGCGGCACGATACGAGGTGCGCTTCGAGAAACACTTCGTCGGTGGAGAGACTGTGGTCGGCGAACACGACACGGCCTTTGAGCGAGCCCGCAAAACGCGCGCCGCTATAGGCCGCGTGATAGTAGTCCGACAGCGAGCGCGTACCGCCGGCCGCGAGGTAATTCTGCGTGAAGCCCTGGATGCGGTCCAGCGCATAAATGCCGGCTTCGGCGCGCGCGAGCGCGTCGGGGTTGATGTCGGTCGCATAGAACAGCGTGCGCTCGGTCAGGCCTTCTTCGTCGAAAAGAATTTTTAGCGACCACAGCTCTTCGCCGGTGCTGCAGCCTGCGACCCACACCTTGATCGACGGATAGGTGCGCAGACGCGGCAAGACGTGCTCGCGCAGCGCGAGAAAATAGGCAGGATCGCGAAACATGTCGCTGACCTGCACGGTGAGGTACTGAAACAGCCGCGAAAACTGATCGCCGTCGCGCAGGATACGGTCCTGCAATTGCGACAGTGTGCCGAGGCCGAACTCATCGAGTGCCTGCGCGAGGCGGCGGCGCAGCGACGACATCGCATAGTGGCGGAAATCGTGCTGATATTTGAGGTAAATAGCCTCCAGCAGCAATTTCAACTCGATGTCGAAATCGCTCATGCGTTGCGGTGCGTCCAACTCGGCTTGGCTCATGGCGATCTCCGTCTTGCCGGCTCGCACCCGTGCGTTGGATTCGTGGCGTTTATCGTCGCCGTTCATGGCTGCGGTTCCACCTCTAACGTTGGCGCAGCCAGACACGGCACAGCGCGACCAGCTTGTCCACGTCGATCGGCTTCGAGACATAATCGTCCGCGCCTGCTTCGAGGCACCGCAGACGGTCGTTCGCCATGGCCTTCGCCGTCAACGCAATGATCGGCAGATGCGCAAAACGCGGATTGCGCCGAATCTCGCCCATCGCGGTCAAACCGTCCATCTCGGGCATCATGATGTCCATCAGAATCAGGTCCACTTCAGGGCCGTTTTGCAGTGCGTCCAATGCTTCGCGGCCATTGCGCGCGATCTGCAGCGTCGCGCCGAGCGGTTCGATCACATGCGAAAGCGCGAAGATGTTGCGGACGTCGTCTTCGGCGAGCAGGATCGTACGGCCTTCGAAGGCATTGTCGCGCTGGCGTACCGTGCGCAGCATGCGCTGCTGCTCGGGTGCCAGCGACGACTCCACGCTGTGCAGAAACAGCGTCACCTCGTCGAGCAGACGTTCCGGCGACTTCGCGCCCTTGATAATGATCGACTTCGAATAGCGGCGCAGGCGGTGCTCTTCTTCGTCCGACAGCATGCGCCCCGTGTAGACGATCACCGGCAGTGCCGCGTGTTCCGTATTGGCCGCGAGGCGCTCCAGCAAATCGTAGCCGGTGCCGTCGGGCAGCGCGAGGTCGGTCACCACGCAATCGAACGACAGTTTCTCGAGATGCTGCAACGCCTCGGACAACGTTGCGACCGCAACGATCTCCGTGTTGTCGCTTTGCAGCAGCGCGCGGATGCTTTCGCGCATCGGCGCGTCGTCCTCGATCACGAGGACGCGCTTCAGACGCTGCTGCAGGCGCGCTTCGAGGCGGCGGATCGCGGCTTCCATCGTGGAGCGCGCGGTCGGCTTGAGCGTATAGCCGATCGCGCCCAAGTGCAGCGCCTTGTCCGCATGATCCGTCGCCGACACGATGTGAATCGGAATATGGCGTGTGAGCGGATCGTTCTTCAGCCATTCGAGCACGGTAAGTCCCGAGCGGTCCGGCAGGCCCACATCGAGCAGCACGGCAGCCGGGCGCATGTCGCGAACGAGCGCGAGCCCGCTTGCCGCGTTGCTCGCATGCACGAAGTCGAAATCCAGTTCATGCACGAGATCGCGCAGAATTTCCGCAAACGCGAGATCGTCTTCCAACGCGATGATGAGACGGCCTGCGCGCGTGCGATTGTCGCGGTCGTCGGCAATGGCAGCGCTGCCGGCTTCAGGCGCGCCGGCTGGTTGAGCGGCGCTGCCCGCGCCCGCCAGGCGAGCAGGTGTTGTCGTCATCACACCGTTGGCGGGCGTGATGACCGCCGGCGCCGCCTCGCCCCAGGATGCGCGAGCGAGCAATGCGTTGTCCGTATCGCCGTTCGTGGCCACCGCATGTGCGGACGTCTCATGCGAAACCGCAGCCGCACTTTCGCCGCCCGCCGCAAGCGCCGCACGCGCGTCGAGCGGCAACCATAGCGTGAACACGCTGCCCTTGCCCACCTCGCTCGCCACAGTGATGCGCCCGCCCAGCAAACGCGCGAATTCGCGTGAAATGGAGAGGCCGAGGCCGCTGCCGCCGTACTGGCGACTTGTCGATCCGTCGGCCTGCTGGAATGCTTCGAAAATCATTTCCAACTTGTCGGACGCAATGCCGATGCCGGAATCGCGCACGTCGATTCGCAGCATGTCGTCGTCCGCCGGCGCGACCGACAGCGCAACCTCGCCGCGTTCGGTGAACTTAACCGCGTTCGACAGCAGGTTGCGCAGGATTTGCGTGACACGCTGACCGTCGCTGACGATGCTATCCGGCGCACCCGACAAACGGTCGAACACGAGGTTCAGGTGCTTCGCGCCCGTCATGGGCCTGAACAGTTCCTCAAGCGATTGCAGCGTCGCGTCGAGCGAGACGGTCTCCAGTTCGACGCTCACCTGCCCCGCCTCGACCTTGGACAGATCGAGGATGTCGTTGATCAGCACCAGCAGGTCGCTATTCGACGCGTGAATGGTTTCCGCATAACGCACCTGCTCTTCGGTCAGATTGCCGGTTCTGTTCTGCTGGAGCAGCTTGGCGAGAATCAGCGAGCTGTTCAACGGCGTGCGCAGTTCGTGCGACATGTTCGCGAGAAACTCCGACTTGTAGCGGCTCGATTGCTCGAGACGCTCCGCGTTCGCGGCCAGATCGTCCTGCGCGCGCAGCAGATCGGCCTTTTGCCGCTCGAGCCGATGCGCATATTCCTCGAGCTGCACGTTGGTCTGTTCGAGTTCCGCCTGTTGCGCCTGCAGGCGCGTTTGCGATTCGAGCAGCGCGCGCCCGCGTTCCTCGAGGCCTTCGTTCGAGACACGCAGTTCTTCCTGCTGCACCTGCAGCTCTTCATTCAACTGCTGCGTCTCGACCAGCGCATCCTGCAAGCGTTCGCGGTAGAGCGCCGCCTCGATGAAGTCGCCCATGCTGTTGCTGACAAGCTCGATGAACTCCGCGTCACGCGGCGCCAGTGTGCGCATGAAACCCAGTTCGAGCACACCATTCACCTCGCCCTCGCTCGCGACCGGCATGATGATCAGATGCTTAGGCGCGCTATTGCCCGTTGCGGAAACGACCTGTATGTAGTTCTCCGGCACATCGCGCATCACCACCATGCGGCGCGACGCGGCGGCCTGGCCGACCAGCGTGTCGGCATCCGCGAGATCGCGCGCCGTGGCCTGCTCGCTGTCGCGGCTGAAGCCGTATGTCGCGACGCGGCGCAGCGTGCCCTGCCGCTTGTCGCGCACGTAGAGCGCGCCGACTGCCGCGTCCATGTACTGCGCGAGGCAATCCAGCATGGCGCGGCCGACGAGTTGCGGAGTGGTCTGTCCGACCACGCGCTCGGCGAGCATGCGCTGCCCCGAGCGCAACCACACCTGTCTTTCCAGTACTTCCGTCTGTTCCGCCTGCTGACGCAAGGCCTTGTCGTAGGCACCGGCGAGATTGAGCAATTCGCGACGGCCCATCCATGCCAGCAGACTGTTCACGCTGATGCTAAAGAGCAGGAACACGCTCACCAGGATGACGGTGACGCGCCGCGAGGCTTCGGTGCGTTCCTGACGCAGACGCAATTCGACGGTGAGAAAGTCGTCGAACTGTTTGCGCGTTTCGTCGAATTCCATCTTGCCGCGACCGCTCGCGACGACGCTCGCCACGTCCTGCATTCTGCGGCGCGCGTCGATCAGGTCTTCGGCAAAGCGGTTCCAGCGCTCCTGAATCGCGGCAATCTGCTTGAGCTTTTCGAGCTGCATCGGATTGTCCGCGACAAGACCCTGGAGTTCGTCCATTTGCGCCTTGAAAAGCGGTCCGCCGTTTTCGTATTGGGCGAGAAAACTCTCGTCCCCCGTGAGGAGAAAACCGCGCATCGACGACTCGCGGTCCACTGCAAGACGCAGCATCTGATTGGCCTTGCCGATGACGCGCTCGGAATGCTCGGCAAGACTCGTAGTGGAAACCAGATAGGCGATGAGCCCGACGAACACGCCGATGGTGATCAGGCCGACAAACAAGGGCAACGCGATGTTGCGGCGAATGATGCCGCGAAAATAGTGTTCGTCGACAGCTTGCGATGCGGTCATTTTTTCTATATTCAGCAAGACGGATCGTCGTGATCCGGAATATTTTTCAGGATTCCCGCGCGGTACGGTGCGTGCTTACGCAAACGCTTAATCATACAGGAGGGGTCTCGTTTTTTGCGTGCAGGAGCGCGCTCTGCATGGCTGCATAAAGGCAGAACGCAAAGGCAAAGGCAAAAGACGCACGCAACTTTGGCCGAGCCCATGCGGTCAATGGTGCGAACAGTGCACGCTCGCGTACTCACTCTCCTCCTTTCGTTAATTCAGCCGATGACCGATCACGCCTTCGCTTCCGCCCGTCTTCGCTTGCGCAGCGCACTCGTTGCCGCGTTCATGCTGTGTGTGCCCTGCGCGGCCACAGCCTTCGCTGCCGACGTCTCCCAGGCGAGCGGCGGCATAAGGGAAGGAACAAAGAACGGCATCGTGCATGTTGCTGTGCATGTGGAAACGCCCGCGCAGGCGTCGCCGGTGGTGCCCGTCCCGCCGTCGGAGCAGTACGCCGAGCTGTATCGCGACGTGCAGCTCGCTCATCTCTTTCCGGACAGCAAGACCTTCGCCGATATGGTGCCGCTCGAACCACCGTCGCAGATCGCGCTCGACTACGCCAGCGCGAAGCAGCAGCCGGGTTTTAGTCTCGGCGACTTCGTGAAGCGCAATTTCACGCTGCCTGCGCGAGCGTCGAAGAGTTATGTGTCTGATCCGAACGAGGACGTCGTGAGCCATATCGACACGCTTTGGAGCGTGCTCAAGCGCGAGCCGGACTCGACTGCAAGTCCGTGGTCGTCGCTGCTGCCGCTGCCCGATGCCTACATCGTGCCGGGCGACCGCTTCGACGAAATCTACTACTGGGACTCCTATTTCATCATGCTCGGCCTCGAGGCGAGCGGACGCCACGCTCTCGTGCTCGACGAACTGAAAAACTTCGCAACCCTGATCGATCGTTACGGCCATATTCCGAACGGCAACCGCACGTATTACCTGAGCCGCTCGCAGCCGCCGTTCTTTGCGCAGATGGTGCGGCTCGTGGCCGACAAGGACGGCGACGCCGTGTACGCTCAATACCTGCCCGAGCTGCAACGCGAATACGCGTACTGGATGGACGGCAGCGAGGGCCTCGCCGCGGGCCACGCGAATCGCCACGTCGTGCGTCTCGCGGACGGGTCGCTGCTCAACCGCTACTGGGACGAGCGGGCGGCACCGCGCGACGAGTCCTACCGCGAAGACGTCGTGACCGCGCAACAAACGCCTGAGCGCAATCCCGGGGACCTGTGGCGCAATCTGCGCGCGGGCGGCGAAACAGGCTGGGATTTCAGCTCGCGCTGGTTTGCCGACGGCAAGACGCTCGCCACCGTCGACGTCACGTCGCTCGCGCCCGTCGATCTGAATTGTCTGCTCGTCGATCTCGAACGCGCGCTTGCCAAGGCGTACCGCATGCGGGGCGACGTCACGCATGCGGAGAACATGGCGCAGCGCGCCGCGACTCGCGCCGACACGATTCGGCGCGTGCTGTGGGATCCGCCATTGCAGGCATTCGGCGACTACGACTTCGTGCGTCGCACGCTCACGCACAAACTGACTGTCGCCACGGTTTATCCGCTTTATACGGGCGTTGCCAGCCGGCAGCAGGCGAAGGCCGTCGCGGCGACCCTGCAGCGCGAGTTGCTGCGCCCGGGCGGCCTCGCCACCACGCAGGTCGCGAGCGGCCAGCAATGGGACGCGCCAAACGGCTGGGCGCCGCTGCAATATCTGGCGGTCATCGGCTTGCGCCGTTATAGCGAACCCGCGCTTGCGCAAACCATCGCCACGCGCTGGATCAGCACCAACGTCTCCTACTATCAGCACACGGGCAAGCTCGTCGAAAAATACGATGTGAATGCCGCCTCACCGGGCGTGGCCGCGGGAGGCGGCGAATATCCGCTGCAGGACGGATTCGGCTGGACCAACGGCGTGTTGCGTACCCTCCTCGCGCTTTATCCGCAGGCTGTTCACACCTCGCGGCCGAGCGATATTGCTGCAGGACCCGCGGGTGTGTCTGCCGCGGCGGCGTCTGCCGCTGCGGCGCCGAAAAACACGCACCGGCTCCAGGGGCCGCGCGTGAGCCCGTAATCGCGGCGGTTACACAATCGCCGGGATCACGCTTCACGCCGTGCTTCGTTTAGAACCGGTAATTGATCGATATGTCCGCGACGCCGTTCGCCTTGCGGTGCGTGATCGGACTATTCCCCGCGCTGCCGACGAGTTGCTGGAACGCGCCGTCCGCCGTGGCGAACCAGTGCTTGTCGAACAGCCACACGGCGCTGATGCCGAAGCCCACCGACTTGAAGCCGGCGCTCGCGTGATATTGCGGATACTGCGAGCGCGCGGCCTGATTCTGGTTCACGCCAAACCAGCTGTTCATATAAGTGGAGTCGGCCAGCGTCACGCTCGGGCCGGCGAACCAGAAGAATTTCTTCGAGCTGCCCGGCATCGGCATATAGGCGCCAAAATCGCCGATCCATCCATTGGAGCCGCCAAAATAGCGGCGCACGTCCGCGCGCAATACCAACGGAAAGTCTTTCGATACGACGTACTCACCCGAGAGCTTCAGGCCCGGCGCGGGATTGATGTTGCCCAGCCCGTTCAGTTCCTGCGGATCGTCATGTCCGCGGCGACCCAGGTCGTAGACCGCCGCGAGGCTCGCGCGCCAGTTCTCGCCCTGTGCGAAGTTGACCCCGAGTCCCTCACCGCTTGAGAAAAAGAACAGGTCCTTGTAGCGCACGTCGAGGCTCGGCCCCGCCATCACGTGATACCGGTCCGAGCCTTCATAGCGCGGCTGGAACGACGTTGCGGCACCCACGCGCAATTGCCAGTCGGGGATGGTCGGCTGCCACATCTTTTGCAGCGGCACACCCGCCGAGTACTGCCATTCGCCGAGCGGCGAAGGGGTTTGCGCGAGCGCCGTCCCCGGACCGGCGGCCATGCCGCCAATGGCGAGCGCCGCAAAAGAGCTTGCTGCGATGCCTGTTTGTTTATTGCGGATCTTGCCGATCCGCTTTCTACGGCTGTTCAACACCAATTCCTCCAGTCCCGCGTATCGCGAAGAGGGTTACGTTTTGGGGCCCGGCGCTCCCCGCCACGCGCGGCGAACCCCGGACGAGCGCCGCGTGGCGGCGCGCGGCATGTAAGTTTTTCAGCAACGACACGCATTGCACGGCAAAAAGGCGAACACGCCAGCTCTGCCTGCCGCCACGCACATGCTTTGTGCAATGGGATTCGTCGGATGAGACAGGACGAACGTTTTGCCGACCGAGCAGCTAGTGCAAGATGCGGGCCTACCGCGTGGAGGCCAACCTCGGCGACATGAAGTTGCCGGCTTCCATGCGCAGCGTTATCGCGCGACCTGAACAAGCACCGGCTTGTCGCGATACAAGCTGGGAAAGAGCCGCTTGAGGCTAGCCACCTTCGGTATATCGTTGAGCGCGATATACGCCGAGTTCGGATGCTCGGTAAGGTAGTTCTGGTGATAGAACTCGGCCGGATAGAAGCCCTTGAACGGTTCTAGCTTCGTCACGATCGGCGCCGGGAAAGCGTGTGCTTTGTCGAGTTGCGCGATGTAGCTCTGTGCGACGCGCCGCTGCGTATCGTTCAGGGGAAACACCGCGGACCGGTATTGCGGACCGCTGTCGGGACCTTGACGATCGAGCTGTGTCGGGTCGTGGATGACCGAGAAGTACACCTGAAGCAACTGCCCATAGGTGACTTGCGCGGGGTCGAACGTGACCTGCACCGACTCGGCGTGGCCCGTGGCTCCGCCGCTGACTGTTTCGTAATGCGCGGTGTCGCGCTGGCCGCCCGAATAGCCCGAGACGGCCTGCTTCACGCCACGCACATGCTGGAACACGCCCTGCACGCCCCAGAAACAGCCACCCGCAAACACCGCGGTTTCTTCATGCGCCGATGCTGCCGGGACGGGCTCGTCCAGCGCGGGCGGCGCGATCGGCACGGCGTTCTCCGATGAAAACGCCACGCGTTGCGCAAGCAGCAGCGCGAGTAGGCCGAAGCCGACGCCGACGCGGACGTCGAGCCAGAGCCGCGCCGCGCGGGAGTGGGCGCGCTTGCCGTCGATACGATTGTCGATATTCATGATGTGTGTCCTGATTGAGACTACAGCGTGTGCCATACCGCTCGCCTCGCGCCTACCCGCGTGGGTCTCGCGGGAAGCGAACGGCCCCGCAAATTAGTCGCGCGAAGGCCGCGTGAATGACAGCATGCGCGCGTTTCCCGCTTTGCGCAGGGCAGCGCATGCCGTTGGCAAAGCACTCACAGCGGAAAGCGCGTGGTCGAGAGGATCTCCTTGAGCACCATGAACGAGCGGATTTGCCGTACACCCGGCAAATACAGCAATTGTTCGGCGTGCAGGCGATTGAAGCTGTCGCTGTCGCGCGTGCGGATCGTCATGAAGTAATCGAATTCGCCCGTGACGACGTGGCACTCCATGCAGCCCGGCACGGTCTGCGCCGCTTTCTCGAAGTCGGCAAACGACTCGGGCGTGGACCGATCGAGCACCACGCCGATGATCACCAGCATGCCCGCCCCCGCCGACTTCGGGTCGATCAACGCGACCACGCCGCGAATCAGGCCCGATTCCTTCAGACGCTCGACGCGCCGCAGGCAGGCCGGCGCGCTCAGCTTCACCTTGGCCGCCAGCGCGACGTTCGAAATCGACGCGTCCGTTTGCAACTGGCGCAGGATCGCCCGGTCGATGCGGTCCAGCGACTGAAGCGACTCGGCTGCGGGCGCCGAGGCGGCCTGGCGTGCTGAGGGCTGGCGAACTTTTATTTTGTTCATGGGTTTATTCAGGAAACAAAGTTGAGATTTGTGCTTCTGGCGGTTATTTAAATTACGCCGACAGGATTTTCTTCGCAAGCTCATTTTCCGCGGTTTTTCCTACCATGTGTTGAACGCAGCGGCCCGCTGCCCGCGCCCACACCCTCAACCCCGGAGATGCCATGAACCTGCAACGCTTTCCCCGCTACCCGCTCACTTTCGGCCCCACGCCGATCCAGCCGCTCAAGCGCCTCAGCGATCATCTGGGGGGCAAAGTGCATCTGTATGCAAAGCGCGAGGATTGCAACAGCGGCTTCGCGTTCGGCGGCAACAAGACGCGCAAGCTGGAGTACCTGATTCCCGAAGCGCTCGCACAAGGCTGCGACACGCTGGTTTCCATCGGCGGGATTCAGTCGAATCAAACCCGCCAGGTGGCGGCGGTCGCCGCGCATCTCGGTATGAAGTGTGTGCTCGTGCAGGAAAACTGGGTCAACTATTCGGATGCGGTGTACGACCGCGTGGGCAACATTCAGATGTCGCGCATACTCGGCGCCGACGTGCGCCTCGTGCCGGACGGTTTCGACATCGGCTTTCGCAAGAGCTGGGAAGACGCGCTGGAAAGCGTGCGCGCCGCCGGCGGCAAGCCGTATGCGATTCCTGCCGGCTGCTCGGACCATCCGCTCGGCGGCCTCGGCTTCGTCGGTTTTGCGGAGGAAGTCCGCCAGCAGGAAGCCGAACTCGGCTTCAAGTTCGACTACATCGTGGTGTGCTCGGTGACGGGCAGCACACAGGCCGGCATGGTGGTGGGCTTTGCCGCCGACGGCCGCGCGGATCGCGTCATCGGTATCGACGCGTCGGCGAAACCCGCGCAGACGCGCGAACAGATCACGCGAATCGCCAGTCGGACCGCGGAGAAAGTCGGCCTCGGGCGCGACATCACCGCGCAGGATGTGGTGCTCGACGAGCGCTTCGGCGGCCCGGAATATGGTCTGCCGAATGACGGCACGCTCGAGGCGATCCGCCTGTGCGCGCGCCTGGAAGGCGTACTGACCGATCCCGTCTACGAGGGCAAGTCGATGCACGGCATGATCGACATGGTGCGCAACGACGAGTTTCCCGAAGGCTCGCGCGTGCTGTATGCGCATCTCGGCGGCGTGCCCGCGCTCAATGGCTACAGCTTTATTTTCCGCGACGGCTAACGGCAGCGTGGCGTGCGACGGTCCAGGGTTGAATGCGACCTGTGGGCCGTTGCGTATTCGCGCTCATGCGGTAAGGCGCTTTTTCAGATGTTTGCGCAAGAAGTCGACGAACGCGCGAATGGTCAGCGAGCTCTGCCGATGTTGGGGATAGACCGCGTAGACGCCGGTGGGGCTCGGCAAAAATTCGTCGAGCACGGTGACGAGCCGGCCGCTTCGCAATGCGTCGGCGACGATAAAATCAGGAAGCCGAACTATTCCGAGGCCGGCTACGGCCGCATCACGAATCAGGTCGCCATTGTTGGCGCGCAGCGGCCCGTGCACTTCGAAGCTTTTCACCGCGCCGTCCACGGCGAATTCCCAGGTCACCACACCGCCGTGTCCATAAAGCAGGCATGAGTGACGCGCCAGGTCAGCGGGCGCGGCGGGCCTGCCGCGGCGGCGCAGATACGCCGGACTGCAACACGCGACCAGATTCACATCCACCAGCTTTTGCGCGATCAACGTGGAATCCGGCAACACGCCGATTCGCACGGCCATGTCGAAGCCCTCGCCGACCACGTCGACGGTACGGTCGCTCAACTCCATGTCGAAACGCACGTCGCGATGCTCGCGCAAGAAATCCGCGACGAGCGGCGACAGATGCAGCATGCCGAAGGACATCGGCGCACTCACCTTGAGGAGGCCGCGTGGCCCCGCCCGCCGCAGCGACATGGCCTGCTCGGCGTCCTCGACCTCGCCCAGAATGCGTTTGGCCCGCTCGTAGAACTCCTGGCCCAGGTCGGTCACGGCAAGCTTGCGGGTATTGCGCACGAGAAGCGGCACGCCGAGCGCTTCTTCCAGCGCCATGACCCGGCGGCTCACGAACTGCTTGGACAGCGCAAGGCGCTTCGCCGCGGCAGTGAAGTTATGAGCGTCGACGGTCGCGACGAAGATGCGCATGTCGTCCAGTTGCATGGCGATTGTCCACTAGAAGGAGACGGTCTTTCCAACTATACGCCGATTATATCCGTTCAGGTTGACCTACACTTCTGGTCATGGATCGCGGACAACCTACCCGTCCGGATCGCCCGCAACGAAAGTTGCATGAACGACGAGTCGGGCGCTGGCGCGCTCCACTCGACAGGAGAAACAGATGCTTGAAATCAGACATGCCAATCAACGCGGCCGCGCAGAGCACGGCTGGCTTAGCTCGCGTCACACCTTTTCGTTCGCGCATTACCACGACCCGAAGCAGAACGGCTTCTCCGATCTGCTCGTCATCAACGACGACCGCGTCGCACCGGCCCAAGGCTTCGGCAAGCACCCGCACCGCGACATGGAAATTTTCTCGTATGTGCTGGAAGGCGCTCTCGGGCACAAGGACACGATGGGCACCGGCTCGGTAATCGTGCCGGGCGACATCCAGTTGATGAGCGCGGGAACCGGCGTTGCGCACAGCGAATACAACCATTCGAAGAGCGAGCCCGTGCACTTCCTGCAGATCTGGATTGCGCCGGCGCAAATGGGTACCGCACCGCGCTATCAGCAGCAGCATTTCAGCGCGGAGGACAAGCGCGGCGTGCTGCGCCTCGTTCTGTCGCCGGATGGAGCTAACGGTTCGCTGACGCTGCAACAGGACGCGCGCGTGTATGCCGGCCTGTTCGACGGCGATGAAACCGCGCGGCTGGAACTCGCAAGCGACCGCTATGCGTATGTGCACGTGGCGCGCGGCAGCGTGACGGTAAACGGCGTGCAGCTCGGCGAAGGCGACGGCGCACGCGTGCGCGGCGAAGAAGCGCTGAGCTTCACGCAAGGGCACGATGCCGAAGTGCTGGTGTTCGACTTGCGCAACAACGAGGTGTCGGAGCTGTGGGCGTAAGCGGTGTGCCGCCTCTAACACACGCATGCTCATGAAAGCCGCCCGGTTCGCGCCGCGCGGTTTTTTTGCGCGGCGCTTTCCGGTTGCAGCCGCTGCGACATCGGCGTGATGAAAACAGAAACGGCGGCCCGCAGGCCGCCGTTATTCGCTACGCGTGAAGTCCGATTATCAAACTGCCGCTTCGGCTTCCACCTCGTTCGCCGCTTCGGCTTCCTCACTATTGCGAATCAGATGATCGAATGCGCTAAGCGATGCCTTCGCGCCTTCGCCCACCGCAATCACGATCTGCTTGAACGGCACGGTGGTCACGTCGCCGGCCGCGAACACGCCCGGGACCGACGTCGCGCCGCGTGCATCGACCACGATCTCGCCGTGCTTCGACAGTTCCACCGTGCCCTTCAGCCACTCGGTGTTCGGCACGAGGCCGATCTGCACGAACACGCCTTCCAGTTCGATCTGCTTCACTTCATCCGAACGCAGGTCCTTGTAGACGAGGCCATTGACCTTCTTGCCGTCGCCGGTGATTTCGGTGGTCTGCGCCTGCGTGATAACGGTCACGTTGGGTAGGCTGCGCAGCTTGCGTTGCAGCACTTCGTCGGCTCGCAAAGTCGCGCCGAACTCGAGCAGCGTGACTTCGCGCACGATACCCGCGAGGTCGATTGCCGCCTCCACACCCGAGTTGCCGCCGCCGATCACCGCGACGCGCTTGCCCTTGAAGAGCGGACCGTCGCAGTGCGGGCAGTACGCCACGCCGTGATTGCGATACTCGCGCTCGCCCGGCACGTTGATTTCGCGCCAACGCGCACCCGTCGCGAGAATGATGGTTCGGGCCTTCAGCACCGCGCCGTTTGCGAGGCGCACTTCGTTGATGCGCCCCGGAATCAGCGCTTCGGCACGCTGTACGTCCATGATGTCGACTTCGTACGTTTTCACGTGCTGTTCGAGCGCGGTGGCGAATTTCGGCCCTTCGGTTTCGGTGACGGACACGAAGTTTTCGATAGCGAGCGTGTCGAGCACCTGGCCGCCGAAGCGTTCCGCGACCACGCCAGTGACGATGCCCTTGCGTGCCGAATAGATCGCCGCCGCCGCGCCCGCCGGCCCGCCGCCGACGATCAGCGTGTCGAACACCGGCTTCTTTTCCAGTTCCTTCGCCGCACGGGCGCCGGCGTTCGTATCGAGCTTTGCGAGGATTTCCTTCACGCCGCTGCGGCCCTGGCCGAACACTTCGCCGTTCAGGAACATGGTCGGCACCGCCATGATCTGGCGTGCTTCGACTTCGTTCTGGAACAGCGCGCCGTCAATCGCCACGTGACGGATGCGCGGGTTGATCAACGCCATCACGTTCAGCGCCTGCACCACTTCCGGGCAGTTCTGGCACGAGAGCGAGAAATACGTTTCGAATTGATAGTCGCCGTCGAGACTGCGGATCTGTTCGATCACGGCGTCGTCGAGTTTGACTGGATGGCCGCCGACCTGCAGCAATGCAAGCACGAGCGACGTGAATTCATGCCCCATCGGAATGCCCGCGAAGCGGATGCCGATGCCCTTGCCCGGCTCGCCGATCGAAAACGACGGCTTGCGCTCGCTGTCGTCGCGACGCTCCACGACGCTCACGCGCTCCGACAACGTCGCGATATCGTTCAGCAATGCCAGCAGCTCTTGCGATTTTGCGCTGTCGTCGAGCGACGCGACGATCTCGATAGGCCTGCTAACCTTTTCGAGGTACGTTTTCAACTGAGTCTTGAGATTGGCATCAAGCATGGCTATTCGATTCCGTGACGATGGGGTGTTGGGTTCCCGGCTCCGCGCGCATTCGATAGAACGCGTGCGGCCCGGGGACGCGCGAACCGCTGCATGAAGCGGTCCGCACGGTGATGCGCCGCGAGGGGCGCGACTGCCTGAAGCTTTGAAGCTGACTCAGCTTCGGCTAAAGCCTTATTAGAGCCTGGTTAAAGCCCGACCAAAGCTGATTTAAACCCGTGAACCTGCGAGAGCTTAGATCTTGCCGATCAGGTCGAGCGACGGGGTCAGCGTTTCTGCGCCCGGCGTCCACTTGGCGGGGCACACTTCACCCGGGTGAGCGGCGATGTATTGCGCTGCCTGCACCTTGCGCAGCAGTTCGGCGGCGTCGCGGCCAATGCCGTTGTCGTGGATTTCGCACAGCTTGATCTCGCCTTCCGGGTTGATCACGAACGTGCCGCGCAGTGCCAGACCTTCTTCTTCGATCAGCACGTCGAAGTTGCGCGAAATGGCCAGCGTCGGGTCGGCCAGCATCGGGTACTTGATCTTCTGGATCGTGTCCGACGTGTCGTGCCAGGCCTTGTGCGTGAAGTGCGTATCGGTCGACACGCTGTAGATTTCAACGCCGAGCTTCTGGAAATCGGCGTAGCGATCGGCCAGGTCACCCAGTTCGGTCGGGCAAACGAACGTGAAGTCGGCCGGATAGAAAACGAAAACCGACCACTTGCCCTTCAGGCTTTCTTCAGTGACGGTCACGAACTCGCCGTTGTGATAAGCCTGTGCCTTGAACGGTTTGACTTGACTGTTGATGATCGGCATTTGCTGAGTCCTCTTTCTGAGTGGTGGGAAAGTGGAGTCAGTATCTCAGACCGCGCTTAATAGGTAAAGTGGATTGTTTTAATTCTCTTGATAGATTACATCTATCTACTTCCAGACCTGCGCCTATCGCGTTTCGTCGGCCTTCAGAAGCCGCCACAGCGTCGTCCGGCCAATGCCCAGCGCCCGGCTTGCCGCGGCGCGGTTGCCGCCGCACTGTTCGAGCGCCCTCACGACCTCGTCGCGGCTCGGCGTGAGACGGGGCGCGGCCAACGTGGCAGCAGCGGCAGCCGTCGACGGCGCGCCGTGCCCGTCTTCCCGCTGCATCCGCTCGAATTCAGGAAACAGCGCCAGCAGATCCGGGCCGATGTCACCGTCAGATTCGCCTGTCGTGGCGCCCAGATAAATGGCCGCGCGCGCCAGCAGATTGTCGAGTTCGCGCACATTCCCGGGCCACGCATAGCGCTCGAACAAAGGCGCCAGAAACTTCAGCACCCGCCCGATCGCCGCCTCGGACAATCCATATTGGAGCCCAGTGCGGTTTAACAAGTGCCGGGCCAGCGGAAGCACGTCGGCGCGTCGCTCGCGCAGCGGCGGCAATTCTATCTGAAGCAGATTCAGACGAAAATACAGGTCCGCGCGAAACGCGCCGTCGCCGACGAGCGCAGGCAGGTCGCGATGCGTGGCGGCGATCACGCGCACGTCGACGGGCGTAGCCCGGCCCGAACCCAGCTTCATGACCTCCCGCTCCTGCAGCACGCGCAGCAGCCGGCTTTGCAGCGCGGCCGGCATCTCGCCGATCTCGTCGAGAAAAATGGTCCCTGTGTGGGCGATCTCGAAAAGTCCCGGCTTGCCGCCCCGCCGCGCGCCGGTGAACGCGCCTTCTTCATGGCCGAACAGCTCGCTTTCGATCAAACCTTCCGGCAGCGCCGCGCAATTGAAGGCGACAAACGGATTACCGCGCCGTCGGCTCGCGTTGTGGATGCCCTGAGCGACCAGCTCCTTGCCGGTGCCGCTCTCGCCGCTCAAGAGGACAGTCGCGTCGTGCGCCGCGCCCGCGTGCGCGAGCCGCCGCACGCGTTCGAGCGCCGCCGATGCGCCGACCAGATCTTCCAGCCGATGCCGGGCGACCAGATGCTTCGGCCGCTGGCTCGTGCGCAGCGACCGGTCGATCCGCTGCGCGACGAGCGCGTCCTGCACCGTCACGACCGCGCCCGAGCGCGCGCCCTGCTCCACAATCGGCACGCAATTGACGATGAGCGAGCGTTGGCCGATCTGCTCGATGCGCTCGTCGACGGCACCGCCGCGTTCGAGCGCGTCTCGCAGCCACGGGCCGACCCGTCGCGCGAGCTGCGCCGGCATGTCGCGCCCGCCTTCGAGGCCGAGCAGCTCGAGCATCGCGGGATTGACGGCTTCGAGCTGGCCGGCGTCGTCGAAAGCGGCCACGCCGTCGCGCAAATGCGCGACGATAGTGTTCAGACGCACGCGCTTGGACTCCTTCTGCCGGCTCACGCGCGCGAGTTCGACCGAACGCTCGAAAGCTTCCTCCACCGCGCCGAGCGAGTACAGAAACACGCTCGCGAGTCCCGCCTGCTGCGCGAGGTCGCAGGCCATGCCCGGTCCGATAATGACCCGGCAACCTTCGGCGGCGAGGTTGTTGACGGCGGTCTTGACCTCGTCGACGGAGCGATACGCGCGCTGCGTGAGGTGGACGGTCAGCAAGCCGCCCAGATCGGCGAGTTCGTGCGAGATCGTTTCGTGCAGCACGAGGCCGATGGGCGCGCCAGGCCATGTGGTGGTGGCGTGGGTGATCGCGCTCAACACGTCGAAGCCGTTCACCTTGACCATGACCACCGGCACGCTCAGGTTGTCGCGCAAATAGGCGCCGTTCGAGCCGGCGGCGAGCACGACGTCGACGGAACCGGCATCCACGTAGCTTTGCAGCGTGGTCACCGCCGCGCCGTAGCCTTCGCGAATCGAGAAAAATCTGGCGTGCTCGGCGTAGCGCGGTGCAATCGTCTCGCAAAGCGACTGCAGGCGGCTGATACTGACAAGCGCGACGCCCGGCCGGCCCGAGTCGGTACTGACGAACGGCGGCGTGAAAGTGGACATGCGGAGTCTCCGGGCTGCGGCAAGCAAGGCCAGCAATGAAACGTTCCATGAAACGTTTCATGGAACGATCCGGCCATTGTGCCACGAAACGGCGCAGCGTCCGGTCTGGCTGCAAATGGCTGATTTCAAAGCAAAAGCCTTTCGCCGCATCATCAATGGCATAGTTTCTGCGCTTAAGCGCGTCGTCAGCCGCTCTCAACCTTTCCGGAGACCCACCGTCATGACCACTTCCGCCACGCGCCGCGCCGCCTTCCGCGCCAAAGTCAACCAACGCCAGGGCCTGCTCGTGCCGGGCGCCTTCAATGCGATGAGCGCGCGCGTCATCGAGGATGCGGGCTTCGAGGCCATTTACATCACCGGCGCGGGCGTCACGAACATGTCGCTCGGCTTGCCGGACCTTGGTTTCATTGGACTTGCCGAAGTCGCCGAGCACACCGCGCGGATTCGCGACGCGGTGGCGCTGCCGCTCATCGTCGACGCCGACACGGGCTTCGGGAACGCGTTGAACGTGCGCCAGACCGTGCGGGTGCTGGAGCGCAGCGGCGCCGACGTGATCCAGTTCGAAGACCAGATCATGCCGAAGAAGTGCGGCCACTTCTCCGGCAAGGAAGTGATCAGCGCGAGCGAAATGGCCGGCAAGATCCGCGCTGCCGTCGATGCCCGCGAGGACGGCAATCTGCAGATCATGGCCCGCACCGACGCCGCGGCCGTGCACGGTATCGAAGACGCGATCGAGCGCGGTCACCGCTTTATCGAGGCGGGGGCAGACATTCTGTTCATCGAGGCCACCGAATCGCTCGCGGACATCGAGCGCCTGCCGTCGCTCTTCGAGACGCCGCAGTTGATCAACATCGTGATCGGCGGCAAAACGCCGGTCCAGTCGCGCGAGGCGCTTGCGAAGCTCGGCTACGGCATCGTGCTCTACGCGAACGCGGCGCTGCAAGGCGCGGTGCTCGGCATGCAGCGCGCGCTCGGCAGCCTTCAGGCGAACGGCCGCCTCGACGAAGACGCGACGCTCGTCGCGCCGTTCAGCGAGCGCCAGCGGCTCGTGAACAAGCCGCTCTACGACCGGCTCGACCGCGAATACGCCGCGAAAGACTGAGCGGCGCGCCTCTTCGGAACGTGTTGCCTCGCGCGCGGAACGGCACGCGCCGTGCTTCGCACAGACACTGTGCGCAAAGTTGCGGTCAGCGTGCGGGGCTTGCCGATGCGCGAGGCGGGATTGCGCTAGGATTCAAGGCCGGCCGGAAAAGGTCGCTATCCGGCGACGTCCGGACTCGACGTAGCGGCTTGTTGAACGGCGCACACACGTATTCGAAAGGTAGTCAAACAATGAAGCCCATCACATCGCGAGTCAGTTGCACTGCGCGCGGCGTTGCCGCCTGCGTTATTCACGCACGCTCCGACGACGCTCTCACGCGCAAGCTGCCGGGGGCCCGGCGATGAGCGCAGCGAGCGCGCGTGACAAGCATGTCGGCTGGCTGCCCTACATCGTCGCGGCCACGTTTTTCATGGAGTATCTCGACACCACGGTGATCGCGACCGCGTTGCCGCAGATGGCGCACTCGTTCGGCGTCGGGCCGAACAGCGTGAGTCTCGGCATGACGGCCTACATGCTGGCGCTGGCTATCTTTATTCCGGCAAGCGGCTGGATTGCCGACCGCTGCGGCTCGCGCACCGTCTTCTTCACGGCGATCGGCGTGTTCACGGCGGCCTCCGTGCTGTGCGGCCTCTCGCAGAACGTCGCCGAATTCACCGCCGCGCGCCTGCTGCAAGGCATCGGCGGTGCCATGATGGTGCCGGTGGGCCGGCTGATCGTCGTCCGCAGCACCGAAAAGAGCCGCATGATGCAGGCCATTTCCACCATCACGTGGCCGGCCATTGCGGCGCCGGTGGTCGGCCCGCCGATCGGCGGCTTCATCACGACTTACGCGTCGTGGCGCTGGATTTTCCTGCTCAACGTGCCGTTCGGCCTCGCCGCAATGGCCGTCGCGCTCGCCATGGTGCCGAACCTGCGCGGCAGCGAGCGCAAGCCGCTCGACGTGGTGGGCCTGCTGCTGAGCGGCACGGCGCTCACCGCGATCCTGTACGGCGCGGAACTGGCGAGCCAGCCTGCCGAAAATCCCTGGATCGCCGGCGCGATTATCGCCGCGGGCCTGGTCGTCGGGGTCGTCGCGTTCCAGCATGCGAAGCGCCATCCGCATCCGCTCATCGACGTCTCCACGCTCAAGATTCCGACGTTTTCGGTCACCGTCGTGACCGGCTCGTTCACGCGTATCGGCATCGGCGCCGTGCCTTATCTGATGCCGCTGCTGTTCCAGGTCGGCTTCGGCTTGTCGGCGTTCAAGTCGGGGCTGCTGCTGCTCGCGAGCGCGCTCGGCAATCTCGGCATGAAGGCGCTCACCACGCGCATCCTGCAGCGCTTCGGCTTTCGCATGGTGTCGATCGTGGACGTGACGGTGGCCGGCATCTTCATCATCGCGTGCGGCTTGCTGACGCCCGAGATGCCGCTCGCGCTCGTGCTGATCGTGGTGTTCGTCTACGGCGTGGCGCGCTCCATGCAGTTTTCGACGCTCGCGACGCTCGCCTATGCCGACGTCGCGCAGCCGCAAATGAGCGCGGCCAGCACCCTCTGGAGCGCCGCGGCGCAAATGACGATCGGCCTCGGCATTGCGTTCGGCGCGGTGTCGCTGCGCGCCGCCGCATTCTTCAACGGCCAGACGCCCGGCCACGTCTTCACGCTCGACGATTTCCGCCTCGCGTTTCTGCTGGCGGGCGTGCTGACGCTTCTGTCGGTGATCGGCTACATGGGCCTTGCGCGCGACGCCGGCCAGAGCATCGGCGGCGGCTCGCGCGGCGCGGAAGATCCCGCGAAAGGCTGAGCTGCACCAGCAATCAGGAGACCACGTGACGACTCTCAACGAGCTGCGAATTTCGAGCAATAAAGACGAACTCGACATCGACATGGTGCATGCGTTTCTCTCGCAGGAAACGCCGTGGGCCAAGGGCATGCCGCGCGAGACGCTCGAACGCGCGATTGCCGGCTCGCTGTGCGTGGGCGGCTATGTCGGCGGCAGGCAGGTGGCGTTCGCGCGCGTCGTCACGGACCATGCGACGTTTGCCTATTTATGCGATGTCTTCGTGCTGCCGTCGTATCGCGGCAAAGGCTATGCACATGCGTTGCTCGCGCAGCTCTTTGCGAGCGAGTCGCTGCAGGGCCTGAGAAGAATCATGCTGGCGACGACGGACGCGCACCATGTGTATCGGCCGCACGGGTTCAAGGCTTTGTCGAACCCTGGGCTTTTCATGGAAGTGCATAACCCGGACGTTTACCGAAGCGCCTGACGAGCCCGGCGCAATCACCGGCAAACGAACCGACAAGCGAACCGGCGCCGGCCGCGGCGCGCGGCACGGCCGCCATCAGACGTATGCGCGCTCGCGCATCCATTTGGTCATGATCCACTTGTCACCGGCACGCACCGGCGCGCCGCCGTGCAAGGTCAGCGGATCGAGCTGGCGCTGGCCGTTCATATAGCGGAAGTACACCGCGCCGCCCTGCTTCGCGGCCACGGACAAACCCGCTGCCGGAAAGATCGTTTCGCCGCCGTCGGCCACGTCGTTCAGATAGACGACGAGCGTCGCGACGCGTTGCCCGCCGCGCGCGGTGTGCACTGCGCTGCCGGGCTGATCGGGCGGAAAATAGTCGAAATGCGGCCGGTATTCGCCGGTCGGGCCGTAGTGGAGGATCTGCAAGCCCTCGCCGTTCTCGACCGGCCAGTTCATCAGGCTCGCAATACGCTGGTCCAGCCGCTCGATAAACGCGTCTTCTCCGCGTTGGTACCAGATGCCCTCGCTGGTGCGATTGCGGATCACGCCTTCCTGGCCGGTCGCCGGATCGACGATGGTCGAACGTTTCAGCCGATGCCGCGAACGCTCGATCACCTCGTTGCATTCCTCCGGCGAGAGCACGTTCGCGAACACGATCACCTGCGGGCGGTCGCAGCGCATCAACACCTGCACGTCGCGGTCGAAGGCGCGAATCGTATTGCCCGGCGCGACGGGGCCCGCGTCGTATTGATAGGCTGAGCGCGCCTGCTGCGCAGCCTGCGGCAGCGCGGCTTCCGTTCCGCCCGCCGAGGCCGCGGAGCTCGCCGCCGCCGACGTGGCGGACGCGCTCAGGCCGAACGCGCCGCGCACCGCTTCGCTTGCGGCGTCCGCGGCAAAGCCGGCCTGCACCATGGCCTCGATCATCGAATCCATGGTGCAGCCGCGCGCCGCGTTGGTACGCAGCCATTCCTGCCATGCGGCATCCACTACCGGCATACCTGTCCCCGCTGTTGGATAAAACAAGAATAGTGCATCGGCCGAGGCCCGCATTCAGACGTTATGTTCCTGGCGCCGGTAAATCTCGAGCCCCTTCCTCGCCCGCGCGCGGATCGTGCGCTGCACGAGCGGCGACCAGCCGAGCAATGCCCCGCGCGCGCCCAACGCCTGACGCATCCATGCCCACAAATCGAAACTGTCGCGATGCGCGACGATGAGCCCATCGCGAAACGCAAAGCGCGCCTCGACATGATTGACCACCGGGCGGCCCGTCTGACTGAACACATAGCCCGCGGTCCAATGCGCGCGACCGCTGTGCTCGTCGGCTTCCACGCTGTCAAAGGTCAGCGAAAAATCCTGCGCGCGCGTGACGAGCATGCGCCACATGTCGCGCACCTCGTCACCGCGCAATTCGCCGAACGCGGGGTCGCTGAAGACGACGTCGTCCGCGTAGCAGGCAATCATGGTCTTGGCATCGCGCCGCTGGAACGCCGTGTAAAAGCGTTCGATCACTTGAGTGTTGGGATGGCTCATTTGTTCTGGTAATGGGTTGCCGGCTGCTTCGAAGCGTTGCTTTGCTGCGTGCCTGGTGTCTGCCTGGTGTCTGCTTAAGGCCTGCTTCAGGCTGCGCGAGGCCTGCTTGTGACCGACTTCAAGCCGCTTTTTAAGCCGCTGTGGAAGTCCGCTTCCTGAACACGTGCGGAACCGGGATTGTATCCAATGAAACGCGCACGCCCGTGGACGCCCAAGGGCTAGCCCTCGTGCGCATGAGCGCGAGCGCGGATCGCGGAGAGCGAATCGTCGACCAGCAGTTTGCCCGAATCGAACACCGTGACCATCGCGTCCTGCCAATCCGCCGCGGCAGCGCCGGCGTTCTCCTGCGGCGCGAGCGGCAGCGTGGCGGTGCGGTACTCGCCCGTTCGACGATTGACGAGCAGCGTCAGCCGCCCTTTCATGGAGCGCTTGGTGGTGTCCGTGACCGGGTTTTTCGACACGTCGTGCCAGGCGTCGCCGAGCCGGATGGCGGAACATTTCATCGCAAAGCGCTGCGTATCGCGATTGATCTGCTGCAACAGCGCGCCGCCCATGCCGAACACGATGTTGTCCGCCGCAAAACCCGCGTGGTCCATCGCGGCGAGAATGGCCTCGAGCGAGTCCGGATTCACGCCGTCGCCCTGAATCACGCGCACGTTGTTCAACACGCGCCGCCCCTTGCTGTTCACCGTGGATCCGAACGACGCCTCCAGCGCACGCAAGGTTTGCAGCACGATGCTGCGCGGGTCGCCGGAGTCAGGGCGGATCACGAGCGTGCCGCCGGAATCGAGCACCGCCTGCTTCAGCTCCGTGCCCCACACTTTCAGTGCCGCGAACAGATCATAGGAGTCCGACACCACGGAAACGATTGCGCCCGGCCTTGCGAACTTCGCGATCATGTTCCGGTACGCCTCGGTCTCGCGCTCGCGCCCCCATGAGGTGATCGTGCTGTGTTCGGCGGCCGGCACCGAAAACGCAGCCATGCTCTCGTTGTAGTAGTGATTCGCGGCCACCACGCCGAGCACCGTATCCGATCCCATGAAACTCACGAGGTGCGCCGCGCCGCCTATCGCCGCCGATTCCGCGCTCGACACGCCGCGCGCCCCGAAGTCGTGCAGCTTGAACGGCAGTTGGGTCAGATCGTCACTGCTCTTCAGCAGATAGTCGCGGATCGTCTTGCGCAGATGCCAGCTTTGCGTTGCGACCGTGATCGGATACCACACGCGCAAGAGCAGGGTCTCGAGATAGGACGCGAGCCAGAAAACCTCGCGGTCGTCGCATTCCACGGTGACGAGCACGTTATGCGTGGGCACCGCCGAACCTTCAGGCACCGCGCGAATGCGCACCGGCAGATAACCGCCGTGACGCTCCACGACGTAGCGCCAGCCCGCTTCGTTGAACGGCTCGCCGTGCGCACCGAAGAATGCCTTGGCTTCGTCGATCATCGGCGCGGTAATCGGCCGGCACAGATACGCCTTGATGAGCATCTGCAGGCCGAAAAAGAGCGTACGGTCGTAGCGCCCGCCGCGCGATTCGATGTAGGAAAACATCGCCGACGCTTCCGGCGGATACTGCAGATAATGCGACGCCTTGTATGAATCCGTGTTGAGAATCGGATTCGAGAGAATCGCAGACACGCCGCTAGGACCGCTGAACTCGTTGGCCATGGAGGACCCCGCACTCGGCTCGCCGACAGAAACTGGCTTTACATGATGCCACGAGCGTGCAGCACGCGGCGTGCGGTTGCCGCGCCGACTCCGAGGTCTGGTTCGACACTTATGCAGAGCGCATGCGGCGCCCGCCGTGCGCAGCGGTCCAAAGCGCTGGTCAGTCCGGGTCGCCGTCTTCCCACGCGGGGCTCTCCGCATCGCACCCGGCGTTCCTCTCCTGCGCCACCGGCAGTTCGCAGGCGTCGCGCAGCGCGGGGCGCTGAATCTCCGCCCGCGCGCGCCGTTTGATCGCATCGGCAATCACGAGCGTCATCAGATCGACGGGCGGCGCGGCGAACCCTGCGCGCCGCGCGCCCAAGTAGGCCCGATAACGAAGACGCACGACCGGCGCCGCAGATCGAGTGGCTGACGTGGCTGACGTGGCTGCCGTGGCTGAAGTTGCTGACTGGGCGTGGCGCGGCGCGCGGGCCGGCCCATAAATTGGCGTTTTCATGACATCCCCCGTACGAATGACACGCTGATACGCTGACGGCTGCGCTGCAGCCTTCCAGGTCCGCCGTGCCCACGCGACAGCGCGAACACGGCGCCCGGTCCACCTCGCATTTGCGCCTCTCTGATGGAGGCTTTGGCCTTCTCCCCGCTTCGTCGCGCCGGTTGGTCCAGACCGTACGCTGCCCCTTCCCTGTTATGCACGTCGCTCGCGCAAACGTTTCGCGCGAGGTACCTGTCGTTATTTAGCCAACACCTGCCCCTTCACAGACGAAAAAACCGGCGAGGTCAGAGCTTTGCGTCGCCGGGTGCAGAACAACCGCTTCGCATCGGTTGTTCGCCCCTCTTATTTGACGTCCGTCTGTCAGTGGCCCCGCCGCAGCCTCGTCAGACGCATTGGCATTCCCCGGCCGCGTCCACGAAGTCGTTCTGTTGCTGCCGGTCGTTTCGGCTTTTCCCTCGCTTCGGCCTCATCTTCCTCGGCTGACGGGCAGCAACACATTCGCTGTGACTCGCTTATCGCAATGGCTATGCCATGTGCGCCTAAGTCCTGTCGCACGGGGCATCATCCACGATGCGCCGCTATCCGCCGAAGTGCGGCCCGCTCGAAGCACGCCCAGTGATTCGTATTCGAGACGCTTTGCGGCCCGAGATCGGCGTAAAAGAGACGTATTGCGCGCATGGCATACGCGCTTCATTTGAGTGCCGTATTCCTTGCTCCCCGCGCGCATTCGCGGTTTGCGTGGAAGCCCCGGACAAATAGGCGGACATCGAGGCGCATCAAAACGGTGCCGATTTGGTGGAAACGCATAATGCCGATTCTGTTGCAGGCATGAAACATCGGAAATGGCGGCGTGTGCATGCGCGTGACGCGTTCGTTCACGCGCTGTGTACCCCAGCGCGCATAACCGGGCTTGACGTATTGGAATTGGAGCGGCAGTCGATTAAGCACGCAGTGCCCCGAATTTCCGGCGACTACCGAATAAGCGCCAGTCAAATCAACAAACTTTTCCGCTACTGATTTGTTTGTATAGCATTCCAAAGCGCTTTCGCTTATGTTTAAGTCACGCGCCGCCAAGAGCGCGATCCAATAGGCGAGAGAATTCACAAGCGGTACAAGTGATTCGCGGATGAACTACCCCGGCGGTTGCGACGTAGTTCATCCTGCCTGCCGGTCTTTGCCTGCCGGTCTTTAACAACGTCGAACAGCAGTTTTGAGAGCAGCACGGAATCGGGGGTAATGGACATGACTTTCGCATCTGCGGACACGGAACGCACGGTTCTCTACGTATCGAACTCGCCCGATCAGAAACTCGCGGACTTTCTCGCCCAATCCGGCTGGCATGCCGTGCACGCGAAAAACACCGCGAGCGCGGAGCGCGTGATCGACCGCGACAACATCAAGGTCGGTCTTGTCGAACTGCCGGAAGACTGCACGTCGCAGCAACTCTCCGCGCTTGCCTCGTGCATGCGCCGCCCCGAAACCAACTGGGTCGCGCAAATCGCGCCGGGCCAGGCGGATAACGAACTCGTCAGCCGTTTCATCCTCGATTACTGCTTTGATTTTGTCACGCGGCCGTGGCTGAACGAGCGGCTCGTGTTCGCGCTCGGCCACGCGCACGGGCTGTCGTCGCTGCGGCACGTTCATGTCGCGCCGGAACCGTCGCTCGGGCGGCACGGCATGGTCGGCCAATGCGAGGCCATGCAGCAGCTGTACCGGCGCATCGACAAATGCGGCGCGACCGAAGCGCCGGTGTTCATCGCGGGCGAGTCGGGCACGGGCAAGGAGTTGACCGCACGCGCCATCCATGAGCGCTCGCCGCGTGCGGGCCGTCAGTTCGTCGCCATTAACTGCGCGGCGATTCCCCCGAGCCTGCTGCAAGCGGAACTGTTCGGTCATGAACGCGGCGCGTTCACCGGCGCGCTCCAGCGCAAGATCGGCCGGATTGAAAGCGCGCATGAAGGCACGCTCTTTCTGGATGAAATCGGCGATATGCCGCACGAATGCCAGGCCGTGCTGCTGCGCTTCCTGCAGGAAGGCACGATCGAGCGCCTCGGCGGCAATGGCCCGATTCACGTTGACGTTCGCGTTATTTCGGCGACCCACGTCGATCTCGACAAGGCCGTCGAGGAAGGCCGCTTCCGCGCCGACCTGTATCACCGGCTGTGCGTGTTGCGCCTCGTCGAACCGCCGTTGCGCGAACGCGGCGGCGACATCAAGCTGCTCGCGAACTATGCACTCAGCATGTACAAGCAGGACGGCGCGCGCAAACTGCGCGGGCTGTCGAGCGACGCCATCGTCGCCATGTCGAACTACGCGTGGCCAGGCAATGTGCGCGAACTGATCAACTGCGTGCGGCGCGCCGTCGTAATGAGCGAGGGCCGTTTCATCACCGCGAACGATCTCGGCTTGCCCGCCACGGACAACGGCCCGGCCGTCACGCTCGCGGAAATTCGCAGCAAGGCCGAAAAAGACGCGATCGAACATGCATTGCAGAGGCATGGTTATAAATTGTCGGAAGCGGCGGCTGAACTCGGCATCTCGCGCGCCACGCTGTACCGGCTGATGCACGCCGACCGGCTGCATCCGGAGCCGTCGGGCGGCCATGGGTCCAACGGCGGCACGGATGCCGACGGGGACGGCGAAGCCGAGAGGCGCGCACCTTCGCTGATGTCGGCGGCTTCGGCGTAATTTCTTGCCGTGGGCGGCCGCGCCGCCCCTGTGCGCCCCCTTCCTCCTGACTGGCTAGCGAGCGTCTGGCCAGCGCACCTCACACCCTCCGTCCCTCGCACTGCTTGTACTGCCTGTGCTCCGTTGCTCCTGGCCTTAGCGCTCCTGGCCTTAGCGCTCCTGGCGCTTCTCGCGCCCACTTGGCCCCGCGTGCCACGCACAGGCAAGCAATTTGCTACCGCTTTTTGCCGGCACCGCCTCTTGCCGAATCGGGCCGCCTCACGGCCTCGCGAACTCCACCTCAGGAACTTGTGTCACGAAAGCGGTGTCGGTCAAGACCAGGCCACCATCGCCAGCGCGGCCGATGCGTCCTGCCAGCCGTCCGCACTCCGCAGCCCGTCTCATACCTTATGCGCAAACTACTACACGCCTCTTTCGTCGCTTTGTTTCTTTTCGGCGCCCCGCCCGTGTTCGCCGCCGTGACGCCGGCCACGCCAGCCTCGGCGGCGTCAGGCACCGCCGTCACGCTGACACCGGACGAGGCGCGCCAGGCGCTCGCCGTGCTCAACGACCCGAAGCGCCGCGCCCAGGTCGCCGATACCTTGCAGGCCATCGCCGCCGCCGGCGCGCTCAGCGCCCCGGCTTCCGCCGCGACCGCCGCCTCCGCGCCCGCGGCTGCGAGCGGCGCCGCCGCGCTCGTGCCTGCCGCATTCAAATCCAATGGACTCGCTTCGCAACTCGCGCGTCAGGGCGCGCACTGGGCCGTCCATCTGGGCACGTCGCTGCGCAACTCGGTGACGGCGCTGCTCGATGTCGCCTCGGTGCGCGCGTGGTGGAACTGGCAGTCGACGAGTCCGCAAGCCCGCTCCATCCTCGCGCACGTCGCATGGTCGCTGCTCGCCGCGTTGTTGCCGGCGCTCGTGCTCGAATGGCTAGCGCGGCGTCTGCTGCGCCGCGCGTATCGCGCGCTGGCGGCGCGGCGCGAACACGCCGATCCCGCCGACGCCCCGTTCCTCGACGCGCGCACCGATTTGCCGGTCGATGTCGAGCCCCGACCCGCCGACGCGGCCCACGCCGCGCCGCCCTTGCCCGCTGCCCCGCCAGCCGAGGCGCGCGCCGAAGCGGAGTCCAACGCGGCAACCAGAGCAGAACAAGCCGCCGCCGTGGGCGCGGCCGCTACGCCCGCCACCGGTCAACCTTCGGTCGGGCCGACCGCCACACCGTCCGCAGCCGCCGGCAAGGCAGCCGAAGTGCGTGGCAAGCAGAACGCCACGCATCACTGGACGCTCCTGCAGCGCCTGCCGCGCGCGCTGCTCGTCACGGTGCTGCGGCTCGTGCCGCTGGCGGTGTTCGTCGGCGCGGCGAGCGCCCTCATGTCGATCTTCACCGACGACGGCACGCCGCAAGACCGCGCGCTCGATTCGCTCGTCGATATTTATGTGCTGTGCCGCCTCGTGGTGATCGTCAGCGGCTTCTTCCTGCAGCCGGCCGCGCCGCGCCTGCGTCTGTTGCGCATGAGCGACGCGTGGGCAGCGTTCGTGCACCGCTGGGTGATCCGCATTGTCAGCGTGGTGGGCGTGGGTTCAGCGTTGGCGGAAATCGCGCATTCGCTCGGCCTGAACGACGCCGCGCACCTCGCATTGATGAAAGTCGTCGCGCTCGCCGGCCATGTGATGCTTTCCATCCTGATCCTGCAATGCGCGAAGCCGGTCGGCGAACTGATCCGGCAGCGCGCCGCGGCCCGCAAATCGCTTGAGATGGCGGCCAATGCGCTCGCCGATGCATGGGCGTGGCTCGCGGTGTTCGTCGTGATGGCGCTGTGGTTCATCTGGGCGCTCGACGTGCAGAACGGCTATCACGCGTTGCTGCACCTCGGCGGCATGTCGATCGCGGTGCTGGTGGGTGCGCGCGTGCTCGCCATCGTGATCTTCGGCGGGCTCGCGCGGCTCTTCAACGGACGCGAAGACGCCGGCAAGTCGCTCGTGCATCAGCACGCATACCGCTACTACCCGCTGCTGCGGCGCGTGGTCTCGTGGATCATCGGCATTGCGACGGCGCTCGCGTTGCTCGCGGTGTGGGGCGTCGACATCGGCGAGCTGTTCCGCAACGGCAGCGTGGGCCATCGGCTCGCGTCGGCCATCGTCACGATCGGCGTGGCGGCCGTGATTGCGCTGGTCGTCTGGGAAAGCGTGAATGTGTCCGTCGAACGGCGGCTCGACAGATGGACGACGAGCGGCGATCTCGTGCGCGCCGCGCGTTTGCGCACGCTGCTGCCGATGCTGCGCACCGGCCTTTTCGTCGTCATCGCGCTCGTCGTCGTGCTGACCGGACTGAGTGAGCTGGGCGTGAACATCGGGCCGCTGCTCGCGGGCGCCAGCATCTTCGGCGTGGCGCTCGGCTTCGGTTCGCAGAAGCTCGTGCAGGACTTCATCACCGGCATTTTTCTGCTCATGGAAAACGCGATGCAGGTCGGCGACTGGGTCACGCTCGCGGGCGTGTCCGGCACCGTCGAGTATCTGTCGATCCGCACGGTGCGGCTGCGGGGCGGCGACGGCTCGCTTTACACCGTGCCGTTCAGTTCGGTCTCGACGGTCAACAACACCAATCGCGGCATCGGCAATGCCGGGGTGCGCGTGAACATCGTGTTCGGTCAGGATGTGGATCTCGCCATCAATACGCTGAAGGAAATCGGCGCCGCGCTACGTGAGGACGAAAAATTCAAGGACGGCATTCTGTCCGACTTCAGCTTCTGGGGCGTCGACGCCGTGGACGGCTCGGCGGTCACGCTCGCCGGTCAGATACAGTGCCGCGACTCGGCGCGCTGGGGCGTGCAGCGCGAATTCAACCGGCGTATTCTCGACCGCTTCCGCGAGCGCGGCATCGAAATCGCGAACCCCCAGCGCAACCTGCTGACGTGGGACCCGGACAGCGTGGCGCCGCGCGTGGATGCCGGCGAGCCGCCGCAACAGGAGCCGCCGCAACATAAGCCACCGCGGCAAGAGCAGCCAGCGCCTTCGAGCCGGTCGTCCGCCGACAGCGCTTCGTCCGATGTCTCATCTAAAGGCGCTAAAGGCGCTAAAGGCGACGCGCCGGTCGAAGACCAGATACCTGTCGATTCCAAGCCCGCCGGCGGACCCGGCACGCCCGCGAATCCGGGACCGACCTCGCCGCACGAATGAAGTCCTACTGAACCTGCCACCAGCGGGGCAACAGGCGGCGCACCTCGGGCCGCCTGTAACGGTCGTCGATCAGATGCACGACGCCCTCGTCGTGCTCCGTGCGGATCACGCGCCCCGCCGCCTGCACCACCTTCTGCAAACCGGGGTACAGGTACATGTATTCGTAGCCACTGCCGAAACGCGCCTCCATCGTGCGGCGCATCTCTTCGTTCACTTCGTTCATTTGCGGCAAGCCGAGCGTCGCGATAAAGGCGCCGATCAACTGCTGCCCGACGAGATCGACGCCTTCGGAAAACGCGCCGCCCAGCACGGCAAAGCCGACGCCCTGACTCGTTGTGCGAAAGCGTGCAAGAAAAGCGTCGCGGGCCGCTTCGTCCATGCCCGGCTCCTGCGCCCAGACGGGCACGCCGGGATGCCGCTCGCGCATCAGCGCGACGATCTGCTGCAAGTACTCGAAACTGCTCAGGAAACCCAGGTAATTGCCGGGCTTCACCGCATACTGCCTCGCAATCAGATCGACGATGGGCTCGAGCGAACGCTCGCGATCGCGCCAGCGCGTCGACACGTTGCCCGCCACCTTCACCTGCAACTGTTCTGCGCGAAACGGACCTTCGACATCGAGCCATGGTGTGTCTCTGGCGAGGCCGAGCGTATCGCGGTAGAAATGATGCGGCGTGAGCGTGCCGGAGAACATCACCGTCGTGCGCGCCGCCGCATAACGTGACGCGAGAAACGGCGCGGGAATCACATTGCGTACGCAGATCACGCAACTGGTTTTGTCGCGCGGCGCGTGACGGTCTGTCGTGAGCGTGATGTCGACAATCGAATGCTCGCCGAACTGTTCGGCGAGCGCGACAAAATGCATGGCGTCGAAAAAGAATCGCAGCCCTGTCTCGTCGATGGAAAGCGGCGCCTCGGCAAGCTGATCCGTGACCGCGCCGATCAGATTCTGCGCGGCGGACAGCAGCTTGCCCGGCACCTCGGCGTATACCTGATACGAAGCGGCTTGCGCGCGCTTGACCGCACTCCATTCGCGCTGCAAACGCTCGAGCGGCTTTCGCAACGTTGGCGGCGCGGTCTTGCGCGCGAGCCGCAACGCGGCCTGATCGAGCGACGCCGTATACATGCGGCGCGCGCGGTCGAGCAGATTGTGCGCCTCATCGACCAGCACGCCCACGCGCCACGCGTTGATCTGCGTGAGCGCGTACAGCATCGCACTGCTGTCGTAGTAGTAGTTGTAGTCGCCCACCACGACGTCGGCCCAGCGCGCGAGTTCCTGCGCGAGGTAATAGGGACACACGTCATGGGCGAGCGCTGCTTCGCGCACTGCCGCACGATCGAGACGCGCGCCCGCGAGCGCCGCGCTGCGCGCCGCGTCGAGCCGGTCATAAAAGCCGCGCGCAAGCGGACACGACTCGCCGTTGCAGGCTTTGTCGGGATGTTCGCAGGCTTTGTCGCGCGCTACGAGTTCAAGCGTTCTCAACGGCAACGGCGCCGCGCTCCGACGCAGCGTTTCTATGGCGTCGAGCGCCAGCGCGCGGCCCGGCGTTTTCGCAGTGAGAAAAAACACGCGGTCGATGTGCTCTGCCGCGCACGCCTTCAGCAACGGAAAGATCGTGGCGAGCGTCTTGCCGATGCCGGTGGACGCCTGCGCCATCAGCGGTTTGCCGTCGCGCGCGGCGCGATACACGGACACCGCGAGCTCCCGCTGCCCACTACGAAACTGCGCATGCGGGAACTGCAGTGCACTCAGCGCCGCATTGCGCGCGGCACGATGCGCTTCTTCCTGCACGGCCCAGTCGAGAAACCGTTCGCACTGTTCGACGAAGAAAATTTCAAGCTCGCGCGCGCTATGCGTTTGCGTGAGCAACGTTTCTTTCTGACTGCCCACATCGAAATAAATCAGCGCGACCGTCAAGCCGCCCAGCCCACGCGCGCGGCACAGCAAATGTCCGTACACCCGTGCCTGCGCCCAGTGCAGCGCGCGGTGATTCGCGGGCATGCGCTCGAGATCGCCGCGATGGGTCTTGATCTCTTCGAGGCGGTTCTGCGCAGGGTCGTAGCCGTCAGCGCGGCCCCGAACCGTCAGGTTGCGATGCGTAGCCGTCAGCGTGATTTCGCTTTCGTAGCCGCTCGCACGGCGCCCGGCGACGGTCACATGGCCCGCCATGCCTTCCAGCGAAGTGGGCGCCGGCGTAAACCGCAGATCGAGGTCGCCGCGTCTTGCGGTGAACTCGCACATCGCTCGTACGGCGACGACGTAGGTCATACGGTGCGCTCCGCGGCCAACGCGGCAGGCGCGCCTGCGTCGACGGCCAGATTCTCCAGCGCATCGCTCTGCGCTTCGTCGGCCCAACGCACGTCGAGCACGCGCACCGGCATGCCGTGCTGCATGCAGTACGCGAGCCAGCGGATCTGGTTGTCCTGCAAGCGGTCGCCGGGGCCCTTCACCTCGATCAGTTCATAACGGCGCTCGCCGGGCCAGAAGCGGATGAGGTCGGGTAGACCCGAACGATTGCCGCGCACGTCGCGCAGCAGGCGTTGAAACCACAGCTTCAGATGCGCGGCGGGCAGGCAGTCGAGCGCCGTCGCCACGAGTTCGGGTGTAAGCAGTCCCCAGAACACGAACGGCGACTGCACACCGTCTTTCTCGCGCAGATGCCGCAGAATCGTCTCGCGATACGCGCCGGTATCGAGCTGAGCGAGACACGCGGCGAACTGCGTGGCGCGCCGCGTGTGAAAGTCCGGCGCGTGGAGGTCAGCGGGGCCGCGTTGAAACGGATGAAAAAACGCGCCAGGCAGCGCGGCGAACACGGGTTCCCAGCAGAGCAAGCCGAACAGCGAATTGATCAGCGCGTTCTCGACGTAATGCACCGGCGCAGTTTCACACGTCAGATGGTCGCGCACGACGTATTCGACCGCCAGCGGCGCCAAAGGCCTCGGCAACGTCAACATGCTGCGTTCGGCCCCACGCGCAGCGGGCATACGAGCCGCGGGCTTACCCAGCTTGCGCTGCAAACGCGGCAGCATGCGCGCGACGCGCTGCGCCTCCTCCTCGCTTTCGGGCGAGACGGCAGCCTGCGACGCCAGCGCGAGCGCGGCGTCGAAACGCTCGCTCCGCTCGAGCACACGCATGCGCCGGTGACGCGCGCCGGGCCAGGCGCACATTTCGTAGACGGCCAATGCGGTGGCCCACATTTGCCGCCGTTCGCCATGCTGACCGATGCGAAAGAGCAGCTTCGCGCGGCGCAGGTCCAGCCATGAGTTAGACGTTTGCACGGCGCGAACGCGCGCGACGAGTTCATCTAGCGCGGTCTGTTCTTCATCCGCATTCATCAGCAATCCGAATGACGCTAGCCACGCCAGCTCCTCGCGACACGCGTGCAACGCGAGATAGACGTCGACGTCCGCGCGCTGCTGGAAGGCACGCGACGACGGCCCGAACGCGACCTTCTCATACTGGAACACGCCGAGATCGGCGAGCACGAACTCGGACCAGTCCTGTTGCAGATTGCCGAAGAACATTAGCCGCAGACGCTCGCACAGCGGCGCAATGTCGACGCGAAACACGCAATCGTTTGAATGACGGTGCCATGCGGAGAGCGGACGCGCGGGCGTACTGGCGCTTTCGTCCTCATCGCCCTCCTCGCCCTCCTCGCCCGACGCATGAAACGGGCGCAACGCGTCCAGCAACGCGGGCTTGCGCAGGCTGCGCGCGCCTGGGATCAACTGCAACGCCTCGGTGAAAATGTCCAGCAGTTCGGCCCGCGTAGTGAGCGCGAACAGATCGTCGAGAGTCAAATGAGGCGCCGGATCTAGCCACCCCAGCGCGCTGAGGGGCGCCGCAGCTTGCAGCGGGCAGCCTATCTCGTCGTAAGCGAGGCGGCTCGCACGAAACAGCGTGCCCTTGCGCATCAGCATGCGAACCAGCAACGCGCGCGAAGCCTGCGGCAACAGCGCGAAGGCGTCGAGAAAAGCGCGCTCGCTCGCATCGAGCAGGTCGTCGTAACGTTGCGCGAGCCATGCCAGCGCGCGCTCGAAATTCTGCAGATAGTAGGGAACGCCGGCGGGGGAAGCCGGCGGAGCATCGGTTGCCACGGAGTTTGCAAGACCTGTATGTTTATAAGGGCTATCCATTTAGCTCCACAATTTCACATTATGGTGAAGCTTTGACCTTTGGCGGACGTTGCGCGATCTGGCGATACGTGACGGGTTCGGCCACTACGGCCTGCTC
>NZ_CADIKB010000005.1 GCF_902859825.1 Paraburkholderia phenoliruptrix | reverse complement strand
GGGGCAGCCGCCCCGGGCTTCGCCGTGGCCGCGGCGCTCGCACGACCGCGGTCGGACGACACTTTCAGGCCGGCGCTGCGCAGCACGTCGAGCGCGGCGCTTGCACCGCTCGCACGACGCGGCGGTGGCGCGTCGGATGCCGCGGCGTTTTCATGCGCCGCCGAGCCGGCGGCGTCCTCCGCGCGCACAAGCGCGGCGGCCGCCGGTGCGTTCAGTTCGGCGGGCGGTGTGATCGATGCCAGCGGTGCCGCCGGTGTAGCGTCCGGCGCGGTTGCCGTTCCGCTGGACATGTCGCCGGAGGCAGCGCCAGCCGATTTTTCGGCTGCAACAAGAGGCGCTATTTCCGAAGACGCGTTGCTGGCCGCTGGATGTCCTGGCGCTGGGGCGCCCGGCGCATCGGCCGGAGCTCGAGCCGTTGCGGGCACGAGCGGCGCGTCGTCCCAAGGCGCGAGCGCCTGCGCCGAAGCGGCCTCCGACACTGCGGCACGCTCGCCCAAAACTGCAGACTCGCCGCCATGCGACGGCGACGGTACAGACGGGGCATGCTCGGGTGCAGCCGAGACCGGCTCAGCCTCGATCCCTCGGCCCGCTTCAGGAGCCGCCGGTTTCCCGGTTCCACTTTCAGCCGCTGGCGCCGCAGCCTGGTGCCCGTCGCGCTCGACGGCTGCAGGGAGTGCACCGTCGCGAGTCGGCCCAGCAGCAGTGGTCACCTTCTCGGATGCCACGGCGGAGCCCGTCTCTTGCAAATCTCGCATCGGCGGAGCAACGCGCGCCGGAGGGGTAGGTCCCGCCCGGCCCGGCGCCGTGATAGAAGCGGCAGCGGACGACGCAGCAGACGAACCAGCGGACAAAGCCACAGACGAAGCCGACGCCCGTGGCTGCGCGGCCACCGCGGGCGCGCCCGTCTGCCGCGCTCCGCCCGCGCCGGCCTGCGCGGACGCCCTGCCCGGACCCGACGCGCCGCCACCGCCGCCTGTGGGCGCCGGCTCGAAAGCCAGCATGCGCAAGAGCGTCATCGTAAAGCCGGCGTATTCGTCCGGCGCAAGGCCGAGTTCGCTGCGCCCGATCGTCGCGATCTGATAGAACAACTGCACCTGTTCGGCGCTGAGCATGTCGGCGAAGCGCCGCAGGTCGCCGGCCTCCGGCCACTCGTCGAGCACCGACGACGGCGCAAACTGCGCCCACGCAATGCGGTGCAGCAGGCTCGCGAGATCCTGCAGCGCGGTGGAGAACGACAGGCTGCGCAGCGCCATTTCGTCGGCGACCGACAACACCGCCGCGCCGTCGCCTTGCGCGAGCGCGTCGAGCAGGCGAATCAGGTAGCTCTGATCGAGCGCGCCGAGCATGCCGCGCACCGCCTCTTCATTGACCTGATTGGCCGAATAGGCGATGGCCTGGTCGGTCAGCGAAAGCGCATCGCGCATCGAGCCGTCGGCGGCGCGTGCGAGGAGGCGCAATGCTTGCGCCTCGTACGGCACTTTCTCCTCGCCGAGAATGTGTTCTAGGTGCGAGACGATATGCCCCGCCGGCATCTGCTTCAGATTGAATTGCAGACAGCGCGACAGCACCGTGACCGGAATTTTCTGCGGGTCGGTGGTGGCGAGAATGAATTTGACGTGCGGCGGCGGCTCTTCCAGCGTCTTCAGCATGGCGTTGAAGGCGTGGTTCGTGAGCATGTGCACTTCGTCGATCATGTAGACCTTGAAGCGGGCGTCGACCGGCGCATAGACCGCCCGTTCGAGCAGTGCCGCCATTTCGTCGACGCCGCGGTTGCTCGCCGCGTCCATCTCGACATAGTCGACAAAGCGCCCCTCGTCGATCTCCCGGCACGCGCGACACACGCCGCACGGCGTGGAACTCACGCCAGTTTCGCAATTCAGCGCCTTCGAGAAGATGCGCGACAGCGTCGTCTTGCCGACGCCCCGCGTGCCGGTAAACAGATAGGCGTGGTGCAGACGGCCGCCATCGAGCGCGTGCGTGAGCGCGCGCACCACGTGCTCCTGTCCGACGAGCGACGCGAAATCCTTCGGCCGCCATTTGCGTGCGAGAACTTGATAGGTCATCCGGAAATTGTATCAGTAACAATGGCGCGCAAAACCGATTCGGGCGCCCGCGCGAACGTGCGGCCGGCGCCGATTGAAGCCGGCTAATGGATCGATAGAAAAAAATAGTCGCGTCAGGCGTTGGGCGTTCTGCGCCGTTGTCCGACAGCGCCTGTACGCCCGCAGCGCGGAAACACGGAGAACCCGGCCCGTCAGCTGACAGGCGCAGCGAAACCCGCATCCGAAGCCGACGCTATCTGACGACACTCAAGGAAAAGACGACGGAAGAAACAGGAAAAAGCGGGGAAGCTGGAGAAAAAACAGGAAACGCGACAGCAAGAACAGAAAGAGGAAGGTGACGAGCCCGACCCTCGGCACTGGTGGAAAACGGCTGTGGCTGCTTCGTTCCCGACCTGACCAGGTTGACCATCCCTCCATGCGAGGAGGCCCGTCACGAAACATTCTATCATTGCCGCGCGCTTTGCGCGAGTGTCAGCAGGCGCAAAGCGGCGAGCAAGGCGCAAAACATGCGCTGGATCGCCCATCTAGAGGCCTGTCCCACCCGCGCGCGCCGCTCACTTGAGTTTGTGCGCCGAGCCTCCACATAGGTTACGTCGCAGTTGATGAAACACGGTGGCACTTCATCGGCAGCCGTCGGCCCCGCTGCCCTGATGACTACTATCGCCCCCGGCAACGCATAGCGAATTAAGCTAAACTGCCGTACGGATGACCCGCAAGCGCGAGCCTTCCACCCCTGCCGAACGGTCTCGGACCTTTTGCGCGTAGGCGGCGAGGATTGGCGAGTGCGGCTAAGCGAACGGAAGTTTCCCTAGGTTTTGACGTATCGTGGCGAGCAATTCAGGCGGGCCTCGAACCGATAGAGGTATTCATACAATGAGCGAACAAATCAAGCATATCAGCGACGCATCGTTCGAACAGGACGTCGTGAAATCCGATAAACCCGTGCTGCTCGACTTCTGGGCCGAGTGGTGCGGTCCGTGCAAGATGATCGCGCCGATCCTCGACGAAGTCGCCAAGGATTACGCCGATCGCCTGCAAATCGCCAAGATCAACGTCGACGAACATCAATCGACGCCGGTCAAGTTCGGCGTGCGCGGCATCCCCACGCTGATCCTCTTCAAGAACGGCGCGGTCGCCGCGCAAAAGGTCGGTGCATTGTCGAAGTCGCAACTCACCGCATTCCTCGACGGCAACCTGTAAAGCGCTCGCGCGGGCGCGCCGCGCGGTCCACCCGGACCTGCCTCGCGCCCGCAGCGCATTGCTGTCTTAATTGCTGTCCTATATTGGCTTTTGTTGTCAGCCGGCAACGTTTCTCTTCAGAAAGATGCCGTGCCGGCCCACTGGCGGAAACTGGCGTGTGCTATGCTAGAATCCGCAAAACGTCGAAAAGACGTGTAAGTCCTTGAGCGGTTCCGCTCACTTCTCCTCCCAGACTTCATTTCGTCGCACCTTCTCCTGCGGGTTCTCCGTATGCATTTATCCGAGCTTAAGACTCTGCACGTCTCCGAATTGATCGAGATGGCCAATGGCCTCGAGATCGAAAGTGCGAACCGCCTGCGCAAGCAGGAATTGATGTTCGCCATTCTAAAAAAACGAGCCAAAACGGGCGACACGATCTTCGGCGACGGCACGCTTGAAGTGCTGCCGGACGGCTTCGGCTTCCTGCGTTCGCCGGAAACCTCCTACCTCGCCAGCACGGATGACATCTACATCAGCCCGTCGCAAATCCGCCGCTTCAACCTGCATACGGGTGACACGATCGAAGGCGAAGTGCGCACGCCGAAAGACGGCGAGCGCTATTTTGCGCTGGTGAAGGTGGACAAGGTCAACGGCCAGCCGCCGGAGGCCTCGAAGCACAAGATCATGTTCGAAAACCTCACGCCGCTGCACCCGAACAAGGTGCTGCTGCTCGAACGTGAAATGCGTGGCGAAGAGAATGTGACGGGCCGCATCATCGACATGATCGCGCCGATCGGCAAGGGTCAACGCGGCCTGCTCGTCGCCTCGCCGAAGTCGGGCAAGACGGTGATGCTTCAGCACATCGCGCATGCCATCAAGCAGAATCATCCCGACGTCGTACTGTTCGTTCTGCTGATCGACGAGCGCCCGGAAGAAGTGACGGAAATGCAGCGCTCGGTGGCGGGCGAAGTGATCGCCTCCACGTTCGACGAACCCGCCGCGCGTCACGTGCAGGTCGCCGAAATGGTGATCGAAAAAGCCAAGCGCCTTGTCGAAATGAAGAACGACGTAGTCATTCTGCTCGACTCGATCACGCGTCTCGCGCGCGCGTACAACACGGTCGTGCCGGCTTCGGGCAAGGTGCTGACCGGCGGTGTGGACGCGAACGCGCTGCAACGTCCGAAGCGCTTCTTCGGTGCCGCGCGCAATATCGAGGAAGGCGGCTCGCTCACCATCATCGGCACGGCGCTGATCGAAACCGGCAGCCGCATGGACGACGTGATCTACGAAGAGTTCAAGGGCACCGGCAACATGGAAGTGCACCTCGAGCGTCGTCTCGCCGAGAAGCGCGTGTATCCGTCCATCAATCTGAACAAGTCGGGCACCCGCCGCGAAGAACTGCTCATCAAGCCCGAAGTGCTGCAAAAAATCTGGGTGCTGCGCAAGTTCATTCACGACATGGACGAAGTCGAGTCGATGGAATTCCTGCTCGACAAGATCCGCCAGACCAAGAGCAACTCCGAATTCTTCGACATGATGCGTCGCGGCGGCGGCAGTTAAGCTGCGCGTCAATTTACGCTTCATCCGAAAACCGCTCGTCGCCGACGAGCGGTTTTTTTTTCGTCCCGCGGTTTTGCGTCGGCGCAGATCTCGCAGCATGGCTGCCGCAACGGCTACCTATACGTGAACGTACACGTTGTAGTACAATCCGAACCGCAATTCACTGTGGATGCCACCGCCCATGTCGACCGACTCGCCTGCTCTTCTGACTGTACGCGACGCCGCCGAGCGCCTCGGTGTTACGCCGCGCACGTTGAAATACTACGAGGAGCGCGGACTTGTCTCGCCCGCGCGCAGCGAAGGCCGCTACCGGCTCTACGACGAGCAGGATCTGCAGCGTTTCGGGCGCATCCTGCGTTTGCGTTCGCTCGGCTTTTCCCTGCAAGGCATCACCGAAATGCTGAAGCGTCCGCTCGAATCGGTCGAGGGCAAACAGCGTTTTTCGACCGAATCGCTGCGGCAGATTCACGACGCCATCGCCGCTCAGGTCGACGCGCTAGACGTGCGCATACAAGCCATGCGCCGGGAGCTGAAGGAAGCGCAAAAGCTGCGCGACGAACTCAGCCCGGATCTCGACTATCTGAAGCGCCGTCTGGCGGGCGAGAACGCTGACGCCCTGCTCGAGCAGCGTCGCGGTGCACGGGCGAAAGGCGGTAAGGCGCGCGAGCGGTCATGAGCACCGCGCGGCATCGCGCCGGCTGGTTCAGCGCGGACGCACTGCGCGGGGATTTTTTCCCGTGGGTGCTCGCGGTCGTCACCGGCCTCGACTACTTCGACAATTCGGTTTTCTCCTTTTTTGCGAGCTATATCGCCGGCGGCGTCAACGCTTCGCCGGATGAGCTCGTGTGGGCGTCGAGCGCGTACGCGGTGGCCGCGGTGCTCGGCATCCTGCAGCAGGAATGGTGGGTCGAGCGCCTCGGCTACCGGCGCTATGTGGCCGGTTGCATGCTGCTGTATGCGGCGGGCGCGGCGGCGGCGGCGCTCAGCGAATCGTCGGTGGAACTGGCGTTCGCGCGGGGCTTTCAGGGCTATTTCATCGGCCCGATGATGGGCACCTGCCGCATTCTCATCCAGATGAGCTTCACGCCCAGGGAGCGCCCCGCGGCAACGCGCGCGTTTCTCATACTGATCGTGCTGGGCAGCGCGCTTGCATCGCTCGTCGGCGCTCAGTTGATCGCCTGGTTCGGCTGGCACGCGCTGTTCGCGTGCACCGCGCCAATAGGCCTGCTTTTCGCCGTGCTCGCACGGCTCGCGCTGCCCGACGTCGGCCACCGTTTGCCCGAGGAGCGCGGTTCCGCGCATGTCTGGCCCTACCTCGTGTTTGCCTTTGCGCAGGGCTCGCTGCAAATCGTCATGCAGCAAGTGCGCTTTCAGGTGTTCGGCGCGTCGCCCGGCCTCATTCTGCTGACGGCCGCAGGCATCGCCGCGCTCGGCTGGTTCGCGTATCACCAGTGGCATCACCCCGCCCCGCTCATGCGTCTTCATGCGTTGCGTGAGAAAGTGTTCCAGACGGGGCTCGTGCTCTATATGTTCTATTACTATCTGTCGACGGCGTTCAGCTATCTGATTTCGCGTTTCCTCGAAGGCGGTCTCGGCTATCCGGTCGAGAACACGGGCCAACTCGTCGGCACCACCTCGCTCATTTCGGCGAGCGCGCTCTTTATCTACCTTCGGTATGCCAAACTTTTGACGCGCAAGAAGGCGATCATCGTGCCCGGCTTCGCGATCGCGGCGCTCTCGGCCGCGTGGATGACGCGCATGTCGCCGGGCGCGGGCGAGGCCGCGCTCGTCGGACCGCTGCTGCTGCGCGGCCTGCTAGTGCTCTTCGTCGTCCTGCCAGTCGCCAATCTCACCTTCAGACTATTCGCGATAGAGGAATTCGCGCACGGCTACCGGCTGAAGAACATCGTGCGGCAACTGACGATCTCGTTCGCGACGGCCTCGGTCATCATCGTCGAGCAGCATCGGCAGGCATTGCATCAGGCGCGCCTCGCGGAGTTCGTCAATCCGTACAATCCGGTGTTCCAGAACTCGCTTGCCGCGCTGACGCAGGCGTTTTCCGCCGCCGGGCGGCCGGTCGCGGACGCGCATGCGCTGGCCGTCGTCGAAATCAGCCGGGCAGTGGCGCGGCAGGCCAGCTTTCTGAGTTCGCTCGACGGCTTCTATTTCCTGATCGGCATCGCGGTATGCGGCGGGATGTTTGCCGCCTGGCAAAGACAGATCGACTAACGGTTTCATCCACCATGCTTTCGAAACTCACTCAATGGCTCGGCGCCCGCCGGCGCGAGCGCGCGCTGCGCGACTACGCGATCGACGACGCGCTGTGGCAAGCCACGCTCGACGGCCTGCCGTTCCTTGCGTACCTGGATGCGCCGGACCTCGCGCGCCTGCGCGAAATGAGCAGCCTGTTCATCGCGCAAAAGGAATTCTCGACCGCGCACGAGCTCGAGCTGAACGACGCGATGACCGTCGCGATTGCGGCCCAGGCGTGCCTGCCGGTGCTGAATCTGAGCCTCGACCTGTATCGCGGATGGGTCGGCGTGATTGTCTACCCCGGCGAATTCGTGATTCGCAAGACGGTCGAGGACGAAGACGGCGTCGTCCACGAAGTCGAGCAGGACGCGAGCGGCGAAGCCTGGGAAGGCGGCCCGGTGATCCTCTCGTGGGAAGACGCGCAGATGACGGACGGCGCCGACGCGTACAACGTGGTGATCCACGAATTCGCGCACAAGATCGACATGCTGAACGGCGAGGCGGACGGCCATCCGCCGCTCGTGCGCCGCTGGCACGCGCCGCTCGACTCCGACGCCTGGGCGGACGTGTTCGATTCCGCCTACGACCAGTTCTGCGCCCGCGTCGACGCGGTGCCGGCGCGCCGCTGGACGCGCTTCGAGCACGAATCGCTGATCGATCCGTACGCGGCCGACCATCCGTCCGAATTTTTTGCGGTGTGCAGCGAGGCGCTCTTCGTCAAGCCGCATGCGTTCGAGGCGGAGTATCCGGAGCTCTACCGGCTCCTCGCGCGCTATTACCGTCAGGACCCGGCGCGCGTCGGCCTTGCGTTCGCGAAGAATTCGTCAAGCGACTGATTTTCTGGCATAATCGCCGTTTTTCGACCATAGGCAAGTGGCTCGCGCCTAGATGCGGTCCGCGCACACAGCGGCTGCACGCGGGTTGGCTACCGCCAGATTAAAGGAAAGACCATGAAAGAAGGCATTCACCCGGATTACCGCGAAGTGCTGTTCGTCGACGTGTCGAACGACTTCAAGTTTGTGACGCGCTCCACGATCCAGACGCGTGAAACCGCTGAATTCAACGGCAAGACGTACCCGCTCGCCAAGATCGAAGTGTCGTCGGAATCGCATCCGTTCTATACCGGCCAGCAAAAGATCATGGACACAGCAGGCCGCGTCGAGAAGTTCCGCAACAAGTTCGGCGCACGCGCTACCGGCAAGGCAGCAGCGAAGTAATACGCTTCATCACCGCTGCACCAGCTCAGGCTGGCAGCGATGCAGCAAACAGGAAGGGCAGCGCGAGCTGCCCTTTTTTGTCGCCCGCCGTCGGGCGCGCGCGGGTCGCTACGCCTACCGCGCTGCCCTCGCCTGCGCGCGGCGCCCGTTGCCCGCCATTACCGGCCGTGACGCGCGCAGTCCCGCCCGACTACAATGCCGGATGCTCCAATCAGGCCGATCCAGCCGGACCCGCCCTTTGCCAGCGGCTATCGCTTATCCACTATCCCAAACCGCATGAGACCTGTCGTTCGCCTCACTGCCTCCGCGACCAGTGCGCTGCCACGCTGGCTGCTGCTGACCATCTGCATCGTGTACGCGTCGTTCGGCCTGTTCGGCCGCGATCCGTGGAAGAACGAAGACGCAGCCGGCTTCGGCGTGATGTGGACCATGGCGAACGGCACGGGGCACGACTGGCTCCTGCCCAATCTGGTCGGCAAATATCTCACTGAAGACGGTCCGCTCGGCTACTGGCTCGGCGCAACCGCCATCCGCGCGCTCGCGCCGTGGGTCGACGCAAGCAACGCCTCGCGCGTCTTCACGGGCCTGCTCTTCTGCACGGGCTGCGCCTTCGTCTGGTACGCGGCCTACCTGCTCGGCCGGCGCGCCGAGGTGCAGCCGTTCAAGTACGCGTTCGGCGGCGAGCCGGAGCCACGCGACTACGGCCGCACGCTCGCCGACGGCGCGCTGCTGATTCTGCTCGCCTGCTTCGGCCTCGCCGAGCGCGGTCACGAGACGACGCCGCAGCTGGCGCAATTCGTCGGCATCGCAATGCTCGTGTATGGGCTCGTGCGAATGATCGACAAGCCGATTCAGGGCGCATCGATCTGGGGCGCCGCCGTCGGCCTCGTCACGCTGGCGAGCAGTCCGGTGCTGGTCGGCGCGCTGCTCTTCGGCACGCTCGCGATGACCGTGGTCGTGCGCGAAACGCGTTCGCGCTGGCTTCTGCTGGCCGGCCTGCCGATCGCGCTCGCGCTGTCGGTCGCATGGCCGATTGCGGCGCTGGCCGCCTTTCCTGTCGACGCCGTCTGGTACCTGAACCAATGGGTGCACGTAAGTCTGAGCTCGTTCGCCGGCCCGCCCGGCTCGGTCGCGGGTTACGCGCTCAAGAATCTGCCGCTCTTCACCTGGCCCGCGTGGCCACTCGCGCTGTGGGCGTGGTTCAGCTGGGCGGGGCTGCGCCGCGCGCCGCACGTGGCGATTCCGCTTTCGGTGATCGGGCCGCTCCTCGTGCTGGTTGTGCTGCAAAGCCATCAGTCAAACCGGCTGTATATGCTGCTGCTGCCGCCGCTCGCCGTGCTGGCCACTTTTGCGCTACCCACGCTCAAGCGCGGCGCCATTAACGCGATCGACTGGTTTGCGTTGCTGAGCTTCACGATACTCGGCAGCTTCGTCTGGCTCGTGTACGTCGCGGGTTTGACCGGTTTTCCGCATCCGCTCGCCCGCAACCTCGCGCGTCTCGCGCCCGGCTTCGCGCCGCAGTTCAAGATTCTGTCGTTCGTCTGCGCGGTCGCGGTGACGCTCTGCTGGTTCGTGCTGGTGCAATGGCGCCTTGCCCGCCATCCGAAGGTGCTGTGGCGCAGCGTGGTGCTCTCGAGCGCCGGCACCACGCTGATGTGGGTGCTGCTCATGACCTTGTGGCTGCCGGTCGTCAACTACAGCCGGACCTACAAGGACGTCGCCGAACAGATCGCGAGCCATCTGCCCGAGGACTACACGTGCATCGCCCCCGTGCGTCTCGGCAATGCGCAGATCGCGACGTTTGCCTATTTCGGCGACATGCATTTCGCGTTCAATCAGGATTGCGACGTCATCCTGCGTCAGGACACGCAGGAGTACGGCGAGCCGAGCGCCATGTCGGACTTCGTGTGGAAGCTCGTGTGGGAAGGCCGCCGCGTGGCCGACCGCGACGAACGCTTCCGGCTGTATGTGCGGATCGACCGGCCGAAGCCGCCCGTCGTCAAACGGCGCAGCTGGCATAAAAAGACAGACTGACCGAAGATGCTCGCCGACCTACGGAAAATCGCGGGACTCGCGTGGCCGGTGCTGATCGGCCAACTGGCGATCATCGCGTTCGGCGTGATCGACACGGCCATGGTCGGCCGCTACTCGGCGGTCGATCTGGCGGCGCTCGGCCTCGGTTCATCGATCTACATATCGGTCTACATCGGCTTGACGGGCATTCTCACGGCGCTGCAACCGATCACCGCGCAACTGTACGGCGCGCGGCGCTACGACGAGATCGGCGAGGAAGTCCGGCAGGCGCTGTGGCTCGCGCTCGCGCTGACGGTGATCGGCTTTCTGATTCTGTTCTTCCCCGGTCATCTGCTGCAGCTCGCGCGCGTGCCCGACGCGCTGCACGAGCGCACGGTGTCGTATCTGCGGATACTCGCGTTCGGCCTGCCTGCAGGACTTGCGTTTCGCGTCTATGGTTCGATCAGCAATGCGGTCGGCAAGCCGCGGCTCGTCATGATTCTGCAGATCGGCGGATTGTTGCTGAAGGTGCCGCTCAATACCTGGTTCATTTTCGGCGGACTCGGCGTGCCCGCGCTCGGCGGTCCGGGCTGCGCGCTCGCCAGCAGCCTGATCAACTGGGCGCTTGCACTCGTCGGCATGGTGCTGCTCACGCGCGTCGACGTCTTCACGCCGTTCGGGATCTTCAGGCGCTTCTGCTGGCCGGTCTGGCGGCGTCAGGCGGCGCAGTTGCGGCTCGGCATCCCGATGGGGCTCTCCTATCTGATCGAAGTCACGTCGTACACCTTCATGGCGCTCTTCATCGCGCGCTTCGGGACCACGACGCTCGCCGGCCACCAGATCGCGGGCAATATCGGCGCGGTGCTGTACATGACGCCGCTTGCCATCGGCATTGCTTCGTCGACGCTCGTCGCCCAGGCGCTCGGCGCCCATCGGCCGGAAGCGGCGCGCACGCTGTCGCGTCACGGCATCATGATGGCCGTCGCGATCGCGTGCTGTTACGGCGTCGTCGTGCTGGCGCTGCGTCCCTACGTGATCCAGGGCTATACGCCGAATCCGCAGGTCGTGGCGGCGGCGATGCCGCTCGTGCTGATCGTCGTCTGCTATCACCTCTTCGACGCCTTGCAGATCACCACGGCGTTCGTGCTGCGCGCCTACAAGGTCGCCGTCGTGCCGACCATGATCTACGCGGTCGCGCTGTGGGGCGTGGGGCTCGGCGGCGGTTATCTGCTCGGCTTCAATGTGAGCGGGACGATTCCGCCATGGTTGACCGGCGCGCGCGGCTTCTGGGTAGCCAATACGGCGAGCCTTGCGATTGCCGGGGTCGGCTTGCTGCTCTACTGGCGCGTGGTGAGCAGACGGCATGTGCGCGCGGCCGTCGCGCTGCGCACCGACGCGGGCGTCTGACTCGGCGGAGCGGCGCCGAAGTTCGACGCCGTCGATCTCCGGCTCGATGGCGACACCCGCGCTGAAATGCAACCGCGGCGCCGCTGCACTGGCAGCGCGGGCGGCTCGCATCGATCAGAACGGCCAAGCCGCACTTAACCCTCCTGCTCCGCCTCCACCGCAGCCGGCAATCCGCCTTCCGCCGCGACCCGATCGTGACGCTCGAAAATGTCGCGCGCAGCGAAAAGTGCGTTCAGCGCCGCCGGAAAGCCCGCGTAGAGCGCCATCTGCATGAACACCTCGACGATTTCCTCGCGCGTACAGCCGACGTTCAGCGCGGCTTCGATATGCACCTTCAACTGCGGCGTCGCGCAACCGAGCGTGGCGAGCGACGCGATCGTGGCGATTTCACGCGAGCGCAAATCGAGCTGCGGCCGGCTGTAAATATCGCCGAAACCGAATTCGATCAGAAGACGTCCGAAGTCCGGCGCAATCGGCGCGAGTGCGGCGATGACCTGTTCGCCGGCCTGGCCGTCGATTTCCCTCAGCTTGTTCCAGCCTTGCGTGTAGCGGTCGGTTTGTGCGTGGTCCATGGTGAGTCCTTTTCCGGGTGTGAGAACGATGACGTCTTGTCGATCCGTCGAGTCCGGCTTCCCGCCGCGGGCGCCTTGCCGGCCGCTTTGGCTTCGCGCGCTTCGCCTTCGTGCGCCTCGCCTTCGTAATACGCGATCTTGTCGATGATCGCGCCGAGGTTCGTCTGCAATTCGGCGATCCGCGCAAGAACCGCGTCGCGATGCCCAGCGAGCAGGTCGCGGCGCGCGCCCATCGTCTGCGGACCTTCGGCTCGCAGCGCCGCGAAAGCCTGCATGCCGGCGATCGGCATGCCGGTCGCCTTCAGGCGCATTACGAACCGCAGCCAGTCGAGGTCGGCGGGCGAATACAGGCGATGCCCCGCCTGCGTGCGGCCGACCTCGCGTATCAGGCCGGCCTGCTCGTAATAGCGCAGCGTGTGCGTGGATACGCCGATGAGTTCGGCGACCTGCCCGATGGTGAGTGCGTTCGACGTTTTCGACATGACAGGACTCAGGTTAGGACTTCGAGTGCACTCTAAGTCAAGTGCGCCGCGCTGTCATCGTGAGCACGGCCTCGCGCGTGCAGGCGATGCGAGCAATCGGCGCACAACCGCCTAATCGCGAGGCAAAAGAGTTAAAGATTGTTCATTGCGATTTACTTGCCATCAATCGGCCGGTATAAATCGTCGGCGTTCGCAAATAAGGGCGCGCATTTGTCCTATGCTTAAGCGCAGCGCCCGCTGACAGAATGCGTCGCCCGTTCCCGGCTAACTTTTGCTCTCGATGGAGTGCCTGCCATGCTGAAAAAGCTCGTGATGCTTTGCGTTGCCCTCGCGTTGTCGCTGTCGGCCGGATTGGCGGCGGCGGTCGAAGTGAATTCCGCCGATCAGGCAGCGCTCGAATCCGTCAAGGGCATTGGCCCCGCGCATGCGAAGGCGATCATCGAAGAGCGTACGAAGAACGGCCCGTTCAAAAACGCCGACGATCTCGCTGCGCGCGTCAAGGGCATCGGCAATAAATCGGTTGTGAATCTGGAAGCGGCGGGCTTGAAGATCAACGGCTCGTCGGCGCCGCCCACAGGTGCGAAATCGGCGACGACGTCCGCGCCCGCGAAGTCGACGGCGACGAAGGCCGCGCCGGCCGCCGAAACCACGCCGGCCACGACTGCCGCCACGGCGGCCCCGGCTGCGCCGGCGGACGCTTCGGGCGCGAAGGCGTCGAAGTCCTCGAAGTCGTCGAAAAAAGCCAAGGAGGCCGCAGCAGCTGCGTCCGCGCCGGCCGCCACCGCGGCCACATCCGCTGCCGCGAGCGCCCCCGCCGACGCTTCCGGCGCCAAGGCGTCGAAGAAAAAGGCGAAGAAGAGCAAGGCGGCGTCCGCCGCGGCGGCTTCGGGCGGCGCCTAGCGAAACTAGTCGGGCGCCTCGCGCGTCAGAGACTGATTCAACAACCAAGGCAGCGTCCGCCGCGAGGCTGCCTGCCACCGAGCCACCATCGCACGCATCACGCGCGTCGTGCACGGCGGCAGCGCCTCGCAGCACCCTTCCTTCCCTCGACGCCGCGCAGCCGCGCGGCGCCTCACCCGCCGGCCGTCGTCCACGCGCCGGCATTCAAGAGAGACCCATCATGAGCCTACTCGATACCCTCGGATCCCTGGTCGGCAAGTCGCCCGAAGGCGGCGGCCAGCAAGCGCTGATCGCACCCGCACTCGAATTCGTCAACAACCAGCCAGGCGGCCTGAACGGCCTGATCCAACGCTTTCAGGAAAAGGGGCTCGGCGACGTCGTATCGTCGTGGGTCAGCAACGGCGAGAATCAACCGATTGCGCCGGACGCGCTGCATAGCGTACTCGGCTCGGAAGCCGTCTCCAGCCTCGCCGCGAAAGCCGGCGTGCAACCGGACCAGGTCACGGGCCTCCTTTCGCAGATCCTGCCGCACGTGGTCAACGCGGCAACGCCGGAAGGCGAAGTCCCGGCCGAAGGCAAGCTGAACGCGACGACCGTGCTCGGCGCGCTCGGCGGTTTGTCGGCATTGTTCGGCAAGGGCACGGCTTGAGGCGATCCTCGCCCGGATGAACCAGCAACCGGGCAGACAAAAAAAAGCGGCAACGAAGAAAATTCGTTGCCGCTTTACCATCTACGCGTCGGTTCGCACCTGACGCGTCAGCCGGTAGAGGCGCTTAATGCACCACGCGCTCGAAGACGAGGTTGCCGTCTTCCAGTTCGACCGGAATCACATCCTTCGGTCCGAACTTGCCCGCCAGAATCAGCTTGGCGACCGGGTTCTCGATTTCCTGCTGGATCGCGCGCTTCAACGGCCGGGCGCCGAAGAGCGGATCGTAGCCGACCTTGCCCACGTGCTCGAGCGCCTCGTCCGACACCACCAGCTGCATGTCGAGCTTCGCGAGCCGCTCGTGCAGACGCTGCAACTGGATGCGCGCGATGGACTGCACGTTCGAGCGGTCGAGCGCATGGAACACGACGACGTCGTCGATCCGGTTCAGGAACTCCGGGCGGAAGTGCAGCTTCACCTCGGCCCACACCGCGTCCTTCACCGCTTCCTGCGGCTCCCCGACCATCGCCTGGATGACCTGCGAACCGAGGTTCGACGTCATCACGATCACCGTGTTCTTGAAGTCCACGGTGCGCCCCTGGCCATCGGTCATGCGGCCGTCGTCGAGCACTTGCAGCAGTACGTTGAACACGTCCGGATGCGCTTTCTCGATTTCGTCGAGCAGAATCACGCTATACGGCTTGCGACGCACGGCTTCCGTCAGATAGCCGCCCTCTTCGTAGCCGACATATCCCGGCGGCGCGCCGATCAGACGCGCGACGCTGTGCTTCTCCATGAATTCGCTCATGTCGATGCGGATCAGATGATCTTCCGAATCGAACAGGAACGCAGCCAGCGCCTTGCACAGCTCCGTCTTGCCCACGCCGGTCGGCCCGAGGAACAGGAACGAACCGTACGGACGGTTCGGATCGGACAAACCCGCGCGCGAGCGGCGGATCGCGTCGGCCACCGCGTTGATCGCCTCGTCCTGGCCGATCACGCGCTCATGCAGTTTTTCTTCGATCTGCAACAGCTTCTCGCGCTCGCCCTGCATCATGCGCGAGACCGGAATGCCGGTTGCGCGCGACACCACTTCGGCGATTTCCTCCGCACCGACCTGCGTGCGCAAGAGGCGCGGACGCGTCGGATTGTTCTGCTCTTTCGCCTCGGCCTGCGTGACTTCCTTCAGTTGCGCCTCGAGCCCCGGCAGCTTGCCGTATTGCAGCTCCGCGACCTTTTCGAGCTTGCCTTCGCGCTGCAAGCGGGTGATTTCCGCGCGCGTCCGGTCGATCTCTTCCTTCAGTTGTGCGCTGCCCTGCACCGCCGCTTTTTCCGCGGTCCAGATTTCCTCGAGGTCCGAATATTCGCGATCCAGACGCTCGATTTCCTCTTCGATCAGTTGCAGACGCTTTTGCGACGCTTCGTCCTTCTCCTTCTTGACGGCCTCGCGTTCGATCTTCAGCTGGATCAGGCGACGGTCGAGCCGGTCCATCTCCTCGGGCTTCGAATCGATCTCCATCTTGATTTTGGAGGCGGCTTCGTCGATCAGATCGATCGCCTTGTCCGGCAGGAAGCGGTCCGTGATGTAGCGATGCGACAGCTCCGCCGCCGCGACGATGGCCGGGTCGGTGATGTCCACGCCATGGTGCAGCTCGTACTTCTCCTGCAAGCCGCGCAGGATCGCGATGGTGGCCTCGACCGTCGGTTCGTCGACGAGCACCTTCTGGAAGCGGCGCTCGAGCGCGGCGTCCTTTTCGATGTACTTGCGATATTCGTCGAGCGTGGTCGCGCCGACGCAATGCAGTTCGCCGCGCGAAAGCGCCGGCTTTAGCATGTTGCCCGCGTCCATGGCGCCCTCGGCTTTGCCGGCGCCGACCATCGTATGAATTTCGTCGATAAAGACGATGGTCTGCCCTTCGTCCTTCGCGATGTCGTTCAGGACGGCCTTCAGACGCTCTTCGAACTCGCCGCGGTATTTCGCGCCCGCGAGCAGCGCGGCCATGTCGAGCGACAACACGCGCTTGCCCTTGAGCGTCTCCGGCACCTCGCCGTTGACGATGCGCTGCGCGAGACCTTCGACAATCGCCGTTTTCCCGACACCCGGTTCGCCGATCAGCACCGGATTGTTCTTCGTGCGACGCTGAAGAATCTGAATGGAACGACGGATTTCGTCGTCGCGGCCGATCACCGGGTCGAGCTTGCCGGCCCGCGCGCGCTCGGTCAGGTCGATGGTGTATTTCTTGAGCGCCTCGCGCTGGCTTTCGGCGTCCTGGCTGTGCACCTGTGAGCCGCCGCGCACGGCGGCAATCGCGCTTTCGAGCGACTTGCGCGACAAGCCGTGCTGACGCGCGAGACGGCCGGCCTCGCCTTTGTCGTCCGCAATGGCGAGCAGAAACATTTCGCTCGCGATGAACGTGTCGTTGAGCTTTTGTGCTTCCTTGTCGGCCTGGTTCAGAAGACCGGTCAGCTCGCGGCCGATCTGCACATTGCCGTCGGTGCCCTGAACTTGCGGCAAGCGCGTGATGGCGTCGTCGAGCGCGGTTTGCAGCGCCTGCACGTGCACGCCGGCGCGCGAAAGCAGCGAACGCGCCGAACCGTCCTGCTGCGCGACGAGCGCCGCGAGGACGTGAACCGGCTCGATATATTGATTGTCATGGCCGACCGCGAGACTCTGCGCGTCCGCCAGCGCTTCCTGGAATTTAGTGGTGAGTTTGTCGATTCTCATTCGAGACCTCCAATTTCGATTACCACCAAAATGAGGCGATTTATTCAGGATTCAAGCGCTTTTCTGCTGTCCACGGGGAGTTTTTGAAGATCTGATGCGAACAAAATGCGCGGCGCCTTACGCGAGCCGCGCTCAGGCGATCGGCACGGGGCTGTCGCCCGGCGGCTCGACCGGCACGAGCGGAATCACCGGCCGTATGCCCAGCAACGCGGCGAGCGGCCCTTGTGGCCCGGAGACTTCCTCGATGGTGTGGCGGTCGAGCTCCGCGAGAAACGCGTGGCGCGCCGCCTCGAGCACGTTGCGCAGCCGGCAATGGGGCGTAATGACGCAGGGACGGCGTTGGCCGTCCTGATCCGGCAGACAGGCCACCAGCGCGAAGTCGTTTTCCGTTGCGCGCACGATCTCGCCGACCGTCAGCGTGCGGCTACGCTCCGCAAGCCGCAGGCCGCCGTTGCGGCCGCGCACGGTCTCCACCCAGCCGAGCTCGCTCAGCCGCTGCACCACCTTCATCAGATGATTCTTGGAAATGCCGTACGCCTCGGAAATGTCCTGAATGGTCGACAAGCCCTCGCCGCGCACAGCAAGGTACAGAAGGACGCGCAGCGAATAGTCGGTGTAGTCGGTTAGTCTCATGGGTTCCCGTATCACGATGAGCGCAAGCCGCGATCCGTGGGATAACCGCGTCGATGCAAGGGTTGCCGGTGGCCGCGGCTTCGCCATAAGATGCAGAGTTGGTACATATTTATTTATGCTGCATCGGTGAAGCCGGACCTGCGATGCTAATGGTAACGTTTCGCGCCGCGCCTATTCACCTGAAAAGTGCACTGTTTTTGAGCTCACTTCCGCCGAGCTGGACCTTTTTGTGGCAGTTCCGGCATATTTGTGGCCAAGTGTGGCGCGCCGCAGACGCATCGTCGCATATTTCTGGAATCCGCATGAAACCCTCTTTTCCCACCGCGCCGGTCGTCGAGCGCGCCGCCGAGCCTACCGAGGCGAACATCCGCGAGCTGGTCTACGCGTTTTACGACCGCGTGCGCGCCGACCCGCTGCTCGGCCCGGTCTTCGAGGCGACGCTTGCCGGCCGGTGGGACGACCATCTGCCGAAGATGTGCACGTTCTGGGCGAGCCTCGTGCTGGGCGCGAAGCAGTACCGCGGCAATGTGCAGCAGGCGCATCAGCCGCTCGAGGGCGTCGAGCCGCAGCATTTCAGCCGCTGGCTGTATCTCTTTCTGGATACGGTGGAATCCCACTACGAGCCGGCCGCCGCCGTGCGCTTCATGGAACCGGCGCTGCGTATCGCGCAGAGCTTGCAGTTAAGCCGCTTCGGCTGGGACTACAGGATCCCGCCGGAACAGCAGGCTTTGCTGGAACGCGTGGCGCCCAAACGGCCTCGCCCGGACGACGAGCCGCATCTTCCGGAGCGGCCCGCGGGGGAGCCGTTTCCGGCGCACATCATCGGCAAATCGCGCGACGAATGAGGGAAGGCGCAGCTTGAGCGGCCAGAGCAGCGCCCCGCAGGCCGCAGCGCCCAGATGCTTATTCCCGCGCGCCGTTGCCCGACTCGACGCCCCAGCGCGCGAGTGCGGCGTCGTCGGTCACGCGGGCGTCGACCCAGCGCTCGCCAGCCTCGGTTTTTTCCTTCTTCCAGAACGGCGCCTGGGTCTTCAGATAATCCATCACGAATTCGCACGACGCGAAGGCCTCGCCTCGATGGGCGGCCGTCGTCGCGACCAGCACGATCTGATCGAGCGGATACAGTTTGCCGACGCGGTGCACGATCAGCACCTCGATGCCCGGCCAGCGCTCGCGCGCACTTACGATAATCGCCTCCAGCGACTTCTCCGTCATGCCCGGATAGTGCTCGAGCTCCATGGTCTCTACCTGACTGCCGTCGTTCAGGTCGCGCACGGTGCCGACAAAGCACGCCACCGCGCCGATCTTCGGATTGCGGGCGCGCAGCGCGGCGACCTCCGCGGTGAGGTCGAAATCTTCGGTCTGGACACGAACGGGCATGGCCGGCTCCTGATGGTTCAACCGGTTGAACCGGTTCGAGCGGTTCAGCCGCCCGTGACGGGCGGGAAGAAGGCCACCTCGCAGCCTTCGGTGACACGCGTGCCGGCGTCGGTCATCACGTGATTGCAGGCCATGCGCAGCGCCCGCCCCTCGGCGAGCGTGTCCGCCCAGATGCCGCCGCGCACGCGCAGCCACGCGCGCACGTCGCCGACGGTGGCAACGCCCTCGGGCAACTCGACGGTTTCGTCTGCTCGATCGAGCGCTTCACGCACGCTCGCGAAATATCGCAATTGAATCTTCATAGATGCTGCCGGCGCAGCCGGCCTCAATTCAGCAACTCGGAAAAGGGAATGAAGCGCACGGTTTCGCCGGCACTGATCGCATGATTGGGTGGATTGTCGATCAAACCGTCGCCCCACACCGTGGACGTCAGCACGGCCGAACTCTGGTTCGGGAACAGATCGAGACCGCCAGCCGCATTGACGCGGGCCCGCAGGAACTCGTTGCGGCGATCCGCCTTGCCCTGCGTGAAGTCCGCGCGCAGCGACAGCGCGTGCGGCGCGACCGCCTGCACGCCGGCGAGCCGCAGCACGAACGGACGCACGAACAGTAGAAAGGTGACGAAGCTCGATACGGGATTGCCCGGCAGGCCGATAAAAAAGGTCTCGGCGGACGGCGCGGACGGTTCTGCTGCCGGATGGCGGTCCGCCCCCCGCCGCACGGCGCCGAATGCGAGCGGCTTGCCGGGCTTCATCGCGATCTGCCACATGGCAAGGCGGCCTTCCGCCTCGACGGCGGGTTTCACATGATCTTCCTCGCCGACCGACACGCCGCCGCAGGTCAGGATGAGATCGTGCGCCTGAGCCGCCTCGCGCAGCGTGGTCCGCGTTGCATCCAGATTGTCGGCGACGATACCGAAATCGCTCACCTCGCAGCCGAGGTTCTCCAGCAAACCGCGCAGCGTGAAGCGATTGGAGTTGTAGATCGCGCCGGGCTTGAGCGGCTCGCCAGGCATGGTCAGCTCGTCGCCGGTGAAGAACACGGCGACCTTGACGCGGCGGCGCACTTGCAGTTCCGCGCAACCCACCGATGCGGCGAGACCCAGCGCCTGCGGCGTCAGCCGCGTGCCGGCCGGCAGAATGACCGAACCGCTGCGGATGTCCGCGCCTTGTGCAGTAATCCACTCGCCGGGTCGCGGGCTGTGCAGGATGGTGACCTCGTCGCCGGCAGCTTCCGTCTGCTCCTGCATGACGATGGCGTCCGCGCCGGGCGGCACCGTGGCGCCGGTGAAGATGCGCGCCGCCGTGCCGGACATGAGCGGCTTGGGCGCGTGACCCGCGGGAATGCGCTGCGACACAGGCAGGCGGCGCTTGCCGTGAGTCGTGATGTCGGCGGCGCGGATCGCGTAGCCGTCCATGGCACTGGTGTTCATCGGCGGGACGTCGAGCGGCGACACGACGTCGGCCGACAACACGCGACCGGCTGCTTCGAGCGTCGGCACGGATTCGCTGCCGGTCACGGGGCGCGCGGCGTCAAGCAGAGTCGCCAATGCGTCGGCAGTGGCGAGCATCGGAGCGCGGGGCGTGGGTGTGGACATCTCGGGTTCGGAGCCGCTGATCGAAAAGAACATTGTAGCGGTCGAAGGCCGCGCCTTGTCGGGGCCGCGTTTATGGAGGGGTTTTCTGCTTTTTCAGGCTTTCGGGTTTTGCCGCGGTTTTTGCCGGACCCGCCGGTTCGCCCAGCAACGGCAGGACGACAGGCGCTCCCCCGGCTCGCCGGGCCGCCATTGCGCCCCCCTGCACCGCGCGATAACGGCTCGGCCCGCGCTTCACGTGGATCAGACGCCCGTGTTGGCCGCGATGAAGTCCTTCACGCGCTGAGCGTCCGCGGGCACGACTTCGAAGCGCTGCGGCAGCGACTCCAGTCCGGCGAACGCCGCCGGGCGCTCCGGTTCGCGCAGCAGCGCCTCGCGAATCGTCTCGCCGAACTTGATGGGCTGCGCCGTTTCCAGCACGATCATCGGAATGCCCAGCTGCAGATGTTCGCGCGCGACCTTCAGGCCGTCGGCGGTATGCGTGTCGATCATGGTGTCGTAGCGCTGGAACACGTCGCGGATCGCTTCGACGCGATCGTCGTGGCTGCTGCGGCCCGACACGAAGCCGAATTCCTTCACGCGAGCAAAGTCGCCGCTCGCCGCGAGATCGAACCCGCCTTTTTCCTCGACGTCGCGGAACAGTTGCAGCACGCGCGCCGGGTCGCGGCCCAGCAGATCGAACACGAAGCGCTCGAAGTTCGACGCCTTCGAAATATCCATGCTCGGGCTGCTCGTGTGATACGTCTCGGCCGCCTTGCGTACGCGGTAGATGCCGGTGCGGAAGAACTCGTCGAGCACGTCGTTTTCGTTGGTGGCGACCACGAGCTTTTCGATCGGCAGACCCATCATGCGCGCGATGTGACCCGCACACACATTGCCGAAATTGCCCGACGGCACAGTGAACGACACGTGCTCGTCGTTGCTCTTCGTGGCAGCGAAGTAGCCCTTGAAGTAATAGACGACCTGCGCGACCACACGCGCCCAGTTGATCGAATTGACCGTGCCGATCTTGTACTTCGCCTTGAACGCGTGATCGTTCGAGACGGCTTTGACGATGTCCTGGCAGTCGTCGAACACGCCTTCGACCGCGAGGTTGAAAATGTTCGGGTCCTGGAGGCTGTACATCTGCGCGGTCTGGAACGCGCTCATTTTCTTGTGCGGCGACAGCATGAACACGCGAATGCCCTGCTTGCCGCGCATCGCGTATTCGGCGGCGCTGCCGGTGTCGCCGGAGGTCGCGCCGAGAATGTTCAGCGTTTCGCCGTGTTTGGCGAGCGCGTACTCGAACAGGTTGCCGATCAGCTGCATCGCCATGTCCTTGAAGGCGAGCGTCGGACCGTTCGACAGTTCGAGCAGCGACAGCGGCGCGCCGTTCTCCACGCCGAGCGTCTTGAGCGGCGTGATCTGCGCGGCGCTTTCGTCGTCGCGCACGTTGCAGTACGTGGACGCCGTGTAGGTCTTGCGCGTGAGGGCGCGCAAATCTTCAGCCGGAACGTCGTCGCTGAATTTCGACAGGATCTCGAAGGCGAGGTCGGCGTACGGCAGCGTGCGCCAGCGCGCGAGTTCGTCGGCGCTGACACGCGGGTATTCGGCCGGCAGATACAGGCCGCCGTCTTTCGCGAGACCGCCGAGCAGAATGTCCGAGAAGGTGTGGCGCTCGCCGGCTCCGGCGCCGCGCGTGGAGAGATAGTTCATAGTTCGGCCTAGTTCAGCGCTTCCATGCGCAGCTTCGTGACTTGCGAGACGACGGTCTGCAACGCCTCGATCGACTTGATCGCGGCATTGACGTTCTTTTCGACCGTTTCGTGCGTGATCAGGATGATGTCGGTCTCGCCCTTGCCGTTGGCGTCGACCTGTTCCGACTCCTTCTGCAGGAGCGCGTCGATCGAGATGCCGGTGTCAGCGAGAATACGCGTGATGTCGGCCAGCACGCCCGTCACGTCCGCGACACGCAGACGCAGGTAGTAGCCGCTCGTCACTTCCTCGATAGGCAGGATCGGCGTGTTCGACAGACGATCCGGCTGGAACGCCAGATGCGGTACGCGATGCTCGGGGTCGGCCGTATGCAGGCGCGTCACGTCGACGAGATCGGCCACTACCGCCGACGCCGTGGGCTCGGCACCCGCGCCCTTGCCGTAATACAAGGTGGTGCCGACCGCGTCGCCGTGCACGACGACCGCGTTCATCGCGCCTTCCACATTCGCGAGCAGGCGCTTGGCCGGAATCAGCGTGGGATGCACGCGCAATTCGATGCCTTTCTCAGTGCGGCGCGCAATGCCGAGGAGCTTGATGCGGTAGCCGAGTTCCTCCGCGTATCGGATGTCGATCGCGGCGAGCTTGCTGATGCCTTCCACATACGCACGGTCGAACTGCACCGGCACGCCGAACGCGATTGCGCTCATGATCGTCGCCTTGTGCGCCGCGTCCACCCCTTCGATGTCGAAAGTCGGATCTGCCTCGGCGTAGCCCAGTTCCTGGGCGGCTTTCAGCGCGGTCGCGAAGTCGAGCCCGCGGTCGCGCATTTCGGAAAGAATGTAGTTCGTCGTGCCGTTGATGATGCCCGCGATGTACTGGATCTGGTTGGCCGTCAAGCCTTCGCGCAGCGCCTTGATGATCGGAATGCCGCCCGCCACCGCGGCCTCGAACGCGACCATCACACCTCGTGCGCGCGCCGCCTCGAAGATTTCCGTGCCGTGCACGGCAAGCAGCGCCTTGTTGGCCGTGACCACGTGCTTGCCGTTGCGGATGGCGCGCAGCACCAGGTCGCGCGCCACGCCGGTGCCGCCGATCATTTCGGCGACGATGTCGATAGACGGATCATCCACCACCGCGTTGAAATCATCGGTGAGCGCCACGCTCGCGGCTTGCGCGCCGAGCGCCGCCGTCGCCTTGGCCGGATTGCGCACGGCAATGCGCGCAATCTCGATGCCGCGGCCCGCGCGACGTTTGATTTCTTCCTGATTGCGGCGCAGTACCGTGAAGGTGCCGCTGCCTACCGTGCCGAAGCCCAGCAGTCCAACTTTGATCGGTTCCATGCAGCGTGGTGTCGAGTAGTGATTAAAGGAATTCGGGGTGCCGGTGGCCGGGTGCGCGCGGCGGACAATTCACGCCTCGCGCCCCGTATTGTGCGCTACGCCGTGTGACGTTTGCGATAACCGTCGAGGAAGCGCGCGATCCGGTTGATCGAATCGGCCAGATCGTCCACGTTCGGCAGGAACACGACGCGGAAGTGATCCGGCGTCTTCCAGTTGAAGCCGGTGCCCTGCACGAGCAGCACACGCTCTTCGAGCAGGAGGTCGAGAATGAACTGCTGATCGTTTTCGATGGGATAAATCTTCGGGTCGAGGCGCGGGAACATGTAGAGCGCCGCCTCCGGCTTCACGCAGCTCACGCCGGGGATGGCGGTCAGCATGTCGTACGCGAGCTCGCGCTGCTTGTAAAGGCGCCCGCTCGGCACGATCAGGTCGTTGATGCTCTGATAGCCGCCGAGCGCGGTCTGGATCGCGTACTGGCCGGGCACGTTCGGACACAGGCGCATGGACGCGAGAATGCCGAGGCCTTCGAAATAATCTTTCGCGCTGCGGCGGTTTTCGCCCGTCAGGCCCGAGATGAACATCCAGCCGGCGCGGTAGCCGCACGAGCGGTAGCTCTTCGACAAGCTGTTGAACGTGACGGTCAGCACGTCTTCGGACAGCGCGGCCATCGACGTGTGCTTCTTGCCGTCGTAGACGATCTTGTCGTACACCTCGTCGGCGAAAATCACGAGGCCGTGCTGGCGCGCGATTTCGATGAGGCCGAGCAGCAGTTCGTCGGAATACAGCGCGCCCGTCGGATTGTTCGGATTGATGACCACGAGCGCGCGCGTGTTCGGCGTGATTTTGGCGCGGATGTCGTCGAGGTCGGGCATCCAGCGGTTGGACTCGTCGCAGATGTAGTGCACGGGCGTGCCACCCGCGAGGCTCACGCCGGCCGTCCACAGCGGATAGTCCGGCGCGGGCAGCAGCACTTCGTCGCCGTCGTTCAGAAGCCCCTGGAGCGCCATGACGATCAGCTCCGACGCGCCGTTGCCGATGTAGATGTCGTCCAGCTCGACGCCATGTACGCCCTTTTGCTGCGTGTAATGCATGATCGCCTTGCGCGCGGCGAACACGCCCTTCGAGTCCGAGTAGCCCGAGGAACCCGGCAGGTTCAGGATCATGTCCTGGATGATTTCGTCCGGCGCTTCAAAGCCGAACGGCGCCAGGTTGCCGATATTCAGCTTGATGATGCGGTGGCCTTCTTCTTCGAGCCGTTTCGCATGTTCGAGGACGGGCCCGCGAATGTCGTAGCAGACATTCAATAACTTGTTGGACTTGAGAATCGGTTTCACGGCGGGCACTTCATCCTGGTTAATGGACATTGAGGGCTTTGAACAGTCGGGCGCGCCGGGCAGGCTCGCCGATTGCAACATTCGTGGTGCGGCGGGGCCGCAGGGCCGCCCTCAGGGGGCAGCCCTGTATGGATCGCCCAGTATGGACCGCCCAGTAGGGGCGCCACGGCGGACTAAACGGGTGAACCGGTCGGGCAGAACCAGGTAGGTAGCCGACGGACCGCACCCCGGACCGTCGGTGCCGCTTGTGGCGGCGCATGAGCGGGGACGCCGCCGGGCGGCTAAAAAGTTATAATTTAGCGGATTTTGGCCGACTTCCGCAATGCACCAGGCGCAACGGGAGCCTTTTGAGCCCTTCCCTGTCCCAATCGTGTGGAACCGCCCTGCTCGCGCCTGCCGCGTCAGGCCTTCAACACCTATGATGTCTCGCGACGACTTCGGAAAACGAATTTGAAATTACATCAGGATTCCAGCGGCGCTCTGAATACCGTCACCGGTTACGGCGCCGGCTATGTCGAAATCAATCTGGTGCGCCACGCGGGCAGCCTTCTCGTGCTGCCGGACGCGCCTGTCATCTCCTGGCCCGTCACGTCTTTCGAGCAATTGACCCCTGAGCTTTTTTCGATGCTGGTCGGTCCCGCGCCCGAGGTGGTGGTGTTCGGCAGCGGCGAGCGGCTGCGTTTTCCGCACCCGCGCCTGACCGCCGCGCTGACGGCGAAGCGCATCGGCGTCGAAACCATGGACTTCAAGGCCGCCTGCCGCACCTACAACATTCTGATGGCCGAGGGCCGCAAGGTCGCGGCCGCCCTGCTGATCGAAGCGTAGCGCGGCGGCTTGGCGCGCGAGCCGCGCATGCCGCGGGTTCGCGGGCGCGGCGGCCACCGGCGCGCTCGCCGCGTCACGCACGATCACGTACACTGCGCGCCATCCGCGCGAGGCCGGTCGCCTCCGCCATCTCGAATAACAATGCAGCGCCGCGCAAGCGGCGTCGCCAGAAAGGTTTAAATCCATGAACGATACGCCTTCGAGGCTACCGCTCAACCGCACCGCGATTCTGCTGCTGGTGCTGGCCCTTGCCGTCATCTGGTTCGTGCCGCTCGGCTGGCGCCATCTGCTGCCGAGCGACGAAGGCCGCTATGCCGAAATGGCCCGCGAAATGTTCGTCACCGGCGACTGGATCACGCCGCGCTACAACGGCTACAAGTACTTCGAGAAGCCCCCGCTGCAAACCTGGGCGAACGCGCTCACGTTCGCGTGGTTCGGCATCGGCGAATGGCAGGCGCGGCTCTACACCGCGCTGACCGGCTTTGCCGGCGTGCTGCTGATCGGCTACACCGGCGCGCGCGTGTTCAACGCGGCGACCGGCGTATTCGCGGCGCTCGTGCTGGCCACCTCGCCCTACTGGAACCTGATGGGCCACTTCAACACGCTCGACATGGGCCTGTCGTTCTGGATGGAGCTCACGCTGTGCGCGCTGCTGCTGGCGCAGCGCCCCGATCTGAAAACCTCGTGCGTGCGCGGCTGGATGTGGCTGTGCTGGGCGTCGATGGCGCTCGCGGTCCTGTCCAAGGGGCTTGTCGGCGTCATCCTGCCGGGGGCCGTGCTGGTGCTCTACACGCTGATCGCGCGCGACTGGGCCGTGTGGAAGCGCCTGCACCTGATCGGCGGGCTGATCCTGTTCTTCGCCATCGTCACGCCCTGGTTCGTGCTGGTGCAGCAGCGCAACCCGGAATTCCTCAATTTCTTCTTCATCGTCCAGCAGTTCAAGCGCTACCTGACGCCCGAGCAGAACCGCCCCGGGCCGTTCTATTACTTCGTGCCGGTGCTGATCGTCGGCTTCCTGCCGTGGCTTTCGGTGACTGTGCAAAGTGTGCGCCACGCGTGGCGCCTGCCGCGCCAGCCGAACGGCTTTGCGCCCATCACGCTGATGCTGGTCTGGATCGGCTTCATCTTCCTCTTCTTCAGCGCGTCGCACTCGAAGCTGCTGTCGTACACGCTGCCGATCGCGCCGGCCATCGCGCTCCTGATCGGCCGCTATCTGCCGCTCCTCACGCGCGAGCAGCTGCGCCGCCATCTGACCGGCTATGCACTGTTTCTCGTCGTCGCTGCGTTTGCCGCGCTGTTTTTGCCGCGCTTCGGCTCCGCCCGCAATCCGACCGAGCTCTATGTCGAATACCGCGTGTGGGTGCTGGCGGCGTTGGCCGTCGCCTTCGTGCTGACGCTCGCCGCGCTGTGGATCAATCGACGCGGCCGCGCCGGCAGTCTCGGGGCCGTCGCCAGCTTCGGCGCCGCATGGCTGCTGCTCGGCACCATCGCGGGCACCGGCCACGACGTGTTCGGCCGCCTGAGCTCCGGCGCGCCGCTCGCGGCCGCCATCAAGGCACAGCTGGCGAAATTGCCGGCCGACACGCCGTTCTACTCGGTCGGCGTGCTCGATCACACGCTGCCGTTCTACATCGATCACACGATGACGATGGTCGAGCATCCCGACGAACTCGCGTTCGGCGTATCCGTGGAACCGCAGAAATGGCTGCCTTCGGTTCAGGCATGGGTCGAGCGCTGGAAGGCCGACCGCTATGCGCTGGCGCTGCTGCCGCCGCCCACTTACGAGCGGCTCCTGAAGGAAGGTCTGCCGATGCAGATGGTCGCCCGCGACTCGCGCCGCGTTGTCGTGATGAAGCCGCTCGCGGCGGGACAAACGCCCACGCCGTCCGGTCCCGGCGCCCCGACCGCAGCGGCGCAACAGCCGCGGATGGCGACGTCGGCCGCGCCAGTCGCGCCGGTGGAAAAACCGCAATCGTGACCCCATATCAGGATCTGAACACCCGATGAACCCGATTTCCCTTTTTTGCATTCTCGCCGGCGTCTCGTTGAACGCCGGCGCGCAGCTGCTGCTCAAAGCCGGAACGAATGCCGTTGGACACTTCGAATTCACCCGTGCGAACATCCTGCCGATCGCGTTTCGTCTTGCGACGCAACCGCCGATCATCGGCGGATTGGCCTGTTATGTGATCAGCGTCGCGGTGTGGATCGTCGGATTGTCGCGCGTGGACGTGTCGATTGCGTATCCGATGCTGTCGCTCGGCTATATCGTCAACGCTTTCGCCGCGTGGTATCTGTTCGGCGAAGTGCTGTCGCTGCACAAGCTCGTCGGCATCGGCGTGATTCTGGTGGGCGTGGTGATACTCGCGCGCAGCTAGGCATTTTGCGGCCGCTGCGCCGCGGCAAGACAACGTAAGCCGGCGCGAACCGCCGGCCAAGCAAAACGTAAGGTTGATCGCGGTATGCTCCGCGGTTGCACCCTTTTTTAGCCGTGGTACGGAATGGCGCGCAAGCTGTGCCGACTGTGCCTCCGAACCCAGCTCTTTCGATCGAGCGAAGCATTCATGACCCAGTCAACCGTTCCGCCTCTGCCGTTCCTGCCGTTCGTAAAACCGGAAATCGATGAAGAAACGATTCAGGGCGTAGCCGACGTGCTGCGCTCCGGCTGGATCACCACCGGCCCGCAAAACCAGAAGTTCGAGGCGGCGCTCTCCGAATTCTGCGGCGGCCGTCCGGTGCGCACGTTCAATTCCGGCACGGCGACGCTCGAAATCGGTCTGCGCATTGCGGGCGTCGGTCCCGGCGACGAGGTCATTACCACGCCCGCCTCATGGGTCGCGACGAGCAACGTGATCTACGAAGTGGGCGCGACGCCGGTGTTCGCGGACATCGACCCCGTCACGCGCAACATCGACCTCGACAAGCTCGAGCAGGCGATCACGCCGCGCACCAAGGCGCTGATCCCGGTTTATCTGTCCGGCCTGCCGGTGGACATGGACCGCCTCTACGCGATCGCCCGGGCGCACAAGCTGCGCGTGGTGGAAGACGCCGCCCAGGCTTTCGGCTCGACGTGGAACGGCAAGCGCATCGGCGCGATCGGCGACATGGTCTCGTTCAGCTTCCACGCGAACAAGAACCTCACGTCGATCGAAGGCGGCGCACTCGTGCTCAACAACGAGGACGAGGCCGTGCTCGCGCAGAAATACCGGCTGCAAGGCATCACGCGCACGGGTTTCGACGGCATGGACTGCGACGTGCTCGGCGGCAAGTACAACCTGACGGACGTCGCCGCACGCGTCGGCCTTGGCCAGCTGCCGCATCTGGAACGCTTTCTCGCGCAACGCCGCAAGCTCGTGCGCGCGTACTTCGCGGGCCTCGAGGGCGGCGCGGCGGTGAAGCTGGGCGTCGGCCTGCCGTTTGCCGACTTCGAAAACAGCAACTGGCACATGTTCCAGATCACGCTGCCGCTCGAGAAGCTTTCCATCGACCGCGCGGGTTTTATGGGGCAGCTGAAGGAACGCGGCATCGGCTCCGGCGTGCACTACCCGGCCATCCATCTGTTCTCGCTGTATCGCGCGCGCGGCTTCATGGAAGGCATGTTCCCGCATGCGGAGCGTTTCGGCGCGACCAACGTCACGCTGCCGCTCTTCACGCTGATGAACGAAGGCGACGTTGCGCGCGTATGCCGTGCGGTCAATGAAATTTGCGAACAATACGGAAAATAAGCGGAAATGATTTATACGGAACAACGCGCCGTCACGCCGGAAGTGTCGATCATCATTCCGGTGTACAACGAGGAAGCCGGGCTGGCAGCGCTTTTCGCGCGTCTTTACCCGGCGCTCGACGCGCTCGGCACGTCTTATGAAGTGATCTTCATCAACGACGGCAGCCGCGACAAGTCCGCCGCGCTGCTCGCCAAGCAGTTCCGCGCGCGCCCCGACACGACGCGCGTGATTCTGCTGAACGGCAACTATGGGCAGCACATGGCGATTCTCGCGGGCTTCGAGCAGTCGCGCGGCGAAATCGTCATTACGCTCGACGCCGACCTGCAGAATCCGCCGGAAGAGATCGGCAAGCTGGTCAACAAGATGCGCGAAGGCTTCGACTACGTCGGCACGATCCGCCTGCAACGCCAGGACAGCCTGTGGCGCCGCAAGGCGTCGCGCGCGATGAACCGGCTGCGCGAGCGCATCACCCGCATCAAGATGACCGACCAGGGCTGCATGCTGCGCGCGTACAGCCGGCACATCATCGACACGATCAACCGCTGCGGCGAGATCAACACTTTCATTCCAGCGCTCGCCTACACGTTCGCGCAGAATCCGGTCGAGATCGAGGTCGCTCATGAAGAGCGCTTTGCCGGCGAATCGAAGTACTCGCTCTATTCGCTGATCCGCCTGAATTTCGACCTCGTGACGGGCTTTTCGGTCGTGCCGCTGCAGTGGCTGTCGTTCATCGGCGTGATCCTGTCGCTCGGTTCGGCGGCGCTCTTCGTGCTGCTGCTGATTCGGCGCTTCATCATCGGGGCGGAAGTTCAGGGTGTGTTCACCCTCTTCGCCATTACGTTCTTCCTGCTCGGCGTGATCATTTTCGCGCTCGGGCTGCTCGGCGAATATATCGGCCGGATCTATCAGCAGGTGCGCGCGCGTCCGCGCTATCTGGTGCAGACCATCCTCGAAGAGCGCAACGGCACTGCGGTGGCCGACGTGCCGCGCCAGAGCGTCGTGCAGCCGGTGCAGCCCGCGCCGGTTGCCGATCAGCGCGACGAAGGACCCAGCCGATGAAACCGCGTGCCGTCGTATTCGCCTATCACAATGTCGGCGTGCGCTGCCTGCAGGTGCTGCTCGCGCGCGGCGTGGACGTGGCGCTCGTCGTCACGCACGAAGACAGTCCAACCGAGAACATCTGGTTCGGCAGCGTCGCGAGCGTCGCGGCCGAGCACGGCATTCCCGTCGTGACGCCCGCCGACCCGACGAGCCCGGACTTGCGCGCGGCCGTCAGCGCGGCGCGCCCGGACTTCATCTTCTCGTTCTACTACCGTCACATGTTGCCGGTCGATCTGCTTGCGCTCGCCGCGCGCGGCGCCTACAACATGCACGGCTCGCTGCTGCCGAAGTACCGCGGCCGCGTGCCGACCAACTGGGCGGTGCTGCACGGCGAAACCGAAACCGGCGCCACCTTGCATGAAATGGCCGCGAAGCCCGACGCGGGCGCGATCATCGCGCAAACGCCGGTGCCGATTCTGCCCGACGACACCGCCGCGCAAGTATTCGACAAGGTCACGGTGGCCGCCGAGCAGACGCTCTGGCGCGTGCTCCCCGCGCTGCTGGCGGGCGAGGCGCCGCATCTGCCGAACGATCTGTCGCACGGCAGCTATTACGGCGGCCGCAAGCCCGAAGACGGCCGCATCGACTGGACGCAGCCGGCGCAACAGGTCTATAACCTCATTCGCGCAGTCGCGCCGCCCTATCCCGGCGCGTTTACCGACATCGGCGGGCGGCGTTTCGTGGTGGCGCGCGCGCGCCTCGCGACACCGGGCGCGCTTCGCTCGGATTTGCCGCCGGGCCTGCACGTAAGCGATAATGCCGTTTTTGCGATATGCGGCGACGGCCGCGCAATCGCGATCCACGAATTGCGGCATCAGCACGACGGCAGCGAAACCGTCGTCACGCCGGCCGAATTCGCCCAGTTCCTCCAAACTCCCCGACATTTATGAAGAAAGTCCTGATCCTGGGTGTGAACGGCTTCATCGGCCATCACCTGTCCAAACGCATTCTCGAAACGACCGACTGGGAAGTCTTCGGGATGGACATGCAGACGGAACGTCTGGGCGATCTCGTCAACCACGAGCGGATGCACTTCTTCGAAGGCGACATCACGATCAACAAGGAGTGGGTCGAATATCACATCCGGAAGTGCGATGTGATCCTGCCGCTGGTCGCGATCGCCACGCCGGCTACCTACGTCAAGCAGCCGCTGCGCGTGTTCGAGCTCGACTTCGAGGCGAACCTGCCGATCGTGCGTTCGGCCGTGAAGTACGGCAAGCACCTCGTGTTTCCGTCGACTTCCGAGGTCTACGGCATGTGCACGGACGAACAGTTCGATCCGGAAGAATCGCAGCTGTCGTACGGCCCGATCAACAAGCCGCGCTGGATCTACGCGTGCTCGAAGCAACTGATGGACCGCGTGATCTGGGGCTACGGCATGGAAGGCCTGAACTTCACGCTGTTCCGGCCGTTTAACTGGATCGGCCCGGGCCTCGACTCCATCTATACGCCGAAGGAAGGCAGCTCGCGCGTGGTCACGCAATTCCTCGGCCATATCGTGCGCGGCGAGAACATCAGCCTCGTCGACGGCGGCGCGCAAAAGCGCGCATTCACGGACATCGACGACGGCATCGGCGCGCTGATGAAGATCATCGAGAACAAGAACGGCGTCGCAACGGGCAAGATCTACAACATCGGCAATCCGACGAACAACTTCTCGGTGCGCGAACTGGCGCACAAGATGCTCGCGCTCGCCGCGGAATTCCCCGAATACGCCGACAGCGCGAAGAAAGTGCAGCTCGTCGAGACGTCCTCCGGCGCGTACTACGGCACGGGCTATCAGGACGTGCAGAACCGCGTGCCGAAGATCGACAACACGATGCAGGAACTCGGCTGGGCGCCGAAGTCGACCTTCGACGAAGCGCTGCGCAAGATCTTCGAAGCGTATCGCGGCCACGTCGCGGAAGCGCGCGCGCTCGTCGAACAGCAATAAGGGCTGATCCTTGGCCCGTATCGTCCTGAAGATCGACGTCGACACGCTGCGCGGCACCCGCGAAGGCGTGCCGAATCTCGCGCGCATCTTCGACCGCTTCAAGGCGCGCGCCACCTTCCTCTTCAGCCTCGGGCCCGACCACACCGGCTGGGCCATGCGCCGTGTGCTGCGGCCGGGCTTCCTCAAGAAGGTGTCGCGCACCTCCGTGGTCGAACACTATGGGATCAGGCAGCTGATGTACGGCGTGCTGCTGCCGGGGCCGGACATCGGCGCAAAGGCGTCGGCGGAAATGCGCGCGATCCACGAGGCCGGCTTCGAATGCGGCATCCATACGTGGGACCACGTGTACTGGCAGGACAACGTGCGCTCGAAAGACCGCGCGTGGACCGCCGCGCAAATGCAGAAAAGCTATGCCCGTTTCGTCGAGATTTTCGGCGCGCCGCCCGTCACGCACGGTGCGGCGGGCTGGCAGATGAACGGCCACGCGTTCGAGCAGATCGACGCCTGGGGCATGCACTACGCGTCCGACGGCCGCGGTCATTCGCCGTATCTGCCGGTCGTCGAGGGCAGGACGCTTGCGCACGTGCAGATTCCGACGACGCTCCCCACGCTCGACGAAGTGCTCGGCGTGAACGGTGTGGACGAACACAACGTGGCGGCGTTCATGCTCAGGCACACGGGGAACAATCCGCACGATCAGGTGTTCACGCTGCACGCGGAGCTCGAGGGGCAGAAGCTCGCGCCCATCTTCGAACAGTTGCTGCAAGGCTGGCGCGCACAGGGCCATACGTTCGCAACCATGGGCGACTATTACGCGGCGCTGGACCGCAGCGCGCTGCCATCGTACCCTGTTACGTGGGGCGAAATTCCAGGGCGCTCCGGCGAGCTCATCGTCCAACCCTGACGTGGCGGCCGGCATGCCGGGTCGACGCTGGCCATTGGCTTGCTGTCCGGCAAACGGCCCTGACGACCCAGCCGCCGCGCGAGCCCGTGCGCGCACCGGCAGCCCCTCCCCAACAAGTCTCGATGCCAGGCCCGCGCCGCCGCGACGAATTCAGACGGCGGCGCCGACCATAACAACCGGAGAACCTCGTGCCCATCGCAGTCGACCAACCCATCCCCGACTTCACCGCTCCCGCTACCGGAGGCGAGATCACGCTGTCCAACCTGCGGGGTAAGAAGGTGGTGCTGTATTTTTATCCGAAGGACAACACGCCGGGCTGCACGACCGAAGGCCTGCAGTTCCGCGATCTGTATCCGAAGTTCAGGAAAGCTGGCGCGGAGATTCTCGGCGTGTCGCGCGACAGCCTGCGCTCGCATGACAACTTCAAGGCAAAGCTCGAATTGCCCTTTCCGCTGATTTCGGATCCGGAAGAAAAACTGTGCGCCCTCTTCGGCGTCATCAAAATGAAGAAAATGTATGGCAAAGAAGTACGGGGGATCGAACGCTCCACCTTCCTCATCGACGCCGACGGCGTGCTGCGCGCACAGTGGCGAGGCGTCAAGGTGCCGGGCCATGTGGACGAAATTCTGGAGGCTGTACAAGCGCTTTGAGGCGCGTTATATTGGGTTGCAATGAGTGCCTGTCCACCCCAAATTTTTCGTCGCTGCGCAAGACCTGACGGTCGTGTCGGTCGTGGTATCCGGTCCGTCAAAATCGTCAGGCGCAACACGAACACCGTAGGCGAGCCGCTTGCCCCGTACGACGGGGCGGCGGCTTTTTTAATTGCGCGCAGCCGTTCGTTCACTCGGCTCGCGCCTTCCGCTAAGGAGCCGATCGAAGACCAGGCGAACCGGCATCTCTAGACCGAATGCGCGCCTCCGGGCGCAAACTGCGTGCGCAACATCGGCACCGGCAGAATGCGACAGGCGGCGCACGATATGTGACCCGATTATTCCGAGGGAAACCATGCCTTTGCCTACCCCCCCGAGCAAGCTCGGCAATCTCCTGCCCCCTGACGAATACAAGGCCAAGGCCGCCACGCCGGCGCGCTCCGCCGCGAAGAAACAGGCCGACGGAGAATCCGCGGAGCCGGCCGACTACGGCCGCGCGAACGTCGCCACGCCCATGGCGCATGCCGCCAATGCCGCGACCACCTTGCGACCGGTGCCGGCATCGTCGGCTTCCGCCACGGCGTCCGCCGCCGGTGGCGCGGCCGCTCAGGCACGCGGCGCGTCGGGCTCCGCGCGCAAGACGAGGCAAACCGCTGCACTGCTGCAGCCGGTCCCCGCCACCCGGCCGCAAGCCGAGCCCGTTGCCGAATCGCAGCCGGTCGTCGCGCGCAAGCCGGGCACGAAAACGCCCCCGGCCGCCACGGCCGCCGCCGTGCCCACTGCGCGCGGCACAAGCAAAAAGCGCGGCACGGCCGCGCAGCCGGTCGAGATGCAGAAGCTCTTCGTGCTCGATACGAACGTGCTGATGCACGACCCGAGCTGCCTGTTCCGTTTCGAGGAACACGACGTCTATCTGCCCATGATGACGTTGGAAGAACTCGACAACCACAAGAAAGGCATGTCGGAAGTCGCGCGTAACGCCCGCCAGGTGAGCCGCACGCTCGACGCGCTGGTGGCGAACGCTGGCAATATCTCGGACGGCATTTCACTCGCGCGTCTCGGCAGCCGCGAGGCGTCGGGGCGTCTCTACTTCCAGACGAAGCTGACCGCGATCGAGCCGGTCGAAGGCCTGCCGGAAGGCAAAGCCGACAATCAGATTCTCGGCGTGGTGCGCGCATTGCAGCGCGACCGTTCGGATCGCCAGGTCGTGCTGGTGTCGAAAGACATCAACATGCGCATCAAGGCACATGCGCTCGGCCTGCCCGCCGAAGACTACTTTAACGACCAGGTGCTCGAAGACAGCGACCTGCTGTATTCGGGCATTCGCGCGCTGCCGCAGGACTTCTGGACGCGGCACGCGAAGGGCATGGAGAGCTGGCAGGACACCAAAACCGGCACCACGTATTACCGTGTGACCGGCCCGCTGTGTCCGTCCATGCTCGTCAACGAATTCGTGTATCTGGAGCCGCAGAACGGCGAGCCCGCGTTTCACGCGCTGGTGCGCGAGCTGAACGGCAAGACGGCGCTCCTGCAGACGCTGCGCGACTACGGCCACCACAAGAACAACGTGTGGGGCATCACCGCGCGCAACCGCGAGCAGAATTTCGCGCTGAATCTGTTGATGAATCCGGAGATCGACTTCGTGACGCTGCTCGGCCAGGCCGGTACCGGCAAAACGCTGGTGGCGCTCGCGGCCGGGCTCGCGCAGGTGCTCGACGACAAGCGCTATAACGAGATCATCGTGACGCGCGCGACGGTGCCGGTCGGCGAAGACATCGGCTTTCTGCCGGGCACGGAAGAGGAAAAAATGCAGCCGTGGATGGGTGCATTCGACGACAACCTCGAGGTCCTGCAAAAAACCGACGACGCCGCCGGCGAATGGGGCCGCGCCGCGACCCAGGAACTGATCCGCTCGCGCCTGAAAATCAAGAGCATGAACTTCATGCGCGGCCGTACGTTCGTGGACAAGTATCTGATCATCGACGAGGCGCAAAACCTGACGCCCAAGCAGATGAAGACGCTGGTCACGCGCGCGGGCCCGGGCACGAAGATCATCTGTCTTGGCAATATCGCGCAGATCGACACGCCTTATCTGACAGAAGGCAGTTCCGGTCTGACGTACGTGGTGGATCGCTTCAAGGGCTGGGCGCACAGCGGGCACGTGACCCTCGCGCGTGGCGAGCGTTCGCGCCTCGCCGACTACGCGTCGGAAATCCTTTAAGAATCAGGTCTTTGGCGATCATGGCCGGCTGAACTTCGAGCCGCGCCCCGAGTTTTCGGGGCGCGGCTTTTTTATGCCCGCGGCGTCTTTCCACGGCAACACTTAGCGCACGAACTTCAAGTAATTTGTCAAGAATTCTTGCCGCTTGCGCGTTTCACCGGCTACCATCCGGACATCGTCCGCCTTTAAACGAACGTTTACCGCTGTCCCTTTCATGCGTCGACTCGCCTTTTCGCTGCTGACCGTCCTGCTGCTCGCCGCCTGTGCCGGCGCGCCGCAGAAGTCCTCGCGCGGCTCGGGAAGCGGCGTCGTCGTGGCAAACGGCGCGTATCGGGCGCCGCCTCCGGGCTTTCCCAACTTCGTGGACCATAGCATTGGCCGCGAGGAAATCTCCATTCAGGCGATGAGCCTCGTCGGCGTGCCCTACCGCTGGGGCGGCAACACGCCCGACAGCGGCTTCGATTGCAGCGGCCTCGTTCGCTACGTGGTGGCGCGCGCGGCGTCGGTGAACCTCCCGCGCACGACCGCCGATATGAGCGGACGCGGCGAATCGGTCGAACCGGACGAAATCGCGCCCGGCGATCTGATCTTTTTCAATACGACGGGCCGGCCGCATTCGCACGTGGGCATCTACGTGGGCAAACTGCGCTTTGTCAATGCGCCGTCGACGGGCGGCACGGTGCGGCTCGACTATCTGACCAACCCGTACTGGGCGAAGCGCTTCGACGGCATCCGTCGCGTGGCGGGGCCGGCCGCGAAGCCCGCGCCGTTCGACGCGCCCAGCTATCAGGCGGCGGCGCCGCAGCCGGAGCACGCGACGGGACTCGCGGCGGCTGCGTACGGCGGCGCTCAAGGGGCGTCGCCGGGTGCACCCGCGGGCACGAGCAGGACGGCTTCGGGCTATGCCGCGAATCCGTTGCCCTCACAAAATCCGAGCCGGGTTGCGGCAGCGACGGAGCCACGCGCGTCGTCGGCTGCGGCGGCGAGCAGCGATTCAACTCTCGCAGCCACGCCCGCGCCGCGGGCGCCGCAAGCCGATCCCTTCGAACCGCCACCGCCTGGCATGAGCGCGGCGCAGCTACAGGCGCGCGCAGCGGGCGCGGTTTCGCCGACGCCAATGGTCGCCGCCCGGTCGAATTCCTATGACAGTGGCGCTTCTGCTGCGCCGCAAGCCGCTTCGACAGCGCGCGTCGCCCCGCAAGCAGCAGGCGCCGCCTCGCCCGACCCGATCGACGCAGCCGCCGATGCTTTCGAGCCGCCGCCTCCCGCTTCCGTCGCCGCCCGCCAGGCACGGCTTGCGCAACAAGCGCAACAGACACAGCAGGCGGACGCGGCCCGCGCCGACGACGGCGCGGTGCAGATCATGCGCGCCTCGACGGCCTCGCGAGGCATGCCCGCCCCCTCCCAGACCACCGACGACCCGATCGCCCGTTTCGCCAACGGCAACTTCTAGGCACGCGTTGAAACGGCCGGTACGCCTCGACGCATTAGTAAGCGGCATCTTGCCGTCGCAGTCGAGCCATTCAGACGCGCTGGTTGAGCTCATCCAGCGTAATAGGCGCCGTGCCGATTTTCCCGACCACGATACCGGCCGCCACGTTGGCAAGCCGCGCGGCGCTTTCGACGTCGTGGCCCGCCGCCAGCGCGGACGCCATGGTGGCGATCACGGTGTCGCCGGCCCCAGACACGTCGTAGACTTCGCGTGCCTGTGCGGCAATGCGGATATGCCGATGTTCGACAAAAAGGCTCATGCCCTCCTCAGAGCGCGTGACGAGCAAGGCGGCCAGTTCGAACCTGTCGCGCAGCCCGAACGCCCGGCGCTCGAAGTCGGCCTCGCTGGTCCACTTGCCAGCCGCCTGCGCAAATTCGTCGCGGTTCGGCGTTACCACGGTTGCGCCGCGATAGATCGAGTAGTCCGGTCCTTTGGGATCGACCAGAATGGCCGCCCCGGCCGAAGTTGCGTCGGACATCATCAGCCGCAGATGCGCGAGACCGCCCTTGCCGTAATCCGAAAACACCACGGTCTTGCAGGCTTTCAACTTCTCGCGGAACTGGGCGACGAGCGGAAACAGCAACTCGTGGTTCGGCCGCTGTTCGAAATCGGCGCGCACGATCTGCTGGTTGCGCGAAATGACTCGCAGCTTGACGGTGGTCTGCAGCGCCGCATCGCGCAAAAACGTGCAGCGAACGTTGCGCGACTCGAGCAATGCCTGCAAGGCGCGGCCGTCCTGATCGTCGCCGACTACCGACAGCAGCGACACGTGCGCGCCCAGGTTCACCGCGTTGATGGCCACATTGGCCGCGCCGCCCGCCACATCCCCGGTACGCTGGACGCGAACCACAGGCACCGGCGCCTCGGGCGAAATGCGCGTGCTGTCTCCAAACCAGTAGCGATCCAGCATCACGTCACCTGCAACGATGACCGACGCCGATGAGCAGTCCAGACTCAATTTGCGACTCCTTCAGGAAAGGGGTGTTGGCGCTACAGAAATATCCGCGACGACCGCGTCGCAAAATTACTTCGTCATACTGATAAATCTGACAGCGAAAAGCGCACACATTGTCACAAATGAGATGGCGCCCTGGACGCCGGTTGACGTTCTGGCGCAACGATCGGCAACCAATTGGATTCGTCCGATTGACGTGTCTACGAATGATCCGTGGAAGCGCAGCTCGTCCATGACGCGGGCGCCGCCGATCTGCTATCGTCACCGGTATTCTTCCGAAGCGGGTGACGACAATGGATCTCGGGCTGAAAGAAAAAGTGGTGCTGATCACGGGCGGCAGCAAGGGCATTGGCTTTGCGTGCGCCCGGGCTTTCGCGCTGGAGGGGGCAAAGGTTGCGATCGTCTCGCGCGATCCGGCAAACCTCGCGCGTGCTTACGAACAGCTGAAGCAGGAGGATCTGCACGTGCATCGCACGCGCGCCGACCTGCATGAGCCGCACAGCGCCGCCGACATCGTGGAGGAAGTCAGTTCAGCGGTGGGTCCGATCGACGTGCTCATCAACAGCGCCGGCGCCGCGCGCCGCTACGATCCGGAAACGCTCGATGCCGACGCCTTTCGCGCCACGATGGAAGCCAAGTATTTCCCGTACATCTACCCGCAGCAGGAAGTGCTGCGCCGCATGGCCGAGCGCGCCAAACGAGGCGACGGCGGCGAGCCGGGCACGATCGTGAATATCATCGGCATGGGCGGCAAGGTGGCGAGCGATATCCATATTGCCGGCGGCGCCGCAAATGCCGCGCTGATGCTCGCCACAGTCGGGCTTGCGCACTACTACGCGCGTTACGGCATCCGGATCAACGCGATCAATCCGGGCGCGACGCTGACCGAGCGCGTCGAAGAAGCGGTCGGGCTCGAGGCCGCGCAGCAAGGCATCGAGCGTGCAGAGGCGCTGGCGCGCGGGCAGGCCAAGGTGCCGCTCGGGCGTTACGCCGATCCGGACGAGATTGCGAATGTCGCGCTGTTTCTGGCGAGCCGCCGCGCGAGCTATGTGACCGGCGCGATCATCCCAATGGATGGCGGGAGCGCGCCGTTGATCTAGCGCGCTGGCCGGCTTGACGCCACGGCGCGGGTACGGGCGTTGCATCGGCGCGGCGGACGGTGATCCTTACCGTCCGCCCGGCATGGGGTGCCTAAGTAAAACCCGCGAGACCTACAGCAAATTACAGGAAACGGTGGCCCAGCCACCAGGCGGCAGCGGCGAGCGCCGCAGACGCCGGGATCGTCAGAATCCAGGCCCACACGATGTTGCCCGCCACGCCCCAGCGAACGGCGCTCAGCTTCTGCGTCGCGCCGACGCCGACGATCGCACCGGTGATCGTATGGGTGGTCGACACTGGAATGCCGAGCCAGGAAGCGGTGAAAAGCGTGATCGCCCCGCCCGATTCCGCACAAAAACCGCCGACCGGCTTCAGCTTGGTAATTTTCTGACCCATGGTGCGGACGATTCGCCAGCCGCCGAACAAAGTTCCGACCCCCATCGACAGATAGCAGCCACCAATAACCCACAGCGGCGGCGCGTCAGCGATCGACGACGCATAGCCCGTTGCGATCAGCAGCATCCAGATAATGCCGATGGTTTTCTGCGCGTCGTTGCCGCCGTGGCCCAGACTGTACAGACCGGCGGACAGCAGCTGCAGGCGCCTGAAGCGCCGGTCCACCTTGCTCGGCGGCGTGCGGAAATAGATCCACGACACGGCGAGCATGAAAAACGAGCCGAGCACGAAACCGAGCAGCGGCGAGACGAAAATGAAGGTGACCGTCTTCATCAGCCCGTCGAAATTGAGGGAGCCCCAGCCCGACTTGGCGAGCGCCGAGCCGACCAGCCCGCCGATCAGCGCGTGCGACGAACTCGACGGAATGCCGTAATGCCACGTGATGACATTCCAGCCGATCGCGCCCACCAGCGCGCCGAAAATCACGTAGTGGTCGACAATTCCGGGGTCGATCGTGCCCTTGCCCACCGTCGCGGCCACCTTCAGGTGAAACACGAAGTACGCGATCACGTTGAACGCCGCCGCGAACGCCACGGCCTGTTGCGGCTTCAGCACGCCCGTCGACACCACGGTCGCGATCGAGTTGGCCGCGTCGTGAAAGCCGTTCATGAAGTCGAAAATCAGCGCGACGGCGACGAGACCCGCGACCACCCAGATAGCAAGTTGTATCGATTGCATTATGCGTTTTCCAGCACGATGCCTTCGATGATGTTCGCTACGTCTTCACACTTGTCCGTGATCGTTTCGAGCAATTCGTAAATCGCTTTCAGCTTGATGAGAGTCTTGACGTTGTCCTCCTCGCGAAACAGCTTGGACATGGCCGCGCGCAGCACGCGGTCTGCTTCGGATTCGAGCCGGTCGATTTCCTCGCAGGCCTTGAGGATCTGGCTCGCCTGCTTCATGTCGGACAGCAGGCTGACGGCAAACTGCACGCGTTCGCAGGTGGCCGTGCAGATGTGCGCGAGCTGGCTTGCCTCGGAGGTCACCGACTGGACGTCGTAAAGGGAAATGGCCGTGGCGACGTCCTCCATCAGATCGAGGATGTCGTCCATCGTGGTGATCAGCTTGTGGATTTCGTCGCGGTCGAGCGGCGTGATGAAGGTCTTGTGCAGCAGGTCGATGGTTTCGTGCGTGAGCTTGTCTGCAGCCTTTTCGGCCTTTTGCACGTTTTGCTTGTGGGTCTCTGCGTCGTGCAGATTGTCGATCAGCAGCTCAAGTTCGCGGCTCGCCGAGACGATGCACTGTGCGTGCGCGTTGAAAATATCAAAAAACTTGCCCTCGGTGGGCATGAATCGACCGAACATATGGTTTCCGATACGCTGCATGTTTGCAGCAAAATCAATCGTTTACGGAATCTTCGCGAGACCGCCGATCAGGCAGCAACCGGGCAGCGAGAAAGCTGCCGGCATACTGGATCGATGGCCAACGTCACCGTGACGCCTTTGTGACAAGCCGCGATTCTATCGGAAATGGCCGTGCGAGCGGGCCAGTGTTGTTGATCGAACACCGCCCGCACGCAGATGGCGGCGCTGAGCGATGGACCGTGCGCCTATCGTCGCGGCTTCGCGTTCGGCACGAGGGCCGCTCGTTGCCGTGACTGGGCTGTTCAGCTACGCTTTTCCGCACGAACGCCTCGATCCTCTTTTAGGACCGCGTGCGCGGTTCGTTCAACTCCACGCGCGAAAGCGGCTGTTACTTTGGCGCATGGGCCCTCACCTCAGGCAAGGTTCTGAAGTTGCGCGGACTGCATTTGCATGGCCCGACGGCAAAATTGGAGGATGTCGTCTCTGAAATGAAGCGCGCTCAAGACGCCGGTTCCGTCAAACCGGCGTCACTCGCCGTAGAAATTCTGCGCGCCGGCGAAGTTGTCGAACTTCGTATATTGGCCGTGGAACGTGAGCCGAACCGGTCCGATCGGACCATTCCGCTGCTTGCCGATGATAATTTCCGCCGTGCCTTTGTCCGGGCTGTCGGGGTTATACACTTCGTCGCGGTAAATAAAGAGAATGACGTCGGCATCCTGCTCGATAGCGCCGGATTCGCGCAGGTCCGACATGATCGGGCGCTTGTTCGGACGTTGCTCGAGGCCGCGATTCAGCTGCGACAGGGCAATGACCGGCACGTCCAGTTCCTTCGCGAGACCTTTGAGCGAACGCGAGATTTCCGAAATTTCGGTGGCCCGGTTTTCGCCCGCCGACGAGCCGCTCATCAGCTGCAAATAGTCGATGATGATGAGCCCGAGCTTGCCGCACTGGCGCGAGAGCCGCCGCGCGCGCGAGCGCAATTCCATCGGATTGAGACCGCCGGTTTCGTCGATGAAAATCTGCGCCTCGCTCATTTTCTGCACCGCGTGCGTGAGCTTCGGCCAATCCTCGTCGGTCAGCCGCCCGGTTCGCATGCGGTGTTGATCGAGGCGCCCGACAGAGCCGAGCATACGCATGGTGAGCTGGGAGCCCGGCATTTCCATGGAAAACACCGCGACCGGCAGCCCATACTCGACCGCAACGTATTCGCCGATATTCATCGAGAACGCTGTCTTACCCATCGACGGACGCCCTGCCACGATAATCAGCTCGCCGCCGTGCATGCCCGAAGTCATGCGGTCGAGATCGACGAAGCCCGTCGGCGTGCCCGTCACGTCGCTCGGATTGGCCGTGTGGTAAAGCGTATCGATCCGCTCCACCACTTCCGTGAGCAGCGGCCCGATTTCGAGAAAACCTTGCGTGCCGCGCGCGCCGTCTTCCGCAATCGAAAACACCTTCGACTCCGCTTCGTCCAGCAGTTGCCGGACTTCCTTGCCTTGCGGGTTGAAGGCGTCCGCGGAAATTTCATCGGCGACAGACACCAGCCGGCGCAGCACGGCGCGGTCGCGCACGATTTCGGCATAACGCCGGATGTTCGCCGCGCTCGGTGTGTTTTGCGCGAGCGCGTTCAGATACGCCAGGCCGCCCACCTCTTCCGCTTTGCCCGAGGTGCCGAGCGCTTCGTACACGGTGATGACGTCGGCAGGACGGGTGGCCGCGATCAGCTTGCCGATGTGTTCGAAGATGATGCGGTGATCGTAGCGATAGAAGTCGCTTTGCGACAGAAAGTCGGCGATGCGGTCCCACGCGGCATTGTCCAGCAGCAGGCCGCCCAGCACCGATTGCTCGGCCTCGATCGAATGCGGCGGGACTTTCAGCGACTCGAGTTGGGGATCTTTGGACGGTGCGTTCATGGAAACGAATTATCGGGTAATCGGGCGGCCAGGGCGAGCGGGAAAACCCATTGACGGACACAAAAAAACAGGGGCCGGTTGCCCGGCCCCTGCCTCCAGCCAGCACCTTCCTGGCCGATATTATCGGATGCTCGACGCAGCCGCTTAAACGTGCTCGCCCAGCACCGACACCGTCACGTCGACAACGACGTCGGTGTGCAGCGAAACCTGAACCGGGTGGTCGCCGACCATCTTCAGCGGGCCTTCCGGCAGACGCACTTGCGCCTTTTCCACTGCGAAGCCTTGCTTGCCCAGTGCTTCAGCGATGTCAGCGTTCGTGACGGAGCCGAACAGACGGCCGTCGACGCCGGCCTTCTGGCCGATCTGAACCGTCGAGCCTGCCAGCTTTTCGCCTTGAGCCTGAGCGGCCGCCAGCTTTTCAGCGGCGATCTTTTCGAGTTCGGCGCGGCGGACTTCGAATTCAGCCAGCGCTTCCTTCGTGGCACGGCGAGCCTGCTTGTTCGGGATCAGGAAGTTACGTGCGTAACCGTCCTTGACCTTCACGATGTCGCCCAGGTTACCCAGATTGACGACTTTTTCCAGAAGAATGATTTGCATTCGGATGCTCCTTATCGCGTCGTCGGGTTAGGCCTTGTGCTGGTCGGTGTACGGCACCAGCGCGAGGAAACGCGCGCGCTTGATAGCCGTGTCCAGCTGGCGTTGATAGTGCGCCTTCGTACCCGTGAGACGCGCTGGCGTGATCTTGCCGTTTTCGCCGATGAAGTCCTTCAGCGTTTCGATGTCCTTGTAGTCGATGTACTCGACGCCAGCGGCCGTGAAACGGCAGAACTTCTTGCGCTTGAAGAGCGGATTTTGTTGCTGACGACGCTTGTCGAATTTCTTACCAGTCGGGCGGGGCATGTTCAGTCCTTTCCAATGTCCTGCAATGCTGTGATGTGAAATACCAGAGTTCTCGCGTTGCGGTGCTTTTTCGCCAGAAAGCCTGTGAAGAGCGTTTCCACGCCCATCGGACAGCTTTCCAGCTTACCGCTCGCCTCGCCTGCGGCTACCGCCTGCATGGTCAGTTCGACTTGCCGGGCAGTACCGGCTTCGACGACTTCCGTGCGGTGCTGCAACGTGCAGCCGGCAATCGGAACGCCGGCGGGTGTGTACCGCACCGGTTCGCGTTCGACGACGCTGGCCGTGAGCTGCAGCCGGTTCATGTAGCCTTGTACCTGTTGGCAAAAAGCGGCGCGCTTCGGTCTGGTAGCTTAAATAATGTGTCTTAAGCCTGCGCTTCGGACGGTTGCGTAGCAGCCGACTTCTTGGCTTCTTCGCGCTGCACTTCCTTCATCATCGGCGACGGGCCGGTTTCGGCCTTCTTCATCTTGACGATGAGGTGACGCAGAACGGCGTCGTTGAACTTGAACGCATGTTCCAGCTCGTCGAGCGTGGTCTGGTCGCATTCGATGTTCATGCAGACGTAGTGAGCCTTCGCGAGTTTCTCGATCATGTAGGCCAGTTGGCGACGGCCCCAGTCTTCGATACGGTGGATCTGGCCACCGTGCGACGTGATCGTGCTCTTGTAACGCTCGATCATGGCGGGCACCTGCTCGCTCTGATCGGGGTGCACGATAAAGACGATTTCATAATGACGCATACACACTCCTTGTGCTGACTTTTGGATAGAAGCCACCCGGGCGTCGAACCGGTGCGGCAAGTGAGAAGCCGAAGATTGTAGCCCGGTTGGGGCCGGGTTGCAAGGCATTACCTCGCGCCGGCAGGCGATTCAGGCGTGTTTTCAATCATTTAGCACGCGGAGCGCCGCCGGCGAGCGCTCCGCGCGACGGCTCAGCCGTTCTCGGTGCGGCCGCTCGCGCCCGCGAGGCGCGCCTTCAGCGCGGCTTCGAGGCCGCTGAGCGCGTCGGGCGCGGCGTCCGTGATCGCCCACCAGGTCATGCCCTCGGCGTCCCAGTGAGCGAGCGAGTAGCCTTCCCGGGCGAGCGTCGACGGCGCGCCGCTGTCCGCGCCGTTCGCCGCGCTGCCCGCGGTCTGCGGGAACACGTAGACGTCGATCACGTGCTTGCGGTAGCGGTAAACCAGCACGGCGACCCGTCGATGCGCGAGGTAGTCGAGCCGGCCGCCTTCGAGCGCGAAGCCGCTCGCCGCCAGATCCTCGACGGGCGGCGAATAGTCGAGCCGGCCGTTGAACCACGGCTTGACGGTATGCCGGTCCGTCGAAATCACGTCGATGTCGCGCCCGGACACCTGGGCGCGCACGTGGCTCGCCACGAGTTCGTCGGCGAATGGCGCGAACTCCGCCGGCCGCCGCAGATTCAGCGTGAGCGCGACGCCCACCGCGCACAGCGCGACGACGAGCGGCGCGAGCCAGCCCGAGGCGGGCGGCGCGCCCGTCCCGCCGCCTGCCGAAGGCGCGGCAAGGCCGCCTTGCCCGCCTTGCCCGCCGTGCCCGACGTGCGCCGCGCGGCCGCCGAACAGGCGATCGACCCAGCCGCGAAACCAGCCCGGCCGCCTATGCGAGGACAGTCGTGCGTTACGGCCGGGCTCTTGCGCCGCAGCAGCAACGGCTGCGGCCGGAGCCTCGGCCTGCGATGCCGCAGCTCGCACGCGAGCCGCGTCGGCGCCCTCGCCTTCTCGCGCACTCGTCACTGCATCCGACGCCGTCTGCGCCGCGCCTTCCTCGACGCCTGCCCGCATTCCCATGCCCGCCGCTGCGTCTGAAGCAGTCTGCGCTGCGGCTCCGTCGACGCCCGCCCGCGCGCTCGCCGGCACGGCCTCCGGCGCCTCCCGCGCCGCGCCTTGTGTCTGCGGCAAACCCGCCAGAATGCGCAAGCGCAACGACTCCGGCGCGCGATGATAAGGCGCCGCCCGCAGCGCGCGGCTCATCGTCCGAAGCGTGTCGCTTTCGCGCCGGCAGGCCGCGCAGCGCTCGATATGCTGCTCTACGCGCCGCGCATCCGGCGCGGGCAATTCGTGATCGGCGTTCGCATCGAGGAGCGGCCGCGCTTCGTTACAGTCCATCTGGCGTCTCCTGAGCGTTGCCGGCGGTTGCACCGCCGCGGTGGGTCAACGAACGGGCGTTGGCGACGGCCCGCAGCGGCGTCACGGAAGCCGTCGGCGTAGCGCAACGGCATGCCTGCGCGGCGCCGTTTTCGTCGTCTGAAGAACTTGGGCCGGCGGCCGCCCCGGAGGCCGGCATGGACGCGGCGCCCGGCAAGCCGGCGCCCGCACCGCCCGATTGAGGCGAGAACTTCGCAGCCATGCCCCGGTACGCCGGATCCCGCGCCGCTTCCGCCAGACCGTCGCCGGAGTCCGTCAGCAAGGCTGCCAGCTTGCGGCGCCCGCGGGCGAGCCGGGACATGACCGTGCCGATCGGCACATCCGCCACCTGAGCGATTTCGCGATAGCCCATCTCTTCCAGCTCGCGCAGGATCAGCACTTCGCGATACTCGACAGGCAGCAGCGCAAGCGCCTCGTGCACCCGCTTCGTGTCCTCGTCGCGGATGAGCAGCGCCTGCGGGTCGGCGCCGCCCGCGCTCCAGCCGTCGAAGGTCGCGTCGTCCATCGTGTCGTCGAACTCCACGGTTTCATGCGACGACGCCCGCCGCCGCCATTCGGTGTACCAGGTCCGGCGCACGATCGCGAGCAGCCACGGCCGCGCCGAATCGCCGCGGAAGGTGTCGAAAAAGCGGAATGCGCGCATAAACGCTTCCTGCACGACATCGTCGGCATCGTTCGGATTGCCGCACAGCCAGCGCGCGAGGTTGTAGGCCGCGTCGAGATGCGGCAGCGCGAGCTGCTGGAAGCGGCGGCTTCGCGCAGCGTCGGAATCGGCGTCTCTATCGGTCTGGACCACCTCGGCCCTCCAGGGCATGTGCGGCTATGCAGCGCGGTTCGTCGTCAGGCTTCACCTCGCATAACCGGCCATGCGCCGAGTTTATTCCCGCCGCCGCGCGCCGTTTGCAAAAAAAGCCCGGCAACGGCCCGCGCGCTAATACGCAGGCTGGTTCCAATAGTCTTCGCTCGCGTAAATTTCCTTCAGATAGTCGATGAAATAGCGCACCTTGGCCGGCACGTAACGCTGCTGTGGATAGACGGCGAGGATGTCGTAGTCGGGCAGCGCGAACTCGTCGAGCACCGTTTCCAGTTCGCCGCGCGCGAGCTGCTGCTGGATCTCCCACGTGGAGCGCCAGCCGAGCCCGAGCCCCTCGGACACCCAGCGGTGCAGCAGCTCGCCGTCGTTGCAGTCGAGCGTGCCGCCCACCCGCACCGTGACGAGCTTGCCGTTGCGGCGGAAATACCAGCCGCGGTTCTGGCCGCCTTGCAGGTTAAACGCGAGGCAGTTGTGCCGCGGCAGGTCTTCGAGCGTTTTCGGCTTGCCGTGCTGGCGGAAATACTCGGGTGTGCCGCAGACCACACGGCGGTTCGAGGCCAGTTTCACGGCGACGAAGTTGGGATCGACCGCGCCGCCGATGCGAATCGACAGGTCATAGCCCTCGCGCACCAGATCGACGACCCGGTCGGTCAGGTTGAAGGACACCTGCAATTCCGGCTTGTCGGCGAGAAACGCGGGCGCGAGCGGCGCGACGTGCTTGCGGCCGAACGCGGCCGGCGCCGAGACGATCAGGTGACCGTTCACCGCCCGGCGCCCGGCACTCAGTTCGTTCTCCGCCTGGTCCCATTCGGTCAGCAAGCCCCGGCAGCGCTCGAGAAACGCGGCGCCGTCCTCGCTGACCACGAGCCGCCGCGTCGAGCGGTACATGAGCTTCACGCCGAGACGCTTTTCGAGCGCGTCGATGCGCCGCCCGAGAATCACCGGCGAGACGCCCTCCTCGAGCGCTGCAGCCGCGAGGCTGCCCGCGTCCGCGACACGCACGAAGGTTTCGATCTGCTTGAAGCGGTCCATGCCTGTCTCCTCCTGGTTTCCACCGGCGCCGCCCTTTGCTCCGGCATTCCATACTTTTTGTTTCGAAATAAGCGACGCGGACTGATCTTATCAAACCTTTAGGTCAAGCCTAAAGTGCGTTCAACAGCCTTTATTTGCCAATTTCAGGACATTGAGGAGACATTCATGCCCAAGATGAGAGCCGTCGACGCCGCCGTGCTGGTGCTCGAAAAAGAAGGGATCGACACCGCGTTCGGCGTGCCCGGCGCCGCCATCAACCCGTTTTACTCGGCAATGCGCAAGGCCGGCAACATCAGCCACGTGCTCGCGCGCCACGTCGAAGGCGCCTCGCATATGGCCGAGGGCTACACGCGGGCGCAGCCCGGCAATATCGGCGTGTGCATCGGGACGTCCGGTCCCGCCGGCACCGACATGATCACCGGTTTGTACTCCGCCCAGGCCGATTCGATTCCTATTCTCGCTATCACGGGGCAGGCGCCGCGCGCGCGCCTCTACAAGGAAGACTTCCAGGCGGTCGACATCGAGTCGATCGCGAAGCCGGTCACCAAGTGGGCGGTGACGGTGCGCGAGCCTGCGCTCGTGCCGCGCGTCTTCCAGCAGGCCTTTCACCTGATGCGCTCGGGCCGCCCGGGTCCGGTGCTGGTCGATCTGCCGATCGACGTGCAGGTCGCCGAAATCGAATTCGATATCGACACCTACGAACCGCTGCCCGTCTACAAGCCGAAGGCAACCCGCAAGCAGATCGAGGCCGCAATCGCGCTGCTCAATGAATCTGAGAAGCCGCTGATCGTCTCCGGCGGCGGTGTCCTGAATGCCGCCGCCGAGGACCTGCTCGTCAGGTTCGCCGAGACGGTCGGCGTGCCGGTGATCCCGACGCTCATGTCGTGGGGCGCGATCCCCGACGACCATCCGCTGATGGCCGGCATGGTCGGTCTGCAAACCTCGCACCGCTACGGCAACGCGACGATGCTCGCGTCCGACTTCGTGCTCGGCATCGGCAACCGCTGGGCAAACCGTCACACGGGCAGCATCGACGTCTATACGAAGGGCCGCAAGTTCGTGCACGTCGACATCGAGCCCACGCAGATCGGCCGCGTATTCGGCCCGGACCTCGGCATCGTGTCGGACGCGAAGGCCGCGCTCGAACTCTTCGTGGAAGTCGCGAGCGAATGGAAAGCCGCCGGCAAGCTGAAGGACCGCAGCGCCTGGGTCGCCGATTGCCAGCAGCGCAAGCAGACGCTGCATCGCAAGACGCACTTCGACAACGTGCCGATGAAGCCGCAGCGCGTATACGAAGAGATGAATCAGGTCTTCGGCCGCGACACGTGCTACGTGAGCACCATCGGTTTGTCGCAGATCGCCGGCGCGCAATTCCTGCACGTCTACAAGGCGCGCAACTGGATCAACTGCGGCCAGGCGGGCCCGCTCGGCTGGACGATTCCGGCGGCGCTCGGCGTGCGCGCGGCTGATCCTCAGCGGCCCATCGTCGCACTCTCGGGCGACTACGACTTCCAGTTCATGATCGAGGAACTCGCGGCCGGCGCGCAATTCAAGCTGCCGTACGTGCATGTGGTCGTGAACAACTCGTATCTCGGCCTGATCCGCCAGGCACAGCGCGCCTTCGACATGGACTTTTGCGTGCAGCTCGGCTTCGAGAACATCAATTCGCCGGAAACCAACGGCTACGGCGTGGACCACGTCGCGGTGGCCGAAGGTCTCGGCTGCAAGGCGATTCGCGTGTTCAAGCCGGAGGAGCTCAAGCCGGCGCTGCAACAAGCGCAGTCGATGCTTTCCGAGTTCAACGTGCCCGTGATCGTCGAGGTGATTCTGGAGCGCGTCACCAATATTTCGATGGGCACGGAAATCGACGCGATCAATGAGTTCGAGGAACTGGCTGTGACGCGCGAGGACGCGCCGACCGCGATCAGCATCGCCGACTGAGGACTGACCCGACGACCGCGGTCACGCGACTACGCCCCGCAGCCGCGTGGCGCACGCGTGACGGGCACACGCCAATTCACTGACCGACCAGCGAGACCTACGCACCATGCCGAAATTCGCAGCGAATCTCACCATGCTCTTTAACGAAGTCCCGTTCCTCGACCGCTTTGCGGCGGCGGCGGACGCGGGCTTTCATGCCGTCGAATTCATGTTTCCGTATCCGTACAAGGTCGCCGAGTTGAGCGAGCGTCTTCAGCAAAACCGGCTCAAGCTGGTGCTGCACAACCTGCCCGCGGGCAACTGGGAAGCCGGCGAGCGCGGCATTGCGTGCCTGCCCGATCGCGTCACCGAGTTCCAGGAAGGCGTCGGCCGTGCGATCGAATATGCGAGCGCGCTGAAGGTGCCGCAACTGAACTGCCTCGTCGGCATTCCGACTGCCGGCGTGGACGCGGACGAGGCCCGCTCGACCATCGTCGATAACCTGCGTTTTGCGGCCGCCGAGTTGAAGAAGGCCGGCATCCGCCTGCTCGTCGAGCCGTGCAATGCCTACGACATTCCCGGCTTCGCGCTGAACCGTTCGAGCGAGGGCCTCGACGTGATCCGCGCGGTGGGTTCGGACAACCTGTTCCTGCAGTACGACATCTATCACATGCAACGGATGGAAGGCGAACTCGCCGCGACGATCAAAAAGCATCTGCCGCAGATCGCCCACATTCAACTCGCCGACAACCCGGGGCGCAACGAACCCGGCACCGGTGAAATCAACTACCCGTTCCTGTTCGATCTGCTCGACTCGATCGGTTACGACGGCTGGGTCGGCTGCGAATACAAGCCGCGCACCACCACCACGGCCGGACTCGTGTGGGTGCAAAGCGTGGCCGGGCAAACGCGCGGCGCCGCGCACGCGGCGGCCTGAGCGAGGCGCCCGGCAGCACGTCGCTCGAAGCGGGCGCAATGCGCCTGCGAACCACGTCCCTCGCGGGACCGCAAACAACACTGGAGATTCAGACACATGGCAAAGATCGGTTTCATCGGGCTCGGCATCATGGGTGCGCACATGGCGCGCAACCTCCTCAAGGGCGGCCACACACTGTTCGTGAACGGCGCGTATCCGGTGCCGGAAGACCTGGGCAAGAGCACGAACGTGGTAGCCGATTCGACCGCCGTCGCGCAAGCCGCCGATATCGTCATCATCATGGTGCCGGACACGCCTGACGTGGCCAACGTTCTGTTCGCCGACGACGGCGTCGCGGCCGGCCTCAGCGCGGGCAAGCTCGTGATCGACATGAGCTCGATCTCGCCGCTCGACACGCAGGCGTTCGCGAAGAAGATCAACGCGCTCGGCGTCGACTATCTCGATGCGCCGGTGTCCGGCGGCGAAGTCGGCGCGCGCGAGGCCACGCTCACGATCATGGTGGGCGGCCCCGAAAAAGCCTTCGCAGAAGCGAAGCCGCTCTTCGAACTGATGGGCAAGAACATCTCGCTGATCGGCGAGAACGGCGCGGGTCAGACCTGCAAGGTCGCGAACCAGATCATCGTCGCGCTGAATATCGAGGCGGTAGCCGAGGCGCTGCTGTTCGCCTCGCGCTCGGGCGCCGACCCCGAACGTGTGCGCAAGGCGTTGATGGGCGGCTTCGCGTCGTCGCGCATTCTGGAAGTGCACGGCGAGCGGATGACGAAGCGCACGTTCAATCCGGGCTTCCGTATCGAGTTGCATCAGAAGGATCTGAACCTCGCACTCGACGGCGCCCGCAAGCTCGGCATCGCGCTGCCGCATACCGCGAGCGCGCAGCAATTGTTCAGCGTGTGCGCGGCGAACGGCGGCAAGGCATGGGATCACTCGGCAATGGTCCGCGCGCTCGAAATCATGGCGAACTACGAAGTCGCGCAGGCGCCCGGGAGCGAAGCGAAAGCAGCGTGAGGCGGCGGCGCTTCTTCGCGGCTCGCGGATTCGCAGCGCCTGCCGGGGCACGGTGGTGGGCGTGAGGATCGGCGCGATGCGTCGAGAGGCGCCCCGTGCGCAGTCGCACTGACAGTTCACCGATTGCCGCTGACGCCGCTTCGCGCACGTCACGGCAATCGCAGGTGGGGCGCCCGGTTCGTCGCGCGGCATCGCGGCGGATCGGGCAAATCGAGCCGCTCTGGGCTGAGAGCGGCAAAGTGGGGTCCGCAGCGGCACCCGGCGGCGCCGGGGAAGCCTTGGTCGGTCAGACGTCGTCGTCGGGTGTCCGTCTGTCGGATTCATCATCCGCTTTTTATGCCGCTCGCTCATGCGCGGCAGCATTCCCGGCAGCCTCCTCAGCGGCTTTCTGTGTGGCTTCCCCCTACACCGCCGGTTTGCACGCCCGTTTGCATTTGCTTGCAACTTCGTGCCCGTTTCCCAACCTTTCTTGACAGTTCGCCGGACTGGTTTCTCCTACACTCGTGAGTCCGTTGCATGCGTGCGCCCTTCTTTTGCGCGCGAGCAACGACGACTGCTTAACCGTACGCACAGCATGCTTGCGTACCAACACGAGGAGTGTGATCGATGGGTATTCTCAGCTTCATCAAGGAAGCCGGCGAAAAACTGTTCAGCGCGGCGTCCACGCCCGCCAACGCCGAGGCGGCGCCGGCGGCGCCCGATCTTGCCGCGCTCAACAAAACTGCGGGCGATGCGATTGCCACGTACATCCGCAGCCAGGGTCTCGAGGCAACGAACCTGCAAGTCTCGTACGACGGCGCGAGCCACACCGTGACCGTCTCCGGCGAAGCTGCGGATCAGCCGACCAAGGACAGGATTCTCGTCGCAGCGGGCAATGTGCAGAACGTCGACAAGGTCGACGATCAACTGAGCGTCACCGCGCCCGCCGCGGCGCCCACGCAGTTTCATACGGTCGTGGCGGGCGACAATCTGTGGAAGATCGCCGAGAAGTACTACGGCAGCGGCGCGAAGAACGGCGTCATTTTTGAGGCCAACACGCCGATGCTCAAGAGCCCGGACAAGATCTATCCGGGCCAGGTGCTGGTGATTCCGCCGGTGCAATGAGCGATTGCAGGCGCTGCTTTTGCGGGCGCTTGCGGCGCGCGTACGCATAGACGGTGCCAAACGACAACGCGGCGCCCGAGTCACTCACTCGGGCGCCGCGTTTTTTATTCAATGCATGTGTCGACGCTGCACAGCGTCAATACATATCGAACGCCCTTTGCAGCGCGACCGGCCCTGTAGCGCCCGCGGCCAGGGCGAGCATCAGCAGCACGCGCGCCTTGTACGGGTTCAGCGAGCCGGCGCTGACAAAGCCGAGCGCATCGTCGGCGGCCGCGCCGTTGCGCATCACATGCCCTGAACCCACGCGTGACGAACGCACCACGGCGACGCCCTGCGACGCCGCGTCCGCCAATGCCTGCCCGAGCGACGCGTGAATCGAACCGTTGCCCGTGCCCGCCACGACAATGCCGCGCACGCCGGCCGTCACGAGCGCATCGACGGCGATGCGCGACACCCCCGCATAGCTCGCCACGATTTCCACATGCGGCCAGTTCGCGCCGATCACGAACTCGGTCGCGCGCGTGTGCGCACGCACGACGCTGCGCTGGAACTCCACCCGCCCGTCCTGCACCCAGCCAAGCGCGCCGATTTCCGGCGACTGGAACGCATCGACGGCGTACGTGCTCGTCTTGACGACATCGCGCGCGCTGTGAATCTTGTTGTTGAACGCGACCAGCACGCCCTGCCCGCGCGCCGCCGCATTTGCCGCCACCGTGACCGCGTTCAGCAGATTCAGCGGACCGTCCGCCGACAACGCCGACGCCGGGCGCATGGCGGCCGTCAGCACGATCGGTTTGTCCGACTTGACGGTCAGATGCAGCAGATAGGCGGTTTCTTCGAGCGTGTCCGTGCCGTGCGTGATGACGACGCCGTCGATGTCGTCGGCGGCAACGAGCGCGTTGACGCGTCGCGCGAGCGTGGTCCACAGCGGCATCGACATGTCTTTGCTGTCGATACTCGCAGTCTGCTCGGGCACGACGTGCGCCACCGTGGACAAGGCCGGCACGACCGACAGCAATTGTTCGACGCCGACCACGCCGGCCTGATAGCCGGCGGTGTTGGTGGCATCGGCAGCCGCGCCGGCAATCGTGCCGCCGGTCGCGAGCACGGCGATGCGCGGCAGCGGCGCCGCCGCGCGGGAGGAGGAAAAGGAAGTCTGTGTGTTCATGGCGGCGATTGTAAGCGATGACGCCCCGCCGTCGCGCGCCCTGGCGCTCCCCACAAACCCTCGTCTGTTCCGACCGTCAAGCCCTTACACGGCTTCGCGCAGCTGCGCGGCGATTTCCGCCTCGGTCAATTGCGGCGCGAACATCTCGATCAGACGGTACGCATACGCGCGCAGAAACGCGCCTTTGCGCAAGCCGACCCGCGTGGTGCTCGCCTCGAACAGATGCTGCGTGTCGAGCGCGACGAGTTCGCTGTCGCGCTTGGGGTCGTAGGCCATCGCCGCCACCACGCCGATGCCCATGCCGAGCTCGACGTAGGTTTTGATCACGTCGGCGTCGATCGCGGTCAGCACCACGTCGGGCAAGGCGCCGGCTTTCGCGAAGGCCTGGTCGATGTGCGAGCGGCCCGTGAAGTCCTGGTCATACGTGACAATCGGGAATTCGGCGATTTCGTCGAGCGTCAGATTCGGCCGGCCGACGAGCGGATGATTCTTCGGCACCACCACGACGTGATGCCACGAATAGCACGGGAAGGTGACGATGTCCGGGAAGCGGTCGAGCGCTTCGGTGGAAATGCCGATATCCGCCTCGCCGTTGATGATCATCTGCGCGATCTGCTGCGGGCTGCCCTGGCGCAGCGCGAGGTGCACCTTCGGGAACACTTCGGTGAACTGGCGGATCACCTTGGGCAGCGCATAGCGGGCCTGCGTGTGCGTCGTCGCGACCACCAGGTGGCCGCTGTCCTGATCCGCGAACTGACGCGCGACGCGGCGCAGATTCTCAGCATCGAGCAGCATCCGCTCGATCAGCTGATGCACCGCCTTGCCCGGCTCCGTGAGGCCCGTGAGCCGCTTGCCGCGTCGAATGAAGATGTCGACGCCGAGTTCGTCTTCGAGGTCCTTGATCTGTTTCGACACGCCCGACTGCGATGTGTACAGCACGTTCGCCACTTCGGTCAGGTTCATGTTCTGACGCACGGCCTCGCGCACAAAGCGCAATTGCTGGAAATTCATCTTGAAGTGTCCGGTTCAGCGAAAGTTGAATTATTGGAATAGGTCGCGTGGGATCGAAGCGCGCGCGTCTGCCGCTTGCGCGGTCACTGCGCCGGAAACACGCGCAGCGCGCGCGGCACGGCAGTCGCGCCGTCGCCGACTGCAAGCTGCAGCTCGCGCCATGCTTCGCGATCGAGTTCGGCTTCGAGCAGATTGCCCTCGCGGCCCGCCAGTTCGACGCGCACCGAGCCGCCGAGCGTGACGACACGCCGCACATCGACGACGATACCCTCGCGGCGTCCCGCCGACTGCGGATACAGCTGCAGGTCGTGCGGCCGCACATAGGCGAAAGCGGGGCCGCTGAAATCGCTGCTGATCGCCACCGGCAACGCCGCGCCGTCCACCACGAAACCGCTAGCGTCCACCTTGCCGTGCAGACGGTTCGCCGCGCCGAGAAACTCATACACGAACGACGTTTGCGGATGGTCGTACACGTCCTGCGGACTGCCGACCTGCTCCACGTGTCCGCGGTTGAGCACGACGATGCGATCCGCGACCTCGAGCGCCTCTTCCTGGTCGTGCGTGACGAAGATCGTCGAGATATGCAGGTCGTCGTGCAGGCGCCGCAGCCAGCTGCGCAGCTCCTTGCGCACCTTGGCGTCGAGCGCGCCGAACGGTTCGTCGAGCAGCAGCACTTTCGGCTCGACGGCGAGCGCGCGTGCGAGCGCGATACGCTGGCGCTGGCCGCCCGACAATTCAGACGGATAGCGTTGCGCGAGCCAGTCGAGTTGCACGAGCTTCAGCAACTCGTGCACTTTCTCGCGGATCACGGCTTCCGAGGGCCGCTCCTTTCGCGGCTTCACGCGCAGCCCGAACGCCACGTTCTCGAACACCGTCATATGGCGGAACAGCGCGTAGTGCTGGAACACGAAGCCAACTTCGCGCTCGCGCGCGCCCACCGTCGCCACGTCCTGGCCTTGCAGCACGACCTGGCCGCCGTCCGCGTATTCGAGGCCTGCGATCACGCGCAGCAAAGTGGTCTTGCCACAACCCGAGGGCCCGAGCAGCGCAACCAGTTCGCCCGGCGGAAAATCGAGCGAGACGTTGTCGAGCGCGACGAAATCGCCGAAGCGCTTTTGCAGGTTACGTACGGTGATACCCATTACAGCTCTCCTTGCTTGAGCGGGTGTTGCTGCGAGACCGGTGTGTTAAGCGGCAGTGCCGCGGTGGGCAGCGCTGCCGGACCGGCGTGCGCGGGCACGGCGTGCGCGTCCGACAGTTCCGCCGACAGGTGGCGCTCGGCGAGCAGCTTGAGCGCGAGCGTCACGAGTGCCAGCAAGGCCAGCACCGAGGCCACGGCGAATGCCGCCGAGAAGTTGTATTCGTTATAGAGAATCTCGACGTGCAGCGGCATGGTGTCGGTCTGCCCGCGAATATGGCCCGACACCACGGACACCGCGCCGAACTCGCCCATCGCCCGTGCGTTGCACAGAATCACGCCGTACAGCAGCCCCCATTTGACGTTGGGCAGCGTGACGCGGCGAAAAATCTGCCAGCCGGACGCGCCGAGCACGTGCGCGGCCTCTTCTTCGTCGTTGCCTTGCGCCTGCATCAACGGAATCAGCTCCCGCGCGACGAACGGAAACGTCACGAAGATGGTGGCGAGCACGATGCCCGGCACCGCAAAAATGATCTGCACGTTATGCGCCTGCAGCCACGGCCCGAACCAGCCTTGCGCGCCGAACATCAACACGTAGATGAGGCCCGAGATCACCGGCGACACCGAAAACGGCAGGTCGATCAGCGTGGTCAGCAAAGCCTTGCCGCGAAACTCGAACTTGGCGATGCACCACGAAGCCGCGAGCCCGAAACCGAGGTTGAGCGGCACCGCGATCGCCGCCGTGGTCGCCGTGAGCTTGATGGCGGCGAGCGCGTCCGGGTCCGCGAGCGACTCCAGGTAGAAACCGAGCCCCTTGCTGAGCGCCTGATAAAACACGGCGACGAGCGGCACCACCAGAAACAGCGCGAGAAACAGCAGCGCGACGCCGGTCAGGATCCAGCGCACCGCGGGCGGCTCGCTGACCGGATCCGGGCGGCGAGCGGCATTGAGCGGCGCGCGCGGGGCCGCGGCGGGCGAACTCGCAGCGCCTGCGTTCCCGATGCTATCGACGGAATGGCGATTCATTGCACACCTCCGCCAATGCTTGCGACACTCGTCACGCTCGCCGCGGCGGGCGCCGGGCCTGCGCTGCCGCGGCTCGTGCGGCGCTGCAAATACCACTGCAGCGTGTTGATGAAAAGCAGCATCAGGAACGACACCACGAGCATCACCACGGCGAGCGCCGTCGCCCCCGCGTAGTCGTACTGCTCCAGCTTCGTGATGATGAGGAGGGATGTGATCTCCGACTTCATCGGCACATTGCCGGCGATGAAAATGACCGAGCCGTATTCGCCGAGCGCGCGCGCAAAGGCCAGTGCGAAACCGGTGAGCAATGCCGGGAATACCGCCGGCAGCACGACGCGGCGAAACGTCAGCCAGCGCGACGCGCCGAGGCACGCGGCGGCCTCCTCCTGTTCGCGCTCGAACTCCTCCAGCACCGGCTGCACGGTGCGCACGACGAACGGCAAACCGATGAAGGTCAGCGCGACCAGCACGCCCACCGGCGTAAAGGCCACCTTGAGCCCGAGCGGTTCGAGAAACTGGCCGATCCAGCCGTTGCCCGCATACACGGCCGCGAGCGAGATGCCCGCCACCGAGGTGGGCAGCGCGAACGGCAGGTCGACCACGGCGTCGACGATGCGCTTGAACGGAAACCGGTAGCGCACGAGCACCCAGGCAACGAGAAAGCCGAACACCGCGTTGATCAGCGCGCCGCCCAGCGCCGAGAAGAATGTGAGCCGGTACGAGGCGAGCACGCGCGGCGAGCTGACCGCGCGCACGAACTGGCTCCAGTCGAGCGTCGCCGTCTTCAGAAAAGTCGCGGCAAGCGGGATCAGCACGACGAGGCTCAGATACGCCACCGTGATGCCGAGGGTCAGGCCGAAACCGGGCAGCGCGCTCGGCTTGCGGAAAGTCAACGTCGTCATGCTCGTTACTCGTTCAGTTGATGCTCGTGTTGCAGGCCGCCTCGATCCGGTCGGCCAGAAGCGCGCCAGCGGCGCGCTCCGGGGTGACGCGCAGCGGCGCGGCGCGTCGTGTTGGCCCGCCCGCGCCGGCTGCGGCGCGGGCGGGCCTGGGTTACTGCGGCTGGTAGATCGAATCGAACACGCCGCCGTCGGCGAAATGCGTCTTCTGCGCGTTGCTCCAGCCGCCGAACGTATCGTCGACGGTGTACAGCTTCAGCTTCGGAAACTTCGCGGTCAGCTCGGCCGGCACCTTGTTCGAACGCGGACGGTAGAAGTTCTTCGCGGCCATTTCCTGGCCTTCCTGGCTGTACAGGAAGTTCAGATACGCCTCGGCGAGCTTGCGCGTGCCATGTTTGTCGACCACCTTGTCCACCACCGCGACCGGCGGCTCGGCCAGAATGCTGACCGACGGCACGACGATCTCGAACTTGTCCGTGCCGAACTCCTTGACCGACAGGAACGCCTCGTTTTCCCACGCGATCAGCACGTCGCCGATGCCGCGCTGCACGAAGCTCGTGGTCGCGCCGCGCGCGCCGGAATCGAGCACGCCCGCGTTCTTGTAGAGCTTCGCGACGAATTCCTTCGCCTTCTGATCGTTGCCGCCCGGCTGATGCGCGGCATACGCCCAGGCCGCCAGGTAATTCCAGCGCGCGCCGCCCGACGTCTTCGGATTCGGCGTCACGATCGACACGCCCGGCTTCGTCAGGTCGTCCCAGTCCTTGATGTGCTTGGGGTTGCCCTTGCGCACCAGAAACACGATCGTCGACGTATAGGGCGACGCGTTGTCAGGGAGCCGCTTCTGCCAGTTCTTGTCGATCAAGCCTTTGTTCGCAATGGCGTCGATGTCGTAGGCGAGCGCGAGGGTCACGACATCGGCCTGCAGGCCGTCGAGCACCGAGCGCGCCTGGGCGCCCGAGCCGCCGTGCGACTGCTTGAACGTGACGGTCTCGCCGGTCTTCGCCTTCCATTCCTTGCCGAACGCCTGGTTCACGTCCTGGTAGAGCTCGCGGGTCGGGTCGTAGGAGACGTTGAGCAGCGTCGCGTCGGCCGCCTGCGCGTGAGAGATCGCGCCGAGCGCCGCCGCCGCACCGAAAGCCAGCGCTGCGATGAATGTTCGGGTCTGATGGGCCCGCCCCGTGTTCCGATGGTTCATGCCAGGTTCTCCGCGTGTTGGTTCGCCAGTTGCAGCGAGCGATGTTGTTCTGCGTCGGATCACGTGCACATGAGCGACTTGGAGGCCAGTCTATCGAAGGGCTTTCATCATTAAAAATAATGTTTGCTCATTTTTTAATACGCAAAAGTGGTAATGACAGCCGGATAAGGCGTTGCGGCATGAAAACGGGTGTTCAAGCGCCGTTCAGCGGCGCCATCACGTGACCGTTTGCGACGAACTTAAAGTAAAGCTTGAATTGCGCCGGATACTGTATAAAAATACAGCCACCTGTTCATACATACAGTGGCGCCATGACCAAACTTACCGCACGACAGCAGCAGGTTTTCGATCTGATCCGCCGCGCCATCGAGCGCACCGGTTTTCCGCCCACCCGCGCGGAGATCGCCGCGGAACTCGGCTTCAGCTCGGCTAACTCGGCCGAAGAGCATTTGCGGGCGCTCGCCCGCAAGGGCGTGATCGAACTCGCGGCGGGCGCGTCGCGCGGCATTCGTCTGCTGCCGCCCCAGGAATTCGGGCAAGACGGCACGCAGCATCAGTTCACGCTACCGCATCCGAGCATCATGCAGCTGTCTCTGCCGCTTGTCGGCCGGGTCGCGGCCGGCAGTCCGATCCTCGCGCAGGAACATATCGCGCAGCACTACGCGTGCGACCCGGCGCTCTTCTCGAGCAAGCCCGACTATCTGCTCAAGGTGCGCGGCCTTTCCATGCGCGACGCGGGCATTTTCGACGGCGACCTGCTCGCCGTGCAAAAGCGCAGCGAGGCGAAAGACGGCCAGATCATCATTGCCCGGCTCGGCGACGACGTTACGGTCAAGCGTCTGAAGCGCCGGCCCAACGGCATCGAGCTGATTGCCGAGAACCCCGATTACGAGAACATCTTTGTTGAGACAGGCAGTGCCGACTTCGCGCTGGAAGGCATCGCCGTCGGGCTGATCCGCCCCGGCGAGTTTTGATTGGCGCTAGCGCGGGCGAGTGGTTTTCGGCAACGCCGCACGTCTACCCTCGTCTTCCGCGCTTGCCTTTCACCCTTGCCTGCCACCGACCAAGCTGTCGCCGGGCTGCCGCTAACAGGCAGCCACTATGTTGAATCGCCCGGAGAGCCTCATGGAACGCCTTGCCCGCCTGTTGCCGTTTCGCCAGTTCGGCCGTCTGCGCCACCTGCGCAAGCTGGTGCCTTGCTCATTGATCGAAGCATCCACGGCCGCCACCGCGTCGCTGTTCGACTCGCCGATAAACGGCTCCGGCGGGCATGCCGCGCTGCCGTCGTCATTGCCGGCCTTCGCCCGGGTATCGCTGAATTCGGGACTCAATACGGCGGAGCCGGCGCGCCGCGCGCCGGTGCGGGTCTATCACGGGCCGTCGCGGCTCATCATGGTCGGCACGGTGGACGCGGTCTGCCGCATGATCGACCGGTGCATCGCCGAAGAAACCAACGTTCAGGGCGCAGTGTTCGAGTCCTGATCGGCGTGAGGTAGGTGCGCCGTCGGGTGCAAACATTGCGTCACACCTGATGGAGCTGATGGAGCTGATTGGAGAATTGCGACCGATAGCCGTTTCAACACCCAAGAATCGCAGCGCCCGTCCACTTGTCGTCACGCTGATCGTGATTGCGCTCATCGCGGGCTTGGGTTTCGCCTATGCATCGCCGTATATCGCGCTCAATAACCTGAAACGCGCCGCCGATGCGCGAGACGCGCAAACCGTCAATCAGTACGTCGATTTCCCTGCGTTGCGCGAAAGTCTGAAGCAGCAGGTCACCGGCTTGCTGACGCGGCGGCTCGACGCACACGGCAACGGCAATCCGTTAGCCGCGATCGGGGCGATGATCGGCGTGGCATTGATCGGTCCGCTGGTCGACGCCTATGCGACGCCCGACGGCGTAGCCGCCTTGCTCAACGGTATGCCGCCGCGCGGCGAACCCGGCGAGCGACCGCCCGCGCAGCCGGCTACCGACAATCCGGCTGCGGCAAACGGACCGGCGCCTGCATCGCGAGGCGCCGCTCAGCCGGCGAATCAAAGCGCCGGCAACGGCGCCAACCCCGCCGGCGGCGACGCGGGCCACAGCCCCACGCCACCGCAGCCGCCGCAAACCACCGCCGGCTATCGCGGGCTCAACGAGTTCGCCGTCACGTACCAGCACGGTGCCGGCGACGCGCGCTATTCCGCGATCTTCCGGCGCCAAGGGCTCTTTACGTGGAAACTGGCCGCGGTCAATCTCAACGAGTGAGCTGCCGCGCGGGGGCGGCGCAGTCTGCTTCGCCGGGCTCGTCGGCCGCTCAAACCGCTCAGGCCGCTTCCTGTTGCTGCTCCTGCGCGGACGAACACGCGACCAGGATGCTGCACGACACACGGTCGAGCAGCGGCGTGTTGCCCGCGCCCATCCACCATCGCGACAGGCCGGTGCGGCAACGATGGCCCACCACCACGAGGTCCACGTGCAGTTCATTGGCCAGATTGGCAATCTCGTCGATTGGATGGCCGAACGCAAAGTGGCCTTGCGCCCGCACACCGCGCTCCGTCAGCCAATCGACGCCTTCTTGCAGAATGTCACGCGCGGTCTTTTCAAAGCTGCCGCACGCGACGTCCGTCAGCAGGCCCGCGCTTTGCGCAATGCTGGAACGCATATCCACCACCGAGAGCAGGTGCGTTTCCGCCTTGAGATCCAGCGCCAGATCGGCACCGCAGCGTAGCGCTTTGCGGCCTTCGCGCGAGCCGTCGTAGCACAGCAGGATTTTCTGGTAGCTCGCCATCGTTTTCCCCTTTCCGCAAAAGCGCGGTCTGAATCAATCATGGTGCGCCGCAATTCCGCTTGCAAGGGATGGAAAACGCTAACTGCGATTTACACCTGCCCCTGCCTTGCGCAGACGAGGCTTGCGCCACCACGACAGCATCCCTGGTGCGGATGCCGCAGTGCAAAAGGCGGCGATGCCGGCGCGGCACAGGGGCCAACCGTTCGCGGCCGATGGCCTAGAATGAGCAGCCTTGCCGCTCATTCCCGCCTTTTCCCGGAGCCTCGATCTCTTCCATGCCCGACACCGCCATCGAATTCCACCAGGTCGAGAAAAGCTACGGCGAAAAGAAGGTTGTCGACGGACTGTCGTTTCATGTCGACACTGGCGAATGTTTCGGCCTGCTCGGGCCGAACGGCGCCGGCAAGACCACCACGTTGCGCATGCTGCTCGGCATCGCCGCGCCGGACGCCGGCACGATCCATCTCTGCGGCGAGCCGATACCGGGCCGCGCGCGCGTCGCGCGGGCCCGCGTCGGCGTGGTGCCGCAGTTCGACAACCTCGACCCGGACTTCACCGTCCGCGAGAACCTGCTGGTGTTCGGCCGATATTTCGGCTTAAGCGGCGCCCAATGCCGCGCGATGGTGCCCTCGCTGCTCGAATTCGCACGCCTCGAAAGCAAGGCCGACGCGCGCGTGAGCGAACTGTCCGGCGGCATGAAGCGGCGCCTCACGCTCGCGCGCGCGCTCGTCAACGATCCGGACGTGCTGATCATGGACGAACCGACGACCGGGCTCGACCCGCAGGCGCGGCACCTGATCTGGGAGCGGTTGCGTTCGCTGCTCGCACGGGGCAAGACGATTCTGCTGACCACCCATTTCATGGAGGAAGCCGAGCGGTTATGCGACCGGCTGTGCGTGATCGAGGAAGGACGCAAGATCGCCGAAGGCGCGCCGCGAGCGCTGATCGAATCGGAAATCGGCTGTGACGTTATCGAGATTTTTGGCCCCGATCCGTTCGCGTTGCGCGACGAACTCGCGCCGCTCGCGCAACGCACCGAGATCAGCGGCGAGACGCTCTTCTGCTATGTGAACGACGCCGAGCCGGTGCACGCGCGGCTCAAGCAGCGCTCGGACCTGCGCTATCTGCACCGCCCGGCGAACCTTGAGGACGTTTTTCTGCGACTGACGGGTCGCGAGATGCAGGACTGACTCGCGTCGGCAGAGCACAAAGCAGAGCACAAAGCAGAGCACGAAAAGCAGCGCACCCGACACCGCACGAGACCCGCCATGGATGCACGCACTTACCGAAGCAACGAAGCCACGCCGGGCAGGCACGCGCCGCTCGCCGCCTTGCCCGCCAACGCGGTCAACTGGATCGCGGTGTGGCGCCGCAACTATCTCGTCTGGAAAAAGCTCGCGCTCGCCTCGATGTTCGGCAATCTCGCCGATCCGATGATCTATCTGTTCGGCTTGGGCTTCGGCCTGGGATTGATGGTCGGGCGCGTCGACGGCGTGTCGTACATTGCGTTCCTCGCGGCGGGCACGGTGGCGTCGAGCGTAATGATGTCCGCGAGTTTCGAGTCGATGTATTCGGGTTTCTCGCGCATGCACGTGCAGCGCACCTGGGATGCCATCATGCACACACCGTTGACGCTCGGCGACATCGTGCTCGGCGAGGTGATCTGGGCGGCCAGCAAGTCGGTGCTGTCGGGCGCGGCGATCATGCTGGTGGCGGGCGCGCTCGGCTACGCCAGCTTTCCGTCGATGCTGCTCGCGCTGCCCGTCATCGTGCTGACGGGTCTTGCGTTTGCCAGTGCGGCCATGGTCGTCACCGCGCTCGCGCCGTCGTACGACTTTTTCATGTTTTATCAGACGCTGGTGTTGACGCCGATGCTGCTGCTTTCCGGCGTGTTTTTTCCGATCTCGCAATTGCCCGCCGCCGCGCGCGGTGCCGCCGACATTCTGCCTCTGGCGCACGCCGTCGACCTCATCCGGCCGGCGATGCTGGCACGGCCGCTGGAGAACGTCCTGTGGCACGTGGCCGTGCTGGCCGTTTATGCAGTGGGCGGGTTTCTGGTGTCGGCCGTGCTGTTCCGGCGCAGGATGATGAAGTAGCGGAGACTTGCGCGGGCGTCGGCCGGATGATGCGGCCAGCGCCCGCGAGTGAACTGGTAGGACGGCGGAGGCTCAGTCCTCGTCGTCGGTCCAGGGAATGTCGACGTCCGAGATAAACGCGACCGTCGCGAACGGACCGCCTTCGTGGCGCCCGATCTTGCCGTCGGCGCGCTGCCATTCCACGCGGAACACGGTGCCCGGATCGTCGGCGATCAGGCGCACGGTGCGGATTTCGTCGGGGTCGGCTTCTTCCACGGGGCCGTCGAGCGAAATTTGCAGCTCCTGCGGCCACAGACCGTCGGCGGGATCGTAAATCTTGTCGCCGTCAGGAATCAGCGTGAATGCCTCCACGCCGATGGTCGCGGATGCGTCCACGATCATTTTGGCCAGCGCGCGCAGCAACGCGGTCGCCCGCGCCGAATTGGCCTGACGGATCGCAAGGTCCCCGCGCGTCAGCGCCTGCTCGAGCTTTGGGTTTGTTTTTTGTTGCGCCATTCGATGTCCTGAGTCCTATCGCTGTGTTGTGTGCAGCGCGGCATGAGCCCCGCCGCCGCTGCCGTTTTTGGGCTGCATCGTACCATTCGCGCGCGCCGCTCAAGCCACGACAGGCACGCGAAGGCACAGAAGCCCGTCCCGCTCACCACAGTTTAGGTCGTGATTGGCCGTCAGGCAGGGACATTTGCCTTTCGTTGCAAGTGCCTGCGGACTCAAGGCGCGGGATTCGGCTGCAACTGATGCAGCGCGTCGATTTCATCCAGCACCTGTTGCGAGAGCTTGACGTCGACGCTCGCAATGTTCTCCTTCAATTGATCGAGCGACGTGGCGCCGATCAGATTGCTGGTCACGAACGGCCGGCTGTTGACGAACGCAAGCGCGAACTGGGCCGGCGAGAGGCCGTGGCGCCTCGCCAGTTCCACATACCGCGAGGTGGCCTGAATCGCTTGCGGCTTGCTGTAGCGCTGGAAGCGCTCGAACAGCGAAATGCGCGCGCCGGCCGGACGCGCGCCGCCTTCATACTTGCCGGACAGCCAGCCGAATGCGAGCGGCGAATACGCGAGCAGGCCGATGTTGTCGCGATGCGCGTATTCCGAGAGCCCGGCTTCGTAGGTGCGATTGAGCAGACTGTACGGATTCTGGATACTGACGATGCGCGGCAAGCTGAGCTTCTCCGACGCGCGCAGGAACTGCGCGACGCCCCACGGCGTTTCGTTCGAGACACCTACATGGCGCACCTTGCCGGCCTTGACGAAATCGGCGAGCACGGAGAGCGTTTCCTCGATCGGCACGGTGTATTCGTCGTCGACCCACGGATACGCCGGGCGGCCGAACGTCATCGTGCTGCGGTCCGGCCAATGCAGCTGGTACAGGTCGACGTAGTCCGTTTGCAGACGCTTCAAGCTATCGTTGAGCGCCTCGGTCAGATTCTTGCGGTCGAACTGGTTGGTTTCGCCGCGAATATGTCGCGGATTATGCGGCTGACGCGCCGGGCCGGCGATCTTGGTGGCGAGCACGATCTTGTCTCGGGCGCCGCGGTGCTGCGCAAGCCATGTGCCGATAAAGCGCTCGGTCGAACCCTGCGTTTGCGCGCGCGGCGGCACCGGATACATCTCCGCGGTATCGATCAGGTTGATGCCGTGATCGAGCGCGTAGTCGATCTGCACGTGCGCGTCCTGTTCGCTGTTCTGCTCGCCCCACGTCATGGTGCCGAGCCCGATCAGGCTGACCTGCACATCCGAATCGCCGAGTCTGCGGTATTCCATGGAAGCTGTCCTATCCGTTGTATAAACATAAACCGCTGACGTTACCACGCCGGCGCGATGCCTGCAGCGGCTAGAATGCCGTGCCGGCCGGCGTCGGAAGACGCTGCGCCCAACCCTCCTTGCCTCGATCGAACCACGATGAATCCCGAACACCTAGAACTGCTGGTCACGCGCACCATGCCGTACGGCAAGTACAAGGGTCGTTTGATCGCCGACCTGCCCGGGCACTATCTGAACTGGTTCGCGAGTCAGGGCTTTCCGCCCGGCGAGATCGGGCGGCTGCTCGCGTTGATGCATGAGATCGATCACAACGGGTTGTCGTCGCTGATCGAGCCGTTGCGCAAACGCTGAAGGACTTCAAATCGTCTCGATGATGAACGCCCGCGCCGCGCCCCGACGAGCCGAAGATTAACTAACTGTTACCGGGCGGCAACGCGCTAAGGCGAGCCGCCACTGAAGCATTCGTCGCAGCCTTCGGCACGACGGTGCGACGCGAGGTCGAGCCGGCTCACAGACACGTTTGTCGACCGTAATGCATGGACACAAATGCGGCTGAACTCATTGGCTTGCGATCTTTCTGATTCTTTATGTCAGCACGGGGAGACGATCGTGAGCAGGCTCTTTGCATCGGCGGCATTGCTGGCCGCGGCGACAGCTCTCGGCGGATGCGCGGTTGCGCCCGCCTATGACTACGGCTACGCGCAACCCTACTACCCCGACTATGGCTACGCGTACGGCGCGCCGTATGCGCCGGTGTATGGCACAGTCGGCATCTGGAGCGGCTGGGGTGGCGCTTGCTGCTACCACGGCGGTGACCACTGGCACGGCGGCGGTTGGCACGATGGCCACGGCGGAGGCGGCTGGCACGGCGGAGGATATGGCGGATCGCACGGCGGCAGTTCGTGGAGCGGCGGCGGTGGCGGCCATGGCGGGCGAAGTCATTGAGGTCCGCACATCCGCCAAAAAAAGCAAACAAGCGCAAAACAAAAACGGCGTTGTGATTTCTCACAACGCCGTTTTGCATTACTTGCGTCATCGCTTACTGCTGCAATGATTTACCGCCGAATTCTTTGGGGTGGCTGATGGGGCTCGAACCCACGACAACAGGAATCACAATCCTGGACTCTACCAACTGAGCTACAGCCACCACTGAAATCTGCTTTGACTCGCCGCCAAATTGCTTGAACGAGTTGTTCAAACGAGTGACCCAAACCACCCGGCAATTACGGAAAAACCTGACTCGCCAACGAAGAAACGAGATTATACGAACACGAACGGCGTTTGCCTAGTCCTTTATTCAAAAATCTCGGCCGGCTCGCGCAGATGCTGTCTCGCCTCGTCGAAGATCGCGAGGTCGCGCGCAGCGAGCCGCTTACTGTCGGACAACACGCGCCGCCAGCCGCGCGCCCCGGCTTCCCCGCGATAGAGACCCAGCGCATGGCGCGTGATCGCGCCGAGGTACGTGCCGCGCGCCATTTCGGCGGCGCAATACTCGACGAGCTTCGCTTCCACCTGCTCGCGCGTAAGCGGCGCTTCGCTCGAACCATAGAAGCGCGCGTCGACATCGGCCAGCAGATAGGGGTTGTGATAGGCCTCCCGGCCGAGCATTACACCGTCCACATGCTGGAGATGCGTCTCCACCTCATCGAGCGTTTTGATTCCGCCATTGATGACGATCTCCAGTTGCGGAAAGTCGCGCTTCAGCCGATACGCGTAGTCGTACTTGAGCGGCGGAATCTCGCGATTCTCTTTCGGGCTCAGGCCTTTGAGAATCGCATTGCGCGCATGCACGATAAAGACCTCGCAGCCGGCCTGCGCAATAGTGCCGACAAAATCGCGCACGAAGCTGTAGTCCTCGACAGCGTCCACGCCGATGCGGTGCTTGACCGTGACCGGCACGGAGACGGCGTCGCGCATCGCCTTCACACAGTCGGCAACCAGTTGCGGCTCGTTCATCAGGCACGCGCCGAATGCGCCGCGCTGCACGCGCTCGGACGGGCAGCCGCAGTTCAGATTGATCTCGTCGTAGCCCCATTGCTCGCCGAGCTTCGCCGAACGCACGAGGTCGTCGGGCTCGCTGCCGCCGAGTTGCAGCGCGACGGGCGCTTCGTCGGGCGTGAATGCCAGGTGGCGCGGCACATCGCCGTGCAGCAGCGCGCCGGTCGTGACCATCTCCGTGTAGAGCCACGTGTGGCGCGAAATCATGCGATGAAGCGACCGGCAGTGACGATCGGTCCAGTCCATCATTGGCGCGACGCTGACGCGGCGCGGACTGGCAGGGCGAGGTGATGACATAAGCGGCCGAACGGCTTGAATCGAAACCGCAATTTTACCGCAACGCGGGAAATCGCCCGCGTGCGGCTGCGTCGCGCGCCCGGCGAAATCCCTTCTGGATGAGGTCTTTAATCGGCCTCAAGGGCACCGCAAACGGGGCCTGAGCAGCCCTCAGCCGCGTCCCGCCGGGCTCGCGCCGATTATTTCAGCAGCGAGAACAGTAATTTCAGATTATCGGTACAAATTTTCGATAGTAGGGGTATACACTGCATTCCATCGACGTTGCAGACATAGCCCCGGCCCCTGCAACGCCATCTTGAAAATCGAAATTATTGGAGGTACATCATGAAGACCAAGTTTATCGCCGCCCTGCTCGTCGCTGTTTCCGCTGCTGTCGCGGCTCCCGCTTTCGCAAGCGGCTACGGCCCGGCACCGTTCTATCGTCCGGCGGTCGGCGCGCCCGCATCGCAACAAGGCCAGAATGCCCAAACCGTCGCGGCTGAACGCGCTAACGCCGACTCGAACGCTTACGGCGGCGTGAACAACGTGTCGTCGCAATCGGGCACGCGTGAGCCGGTTTCCGGTCCGCAATCGGTGTTCTTCGGCCACTAAGCATTCGCCGTCGACCGTGCTGCCCTCGCGGCGGCATGGGACTGGGCGCCTCACCGGATTCCGGTGCAGGCGCCCGGTTTCGTTTACGGCATCGGCAAGGCGTGACGCGCACCTATTGTCGTGTGACGCCCTCTTCCTGCGCCTCGCAAAAGCGGAGCCGATTACCGAACGGATCGGCCACTTCCAGCACCTTGCCCCACGGCAGCGCCTCGACGCCGGGCTTCGCGTACTTGTAGTGCTTCGCCTGAAGCTCGCGATGCAATGCGTCGATATCGCGTACCGGCACGAAAATCGTCGACCCGGGCGTCGCGTCGCCGTGATGTTCGCTCAGATGCAAAACGAGATCCGAGCGCCGCACTTGCGCATACAGCGGGAAGTTATCGCCGAAACGATGCTCCCAATCGACATTGAATCCCAGAAAGTCCACGTAGAACTCACGGGCTTTCTCTTCGGAAAAAATACGGATGATGGGCACGGCGGGCGCGAGGTGCATGGCGGCGGTCCAAAGTCATGACGAGGCGCCAAGCTTAGCCGAACCGGCCGGCAATCTCACGCGCGCCGGCTGGCTCAAGCCGCGAGACCCGCGTCGATCACGTCGCGCGCCGCCCGAAAGCCAGCCTCGGCGGCCGCGTGCTCGGTGGACCAGAGACTGTCGATATGCACGAGCCGCCAGTCGACCACCACTGCGCTTTCGCGCAGCACACGGAAATGCGCCTTGACGCCCGTGAGCACCTGTTCGACGGCGACTTCGATGTCGTAGTCCTGATAGCGCTCCTGGTAATCGCCCATGTCGAGGCCTTTAGGCTCCATCTTCCCTTCCCTGCTTCGGCTGGGTTGGTCATCGCGGCGCATTGGATGCGAACAGCTCCGCGCCGGCTGCAGCCAGCGCCCTGCAAACCGCTGCGGCTCGTGCGGTCGATCCCGTGAAGCGCCTGTCGGCGCGCTCAGTCGCAATCGCCGGAGAGATACTGTCTGCCGTTGCAGGTGATTTCGACCTCGTCGCCGCTCGCTTCGGCCACAAGACCGCACGCGAGAAGCTGCGCGGTCACGGACTGCGGGAACTTCGGCGCCGGCTGGCCGACGCCCACTTCGTTCAGGCGCCGCAACGCTTCGATCGCTTCGGGACTCAGTGACTTGGACATGGCGGTCTCCGTCGACGTGACTGAATTTATCCTAGCAAGTTTCAAGGACAAGTGAAGTCGCGTCGGCGAATCGTCATGAAGGAATGGCTCTGGCGTGAATTTTCACGAGGAACCCGGGTCTACCGGAAAACCTCACGCCAGCCGGCGGATGCGAGGAACGCAACAAGGAGAACGAGATGAAGCGAAGCACCCTGAGCGCGCTCGCCGCAGCCGCCGCGTTGCTCGCGCTCGGCGCGAACGGGACGGCGGCGTGGGCGAAGACGAACGCGGCAAGCGCTGCCAACGCCGCCGCCTCACCGAAGCAGGCCGCGCAACCTGGCGAGCCCGCCGCGTCGATGGTGAAGCCGCCGGAGTCGGCCTCCGGCGCGACCGGATCGAGCAACCCGGACAACATGCCGATCAAGCGTCCGCGCAAACCGACCAACGACAAAATGATGCACGAGCCGCCCGCGAGCGGCGCGAACGCGAAATAACGCGGCCCTTACAGACGCGCGATCGAGACCTCCGTCGATTTGACGAGCGCGACGACTTCCGAGCCGACCTGCAGATCGAGTTCGTCGATGGAACGCGTGGTAATCACCGAGGTCACGACGCCGAACGGCGTATCGACATCGACTTCGGACACAACCGGGCCGCGGATGATTTCCTTGACCTTGCCCTTGAACTGGTTGCGTACGTTGATGGCGGAAATGCTCATTGCGAATGGCTCCAGAAAGCGTTCAGATTCAGTAAGTGAAAGGGAGTCAGACAGGGAGAGTCAGACAGCCCAGCGGACGTCGGTCGGCCGCGTGAAACGGCCGGCATGGCGCGCGTCGCTCGCGCGATCGGAGTGTGCGGACAACGCGTCGTCGTTCGGCGCGTTTTTCAACACTCGCTGCAGCACATGCTCTTCGAGCGCGGCGAAGCCCGCCGACGCCCGCGCTCGCGGACGCTCGAGCGGCACCGGCTGATCGAGCGCAATGCGCCCTTCTTCGATCAACAGGATGCGATCGCCCAGGGCAACGGCCTCGTGCACGTCATGCGTCACGAGCAATGCGGTGAATTGGTGCTCGCGCCACAGCCGCTCGATCAGCGTATGCATTTCAATACGCGTCAATGCGTCGAGCGCGCCGAGCGGCTCGTCGAGCAACAGCAATTGCGGCCGGTGCACGAGCGCACGCGCCAACGCCACGCGCTGACGCTGACCGCCCGACAACTGCGCGGGCCAGTCGCCGGCGCGCTCCAGCAAACCGACTTCGGCGAGCACCGCGCGTGCGTCGTCGCGCGCGCTGCGGGGCAGCCCGAGCATCACGTTCTGCAGCACGGTCTTCCATGGCAGAAGGCGCGCGTCCTGGAACATGATGCGCGTGTCGAGCGGCCGGCCGTCTGCGCCGCGCTTCTCGAGCACGCCCGCCGTGGTCTTCTCCAGACCGGCGACGAGCCGCAGCAACGTCGATTTACCGCAGCCGCTGCGCCCGACAATCGCGACGAAACTGCCGCGCTCGATCGACAGATCGAAGTCGGCCAGCACCTTGCGCTCGCCGTATTGCTTGCCGACGCCGCGCAGTTCGACGGAGCAATCGGCCGTGCGCCTGGCGTCGTCGCTGCGGTCGCTGCGGTGGCTACGCCCGGCGCCGCTGCCGTCGCTCGCGCCGCTGCGCGCCGCGGCGCCCGCAGGCGTCACAACCCGCCGTTGCCCATGCGCATGGCGCTGTCCCGCCTCGCGGCCGTCGAAATCCGCGGCCACCTCCGCGTCATGATCCGCGACGCGCGCCTGCGCCAGTTCGGCTTCCAGATCGCTGCCCGCGATGCCGCCGAACGACGCCGAGAACGTGCTTGCGCTCATGCCTTACCTCCTCGTTGATAGGCCGGGTGCCAGCGCAAAGAGAGGCGCTCGAGGCTTTTCGCCAGCACATCGGCAATCTTGCCGAGCGCGGCGTACAGCAGAATGCCGACCACCACGACATCGGTCTGCAGGAATTCGCGCGCGTTCATCGTCATATAGCCGATGCCCGATTGCGCCGAAATCGTCTCCGCCACGATCAAGGTCACCCACATCAGCCCGAACGCGAAGCGCACGCCGACGAGGATGGACGGCAACGCGCCCGGCAAAATCACATGACGGTACAGCGCAAGGCCTTTCACCCCGTAGCTGCGCGCCATTTCGATCAGATTGGCGTCCACCGACCGGATACCGTGAAACGTGTTCACGTAGACCGGAAAAAACACGCCGAGCGCGACGAGGAACACCTTCGCCTGCTCCTCGATGCCGAACCACAGGATCACGAGCGGGATCATCGCGAGCGCCGGAATGTTGCGGATCATCTGCACGGTTGAGTCGAGCGCGATCTCCACGGGCTTGAAGAGGCCCGTCGCGAGTCCGAGCGTGAGGCCAATGCCGCCGCCTATCGCAAAACCGGAGACAGCGCGCCACGTGCTGACCTTCACGTCGGCCCACATTTCGCCGGACCGGATGAGCGACCACGCCGCCTTCACGACCGCAAGCGGTTCGGGCAGAACGCGCGTGGACAGCACGCCGCTGCGCGCGGCGGCTTCCCATGCAAGCAGAATCAGAAGCGGTACGACCCACGGCGCGAGCGACGCGCCGATTTGCCGCAACGACGCGAAAGCGGAGACCAGCGCGGAGCCGACCGCCGCGCCGCCAGGCGCTCGTTCATCGCGTTGCGCACTTACAGTGGATTGAGCCATGATGACTGTCCTCATTGCCTGTCGAAGGTGGCGGATGCAAGCGCCGGGCGCTCAGCTCGCGCTCGCCGCCTTCGGCAGATAGTTGTTGCCGACGATCTCGCCGAACGGTCCCGACAGCGGTCCGTTCGAGGTTTTGTTGCGGCGGTTCGGCAGCAGCGGAAACACCAGTTCGGCAAAGCGATACGACTCTTCGAGATGCGGATAGCCGGACAGAATGAAGGTCTCGATGCCGAGCTCCGCATACTCCTTCATGAGCGCCGCCACCTGTTCAGGATTGCCGACGAGCGCGGTGCCCGCGCCGCCGCGCACGAGACCCACGCCGGCCCACAGATTCGGATAGACCTCGAGCTCCGCGCGCCCGCCGCGTTTGCCGCCGTGCAGCGCGGCCATGCGGCGCTGGCCTTCGGAGTCCATCTTCGAAAAGGATGCCTGCGCACGCGCGATGGTGTCGTCGTCGAGCTTGCTGATCAGCTTGTCCGCGGCGGCCCATGCTTCTTCTTCCGTCTCGCGCACGATCACATGCAGGCGGATGCCGAAGCGGATCGTGCGGCCATGCGCGGCCGCGCGGGCGCGAATGTCGGCGATCTTCTTCGCGACGGCCGCGGGCGGCTCGCCCCATGTCAGGTAAGTGTCGATATGCTCGCCCGCCATGTCGTGCGCGGCCGGCGACGAACCGCCGAACCACAGCGGCGGGTGCGGCTTCTGCACCGGCGGATAGAGCGCCTTGCCGCCCTTTGACCTGAGATGCTTGCCGTCGAAGTCGATGGCGTCGTTGGTGTGCGCGGCCGTGAGCAGCTTGCGCCAGATGTGCAGGAATTCGTCCGTGATCTGATAGCGCGTGTCGTGGTCGACGAACACGCCGTCGCCTTCCAGCTCGGCCGCGTCGCCGCCTGTCACGACGTTGATCAACAGGCGCCCGTTCGACAGACGGTCGAAGGTGGCGGCCATGCGCGCGGCAAGACCCGGCGACGAAATCCCCGGCCGGATCGCCACGAGGAACTTCAGGCGCTTCGTCGCGGCAATCAGGCTCGAGGCGACGACCCAGGCGTCTTCGCACGAGCGTCCCGTCGGCAGCAGCACGCCCTCGTAGCCGAGCGTGTCGGCGGCGACGGCGATCTGCTGGAAATAGTCGTAGTCGGCTGCACGCGCGCCTTGCGACGTGCCGAGATAGCGGCTGTCGCCGTGAGTCGGAATGAACCAGAAGACATTCATTTGCTGCTCCCCGCGTATTCAGAACTGGATTGGGTCGGACGGTGCATGCCGCAGATGAAACGGATCAACAGGCAGGCACACGCACGCGCTTACGCGCACGCCGGCCGCGCGCATCCGGCCGGTGATCAGAGATAAACCGGCGGCGCATCGCGAAAGGACGGAAAGGTGCGGTATCGACGCTAATGGCAACGGCGCGAGGCAACGTTTGCATGCAGAAACAGTCTATGGACGGCGGCGCGGCTTTTGAACGATTTTTTTGAGCTTAGGTTTTCCACTTCTGTGATTAGCGCGACGCTAAAGCATACGAACGCGACGCGACAGGCCCACGGAAAAGCCGCTAGCGCTGGATATAATGGCGCACGTTTCCAATCATCCGGTACAGGCAACGCGCGTCACGCGCCTGTACCCTGGCGGTGCAATGCATGCAAAAACTCATCCTGCCGTTCGTCGCCGGTTTTCTGGCATCGCTGTTCTTTCATGAATCCACGCTCGCGCTGCTGCATGCCGCGGGCGTCGTCGATCAAAGCGGTTTCTCCACTGCCCCGTTTGTGCCGCTCGGCTTGCCCGAGTTCATTGCCAACGCGATCTGGAGCGCGTTCTGGGCCGTGCTGATGGCGTGGCTTTTGCGCGTCGCGCCCGAGCGCCGTGCGCCGTGGCTGCCGGCTTTCGTGTTCGGCGGCATCGTCTTGACGGCGGCCAGCGTGTTCGTGGTCGATCCGATTCGCGGCATCTGGCCGAGCGGCAACATGCTGCCGCGCCTCGCCATGGGTTTTGCGGCAAACGCGATGTGGGGTTGGGGCGCGCTCGTCTTCATGCGCGCCTTCATGGCAAGCGAAGAAACAGACTGAGCGCCTCGCCAGCGCTTGTCGTTCGTTCGGACCAGCCGAGGCCAGCTCAGGCCAGCGCAGGTTGGCCACACGCCGAGCACTGGGCACTGAGCCGACCGTCTAGCTGCGCAGATCGCGCAGTGGATGTTCGCCCGCCGGCCAGGGACTTTCGAACATTTTCGCCACGTCCGCGGCGCTCACGTCTTCAATGCGCGCAAAGCGCCAGCGCGGCGCATTGTCCTTGTCGACGATGCGCGCGCGAATGCCCTCTACCGCATCGCCATTGAGAAAACTCGAGCGCGTGAGATCGAGGTCGCCGCGCAGGACGTCGGCCATCGAGCCTTCCGCGCGCGTGACGACCTCGAGCGATACCGCCATCGAAAGCGGCGAGCGCTCGCGCAAGACGGCGATGACCTGTTCCGCCCAATCGGCGCTATCGCGGTCGCACTTCTCGCTGAGCGAAGCGAGAATGCGCGGCACGTCCGGCAGCGCGAAATGCCGGTCGATGAGCACTCGCGCGCGAGCGAGCGGCGACTCCTGCGGCGGCGGCGCAACCTGATACGCGCGGCATTCGCGCTCGACGCACGCCACCACGTCCGCGCCGCGCACGAACAGTTCGCTCCGCAAGGTATCGACGAGCGCGGGCAAGGCGGCGTCTTCCATATAGGCGTCGGCGAGACCGGCGTACAGCGCGTCGGCCGCGCCGATCGTCTCGCCCGTCACCCCGAGATACCGGCCGATCGCGCCCGGCGTGCGGGCGAGGAACCAGCTCGCGCCGACATCCGGAAAGAGGCCGATGCGCGTTTCGGGCATGGCCATTTTCGTGGACTGCGTGACGACCCGCAGCCCGCCCGTACGATGCGCGCCTTGCGAAATGCCCATGCCGCCGCCCATCACGACGCCGTTCATCAACGCGATGTAGGGCTTCGGATAAGTGAAGATGGCGTGATTGAGCCGGTATTCCTCGATGAAAAACGCGTCGCGCGCGCCCTCGTCGCCGCGCCGCGCCGATTCGTACAGGAAGCGGATGTCGCCGCCCGCGCAGAACGCCCGCGGATGCTGGCTGCGTACCACGACCGCGAGCACGTCCGGATTGTCGGACCAGTCGTCGAGCGCGGCATGCATGGCGCGAATCATGCCGGCTGACAGCGCGTTGAGCGCCTGCGGCCTTTCAAGCTCGATGAAACCGATGTGGTTGGCTACGTAAGTCGCGACTTCGTCGCTGGAGGCAGGCGAGGCGGAATAAGACATGGAAGACGACGCGCGGCGGCGAGAGTCACGGGAAACCCAACGTTATCACGTGCCTGCGGCCTGGGCGTGTTTGCGGTCTCGGGGATGCCGCCCTCGGGACGCCGCGCGACGGGTTGTCACGCTCGCGCGCCGGACGGCGATGCGGCATGCTGCTGCCGCGTCAGCGCCGCCCTGCTGGCTGCTGCACGCGTTACGTGGCGCGGCAGGCGCGGCAGGCGGCACCCGGTGTCTTACCTTGCAACGTTTCCCGGCGGGAAATGGCCGCTTTTGAGCAGCACCGGCGTGCCGTTGCTGATCTGCAAGTGCTCGCGAGCGACAGCTTCGATGCGCGGACGGCCGGCGTCGAAAGCGCGCATCCAGCCTTCCTCGTTTTCAGTATGCGCGCCGAAGTGGTCTTCGAGCGCCTCGACGGAGATCGCGCAGGGCACGGGCTCGCCGTCCACCAGCGCGGAAAAGACAACGGTCAGATTGGAATCGCGGTAGGCTGGCGCGCCCGCGGGAAACCTGATTTCCATGGTCGCCTCATCAGAAGTATCCGGCACAGAACCGGGGCCCGCGAAAACCGGCCTGCCCCGGACGACCCGGATATGGTACTCGCGGGGCCGGACTACGGTCCACCCCGCCGCGGCGCGCCCCTGGCCGGCGGCTTGCGCCCGCGCTTTCCCGTGAGGCTGGCTTCGCGCTTCCGTGTGGGCTTCGTCTCGCACATCATGTCGCGCCACGGCGCGCGCTCGGGCAGAGCGCGCCGTCATGAGCGGCCTCCGAGCAGCCCGTCGACGTAATCGCGCGCCGCCTGTTCGACGAAGGCAAGCGCCTCCTCTTCGCTGTCAAAGCGGTCTTTGCCGCCGAGATCCAGCAAGGTTTCCATGCGGTGCGCGTCGTCGGGACCGAGCTCGGCGAGGCTCACCGAACCGACGTAGTTGCCGGCTCCGCCTTCTGCGTCCGCTGCCGGCACGAGGCGCGCGGCGGCGCTGATGTAATAGCCGCGATAAGGGCCGCTGACCCGCTCAGCCATAGTCGTTCTCCTCGTTGCGATAATGGAGGTAAGGCGCGCGGCAAGCAAAATAGTTCTGCGCGGGCTGCGGTTGTCATGTCTTGCTCCTGCCTCCCGCAGGAGCGCCTTTGGAGTTCAGCGAACGCAATATGGGAAAATATTTTCTGCACGACCACGAACTGCCCGAGCCGGATGCGGCGAACCGATGGTTTGAATATGCCGAAAGTCACGGCATCGACATCGCTCGAGCCATCAGCATCTGGGAAGACGCGGCCACCGAAAGCGGCAGGGAAAGCCGCCGGCTCGTCAGCGCGGCAGGCATCACAATCGAAACACCCTGAGCGGCGCGCCGGCGCAAGCTCACCTCATCAAAGGAACCCATCACGATGCATTTCATGACGCAACTGCTGCGCGAGCGCCGCCGCCGACATGGCCTCGCGCGAGCTCTGCTGCGCCGCACGACGCTTCTTGCCGGGTTGCCGGTTGCCCTCGCGATCGGCGCGGGAGTAGCCGGATGCGCGTCGTCGAATACGACTTCGCTGATCAATCTGCCCAACGGCCAGACCGGCTTTGCGGTGAATTGCAGCGGCGCCGGCGCCGATTCGAGCTGGGCCTCGTGCTATGTGCAGGCGGGCAAGGCGTGCGGCGCGACGGGCTACGACATCGTGTCGAAAGACAACGACGAAGGCGGCACCGCGGGCGGCAGCGTGACGAACGTCGTGTCGGCAAACGTCAAGAACCGCTCGATGATCATCCGCTGCAAGTAGGCGCCGGTCGGCGCTTTGGGCGTGCCTCGCACCGCTCCGCGCCCTTCCCGCCGGCAGGCGCCGCGGCGGGCGTGCCGGCGCCCCGCAAAGCCGCCAGCGGCGCGCTTCAATGCGCCTGCATCTTCGAAAACATGTTCAGGACGGCGACGCCCGCGATGATCAGCCCAAGGCCGATAACGGCCGGCACGTCGGGCACCTGGCCGTACAGCAGCAGCGCGACGAGCGTGATCAGCACGATGCCGGCGCCCGACCACACCGCGTAGACGATGCCGACCGGAATACTGCGCAGCGTGAGCGACAGGCAGTAGAAGGCGACGGCGTAGCCGAGCACGACCACCGCCGACGGCACGAACCGCGAGAAACCGTCCGACGCCCGCATCGCCGAGGTTGCAATCACTTCGGCCACGATTGCGATGCCGAGCAATGCATAAGGCGGCACCCGCATGGGCTCAGGCCTTTGCAAGCGCGAGCTTGCGGTAGTCGTGACCGAGGTGGGCGCACAGCGCCTCCACCACGAACTCGTGATCGGCGCGCTGCGGCAGGCCGGAAACGGTGATCGAGCCGATCACGCCCGCGCCCGCGACCGTCAGCGGAAACGCGCCGCCGTGCGACGCATATTCGGTGGCGGGCAAACCGTGCTTGTCGGCGAGCGTGCTGCCCGCCTGCTGCATCTTCAGGCCGATCGCGTACGAGCTGCGCCGGAAATGCGCGACCGTGTTGCCCTTGCGGCGCGCCCAGTCCACGTTGTCGGGCGTCGCGCCGTCGAGCAGGCTGAAAAAGAGCGGTTGACCGAACGTGCGCACGTCGATGGCCGCCGCGATGCCGCGCGCCTTCGCGACCTCGTGCAGATAGGCGCCGATTTGCCAGGCGCGGTCAGCATCGAATTGAGGAAACACGAGCGCGTGTTCCTGAGCGGCAATGACCTGCAGATCGTGAGCGATGTCCATGGAACTCCGAGGGCGAGTGAAAGTGCAGGCGCGCCGTCGTGCAGGGCACGCGGAGTCGTCGCGCGTCTCGCCGCGGTTCGTCTTCAGGCTGCGCGAACGGCGTGACAGCGCATGACGGCGGCGCCGGGAGATTCCGATTCTAGCGCAGCGTCCTCTGCGCGCCTTGCGCGATGCGACGCCGGCCACACATCGCGCGACCTTTCGTGAAAGCGCGTGTTGGGCCGCGATCCGAGAGCCGCAGTGTGCACGGTGGCATGCATTCTTAAACGGCTATTGCATCCGCTCGCTGTTTGCTCTATAATTTTTTCTTCGACGGACGCGGGGTGGAGCAGTCTGGCAGCTCGTCGGGCTCATAACCCGAAGGTCGTAGGTTCAAATCCTACCCCCGCAACCAAGATTCGACACTCATCTGCAGCAGCAGCAACATACAGTCGTTCGCAAAATCGTCATACGGCGCGAAGTAAGCGCCCGTCTCGCAGTTCAATTCCTGCAGTTCAATCCCTATCGGCCCCATCAACGTCGCGATGATCTGTCGTGCTTCCGTTGTTGCGTTTTCCGGTAACGTCTCCCTTCGCTCTATCGTCTTTTCGCGAACTCGCTTGGCGATGTCCGTGACGGGTCCGCCTTACCTGCGTCTGAACGAGCGTCCGCTGCAATGCTTAGCTCTCTTTCCTTCTGCGACAGCGGTTCCATAATCGCGACGGACACACCGATCTTCGTCAGCGTGCGATATGGGCGATGAACCGCTATCTGCCGGTCGACCCGACGCGCACGCAAAAGGAAACTTCGAAGTACACGGCCATGCTCCTGATTGGTCTGCACCCGACGAAAATTTCCAGCTGCTGGACGCGCTGTCTGACCGTACAAACCTCGTTGACCGACCGCGAGACCTGATTGGCATGAGCGTCTAATCACTGGTGTTGTCAGCAGCGCGTGACGGCCGCAGCGCGCCTGGAATTGTGCCGTCAACTGAAAACCGACCGTCCATCGTGCGCTCGGGAACCCCTCCCGTTTGTAGATCGGCGTACCGGCGAACAGGTCGTAGGTCACACCGACATACTTGGTCGGCACGCTGCCGCGAATACCCACTACCGCGCCGGCAAGCTGCGTTCCGACCCATGCCGCCGTGTTCGGTCCGAACACCCGCCCGTAGTCGATCCCCGCATACAGCGTTTGTCCCGTCTGTAAGACACGCCATTGCAATTCGTTGCGCCAGTAGAAGCCGCGTTCCGCCGCGAGCATCGTTTCGCCATCGAAACCGCGAACGGTATAGCGGCTTGCGTTCGTGTAGTTCCCGTTCGGGTCCTTGCCGCCTGCGAGCACGACCTTGCCGAGACCATAGATTGCCGTGCTCGCCTGGGTGTCGGTCGTCGTGGTGTCGTCGCGGTTTTCGATATCGTTCGACAGCAGTTCGAGCGTGCCGCTACTGTCGGTTGCGCCAATCAGCGCAGTCGGCCCGGTATTCGACAGCGATTGCGTCGCATTGAGCGAGACGCTGCCGCCGACCAGCGTTCCCGTGTTTTCCAGCGTGTTCGAATGCGTCGCGAGCGTGCCGCCCGCCATCATCACGCCGCTGTTCCGGACATCGCCCGCGTTGATGTTCAGGTTGTTCGCCGCTTCGACCAGTGCGTTATTGCTGAATGTGCCCGGCAGCGTAAAGGTCAGGTCATGACCGGCGTTGAACTGCATATCGGGCGTGGGCGCAAAATCGCCGCGAACGCTCACCGCAACGTCATTCGCCGCGCTATAGGCGCCGCCGCCCATGAGGGTCGCGGCATTCACGGTAAGGTGATGGGTCGCACCAATCCGGCCGTTCGCGTTCGTGACCGCCCCCGTCGTCGTAATCGAGACATCGCCGTTCGACCCGGCAAGACTGCCAATCTGCCCGCTGCTGTTGTCGACGGAATCGCCTTGCACCGCGACGCCCGCGCCGCTTACCTGGCCGTTCTGCGTGTTCACCAGTGCCGACGTATCCACGGCAACCTTGCCGTTGCCCGTCATGACGCCGCCGCTGTTGACCGTCTGGCGTCCACCTTGCACGGTCATGTTGCCCGTGCCGAGACTGCTGACGAGGCCGTTCGTGTTGTCGACCGACGCCGCCTGAATCGCGAGTGTGTTAGCGTCGCCGGCCGCGCCCACGCCAGACTGAATGTGTCCGTTGGTATTCGTCAGCATGCCGCCGCTGGCGAGCGACAGCGACGAGAGAGAGCGAACGGAGCCTCGCGTGTTGTTCAGCTCGCCCGCGATGCTCGCCGCGATGTTCCCTTGTGCCGCGAGCACGCCGTACACGTTATTCAGGCTGGCCGCCTGCACGACGATCTGACCCGCGGCGATGATCTTGCCGCCGACGTTGGAGAAAACGCCCGCGCCATAGCCCGGCGCAATCGTCAGCGTGCCGTTACCTGCGTTGAGAATCGCGCCGTAGTCGTTGACGAGCTCACCGGGCGCGAGCGAAAAGTTTGCGCTGTTGGTTTGCAGCGTGCCGCCGTTCGAATTGTTGAACGCGCCACTGACGTTGAAGCCCATCGACGATGTGCCGTATTGCGCAATCGAGCCGCCGCAGTTCAGCAGGTCCGTCGCGGTCAGTGCGAGCTGGTTCGCCTCAATGTCGCCGCTGCTGTTATCGAGCGTCGCGCCGGTCGTCAGCGTGAGCTCAGGCGCGACAATCGAGCCGCCGCTATTCGTCAGCGTTCCGGTGCTGATGGTTTCCGTCGTACCCGCGCCAATCTGGCCGCCGTTATTGTCGAGCGAGCCGCTGGTGATGCCCGCACCGGCGTTCGAAAGCAGCTTGCCGCTTGTATTGTTCAGCGCGCCGCCGACATTCGCGGTCAGGCCGTTCTGTCCAATGATCGAACCCGACGTGTTATCGAGCGCGCCGCCCCGAATCGCGCCCTGGCCGTTCGTGGCAATCTTGCCGCCGACGTTCGAGATTGCCCCCGCGCCGTTCCCGTCATCGATCGACAGGTTGCCGGTCCCGGCGTGCGTAATCGTGCCGCCGTCGTTGTCGAGCGTGGCCGGCGCAATCGCGAGGTCCGTGCTGTTGGTCTGGAGTGTGCCGCCTGCCGAGTTATCAAGCGTGCCGGTTACGTCGAGCGTCGTCGCGCCGGTTCCCGTCTGCGTGATGGTGCCGCCGCGATTCAGCAGGTTCGCGACGTGCAGCGTGAATTGGTCGGCGCTCGCCGTGCCGCTGCTGTTGTCGAACGTCGCGGCTGAAAGCGCGAGCACATGCACTGCGCCGAACTGACCGGCGTTCGTGAGCGTCGTGCCGGCGGAAAGCGTCATGTCCGCATTGGTCGCAAACGTGCCGCTGTTGAACAGGGTCTGCACGGCGCGCGCAATCAGCGTCTGCACCGCGGTAATGGAACCTGCGTTAGAAATCTGCGCACCTTGCAAACTGACGCCGCCATTGCCCCCGATGCTGCCGCCCGCGCCGTTGTTGAGCAGGCCGGTGGTCGTGACGGAAACACCGTCTGCATTCAGCGACGCGAGCGTACCGCCAGAATTGTCGAGCGATCCGCTCGACGAGGCGAGCGCGCCCGCGGCCTGCATCGTGCCGCGCTGGTTGTTCGTCGCGCCGGAGACATTTTCGGTCAGTGTGCTACCCGAAACGATCTGGCCGCTTCGGTTCGAGAGTGCGCCCGCGGTGATGGTCTGCGCGCCGCCTGACGACATCGCGCCGTTATCGTTCGTGAGCGTACCGCTCGCGCGCGCATCGAGTGTGCCGCCTGCGGTCGTCGTCGCGCCCGACAGGTTCAGGTCGCCGCTCTTTGCAGCCAGCGCAAGCGCACCGTTCGCGGAATTCGTCGCGCCCGCGAGATTGACCGCCGCGCCGCTTACGCTCGCATTGCCGCCGGCCACATTGCGGCCCGTCGCCGTGACTGCGCCGGACGCGTACACATTCAGATCGCCTGACTGCGCCAGCGTGCCGTCGCCGTTCACGCCGGCCGCGAGCGTGCCCGTCGAACTGACCGAACCCGCGCTTGCGGTCGTGTTCTGCTGCGCGGCAACCATGCCGCTGTTCGTCAGCGCGCCCGCCGTGGTCAGACTGACGTTCTGCTGGGCGTATGTCGTGCCGCTGTTGTCGATGTCCTGTGCGTTCGCAACGATATTGCCGCTCGCGTTCGTCTGGCCTGCCAGCACCAGCTTGCCTGCGGTGGTCAGCACGAGGTCGCCCGATTGCGCGCCCGCGATGCCCTTGAGCGAGATACCGACACCCAGTTCCGTCCCGACCAACTGGATGCGGTTGGCGTACATGCCGCCGAGACTGCTGACGTCGATCGAGACACCCGGCGCTGCGCCATCGCCCGCAATCGGCGTTGCATTGAGCGTGTGATAGTCGACGCTGTTCGCGCCGGTGACGACATTCAGGTTTGTCTTCGCGTAGACCGCGGCATTGGCCTGGACGGCACGGGATAGCAGGTCGACCTGATCGACGTTCGACGCATTCAGGCCCGCGCCGCTGATCGCGATGTTGCCGCCCGTGACATTGAAGCCTGACACGGAGCCGTCCGCGGCGTAATTCGGCGTGCCGGTTGTCAGCGTCGCGCGGCTCGTGTTGATGAATGTCCCGCCGTTGACAGAAATCCCTGACGGATTTGCCAGAATCACGTTCGCGCGTTGGCCTGCAATTTCGAGCGCCCCGTTCAATTGCGATGCGCTCGCGCTGTTGACCTGGTTGACGATAACCCGGGCGGCTTGTCCCGGTGCGAAGTTCGGATTGCCGTTAATCATGCCGCCGAGTTGCGACTGCACCATCGTCGGCGAGTTGTTCAGAATCGCGCCGCGCTGCGGGACGTCGAACTGGTTGTAAGTATTGACCGACACGCCAGCGCCAGACGGACGGTTAATGTTCACCTGGTCGAGCCCGTTCGGCGTCTGGATGACGTTCGGGGCGTGCGCGCCGCCCGCAACGATCTGCGCGAACGACAGCATGGGCGCGAGCGCCAGCAGTGCAACAGGCAGCAGACGACGAAGCGATAGAAGGACGCCGGACGTTCTTGCCCCGCGGGTCTCGCCTGATTGTCCTGCCGCCGTAGCCGTTTCCTCGACGGCGACAAGCATGTCGCGCGAACGACTGTAGACGAGGCGGTAACACCGATTCATTGAAGCAATCCCGCAGAACGTTATCTTTCGATTCTTGCGGCGCTTCTGGAATAAAGGTGTCAAGGATCGTCGATGCCGGGGCATTTTCGGATTCGTCCGATGAAGCGGGCCGACAAACGAATCGTTACGTCGCTTTTTGACTACATTTCATAACCTTCCGATGGTGCCCGTTGTAATAACTTCGTTAGCTTCCGGTCTGACCTTATGGACCACCACAGATGTGGCACTCGCGCGACCCTAAACCAGCAGCGTTTTCTGGTTTGCGCCAACCTCGTTGCGCCGCCGCCTTCACGCGTCGCCCTCGCTCGCTCACCCGCACCGCCCTTCACCGCGCGGTTCGCGCCCTTCCCGCCCTTCGCACCCGCGCAAAACCGCACCGCACGAGTGATAAACTCCTAGCACCCTTTCTCGTCCCCTTCCTATGAAATTCTGTTCTGTCTGCGGCCACGGCGTCAGCCTGAGCATTCCGCCGGGCGACAACCGCGAGCGCTTCGTGTGTGGCAGTTGCGGCACCGTGCACTATCAGAATCCGCGCAACGTCGTCGGCACCGTTCCGGTTTGGGACGACAAAGTGCTGCTGTGCCGCCGTGCCATCGAACCGCGCTACGGCTACTGGACGCTGCCCGCGGGTTTCATGGAAATGGGCGAGACCACGGCCGAGGCCGCCTCGCGCGAAACGCTGGAGGAAGCCGGCGCGCGCGTCGAGGTGCAGAACCTGTTCTCGCTGCTGAACGTGCCGCACGTGCACCAGGTCCATCTGTTCTACATGGCGCGCCTGCTCGATCTGGACGTCGCCGCGGGCGAGGAAAGCCTCGAAGTGAAGCTCTTCGAGGAGCGCGACATTCCGTGGGACGAGATTGCGATTCCCACCGTCGGGCAAACGCTGCGTTTCTTTTTCGCCGACCGCGCGGCCGGCAGTTTCGGGCTGCATACCGGCGACATCTTCCGCTCGCTGCGCGAAGGCTGAGCCTTCACTGAGCGACTCCGCATGGTCCCCTGGCTCGGCCCCGACGATCCGTTTCCGCCCGTGGAGCGCGCGCTCGGCGCGGCAAGCGGCGCGCCTGGCCTGCTCGCCGCGAGCGGCGATCTGCTGCCGTCGCGGCTCATCGACGCCTACCGCCACGGCATCTTCCCTTGGTATTCGGACGGCCAGCCCGTGCTGTGGTGGAGCCCCGACCCGCGCATGATCCTGCGCCCCGCCGAGTTCAAGGTGTCGCCGTCGCTGCGCAAAACGCTCAAGCGCGTGTTGCGCGACGACGCGTGGGAAATTCGCGTGGACCATGATTTCGGCGCCGTGATGCGCGCGTGCGCGCAAGCGCCGCGGCGCGGGCAGCGCGGCACCTGGATCACCGCTGACGTCGTCGACGCCTACACGTCCCTGCACCGCGCGGGCGATGCGCACAGCATCGAAACATGGTTCGAGGGCGAGCGCGTGGGCGGCCTGTACGGCGTGTCGTTCGGCAAGATGTTCTTCGGCGAATCGATGTTCGCGAACGTCACGGATGCCTCGAAAATGGCGCTGGCCGCGCTTGTCGGCCACTTGCGCCGTCACGAAATAGAAATGATAGACTGCCAGCAGAACACGTCGCATCTGGCGTCGCTCGGCGGTCGCGAGATAGCGCGCAAGGCGTTCATCGCGCATGTTCGCGCGTCCGTCGACGCACCGCGCATTCCCTGGCGCTTCGACAAGACCGCGTTGCTCGATGTGCTTGCGCGAGCGGCGTAGGAAGAATCAGGCCGAATCCGGATCCGTTCAATCGAATGCGCGGATCGACACGCTAGCCGCAACGCGGGCCGGGTTTGCATTACCAGAGACGCTTCGAGAGCTGCCAACGTGACTCATCCCAACGAGCTGCCTCTATCTCCGCTTTCGGCGCTGCAATTTTATGCAACGGCGCCTTACCCGTGCAGTTATCTCGACGGGCGCATCGCGCGCTCGCAGGTCGCCACACCGAGTCATCTCATCAATTCGGATGTCTACACCGAGCTCGTGAAGGCCGGCTTCCGGCGCTCGGGCGTGTTCACCTACCGGCCGTATTGCGACGGCTGCCGTGCCTGCGTGCCGGTGCGCGTGCCGGTCGAGCGCTTCGAGCCTAACCGCACGCAGCGTCGCGTGTGGAAAAAACATGGCGACATGGTCGCGACCGTCGCGCCGCTTCACTACGACGAGGAACACTACGCCCTCTATATGCGCTATCAGTCCGCACGGCACGCGGGCGGCGGCATGGACCGCGACAGCCGCGATCAATACGAGCAGTTCCTGCTGCAAAGCCGGATCAACTCGCGGCTCGTCGAATTCCGCGAGCCGCTGCCGGAGCGGCCCGATGCGCCGGGCCTGCTGCGCATGATCAGCATGATCGACATTCTCGGCGACGGGCTCTCGTCCGTGTACACGTTCTTCGAGCCCGGACTGCCGCATACGAGCTTCGGCACCTACAACATCTACTGGCAGATCGAGCAGGCGCGCAGCCTCAAGCTGCCGTATTTGTACCTCGGCTACTGGATTCGCGAGAGCCCGAAGATGGCGTACAAGGCCAATTTCAGGCCGCTCGAGGGTTTGATCGACGGCGTGTGGCGCGTGCTCGATCCCGCCGGCGTGGATTTCGCGCCGGCCAGCGCGGGCTTGCAGGGCCGGCGCGGCGGGCCGCTGCGGCCCTGAGCACACAGCGCGTCCCCTTGCACCCTATCTCATTGAAACCGCAAAGCCGGTAAAATAGCGGGTTCCCATTTTTCGGCCGCCCGGCTTCGTCCCGTGTTCAGTTCCCTCTATCCGCTCATACGCGCCCAACTCTTTCGCATGGACGCGGAAGACGCTCATCACCTGACCTTGCGCGCGCTCGGCGCGGCCGGCCGTACCGGGCTCGCGGGCGCACTCGCCGCCCGTGTGCCGGACGCGCCGCGCACGGTCATGGGGCTCACGTTCCGCAATCCGGTGGGGCTTGCCGCCGGACTGGACAAGGACGGCGCCGCAATCGACGGACTCGCCGCCCTCGGCTTCGGCTTCATCGAAGTGGGCACGGTCACGCCGCGTGCGCAGCCCGGCAACCCGCGGCCACGCATGTTCCGGCTGCCGCAGGCGCAGGCCGTCATCAACCGCATGGGCTTTAACAACGCGGGCGTCGACCAGTTCGTGAAGAACGTGCAGGCCGCGCGCTATCGCGGCATTCTCGGTCTGAACATCGGCAAGAACGCCGACACGCCGATCGAACGCGCCGCCGAAGACTATCTGTACTGCCTCGAGCGCGTCTATCCGTTCGCGAGCTATGTGACGGTCAACATCTCGTCGCCGAATACGAAAAATCTGCGCCAGTTGCAGGGCGCGGGCGAACTGGACGCCCTCCTCGCCGCACTCAAGGACAAGCAGCAGCGTCTCGCCGACATGCACGGCAAGCTCGTGCCGCTCGCGCTGAAGATCGCGCCCGATCTCGACGACGAGCAGGTCAAGTCGATCGCCGACACGCTCCTGCGGCATCGCTTCGAAGGCGTGATCGCGACCAACACCACGCTCTCGCGCACCGCCGTCGCGGGCATGCAATACGGCGACGAGGCCGGCGGCCTCTCCGGCAAGCCGGTGTTCGACGCGTCGAACGAAGTGATCCGCAAGCTGCGCGCCGAAGTCGGCGAGACGGTGCCCATCATCGGCGTCGGCGGGATTTTTTCCGGCGACGACGCACGCGCCAAGATCGCCGCGGGCGCTTCGCTCGTGCAGCTCTACACCGGTTTCATTTATCGGGGACCGGCGCTCATCAGCGAGTGCGTTGAGGCGCTGCGCTAGGCGCACGGCGTGCCCGCCTGCCTCGAGCCGCCATACACACATGAACAATCGGTATTTAGCTTCGGGCAATCTGCTTTGTTAAGCTTTCGTCCGCTGTAACACCACACGAACAAAAAAGGACCAGGATGCAAGTTCGCTTGTTGAAAAAGCTTTTCGTCGCCGCCCTGATCGGCGCTTCGTTCACCGCGGTCACGGCCCACGCCGACGATCTGCTCGACCAGGTCAAGCAGCGCGGCACACTGCGCGTCGGACTGGAAGGCACCTTCCCGCCGTTCAATTCGAAAGCGCCGTCGGGCGAGCTGGTCGGCTATGACGTCGACATCGCCAAAGCCGTCGCGGCCAAACTGGGCGTGAAGCCGGAATTCGTCACGACCGAGTGGAGCGGCATCATTGCGGGTCTGCAGGCCGGCAAGTTCGACGTGATCGTCAACCAGGTCGGCATCACGGACGCACGCAAGCAGGCGCTCGACTTCTCGCCGGCCTACACGTACTCGGCCGCGCAGCTGATCCAGCGCAAGGACGACACGCGCCAGTTCAAGTCGCTCGAAGACCTGAAGGGCAAGAAGCTCGGCGTCGGCCTCGGCACCAACTACATGGACATGGCGAAGTCGGTGCCGGGCATCGACGTGAAGACCTATCCCGGCGCGCCCGAATATCTGCGCGATCTGGCAGCGGGACGTCTCGACGCCGCGCTCAACGACCGCCTGATGCTCGCGTATCTGCTCAAGAACTCGCAGTTGCCGCTGCGCACCGGCGCGAACGTCGGCTCGGGCAACCCGTCAGGCATTCCGTTCAGGAAGAACAACCCGAAATTCGCCAAGGCAATCGACGACGCCATGACCCAGCTCGAAGCGGACGGCACCTTCGCGAAGATCTCGGACAAGTGGTTCGGCATCGACGTCAGCAAGCCGCTCAAGTAAGCCGTTGAGGCAAGCGGCCCGCGCTACAACGAAGGGCGGCATTCCGCGAATGCCGCCCTTCGCGCTTCTGCAGCACGCGCCCCTATTGACGATTCGCGCCTTGCGCGCCAACCCGAGCACCGCTCATGTCCACCACTTCCCTGCTCGTCGAATCGCTTCCTGTGCTCGCGCAGGGCGCCGTCCTCACGGTCAAGTTCGCCGTTCTGTCGATGTTCTTCGGCCTGATCGCGGGCGCCGTCCTCGCGCTGATGGGCGTGAGCCACAGCCGCACGCTGAACTGGCTCGCGCGCGTCTATGTGAGCGTGATGCGCGGCACGCCGCTGCTCGTGCAGATCTTCGTCATTTACTACGGTTTGCCGAGCTTCGGTATTTCGCTCGACCCGACGCCGGCCGGCGTGATCGCGTTGTCGGCGAACGTCGCCGCCTATCTGTCGGAGAGCATGCGCGGGGCGATTCTCGGCATCCACCAGGGACAATGGCTCGCTGCCTACAGCCTCGGACTCTCGCGGCGCCAGACGCTGCGCTATGTGATCGCGCCGCAGGCCTTGCGCATCGCCGTGCCGAGCCTGTCGAACAGCCTTATCAGCCTGATCAAGGACACGTCGCTCGTGTCGGTGATTACCGTGACGGAGCTGCTGCGCAGCGCGCAGGAAATCATCGCCTCCACCTATCAGCCGTTGCCGCTTTATCTTGCGGCCGCGGCCGTCTACTGGGTGCTGTGCCAGATCCTCGAACTGCTGCAGCGCTGGTACGAACGGCGCCTCGCGCTGCCTTCCCGGCACTGAGCGCAAGCGCGTGGCTCGCCGTGCACGGCGCGCGAGCCGGGCGCGCCGCTCACTCGCCCGCGAATTTCAAACCTAGCGCCGCGCGCGCCGCGTCGGCCATCGCGATCATCTGCAATGACCTGCTGTGCGGCATCAGCGGACTTTCGAGCTGCCCCGCGCGGATCAGCTCGCAAAAGTGGGCGGTCTCGTAGTTGAGGCCGCCGCCTTCGAAGGGCTCGTCGAGCTCGACCACGCGGCCGTCGGCGTAGCGGATCGTCGCGCGCGACGGGTTCCACCACGGCTCATGGATCGTCACGTGGCCGCCCTTCGCCATCAGGAGCGCGTCGCCCTTGCCGTGCAGGTCCAACCCGCAAAAGAGCTGCGCGATGCCGTGCTCGTGCCGGCTGTTGAGACTCGCAAACGTATCCACGCCGCTCGGGCCGAGACGCCCGAGCGTCTGCACGTCAAGGGGCGCGCCGAGCCAGTCGACGGCGAGAAAGATTTCGTAGATGCCGATATCGAGCAGCGCGCCGCCCGCGTGCGCAAACGACAGCGACGGGTGATCGTCGGGCACGCCCGGAACGGAGCAACCGGCCCGCACGAGCCCCACTGCGCCGATCGGATCGTCACTTAGATGCGCACGCAACTTTCTGTAGAGCGGATAAAACGGCGGCTTCATCGCTTCCATGAAGAGCCGTCGGGCGCCGCGCGCCGCGTCCACCACGCGTTCGAGTTGCGGCCGGTTGATGGTCGCCGGCTTTTCGCACAGCACGTGCACGCCGGCTTGCAGCGCGGCGACTGCATAGTCGGCGTGGCTGTCCTGCACTGTCGCGATGTAGAGGGCGTCGATGCCGCTCGCGAGCAGCGCCTCGAAGCTCGCCTCACAGCGGCCGCCGAATTCGTCGGCGAAAGCCCGGGCGGACTCGGGCCGGCGCGACCACAGCGCGGCAAGACGCGCACGCGGCACATAGGCGAGACCCTGCGCGAACCGGCGCGCAATGCGGCCTGTTCCGACGATGCCCCAGCGGATGGTGTCGGCCGAAGCCGTGTCCTGCTTTGAAGTCGAGGTGGCGGTTGTCACGATGACGCGGCGTCCATGCGGTTAAGGAAAGCCGCTATTGTCGCGCATGCCGGCGGCGCGTGGCGCTGTGCCGCTGTGCCGCTGTGCCGCTGTGCCGCTGTGCCGCTGTGCCGCTGTGCCGCTGTGCCGCTGTGCCGCTGTGCCGCTGTGCCGCTGTGCCGCTGTGCCGCGAATACAGGATCGAGCGCGCGTCGCTCGCGGATGAACACCGCAAGGCTCGCGCCGTGCGGCGTCGACCACGTGCTTCGCTTCGGGCCAGAACCAGCGTATCAGCCGCGGGCGGGCGGAGCCGGCGGCGCCGCGGCGAGCGTGCCGGCGATCTCCTCGGCCGTGTGATCGATCATGGCCAGCGCCGCGAGCTCGGCCTCTTTTGGGTCGCGCCGCTCGATCGCCTCGACCACGCGCCGATGCGAGTTCACCGCCGCCTCCCAGGCGCCCTCGGGCGCGGTGACGGCCGGATTACCGGTCGACAGCGCGCCGCGAATGATCGCCGCCATCTGCTTGAAGAACTGGTTGCCGCTTGCCACCAGGATACGCGTATGGAACAGTTCGTCGGCTTCCTGATAACCCGGTTCGTCCGGACGAATCACGCGGAACGCCTCGAACGCATCGCGCACCGCCGCGATGTCGGCCGCGCTGCCGCGCGATGCCGCCTGTGCCGATGCACGCGGCTCGATCAGAATGCGAAACTCGATGACGTCGCGCTGGAACAGCGGATCGGGCTTCGCGCGAAAGCGCCAGTTCACGACGTCTTCGTCGATCATGCGCCAGTCGCTCATGGGGCGGATCCGGGTGCCGATCTTCGGACGCACGTCGAGCATGTCGCGCGCGAGCAGCATCGACAGCGCCTCGCGCATGACGGTGCGGCTCACGTCGAACTCTTTCGACAACACGTCCTGTGGCGGCAATATCGCGCCGTATTTCTCCTCGACGATCCCTGTGACGAGCCCGTCCATCACCTTGCTCACCAGTGATCGATCCTTGTTTGCCTGTTCCATGACCCTCTCCCCGAAGCGGTGTTCGCCCCCGCGTAGCCTGTTGATAAACCGCCCTTTTGTGTGTTTTATCGTCGCGTGGTGCTCATCCACGATACGTTGCTAGCTTCACAACGGTTACGCCAGTTGGGACACTTCCTGACAGGGTTATCCCTCTGAAGAATTGTTTCTTCTGTGTAACGCAATACGTCCCGACGGACCCTAAGCTTGCGTTTCAAGCATGCCTTTGGCACCGACTTTGCATCGTGCGAAGACGCACGTTGCAAGGCAAATTGTCTGAACGGAAAGGCCCCCCATCAATCATGGCTCGCCGCAAAAGACGGACCCGCGGTCGAACAGGCAGCGACCGACCCATAACGCCCGCCGAAGAAGATGAGCGGCGCGTGCGCGTCGAGCGAGAACACCAGCACCTCGCCGACGAAGAGCGTGTGATCGCCGCAAGGATGGCGGTCGACTACGCGCGCGGCGAAGCGCGCCGCCGCATGTTCGAGCAGCACCACGTCCGCGAGTCCCTCGACGGGCGCGAAGTGCGGTGCGAGCCGGCTCTGCGGCTCGCCCGCGAAGTGGCGGCTGTGGGCCTCCTGCGCGTCCGACAGCACGCTCACGCCGAAGAACGCGCTCGCCATGAGCCGCTCGTGCATGCGCGCCCGTTGCCCGACCGATACGACGATCAGCGGCGGCTTGAGGGAACCGGACATGAAGGCGTTGGCCGTCATCGCATGCAGGCGCTCGCCGCTGCCTGTCGAGATCACCACGACGCCGGTCGCGAAGCGGCCCAGCGCGCGGCGAAAGCGCCGCTCGTCGAAGCCGGCAGGATGCGGCTCGTCAATCCGCAGTGCCTGAGCGTGCATGGCCGCTCTCCTCGTCTACGCAATAGGCGGCAAGCGGCTTGTGCGCGATGAAGTGGAACCACCAGGCGTCGCTCTCGTTCACATCGTCGGCAATACGGTTGCCTGTACAACTATCGAACACCGCGTCGCATTGCAAGCCGACCTCCGCCAGCTGCCGGCGCTGTTCGCCAAGCGTCGTGTACACGATCACGATGCCGAAGTTGTGAGCCGCGGCTGTCTTGACCGAATAGCCGCCATAGTCGCGATTCAGCTTGACGTTGCGCACGTAGTTGAGCGTGCCGAGCTGGAAGCGTCGCATCGAACGCAGCGTACGCCAGCCGAGCTTGAGCGGATTGAAGGTGAAATGCGGCAGCAGCTGCCAGATGTTCTCGCGATAGCCGGGGCCACCGCGATTGTGCGACGAGAAAAACACATAGCCGCCGGGCCGCACCACGCGATACATCTCCTTCAGGATCTTCACGCGATCGCCGTAGTCCACGCAGTCGATGCCGTTCCAGCTGAACGCGGCGAGTCCATAGTGGTCGGACGGCAGTTCGGACATATCGCGCGCATCCATATGCCGCAAATCGCGGCCGGGGTAGCGCGAGCGGGCCATCTCCAGCAGCTTCGGCGTGTAGTCGACGCCGGTGTACTCGTTCGACATGGCGAGCATGAGCGGAATCGTGCGACCGGTGCCGATGCCGATGTCGAGCAGCGGCGCGCCCGAACAGCGCGGCGCGAGCCAGTCGAACGCGGCCTCTTCGCCCGCGTCGGAAAAGGTCTTGTCGACCGTGAAAACACGGGCCGCGTCGCGCGAATTCCATGCCACCCGATTGATCCGGTCCAGTTCCGATTGACTATTCACAGCACGCCTCCAGCGCAACAGAACAGCGCCGCGAATGGATCAGGACCGGCTCGCCCAGCGGCGCGGGCAAACCGATCGAAAAGACACAGCGTGCTTCGCGCAACGCGCAGCGCGCTGTCCCGCGAATTCATCAGGCTTCCCCGGATAAACGAAACGCGCGAGCCTGCCGCGCGAGCCATTGCGCGGCGCGCGCCCGCCTGCCGCTGCGCCCGGCGTCCCTGGAGTCGGCGGGTTCGTCTGCCACGGCGCCGGGCTGTTCGCCGAACTGGCTGCGATAGAAGTCCTCGAAATACGACATCACGTTGTCCTGCGCGCTGGCGGACAGAATGGCATGGTCCATGTGCTCGCGAAACGACACCTGGACCCGGCGCAAGCGCCGCAAGCGGGCGCCTCGGACTCCGAAGTATTTCTCGAGCTCCTCGACGCCGTCGTCGAGTACGCCGTACAGCAGCCGCGTGGGCACGCCGCGCGCGTCCAGCGCGGCGAACGGGCGCCGTTCTTCGCTCGCGCCGAGTTCGAGGCCCGTGATCCGCTCGATGCGGTCGGCTAGCGTCGCCCGCAAACGCGACGCACAGCGCGCGGCCAGCTCGCGCGCGACCGGCCAGCCGCCCGTCTGCCCTTTGACGACGCGCAGCCATTTGCGCGGCTCACACATCGAGCGCAGATAGCTGCGCGTCGAACCGATTGCCGCGACGCGCACGGTCGGCTTGCCGTTTTCGTCGCAGATGTTGCGCCACGTGAATTTCTGCAGATTGACGAGTACCGCGCCTGTCACCGCCGGCTCGCGCGAGGCCGCGTAGAGACCGACGTAAGCGCCCGCGCAGATGCCGAGCAGCACCACGCCGGGGTGGCCGCGCGCCGCGAGCCAGCGCGCGGCGCACGCTGCGTCGTTCGCGCCGTCCTGCGCGTAGAGCGCGTCGAGCGTCACGGTGTCGAGCGAAGGCTGGCTGTCGCCGAGTCCGCCCAGGTCGACGCGCAGCGAGGCGATGCCTTGCCGCGCGAGACGCCGCGCGAAGCGCACGCCAAGCCGCGCATTGCCGATTCTCGACACGGCGCCGGTGTTGACCATCAGCACGGCCGGCGCGCCGCCCGTCGTGACGAAAGACGCGTGCGGCGTGCAGTAGATGCCGAACATTCTGCCGCCGTCAATCCACACGGGCGTCTCGGTCACGCCCGCTTCGACCGTATGCCCTTCGGGATCGCCGGCGTTAAGGTGCGTGTCGGCGTCTCGCGCAGCCGTTGCAAGCTCGCCCGAACCCGCTGCAAGCCAGTTTTCGACCGACTCGAATGCCGCGCGCGGAATTTCGCTGTCGAGCGACTCCATCATGAACTTGCTGTATTCATCGAAGCCCAGACGCTCGACTTCGATGCCCTGCTCGCGATAATGCGCGGCGAGCGCATCGACGCGCGCGGCGTCCAGCGAGTCGAGCATGAGCACGCGCCTTGCGGGCGCAGCCGCGTCGCGGCGCAGATCGACGGCGCGCAGGTTCTCGAGCGCCTCGCGATAAAGCCGGAAGCCGTACGCTTCGACAAACTCGTCGGTGTCGGGCTCGGGCGTGCAGTCCATCGCCGCGGGCATCGACAGCCATTGGCGGTAACCCGCGCGCAACTCGCGCTGATAGTTCTTGCCGGAGAGCACTGGCGAGAGCAGCACGAGACCGTCGACATCACCGAGTTGCTGAGCGGCCAGCGCGGCGAGCGTGCCGCCGAGCCGCAACCCGCACAGACTCACGCGCTCGACACCCGTCGACTGCCGCAGCAGCGCCACGGCCTTCGTGATGCTGCCGATCCACGCGCGCCAGCGGCCCGGCTCGCTCGGATCACCCGCCGAATCGCCGGTGCCCGGATAGTCGAAGCGCAGCACCGCGATGCCGCGCGCGGCGAGTCGCTCGGCGAGCCGGCGCATGCCGCGATACGTGCAGAGCGCGTCGTAGCCGAACGGGTAGCACAGCACCACGCCGTGCGGCCCGGCTGCCGGATGCAACCAGCCGAACTGGCCGTCGAAGACTACTGGCCTCACACTACGCTCCTCATCAGTCTTCTTTCGGGCATTACAGCAAAGCCCGCCCCTCGCCTCTGTACGCCCCGCCACATTGGCCCGGCCTCATCCTTTCATGTACGCGAGACGCGAAACGTTGCGCGCTCAACCTCCGGGCGGCGTGCGCGGCGAGAGCGTCGAGCGCGTGGCGAGCAGCACGTGGTAGAGAAAGCGCGCGCTCAGCCGGTCGCGCAACGCGTAATGCTTCGAGAGCAGCACGCGCCACGCGGCGCCCGCCTCGCCGGCCCGCGCGTAGGCGGAAGCAGCCCGCGGTGCGACGCGCCGCAGCGCGGCGTCGCGCGCGGCCCGTGCGGCCGCCGGCACATCACTCTCGCACAGTTGCGCGAACGCGTGCATCGCCGGCAACGCATGGGTCGAGATCGACAAGGCGGTCTCGCGCGACACCGAGACGAATTCGTCGGCGAAATACACGCCGGCCGCCTCGACGCATAGACGCAAGCCGAAATCGAAATCGCAGGCCTCGCCCACTTGCGCCGCGAGCCGGTAGCCGATGCGCCGTGCAGCCAGCGTGTCCACGAGGTAGCCATTGTTGGGGAACATCTGGTCGATGCCCGCGAGCGCCGGCACCGCCAGCCGCCCGGCACGCTCCGGCACGCGGCCATAGTCGCGATTGAGGCGCGCGGTGGCGTCGGGCCGCGGCGTGCCGTCGTCGGCGATCACGCGCTGCTTGCCGAAGGCGGCGCACAGGTCCGGATGAGCCTGCCAGCATGCATCGAGTGTGGTCAGTGCATGCGGCTCGAGCAGATCGTCGTCGTGCAGCAGCACGAGCCGCGCGCCCCGCGCCCGCGCAAACAGCCGATTGACGTTGCTTGCCTGACCGAGCCGCGGCACATTGCGCTCGTAGCGGATGAGGTGCTTCGCGTGCAGACGGCAGCGTTTGACGGCCTGCTCGGTGCGGTCGTCGCTCGAATCGTCGCCGATCACAATTTCGAAATCCGCGTAGGTCTGTGCCTCGCAGCTTCGAATCGCCTCTTCCAGCAGGCCCGGCCTGTTGCAGGTCGGAATGCAGATCGAGATGAGCTGCGCGTTCAGTTCATTCAATTCAGTCACGCTGTCCTCGCGATGCGCGTTCTGCGGCCGCTGTGCGGTCGAGGCCCATTTAACCGCGGCGGATAACGCCTATCTGTACGGCCACCCACACAGGCAAACGGCGCATGCGTGCACTATCGATGCCTGCGACGCGAACGCCATCGCAAGGCGCGCGCTCGTGGGTGCGGCCGCGCACCGACAGCCGCCAGCACGAACCGCACCATTGCACGACATTCCCGCCGGACAGCGCACCATGGAAAGAAGTATCGTCAGGAACATCGTCATCAACTTCGCGGGAGCGATTGCTCCGACCTTCGTGTCGCTCGTGACGGTGCCGGCCTATATTCATCTGATGGGGGTCGAGCGCTATGGCGTCATCAATCTCGTGTGGACGCTGATCGGCTATTTCAGCGTGCTGGATCTCGGCACGAGCCTCGCCACCGAAAATCAGATCTCGAAAGCGCGCGCCGCCGACGACGACTCGCTCGAGCGCATTTTCTGGAGCGCGTGGTTCATGAATCTCGGCACCGGCATTCTCGGCGGACTCATCATTTATGCGGGCACCGTGGTCTACATCACGCACGGCGTGAAGATCGAGCCGGAGTTCCAGCGCGAGGTGATGGCGAGCTTGCCGTGGATCGCGGTCGCGGTGCCCATCGCCAACGTGTCGTGGGTGTTCGCGGGCGCGATCAATGGAGTGGAACGCTTTGCGAGCTTCAACATCAATCAGACGCTCGGCACGGCGCTTTTTCAACTGCTGCCGCTGGCGGCGATCTTCTGCTTCTCGCCTTCGCTCGCCGTGGTCATTCCGGCCGCGGTGCTCGCGCGGCTTCTCGCCGGCTTGATGCTAGGCGCGGCGGCGTTTCGCGCCATCGGCATTCGCCGCGTGCGTATGCCGCAATGGCGCGTGATGCTCGAACTGTTCCGCTACGGGCGCTGGCTGCTGCTCTTCACCGGCGCGGGCATGATTGCGTCGACGCTCGACCGGGTGCTGGTCGGCGCCCTCCTCGGCGCGCGCTTCGTCACTTACTATGCGACGCCGCAAAACCTCATCACGCGTCTGAACCTGCTGCCTGTTGCGATGGTGCGTACGCTGTTCCCGCGCTTGTCCGCCGTCTCACGCGCGGACGCCGATGCGATTGCACGCAGCGCGCTCGCCTTTCTCAACGGCGCGTTCACGCCCTGCCTCATCATCGCGATGTTTGCGTTAAAGCCCTTTTTGCTGTTGTGGCTCGGGCCGACCGTCGCGGCGGCAGCGCCGGTGGCCTGCGTACTGGTACTCGCCGTGTGGCTCGGCGGCCAGGCGGGCATTCTCGGCATCCTGATCCAGGCGCAGACGAGCCCCGCGTATATCGCGGTCGTGAGCTGGGTGCAGTTGCCGATCTTCGCGGGCGCGCTGTGGTGCGGCATTCACTGGTTCGGCATCATGGGCGCCGCGGTCGTCGTCGTGTTGAAAGCGCTGTTCGATTACGGCGTCCTGCTGTACGTCGCGCGGCTGCATGTCGGATCGATTCTGCGCAATATGCTGGTGCACCTCGGCTTTCTGCTGGTCGCGCTTGCGCTCGTCGAGGTGTTCACCACGCTGCCCTCGCAGATCGCCGCCGCGCTCGTGCTGGTAGGCGCGAATCTTGGGCTCTCGCTGCACGGTTCCGCTGAATTGCGCGGCTTCGTCTACAAGCTGTGGGCTCGGGTGACGTTGTCGGCAGGCTAAATGCCGCGAACGTTTCGCTTCGAAAATTGTTTAGCTTAGCGAACCTTCTGCGGCATGAGGGCGTGCGCGCTTTGCCACGTTGTCCCATGGGCCGCCCTCCGCTCGCCGCTCGCTGCGCGCCGCGCAAGTCTCTTAGAGCGGGGCCGAATGGCTTGCCGTATCGGCCATGCCGACGTGCGCCGCGGCGGCATCACCCGCCGTCAGGCTGGCGAACCGGCGTGGCTGGCAACTCGCCAGCGTGCGCTCGTAGATGGCGAGGTAGCCGTCGCTCACCCGCTGCACGCTGAACTTGTGGAGATCCTCCAACGCACGCGCAGCGAGCCTCGCGTGCGCATCGCGATCGGTCAACAGTTTCTCCAGCGCCTGTGCAAGACGCGCAGGATCGTGCGGCGGCACGAGCAGGCCCGCCGCGCCGCCGTCGAGCATCTCCGGATTACCGCCCACGTTCGTCGCCACGATCGCACAGCCATGCTCGCGCGCCTCGCACAGCACGAGACCGCCCGGTTCGTTATGCGAGGCCAGCACAAACACGTCCGCTTTCGACAGGTAGCCACGCGGATCCGCAACGAAACCGACAAAGCGCGCGTGCTGCGTCACCCCCAGCTGCGCCGCGAGCTGCTCCATTGCGGCACGATCCGGACCTTCGCCGACGAGATAAAGCACCGCGTCAGGCAAACGCTCGCGCAATGCGGCGAACGCATGCAGCAGATCGCGAATGCCCTTTCGTTCGTACATGCCGGCGACCGTCACGATGCTGGGACGCGCCAGTGCGGGCAAGCTCGGCGCTGCCACGTCCGCGAGCCGCGGCGTGCCAAGCGTACCGTTACGCACGACGGCAAGACGGGACCGGGGAATGCCGCGCCGCTCCATCGCTTCGTAGACGGCCTCGCTCACTGCGACGACACGGTCGCCGACGCGCATTGCCGACGCGCTCTTCTGGAACTCGTTGTGCACGGTGGTGACCAGTACAAAGCGCCGCCGCAGCACGCCGAAGCGTGCAATCAACGCTCCCGTCATCATGTGTGCATGAACGACGTCGGGGTCGATTCGCGCGACGAGCCGATTAAAGCCCGCCACCATCGCAGGCACGCGCGAGGGCCGCGGCGATTGCGGCAACAGCAGGTGACGCACGCCGTGCCGCGCAAGCAGTTCCTCGAATCCGCCGCCGCCCGAAGCGACGGTCACGTCGTGCCCCGCGCGCGCCTGCATGCACGCAAGATCGACCATCACGTTGACGATGCCGTTGCCGACATTGAGCGCATGATTGGAAAGATGAACGATTTTCATGGTGTGCCTGCAGCGTGGGTGAGGTGGCGGCGGACGGCCGCTAGTGCGGCCGTCGGCGGTGTGAATCGGTACATCAATGCTTTGCCGCGCGCGTCTTCCTCGACGAACACGAGGTATTCGCCCGACGCGAGGCGATGCGCGGTGACGGGCATGGGCACGTCGGCCCAGCCGCTCGTCGCGCCCACTTCCTTGCCCGGTGTCAGACGGCCCACGTCGCGACCGCTTTCGCGGTCGTAGACGCGCACCGCGGCGCTGCGGGTCTCCACCGCGAAGAGGTAGTCGCCCGCCACCGCGAAGCCGTTAATCGACAGCCATTCGGGCGCCCCGCGATCGGGCAGGTCGATCAGATAACGCAGCACCGGCTTGCCGCTTTTCCAGTGGTCGTAGCGCGCCAGCTGTGAACCGGCACCATTCCAGTTGTCCTGAACAAATGGGCGCGCGCGTGTCGAACCTGAAACGAATAGCGCGTCGTCGTCGGGAAAGTAGCTAATGCGGGCAATGCGGTAGAACGGCGCGGGAGCCGCGTATTGCCGCATCGCGGCGTATCGATAGACCGGGTTGCCGACGCGGTCGAAACCCTGCAACGGAAACACGCGAATGCCCGCCGCTTCCGTGCCCTGCCAGACGTCGCCGCGGCTATCCACCCACCAGCCGCGCACGGCGGGCGCGTCCGTACCCGCGCCGGTCTCATCGAACGAAGCTGGCGAGAAGTCGCCGGCGCCTGTCGCGTCGCGCCAGATCCACTCGCCGCGTGCGGGCTGATTGCGCGGCCACGTGCCGTCGATATGCGCCTGCGCGAAGAGTCCGGATGGAATCGCCGTCTCGCGATCGGCGGCGAAACGGTAGATGCGCAGATACGACGAGTACATGTCCGTGGTGTAGAGGAGCCTGTGGCCTTCGATGTCGCGCACCATCGGCATGCCGCGCTGGCCGCCGAGGTAAAGATGAAAGTACGGATCGTACGGATAGCGGAACCGGTCGGCGGTATAGCCCGCATACGACCACTCGTCGCCGGGCGCGCGTGAAAGATCGAGCGTGAAGCGCTTGCTGCCGCTATACACGGAGGGCGGGCCGCCATCGACAAACTGCGCACCGTCGACGAACAACAGCCCCTGCAAGCTGAAACGCTGTCGTCCATCCGGCGTGTAGCTTTCGAGCAGCGCGCCGTCATAGGTGCTGGGTCCGGTGCCGAAGGTCCGCGGCCCCGCCCCGTTCATCGACACATAGACGTTGCCCGCGCGATCCACGCCGACGCCCGTCAAGCCATTAAAGCGCAGCGGCCCCGGAGCGCCCGCACGGCCCGCATAGATGCCGCCCTCCTGCCCGACGCTCGCCGTCCATTTCATCGCGGCTGTCTGCTGGGAATTGGCGGCGGACTGGCTTGCATCGGCGGAAAAAATGAGGATTTGCTGACGCGCGCCGTTGTCCGCGACGAAGACACGCCCGCGCGCATCGACAGCAATGTCCACCGGGACCGCGCCTTCCGGCACCGGCAACTCGTCGATCACGGCGCCGTTGCGCGCGTGGTGCACCACGCGCTGCGCGCCGTCGCTGCGGCTGTTCTCGATGATCCACAGCGAGCCGTCGGGCGCAAGCGCGATACGTCCCGGCTCGCGCACGGCGAATGCGCCGACGGCCTGCATGGTCTGCGCGTCGAAAATCTGCACACGGTTCTCGAGCGCATTCGACACGAAAAGACGCGTGTCGTCCGCAGCCAATCCGCGAATCGCATAGTCGCTTTTCGCGGAATACGTCGAAATCAGCAGATAGGAAAGCCGGCTGCCGGCGGGGAATTTCACCTGCCCCGCAAACGGCACGCCGTCGCGAATGTCGATGCGGCTGCGGCGCGACACGCCGGTCCACACCTCGCCCTCGCGCGGCGATGGTCTGTGCTTTGCGGTCTCATTGCCGAGGCTCACCATGCTTTGCGCGACGTACACGTAGTCGTCGTTCACGGCAATCGCGTCGCCACCCATCACGCCCCAGCCATGCGTCTCGCCGCCGTGACGCAGCAGCTCGCCGTTGCGATACTGGCTGAGTTCGCCGCCGCTCTCATCCCACGGCGCGTTGGTGAACACGTCGCCTTGCGGCGTGACGGCTATCGCCTGCACGTCGATCTGCATCCAGCGCCCGTCGCCGTAACCCCAGGTGTTGCCGATCCACGAGGTTCGATAGGATAACGAAGCAGAGGCGCCGCCTTCCTGTGCCTGGGCAGCGGGAACGCTAGCGGCCGCGTGCATCAGTTTCGCGGATTTCGCTGGGCTCGCGCGATCGCTCGCTTCGCCTGCCTGCCGCGCGCTAGCGGCTGTTGCAGAACTGTACGCGTGCTGCCCCGGTTCTCCTGCCGCAAGCAGCACGACCACCGGCAGCGCAAGCGCGCCCGCGCACACGAGCCGTTCGAATGTTTTGCGTGTGACGCGTCGCATGATCAAGGGCACATCAGAACGCTTCGATCGCCTCGCGGTAAATCCGCGCGACCTGCGCGGCCACCACGGGCTGGTCGAAGTTCTTGCGCGCATAGTTGCGGCATGCGTCTTCGTCCGGCAGCCTGCGCCGCCCGAGCAACGCGTCCGCCATGCCTTCGCCGATCGCACGGAAGCCGCCCGAGGGCAGCACCAGATCGCGCGAGAGCGGCGCCACGGCTTCGGGCAGGCCGCCCACGGGCGTGACGAGAACCGGCGTGCCGGCCGCAAGCGATTCGATGGTGGTGAGGCCAAAGCCTTCCAATGACACCGTTGGGACCACTGAAAGATCGGCCGCGCGGTACCACAACGGCACCGTCTCGTCGGGCACGAAGCCGGCGAGCCGCACATGGTTATCGAGGCCGCGCGCGGCAATGCGCGCCTGCAATTGCGCGGCGAGCGGCCCCTTGCCGGCAATCGTCAACAGGACCTCCGGCAGGAGCGGCTTGACCACCGCCATTGCATCGATCAGATCTTCGAGTCCCATGCGCGAGACAAGGCGGCGGATGCAGAAAATCAGCGGCCTGTCCGTTGCAAGACCGAGTTGCCGGCGCGCCTCGGCCCTCGTCGCGCGGACGTTGAAGTGCGCCACATCGACACAGCCGGGCACGATACGGATGCTGTGCTCGCCCACGCCATACGTCTCATGAAGCAGGCGTGCGAATGCCCGCGACAACACGATATGACGCGTCGCGCCGCGGTAGACGAAACGCTCCAATGCAACGCGCAACGCCCGCGCGATGCCGCCCCCGCCGCCCGGATACGATTCGGCCGCCCACGGGCCATGAAAATGCACGACCTTCGGCACGTCGCGAAACACGCCCGCAGTCGGCGCCGCATACAGCGCGAAATGGGTTGCGACGACATCGGGCATGCGCGCGGCCCGCAGCACGCGCGAATGCCGGCGCGAGCCGAGAAGCCGGGCGCCGAGCTGCGCCTCCGCGCCGGCGAACGATTGCACCCGTCCTCCCGAAGCGTTGAACACGCCCGTGCTTCCCGCCACCATGCCGCGCACGTTCACGCCCTGCGCGGGCAGCGTATCGATCAGCGCCTTGAACATGCGGTCAAGGCCGCCTGGCCGCTCATTGAACCAGTGCATGCCGATTTGCAACGAATCGATGGGCGCCGCGCTCATAGCTTCACCGCTTCCGTCGCGCATTCGCGCGGCAGCGCCAGTGCCGCGCGCCGTGCATGCACCTGCTCATAGACCGTCAGATAGCGCTCGGCCATGGCCTGCCAGCTCAGGCCGCGCGCCACGTCGCGCGCACGTTCGCCGAGGCCGCGCGCGTAGCCGGAATCGCCTGCCACGCGCATGACCGCTGCGGCAAGCGCGGCGGCATCGTCCGGATCGTCGAGCACGATGCCGCTGTCCGCGCCGATCACTTCAGCGCCGCCTGCCGTGCGCACGGTGATTACCGGCAACCCGGCGGACAGCGCCTCCAGCAGAACAAGCCCCATTGGTTCGTAGCGCGAAGGAAATACAAATGCGTCGACGGAGCGCATCAATGCCGGCATGTCCATGACCATGTCGGTGAAATGAACGCGCTTCGAGAGACCGAGCGATTCCACGAGCGCCGGATAGGGACTATTGTGCAGAATACCCGCCACCGCGAGATGGACCTCGGCGGACGTCTGCACGAGCGCGTGCAGCACCGTGTCCAGATTCTTGCGCGACATGCGCAGGTCGCCCGCGAACAGCAGCATGAAGGGTGCTTCCGGCAAGCCGAAACGCGCGCGCTCGGATGCGCCGGGCGTGAACTCGTCGATATCGACGCCGTTATGAATTACCTGCACGCGTGCACCGCCAATCCCCAATGCGCGCACTTCGCCCGCCACTTTCTGCGATACCGGCACGATAACGTCGGTATGGCGAAACGACCACTTTTCGCACGCTATATTGAGCCACGTGTAGAGCACCTGATAGGCGTGATAGAAACTTCGCAGAAAGCGAAATGGATAGAAGCCGCACCGGTACCAGCCGTCGTGCACGAAGTGGACCGCGTTGACGTCCGAGCTCGCCCACGCGATAAAGCCGTTCACATGCACCACGTCGAATTCCTTGCGATGCGCGCGAATCCACGCGCCACAGCGCAAGGCGAACATCTGATACTGAACGAGCCGTGTCGGCAGGCGGCTTTTCGCCACGCGCACGAAGCGCACGCGCGGATGCCCGACGAGCTCAGTCGCGGCCTCTGCGGCGAGCAGCGTGACGCAATGGCCCGCCGCCAGCGCTGTCTGCACGATTTCGTAGTTCACGCGTCCCTGCCCATCGTTCTTGCGTACGACGTGGGTGACGATGAGAATCCGCATCCTGTTGTCCTTCGTTTTTAACGCGTCAGGCGCGCCAGCGTTGCACCGCTTGCCGCGTGACGTTCTCGCGCATAGCGCAGCGAGATCACCGGCAACGTCACACCGAGGAAGAAAAACATCCCGGAGACCGACGTGAGCGTGTTGATGAAGACCATCATCGAAAAGATCGCGACGGCCACGCCGACCCCGGAAATGGCGAGCAGATCGGTGGCGTGCCGCCGGCTCGCGCGGTAGGCGCGCCATAGCAGCATCAGCACACCGGTCGTATACAGCAGCGTGCCGGGCCAGCCCATCACGAAGGGCACTTCCATCAGGCCGCTGTCGAAGTCGGCGTGCGCGGCTGCGGCCTTCTCGTCGGAGAGCTTGGTGCCGAGACCGGTCGCGCCGAGGCCCTGCCCGGCAATATCGGTGAGCGCCGAAGAGAGGAAGCTCTTGTAGAACTCCGCGCGTGCCTGGTAGCTGTTGTCCTCGCCGATGTCCTGTATCGTGCTGAAGCGCCGCACCACCGGGTCGGCCACCTGGTCGATCATCATCAGCGGCGCGGCCATCACGGCGAGACCGAGCACGCCGGCGAGAAGGCGCACGCGGCTCTTGCCGTCGAGCATCGTGAACGAATAGATCAGCGCAATCGTGAAGCCGCCCCACGTGCTGCGCGCACTCGTCAGCAGCAGTGCCGGAATGCCGACGCAACCCAGCACAATGCGCGCCTTGCCGCGGGCCGCGAGGGACATCAGCAGGATCGTCATCAAGGTGACCGCGAATGGTCCGCATGAATTCATCGTGCTGCTGATGCGCATGCCGAACGGCACCGGCTGTCCCTCGGATTCCATTTTCGACGCGATCAGCCAGAAGGCGTCCCACGGCATGGGCGAGACGAATTCCAGCAGGCCGTAGAGACTCATCAGGAGTCCGCCATAAACGAACGTCTTCAGCAGAACGCGGTGATAGTCCGGATAGTGACGCCACGTCACCGTCATATAAAAGGCGACCATCACCGGGTAGAGCCAGTTGATGAGCGTGAAGGTCGCCGCAGCCGGCCCTGCTTGCACGAAGCCCACCGCATAGGCGTACACCAGCGCGATCACGATCAGTAGAAGCGGCGCGGCGCGGCGCTGGCCGAACGTCGCGACATGTTTGACGAGCGTGAGGCCCATCAGCGCAACCGCGGCAAGCGGCGCGATCATGATGGGGCTTTGCTGATTGAACGCACCGCTCACGAAGTCCGCGAGACGCCGAACCTCAGGTGTCAGGAAGAACAGCCAGCAGACGAAACCGAGGTAATGCGCAGGCGAGCGCCGGTACAGCATCAGCGCAACCGCGAATGCGCCGGCCGGAAAGAAGAGCTCCACCACTCTGCCTTGGTGCAGCACGATGATTCCAAGCGTCGCACCGAACAGCAGCAACGGCAAACGCAACGGATGGCGCAGCTGCGCCGACCTGCGGCGGCGCACGGACTTCGCCGTTTGCGTAGCGGGTTTGCGCGGTGCCGCGCGCCGTTCGTCAGCCGTCGGGCTCAGCGCGAGCCGCGCGCTCGACGGCGTGATCAGCACCGGCTCCATTACAGCATCTCGAACGTGTTGACAAGCGCGGCACGGTCGCGCTCGCGGCGCCGTAACGCGCCGAGCGGTTGCGAACCGCGCACCTGCCGCGTGAGGCCGATGAACGGCACACCGTGTTCGAGATACGGGCCTTCCGTCTTACGAAAGCCGAATTGCTCGTAGAACTCGCGCAGTCCCACCGGTGCGCTCACGCGTGCGGCCTGCCCCGGCCAGCGTTCGCCGATGGCCTGCAATACGCGCTCCACCAGCATTTCCGCCGTGCCGTCGCCGCGCCGCAACGGACTCGTCAGCACCTTGTCGATCATGACCTCGGGGTCTTCGGCATCGCCGGGCTGCACGCGAGCATAGGCGAGGATTGGCATGGGTCTCGCCATGTCCTCCACGGCGAAGACATGCAGCGAGGTTTCGTCGCGCCCATCGGCATCGAGACAGACATGCGACTGTTCGACGACGAACACCGCGCTGCGTGCCCGCAAGATGAGGTACAGCTCGCGCGCAGAAAGCTGCTCGAATTCCAGCGTTTTCCAGTTCATCACGTTCCCCAGCGGATTCTTTAATGTTCGATGCTGCCGGCGTCACGCGCCGCCTGCGGACCTCGGTCGACAGTCGGGGCCCTCAGGATGGCTACACGTTAAGGCCGCCATACGGCTGTTTCCGTGCGCCATCGCACTGACGCTGGAGTTTGACGATTCTTAAATACGAGGCACCGATAACGCGTCGCGTCGCGAGCAGAGATCGACCCATGCATTCGCCGCAGCGGGCGAATGTCACGAGACCGTTGCATAACAGAGGGACAACCACCATGAAGACCGCATTGCGACGCATCCTTTCTGAATCGGCCCGCCTCGACGTCTCGCCGGATAGCCTTGCGGACGACGCGGACCTGTACGCGGCCGGGCTGTCGTCGCTCGCGACCGTGCATCTGATGCTGGCCATCGAGGATGAATTCGGCGTCGAGATTCCGGACCGCATGCTCACGCGGCGGCTCTTTTCGAGCATCGATTCGATGGCCGCCGCGGTCACCGAGCTGCAGCAGGCGAAAGCAGCATGAATGCCCCGCTCCTGGATCCGGCCGCGCCGGCGGCATCCCCGGCGCCTGCGGCATTGACCGCGATAGAACCCGAACCCGGCTGGCGCGCGGCGGCGCAGCGCTGCGCTGCCATCGCCGCACAGTTCGCCGATGCCGTCGACAGCGAAGCGCGCTTTCCCGTCGAAGCCTTCGCGGCGCTCAAGCACGAGCGCCTGCTCTCGGCGATGGTGCCGACCGCGTGCGGCGGCGCGGGGTTGTCTCTCGCCGACGTCGGCGCGATTTGCGAAACGCTCGCGCAAGGGTGCGCGTCGACGGCGATGATCTATGCGATGCATCAGATCCAGGTTGCCTGTATCGACGAACATGGCGGCGCCTCGCCGTGGCACCGGCAGTTGCTCGCGCAACTATCGGAACACCAGTGGCTATTCGCCTCGGCCACGTCTGAAGAAACCATCGGCGGCAACATGCGCACGAGTGCCTGCGCGGTCGAGCTCGATGGCGCGCGCTTTCGCATCGAAAAGCTTGCGCCCACCATTTCGTATGGCGCGCATGCGGATGCCATTCTGGTCACCGCGCGCCGCACGGCCGAGTCGGCCGCAGCGGATCAGGTACTGATCGTCGCATTACGCGAAGAAACGCTGCTCGAACATCGCGGCGTGTGGGACTCGATGGGCATGCGCGGCACCTGCAGCGAAGGCTTCAGGCTCGTTGCCACAGGGCTTGCCGAACAGATCCTGCCCACGCCCTTTGCCGACATCGCAGACCAGACCATGCTGCCCGTTTCGCACACTTTGTGGGCGTCCGTGTGGACAGGCGTCGCCGCCGATGCGGTCAACCGTGCGAAAGCCTTTTTTCGCGCACAGGCGCGTTCGAAACCCGGCTCCGTTCCGCCGGCCGGCATGCGCCTCGCGCAAGCCGTCGGTCTGCTGCAGATGATGCAGGCGCGCCTGCAGGTCGCGCTCGACGCCGCACGCGCGGCGCACGCCGCCCGCCTGAACGAATCGCAAGCGGATGCGCCGCTTGCGGCCATGCTCGGCTTTGCGTCCGACATGAACACGCTGAAGACCAGCATCTCTTCGACCGCGCTCGACGTCGTGCAGGAAGTGCTGATGATCTGCGGCATGGCGGGCTACAAGAACGGCACACCGTACAGCGTGGGCCGCCATTTGCGCGACCTGTACTCCGCGCCGCTCATGATCAACAACGACCGCATCGCGCAGAACACCGCGAGCCTGCTGCTCGCGCAGCGTCCCGCTGCTCCGGGGAGAGCCTGATGAATACGATGACCGATACCGCCGCCCTCGCCGCCACGCCCGATCAACCGCCTACGCCGAGCTTTCGCGACGAACTGCTCGCCGCGGGGCTTCTGATCGATACCGGCGAGAACGGCCTGTATGGCCGCAGCCAGGTTTTCGAGGACGTCGTGGAGCGGCTGAATGTCGCGATCACGCATCTCGGCGCCGATCAGGACCCCGAAGTGTTGCGCTTTCCGCCTGCCATGCGCCGCACGGACTTCGAAGATAGCGAATATCTGAAGAGCTTTCCCGATCTCGCGGGGACCATCCACTCGTTTTGCGGCAACGAGCTGGGTCACCAGCGCCTCCTGCGAGCGCTCGACGACGCCATGAACGAAAGCGACGACGACCGCAGCGACGCGTGGATGGCGCAGCAGAAGCCCACGCGCGTGGTGCTCACCCCGGCGGCGTGCTACCCGATCTATCCGGTGATGGCACGGCGCGGTCCGCTGCCGGCCGGCGGACGCACGATCGACGTGTTGTCGTATTGCTTTCGTCACGAACCGTCGCTCGATCCCGCGCGCATGCAGATGTTCCGCCAGCGCGAATACGTACGCCTCGGCAACGCGCAGCAGGTCATGGCGTTCCGGCAGATGTGGATCGAACGGGGCTCGCTGCTCGTCTCGCTGCTGCAATTGCCTGTCGAAGTGGACCTCGCCAACGATCCGTTCTTTGGCCGCGGCGGCAAGATCATCGCCGATAGTCAGCGCGCGCAGGCGCTCAAGTTCGAACTGCTGATCCCGGTCGCCAATCCCGGCAGCAAGACCGCGTGCCTGTCGTTCAACTATCACATGGATCACTTCGGCGGCATCTGGAAGATCTCGTGTGAAGACGGCACGGTCGCGCATACCGGATGCGTCGGCTTCGGGATGGAACGCATCACGCTCGCGCTGTTCCGCCACCACGGGCTCGAGGTCAACGCCTGGCCCGACGACGTGCGCGCACTGCTATGGGGCGAAACCGAAGCGCGCGTCGCGCAGGGCATCGCACAAATGCGCACGCAGGCAGACGCAGCGGGAGACGGCGTATGAATCCGTCGCTGACACCGCTGCCGAAGAGCAGTCTGGGCGAATCGCGCCCATCGGGCGGATCGTGCGCATCGGGCACGCCTTGCAGCTCGCCGCTATCGCCGCGCGGCTCAACGTCGAGCGACGATGCGGCCCCTTCCTCGCCTATCGCGACACTTCGCACTGCGCCAACCTCGCCTCGTCAGCATGAGCCGCATCTGTTGCACCAGGGCGAGCGCGTCTGGCAGGAAACCAATTGCTATGTAGACCTGTGGATCGAATTGCTGCACGGCTTTGGTCTCGATCCGCGCGCCGCCTTTGCCTTTACGGTCACACAGGACTTCGAAGGCGATCAGTTCACGTTCTTCAAATTTCCGCTCGAGGATCTCGAGCGTCTTTATGGCACGCAGGTTCAGGAACTCGCAATCTACGACTCGCTGGAAGCTCGCGTCCTCGCGCAAACGCTGCGTGGCCACACGGTGCTCGTCGAAGTGGATGGCTTTTATCTGCCGAATACGCGTGCCACGTCGTATCGCCGCGAGCATCCGAAAACCACGATCGGCATTGACTTTATCGATCCCGGCACGCGACGTCTCGGCTATTTTCACAACACCGGCTATCACACGCTGGACGGCGAGGACTACGACGGCGTGTTCCGCAAGCTGCCGCAATTCGCGCAGCAACCCGACCTGCTGTTTCCGTACGTGGAATTCGCGAAGCAGGCACGGCCCGCGCTGGAGGGTATGGCGCTCGCCGAAGCCTCGGCCGAATTGTTGTGCGCGCATCTAGGACGCCGGCCCTTGAGCAACCCGATCTCGCAATGGCGTGCCGCGTTTCCCGAGCATCTCGACACGCTGCTCGAGCGCGGCGAGGCGTTCTTCCACCCCTACTCGTTCAATCTGATGCGGCAGCTCGGCGCGAACTTCGAATTTCTCTCGAAGTATCTGCTCTGGTTGTCCGCGCAAGGCTTCGAGATTCCCGCGACGATTCCTGCAGCGGCACAGCGCATCGCGTCGGAGTCGATGGTCATGCAGTTCCGGCTCGTGCGCGCCATCGCCCGCGGGCGCCGCGATCTCTGCGACGACTGCTTCGACGTGCTCGAAACCGCTTATGACGAGACATTGCCGCCGCTTGCCGCACTCGTCTTGTGACGCATGCACCCGAGCTTCGGGGACTCTTCAGGAACTCGCCGTGGATGCACTGACGACGGGCCCGGCGCCCGAGCACGATGACACCGGCGCCGCGCCCTCCGTCACGGTCGACGAAACCTCCACACAGGTCGAGGCGCAAGCGCTCGCCGATGCAGTCGAAGCTATCTGGCCACAACGCCTCGACACCGGCTGGCAATGCGTGAGCACACCGGCCGGCGCATGTGCGTCGCCGAACGACCTGCCCACAGGCGGGTGGCTCGCCGCGCAGGTGCCGGGCACCGTCGCGAGCGCGCGCCGCGCCGCGGGTCTCTTCGACATGATGCATCCCGCCCCACTCGCCTTCGACGATCACTGGTATCGCGTCACGTTGTGCGGCACGGGCAAGCGCCGCTTGCGCCTACATGGGCTTGCGACCATTGCCGAGGTCTGGGTCGACGGCGTCCGGCGTCTCGACTCCGAGTCGATGTTTGTCGCGCACGATCTCGACATCGAGCTGAACGGCACCACGCTGCTCGCCCTCTGCTTTCGCTCCTTGACGCCAGCTTTGGCGGCAAAACGCTCGCGCGCCCGCTGGCGGCCGCGGCTCGTCACGCCGCCTGCGCTGCGCAACGTGCGCACTACGTTGCTCGGGCACATGCCGGGCTGGTGCCCTTCGGTTCACGCCGTGGGACCATGGCGGCCCATCGAACTCCTGAGCGACGCGCGTCACGCGATCGAGAGCATGGACGTCACGAGCGGCATAGCGGGCGACGACGGCCTTGTTTCGCTCACGCTACATTTCGTTCACTCACACGATATCGCGACCTGTCACGCTTCGTTGGACTGCGGCGGCGCTGTTTCACCGCTGCAATGGATCGATGCATACACACTTGCCGGCGCTGTCCGCGTGCCCAGCGTTCAACGCTGGTGGCCTCATACGCATGGCACGCCTACTTTATATCCGCTTACGTTGCACCTGAATGACAGCGGCCCGGTTTGCTGGCCGCTCGGACCCATCGGCTTTCGCGAGATCGAGGTCGAGCGCGGCGCGCACGGCGACGGCTTCGCGCTGCGTGTCAACGGTGTGCCGGTGTTCTGCCGCGGCGCGTGCTGGACGAGCGCCGACCTCGTCACGCTGAGCGGCACGGAAGCGCAACTGCGGCACGCATTCGAACTCGCGCGCGATGCAGGTATGAACATGCTGCGCGTAAGCGGCACCATGGTGTACGAGTCGGACAAGTTCTATGCGTTAGCCGACGAATACGGTCTCCTGGTCTGGCAGGACTTCGCTTTGGCGAATTTCGACTACCCGAACGATGCGGCCTTTAGCGCATCCATCGAACGCGAGGCCCGGCAGTTTCTCGCCCGTACGCGCCGACATGTTTCACTCGCGGTACTGTGCGGCGGCAGCGAGGCCGAACAGCAAGCCGCGATGTTCGGGTTGCCGCCTTCGATGCGCGCGCAACCAGTGTTCACCCAGCAATTACCCGCCATCGTCGCGCGCGAACGGCCCGACGTGCCGTACGTCTGCAACTCGCCGTCCTTGGGCGTATGGCCGTTTTCCACTAATGAGGGCATCACTCATTACTATGGTGTGGGCGCCTATCAACGCCCGCTCGACGACGCGCGCCGCTCGCAGGTGCGCTTTGCCGCCGAGTGCCTCGCCTTCGCGAACGTGCCCGACGACGCCACCTTGCACGAAGCGCTCGGCACCATCCATTCGCATGATCCACGCTGGAAAGCAGCCGTGCCGCGCGATCCGGGCGCGGGCTGGGACTTCGACGACGTGCGGGACCATTATCTTCAGACGTTTTATGCCGTCGAACCGGCGCGCCTGCGCTACGAAAATCCCGAGCGCTACCTCGACCTCTCGCGCGCGGTCGTGGCTGAGCTGATGGCCGATGTGTTCGCCGAATGGCGCAGGGCGGGCTCCGGCTGCGGCGGCGGGCTCGTCTGGCAGCTTCAGGACGTGCGGCCCGGCGCAGGCTGGGGTCTGATCGACGCGACGGGCAGGCCTAAAAGCGCGCTGCACGGCCTCGCGCGAGCGCTCCAACCCATTCAGGTGCTGTTCACGGACGAAGGCCTCAACGGCCTCGATATCCACCTGATCAATGAGCGCGACCACACCCTGGAGGCGCAACTGGAGCTCGTCTGCCTGCGCGACGGCTTTGTGAAGGTTGCGTCGGCGAGCCGCGCGGTGCAACTCGCGCCGCGTTCGACCCAGCGCATCTCCGCGGCCGCGTGCCTCGACCAGTTCTTCGATCTGACGCATGCCTACCGTTTCGGCCCACGCGCGCACGACGTCACAATCGCGACGCTGCGCGATGCGGCGAGCGGACGGATCATGTCGGAAGCCTTCCATTTGCCCGACAGGCGTGTGGGCGCGCTCAGCGATCCGGGCCTGACGGTCGCGGTGGAACCGGTGGACGACGGCTGGCAGCTCATCGTAGAAGCGAAGCGCTTTGCGCGCTTCGTTCATATCATTGACTCACGCTATCGCGCCGCGCACGACTGGTTTCACCTCGTACCGAACCGGCCCTGCATCGTGCCGCTGGTGCCGTCGGCACCGCAAAGCGCGACGGTTGCGCGCGCATCCAACTCAGGCTGCAAAGCCGATGCAACATCTGCGGCACCCGCCGGCGAAGTCCGCGCGCTCAATGCCGCGTCCCCCACCTTCTACGGCTAAACGTAGTGGCCGCCGGCCATGCCTTCGCGAGGCGCGTAAAACCTCGCGCTGCGCGAACGCATCTGTCGGGCGCAGTCCGTCACTGTCGTTTCTTTTGCGACTCCTGAGGATCACAAATGTCGAACCGTACGGCAACCCACGCAGCCGGTTGAACACATCTGAATCAATTCCGGCACATCCCGGACACCGCGTGAGAAGGCGCCCGCGAAGCGCGGGACAACCCTGGCGTACCCCTCGCAAAACCGCTGCCAGTTATTGCGAAGTCAATCGGATCAAGCACTTGGCTCGTACAAAAACACCGGTGCACGCGCCGCGCCGCTGGATGGCCGGTGTACAGAATTGAAACAAAAAGGCGCGTACGGCAAGGCGAATCGACCGGGCCGTCCTCGCTGCGTCGCACCAGTCAGGCTTTTCCCTATGGTTGGCATAGTCCTCGCTAATACAAGCACGCAACATCGCGGCGCCGTGAGGAGCAACCAGAACGGCGTCGGCACATCAGGCCAATACGGGGCCGATTCTGTTCATCCTCCGCTGTTTGCAACGCAGCGCACGAGTTATCAAAGGGTGCAGGAGTCGGATCAAAAACAGGAAGACGCGCGACGCGCGGCTTCACGCGAGGACCGATCATGTTGACACTTCAATCAGATCTGCACGGTAACCATTTGCTCGGCGCATTGCCGTCTCACGAATGGCAGGCGCTTGCTCCCCACCTCGAACTGGTCCATCTGCGCACGGAGCAATTGCTCTGCGATTCCGGCCAACGGATCCATCACGTGTACTTCCCCACTACCGCGATCATTTCCATGCTCTCGACGATGGAAGACGGCAGCTCCGTCGAGATCGCCGCGGTCGGGCGCGAAGGCATGACCGGCGTACCCGTGCTCACCGGCGGCGAAACCATGCCGAACCGCGTGCAGGTGCAATGCGCCGGCTTCGCGTATCGCATGAGCGCCCAGGCTCTGAAGCAGCAATTCGCACGCTCCGATTTTCTGCGCCGTCTGATGCTGCTCTACATGCACGCGCTCCTCACGCAAGTCGCGCAGACCGCGGCATGCAACCGCCATCATGCACTGAACAAGCAACTGTGCCGCTGGCTGCTGATCGAAGTGGACCGCGTCGCGTCGAATGACCTCACGGTCACGCAGCAACTGATCGCCGATATGCTCGGCGTGCGTCGCGAGGGCATTACCGAGGCAGCCGGCAAGCTGCACGACGAAGGCCTCATTCACCACAGCCGCGGACACATCAAGGTGCTCGACCGCAAGGGGCTCGAAGCACGCGCGTGCGAGTGCTACGGCCTCGTGAAGCGTGAATTCGACCGCCTTCTTCCCCGCCTGCGCCAGGCCGAGACCGTCGAATAAGACGCTGTACGTTTCGACCACCTCGCAGAGTCAATAATGTTCAGGAATACTGCGCGATGCCTCGACGCACTCTTCGTGATTGCGGGAGGCCTGCTCGCTCACTGGATGCGTTTTTCGACGCTCGCGGCGTTGCCGGACACGGAACGCCTGCTGATTGCGTTCAACTGCGTGCTGGTGCTGCTGATGTTTCCCGGCTTCGGCGTCTACGAAACGTGGCGCGGCAAGGCCTTGGGCGCGATGCTCGCGCGAGTGGCCGCGGCATGGCTCGCCGTGGTCGCGGCCGCATTGTTGCTCGCGTTCACGCTGCATCGCATGGACGCCGTCTCGCGCCTCTGGTTCGCCTACTCGACGCTGATTTCAGGAGCGCTGATCATTGCGACGAAGTGCGCAGTACATGTCGCATTGCGCAGCGTTCGCCGGCGCGGCATGAACTTCCGCACGGTCGCGATTGTCGGCGCACCGGGTTTTGCCCGCACGCTGCTCGCACATCTCGAACATGCGCCGCAAGCCGGGTTCAAGCCGGTCTGCGTGCTCGACACCAGCCTTGCAAATAGTGTCGATGAGCTTGCATCGTCCGGTGCGCGGCTCAACCCGCGGCTGAACCGGCTGCCGGTGCTGACCGATCCACATGCCTTCGCCGCGAAAGTGCGCGACGAGCATGTGAACGAAGTATGGCTCGCGTTGCCTTTATCAGAAGAACATACGATCTATCGCTTCCAGCGCATGTTCAGGCATGACTTCGTGAATCTGCGTTTTATCCCTGACGTACGCAGCCTCTCGCTTTTCGACCACTCGCTTGTCGACGTGGTCGGTTTGCCCACGCTGAACCTGAGCGCGCCGTCGCTTTCGCCCCCGCAGATGTGGCCGAAGCTCATCTTCGACCGGCTGTTCGCCGCGGCCGCACTCGTCGCATTGGCGCCGGTGTTCGCGGTGCTGGCGGCAGGCATCAAGCTCACCTCGCCCGGGCCCGTGTTCTTTCGCCAGATCCGCAAGGGTGCCGACGGCGAGCCGTTCTCCATCTACAAGTTCCGCTCGATGACCGTGCATCACGAAGCAGAGGGACAGGTCACGCAGGCTTCGCGCCACGACGCGCGCGTGACGAAGCTCGGCGCTTTCATGCGCCGCACGAGTCTCGACGAACTGCCGCAGTTTTTCAACGTGCTGCTCGGCCAGATGTCAGTGGTCGGACCGCGTCCGCATGCGATCGAGCACGACGATCTCTACAAGGATCAGGTGTACGGCTACATGCACCGCTATCGGATCAAGCCCGGCATTACCGGCTGGGCCCAGGTGAACGGTTATCGCGGCGCGACTGCCAAGGTGGAGAAGATGGAAGCGCGCGTGAAGTTCGATCTCTTTTACATACACAACTGGTCGTTCTGGTTCGACATGAAGATTGTGTTCATCACCATCTTCAAGGGTTTTGTCAGCCGCAACGCATTCTGATCATGCCGCTACGGGAACCGCTCGTGAAAGTCTCCGTGATCGTGCCGACGTACCGTCGCACCGCCGATCTCGCGCGGTGCCTGGCGGCGCTCGACGCACAGGAGCGCCGGCCTGACGAGGTGATCGTCATCGCGCGTCACGACGATCATGCCACGCTCGACTGGCTGCGCACGCGCGAGGCCACGCGGCCCGATCCGCGTCGTGCGGTGGTGCTCGTGCACAAGCCCGGTGTGGTGGCCGCGTACAACCTCGGCATAGAGAGCGCATGCGGCGACGTGCTCTGCTTTACCGACGACGACGCCGCGCCGCATCCGGACTGGGTCGCGCGAATCGCCCGCGCATTTCAGGCCGATCCGTGCCTCGGCGGGTTGGGCGGACGCGACATTGTGCATGAAAACAACGGCATTCTGCAGGGGCAGAAGCCGTGCGTCGGCATCGTGCGCTGGTACGGCCGCACGATCGGCAATCATCACATCGGTCATGGGCTGGCGCGCGAAGTGGATGTGCTGAAGGGCGTGAACATGGCGTTTCGCCGTGAAGCGATCGGCACGCTGCGTTTCGACGCGCGCCTGCGCGGCAGCGGCGCGCAGGTTCATTGCGAAATGGGCTTCAGCCTCGACGTGCGCAGGCGCGGCTGGACGCTCGTCTACGACCCGGCGTTGCTCGTCGAGCATTTTCCCGCTCAGCGCAGCGACGAAGATCAGCGCTTCGCATTCAACGACACGGCGTTCTATAACGCGTCGTTCAATCTCCGACTCATCATGTGCGAACACCTGACGCCACCCGGCCGATGGGCGTTCGTCGTTTACTCGACGCTGATCGGCGATCGCGCGGACCCGGGGTTTCTGCGCGCATTGTCGCTTGCATTCGAGCGCGGCGGACTGGCGCTTGCGCTTCGCAAATGGCGAGTGGGTTTACGCGCAATGCGCGGGGCATGGCAGGAAGCGGTGCGCTAACCAACGACGCACCGGCTACACGCGAAGGGACCATAAAATGACGACCAGAACAATTGCTGCGGGGCTCGCGGCTGCATCTCTATGTGCCTGCACGCTCGCGCCAGGACCTTACCTCGACACGAAAAGGCTCGAGCAGCCTGCGCCGCCCGAACAGACCGCCGAGAAGTTTCCGGTCCACACGATCGACGTCGGCTATTTTCGTCAGCAACGCGCGGCCGCTGTGCCCGCCGTCTGTCCGTTGACCTGTCTCACACCGCAAACCCGGGGTCACTACGAATATCGGCTCGGAGTCGGCGACCAGCTGACCATCATCGTGTGGGACCATCCGGAGCTGACGGGCGGCATGGGCACCGCGGCCGGCACGCCGCCGCTGCCGGCCGCGAGCGGCGTCGCGCCCTCTCCCGGCCCCACGCAGACGCAGGGCGCGACGCCGATCGCGCCGACCGTGACGAGCAGCGGCGAAGGCGGCCTCACGGTTCGTGTCGCGAATAACGGCACGATTTTCTTTCCGCGCGTGGGGCGGATCAAGGTGCAAGGCATGACCGCGCAGGAAGTCCAGGAAGCGTTGACGAAGGGCCTGGCGCGCACCATCCGCAATCCGCAACTCGACGTGCGCGTGTCGGGCTTCAACAGTCAATCGGTGCAGGTCACGGGCAATCTGCGCACGCCCGCGTCGGAAGCGATCACCGATGCGCCGCTCACCGTGCTCGACGCGATCAATCGCGCGGGCGGCGCCTTGCCCGATGCGGACCTGCAGAACGTCGGCGTCACGCGCGACGGCAAACGCTACACCGTCGACGTGGCAGCACTGCTCGAAACGGGCGATCCGCAACAGAACGTACTCCTGAAGGACGGCGACATCATCGACGTGCCGGACCGTTCGAACAGCCGCGTGTTCGTGCTCGGCGAAGTGAACAAGCCGACCTCGCTGCCGATGAACCGCGGCCGCCTCACGCTCGCCGACGCGCTGACCGGCGCCGGCAGCCTCGACGTGAAGACCGGCGATCCACGCTACGTCTACGTGGTGCGCGGCGCCGACAAGACGCTCACGCCCGACGTGTATCAACTCGACATGACCCAAGTGGATGCATTGATGCTGATGACCAAATTCGATCTGCAGCCGAAGGATGTGGTGTACGTGCAGGTGTCGAGTGCGGCACGCTTTAACCGTGCGCTCGAACAGATCACACCGACGCTGCAGTCGCTCTTCTACACCGTCCAGCTCTCCAGATAAATTGCTCGCAACGGAGTTTCGACATGAGTACGTATGACATGCTGGACCACGGTCCAGCACCGGACGGCGACGAGGACGCGGTGATGCGCGACCTCTTGCGCATGGTCATGGAGCAGATCTGGTGGGTGATCGGTATTGCCGGCAGTGTGATCCTCGCGGCGGTCGTCTATACGAAAATCGCCACGCCGGTCTATTCCGCCGATGCGCTGCTGCAGGTCGACGCGCAAAGCAACGGCAACAGCGCGCAAGGCCAGAAACTGCTCTCGCTGATGCCGAGCATCGGCCCGATGCGCACCGAAGCCGAGATCGAAATCATCAAGAGCCGTGCCGTGGTCGAGCCCGTGGTCGAACAGTTCAAGCTGAATTTCAGCACGTCGGCGAACACGGTGCCGGTGCTCGGCAAGATCTCGGCGTTGTTTGCGCGTCCCGGTCAACCCTTCGGCGCGCCCTTTGGCCTGAATGAATATGCGTGGGGTGGCGAGCAGTTCAAGGTGAGCTCCATCGTCGTGCCGAAGTCGCTTGAAGGCGCGCAACTGACGCTGCGTGCGCTCGGTAACGGCCGCTACGTGCTGTGCGATGCGTTCGGCGCGACACTGCTGACGGGTGTCGCCGGAATAGAAGCAAAAGGCCATGACATCACACTGCTGGTGGAGAAACTGGTGGCCCGCCCCGGCACGGAGTTCCATGTCACGCGCTTCAATCAGCTGGACGCCGTGTCGGCGCTCTCCACCTCCTTGCAGGTCGCCGAAAAAGGCCGCGATACGGGTGTCGTGCAATTGTCGTATTCGGGCACGGACGCTCATGCGATCACCGCGATCACCAACGCCGTGGCCGCGTCATATCTGAAGCAGCGCACCGAACGCGCGCAGGAAGAAGCGAGCCACATGCTGGAGTTCCTCAACAGCGAAGTGCCGCGCCTGCGCGCCGAAGTGAAGAAGACGGAAACCGCGCTGTCCGAGTATCAGTCGAAAGTCGGCTCGTTCCAACCCACTCAGGAAGCGGGCGTGTATCTCGCGGGCGGACTCGACTATGAAAAGCAGATTGCGGCGCTGCGCATTCAGCGCGCGCAACTGCTGCGGCGCTTCACGGAGGAAAGCCCGGAAGTGCAGCAGGTCGATTCGCAGCTGAGCGCCATGGCGCGCGAAAAAGCCCGCTTTGAAGATCACTTCACGACGCTGCCCAGTTCCGAGCGCAATGCGCTTGCCTTGCAACGCGATGCGAAAGTCGCCGAGGAAATCTACGTCGCGTTGCTGAACAAGATTCAGGAGCTGTCGATTTCGCGGGCCGGCACCATCGGCAACGTGCACATCATCGACGAAGCGCTGCTGCCTTCAAGGCCGGTTAAGCCGAAGTCGGCGCTGATCATTTCGGCGGGCACGCTGCTCGGCGTGATCGGCGGCATTCTGTTCGCGTTCTGCCGACGCAAGTTTTTTACCGGCGTGGCCGATCCCGAGTTCGTCGAACGACGTTTCCAGCTGCCTATTTTCGGCGCGATCACCTTCAGCCCTGAACAGGCGCGCAGCGACCGCCAGTTGAGCGCCGCGCGTACCGCCGCGCTTTCCGCGCCGCGCTCGCGGCCAAGCGAGGTCGAGGACGCGCCAGCGGCACCTGCCGGCATCGCGCGACTCCTTCCTTCGCGGGCGCACGCCAGTGCAAGTGCGGACGACGCCAAAAAAGAGCCCGTAGGCACGCAGACCGTGATTGCATCGGGCAAGGCGCCGGTGCGGCCACTGCTCGTGAAGACGCATCCGTTCGACACGACAGTCGAAGGCCTGCGCGGTTTGCGCGCCACCTTGCAGTTCGGCTTGATCGATGCGCCTAACCGCATTGTCGCGATCACGAGCCCGGCTCCTTCGGACGGCAAGAGCTTCCTGAGCGCGAACCTCGCGGCGCTGATTGCCGAGTCCGGCAAGCGCGTGCTCCTCATCGACGCGGATCTGCGGCGCGGCCGGCTCGCGCAATACCTCGGACGCTCGCCCGAAGGCGGCCTCACCGAGCTGCTGACCGGCCAGGTGGATCTCGACACGGCAGCACGCGCAACCGGCGTCGCGGGCCTGCATTTCATCGCCGCGGGCACGTATCCGCCGAATCCCTCGGAGATTCTCACGTCGTCGCGTTTTAGCGAAATCCTGGCGCGGTTCGAGCAGCAGTTCGATCTGATCATTGTCGACACGCCGCCGCTCCTCGCGGTCGCCGATGCCGCGGTGGTGGCCAATCTTGCGGGCTCGACCGTGCTTGTGATGCGTGCCGGCGCGCACACCGAAGGCCATCTTGCCGCGGCGCTGAAGAAGCTGCGCCGCGCGCGCGCCCGCGTGGTGGGCGGCGTGATGAATGCGGTGCCTCTGAAGAGCCACAATAAAAATGGTACGTACGACTACGCTTATGCATACACGTACACTACCACGAATCCAGACGAGGTTTCCAGGCGAGACTAGTGCGTGTTTCACACGGAACGGATCGAGGGCTGCGCCGCAGAAAGGCGCAGCCTTTTTTATTGCCGCGGAGCGAGGCGACTAGACGCGGAAACTACTACTGCCATTTCGATGGTTGTGAGTGCAACGGATACGGCGCCGGGGGCACGAGGGCCGCCGGCGCCGCCGGGAAAGAGAACGAGTGCTACAGAAAAGCGCTAACGTCGGTCTGAAAACGCTGCGCCAGCGCCTTCGCGACCTTCTTGCTGATCGAACGGCGACCTGCGAGGATGTCGCTGACCACCGTGGGCGATGCAATGCCCATCAGGTCCTTCTGCTTCAGCCCGTGCGTCTCGAGCAGGTGCCGCAACACCTCGCGGGGCTCCGCCTTGGGAAGCGTCACGTTCTGCGCTTTCCAGCTACGCACCAGATCCGACACGATCGCGTGAAGGTCGGCGAGCGGATCGTCCTCCTTGCCGTCCAGATGAGCGGCAAGGGCACTGGCGAGCTCCGCCATCGTCTGATAGTCGTGCTCGTCGCGGATGGGTGTAATGGGCAACTGGGCCTGTAGCGCGGCCCAACTTTGAGCGATATCGGGAAAGGATCCCGGAAGGCGATCGGCGTTCATGAGTTTAGAGTCTTCCTCGTCCAAAGGTCGCGTTCCAATGCGTCATTGCGTGACGAACGGAGTAACGACTGCCTGTTTTAATAAATTGCAGCGACGACCCGCACCGTTTTCGTTACCGTCCTGGTTACGGTTTGCCGCCTGCGTCGAATACCGTGTATCGAGGCGGCACATGATCCACGCTGGCGCCTCCCCCCGATCGCCGAGCGGGTGGCATGGCCCGGACGGCTTGTTGATGGTGCTGCCCTGCTCTACCACTGAGGAACCGCCGAACCTGCCGGGCATAGAAAGCCTGCGCAGGCTTCGGCTCAGCGTCCCCAACTGCGCTGCGACGCGGGCTCGGTCTGCCATCCGGCCGGCTCGGTCACGAACTCCGTATCGATCCGCTCGACCGCCGCCGACTCACCGCGCGCGCCGACCGCGGCGATGGTTCGCGTGACTTCGGCCATGAAGGCCCGGCGAAACACGGCCGCCGAGAACCGCTCGGCGTTTGCACGGCACGCGGCCGGGGTGATCTGCTCATGCTGGCGCTCGAAGCGGTCGATTGCATCGAGCATCGAGACGACAGTTTGTCGTCCGAAATAAACGCCGGTGGGATGCGCTTCACCGAGTGGGACCACCGTCTCGAGCGCCCCGCCCTTGCCGAACGCGATCACCGGCGTGCCGCACGCCTGCGCTTCGAGCGCGACAATGCCGAAGTCCTCTTCGGCAGCGAAGATGAATGCTCTCGCGCGCTGCAAATAGTCCCTCAGAACACCAATAGGCTGATAGCCGAGTATGATCACATTCGGCCCGGCCTTGGCGCGAATCGCGGCCATTTCCGGTCCGTCGCCGATCACGATCAGCTTGCGGTGCGGCGTGGCACTGAAGGTCTCGACGATCAGGTCGATGCGCTTGTACGGCACCATGCGCGAAGCGGTCAGATAGAAATCTTCCTTGTTCGTGCATAGTTCGAACTCGTGGACATCGACAGGCGGCGGAATCACCGCGGCTTCGCGCCGATAGGTTTTCACCATGCGCCGGGCGACGAATTGCGAGTTGGCAATCAGACGGTCCACGCTGTTCGCCGAATGCGAATCCCAGCCGCGCAGATAGTGCAGCAACACGCGCACGAGCCACGACCTGGGTCCACGCGTCAATCCCGCTTCACGCAGATATTGATGCTGCAGGTCCCACGCGTAGCGCATCGGCGAATGCACGTAGCTCACATGCGTTTGATCGGGACCGACGAGCACACCCTTTGCAACTGCATATGAACTCGTGATGATGAGGTCATAGCCCGCGAGATCGAACTGCTCGACGGCGAGCGGCATCAACGGCAAGTACGCGCGATAACGGCGCCGCGCGAGAGGCAGGCGTTGAATGAAAGAGGTGGTGACGGGCTTACCGTGCAGCGGACGACGGTCTTCGAGAAAATCGACGAGGCTGAAAAGATCCGCGTCGGGAAAGCATTCGATCATCTGCTCGAGTACCTTCTCCGCGCCGCCAGGTGCGACCAGCCAGTCGTGCACGATCGCAACTTTCATGATCTCCCTATCCTCGGTAAAACGCCTTCGGGCTTAGCAACGAGTGTATGTGGCGCATCGTTTGCTGTGCGTGCGCGTGCCCACATTCGACGCGCGACAGGACGCGAATAATTGAATCGTCGTCATTCGCCTCTTGCGAATGCAGAGAACCAGTTAATTCGCCTTCCTATGCGCCCCACGCTCGACGCCTCGCCACTCGCTCATTCGTTGCCGCTGGTTGCGCCAGCATGCATCGACCCAGCTGCAGCGCCCCTCGGCTCGGGCATAGCCGCATCCGCAGCAGTCCATAAGGCCGCGTTGCCGCGCGTGCTGTTCGTCGATCAAAGCGGTCAGCTCGGCGGGGCTGAATTCGCGCTGCTGCAATTGGCTGAACATTACCCGTCGCATATGGAGGTGGTGTTGCTCGCCGACGGTCCGTTCCGCTTGCGCCTCGAAGCACTCGGCGCGCGCGTGCAGATCATCAACGATGCAAGCGTGTCCGGCATCGCGCGTCAGGCGTCTGCTTTGAACTGCCTGCGCGTGCTGCCCGGCATCGTCAGACAGGTTCGTGCGATCGCGGCGCGCGCCCAAGCGTTCGACATGCTGTTCGTCAACACGCAAAAAGCACTGGTATTGGGCGCGCTGGGCAAGGCACTGCATCGCAAGCCCGTGGTCTGGTATCAGCACGACATTCTGACGCGCGAGCACTTCGGACGCGTGCAGCTCGCGGTCGTCAAATGGGCGGTGCGTCTTGCCGTCGATCAGGTGATCGTGAATTCGCGCGCGTCGGCGAAGTCCCTCGCTGCGCTGACGGGTCGCGCCGCGGACACGGCGCCGGTGGTTTATAACGGAATCGATGCAAGCGCATTCAATTGCGTGGACGGCACGGACATGGGCATGCTGAGGCAACGCCTCGGTTTGCCCGAGCACGCGTGGCTCGCGGGTCTCTTCGGCCGCCTCGCGCCGTGGAAAGGTCAGCACATTGCGCTCGAGGCATTGACGCGTCTACCCGACGCGCACCTCGTGCTGGTCGGCGCGCCGCTATTCGGCGAAGATGCCTATGCACAGCGCCTGCGCGACGAGGCAAGCGCGCTCGGCATTGCGGAGCGCGTGCACTTCGCGGGCTTTCAGGACGACATACCGGCGTGGATGAAAGCGATGAACGTGATCCTGCACACGTCGACGGAACCCGAGCCTTTTGGCCGTGTGATCGTCGAGGGCATGGCGGCAGGCCGCCCGGTGATCGCCGCAGCCGCGGGCGGTGTGACGGAGATCGTGCGCCATGGGCGCAACGGCTGGCTCGTAAAGCCAGGCGACGCTGCCGTGCTCGCCGACGCGATCGGCGTGTTGCGCAACGACCCGGCGCTTGCGCAGCGCCTCGCGCAACAGGCGCTTCTCGACGCGCAAGCGGAGTTCTCAGTCGATCAATATGTACAACGGATGATGGACGCGCTCAGCAAGGCAGTGAAGCGGCGCGACGGCGAGGCGAATGCTCAGACGAGCCCTTGAAATAAGGTGTATTTGCTGCAAAGAGGAATGCACGAGCCCGCCTGATGCGGGCTCGTGCATGATTGCTCAGTCCTTGCGGTACTCGATGGTTTGCACGCCGGTGTCCGTGCCAAGCAGACAAAGATTGGCGCCCCGGCCCGCGAAGAGGCCGACTGTCACGACGCCCGGCCATGCGTTGATCTGCGTTTCGAGCGCGCAGGGGTCGGTAATACGCAGACCTTTGACGTCGATGATCTCGTTGCCGTTATCGGTGATGAACGGCGTGCCTTCTTTCGTGACACGCACGACCGGGACGCCGCCGAGCGCCGTCACGCGGCGGCCGATCGCGGTGCGCGCCATCGGCACGACTTCCACAGGCAGCGGGAAGTTGCCGAGCGTCTCGACGAGCTTGCTTGCATCCGCGATACAGACGAACACGTCCGACACCGACGCGACGATTTTCTCGCGCGTGAGCGCGCCGCCGCCGCCCTTGATCATCGCGCCGCTGTGGTCGATCTCGTCCGCGCCGTCCACATACACGGGCAACGAATCGATCTCGTTCAGATCGAGCACCTTGATGCCGTGCGACTGGAGCCGCGCGGTGGTGGCGAGCGAACTCGACACGGCACCGCGATAGCGCGCCTTGTTGGCGGCCAGCGCGTCGATGAAGCAGTTCGCGGTGGAGCCGGTACCGACGCCGATCACCGAGCCTTCGGGCACGTTGGCGAGGACATAGTCGGCGGCGGCCTGGCCGACCAGTTGCTTGAGTTCGTCTTGAGTCATGGAATGCGGGCGAGCAGTAAAAGGCGCTAGTTTACCGGAGTCGACGTTGATAGCCGGCGGGAATTACTTCTTCGCCGAGCGCTGCCGCACCGCTTCGAACAGACACACGCCCGAGGCCACCGAGACGTTCAGGCTTTCCACCGTGCCCGCCATCGGAATCTGCATGACCACGTCGCAGGTATCGCGCGTGAGGCGGCGCATGCCCTCGCCTTCGGCACCCATCACGATAGCGACGGGGCCGTCGAGCTCGGTCTCGTAGAGGCTTTTCGTCGCTTCGCCCGCGGTGCCGACGATCCACACGCCCGCATCCTTCAGTTCGCGCAGCGCGCGCGCGAGGTTCGTCACGGTGATGTACGGCACGGTGTCGGCCGCGCCGCTTGCGACCTTCGCGGCCGTCGCGTTCAAGCCGACCGCGCGGTCGCGCGGCGCGATCACCGCGTGCGCGCCGGCCGCATCGGCCACGCGCAGGCAGGCGCCCAGATTGTGCGGATCGGTCACGCCGTCGAGCACCAGAATGAGCGGCGAGCCGTTGATGCCGTCAAGCAGTTCCGCGAGATTCTGCGCGAGCGGCAAGTCGCCTGCACGGGCCACCACGCCCTGATGACGCTCGGTGCGCGCAAGCCCCCACAGACGCGTTTCATCGGCGGCGATCAGGCGCACGCCCGCCTCCTTCGCCGCGTGCAGAAACTCCGTCATGCGGCGATCCTTGCGCGTGGCGTCGTAATAGACATCTTCGACGGTCGACGCATCGTGCCGGATGCGCGCGGTGACTGCATGAAAACCGTATAAAACCTTGTGACGTGCCATGACTGATACAACCTTTGATTGAGCGCGGCAGAAGCTGCGCTGCTGTGATGAATACCTGTGCGTGCCAACGATCCGCGCGAATCTGTGCGCGCGAATCTGCGTGTTCGATGTTGCGTGGGCGCGCTGCCTGCGCGGCGTTGTCGAGGCGAGACCGCCTCGCCGGCAGCATGACGCACGAACCAAACAAACCAAGCGAACCAAACGAACACCGCGCGCAACCGGCACGTCGCGACGTGCCCGCTGCGCGCGGTAGAGGCGCCGAGACCGGCTTAACGCTTCTTGCGCGCCGTCTGCTTCGAGGCAGCCTTGGCCGCTGCGCCGCCGTGCTTCCTGGCAGCCCCGCGCGCGGCGCGCGCTTCCTTGACCGCCGCGCTTTGCGCAGGCGCCGCCTTCTTGCGGCGCGTGCCCGCCGTCGCATTGCCGCCTTCCGCCGAGGCCAGCGCGCGCACGCGCGGGCCGCCGTTTTCCGCGGATGATTTTTCTGCCGCCGCGACGCCGCGAGCCGGATGCGGCTTGATCGGCGTATCGCGCACAAGGCGGAAGTCGATCTTGCGCGCGTCCAGGTCGACGCGGCTCACCTGTACGCGCACGCGATCCGACAGCCGGTAGCGGATGCCGGTGCGCTCGCCGCGCAACTCGTTCTTGACCTCGTCGTACTGGAAGTAATCGGAGCCGAGTTCCGTGACATGCACGAGGCCTTCGATAAAGAGCGAATCCAGCTGCACGAAAATGCCGAACGACGTGACGCCGTTCACCATGCCGCCGTACTCTTCGCCGAGCTTGTCGCGCATGAAGTAGCACTTGAGCCAGGCTTCGACGTCGCGCGAGGCTTCGTCGGCGCGGCGCTCGTTGGCCGAGCAGTGCAGACCGAGTTCTTCCCAGATGGCGACGTTGTTCGCGCGCGCGCGGCCGCTTTTTTCCTCGTCGGCCTGCTGCATGGCGCGGGCGCGCGGCGACAGCGCCGTATTCAGCTGCACGCCCTGCGGCGGCTCCGGCTGATACTTGCGGCCTTGCAGAATCGCATAGATCGCGCGATGCGTGAGCAGGTCGGGATAGCGGCGAATCGGGCTCGTGAAGTGCGCATACGCCTCATAGGCGAGACCGAAGTGCCCGATGTTGTCCGGACTGTAGACGGCCTGCTGCATCGAGCGCAGCAGCATGGTTTGCAGCATCTGCGCGTCGGGCCGGTCGCGGATTTGCGCCATCAGCGCGGCGTAGTCGCTTGCATGCGGCTTGTCGTTACCGCCGAGCGTCAAGCCCATGCCGCGCAGGAACGTGCGCAGATTCTCGAGCTTCTCCGCAGTCGGGCCCGCGTGCACGCGGAACAGGCCCGGGTGCTTGTTGCGCTTGAGGAAGTCGGCGGCGCACACGTTCGCGGCCAACATGCATTCCTCGATCAGCTTGTGCGCGTCGTTGCGGGTGCGCGGCACGATCTGTTCGATCTTGCCCTGCGCATTGCAGACGATATACGTCTCCGTCGTGTCGAAGTCGATCGCGCCGCGCTTCTGACGCGCGGCGAAAAGCGCTTTGTACACGCCGTAGAGGTTCTGCAGCTGCGGCAGCAGCGCAGCGCGGCGCGCGGCTTCCGGACCTTTGGTGTTCTTCAGCACCGCGGCGACTTCGGTATAGGTGAGACGCGCGGCCGAATGCATCACGCCGGGATAGAACTGATAGGCCTTCACTTCGCCGCGCGCCGTGACGATCATGTCGCACACGAGCACGCAACGGTCGACGTTCGGATTCAGCGAGCACAGACCGTTCGACAATTTCTCCGGCAGCATGGGAATCACGCGGCGCGGGAAATAGACGGAAGTGCTGCGCTCGATCGCGTCGGTGTCGAGCCCGCTTTTCGGATGCACGTAGTGCGAGACGTCCGCAATCGCGACGATCAGACGGAAGCCCTCGCCGCGCCCTACCTTGACCGGCTCGCAATACACCGCGTCGTCGAAGTCGCGCGCGTCTTCGCCGTCGATGGTGACAAGCGGCACGTCGCGCAGATCGATGCGATGACGCACGTCCGCCGGACGCACCTCGTCGGGCAGCTGTGCCGCTTCGTCGAGCGCGCTCTGGCTGAACTCGTGCGGCACGCCGTACTTGCGCACCGCGATTTCGATTTCCATGCCGGGGTCGTCGATATCGCCCAGCACTTCCACGACGCGGCCGAGCGGCTGCGAATGACGGCTCGGAAAGTCGGTCAGCTCGACCACCACCACCTGGCCGACCTTCGCCTTCTTGGTGTTCTGCGTGATCAGAATGTCGTGGCCGATGCGCTTGTCTTCGGGCGCGACGATGAGCGCGCCGTTCTCGTTGAGCAGGCGCCCGATCACGCGCTTGTTGGCGCGGTCCGTGACCTCGACGATGTGCCCTTCCGGCCGCCCGCGCCGGTCATAGCCGACGATGCGCGCGAGCACGCGGTCGTTGTGCATGACCTTCTGCATTTCGGCGGTAGGCAGGAACAGATCGTCCTGACCGTCGTCGCGGATCAGGAAGCCGTAGCCGTCGCGATGCCCCTGTACGCGGCCCGCGACGAAGTTCGACGGATGGGTCAACTGATAAAGATTGCGCTGATCGAGCCGGATCTGGCCGTCGCGCTCCATGGCGCCGAGGCGCTTGAAAAATCCTTCGCGTTCCTGGCGCTTGATCGACAGCGCTTCGGCGATCTCGTTGGCGGCGAGCGGCGCCTCGCTCGTACGCAGGACGCCGAGAATTTCCTCGCGGCTCGGAATCGGATACGGAAATTTGCTCAAGGGCTTGTCGATGATTTTTTCTCGTTGCATGGACGTCGGTCGGCGATCTGGCTCGGCTTAAGAAGCGTTTGCATCGCGCCTTTATGGCACTGGCTGCTGCACTGAAAAAACTCTCTCGGGTCCGGCTCGTTCAAGGCTGAGTCCGACGGGCTTGTGCACCGTGCCAACGAACTACTGCGAGGCATTCTAACACCCGTCTTGGGCGCCACGCGGACCGTCAATAGTCGCCTCGCGGCCCGCGCGGCCGCGCCGGCGGCCTGTTTAAGCAAGTTTTGAGAAACGCTTGACAGCCACCATTCTGTCGCTATAATAGCGGTCTTTGCTGTTCATCACCTGCCCAGGTGGCGAAATTGGTAGACGCACTAGGTTCAGGTCCTAGCGGTGGCAACACTGTGGAGGTTCGAGTCCTCTCTTGGGCACCAGGATTCAAGATTGAAGCCGCCGGATTGTTTAGGCGGCTTCAGTTTTTATGTCGAGTAGTGAAGTAGTCGTTTCGGGGTGGAAAGCGGTTGTTTGCAGTGGGGATTGACACGCTGCACCAGCTCGCTAGAATAGCTGTCTAGCTTCAAAACGTGCCCAGGTGGCGGAATTGGTAGACGCACTAGGTTCAGGTCCTAGCGGTGGCAACACCGTGGAGGTTCGAGTCCTCTCCTGGGCACCACAAGTTGTTCTGGCATAAGCCGATGTAATTCGAGAAACCCCGTAAGATCTTGGTCTTACGGGGTTTTTTGTTTCTTCCAGATCTCGTACGTCCCACCTGGCGTCGATTCTTTTTGCGCCCCCAAGGCACGAGAACACCCCTACCTTCTTGCCGACGGCAATGGACTCGCGTTGAGAGTCGGGCCGACCGGCACCAGGACCTCGTTGCTTCGCTACCGCCGCCCCGCCACCGGAAAAGAAAGCTTCCTCATCCTCGGCATGTCGCGACCCGTCGCACAAAAATTCCCCCATTAAGGTGATCCGAAATCTAGGGAAAACCCCAGATTGCAACTCGATTTTCGGCCTCCAATACTTCGCAAATACATTTGCACAACGACGGAATTGGCAAATATTTTTGCCGCATCGAGTCGTTTCACTTCAAGAGGGGTCGTTCATGAAAGTTGCCGCAAAATTTGCCGCCGCTGTACTCGTCGCCGTTTCCGTCGTCAGCCAGGCCGCCCATAGCGAAACCTTGCTGGTTGCCTGTGACACAGCATTCGTGCCGTTCGAATTCAAACAGGGTGATCAATACGTCGGCTTCGACATCGATCTCTGGAAGGAGGTCGCGAAGGATCTGAAGATCGACTACAAACTGCAGCCGATGGACTTCAGTGGCATCCTGCCGGCGTTGCAGACGCATAACGTCGACGTCGCGCTCGCGGGCATCACAATCAAGGAGGAGCGCAAGAAAGTCATCGATTTCTCGGACGGCTACTACGACAGCGGTTTCATGTTGATGGTGCCCACGGCAAGCACGATCAAGGGACCCGACGATCTGAAGGGCAAGTCGCTTGCGATCAAGACGGGCACTTCGGCGGCAGACTATGCCAAGGCCAATTTCAACGGCACCGAATTGCGCGCGTTCCCGAATATCGACAATGCCTACCTCGAACTCGCAACGGGACGTGTCGACGCCGCGATGCACGACACACCGAACGTCCTTTACTACATCCACACGGCAGGCAAAGGCCGCGTGAAGGCGGTCGGTCCGCAGATGATGGCGCAGCAGTACGGCATCGCGTTCCCGAAGGGTAGCCCGCTTGTGCCTAAGGTCAACGCCGCGCTCACGAAGATCAAGGCAGATGGCCGCTATGCGCAGATCTACAAGAAATGGTTTGGCGTCGAGCCGGCGAAGTCGTAACGGCAAAGAGGCGGGAGGCCGTTCATGCAGTTTGATATTTCGATAGTTGTCGCCGCGTTGCCGGCACTGTTGCAGGGCGCGCGGCTGACAGTCCTCATTACGATCGCAGGCCTGACCGGGGGCGTGCTCGTCGGGTTGCTGTTCGGCCTGATGCGCGCCTATGGCAATGCGCCGTGTCAGAAGATCGCGTTCGCGTATGTGGAGTTCGTGCGCGGCACGCCGATCGTGGTGCAGGTGATGTTCATCTACTTCGCGCTGCCGATGCTGCTGAATGTGCGCGTCGATGCGCTCACGGCCGCCATTGCCTCGATCGTGATCAACTCCGGTGCCTACATTGCCGAGATCGTGCGCGGCTCGTTTCTGTCGGTGCCGCGAGGTCTCAAAGAGGCAGGCCTCGCGCTGGGCATGCCTGCCTGGCGCGTGCTCGCCTTCGTGGTGGGGCCCGTCGCAATTCGCCGCATGACGCCCGCGCTCGGCAACCAGTTCATCGTGAGCCTGAAAGATACGTCGCTCTTCATCGTGATCGGAGTGGGTGAACTCACGCGACAGGGGCAGGAAATCATGGCCTCGAACTTTCGCGCGGTGGAGATCTGGACGGCCGTCGCCGCTCTGTATCTCTGCATGATCGGTACGCTCACGTACTGTCTGCGCAGGATGGAAAGAAGGATGCGGATTCTATGAGCACGATGAACGGTCATATGGTGCAGTTCAAGAAGGTCACCAAGCGCTTCGGCACGACCACTGTGCTGGAAGGCGTCGATCTCGAGATCGGCGCGGGCGAGGTCGTGGTGCTGATCGGGCCGTCGGGCTCGGGCAAATCCACGTTGCTCCGTTGCATCAATGCGCTCGAGCAGATTGACGGCGGCGACCTGATTGTCGATGGCATCAGCGTGCTGGCGGGACCGAAGAAAGTCCGCGAAATCCGCCAGGAAGCGGGCATGGTGTTTCAGCAATTCAATCTGTTCCCGCAACTGACGGCGCTCGAAAACGTCGCATTCGGGCCGCGCCAGGTACGCGGCATGACGAAAGCGGACGCGGAAGCGCTCGCGCGTGGACTGCTGACAAAGGTTGGGCTGGCCGAGCGTGTCAATCACTATGCCAGTGAGCTGTCGGGCGGACAGCAGCAGCGTGTCGCGATTGCTCGCGCGCTCGCAGTGCGACCCAAGCTCATGCTGTTCGACGAACCGACCTCCGCGCTTGATCCCGAACTGCGTCAGGAAGTGCTGCGCGTGATGCAGGCGCTCGCCGAAGAAGGCATGACGATGGTGGTCGTCACGCACGAGATGGCGTTCGCGCGCAAGGTGGGTACACGACTCATCTTTATGGAACACGGGCAGATCGAGGTTGACGGAGCTCCGGCCGAACTGCTGGATAATCCTCCCAATCAGCGCCTGCGAGATTTTCTGCAACACGTCGAATAAACAGGTTTCATGTCCTCACTCGCTTTCATCGAAATTTCTGGCTCGCCGTTCGAGGCGGGCGAAGCGTTGGGCCGCTTCGGTGCTGCGGCCGTCCATCGACACTTGCTGCACACCGACGCATGGCACACCGTGATGCGCTGGCGCGGCAGCTCCGTGGCCGCCGGTCTCGCCATGCACACCGAGACGCGCTTTCCACGCATCTGGGCCGAATTGCAGGGACTGGCCCGGGGTCTGCGCTTGCCCTTCGAAGAAGTCTTCCTCTGGAATTGCCGCGGTGACCTATGGGCCATGTCGCCGGACGGTTGCACGACCGTACAGTTGCCTCACGCTCCTCACGGGGGCGAGCGGCGGATCGCTCATAACGAGGACGGCGATCCCGGCTTTTCCGCTGATTGCGCCATTGCGCAGTGCCGGATCGAAGGCAGTCCGGGCTTCGCTGCGTTTGTGTATCCCGGCTCTCTGCCCGGACATACCTTCGCTGTGACCGATGCCGGGCTCGTTGTCACCGTCAATAATTTGCGCCAGCGACGCGTGATCGCCGGTGTGCCGCGCATGGTGCTGACGCGTGCCGTGCTCGATGCGGCGGATCTCGATACAGCCGTCTCGTTGCTGCGCGATGCGCCGCGGGCGGGCGGCTTTCATCTCACGCTCGCACATCGCGCGCATCCGGCGCTTTTGAGCGTCGAATACAGCGCCTATGGCTGTTCGGTACGCGAGATCACAGAGCCGTCGCTGCACGCGAACCATGCGATTCATCCGGAGATGAAGGACTTCCCGCAGGTCATCACCGAATCTTCGCTGCATCGGCAGACGCGGGGAGACGCGCTGCTCGCGCAGGCAGGCGCCGCCGGACAGGTGCCTCACCCACTCGCCATCCTCGCCGATCGGCAAGACGGGGGCTTGCCGATCTATCGCGACGACCCGCATGATCCCGACGACGAAAACACGCTCGCCACCGCCCTCATTACAGTCAGGGAGACTCACGTAGAATGGAACGTTTATGAACATCCGGGGAGTCCCGCCCGGTATCGAATGATCGATGGCCACAAGCAAGCAGACACAGCAAAGCAGGACTGATCACGACAGCACGACGCCGTCAGCGTCAACGCCGCCGCGCACCGTCGACGGCTTGCGCGAACTCGTGGTGAAAATCGGTCGCGACGAAGCGGACATTTCGCTTGGCGGCACGGCGCATACGGTGCTCGCCAAACTGCTGGAACGCCCAGAGGAAGTCGCCGTTCGCACCATCACCGATCTGGCGGCTTCGCTCGGCGTGAATGCATCCACGCTCACGCGGCTTTCCACGCGGCTCGGCTATACGGGATTCGCGGACTTCCAGAATGTGTTTCGCGACAGCATCGCGCAGCGGCACAGGCACTTCTACAGCCAGCAGGCCGAACGGCTGGTGGCGGGCAAAACGAACCGGGCAGCGGCCGCTGTTGGCGGCGCCGCTTCGCCAGAGGTCGAAACGGTCGTGCAGCTCGCGCGTGAATCCATTATCAACGTCGAAGGTTTCCTCTCGCAGCTCTCGCCTGAACATCTGCGCGGTGCGGCACGCATGCTGGCAGAGGCGAAACGCGTGCGCATCCACGGATTGCGCCAGTTCAGCGCCTTGGCGAGCTTTGTCTGCTACGGCCTGAGCATGATCCGCACGGACGTCGCGCTTCTTGATGCGCAAGGGCTCGGCGTCGCGGAGGGACTCGCACAGTTGCAACCCGGCGATGTGGTCGTCGTGACGAGCGTCGCGCCCTATACGCGCAGCGTCGCCGAGGCGGCCGTCGCTGCGGCGCAGAGCGGGCTGTCGGTCATAGCCATTACCGATACGCTCGCCTCGCCGCTTGTGCCGCCCGCGACCCACGCATTTTTGATCCCACACGAAAGCAGTTTCTTCAGCAACAGCATGGGCGCATACCTGGTGTTTTGCGAAGGGCTGCTCAACCTGGTGGCCAGGCATCTCGGCAAGCGCTCGCTGCAGGCGCTCGAAAGGCGCGAACGGCTGATTACGGCGCTGGGCATCGAAATATAAGACGTTTCGCGGAGGTTGACTAACCCTCAAACCGTCCAGATGGAGGCCGCCCGACACGGGGCTGACGTTAATCGCCGATTTGCCCATACGTCGGGCGCCCGCCGCGCTCGAGCCGGAGAAAGGTGGCGCCTTTGCTGCTGGTCGCCGATTCGACCGGCTTCAGCGCCGCGGGCACCGTGCCGCTGCCGAAGAGCCGCTTACCGGATCCCAGTACGACCGGGAAGATAAAGAGCCTGTATTCATCGACGAGATCATGCGCCAGCAGCGTCTGCAGGAGCACCGTGCTGCCCCAGGTGTGCAGCGTCTGGCCCGGCTGCGCGCGCAGCTTCCGCAGTTCCGCGACTGTGTCGCCTTTTATCAGATGCGCGTTGTTCCAGCCGACCTGTTCGAGGCTGCGCGAAAACACGTACTTCGGCCGCGAGTTGAGGCCAACGGCGATCACGTTGTCCGGATCGGTAATTTTCGGCCAGTAGTTCGAAAAGATGCCGTAGGTCTTGCGGCCGAGAATAAAGCCGTCGGCGTCCGCGAATCCATCGACGATCAGCTTTCGCATCACCTCGTCCGAATAGGGCCCCTGCCAGCCGCCATGTGGGAAGCCGTTTTCCGGATCTTCATCGGGGCCGCCCGGCGCCTGCATGACACCGTCAAGCGTTAGAAATGCGTTCAATACGATTTTGGGCATGGTCACTTCCTCCTTACCCGCACGACGAACGACGCCGCTCGGAATCGACACGGCAAAAGGCAGGTCAATCCGCCCGCTGATCCTCGGAACTGTTGCCTGCTGCGACGGCAACGGCGACGCGCGACATCCGGCTTACGCGTCGTTTGCGTCGGCCGAAGCCCCGGCCAACTAAACCTCCCCCTGCTGCAACGCCCCTGCGATCCACCGCTCGCCGGACGCTTTCAGGTGCATGCGCATGGCGGTCTGCGCCGCGATTGGATCGCCTGTCTGGAGCGCCTTGAGAATGTCCTCATGCTCGCGCACGGCCGCCGACCAGGTCTCGGTGCTTTCGGAGTGGTCGCGAATCGCCGCGGCGATCGGGTCGTGGCGGCTATCGAACATCTCGGCCACGAAGCGGCTCAGCACCGAATTGCCGGCAGTCTCCGCGATCAGCATATGAAACTGGCGGTCGGCATCGACCGGCGATTTTCCCGCAGCGGCGAGCCGCTTCATCCGTTCGACGGTGCGGCGCAGCCTGTCCAGCACAGCCGCCGACAGTCTTCCGGCCGCCAGCACGATGACGGTTCCTTCTATGGCCACGCGGGCCTGCATCAGTTCCGACGGACTTTCTCCGAGGGCCGGCACGCCATTGTCGCCACCCTCCTTCGGATCGCGCACATAGACGCCCGATCCCATGCGTATCTCGATCTGACCGCCGATTTCCAGCGCGATCAACGCCTCGCGCAACGACGGCCGCGATACGCCGAGGGTGTTGGCGAGCTCCCGCTCAGGAGGCAGCCGGGCGCCCGGCGCGAGCTCGGCCTGTTGAATAAGCGCAAGAATCTGGGCCGCCACGGATTGGTAAAGCCGCTTTGCTTCAGTTTGCTTCATTGTGCGAGGTTGTCCTGTCGGCGATCCATCAAGGCGGACCGCATCGAAGTCTAGCATGGTGGCCCGCGGGCTGGGCTTGACGGGGCGCTCCTCGCGCCAAGGAAGCCCACACTGGATTGATCAGTTATATTTTTTATGACTGGCTTGACCAACCACGCCAATGTGCGCTCTAATGTTTTCAAAATTGGACTGGCCAGTTCGCGACGCCTCGCGGACGCGGCAAATGACACAGTCCCAAACACATTGGAGACGCGAGTGACAGACAGCGGCATGCAGCCGGCGGCGGGCCTTGCGCGTGAGCGACCTGCGGCCCGGGAAATCCTGCAGCTCAAGGGCGTGGGCAAGCGCTTCCCCGGAGTCGTCGCGCTCGACGGCATCGACCTCGACCTGCGCTCGGGCGAAGTCCACGCCGTCTGCGGAGAAAATGGCGCCGGCAAATCGACGCTGATGAAAATCATCAGCGGCCAATACCGCGCGGACGACGGCGTCATGTCCTACGACGGCGCGCCGGTGCAGTTCTCCTCGACTTCGGAAGCGCAGGCCGCCGGCATCGCGATCATTCACCAGGAGCTGAACCTCGTGCCGCACCTGTCGGTCGCGGAGAACATCTACCTTGCGCGCGAACCCAGGCGCGGCCCGTTCGTCGACTACCGCACGCTGAACGCCAACGCCGAGCGCTGTCTGCAACGCATCGGGCTCAATGTGGCGCCCACCACGCTGGTCGGCGCGCTCTCCATTGCGCAGCAGCAGATGGTCGAGATTGCCAAAGCGCTCTCGCTCGACGCGCGCGTACTGATCATGGATGAACCCACGTCGTCGCTGACCGAATCGGAAACGGTCCAGCTATTTCGTATCATCCGCGAACTACGCGCCGACGGCGTGGCGATTCTTTACATTTCTCACCGGCTCGACGAGATGGCCGAAATCGTGGACCGCGTGACCGTGCTGCGCGACGGCCGCCATATCGCAACCAGCGATTTCGCCGCCACCACGATCAACGAAATCGTCGCGCGAATGGTGGGCCGTTCTCTCGACGATGCGTACCCGCCGCGCGCGTCCGTGCCCACGGATCACGTGCTGCTGCGCGTGCGCGACCTGCAACGATCCGGCAGCTTCGGCCCCGTTTCGTTCGACCTGCGCAAGGGCGAGATTCTCGGCTTCGCGGGTTTGATGGGCGCGGGACGCACCGAAGTCGCCCGCGCGATCTTCGGCGCGGAGCGGCCCGACTCCGGCTCGATCCTGCTCGGCGACACGCCCGTTCATATCGGCTCGCCGCGCGAAGCCATTCGCCACGGCATTGCCTATCTGTCCGAAGACCGCAAGAAAGACGGCCTCGCCCTTTCGATGCCCGTATCGGCCAACATCACGCTCGCCAACGTCCGCGCCATCGCTTCGCGCGGCTTTCTGCGCTTTTCCGAAGAGACGGCCATCGCCGAGCGCTACGTGCGCGAACTCGGCATCCGCACGCCGACGGTCCGGCAGATCGCGCGGAATCTGTCAGGCGGAAATCAGCAGAAGATCGTCATCAGCAAATGGTTGTACCGCGGCTCGCGCATTCTGTTTTTCGACGAGCCGACGCGCGGCATCGACGTCGGCGCCAAATACGCGATCTACGGGCTGATGGACCGCCTCGCCGCCGATGGTGTCGGCGTGGTGCTGATCAGCTCCGAACTGCCGGAGCTGCTCGGCATGACCGATCGTATCGCCGTCTTTCACGAGGGGCGCATCACCGCGGTCCTCGAAACCGGCAAGACCAGTCAGGAGGAAATCCTGCACCACGCATCAGGGAGAAGTCATGCTTGAAATCGCATCCGGCCGCACGCAAGCCGTCGACAAACAGGCACGGCAGCGGCGCCGCGACCTGATTCAGAAATTCGCCGCGCTCGGCAGCCTCGTCGTGCTGATCGCCGCCTTTTCGCTGACGAGCGCCGCGTTCTTCTCGGTCGGCAATCTGATGACAGTCGCGCTTCAGGTCACCTCCATCGCGTATCTCGGCGTGGCCGCGACGTGCGTCATCATCACGGGCGGCATCGACCTTTCCGTCGGTTCGGTGCTGGCGCTCTCGGGCGTCGCGGCCGCGCTGCTCACCAAGGCCGGCGTGCCCGTGCCGCTCGCGATGCTCGGCGGCATGCTGGTCGGCGCCGCATGCGGATGGGTCAACGGCATCTGCGTGACGCGCATGGGTTTGCCGCCGTTCATCGCCACCCTGGGCATGATGCTGGTCGCCCGCGGTCTTGCGCTGCAGATCACCGGCGCACGGCCCGTCTCCGGTCTCGGCGACGCCTTCGGCGAACTCGGCAACGGCGCGCTCTTCAGAATCTCACATATCGGCCCGGACGGTTTTCCGGACACGGTATTCCCTGGGATTCCTTACCCTGTCGTGATCATGGTGGTGCTGTTCGCCGCGGTCTCCGTGCTGCTCTCTCGAACCTCGCTTGGCCGCCACATCTACGCGGTCGGATCGAATGCGGAAGCCGCGCGGCTCTCGGGCGTCAATGTGCCGGGCGTCAAGCTCTTCACCTACGTCCTGTCCGGTCTGCTTGCGGGTGCCACCGGCTGCGTGCTGATGTCGCGCCTCGTCACCGCGCAGCCGAACGAGGGCGTGATGTACGAGCTCGACGCCATCGCCAGTGCGGTCATCGGCGGCACCTCGCTGATGGGCGGCGTCGGCACGATCTCGGGCACGGCCATCGGCGCATTCGTGATCGGCGTGCTGCGCAACGGCCTGAACATGAACGGCGTATCGAGCTTTATCCAGCAGATCATCATCGGCGTCGTCATTCTCGGCACCGTGTGGATCGATCAACTCCGGAACCGGAAGTTGTAATCAGAAGACGAAGTCCCAACCACAATGAAGGAGCGAGACATGAAAAAACTATCCATGCTGGCTGCGGCCGCAGCGATGTGTGCGATGTTCAGCGCGTACGCGCAGGCGGCAGGCGGCGAAATTGCCGTGATCGTCAAGACCGCGAACTCGAATTACTGGCAGAACGTCCAGAAAGGCGCCACCGCCGCGATGGCCGACGCGAAAGGCTACACGATGACCTTTCAGGGCCCGGCCGCGGAATCTGCAATCGCAGACGAAGTGAACATGGTCGAGAATGCGGTGAACCGGCATGTCGCGGGCATCGTCCTCGCGCCGTCCGACCCCGACGCGCTCGTGCCGGCCATGAAAAAAGCGTGGGAAGCGCATATCCCGGTCGTGCTCATCGACTCGGCGGTGTCCGAGTCCGGTAAGCAGTACTACCAGTCGTTCCTGTCGACGGACAACGCGAAAGCCGGCGAACTCTGCGCGCAGGCGATGATCGATCGCGTCGGACAGACCGGCAAGGTCGCGATCATGTCGTACGTGCCGGGCGCCGGTTCTGAAATCGGCCGCGTCGGCGGCTTCCGCAAGTACATTGCCGCGCATTCGAAGCTGCAACTGGTGGGTCCGTTCTACTCGCAGTCGCAAATGGCGACCGCGCTCAACCAGACCACCGACGTACTGTCGGCCAACCCCGATCTGAAGGGCATTTTCGGCGCCAACGAACCCACCGCGGTCGGAATGGGTCGCGCCCTCCAGCAGTCAGGCAAAGGCGGCAAGGTGGTGGCCATCGGCTTCGACGGCAACCAGGACCTGCAAGGCTTCGTGCGCGACGGCACGATCCAGGCCATCGCCGTGCAAAGCTCTTACCAGATGGGCTACAAGGGCATCCAGACACTCGTCAGCGTGATCGAGCACAAGCCGGTGTCCAAGCAGGTGGACACGGGTGTCATGATGGTCGAGAAGAAGAACCTCGACTCAACGGAAGCCAGGAATGTTCTCTACTGATACTGATTAACGCCTCGGCGCGGCGGCTGTCTGACGAGCCGCCCGCCGATCGAGAAGCTCAATAAAGAGGATCCCTGAATGCTTAGCGTCATTTGCGAATCGCCCGGCGTGCTGCGCCACGAAGATCGCCAGCTGCCTCGCCGCGCGCAAGGCGAGGTACTGCTGCGGGTCAGCCGCGTCGGTATCTGCGGCACGGACATGCACATCTACTCGGGGAACCAGCCCTACCTGCAATATCCGCGCGTCATGGGGCACGAGTTGTCTGCCATCGTCGCCGAAGCCGATCCCGACGCGCATGTCGCGGCCGGCGACCCGGTCTATGTCATGCCCTATCTGTCGTGCGGAACGTGCATTGCGTGCCGGCAGGGTAAGACCAACTGCTGCGTCAATATCAAGGTGCTCGGCGTGCATCGCGACGGCGCGCTGACGGAATATCTGTCGGTCCCGGCGCAGTTCGTGCACAAGGCCGATGGCGTAACGCTCGATCAGGCCGCGATGCTCGAGTTCCTCGCTATCGGCGCGCACGCGGTTCGCCGTGCCGACGTGTCGGCCGGGCAGCGCGTGCTGGTCGTAGGCGCGGGGCCGATCGGCATGGCGGCGATGCTGTTCGCGAACCTGCGCGGCGCACACGTCACCTGCCTCGACACGCGCGCCGACCGTCTCGCGTTCAGCCGCGAGCACCTTGCGGTTGCCGCGGTGCAGATCGGGCCGCATGACGTGGACGAGCTGTCGGCCATCACCAACGGCGAATTTTTCGACGTTGTGTTCGACGCGACGGGAAACGTCAAAGCAATGAACCGCGGCTTCGAGTTCATTGCGCACGGCGGCAAATACGTGCTGATTTCAATCGTACCCGGCGAGATCAGCTTCTCCGATCCGGAGTTTCACAAGCGCGAAGCGACGCTGCTCGGCAGCCGCAACGCCACCGCCGAAGACTTCGAGACGGTGCTTGACGCGATGCGCGCGGGGCGTATTCCGGACAAGGCGCTCAACACTCACCGCATGCGCCTGTCCGACGTGCCCACGGAGTTCCCGAAGCTGATGGAGCCGGGACAGACCGTCGTCAAGGCGCTGGTGGAATGCTGAGCAGACCTGTTGGAATCGTTCGAGATGAGTGAACCCATTCTTCAATTCGGCACCAGCCGGTTTTTGCAGGCCCATGTCGCACTGTTCGTTGCGCAGGCGCTCGAGCGCGGCGAAGCAATCGGCGGCATCAGTGTCGTGCAGACAACCGGCAACCCGGCCAGCGAGGCGCGCATCGCCGCGCTCGCGCAGGCGGGCAGCTATCCGGTGAGAATCCGCGGCAGGGAAAACGGCGCGGTCGTCGACACGGTGGTTCAATGCGGCGCGGTGCGCGCCGCCTGGGTCGCAAAGCGCGACTGGGCCGCGATCCGGCACGCGGTCATTCACGACGTGCGCGTGATCGTATCGAATACCGGCGATGCGGGCTATCGCCTCGACGAGCGGGACTCGCCCGCCGTCCTCGCGCTTCATGACGAGGCGCCGCACAGCTATCCTGCCAAGCTGCTCGCGCTCCTTCATGCACGGTGGCGCGAGCGGCCCGGCGCAGGCGTGTCGATCTTTCCCTGCGAGCTCGTCGCGAGCAACGGCGACACGCTGCGCGATCTGGTCATCGGCCTCGCGCAACGGTGGGCGCAGCCCGCGCCATTCATCGCCTATCTGTCGCAGCAGTGTGTGTGGGTCAACTCGCTCGTCGACCGGATCGTTTCGGAACCGATCGAGCCGGTGGGCGCCGTCGCCGAACCGTATGCGCTGTGGGCGATCGAGCGGCATCCCGGCATGGAGCTGCCGTGTACGCACAACGACATCGTCGTGACCGACGACCTGCGCAGCTATGAGCAACTCAAGCTGTTCTTTCTGAACCTCGGACACACATGGCTCGCCGACCAATGGCTCGCACAGCGCCGAAACGCCGAGGAGACGGTGTTCGACGCGATGAACGACGCCGCGCTGCGCGCGGGCATCGAGGCGGTGTGGGAGCAGGAGGTGTTGCCCGTCTTCACTGCGATGGGTCTGGGCGAGCGTGCCGAGCAGTACCTCGCGAGCGTGCGCGAACGGTTGCTGAACCCTTATCTCGATCACCGCATCGCCGATATCGCCCAAAACCACGTGGAAAAAGTGCGACGGCGAATCGTCCCGTTGATCGCGTTGGCCGATTCGCTCGCGGTCGCGCCTCATCAGACGCGCCTGCGTGAAACCCTGGCGCGCCATGGACTGGCACCCGCAGCGCAAGCCGCAGCATCGTGAAAGGCCGCTGCGCGCATCACGTGGGCGGGCACACGTAACGCCACTCGAATCCGCTGCCCGAGCGCCCCACCTTGCCCGCGGACGTCTCGGGAAAATGCGCCGCGAAAACGGTCGCGTCGGTTTGTGCCGCGCGATCGAGCAGCCAAAGCCGCGATTCGCGAGCCTGCGCGGCATCGGCGCAGAACACCGAGCTCCAGTCCGGCCGATGCACCTGCAGTGGGCTGTGCATCACGTCGCCGGAGAAGAGCGCCGTTTCGCCGCGTGAGCGAATCTCGACGGCCATGTGCCCCACACTGTGCCCAAACGTCGGCAGGAATCGAATGCCGTCGAGAATCTGCTCGCCTGCATCGCTCACCGCACGGCCCTGCCCCGCTTCAATGACGGGCAGCACGCTGTCTTCGAACACCATGCGCCGCGGCTCGCCTTGCGGCATGGCAAAAAAGTCGCGCTCACGCTGACCGAATACGTAGGTCGCGTTCGGGAAGACCGGCACCCAGCGACCGTCCTGCCAATGCGTGTTCCAACCGACGTGATCGACGTGCAGGTGCGTGAGCAGCACGTAGTCGACCTGTTCCGGTCGAAAGCCGGCCGCGGCAAAACGCTCCAGCACGGGATTGTCGAGCTGATGGAACAGTTCGCTGAACGGCCGGGACTTGCGGTTGCCGATGCCCGTATCCACGACGATGGTGTGCGCATCGATCTGCACTACCCATAGATGCGTGCGCAACGGTATGCGCCGGTTCGTCAGATCGAGGCTCGCGGTGCCGAAGCGTTCTTCGAGCGCGCGAACCCCGTTTTCATCCCACGCGGGGAAGAGCCGCTCAGGCGCGAGCGCGAAGCCGGTTTCGTCGACGCGGGTGACGGTCGCCGCGCCGACACGATAGACGGGTGCAGTGGATTTCGCCGGCATGATGGTTCTCCAGGAGTCATTGAGCGTCGGCAACCGGCACTCGCCGCGTGGCTACGGTATAGAGCATCGCGCTCACGAGCGCGGAGATGCCGCCGACGAGCGCAAGTGCCAGTCCCAAGCTTTCGCCAGTGTGCCCCAAACGCTCATTCAGATAGCCGACAGACAGCGGACCGACACCGCCGCTGATCGCATTGGTCATGAAGACGAGCAGCGCCAGCGACCGGCCGCGCATGCGGTTCGGCATGGCGATCTGCAGCGGCACGGGTGCGAGTCCCATGGCGATGCTGGCCGTGAATGCGCTCGCGCCGTAGAGCAGCACCGCCACCGTGCCGTCGCCCACCAGCGGCATAGCAATGGCCGCCGGCACCAATAGTGCAACAGCGGCCGCCGAAAAGCCCAGCACGCGGCGCAGCGCGGTTTCGTCCGTGACGCGTGTCGCCAGCATGCCCGCACATGCGACCCCCAGCATGCCGCCGATCATGTACGCGGGCGCCGCCATCTGGCCGACCACGCCCGGAGCGAGCTGGAAGCGGCGCATCAGCAGCGTGGGAAACCATGCGGAGTGCGAATAGAAGAGCGTAATGAGCGCCACGTAGGCGCCAAAATACGCGAGACAGAAGCGGTTATGCACGAACAACGCCAGCAACACGTCCTTGAACGACGGCATGGCGTCCTGCGCGTGTCCTGCATGCGCCGCGATTTCGCGCCGCGCCGGCTCGCGCACCGTGAGCGCAACGAGCGCGGCCAACGCCAGACCGGGCAGACCCACGGCGATGAACACTGCTTGCCATGGCGCGATACCATGCGCGGCCAGCCAGGCATGACTGCCGCCCGCCGCCGCCGTCGCCGTCGCCGTCGCCGACAGCAGCATGCCGCCGCCGAACAAGGCCAGGCCACCGCCCACATAGGGGCCGAGCATAAAGGCGCTGCTTGCGCGCGCAACGCGGCGCGGCGCGAAGAGATCGCTGAAAATCGACAAGGCGGCGGGACTCAATGCGGCTTCCGCGATGGCCGTGCCGGCACGCGCGAGCAGCAGCTCGGAAAAGTTGCTGGCGAACCCGCAGGCCGTGGTGGAGATTGCCCAGATCGCGATGCAGGCGGCGATCAACTTCACGCGATTCGCGCGATCGACGAGCCGTGCCACGAACACGCCTGCTGTCGCATAGCACATCGTGAACGAGAAGCCTTGCAGCAGGCCGATTTGCGTATCGGTGAGCCCGAGCGACTGCTTGATGGGCGGCACGAGAATGCTGACGACCTGCCGGTCGAGATACGAGAACGCAAAGCAGATAAAAAACAGCAGCACGATGTAGACGGAATAGCCGGCATTCTCGCTGAACGTACTTCCAGCTATGTCATCGGCCGGCTGCGCCGAACAGGTTTGGGCGCTCATCTTTCGTCTCCGTATCCTTTAATGGGTGTTCAGATTCCGCTTCGCTGCGCGGCTGCCTCGCGGCACAGCTCAATCGATATTCGCTGGCGAAGCCAGCAGCGCAATGCAGTCGCCCGGCTCCACGCGGGCAAATGTGCGCATGCACATGACCGTGCCGTCGCCGCGAAATGCGATCTCCTGCGGCGGCTGCCACGGACGATGCGGATCGAAGAGGCGCCCGGCCAACTGGCCGGCGCGCACCTCGTCGCCTAATGCGAACGCGGGCTCGAACACGCCGGCGTGCGGCGAGTACACATAGTGGTGCGCGCCTTCTACGCGCAGAAAACGAGTGCGCTGCGCGCGAGGGGCCGTGTGCCCGTCGGGCGTCATGCCGAGCCGGTGCAGCACCCGCTGCAAGCCGGCCTCGACGATCGCGAGGTTGGCGGCATCGCAGCCCGCATGGCCGCCGAACTCTCCGCACAGAAAAAGCTTGCCGTGGCGCTCGGCTGCCGCGGCGAAGGTCCGGTCCTCGCCGAGCAGATCCATGATCATGGTGTTCGGCGCGCCGAACTCGCGAACCAGGTCCATGTAGAGCGCCCGTCGTGCTCCGCGTTCTTCTCCTTGATCCGGCGGCGAGGCGAGCAGCGTCGGCAGATGATCGAACGAAGCGCCGCCCGCGTGAAGGTCGATCACGACATCGGCGCGCGGCAGCAGTTCGGTTTCCACATAGTGCGCAATCATCTCCGTCGGCTGGCCGTTGCGTGCGCCGGGAAACAGGCGGTTCAGATTGCCGCGATCGATCGGCGACGTGCGCGAACCGTTGATGAACGCCGGAAAGTTAAGACCCGGAATCACAATCAGGCGGCCCCGTATCGTCAGCGAAGGCAGCCGCTGCAGCAGTTTCATCAGCGCGACGGGGCCTTCGTATTCGTCGCCGTGGTTGCCGCCCGTCAGGAGGACGGTGGGCCCGGTCCCGGCGCCTGCGTGATGCATTGCTACTGGAATCGGAATATGGCCGTAGGCGGAACGATCGTGCGACCACGGCAAGCGCAGCGTGCCGGTCTGAAAACCGACGCGCTCGAAATCGATGTCCGTGGCGATGAGTGAGGCGGAAGTGGTCATGGCGGCACACGTGAAGAGGAAGTTGTCTTCACTATCGCTGACGCCGGACGGCGGCGCCAATGCCGATTTCTGCCGCGGCTGATGCCTTGCAGGCATCGCACTGGAATGCGCCGCCCGCTACCGCAGTTGCTCGACGAAACGCGCGAGCGCGGGGTTCGCGTCTGCCGACACAAAGCAGAATTCGAGCGGCAGCGGCACCGACAGATCGCGCAACTCGACAAAACGCACACGTGCCGGCGGCCGATAGCGGTTCGCAGCATTGACGATGGCGGCGCCCATGCCAGCGGAAACCAGCGAGAGAATCGCGGTTTCCGTCGACGCTTCCTGACGGATATCGAGTGTCAGCCCGCGCTCCGCACACGCCGATAGCAGACGGTCGTAGTAAGCCGGATAAATGCGGCGCGGAAACGCAATGAATGGCCTGCCCGCGAGTTCGCTCGTCATCACGGCGCCTGTAGCGCCGAACGGCCATACTTGCGGCACGGCCAGCACGACGTTCTGCTCGAGCACCGGAATGCTTGCGAGCCCCTGCGGCAAGGTGCCGAGCCGGTAACAGAAGCCACCGTCGAGCTGTCCCGCTGCAATCGCCTCGAACTGCTCGGGTGTGTTCATCGGCGTCAGTTCGAGCGCGACGTGCGGCGAACTCTGTTCGAATGCGCTCAATGCATGCGAGACGACACCGATCCACGCTGCGTTTTCGACAAAGCCGATCCGCAAATGGCCATGCACGCCGGCCGCAATGCGCCGCGCGAGCCGGTTAGCCGCATCGACGCGTGTGAGGATATCCCGCGCCTGCGCAAGATACGCCGTGCCCGCCGCCGTCAACTTGAGGCCGCGTGGCGTGCGCTCGAACAACGCCGCGCCGACCGCGTCTTCGAGATCCTGGATCTGGCGGGAGATCGCCGGCTGCGTGACATGCAACTGCTCGGAGGCGGCCCGCACGCTGCGCAATTCGGCAACAGCAATGAAATAGCGAAGATGTCGAAGCTCCATGGTCGTTTCGCGCAGGTCAGGTCGTCGGCAATGATAGAGCAGGATGAAAAGAACAATGGCCGCACACCCTCGCGAGTCGCCGTTGCTGTTACGATAACGCGGACCTGCAACGGCGCGCGAAAGAACCTCTGCCTGCCACCCCGCAGCAGGTCACAATTGCCGCGCAGGCCGCCCCTCGAAGTAATCCTTTCTGGAACTCGCTCGTGAACCTGCTTCAACGCAACAACGTCAGCGTAGCGGGAAACGGCCCGGCAACGATGATCTTCTCGCATGGCTTCGGCTGTGATCAGACCATGTGGCGCTACGTCGCGCCGACCTTCGAGGGACGCTACCGGACGGTGTTGTTCGATCTCGTCGGCAGCGGAGGATCGGACCTCGCGAGCTACGACTACCAGAAGTATGGATCGCTGCACGGCTACGCCTCAGACGTATTACAGATCGTTGAAGCGTTCGCGACCGGCCCGGTGATCTTCATCGGACATTCGGTCAGCGCGACGATCGGCATGCTCGCCGCCATCGAGGCGCCGCAGCGCTTCGCGGCCAATGTGATGGTCGGCCCATCGCCGTCTTTCATCAACGACGGCGACTACGTCGGCGGCTTTTCTCAGGCCGATATCGAAGATCTGCTGGAAACGCTGGAGAATAATTTCCTCGGCTGGTCGAGCGCGATGGCGCCGGCCATCATGGGCGCGCCGGAACAGCCGCAACTAAGCGCGGAGCTGACCAACAGCTTTTGCCGGACCGATCCGGACATCGCGAAACATTTCGCGCGCGTGACGTTCCTCGCGGACCACAGGGCCGACCTGCCTCGCGTGACGACGCCCACGCTCATCCTGCAGTCGGACGACGACCTTCTCGCACCCGTGTGTGTGGGCGAGTATATGCACCGAACGATTCGGACGAGCCGGCTTGCGATTGTGAAGAACATCGGCCATTGCCCGCACCTGAGCGCGCCGAGCGCGAGTGTGGATGCAATCGAGTCGTTTCTTCACGAGACCGGACTCTAGGGCATGCAACAGCCCGGCGCCGCGCCATGGAACGCTGCGGCCGCGTACGACCGGGCTCCCTGCGGCCTGCTCGTTGCAGCGGCGGGCGGCAAGATTGTCCATGTGAATCGAACCTTCTGCGGATGGCTGGGCTTTTCTACACCGGAGCTTGTCGAGACCCGCAGCTTTCAGGACCTGCTCACCGTCGGCGGCAAGATCTTTCTGCAGACCCACGTGATGCCGCTTTTGCAGATGCAGCGGTCCGTCGCCGAAATCAAGCTCGATCTGCGCAACACGCACGGGCTTGTCGTTCCCATGCTCGTCAACATCTCTCGCGTCAATCATGCGGATTCAGAGCTGGACGAGTTTGCCTGCATGATCATGAGCGACCGCCACAAGTACGAGCGCGAACTCGTCGTCGCGCGCAGGCGGCTCGAAGAATCGCTGAAGGCAAGAGAAGCCGCGGAACTCGCGCTCAGGGCGGCGGATCGGCGCAAAGACGAATTTCTCGCTATGCTCGCTCACGAGTTGCGCAATCCGCTTGGCGCAATGAGTACGGCCATCGCGCTTTTGCAACGGCAGCCATCCGCGGATACGGGCCAGGATGTACCGGTCGAACTGCTGGCCCGACAGTTGGCGCAGGCGTCGCGGCTGACGGACGACCTGCTCGACGCATCGCGAATCGCCGAAGGAAAGATCGAAGTCAAGAAAGCGCCGGTGGAAATCGGTGCGATCATGCATGAGGTGATTGAAAGTACGCGGGCGCGGCACTTCGAGTGTGGCGCGTCGCATGAAGTGGAGACCCGCCTTCCGACCGAGCACATTTACGTTCACGCCGACCGGGTGCGGCTCGCGCAAGTCACGCAGAATCTGCTCAACAATGCGCTTCGCTACACGCCTCCCGGCGGCAAGATCTGGCTCGCGGTCTCGCGGCAAGGCGACGAAGCGGTGATCACGGTGAGCGACAACGGTATCGGCATTCCCGCAGAAGACTTGCCGACCATCTTCGACATGTTTGCCCAGGCGCCCTCGGGGCGCGGGCGCCTCGTGGGCGGCCTCGGGGTGGGACTGGCGCTCGTGCGCGCGCTGGTCGAACTGCATCAGGGGCGCGTCACGGTTCACAGTTCCGGACCTGGTCAGGGGAGCACGTTCGAAGTCCGCTTGCCCGCCTTGCGTGACGCTCCGCAACCGTTAGGGAAGCCAACTAATCAGTCTCACGCGCCGTGCTGGACTTCGCGCCGTGTGCTGGTCGTCGATGACAATGAGGGCGCGGCTTCCAGTCTCAGTACCTTGCTCGAGGTGGAAGGACACACGGTAGGCATGGCAACGAGCGGGCTCGACGCGCTACGCGCAGTGGACGACGTCGTTCCCGAAGCGGTGATTCTCGACCTGGGCTTGCCCGACATAGACGGAAGAGAAGTCGCGCGGCGCATCCGCGAGAATCACGGCTCGAACGTCGCGCTGATCGCGCTCACCGGCTGGTCGCCGGACAAGGATGCCGCCACGCGGCCGACCGACTTCGATGCCTACCTCGTGAAACCGGTCGACGTCGACGCGCTGCTGAGCGCGATCGAGCGAACATCCGCGCAATGAGCCCGGCTGCGAGGGAAAACCCCTAAGTCCCGCCGCCCCGCCCGCGCGCCCCGCCCCACATGGCTTTGCCCGCTTCGCGCTGCGAATCGTTAGCTTGACGATAACAAACGCTTGCCGAAGGTGATTGAAGCCCCTTCCCCGTTTCCTCTAGAGTCACGCTGTCGTGGACAAAGCGGCGCCCGGCATTCGCGAATGCCGCCTTGTCCGCACAACGCCGCCTCGCCAGAGGCCGATACAGCCCGTCAGCAGCATCTCGCGTGAGAGCCGGGCAAGACACTAAAGCAAGCGTCGACGACGGTCGACTGGAGACACGAGATGATCATCTACGGAACTGCGCTGCTCGCTTTCTGCCACCTTGCGGGACTCTTTCTGGGTGATCTGCTCGGAGCCGCGATCGGTGTCAAGACCAACGTCGGGGGCGTCGGTATCGCGATGCTGCTGCTGATCTTCCTGCGCCTCTATCTGCACGGCAAAGGACTGCTGCCGAAGGAAACGGAAGCCGGCGTGGGCTTCTGGGGCGCCATGTACATTCCCGTCGTCGTGGCGATGGCGGCCAACCAGAACGTCGTCGCCGCGCTCAAGGGCGGACCGGTCGCGCTGCTGTCGGCATTGGGCGCCGTGGCCTTATGTGCCGGCTGCATCGCGGTGCTGTCGCGCACCGGCCGCGACAGCACCTCGTTCATCAACGCCCCGCAACCCGAAGAGATCTGAACGAGGAATCCGCCATGATCCAGATGATCGACAAAGTACTGATACACAACGGCCTCGTCACCGCGTTTGCGCTCGTGGGACTCATCATGTGGGTCTCGTCGCTGATCTCGCGCAAGCTCACGTTCGGCCGCGTGCACGGCTCGGCGATCGCCATTCTGATCGGCCTCGTGCTCGCCTATCTGGGCGGCGCGTTCACCGCAGGTCAAAAAGGCCTGGCCGACCTGCCGCTCTTTGCCGGCGTCGGACTGATGGGCGGCGCCATGCTGCGCGACTTCGCGATCGTCGCGACGGCCTTCGAGGTGCAGGCGACCGAAGCGCGCAAGGCGGGGCTCATCGGCGTGGTCTCGCTGCTGCTCGGCACGGTGCTGCCGTTTATTGTCGGCGCGAGCGTCGCTCACGCGTTCGGCTATACCGATGCGGTCAGCATGACGACCATCGGCGCGGGCGCGGTCACCTACATTGTCGGTCCGGTGACGGGTGCTGCGATCGGCGCGAGTTCCGACGTCATCGCGCTCAGCATTGCAACCGGTCTCATCAAGGCGATCATCGTGATGATCGGCACGCCGCTCGCAGCGAATTTCATGGGCCTGAAGACGCCGCGCTCGGCGATGATTTTCGGCGGCCTCGCGGGCACCGTCAGCGGTGTGAGCGCGGGACTCGCCGCCACCGACCGGCGGCTCGTTCCGTACGGTGCGTTGATCGCCACATTTCACACGGGCGTGGGCTGCCTGCTCGGACCTTCGCTGCTGTTCTTCACGACGCGCGCGCTGGTGGGCGCCTGAGCCGCCAGCAAGCGGCTCGCGTACTGTGCCGCTCCCGGCGCGACGGGCTCACCTCTCGTCGCGAGTGCGCAGGCGGCACACGGCCATGAGCGCAAGCAGGTTCGGGTCGCGCTCGCGCGCCCTCAGGAAGCTGACGCCGATGGTCTGGCGCATCATGTAATGCGGTTTGAGCGGGATGAACTGCACCTTGTCGCCGAACACGCCGCGCACGCGGCCCGGCAACAAGGTGTAGCCGACGCCTGCGCTCACGAGGTTCATCAGCGAGTAGATGTCGCCGACTCGCATGGTCACGTTGGGCGTGAAGTCCGCGACGCGAAACGCCTCCTGAAAGCCGTGATAGGTCGCAAAGCCCTCGCCGAGCGAGACGAAGGTTTCGTCGCGGCAGTCGCGCAGATCGACCGCTTCGAGGTTGGCGTACGGCGAATTCGCAGGCGCCGCGAAGAAGATGTCGTCTTCGAAAAGCGGAATGGATTCGATCTCGGGCTCGGCATCGGGCAACGCCATCAGCGCGGCGTCGATTGCGCCCTGCTTCAGCTTCTCGATCAATTCGGCGTTCGGACCGAGCACGAGTTCCACCTGGAGCGTAGGCCGCCGCACCTTGATGTCGACGACAATGCCAGGCACGGTCCTGATGGTGAGCGAATACAGCGAGCCGATTTTCAGCCGGTCCGACGAATAGCCCGCCGCTTCGCGCGTCGCGCGAATGCCGTCGGACATGAGCGTGAGGACTTCGCCAGCGACGTCCGCGAGCATTTGCGCGGCGTCGGTCGACCTGAGATTGCGGCCTTCATGGCGAAACAGTGCGCAGCGCACGCCCTGTTCGAGCGAATGCAGCGCGCGGTGCACGCTCACCGTGCTCACGTTCAGCACCTCGGCCGCCTTGGCGAGGCTGCCGGTCTGCATGAAGGCGAGCAGCACTTCCAGCTTGCGGAAGGTGATTTCGTCGTCGATTCGGTCGCGCATGGGGAGCTGGGGAACGGTCGGAACCCTTCATTATCAGCTTGCGCGCGCCCGCGGCAAATAGCGTTAATCCCCGACGCGCGGGAGCGCGGCAGCCCGTGCGCCGCTTCTCCGACGCCGCCTCGCATGCGCCGACTTTGCCGAGTTGCGTCGACTACGCCGCCTCAGTGGCGATGATGCTGATGGCGCTGCCAATGCCAGACAGGTGTCAGGTCGAGCTGACGCAGCAATTGCCTGCGGCGATATTCCCGCCGATAGTGGCCAACCGCGAAGATGATGCCGATCACGAGGACGGCGAGACCCATCACGACGCTTACCAGTTCTTCGTCCATGGCTACCCTTCTCGTCAATATATCGATGCAACGATGACAGGTTCGCGGCTTAGCGTTTGCGCGCCACCGCGTTGAGCATTGAATGCCCTGCGCCGGTGACATGCAGGCGCTGGTGTCCGGAAGCGAGTTCTTCGAGTGCGACGAGCTGGCGTTCAAACAATGTGTCGAGCTCCTCCCGACACATATCGATCTGATCCGGAGCCGCCTTGACGAGCATGAGGGTGGCGAACTCCTTTGGGCTTAGCATAGTTGTCTCTCACAGTGTTTTATTCATCCAGACGGAAGCACGAATTACCGCCCATACCCGCAGACGGGGTAAAGACCAGCAATTGTTTCCGCTTCGTTTTGATTATGGGGGCAGCGACGCCTCGGAGTGTTAATTGTAAACTGAAAAAGTCCGATTACGGCGAATGAATAAATGCATTGGCGCGCGGGCGCGATAGACGCGGATTAAACATATCATACGCGGCGGCTAGCGAACGCACCGGGTGGGGGGCGAGAGTCGCCTATTACCTATGAGGAAAAGCGCGCTCGATGGGTCCCGGCTCATTAGCTTGGGGAATCACACCGTGTTTAAATATGCAGCGGCGATTTATGTGTGAATTTATTAATCGCCGTTTAATTCGCCTTTATGAAACTTCCATTTATTACGCGTTTTCTATGACCGGCAATTAGCTGGCATATTCGCATGACACCGTTATTACATTTTCTCGCCACGCTGAATCGCCGCCCCCGTTAGTTCGCGGTATAACGTTGCGCGTTATCTGGCCGCCGCGCCGCGCCGGCGTGAACGCGCGGGGCGCCAGGGGCCACGCAGGCGAGCCGGCCGTGGATTGGCTGCGTGCCGTTGTTGTACGGCGCCCTCGGTTTCAGCAGCCGACATGGCGATACCGGCCTCACGCTCGTCGTTAAACCCGCGGCCTGAACCGATCGCGCGCAGCAGGGTTTGCAGTTTCTTCGTCATCACGGCAAGGTTCCTCGTCAGCGACGCTCAGGCCGCGTTGAGCCGCGCGAGCTCCGTATCGATCAGAAGCTTCTTCAACTCCGGCACACACGAACCGCAGTTGCCGCCGGCCTTCAAACAGGCGGTGATCTCGGCAGCGGTCTTGAGGCCCTGCTCGCGAATTGCCGTGCAAATCGTATTGCGCCCCACGCCGAAACACGAACAGACCGTCGGCCCCGTATCGGCGCCCTTGCCGATCGGCTGGCCGGACAGCACGCCGATGCGGTCCGCTTCGTCGAGTCTGTCCTTCGCAAAGAGGCTCGCGAGCCATTCGCGCGCGGGCAGCTCGGGACGTGCCGAGAGAAACACACAGTTCTCGATACGATCGTCGACCAGATGCACCGCGCGATAAATGCCCGCGGCGCGGTCCTCGTATTCGAGCCAGTCCGCCTGCGCGTCGTCGACGCCGAAGAGCGCGCGCGCCCAGGCGCCCCGTTCACCGCGCTCGCCGAGCGTAGTGCGGCCGGCGAGCTCGTAGCGCACGCACTGTTTGCCCTGGACGCGCGTCCAGTAGGTCACGCCGTCGAGCCGCGGCGCGCGCCGGCTCAGCGAAAAGCCATGCCACGCGACGTGAAACTTGTCGATCCGCACCGGCGTGTGCTTGAACTCGGGCTCGCCGGAAACCGGATCGACCACCGGATTCACCACGGCGCCCACCCGCGCGTCGGACGCAACCTGGTCGTTCCAGTGAATCGGCACGAACACGCTGCCGCGCGGCATGCCGCCGCCGTATTGCACGCGCGCCACCATCGCGCCCCAGCGGCTCGACACGCGCGCGAGGTCGCCTTCGCGCACGCCGCACAGCAACGCGTCCTGCGGGTGCAGGTCGACGAATGCTTCGGTCACATGGCCCGCGAGTTTTTCCGATTTGCCCGTGCGGGTCATCGTATGCCACTGGTCGCGCACGCGGCCGGTGTTCAGCGTGAGCGGATAGTCGTCATCGGGCGCATGGGCCGGCGCGCGCGGCGGCGTGGCGACGAACCGCGCGCGGCCGTCCGCGTGACTGAAACGGCGGTCGTCGAAAAGACGCGCGGTGCCCGGCGCGGCTGCGCCGGCGCTCGCACGCACGGGCCACTGCACGGGCTGCAGGGACGCGTAGCCGTCGCTGCCGAGACCGACCAGCCCGGCGAGATTGAACGCACGATGGACGCCGCCGCTATGTCCCTCGCCCGATTGTGCGGCGGTCTCGCTGTCTTCGTTGCGCCATGCGCTGAGCCGCGCATGTTCGTCGAAGATCTCCTGCTGGCTCGCGAAGCCGAAGCCCGCATAGCCCATGCGCCGCGCCACGTCGCAAATGATTTGCCAGTCCGGGCGCGCCTCGCCCGGCGCCGGCAAAAAGGCGCGCTGGCGCGAAATCCTGCGCTCCGAATTCGTCACCGTGCCGTCCTTCTCGCCCCAGCCGAGCGCGGGCAACAGGATATGTGCGAACGCATTGGTGTCCGTGCTCTCGACGATGTCGGAGCTGACCACGAGTTCGCAGCGCGCGAGCGCGCGCTTCGCCTGATCGCTGTCAGGCAGGCTCACCACCGGATTCGTGCCCATGATCCAGACCGCCTTGACGCGGCCCTGCTCGATGGCGTCGAACAGTTCGACGGCTTTGAGCCCCGCACGCGACGCCACCACGGGCGCGCCCCAGAACTGCTGAACCAGCTCGCGATGCCGCGCGTTGTCGAGCTCCAGGTGCGCGGCGAGCGTGTTGGCGAGGCCGCCGACCTCGCGTCCGCCCATCGCGTTGGGCTGTCCGGTGAACGAGAAAGGCCCCATGCCCGGCTTGCCGATACGCCCCGTCAGCAGATGGCAATTGATGATGCTGTTGACCTTGTCGGTGCCCGAGCTCGACTGGTTGACGCCTTGCGAATAGACCGTGACCACGCGCTCGGTGCGGGCAAAGAGTCGGTAGAACTCGAGCAGATCGTGCGGGTCGACCTTGCACGCCTTCGCGCACTGCACGAGGTCGAAGCCGGCCGCCGCGCCAGCGGAAGCAGCCGCCAGCGCCTCCGCATAACCGCTCGTATGCGAATCGACGAACTGCGTGTCGATCGCGCCGTGCTCGGCAAGAAAGCTGAGCAGGCCGTTAAAGAGCCGCACGTCGGTGCCCGCGCCGAGCGGCAGATGCAGGTCCGCCATCTCGCAGGTCGCGGTGTAACGCGGGTCGATCACGACCACCTTCATGTCGGGCCGCGCCTCCTTGATCTTGACGATGCGCTGGAACAGGATCGGATGACACCACGCGGTATTCGAACCGACCAGCACGACGAGATCGGCGAGTTCGAGATCTTCGTAGCACACCGGCACCACATCTTCGCCGAAAGCACGCTTGTGCCCTGCTACGGACGACGACATGCACAGACGCGAATTCGTATCGATGTTCGCGCTGCCGACGTAGCCCTTCATCAGCTTGTTCGCGACGTAGTAGTCCTCGGTCAGCAACTGGCCCGACACATAGAGCGCGACGGCGTCCGGTCCATGTTCGTCGACGATCCGGCGCAAGCCGCCGGCGACCGCATCGAGTGCCTCGTCCCACGACACGTCGCGCAGCGCGCCGCCCGCGGGCTCGCGCATCTTCGGATGCAGGAGCCGTCCGTCCAGTCCGATGGTTTCGCCGAGCGCCGAGCCTTTCACGCACAGGCGGCCAAAGTTCGCGGGATGCTGTTCGTCGCCGGCAATGTCATGGCCGCCGTCGGGACGCGCGCTCGCGCGCACGCCGCAGCCGACGCCGCAGTATGGACAGGTGGTCCTGACAGCCTTGCCGCTGGCAGACGCGTTCGAAATTGCGATGGGGAAACTCACGGTGTGTTCCAGGTCAGGCAGCCTGCGTCTCGCAGAGGGCTTTGCCGAACAGCAAATGGCTGCGCAGCGATGAAATATCGGTCCGGTTCTGGATCAGTTCGAAGTACCAGGCACCTTCCTTCACGTCGCCATACAGCACCGCGCCGATCACGCGGTTATCCTCGATCACGAGGCGCTTGTAGACGCCACGCCGCGGATCGCGCAGCACGAGGTCCTCGCTCTGTGGCCCGCCGATGAAGTCGCCGGCCGAATACAGGTCGACGCCGGTCACCTTCAGCTTCGTCGCCGTCGCGCGCTGCACGTAGCGGCGATGACCGGCGCCCGCGAGGTGCGCGCCGCACACGCGCGCCTGGTCCCAGATCGGCGCGACGAGACCGAAGGTCGCCGTGCGGTGCTGCACGCATTCGCCGACCGCATACACGCGCGGATCGTAGGTCTGCAAGGTATCGTCGACGACAATCGCGCGTTCGCAATGCAGTCCCGCCTGTTTCGCGAGCTCGATGTTCGGGCGCACGCCGGCCGTCATCACGACGAGATCCGCCGGGATCTCGCTGCCGTCGTCGAAACGCACGGCGGTGACGCGATCCGGCCCGACGATTGCCGCGGTATTCGCCTTCAGCAAAAAGCGCAGACCCTTGCGCTCCAGCGCCTGTTGCAGCAACACAGAAGCGCTGCGGTCGAGCTGGCGCTCCATCAGGCTGTCCGTCACGTGCACGACCGTCACCGACATGCCCTGACGCATCAGCCCGTTTGCCGCTTCGAGACCCAGCAGGCCGCCGCCTATGACCACCGCATGACGATGGTTGCGCGCCGCCTCGAGCATCGTTTCGACATCCTGAATGTCGCGAAATGCAATCACGCCGGGCAGATCGTGTCCCGGCACAGGAATCAGGAACGGCTTCGATCCCGTGGCGATCAGCAAACGGTCATACGTCACCTGCACGCCGCTTTGCGAGCGCGCGATGCGGCGCGAGCGGTCGATCGCGACCACGGGGTCGCCGGCATGCAGGCGAATGCCGTTTTCCTCGTACCAGTCGCGCGTATTGAGGATGATGTCGTCGACGGTCTTCTCGCCCGCCAGCACCGGTGAAAGCAGAATACGGTTGTAGTTGCCGTAGGGCTCCGCGCCGAACACGGTGATCTCGTACAGGTCCGGCGCGAGCTTGAGCAACTCCTCGACGGTGCGCATGCCCGCCATGCCGTTGCCGATCACGACAAGGCGCGGGCGCGCAGGCGCCGCGAACGATGCGCCTCCCGACGAGCGCGCGTCGATGTCATGTCTCATGCGGCGACCCATACCTTGCCGCTTTCCACACGCACCGGATAGGCACTCACCGAATTCTCGGGTGCTTCGAGGCACTCGCCGGTGCGCAGATCGAAATGATGCTTGTAGATCGGCGACGCGACCACGATGCGCTCGCCGAGGCTGCCGATCAGTCCGCGCGAGAGCACCGCCGCGCGCGAGCCCGGATCGAAGTTGTCGATGGCGAACACGCCGCCGTCGCCGTCCGCCACATGAAATACCGCCACCTGCTCGCCGTTGACGAGCGCGCACACGCCCGTATTCGGAATGATGTCGTCGAGCGCGCACACGGGCAGCCAGGATGCCGAAGTCCGATCGTTGTTCATGCTGGATTCCTCAGGTCAGGTGGATAAAGGTCAAGCGGTTTCGACTACGACGGGAATGGCGGCGAGTTTCGACTGGCGCTCTTCCGGTGTTGCCGGGCGAATCTGCCCGCGCTCCTCAACGAAGGCCACGGTGTTGTCGGCCTGGTCGCTGTTGACGAAATGACGGAAACGCTTGCGGGTTTCCGGATCGGTCACCGCCTTCTTCCACTCGCATTCGTAGGTGTCGATCACGCGCTGCATGTCGGCTTCGAGTTCCGCGGCGACTTCGAGCTTGTCGTGCACGACCACGTCCGTCAGATACTGCAGCCCGCCTTCCAGACCTTCGCGCCACACGCTCGTGCGCTGCAGGCGGTCGGCGGTGCGCACATAGAACATCAGGAAGCGGTCGATATAGCGCACGAGCGTGTCCTTATCGAGGTCGGACGCGATCAGTTCCGCGTGGCGCGGCTTCATGCCGCCGTTGCCGCACACATAAAGATTCCAGCCCTTCTCCGTCGCAATGACACCGACGTCCTTGCCCTGCGCTTCCGCGCATTCGCGCGTGCAACCTGACACGCCGAATTTAATTTTGTGCGGCGTGCGCAGGCCCTTGTAGCGGTTCTCGAGTTCGACCGCGAGCCCGACCGAATCGCCGACGCCATAGCGGCACCATGTGGATCCGACGCACGACTTCACCGTGCGCAGCGACTTGCCGTAAGCATGCCCCGACTCGAAGCCCGCCGCGATCAGCTCTTCCCAGATGAGCGGCAGCTGCTCGACGCGCGCGCCGAACAGGTCCACGCGCTGGCCGCCGGTGATCTTCGTGTAGAGGCCGTATTTCTTCGCGACCTGCGCGACGGCGATCAGGCCGTCGGGCGTCACTTCACCGCCCGGCATGCGCGGCACGACCGAATAGGTGCCGTCGCGCTGGATGTTCGCGAGGTAGTAGTCGTTCGTGTCCTGCAACGACGCGTGCTCTTTCTTCAGCACGAATTCGTTCCAGCACGACGCGAGAATGCTCGCCACCACAGGCTTGCAGATATCGCAACCGAGACCGCGCCCGTGCCGGGCGAGCAGTTCGCCGAAGCTGCGCACGCCTTCGACGCGCACGATGTGATACAGCTCCTGGCGCGAATACGCAAAGTGCTCGCACACGTGATTGTTGACGGCGAGGCCCTGCTTCTTCATCTCGGCCTTCATCACCTGCGTGACAAGCGGCACGCAGCCGCCACACGAGGTGCCCGCGCTCGTCGCGCACTTGAGCGCGCCGATGTCGGTCGCGCCGGCGCAGACCGCCGCGCACAGATCGCCCTTCGACACGTTGTTGCACGAGCAGATCTGCGCGGTGTCGGGCAGCGCGTCCACGCCGAGGCCCGGCTTTGCCTTGCCGTCGCTTTGCGGCAGGATCAGGAATTCGGGCGACTCGGGCAGCTCGATACCGTTGAGCATCATCTGCAGCAGCGTGCCGTATTCGCTGGCATCGCCGATCATCACGGCACCGAGCAGTTGCTTGCCGCACTCCGAGACCACGAGCTTCTTGTAGACCTGCTTGCGCTCGTCGCTGAACTGATAGGCGCGGCTGCCGGGCGTCGTGCCGTGCGCGTCGCCGATACTCGCGACGTCCACGCCCATCAGCTTGAGTTTGGTGCTCATGTCGGCGCCCGCGAAGCCGGCGTCGTCGCCGAGCAGATGCTTCGCTGCGACGCGCGCCATGTCGTAGCCCGGTGCCACGAGGCCGTAGATCATGCCGTTCCATGCCGCGCATTCGCCGATTGCGTAGATGTCCGGATCGCTCGTGCGGCAGTTCGCATCGATCGCGATGCCGCCGCGCGGACCGATTTCGAGGCCGCAGGCGCGCGCAAGCTCGTCGCGCGGACGAATGCCCGCGGAGAACACGATCATGTCCGTGTCGAGATGCGTGCCGTCCGCGAACTGCATGCGGTGCGTGCCCGCTTCGCCGTCGACAATCGCCGTGGTGTTCTTCTGCGTATGCACCGTCACGCCGAGTGCTTCTATCTTCGTGCGCAGCACGCGGCCGCCGCCTTCGTCGACCTGCACCGCCATCAGGCGCGGCGCGAACTCGACCACATGCGTCTGCAGCCCCATGTCGCGCAGCGCCTTCGCGCATTCCAGACCGAGCAGGCCGCCGCCGACCACCGTGCCGGTCTTCGAGCGCGCGCCGCATTCCTGCATGGCTTCCAGGTCTTCGATAGTTCGGTAGACGAAGCAATCGCGGCGCTCGCGGCCTTGCACAGGCGGCACGAACGGCGACGAGCCGGTCGCGATCACGAGCTTGTCGTAGGAGAGCGTCTCGCCCGTGGAAAGCGCGACCGTGCGCGCATGGCGGTCGATCGAGACGGCCTTCGCGTTCAGCTTGAGCAGCACATTTTCACGCTCGAAAAAGCCCGGCGCGACGAGCGACAGGTCGTCCGCGGACTTGCCCGAAAAGAATTCGGACAGATGCACGCGGTCGTACGCGGGGCGCGGCTCTTCGCACAGCACGGTGACATGCAGCGCGGCCCTCGGGTCGTCGACGAGACATTCGAGGAGCTTGTGCCCCACCATTCCGTGGCCGATGACGACGACGTTCATGACAGAGGCTTCATTCATTTGCGATGCGGTTTGCGACATGATGTGTCCGGCAATAAAAAAAGCGTCCCGCGGATGCAATCGCTGCTGCGACTGTATTCGGGGGACGCCGTTGTCCAAAACCAATGATCTGAGACAGAGTGCTGCTGGGTGAGCCGGATCGCCGTTGATCCGCAGCCCGTTAATGCAAAGCCCGTGCCATTCGACCCGAACCTTCCGAATGCGCCGTCTGGTGGGCGTTTGGCGCGGGTTGACGCGTGCTGCTATGCGCTGCTGGCTGACGCATTCGAATGCATGAAGGCGCGATGATGGTGCGACGCAGCACCTTCACCGTGCAGCGTACGAGCAAACAACAGCACGCCCTGCACGGCGATGAGCCCGCTCAATTCGCCATGCCCTGCGTATTAGCGGCGGGGGCGGCGGCGGCGGCGAGCGCGCGCTCGCGCAGCGCCGCTTCGCGCGCCTTGTGCTCGCCGCTGAAACGCACGGCCAACGCGCACAGTGCCGACAGCGTGACGAGCACGCCGAGCGTCGCGAGCGTCTGCTGGATGCCGCCGACGCCCTTCATCAGAAAGCCCGCAGCCACCGCGCCGACATTGCCGCCCGCGCCGATAATGCCCGCCACGCCGCCGAGCGCCTTGCGGTCGATGAACGGCACGAGTGCATACGTCGCGCCGCATGCCATGTGCGTGAAGAGCCCGAACACCAGCATCGCGACGAGCGCCGGCGCGACGCTGTTCGCGTGCGCGAAGCACAGGAGCCCGAGCCCTTCGCCGACGATCAACGCGCACAACAGCGTGGAGCGCACTTCGAGGCCGCGCGATGCGGCCGCTTTGTCCGATACCCAGCCGCCGAGCGCGCGCGCGAACAACGCGAGCAGGCCGAAGCTGCCCGCGGCCACGCCGGCCTCTTTCAGCGACAAGTGGAAATGATCGACGTAATAGATTGCGGCGATGTTGTGGATGAAGACCTCGACGCCGAAGCACGCTGCGTAAGTGATGAACAGCATCCAGACGCGATAGTTTGCGCAGGCGGCGCGAAAGCTGGCCCAGCCGCCCTTCTTGCCGCCGTCGATAGCGATGCCTTGCGCCCGCAATGCCGCGAAGTTGCCTTGCGGGCAGTCCTGCGTGAAGCGCCAGTAGAACGCGGCCATGACCGGCATCGCGAGCCCAGGCACAACAAGCGCGACCCGCCATGCGGACGACTCGCCCACGCCGAGCACGATGATCGCGGCGAGCAGCAGCGGAATGAGCGCCTGGGCGGCGCCGGCGCCGGTGTTGCCCCAACCCGCGGTCGTCGCGTTGGCCGTGCCGACCACGTTCGGCGCGAACATCATCGACGTGTGGTACTGCGTGATCACAAAGCTGGCGCCCACTGCGCCGATCAGCAAACGGCACAGCAGAAAGCTCCCGTAACCCGTCGACATGGCAGCGCCGAGCACCGGCAGCGCGCCTGCCAGCAGCAGTCCCGAGTACACCTTGCGCGGGCCATAGCGGTCGCACATCGGCCCGACCACGAGCCGCACGAGAATCGTGACCGCCACGGCGGCGATGTTGATGTTGGCCACCTGATCGGCGGATAAACCGAACTCGCGCTTGATGAGCGGCATCAGCGGCGCGCACGCGAACCACGCGAAGAAGCAGACGAAGAACGCCATCCACGTCAGATGAAATGCGCGCATGGCGGGCGTGCGCAGGCTGAAGAGATCGATGCGGGTTGCTTTGTCTGCCATCGTGGTTCCGAAACAAAAAAGCGTCCCGCGGAACCGGTCGGATGACTGGTTCCAGGGGACGCCGTTGTCCAAGCTGCTGGTGGAGTGCTGCTATGAGTGTGCGCTTACGCGTGCAGGCAGGAGGATCGCCTTTGATCCTTTGCATCAGGTTGCATCACGTTACGTGAGCGACTATGCAAAGGCTATGCCATGCGCGGCGCGTGGCGCATTCAAGGGTTTCGCGGGGCAAAAGCGCCGGTCACCGCGCGACTGGCGCGATGTGTTTTGACGCGTGAAAGCACAGCGATGGTGCGCTTTCACAGCAACGGGGCGTCGCGAGCGCCAGGCTCAGGACGCTTCTTCGCCGAAGACTTCGGCCGAAGCGAGCCTTTGCGCGCGGCGCGTTTCAACAGGCAAATCGTTGTCCCGCGCGAAGCGCATGACGAAGTCGAACGCGTCGGCGCACACCGCGCGCAGTTCCTCAGAAACGAACAGGCATTTCGTGCCGGCATCGACGACAGGCATCGCAAGGCGCGTGCACGCGATATGAATGCCCGGCCGCCGCTCGCCCACGAACAGCGTGATGACGCCGGTCAGACGTTCGGGCCAGTCGCCAGGCCGGAAACTCCTCTGCGCGTGCGTGACGCCTTTGATCACATAGCCCTGAATGGCGCCTTCGACGGGCTCCTGGCCGATGAGCGGTATGCGGTCCATGCTGGCGTCACTCGCCTCCCGATGATGATCTGTCGAGCTCGCTCTCTTCGCCGGCCGCGTCGCGCGAGGCAATCTTCAGTTGCCGCAGCTTGTGATACAGCGTCTTCTTCGGCATGCCCAGCTCGACGCTCGCTTCCGCCACGTTGCCGTTATGACGGCGCAGCATGTCCTCGATCAGCATGCGCTCGAAATACGCAAGCTGCTCGGCCAGCGTGCCGCCCTTGCTTGCATTGCCGCCGGGGCTCAGCAGACTGTCGCCCGTCAGGCCGAGCACGAAACGGTCGGCGACGTTCTGCAGCTCGCGCACGTTGCCGCGCCACGCATGCGTCATGAGTTCGGAGAGCTGAGAAGCGGAGACGATCGGCGCGGGCTGGCCGAAGCGGCGCGCGGCCGCCAGCACGAAATGCTCGAACAGCAAGGGCACGTCTTCGCGGCGCTCGCGCAGCGGCGGCAATTCGATCTGGGCGACGTTCAGCCGATACAGCAGGTCCGCGCGAAACGTGCCTTCGCTGGAAAGCTGCATGAGGTCTGCTTTGGATGCCGCGATGATCCGGCAATCCACCGCTATCGGCTCGTTGGCGCCAAGACGCTCCACGGTGCGCTCCTGCAGCACGCGCAGCATCTTGATCTGCAGCGACACCGGCATGGTTTCGATTTCGTCGAGAAAAAGCGTGCCGCCGTGCGCCCACTCGATTTTGCCGACGCGCTTCTTGATCGCGCCGGTGAACGCGCCCGCCTCATGACCGAACAGCTCGCTTTCGAAAATCTGCTCGGGCAGGCCGCCGCAATTGAGCGCAACGAAATGCTTGTCGCGCCGCCCGCCGAACTCGTGCAGGCTGCGCGCGATCAGCTCCTTGCCCGTGCCGGTTTCGCCGGTAATGAGCACGGACACCGACGTGTCCGCGAGACGCAGAATCTTTTTGCGCACCTCGGCCATGGCAGGCGACTTGCCGAGCACGAGCGCCTCGATGCCCTGCCAGTTGTGGAGCGCGGCGCGCAGGCCTTGCACCTCGAGCGTGAGGCGGCGTTTCTCGACCGCGCGCGCCACGCGGCGCGCAATATGGTCCGATGAAAACGGCTTTTCGATGAAGTCGTAGGCGCCCACCTGCATCGCGCCGACCGCAGTCGAGATGTCCGCATGCCCGCTAATGAGCACGACCGGAATCTGCGAGTCGATTGCCATCACCTTGTCGAGCAACTGCAGGCCGTCGATGCCCGGCATCCGCACATCGGACACGATCACGACCGGCGCGCCGGGCGCGACTTCGGCGAGCGCCTCGGCGGCGCCCGCGTATGCGGACACGGGCAGGCCCGCGAGCTCGACGGCCTGCTGGACACCGAAGCGCACGTTCTCGTCGTCCTCGACGACGAGCACCCGGATTTCATCTCCCATCGACGACTCCCTTTGCTGACTTTGCTGACGCAAACTCGATATTGAAGCGCGCGCCGCCATCCTCGCGATTGACGGCCCAGATCTTCGCGCCGAACGCTTCGACGATGCGCGAGGTGATCGCAAGCCCGAGCCCGAGGCCGTGGCCTCGCGGCTTCGTCGTGACGAACGGTTCGAACAGATGATCGAGCACTTCCTGTGCGATGCCCGTGCCACTGTCGGCAATCGAAAACAGCACGCGGCCCGTGTCGTCGGACTCGACGGCGTCCAGCACGATCACGCGTTTTGCTTCGTCGCGGACCGCGTCGAGCGCATTGCCGAGCAGATTGACCACGACCTGCTGCAACTGGCTCGCCTCCGCGCACACGAATGTGCCCGGCGGGATGCGCACGTCGACCTGCACGGCCTCGCTGCGAATCCGCGCATCGTAGATGAGCCGCGCGTGCGCCACCGCTTCGTTCAGCGACACGGCAACGCGCTCGACCACCGGCTTGCGCGCAAAGGCCTTGAGTTCGCCGGTGAGCGTGGCCATGTTGTCGACGAGACGCGATACCCGTTCGAGGTTGGCAATGGCTTGCGCCGGCTGGTCGCGTTCAAAAAATGTGCGCGCGTTGTCGCACAGCGTGCGGATGGCAACAAGCGGCTGACTCAATTCGTGCGTGAGACCCGCGGCCATCTGCCCGAGCACCGCGAGCTTGCCCGCATGCACGACTTCCTGCTGCGATTCGCGCAGGCGCGCTTCAGTTCGTTTGCGTTCGGCGATTTCCTGCTGCATGCGTTCATTGGTTTGTGTGAGCGCCGCGGTTCGCTGCGCGACGGTCGCCTCCAGTTCGTCGTTCGCGCGGCGCAACGCGTCCTGCGCTTTCAGCTTCTCCGCTATCGTGCGGCGGCGCTGCACCGCGTACAGCGCATAGAGCCCCGCGATCAGAAAGCCGCCCGTCACGAAGCCGAGCGCGAGTTCCTGCTGACGACGGGCGCCCGCGACATCGAGCAGCACCATGATCGAGTCGCCCGCCTGCGGCGCGGGCCGCGACATGACGAGATAACGCGTGGTATGCCCCGGGCGGTGCGGATCCGGAAAACGGCCGAGCCACGCGCCCGCGCCCCAGTCGCCGATACGCGTGTACCGCAGCGGCTCGACGTTGCGCCCCGCGTATTGGCGCGATGCCTGAATCTCGCGCTGCTGCTGGGCGGTGATGGGCCGCAGCGCGGTGAACTTCCACGCGGCGACCGTCGAGATAACGATCACGCCATTGCGGTCGATCACCATCGCCGCTTCATTGGGACGACGCCACGCCGACTCCAGTTCGTCGACGCTGATCTTGATCGCGGCAGCGCCGATCGGCGTGCCGCCGTCGCGCACGGCACTCGCGAAATAAAGCCCCGGGATACCGGTATTGGTGCCGATGCCGAAAAAGCGCCCCGCGCCCTGCGCGAGCGCGTCCTTGAAGTAAGGCCGGTACGAGACGTTGGTGCCGACAAAGCTGACCGGCTGATTCCAGTTGCTTGCGGCGATCACCGAGCCTTGCAGGTCGATCACATCCACGGCGACGCTGCCCGCCTCCTGATTCACGGCTTCCAGATAAGTATTGACGCTGTGCAAAAGCGCAGCAGTGGCGCGCGGTCCGGCTTCGAGCAACGCGCGCACGCTGTCCTGTCGCGCGACGATGGCGGGCATCGTCTCGAAGCGGCCGAGTTCGCTTTTCAGGCTCGCGCCGTATAGATCGAGCTGATGGGCGCCTGCCTCGGCGAGCGCGTCGATCGCGCGGTTCCAGGCGAGTTCGAGCGCCGCCGCGGCCATGCCGACATACAGCAAGGCCGCAACCGCCCACGCCCACAGCGGTATCCCTCTTATTTTCACTTGATGTACGACCTCGCGATGACCCAGTGCACGACAACGCCGCGCGCGCGCCGCACCGGAGCGCGACGCGTCACACCCCATGCGCGAGCGCGATCAGCGTGACCGTGACGACGATTGCGCCGCCGATGCGCGTGGCGATCTGCGCGAACGGCATCAGTTGCATGCGGTTGGCCGCCGTGAGGATCGCGACGTCGCCGGTGCCGCCCTGCCCGCTGTGACATGCGTTCACGATCGCGGTGTCGATAGGGTACATCTTAAGTTTGCGGGCAACCAGAAAACCGGTGCCCATCAGCGTCGCCACGGTGGCGACGATCGTCACGATATTGGCGATGGTGAACGCGGCGGTCAACTTGTCCCACGGCGTCATCGCCACGCCGATGGCAAACAGCAGCGGATACGTCACCGCGGTCGAGAAGAACTTGTAGACGACGAACGCGCCCTCCTGCAACGGCGGCGACACCGCGCGCGCGAGCTTGACCAACACCGCGAGAAACAGCATCGCGACCGGCGCGGGCAGGCCGAACAGGTTGCGGCACATCAGGCCGAGCAGATACAGCGTGATCGCCGTGATGCCGGCCGCCGCGATGTGCGTGACGTCGATATGGCCGCGGATTTCCTCTTCGGCGGGTGCCATTTCGTCGGTCTCGCCGACTTGCAGACGGCCCTCGCCGGTGAGATGCGGAAAGCGCTTGCCCAGCATGTCGAGCGCCCCCGACAGGATGATCGCGGTAAGGCTGCCCAGCATGACGGGCGGAAGAACCTGCGCAAAGAGTTCGCCCTGCGGCAGATGCATGATTTCCGAATAGCCGATCGAGAGCGGAATCGCGCCTTCGCCGACACCGCCCGCCATGATCGGCACGACGATATAGAGCAGCGTATGGCGTGCGCCAAGGCCGAATGCCGAGCCGACCGCAATGCCGATTACGGCGGCAGCGAGCGATCCGAGCGCGAGCGGCACGAAGATCTTCACGAAGCCTCTGATCAGCACGCGCCGGTCCATGCTCAGAATGCTGCCGACGATAATCGACGCAATGAACAGATACAGGAAATTGGTCGACTTGGTGAATTCGGTCGTGAGATGCAGGATCGGCTTCGGCAGCACGTGGTAATACGTGAGCGCCGAAGGCACGAAGGTCGCGCAAATCGCCGCCGCGCCGATATTGCGCAGAAGCGGCAAACGCTTGCCCAATTCGGCGCAGGTGAAACCGAAGAACGCGAGCACGGCAATCGCCATGGAAATCTCGCCCGGCATTTTGCCCGTCACCGCAAAGCCGACGATCAGCGCGAGCAGAATGAAATAGACCGGCAAGGGAATGATGCCGACGCGGTATTCCATCAGCTTCCACCAGCCTTCGGGCCAGAATCGGGTGGACGCATGGGTCGCGCCGGACGCGCTGGACGCATTCGCGGCTGCGGGCGTGGGCGTCGGGCGCGCAGGATCGTGGATATGGGCGGGTGTGGACAAAACGTGTCTCCTTGCTTGGGCGCGCCGCAGTCGCGTGGCGGCGTCGCGTTTCAATGCGGGTTGCAATGCGGGCTTCATGGCGGGTTTTTCATTGCGAATCTCGGCGCATCCGGCTGAGGCTCTTCGAGCCAGGCGTGCCTGATCGGCTGAAACCCCGAAGGGAAAGCTGAAATGGAGCGCGCCGGGTCAGCGTCGCGCAGGCCGGCGAGGCGTGTGCAGGGTCATGACTGTCTCCGTGAGGGGTCTTGTGAATTGCGCTCGGGGCGCTCGTGGATGCCTATAAGGCAAGGCCCATGCCAATGGCGGGCCTTGGGAGCCGTTTCGCAAGTCATTGATTTTTATATTTAATTTTCTTGACCAAACGATGCCGGAAGCAGCGCGTGCCGAGAGTTCAGAATTGGCGCCGGCGGGCAGGCTGAGATTTCAGCCATCCGTGGAAAGCGTGACCGCCTCCCATGCAGCGATTTCCTCGGACAGCGCGGAGAGCTTCGCGCGTACGAGGCCAAGCGCATCGCTTCCCAAGAGCAGATGCGCGGGCGGCTCACCGACGGCGATCACGGCGAGCATGGCGCGGGCGGCTTTGACCGGGTCGCCCAACTGCTTGCCGCTTTTCTCCTGACGCGCCTTTCGCACGGGATCGAACACCGCGTCGTAGTCGGCAATGGAGCGCGGCGTGCGGGCCATCGAGCGCCCCGCCCAATCCGTGCGAAACGAGCCGGGCGCCACGGCGGTGACGGCAATCCCGAACGGCCGCACTTCCTGACCGAGCGCTTCCGAGATTCCCTCGAGCGCGAACTTGCTGCCGCAGTAGTACGCAATGCCGGGCATGGTGATGAAGCCGCCCATCGACGTGATATTGAGAATGTGGCCGCGCCGACGTTTGCGCATGTAAGGCAGCACGGCTTTCATCATCGCCACCGCGCCGAACACGTTGACGTCGAACTGCCGGCGCATCTCGGCAAGCGGCGCCTCTTCCATGACGCCTTCGTGGCCATAGCCGGCGTTGTTCACGAGGACGTCCACCGCTCCGAGGCTTGCCTCGATGTCGGCAACGACGCCGTCGATCCGGTCGACCTCCGTCACGTCGAGCAGGCGGGCGAATGCGCTGCCGGGCGCGAGCGCCTCCAGCTCGGCGCATGCCGCCTCGCTGCGCACGGTGCCGACCACACGATGACCCGCCGCGAGCGCCTCCTGAGCCAACGCGCGGCCGAAGCCGCTGCTTGCGCCAGTGATGAGCAATGTTTTGCCTGATGCCATGACATCCCTTTCCTGAAGTTAAACGGAAAGTGCATACTATTCTCCCATCATCGCCATTTTTAGGCCCAATCGTGGCATTTTCTTGCCTGTTTCTATGAGCATTCAACGAGCGCAGACCACGCGCCGCGCCGCGCGCGTACCTTCTGGCCAGGACCGCCCGGACATGACCGCGCTCCTGCGCGCGCTGGCTCCAAAGGAAGGCTATAACCTCACCGCGCTTGAAAGCGTGCGGATCCTGCGCTCGGACCGCAGCCTGGCATCGACGCCCGTGCTGTACGACCCGGGCATCGTGATCGTCTGCCAGGGACGCAAGCGCGGCTATTTCGGCGATCAGTTGTATCTGTACGACGAGCAGCACTATCTGGCGGTGTCGGTGCCCGTGCCCTTCACGATGGAGACCGACGCGACGCCCGCGCGGCCGCTTCTTGCCGTCTACCTGCATCTGGACTTCAGGCTCGCCGCGGAACTCATGGCGCAAATCGAAGCGCATTCCCTACCCCGGCGCGCACAGGCGCCGCAAAGCATGATGTCGAGTCCGCTGGACGACGCGCTGCGCAACACCGTCTTGCGCCTGCTCGACGCGCTGAACCGGCCGCTTGACGCCGCGGTGCTCGGTCCGTCGCTGCTGCGCGAGCTTTACTTTCGCGTGCTCACCGGTCCGCAGGGCGACGCCATGCGCGCGGCGCTCGGCATGCACGGTCAATTCGGCAAGATCGGCAAGGCGCTGCGCCGCATCCATTCCGACTACGCGCGCCCGCTCGACCTCGCCCTCCTGGCCCGCGAGGCCGGCATGAGCATTCCCACGTTTCATGCGCATTTCAAGGCCGTCACGCAGACTTCGCCGATGCAGTACGTCAAATCGACGCGCCTGCATCAGGCCCGCTTGCTGATGCTGCGCCAGGGCATGACGGCGGAGGCCGCGAGCGATGCAGTTGGCTACGCGAGCACGTCGCAATTCAATCGGGAATTCAAGCGGCTCTTCGGCCTCACACCGGCTGCGGAGGCGCGGCGCATGCGCGCGAGCTTCGCGATTCCGCCCGCCCACGCCGGCTCGGAATATGTGTCGTCGCATTGAACCGGGAGTGGGTCCGTCGCGAGGTGTCGGGCCGCCGCGCCTGCCCGCTGTATGGCGCAGCCGCGCCGTCGGGCGGTAGCGCGCAATCTTCGATTCGCTGCTTTCCATATGCGCAAACATTGGTTGGATTTGCGCGGACATCGATTTAACGTCGCGCATTCGGAACCCACGACCGGCGCGACCGGCGCGGCCACCTTTTTCGCAGAGAGCAAAGACCGATGACCACACGCAACCATTCGCTCGACACACGCAGGCGCCGCCTTCTGCAGGGCGCCGCAGCCGGCTTGACAGGCGCGTCGCTCGGCGGCGTGCTCGCGCCCCTCGCGCCCTTCACGGGCACTTCCGCGCACGCGCAAGGCGACAGTAAACGCATCCGCATCGGCTTTCAGAAATACGGCAACTTCGTAGTCCTGAAGGCGCGCGGCACGCTGGAGAAGCGGCTCGCCAGCGAGGGCATCGCCGTGCAATGGCTCGAATTCCCCGCCGGGCCGCAGTTGCTGGAAGGGCTGAATGCAGGTGCCGTCGATGTCGGCACCGTCGGCGAGACGCCGCCTATCTTCGCGCAGGCGGGACGCGTCGATTTCGTTTATATCGGCAGCGAGCCGCCGGCGCCGCGCGGCGAAGCGATCGTCGTCCCGCAGAATTCGCCCATCCGTACGGTCGCGCAATTGCGCGGCAAGAAGGTGGCGTTCAACAAAGGCTCGAATGTCCACTATCTGCTCGTGAAAGCGCTGCAGCAAGCGGGACTCACCTACGCCGACATCGAGCCCGTCTACCTGACACCCGCCGATGCGCGCGCCGCCTTCGTGCAAGGCAGCGCGGACGCGTGGGTGATCTGGGATCCGTATCTCGCCGCGATCGAACGGCAGGCGAATGCGCGCACCATCGCGAATGGCGAGGGGCTCGTGCGCAATACGCAGTACTACGTCGCAGCACGCAAGTTCGCGGCAACGCAGGCGCACGTGCTGAATGCACTGCTCGAAGAGGTGAACGCGGTCGACAGTTGGGGACGCGAAAATGTGCCGCAAGTGGCGGCGCTGCTGTCGCCGCTCGTCGGCCTCGACGCGGCCACGCTCGAAGTCGCGCTCAAGCGCACCGGCTACGGCGTGCAGCCGATCAGCGAGGCGACGCTCGCCTACCAGCAGCAGATCGCCGACACATTCAGCGCGCTGAAGCTGATTCCCGGCAAGCTGAGCGTCGCGGATGCGCGCTGGAAAGCCACCTGACGCGATGAGGGATTGCGTGCAGCGCGCCCGCATGGCGCTCACGCCGGACGCTTGCATGCGCTGGCGCGGCTCCATGCAACGCGCATCGCGTTATGCGACGCGTGCGGTCAGCGCGCCGCGGGCTCAGGCAGTCCCCTCGTATGCCGCCCTCAGTGCGGCGACATCGAACTTCACCATTTTCATCATCGCCTCGGCTGCGCGGCGGGCCTTTTCCGGGTCGGGGTCGCCCATCATCGAGATCACATCGACCGGCGCGATCTGCCACGACACGCCGAAGCGGTCCTTCAGCCAGCCGCAGGCCTCCGGCGTACCGCCGCCTTCCAGCAGCGCGTCCCAGTACCGGTCGATTTCCGCCTGATCCGCGCAACTGACGAGGAACGACACCGCGTGATTGAAGGGCTCCTTGCCGCCCGAACTCATCGCGAAGAACGTCTGGCCGAACAGCACGAATTCGACGACCTTCGTCGACCCGGCGGCCGGCACCGCTGTGACGCGGACGACGCGCGAGTCGGGAAAGATGCCCGCGTAGAAAGCGGCGGCCTCCTCGGCCTCATTCGAATACCAGAGAAAAGGGGTGATCTTCTGAATCGTCATCGCGAGTCTCCTGTCAATATCGGTCAGAGGGCGGCCCTGCCATGCCGCTTATGGAGACGACGAAGAAAGACCAGCGGAATCGACATGTTCGGGAAAATTTTTTGTTGCTCCGCCGGGTCTTCCCAGACACAGCTTCCGTCGCCCCATTCAGCGCCGATTATAGGGAGCGTTTCGCGCTTATACACTGTGCCGGCGCGCGCCCGCGCCGTTTCGCACGGGCGCCCGGGGCGGCGCGCGCGACAGGTCGCGCCGCCACCGACCCGATGCATTCAGCAGCGAACTAGTGGCTCGCGCCCTCCACCGCGCCGATGCCGGTTTCCGAGCGCACCGCCTGGGCGTCGAAGCCGGCCTGGTCGATGCGTGCGCGGGCCGATTTGTCGGTGACCGAGAAAACCCAGATACCGGCGAAGCCGATGGCCATCGAAAAAAGCGCGGGCGACGCATACGGAAACGGCGCGCTTGCGTAGTGGAATACGTCGACCCACACCGCCTTCGACAACACCGTCAGCAGCACGGCCGAGAGAAGTCCGAGGAAGCCGCCGATCGCCGCGCCGCGCGTCGTGCAGCCGCGCCACAGCACGGACAAGAACAGCACGGGGAAATTCGCCGAGGCCGCCACCGCGAACGCGAGCGAGACCATGAACGCAATGTTCTGCTTCTCGAACACGATGCCGAGCACCACCGCGACGATGCCGAGCACGACAGTCGTGATACGCGACACAAAGAGCTCGTTCGCGCTCGACGCCTTGCCATGCTTGAACACGGTTGCATACAGATCGTGCGACACGGCCGACGCACCGGCGAGCGTCAGTCCCGCGACCACCGCGAGAATCGTTGCAAACGCAACGGCTGAGATAAAGCCGAGGAACACGTTGCCGCCCACCGCGTTGGCCAGATGCACGGCTGCCATGTTGCTGCCGCCGAGCAGCTTGCCGGCCGCGTCCTTGAACACCGGGTTGGTGCTCACGAGCACGATCGCACCGAAGCCGATGATAAACGTGAGAATGTAGAAATAGCCGATCCACGTGGTGGCCCAGAACACCGACTTGCGCGCCTCCTTCGCATTCGGCACTGTAAAAAAACGCATCAGGATGTGCGGCAGGCCGGCCGTACCGAACATCAGTGCGATGCCGAACGAGATGGCCGAGATCGGGTCCTTGATGAAGTTGCCCGGCGCCATGATCGACGCTTTCTTCTCGTGCACTTCGACGGCCTTCGCGAAGAGCGCCTCAGGACTGAAATGAAACTGCCACAGCACCATGAAGGCCATGAACGAGGCGCCCGCGAGCAGCAGGCATGCCTTGATGATCTGCACCCACGTCGTCGCCGTCATGCCGCCGAAGAGCACATACACCATCATCAGTGCGCCGACGATCACCACCGCGATCCAGTACTCCAGTCCAAACAGCAGCTTGATGAGCTGGCCGGCTCCCACCATCTGCGCGATGAGGTAGAACGCGACCACGACGAGCGTGCCGGACGCGGCGAATGCGCGTATCGGTCCTTGCTTGAAGCGGTAAGCGGCCACGTCGGCGAATGTGAAGCGACCCAGGTTGCGCAGCCGTTCGGCCATGAGGAACGTGATGATCGGCCAGCCCACGAGAAAGCCGATCGAATAGATAAGACCGTCATAGCCGTTCGTGTAGACGGCAGCCGAAATACCGAGGAACGAGGCGGCGGACATGAAGTCGCCCGCTATCGCAAGGCCGTTCTGGAAGCCGGTGATGCCGCCGCCCGCCGTGTAGAACTCCGCTGCCGAACGCGTCCTTCTCGCAGCCCATTTGGTGATGAAAAGCGTTGCGATCACGAACGCGATGAACATGCAGATCGCCGTCCAGTTGGTCGCCTGCTTGACCGCCTGCCCGAGGTCCGCGCCCGCGGCAAAGCAACTTGAAGCAGCGGCGAAAAGCGCGCCGCCGACGATGAATCGGCGCGTGTTCATGCGGCCTCCCGCTTGATCTGGTCGGTGAGTTCGTCGTAGGCGCTGTTCGCGCGCCGCACGTAAAAGCCGGTGATCACCACGGTGAACACAATGACGAAGAGCCCGATCGGCATGCCCCACGTCGTGACGCCCGCGCCGATTTTCGCCGCGAGCATTTCTTTGTTGAATGCAATGAGCAGCACGTAGCCGTAGTAGACGACCAGCACCAGCGCCGTTAAGGTCCATCCGAGCCGCGAGCGCTTTCGCACCAGTTCGCGGTAGGCCGCGTTCGATCTGATCTTGTCCGCGAGTTTCACGTCCATCTCCGTCTCCTGCTTGAGTATCTTTCGCCAAATCAATGCGCTCGCGCATGCGATGTGTTTTCGTTGTTTCGATGCGCTCGACGATACGTTAAAAGCGTCCGCTTACCCGGTTCTTACGGCAGGGCTTTTCTGGTGGCGGGGTTTACGCTGAGAGGAGACTGCAGTGCGCGGTGCATGCTGCAAAGTGCTGCGGAGTGCGGCCGATTGGCGCAGCACTCATGCAGCACTCATCGCGCGAGTTCCGGCAGCGCAAACCAGGAGCGCTGGGCCGGAACCCGTTTTCAATGCATTAATTACTGGCTACATGCAAGGATGGGAGCCGTTAGACGATAGTCAGCGTCACGTCGATATTGCCGCGCGTCGCATTCGAGTACGGGCAAACAATATGCGCTTTATCGACGAGCGCCTGTGCGGCGTCGCGCACCATGCCCGGCAGCGAAATCTTCAGTTCGACTTCGATGCCGAAACCGTTGGGAATCGCGCCGATACCGACGCTGCCGTCAATCGACACATCCGCGGGAATGGCAATCTTGTCGCGAGCAGCGACGAACTTCATCGCGCCGAGAAAGCACGCGCTGTAGCCGGCCGCGAACAGTTGCTCGGGATTCGCACCGTCGCCGCCTGCCCCGCCGAGCTCGCGCGGCGTGGTCAGCTTGAAGTCGAGCTTGCCTTCCGGCACGACGGCGCGGCCGTCGCGACCACCGGTAGCGTGAGCATGAGCGCGATACAGGACTTTTTCGATCGACATGGTGAAGCTCCTTTATGAACAGGTTTAAAGTTTATTCATCTATCTATCGAAAGATAGATGGCAGGACAGAACTTGATATTTGAAACGCACAACTTTTCCAGACTATCACTTACTCAAGACTATCTACTGAAAGGTAGACAATACGGCAAGCAGAAAGACCGCCTTCCCACCTTGCTTGCCAACTTCCGCTACCGCACGATCCTGACCGACGCTTCGACATCTTCAAGCCGTGCTTTCGTATTGAACAACCGGCTCGCCAGCACGCTGCCCTGGAAGGCTGCGAAGAGCGCCCGCGCCGCATTCTCCGGCTTGCCGTTGACTGCCAGCGTACCGGCTTGCGCACCTTCAGCCAGCACCTTGGCGAGCCACTTCTCGTTCGCCTTGAAGAACGCCTGCACCGCCTGGCGGATGTTATCCGGCAACGTTTCGATGTCGGCCGCGAGCATGCCGCACAGGCAGATCTGGTGCCCGTCGCCGAGCGTGCGTCCGAACAGCTTCGTGTACTTGCCGAGCCGCACTTCCGCCGGCAACGATTCGTCGATCCCCTTTAGAGTACTCTGCACTTCGCTGCTATAGGTGCTCACTGCCTCGAGGACGAGGTCGTCTTTTGACGGAAAGTAATAGTGAATGCTCGACGTCTTTACTCCAACGAGGCTCGACAGATCCCGATAGCTGAAACCGTTATAGCCGCGCATCATGATCAACGTGATGGCGTGGTCGAGAATCTGTTCGCGCACTGAAGCTGTCGTGTCCATGGGTTGAACTCTATCTACTTGCAGATAGACTGTCAAGCCCGGTTGTTTCTATGGAATGCAACATACTGTTCGCGATGGCGAATGGCGCGAGGTCTTTGTGGGCGGCGCAACGCGCGCGCCGCCCCGATCCGCCGCGGTCGCGACGGTACCTCGACACGACGTCGAGCGGCCCGAACGCCTGCCGGGCCGCCCAGCGACAGTCCCGCCCCAGCGCTGCCGCTATTGCTTCACCTCGCCGGTGCGCGAGGGCGCCGACGCGCCTTCCGGCGACATCGCGTTCGCGCGCTTGTCCATCAGACTTCCGGGCTTGTTGCCCGGCGCGCCGAGTTCCGCCGGTTTATTCGCCGCTTGGCCGGCCTGTCCTGGCTGAACCTGTTTTCCGGTCTGCGTGCCGCTGTTCGCTGGCGCATTACCGCTCTGTTGCGAGTAAGCCACGCTCGTCATGCCGAGAACCAGCGCTATGCCGGCAACCTTCAACGCTCTCATCTCTGTCTCCTGGTGTCACGGCGCTTGCCGTTTTCACTAAGACAGCATGCAGCGTGCCGCGAGCGGAATCGTGGCGACAGCATCACCCAGACGCAGTGCGCGGTAGCGCGCGTTCATTCGATGCGCCGGCGCGTGGAAATGGCAGAGGCGGTGGAAATGACGAGGTCGGCGAAACGCTTTTCGTCGCGGTCAGCCTGCCAGCGCGAGCGCGCCACCGCGATATTCACCGCGCCGATGCCGCGCCCGTGCGCGTTCGTGATAGCCGCCGCCGTCGAAATATCGCTGACAAAGTACTCGTCTTCCGTATGCGCATAGCCCTGCTTGCGGATCTGCACGATCCGTTCCTTGATCTTGCGCGGCTGGTACACGGTCGAGGCCGTATAAGGCACGAGGTTCGTGCGCGAGAGAATGTCGTCGATCTCGCCGTCGGGCAGGGTCGCCAGAATCGCGAGGCCCGGCGCCGTGCAATACGCGGGCAGACGCGAGCCGGTAATGACGTGCGCGTTGAACACGTTGCGGCTGACGATACGCAGTACGAACACAATGTCGGTATCGTCAAGCACCGTGAGGTTCGTCGCCTCTTCCGTCTCCGAGCCGAGCTGCTGCAGATAAGGCGTCGCGCGGCTCACCAGATCGTTAGACGTCAGATAGTGATAAGTGAAGTCGAGCAGCCGCGGCGACAGTTCATACTTGCGGCTGTCCGGGTCTTTGAAAAGATAGCCGAGCGCGGCGAGCGTATAGGTGAAACGCTGCGTTGCGCTCATGTCGAAGCCGGTGGACGCCGCGATCTCGGAGAGCGACAGCTGGCGCTTGCTGCCGTCGAACGCGGTGAGCACCTTCATGGCCTTCTCCACCGACTGCACGTAGAGCGAAGACGCGGTCGGGTCGGCTGCCTCCGCGGGCAGTCTTGCCGCCGAAGTGTTGCGCTTGCGCGCGGCTTTGGGCTCGTCGCTCATTACGTCGGTATCTGTCTGAATTGAATGGGAAATTATCGCATAGCGCTCATGACCGAACTGACTACGCTAATGACTGCCTGACCGCCACCAGCCTGTCCCACGCATCTTCGGTACTGCGCGAAATCAGATGCTTCTTCACGCGCTCGCTCGCCGTCAGCTCGAAACCGGGCACCGCCCGGTAATAGCGCGGCAACTGAAAACTCGCGAGCCGCTCGCGCGCCCACGCGTGCAGCGCCGGCCAGGCGACGGGCTCGCCCTTGAACTGCACGTTGAGCAGAATGTCCTGCTCGCCGATTTCCGAGGCCACGCCAATGGCGGCGCTCGCGCGAATCGCCGGATGCGCCGCGAAAATGCGCTCGATTTCCCATGCGGAAACGTTCTCGCCGCGCACGCGCATGCTGTCCGTCTGGCGGCCGATGAAAAACAGATCGCCCTCTGCATCGCGGCGCGCGCGGTCGCCGGTGTGCAGCCTGCCATTGCGCAACGCGGCCCGGGTTGCCTCGGGGTTCTTCAGATACGCCGGCAAAAATGTGCCCTCCACCTTGCTCGACAACACGATCTCCCCGGCTTCACCGTCCTTTACAGGCAGACCGTTTTCGTCGAGCAGTTCAAGGTCGATCCACGGCAACGCACGGCCGATCGAACCAGGCTTGCCAGTGAGGTTCGCCGTCGCGAAGCTCGAGCATTCGGTCATGCCGTAGCACTCGCGCAACGACACCTTGAGCCGCGTTTCAATCGAGGTCCACGACGAAGCGCTCACGCCCGCGCCCCACGCGACGCGCAGCGTATGCGCAGCCGGCTGCTCGCTCTCGGGCAACTGCATCAGGATATCGAGCACACCGCCCAGATAGTGCAATTGGGTCGCGCCCGCGTGTGCCACTTGCGGCCAGAATTGCGATGCGGAAAACCGCGGCACCGCATGCAGCGTGACGTTTTCGAGGAACGGCAGCAGCAGCATCTGCGCCCCGCCGATATGACACAGCGGCTCCCACAGAAATAGCCGGTCGCCATGACGCACGTCGGCGACACGAAGCGCGGCCTCGCTCGCGATGCGCATCATGCGGTGCGTGAACACGACGCCCTTCGGCGCGCCCGTCGTGCCGGACGTGTAGATAATGCACAGCGGATCGTGCACGCCGATCGCGGGCGTCGCGAAACCGGCGCTGCTATCGCTCGCGTCGAACGCGGGCAGATGCGTGCGCTCGGCGGCGCCGCAATCGAGTTCCGCCGTCACCGCGTCGAACTCGTCGTCGACGACAAAGAGTCTGGGCTCGGCATGCTGGAGCAGATATTCGAGGCCTGCCGCGCGCAGCTTGGTATTCACGGGCACCCACACCAGTCCGCTCAAATGCAGCGCGTAGATCAGATGGATATGTTCGGGACTGTTGCCGAGCATCACGGCGATGCGATCGCCTTGCGCGAGACCGCGTTCGGCAAACCAGCGCTGCAGCTGCGCCACGTGACGGGCAGCATCTTCGCAGGTAATGGCGCGGTCCTCGAAATGCACGACGGTACGCGCGGGATCGCGGCGCAAACCTGCCGCGAGCAGCGGCGCGCAGTCGAGTTCGTCGTTGGCGTGCCGATGGGCGAAATATTCTGGATAACGATGCATGTGCAAATCAGTTGATTGACCGGAAGTTAGCGCGCGCGGCGCTTGAACCAGGAAGAAGCCGCGACGACGAGCGCGATCAGAATGACCAGGGTGCTCGACACGGCCGCGAGTGTCGGCGTGATGGCGAGCTGGATGTCGTCCCACATCTGCTTGGGCAGCGTCGAGTTGATGCCGCCGGAAACGAAGATCGCGATAGTCAGGTCATCGAAGGAAACGAGGAAGGCGAACAGGAACGCAGCGGTCACGCTCGCCATCAGCAGCGGCAATACGATCGACGTGATGCGCCGCAACGGCGACGCGCCCATCACGCGCGCCGCGTCGTCGAGACGCCAGTCGAAGCGCTGAAAACCCGCCGCGAGCGTGACGACGACATAGGGAATGGCGAGCACCGTGTGGCCGATCACGAGGCCGAGGTTGGTGCCCGTCAGCCCAAAGCGCCCGAACAGATAAAGCAAACCGACGGCCACCACGATACGCGGCACGATGAGCGGCGCGACGAGCAGCGCGAACACGGGCTTGCTCGCGCGGCGCGGCATGCGCGTCATGGCGAGCGTCGCGCCGAAGCCGAGCAGCAGCGACAGCAACGCCGTGCCGAGGCCGACTTCGAATGAGCGGATCACCGCGCTTTGCCACACCGGCGAATCCATGAATGTGCCGAACCAGCGAACGCTGAACAGTCTCGGCGGAAACGCAATGTAGTCGCTCTTCGTGAACGCGTAAGGAATCACCGAGAGCACGGGCACGACGAGCACCAGCATCACGACGCAGGTATAGAGACCCAGCGGGCTCGCCGCGCGCGCGCCCTCCCCGCCGTGAGCCTTGCGGCGCATCACGAAAGGCGCGAAGACGCGCCCCGCCGTCATCAGAAGCGCGAGTTTGAGGCCTTGCGCGCGCGAGCCGCGCTGACGCTCCGCCACTTCGCCGGTGAGCGACGTGAGACCCACCATGCGGTCGTAGATGAAGAAGATCACGATCGAGCAGACGAGCAGCACGGTCGACAGTGCGCCGGCAAAGCGCATATCGAAGAGTTCCAGCACCGACGAGATCACCAGTTGCGCGATCATCGTTTCTTTGGGCGAGCCGAGAAGTGCGGGGACAATGAAGAAGCCAAGGCTGGAAATGAACACCAGCAGACCGGCCGCCGCCACGCCGGGCGACGACAGCGGCAGAAATACCGTGAAGAAACTCGTGCTGCGCTCGGCGCCGAGTGTTTCGGCGGCTTGCGTCAGGCGGTCGTCGATGCCGCGCATGACAGGCAGCATCGTCATGACGGCGAGCGGCAGCATGGAATGCACCATGCCGATCAGGACGCCCGTCAGCGAAGGAATGGTGCCGCTCGTCTCGCGCACGAGGCCAAGCGCGAGCGCGATTGTCGACAGCACGCCGGTCTTCGAGAGCAGCAGCATCCACGCATAGGTCTTGACGAGATAGCTCGTCCAGAACGGCAGCATGACCCACAGCAGCCAGCGTTCGCGTGCGCGCTCCGACAGGCGGCTCAGCAGGTAGGCGACCGGATAGCCGAGCAGAATGGAAAGCGCCGCCGTCATGAACGAGATCGCAAAGGTGATCCACAGCACCTTTGCATAGACAGGCGTGCGCGCAATGCGCTCGAACTGCGCAAGGCCCACTTGCCCGTTCGCGTCGACCAGTCCGCCTTGCAGAATCTCGCCGACCGGCATGATGAAGAACACCAGCAGAAACAGCAGCGTCGGCACGATCGGCAAAAAGCGCATGCAGCGCGCGAGCCACACCGACCGGCCGCGCCGGGAGGCTCCGCTTTCGCGCTGCGCATGAAGAGCGATGGTCATTCTGATCCCTTTCAGCTTTGCAACAGCGTCGTGCGATACGGGTCCCACACGAGGCCCACCTTGTCGCCGACGCGCGGCGACAGACTGCGCTCGCAACGCACGGTGAGTTCGCTGCCGTCGTCCATCGCGAGTTGCACGCGCGTGTCGCTGCCGAAGAACACCACGTCCGCAATCGTGCCGTCGACAAAACCGCTCGCCGGTTCGACAAGGCGCGGCGCTTCGGGCCTGACGAGCAGCGTGTGACGGGCAGCGAAAGCCGCAGAGGCGCCTTTCCCGTTCGGCGCCTTGATGGCGTTCATCGCGTTTATCGGCAGAGGAATGCGGCCGCCCGCCGCGAGCAGGATGGGTTCGCCGCTCGGGCCGCGCGATTCGTCGAGTGCACCTTCGAGCAGATTCGAATGGCCGATGAAGCCGGCCGCAAAGCGTGTCGCCGGACGGTCGTACAGATCGGCGGGCGTGCCCACCTGCTCGATGCGCGCCTGATTCATGAGGCAAATGCGGTCAGAGAGCGTGAGCGCTTCGTCCTGATCGTGCGTCACGTAGACGAAGGTTGCGCCGAGCTCCTTATGCAAGCGGCGAATTTCGGACTGCATGTGCTCGCGCAATTTCTTGTCGAGCGCGCCGAGCGGCTCGTCGAGCAGAATCACCGAAGGCCGGTACGCGAAGCAGCGCGCGAGTGCAATGCGCTGCTGCTGCCCGCCGGACAGCTCCTTCGGAAAGCGCTTGGCGTACTCGCTCATGCGCACCATGGCGAGCGCGCCGTCCACGGCTGCGCGTACTTCATCGCGCGACTTGCGGCGCATGCGCAAACCGTACGCGACGTTGTCCCACACGCTCATGTGCGGAAAGAGCGCATAGCTCTGGAACACCATGCCGATGCCGCGCTTGCCCGGCTCGACATGCGTGACGTCGCGCCCGTCGATCTCGATGCGCCCCGCGCTCGGCGCGACGAGACCCGAGATCATTTGCAGGAGCGTGGTCTTGCCCGAACCCGAGGGACCGAGCAGCGTCAGGAATTCGCCCGCCTGCACGGCGAGGTCCGTCGCCTCCAACGCCACCGCATCGCCGTAACGCTTTGCAATGCCTATCGCCTCGAGTTTCGAACTCATCGTGCAGTCCTCACGAAATGATCCATGAATTGAACCGTTCGGTGACTTTCTGACGGTTCTCCTCCCACCATTGCGGACTCGGCAACCGCATGTCGCGGAGGTTGTCGGGCGCCGTGGGCAACAGCGTCGCGCGATCTTTCGAAATCGCCTCAAACGCTTTCCGGTTGGTCGGACCGTAAGCGAGCGTGCGCGTGAGCAGCGCCTGGCGCTTCGCATCCGCGCAAAAACGAACGAATTGCTTCGCCGCGTCCGCGCGCGGCGTGCCCTTCGGGATGCCCCAGCCTTCGATCGAATACAGCCCCTCGTTCCAGACGATCGTGACCGGCGCGCCCCCGTCTTTCGCCGCTTGCGCGCGGCCGTTCCACGTCGAGATCATGTCGACGTCGCCGCTCTGAATGGCCTGCATGGCCTGGGCGCCGGAGGTCCACCAGATGTTGACGTGCGGCTTGATCCTGTCGAGGCTCCTGAACGCACGGTCGACGTCGAGCGGATACAGCTTGTCGAGCGGCACGCCGTCGGCAAGCAGCGCCTGTTCGAGCGTGTCGAGCGGACTGCGCCGCAGCGAGCGGCGGCCCGGGAATTTCTTCACGTCCCAGAAGTCCGCCCACGACTTCGGCCCGTTGCCTTTGAACTTGTCGGCGCGATACGCGAGCACGGTGGAATACACATCCACGCCCAGCCAGTTAGGTGCGATGGCCTCGGGCATGACGTCCGGATAGTCGCTGGCCTTCAGGCCGATCGGCTCAAGCAGCCCCTTTGCTTCGAGGTACGGAATATCGGCCGAAAGCGTCAGCGTGGTGACGTCCCACACATAATTCTTCGTCTGCACCATCGCTGCGAATTGCGCTACGGGTTGCGATTCGCGCGCGACGCTCACGACCTTGATGCCGGTCGCTTTCTCGAATGGATCGTAGAACGCCTCGCGATAAGCCGTCGTGTAAGGACCGCCCGGGTCCGACACCACGATCTGCTTCGCCTGTGCACGGGCGGCGAGCGGCAGCGCGCCCGCCACGGCAAGCGCGCCCGCGCCGTGAAGAATACGGCGGCGCGCCGGATTGAAGTCTTGCGTCATTGTTCAGGTCTCCGCACTAAGTTGAGAGGGAACAGCCCGACTTTGGCCTTGGCCGGCTACTTTGCGCGCTGGCGGAAGAACTCTTCCATCATGCGTGCGGGCTCTCCGGAGTCGTAGGCTTCGCGCTGAATGCGCTCGCCCGCTTCAATGCAGTCGATAAAGCCGGGCTCCGTCATTTCCCGGAAACGCTGCTTGTCGAGCCGCATGGCAACGGGCGGCTTGGCCGCAAGTTCGCTGGCGATTTCCAGCGCCTTCTCGAACACCTTGCCTTCTTCCACGAGGTGATGGATGAGGCCGATGCGATGGCACTCTTCCGCGTCCATCAAACGGCCTGTCAGCGTGAGTTCGATGGTGCGCGACATGCCGAGCATCGCGTTCATGATCCACGGTCCTGTCGTGCTGGCGATGCCCGCGTTGATCTCCGGCTGCCCCATGCGCACGCCGGGATGGCCGACGCGGATGTCGCCGAGCAGCGCCACCTGGAATGCCGAGCCCGCGGCCGTGCCGTTCAGCGCCATGACGAGCGGCTTGGACAGGCTGCGCAGCGCCGTGTAGTAGCGCTGCCATTCCTTGACCCACGCGACCGCGCGTTCGCCGTCGAAATCATGAGCTTCCGACAGGTCCTGGCCTGCCGAGAATGCGCGATTGCCGGCCCCCGTCATGATGATCGCCGCCACGTCCGGATCCCGGTTGAAGCGTTCCAGCGCCTTGATAATCGTCTCGCGCATCGGCGTGGTCCACGCGTTCAGGCGCTCCGGGCGGTTGAGGGTGATGACCGCGACGCGGCCGTGATTCGAGAACAGCACATCATTGCTCATGATTTATCGCATCGCAATAGTTGATGGTGAATAGCAATATATGCTCACCAAAATAGCGATGCAACCGGGTTTACCAGAGAGAAAGTAAGGAGAGCGCAAGGGGAATGCGTGCGGGCGCAGGCGGCGGGCGACATCGCCGGGCGCGTCCATGCGGACCCAGCGGGGAAGTGATGGCGCGCGCCCAGAAAAAAGCCGCAGACAAGCTGCGGCTGAAAAACAAACACACGCGCCGAACGTTTGGGAACGCTGACGCCTTACAAATCGTATCCACGTTTGCGCGGCGCGAGAATCGGGTGTTTTGTATGAAAGCATGCCCGCTTCCCGGCAAAAGCCGGTGATAAGCGGGAATTCGCGTATTGAGGACTGCGACGCGTCGCACAAAAACAACGGTCGTCTCAATCGGCTGGCCGAAAAGTCACAGGAGGTGGCAGTGATCGCCATAGACGGCCTTGCAACGATGTGGAATCATCCACCGACCGGGCCGCACCGAAATTGTGCCGGCGCCCAGCTTCTGCTAACGCGCAGTCAACCACGTGGACCCAGATCCCGCGCAATGAGTCAACGTCCGCCGCATGAAGATGAGGGACAGTTCGCCTTGTGGCGCGAAAAGCGCTCTTCCAGCCGGGTCGACTCGCGCAGTGTCGTGGTGGCGCACGCGGATGTGCCGGCCGGAGAGTCCATCGCCCTGTTGCTGAGACTCAAGGGTTTTATTTCTGTCGCGACATCCACCATCGAAAATCTTGAACTGATTCTCGGGCATTGGAAGCCGCGCGCGCTGCTGATCGACACGCGGCTATGCCGGGCGCAAGGCTTCCGGTTCGTCCGCAAAGCCGCCCGCGATCCCGCGTTCAATGCGGTTCTGCTGGTCGCCATGACAAACGTGTTCCCGCCCGAGAGTCCGGGCGACATCCGCGAGGCCGGCTTCGACGGCCTGTGTCGCAGGCCATGTCCCGTGTGGCGGCTCGCGGATATGCTCGAAAGCCAATTCCGCTCCTCCACGGGTCGCCCGTAGCGCCGGCACGGCCCACGCCGCGCGTCAGGAGGTCAGGCCGGAACCTTGCTACTGCACACATTGCATGGCCGGACGGCAAAACGCGAACCGGCTGACTCACCGTTGCAGGTTCCTGTTTGACTCCCCTATCCGTCTACATCCTCACTTATAACAGCGAGCGTCATCTCGACAAGGTTCTGACCGCCGCGAGGCGCGCCGCAGACGATTTACTGATTGTGGACAGCGGCAGCCGCGACTCCACGCTCGCGATTGCCGCACGGCACGGCGCGAGAATCGTGCACCGCGCATTCGATAACTTTCGCGCTCAACGTCAATTCGCCAACGACCTGTGCCTGCATGAAACCGTGATGTTTTTCGACAGCGACGAAGTAGCGAGCGATGCGCTGATCGACGAAGTCCTCGCATTGAAAGGTCGTGGTTTTGTGCACGACGCCTACGCGGTCAGGCGCGACTGGGCGGTCATGGGCAAGCTCATCCACGCGCTGATGCCCGTGTCGTGTCCGGACTACCCGATCCGTATCTATCGACGCGACACGTTGTATTTCACCGGGCACAGCGTGCATGAAACGCTGATGGGCCATGCCAGCGGCGGACGGATCGAGGCGCCGCTCGTTCATCATACGTTCGAGAACACCGCCGAGATCAGACAAAAGCTCGATCTGTACACAGACCTCGCCGCTCTCGACCTGCGGCACAAACACGAACCGGCTGCCGTGCTGTGGCTCAAGGGCTTGACGAGTCCGATCGGCGCATTCATGAAGTGGTACATACGCAAGGGGAATTTCCGCGACGGTCGTGTCGGTTTGATTTTGGCGCTTTACGCTGCGGCTTATACGCGCCGCAAGTATCGCAAGGCGTTTTCGCGGCGCTGTCGCGATCGTTGACGCGCCCTTTCCTTTCGTCGACGGCTGCGAGCGGACAACTTGCGCCGTGGATACTGGATCGCTTCACGCGATCGACTTCTCAGCGGCGCCGACCGGGAGTTCCCCATGACCGTATCGCCGAATACGCGTTTCGCTGTTCCCGCGGGTTTGTGCACGGGCACCGTCGGGCTCGCACTGGCGCTCCTCGTGTCGAGCGCCGACGCGGCATCGAGCTGTCCGACGGTAATCACGAGCCCGGCGGGCAGCGCGTTCGACACGGCCTCGCTCATTGCCGACACCGGCTCGCCGCAAGCGGCGCTCACCAGGTTGCGCGCGATGTTGTCGAAGCTCGGCTGGGGCACGCGTTGCACGATGCTGCGCGACGTCAATGCATGCAATGAAACGGTTGACCTCGCGAAACGCGCAGTCGTCGCGCTGGAGGCATGTGCTCCCACAGCGCCGCCAGAAACCGGCGCTGACCGGCGAGTGGAGAAAAATCGCGGGCGACCTCAATCCGCCGAACTCGATCAGTGAATCCGCGCGCGGCCGCATGCGGTCGTTAATGACGCTCTTGGCATAACCCCACGCGAATTCACCTGCACTCCTTAAAATCTGGCGTACTGATCTTATCTTTCACCCGCCGCCGGCAGCGGACTGCCCGCGCCGATTTCCCGTTGCGCGCCTGCCTGTCCCGGTGCGGGTTCGTCAGACCGGGATCGGTTCATCACCAGCACGGCGATCGTCGCGACGACTGCGGGCAACGCAATGGCCACGAAGTTCAGGCTCAGCGGCAGCGCCATTTCCACCAGAATGCCGATGATGATCGGCGCAAGAATCGCCCCGCTTCGGCCCACTCCCGATGCCCAGCCGATTCCCGTCGACCGGATCGACGACGGATAGAACTGCCCGGCGTAGGCGTAAGTGAGAATCTGCGTACCGATAGTCGATGCTCCGGCAAGTCCCACCACGATGAACAGCGCCCACGTCGGCAGATGCATGCCGAGCAGGCTGATCGACACCGCGGCGAGCGCGTACATGGACGCGAGCACGCGGTTGATGTTGAAGCGGTCCGCGAGCCAGCCGCCGGCTATCGCACCGATCATCGCGCCGAAGTTCAGCACCAGCACGAACGTCAGCGCCGAGCCGAGCGTGTAGCCCGCGCCGGCCATCAGCTTCGTGAGCCATGAACTGAGCGCGTACACCATGAAGAGGCACATGAAGAATGCCGTCCACAGCAGGACGGTTCCGAGCGCGCGTCCGTTCTGAAACAGCTTGCCGATGGCGGCGCTGCCCGCTGCTTCGTCGTCGGACAGCACAAAGCGATCGTCGTGTTTCGGCTCATGAGCCGGCACGAGGCGCGCGAGAATGCCTTGCAATGCCTGTGTGCGGCCGGAGCGGACAAGAAAGGCCATGGACTCGGGCATCAGCCAGAAAACGAACGGAATCACCAGCAGGGGCAACCCCGCCGCGATGAACACGGATTGCCAGCCGAACCGCTCGATCATGCCTTTGCCGACGAGCGCCGCCAGCATGCCGCCAATCGAATAGCCGCTGAACATGAGCGTGACCATTGTGCTGCGGATCCGGCGCGGCGAGTATTCGGACATCTGCGCGACGACGTTCGGCATCACACCGCCAATCCCGAGACCGGCGATGAAGCGGAACACGCCGAACGTGACCGGGTCTTTCGCGTAACCCGCGGCAGCCGTGAACATGCTGAACAGCAGCACACAGGCGGCAATGGTCCAGCGCCGCCCGACGCGATCGGCGATGGTCCCGAAGAACACCGCGCCGAACATCATGCCGAAGAGCGCGGAACTCACCATGAAGCCGGCGCTGGTCGCCTTGATGCCCATCTCGGCCATGATGGAAGGCAACGCGATGCCGGCGACCGCCAGATCGTAGCCGTCGAAGATGATCACCAGCGTGCAAAGCGACAGCACGGTCGCATGCAGACGCGTAAAGCGCGCGTCTTCGCAAAAGCGGTGGACGTTGATTTTCCGCATGCCAAATCTCCTTGACTGGCTGAGTTACCGCGTGCAATGAGACCGCCTGTGCCCGCAGCATGGCGCATCGCTCGACAGAGGCGGCGAACGGCCGGGTGGCCGTCAATCATCAGATGAAACGATGCAGGACTGTCTTGTACGAGACCTTGTGGGCCGTGGAGTGTCGCATCGCGCTGCACTATAAAGCACTTAGTCGATGCAACATAATGCGCGTTTACGCTACCGTAAGGCCGATGGAATTCCTGGCCCCCGAACACAGGCTCGGGCCTGGGCGATGGGGCCGGCCGGTGCGCTCCTGAGGAGCCTCGGCGAGGCGATGCAGCCAGGAGAGGGCGAGACGGCGCGGGTCTGTTGACATTCCGCCGCGAGGACAGGGTCGGCAAACTGCTCGCAGCTCGTTCTGCGGAACGGGCTGCGGCTTAGGATGTATTTGTGATTCTTCGGCGTGGGGAGCGAGCCGGGCAGCGCGATTCCCCGACGCATTGGGGCGCCGACTCGCCTCTTCTTTTACCGCGTCTTATGCCGACGCCGCCTGATGAGCGGCAAGCGTGGCGCCGAGTTCTTCGTCGGACATCGCGGGAGCGCACGTGAACGCGAACAGATCACCCCATTGAAGCACCCATCGTGCGAGTCCGCTCGCATCGGTTGCCTCGACGATGGCAAAGCCGCTCAGCTCGCCGATCGCATGCCAGCGCCCGAGAAGCTGGACGTTTTCGGGCGGACGGCCACCCGTTTTGAGGAAACGCTCGATTGCAGGCCGTTGTGTCGTCGGTAGCCCCTTCCATTGAACGATGTATTTCATTGCAGCCTCCAGTGCGGAGATGAGCGAGGCCGGCTCGTGGCGGACCAGCGACACGCCATACGCCGCGATGCCGCGGCGCTTTAACGTCCGGGATCGAGGTTGGATAGTCTTCCTATCTACACGATCGGCATGAGGCCACGAGGCGCATAGCTCATCATAGATGGGCCCACGGAATCGACATCGTCGGAATACAGCAGCGAATGGCCAACTTTTATAGCGACGCCGCCGTGGCTGGTGTCGGATCGCATGAAGCAACTGCTGGGGTGGATTGTGCAGTGATGGGCTTTGCCGGAGGTTTTGGCATTGCCGCGCGGGGGGCGCGTTTGAGGGGAGATGTACCGTTACGCCGGGTGGCGGTATCAAGGGGGACGCAACCCTTGACTTCATTGGGGAAATCAAGGGTTTGTGGACCGCTGCAGACCACTGCAGAGGATCCTGAATTACTCCCACTCAATCGTCGCCGGCGGTTTCCCCGAGATGTCATACACCACCCGGTTGATCCCGCGCACTTCGTTGATGATGCGATTCGACACATGCCCGAGCAGCTCGTGCGGCAAATGGGCCCAGTGTGCGGTCATGAAATCCAGGGTCTGCACGGCGCGCAACGCGACCACGTACTCGTAGGTGCGGCCGTCGCCCATCACGCCGACGCTCTTCACCGGCAGAAACACCGCGAACGCCTGGCTCGTCAGGTCGTACCAGGACTTGCCGGTTTCCTTGTCGATGAACGTGCGCAGCGTTTCGATGAAAATCGCGTCCGCGCGGCGCAGCAGATCCGCGAAATCGCGTCTCACTTCGCCGAGAATCCGCACGCCGAGACCCGGGCCCGGGAACGGATGGCGGTACACCATGGCCGGCGGCAAGCCGAGCTTCACGCCGAGTTCGCGCACTTCGTCCTTGAAGAGTTCGCGCAGCGGCTCGAGCAGCTTCAGGTTCAGCGTCTCCGGCAGGCCGCCCACGTTGTGGTGGCTCTTGATGGTCTGCGTCGCCTTCTTGCCTTTGCCCGCCGACTCGATCACGTCCGGATAGATCGTGCCCTGCGCGAGCCACTTCGCGTCAGTCAGCTTGCCGGCTTCGGTCTGGAACACTTCGACGAATTCCGCGCCGATGATCTTGCGCTTCGCCTCCGGATCCGTCACGCCTTCCAGCTTGCGCAGGAACACATCGCTCGCGTCCACGTGAATCACCTTCACGCCGAGGTGATCCGCGAAGGTCGCCATGACCTGCTCCGCTTCGTTCAGGCGCAAAAGGCCGTGGTCGACGAACACGCACGTGAGCTGATCGCCGATCGCGCGATGCAAGAGCGCCGCCGCCACCGACGAATCCACACCGCCCGACAGCCCGAGAATCACATGCTCGTTGCCGACCTGCTCGCGGATCTTCGCGACCGCCTCGTCGATGTAATGGCCCATCTCCCAATCGGCCCGTGCGCCGCAAATCTGCAGCACGAAACGTTCGAGCATCGCGCGGCCCTGCACCGTGTGCGTGACTTCCGGATGCCATTGCAGGCCGTAGAAATGGCGCTTCTCGTCGGCCATCGCGGCGATCGGGCACGATTCCGTCGATGCCATCAGCGCGAAGCCCGGCGGCATTTCCAGCACCTTGTCGCCGTGGCTCATCCACACCTTCAGCATGCCGTGGCCTTCCGGCGTCGTGAAGTCGCTGATGCCTTCGAGCAGGCTCGTGTGATTGCGCGCGCGCACTTCGGCGTAACCGAATTCCCGCAGATGGCCGATGTCGACCTTGCCGCCCAGTTGCTCGGCCATGGCCTGCATGCCGTAGCAGATGCCGAGCACCGGCACGCCGAGTTCGAACACCACTTGCGGCACGCGCGGCGTGTCGGTTTCCGTGACGGAGCTCGGGCCGCCGGACAGGATCACGCCCTTCGGCGCGAAGTCGCGAATGAACGACGCATCGACGTCATACGGATGAATTTCCGAATAGACGTTGGCTTCGCGAACGCGACGTGCAATGAGTTGGGTGACTTGCGAACCGAAGTCGAGAATCAGGATCTTGTCGTGCATGGCAGCGGACGGTTTCAAAAGTGAGCGGATACGGAATGCCGCGCATACAGCGCGGCGTTGAATTCAAAGCGGTCCACGAGGGAACGAACGGCCGGGTTGCTTCGGCAGACGAGCGGCGGCGAGCGGTTCAACCATGAAACGGAGGCCGGGGCGCATGCGGCGCATCGGCGGCGGCGTCACGGGCCTCGTCGCGCGCGGCGGCGGCTTCAGCTCGTGCCGCGCGCTCCGACGGGCTCGGCGCTTCGCCCGTCGTTGCGCGCAAAGGTGCCGAGGACGCCGGGTCTAGCGGCCGTGCCTCGTGCGCGGCAGGCACGGCGGGCTCGCCTACCGGCTCCGCGCGATACACCGGAAAACCTGCCGTGGCCGGCACCACCGGTTCACGGCGGTTTGCCTCCCGGTTCGCCGCGTTTTTTGCGGCGTCTTTTGCAGCCTGCCTGTCGGCGCGCTCGGCCGCCACAGCTTCGGCCGCGCGGAGCTTTTCGCGCCGCCGCACCGCGCCCGCCAAACGCACGCCGCCCAGACCGAGCACGAGCAGCACCACACCGGTGAGCACCGCGACGATCTGGCCGAAGCCGTTCAGCGACGGCGTATGCAGCCCGAGCAGCCAGACCAGCATCAGCACGCCGGTCAGCCAGTTCACGTGACCGACCGCCCTTGCCACCGACGACGTCAGCGCCCCGTCGAACGACGCATGCAAGGCAAGCCACGCGAGCCCGACGAGCGCGACGCCAAACGCCTGGCCCACCAGCGCCGGCTGCGTTTGCACCAGCAGCAGCGCGTCGTACAACGAAGTCCAGGGCGTCAGCAGGAACAGCAGGCCGAACCCGAGCAGCAATAATGCATCGACGACGAGTACAGCGCGCAGCAATGGCTTCATTGGCGTTTAGTCCACGTGGTAGTTGGGCGCTTCCTTGGTGATCTGAACGTCGTGCACGTGCGACTCGCGCAAGCCCGCGCCGGTGATCTGCACGAACTCGGCCTTTTCGTTCATCTCGGCGATGGTGCGGCAGCCGCAGTAGCCCATGCTCGCGCGCACGCCGCCGATCAGCTGGAACAGGATCGCGTTGACCGAACCCTTATAGGCGACGCGGCCTTCGATACCTTCCGGCACCAGCTTGTCGATATTCGCCGAGTTGTCCTGGAAGTAGCGGTCCGCCGCGCCGTCCTTCATTGCGCCGACCGAGCCCATGCCGCGGTACGACTTGTACTGGCGGCCCTGGTACAGGAACACTTCGCCCGGCGCTTCTTCGGTGCCGGCGAACATGCTGCCCATCATGACCGCGCTCGCGCCAGCGGCGAGCGCCTTGCTCACGTCGCCCGAGAAGCGTACGCCGCCGTCCGCGACGACAGGCACGCCGGTGCCGCGCAGCGCTTCGGAGACGTTGGAGATGGCGGTAACCTGCGGCACGCCGACGCCGGCGACGATCCGCGTGGTACAGATCGAGCCCGGCCCGATGCCCACTTTCACGCCGTCCGCGCCGTATTCGACGAGCGCCTTGGCGGCCGCCGCGGTGGCGATGTTGCCGCCGATCACCTCGACATGGGGGAAGTTCTGCTTGACCCAGCGCACGCGCTCGAGCACGCCCTTGCTGTGGCCGTGCGCGGTGTCGACCACGATCACGTCCACGCCGGCCTGCACCAGCAGTTCCACGCGCTCTTCGTTGTCCGCGCCGACGCCGACCGCCGCGCCCGCGCGCAGCTTGCCGTGCTCGTCTTTACAGGCGTCCGGGTGCTCGGTCTGCTTGGTGATGTCCTTGACCGTCATGAGGCCGCGCAGTTCGAATGCGTCGTTGATGACGAGCACGCGCTCGAGGCGGTGGCTGTGCATCAGCGCCTTCGCCTCGGCGAGCGAGGTGCCTTCCTTGACCGTCACGAGACGCTCGCGCGGCGTCATGATGCTGCGCACCGGCTCGTCCAGACGCTCCTCAAAGCGCAGGTCGCGGTTGGTGACAATACCGATCAGCTGCGAGCCTTCCACCACCGGGAAGCCGGAAATGCCATGCTGGTGCGACAGCGCGATGACGTCGCGCACTTTCATTTGCGGCGGCACCGTGATCGGATCGCGCACCACGCCCGACTCGAAACGCTTGACCTTGGCGACTTCACGCGCCTGCTCGGCCGCCGTGAGGTTCTTGTGGATGATGCCGACACCGCCCATTTGCGCCATGGCAATGGCGAGGCGGGCTTCGGTGACGGTGTCCATGGCGGCGGACACGAGCGGCATATTCAGAGAGATGTTGCGGGTCAGCCGGGTCTTGAGGCTGGTGTCGCGCGGCAGAACATCGGAGAAGGCCGGGACGAGGAGCACGTCATCGAACGTGAGTGCTGTTTGGATCAGACGCATGGCAAATCCTATAGGCGCAAAAGCGAATTATACGCGATACCTCCCCGCTTTTCACTGCGCGAACAGCAGCTTAGCGAATTTCCGCCGGTTTTTTTAATGGCTTTTGCCCCGCCGATTTCGCTTCGCCGTTCGCCTCCGGTTCGATCGCGTTTCGTTTGCTCGGGCCCGAATGCAGAATCAAACAAGACGGCCTCGGGACGGAGCCGCTACGCTTGCGACGATTCCAGTTCTTTGCAGGAGCAGTCGATGCAGCGCGGTGTGGCCTATGGCGTCATGGCCGGAGCCCTGTGGGGCATGGTTTTTCTCGTGCCGCGCGTGCTGCCGGACTTTTCGCCGCTGCTGCTGTCCGCCGGCCGCTACACCCTGTACGGCGTGGTGTCGCTTGCGGCCGCCCTGCCCGTGGCGCGCTCGCTCGTCAAACGGCTGACGCGCGAAGACCTCGCCGCGCTCGTCAAGCTCGCGCTGGTCGGCAATCTTTTGTACTACCTGCTGCTGACGGCCGCGGTCCACCTCGTCGGCATCGCGCCGGCGTCGCTGATCGTCGGCGTGTTGCCCGTCACCGTCACGCTGATGGGCCGCGGCGATCGCGGCGCGGTGCCGCTCGCCCGCCTCGCCTGGCCGCTCGCGTTGGTGCTGGCGGGCATCGGCTGCATCAACATCGACGTCTTCATGACGGCCGGCGGGGCGCCCGGCAGCGTGCCGACCCGACTGCTCGGCCTTGCCTGCGCGGTGGGCGCGCTCGGCTGCTGGACCTGGTTCGCCGTCGAAAACGCCCGCTATCTGCAGCGGCAGACGCATTTCAGCGGCAACGAATGGTCCGTGCTGTGGGGCGTCGTGACGGGCCTGCTCGGCGCCGCGCTGTGGCTCGCGATTGCCATCCTGCCGGCCGGCGGCCCGCAGGGCGAACTCGCGCAAGGCCGCTGGCATAGCTTCTGGCTGCTCAATTTCTGCCTCGCCATCGGCGCGTCGTGGCTCGGCAACGGGCTCTGGAATGCGGCGTCGAAGCGGCTGCCGCTGACGCTTTCGGGCCAGTTGATCGTGTTCGAGACGCTGTTCGCCCTGCTCTATGCGTTTATTTACGACGGCCGCCTGCCGCGGCCGCTGGAACTGGCCGCGATCCTGCTGCTGGTGGCGGGCGTGTGCTGGTCGGTGCGCCAGCATGCGGACGACGATTCGGGCGGCACCGCGCGGGTCGCGAACAACGCGCAGGGCTCGGCGCACTGAGACGCGGTGTTCGGGAAACTGGCCGTGAAAAGCAGAGGAGCGGACGCACCGGACGAGCGGACGCAGCGGCTGGAGCGGCTGGATCGCCTGAAGCGGATAAAAGCGGTCAGAGCGGATAAAGCGGCCGACAGCGCCGTTTGATTTGCCCGCGCCCGGGATTTGCCGGCGCCCCCCGGCCAGCCCTTACCGCGAATCCTTGTTGAGCCAGCGGCGCCCTTCGATTGAGCCCGCCTTGCGGGTCTTCTCGACGCGGCGCTGGCGCGCCACTTTCGGATCCACCAGCAGCGGCCGGTAAATCTCCACGCGATCGTGGTCGGCGAGTACTGTATCGAGCGGTTTCAGCTTGCCGAATATGCCGACCTGTTGCGTTTCGAGATCGATCTGAGGATAACGCCTGAGCAGGCCGCTCGCCTCGATTGCCTCTCCGAGCGTGGCGCCCGCCGGCAGTTCCACGGCGACGAGCGCCTGCTCGTTCGCGAGCGCATAACAGACCTGAACCGACAGACGCCCGCTCATAGCTTGCCGTAGCGCTGATCCGCGCGCTTCACGAAAGATTCGACAAAAGTATTGGCGATATGATTGAACACCGGCCCAATGATCTTCTCGAGCAGGATGTTGGTGAACTCGTAGTGCAGCGCGAACTCGATCTTGCAGGCGTCCGCGCGCAACGGCGTGAAGCGCCAGAAACCGGTGAACTTGCGAAACGGCCCGTCTGCGAATTCCATGTCGATGCGCGTGGGCCGCTCCATGCTGTTGCGCGTCGCAAAGTGCTGCTTGATGCCCTTGAAGTTGATGTCGATCTTCGCCTCCATGCTGGTTTCGTCCCGATGACGGATCTCGACTCCGCCGCACCACGGCAGGAAGTTTGGGTAATCGGCGACGTCGGTGACGAGGTCGAACATCTGCTCCGCCGAATGACGGATCAACACGGTTTTCTGGACATCTGCCATAAATTGAACAGCACGTGGCAAGGGTGGACGGGCGCCGCGGGCTTTCCTTGCCCCGCTTTGCTAAAATCGTAATTTTAAACGAGTTGGGCACTTTCCATTCATGAGCATTATCGACAACAGAAAAGCGTTCTTCGACTATTCGATCGAAGAGCGCTACGAGGCAGGGCTCGTGCTCGAAGGATGGGAGGTCAAGGCACTGCGCGCCGGGCGCGGCCAGATCAAGGAAGGCTATGTCGTGATCAAGAACGGCGAGCTGTTCCTGATCGGCACGCACATCAGCCCGCTGCCCGAAGCCTCGACGCACATCAACCCCGACCCGGTCCGCACGCGCAAGCTCCTTTTGCACAGCGAAGAAATCAGCAAACTGATCGGCAAGGTCGAGCAGCGCGGCTATACGCTTGTGCCGTTGAACTTCCATTACAAGGGCGGCCGCGTCAAATGCGAGATCGGTCTTGCCAAGGGCAAGAAGCTGCACGACAAGCGCGAGACTGAAAAGAAACGCGATTGGGAGCGCGAAAAGGCGCGTTTGATGCGCTCGCCGACCTGAAGTTCACGCATCGCGCCGGAGGTTCGCCCGGCCTGCGGTGGATGCCGCGTTGTGCGGACTGGATCGGGCGGACTGGATCGGGCGGACTGGGTCGGGCGGACTGCGTAGGGCGGACTGCGTTGCGCGGATAGGCCGCACTTTGCGCAAGCCCCCGCGTGTTTTTTGGTTCTCGAACGAAAATGGGCCGCCATCCATGATGCGGGCCATTCTTTTTGCCGGCGCCTCATCGCAGGGCGCGTTGAGGCGCCGCCCTCAGCGCGCGTCCGCCACGCCCTTGCCCTTGTTCACGATGGCGAGCGCCGACGCGATCATCGAACTCATGTCTGCGAGGTTGCCCGGCACGATCAGCGTGGTGCCCTGCTTGGCCACATTGCCGAACGCATTCACATATTGCTCGGCGACCTTCAGGTTCACCGCTTCCATGCCACCATTCGACTGGATCGCGGCCGCAATCTTCTGAATGGCCTGTGAATTCGCCTCCGCCACCGCGAGAATGGCCGCGGCCTGACCTTGCGCCTGATTGATCGCCGCCTGCCGCTCGCCTTCGGATTTCTGGATCGCCGCTTCCCGACCGCCCGACGCGATATTGATCTGCTCCTGCTTGCGCCCTTCCGATGCCGCGATCAACGCGCGCTTCTCGCGCTCGGCGGTGATCTGCGCCTGCATTGCGTGAAGAATTTCCTTCGGCGGCGTCAGATCTTTGATCTCGTAGCGTAGGACTTTGACGCCCCAGTTCGCCGCGGCTTCGTCGAGCGCGGAGACGATACTGTGGTTGATGAAGTCCCGCTCCTCGAAAGTCTTGTCGAGTTCCAGCTTGCCGATCACCGAGCGCAGCGTGGTCTGCGACAACTGCGTGATCGCGAAGACGAAGTTGCTGGATCCATACGACGCCTTCATCGGATCCGTCACCTGGAAATACAGCACGCCGTCTACCTGCAACTGGGTGTTGTCGCGCGTGATGCAGACCTGGCTCGGCACCTCGAGCGGAATTTCCTTGAGGATGTGCTTGTAAGCAATCCGGTCGACGAACGGGAACACGAAACTGAGGCCGGGCGTGAGCGTGCGGTGATAGCGGCCGAGCCGCTCCAGCACCCACGCATGCTGCTGCGGCACGATCTTGATGGTCTGCGCCGCCAGCACGATCACAATGACAAGCAGGACTGCCCCGACGATGGTCGAATCCATTTACCCCCTCCCACCTTCAGTTCGATTAATTAAATCGGCGAATTGGCGACGCTCAGAGCGGTTTGGCGTGATGTCTCGCCGGCTGCTTCGCCGCCACGACGAGACAGCTGCCACGCAACTCCGTGATTTCGTAAGTCTGCGCGTCCTCCGGCTCGCCGGGCGCGAGCTCGACGTCCCATTGCGCGCCGCGATAGGTCACGCGCGCGCGACGCTGCTGCCAGGCCGGCACGGTCAGCGTTTGCCCGATGTCGAGATTGACGTCGGGGTTGCGCGACGCCTCCTTGCGCGCCTTGCGGCCAAAGCGCGAACGCCGCAGCACGAGCACAGCCGCCAGCGCGACGACCGCGGCGACGGCGAACTGCACGTCGGCGGTTGCACCCGCGATATGTGCGATGGCCGCCGCGATGCACCCCAGCGCGATCATCAACAGATAGAAAGTGCCGCTCAGCAACTCGAGCACGATCAGCACGCCTGCCCCGACCCACCAGAACAATCCACCTGGCGCCACGTTGGCCTCCACAAAGCAAAACACCCCGGATCTACCGGGGTGTTTATAGCACGAAGCGCAGGCAAATGACCGGCATTCAGAGACGCCGTTGAGCGTGCCTTTCAGCGACCGTTGATCGGCCCCAGCTTCGTTATGCGTGCCGCGTAGGACGCGGCACGCGCGGCGCTTACTTCGTCGACGATTTCGCCAGTTGCTGCCACGTCTCGATGATCGTGTCGGGGTTCAGCGAGATCGACTTGATGCCCTCATCCGTCAGCCATTGCGCGAAATCCGGATGATCCGACGGACCCTGACCGCAGATACCGACGTACTTGTTCAGGCGCAGACACGTTTCGATCGCACGCTTCAGCATGAACTTCACCGCCGGATCGCGCTCGTCGAAGTCGACGGCGAGCAGTTCCATGCCGGAGTCGCGGTCGAGGCCGAGCGTGAGCTGCGTGAGGTCGTTCGAACCGATCGAGAAGCCGTCGAAGTATTGCAGGAATTCTTCGGCCAGAATCGCGTTCGACGGCACTTCGCACATCATGATGAGACGCAGGCCGTTCTCGCCGCGCTTCAGGCCGAACTTCTCGAGCAGCCCGACCACGCGCTCCGCCTGCTTCAGCGTACGCACGAACGGCACCATGATCTCGACGTTGTCGAGGCCCATTTCTTCGCGCACCTTCTTCAGCGCGACGCATTCCATCTGGAACGCTTCGGCGAAGTCTTCGGCGATGTAGCGCGACGCGCCGCGGAAGCCGAGCATCGGGTTCTCTTCGTCCGGCTCGTAGCGCGAACCGCCGATCAGCTTCTTGTACTCGTTCGACTTGAAGTCGGACATGCGCACGATCACGGGCTTCGGATAGAACGCCGCCGCGATCGTGGCAATGCCTTCCGTCAGCTTGTCGACGTAGAACGCGCGCGGCGACGCGTGACCGCGAGCGACGCTTTCCACCGCCTTCTTCAGGTCCTGATCGACGTTCGGATATTCGAGAATCGCCTTCGGGTGAACGCCGATATTGTTGTTGATGATGAACTCGAGGCGCGCGAGACCCACGCCTGCGTTCGGCAGTTGCGAGAAGTCGAAAGCCAGTTGCGGGTTGCCGACGTTCATCATGATCTTCACCGGAATCGGCGGCAGTTCGCCGCGCTGCACTTCGGTGATTTCGGTTTCGAGCAGGCCGTCGTAGATCTTGCCTTCGTCGCCTTCGGCGCACGAAACCGTCACGAGCGCGCCGTCCTTGAGCACGTCCGTTGCGTCGCCGCAGCCGACCACGGCCGGCACGCCGAGTTCACGCGCGATGATGGCCGCGTGGCAGGTACGGCCGCCACGGTTCGTGACGATCGCGGAAGCGCGCTTCATGACCGGCTCCCAGTTCGGGTCCGTCATGTCGGCGACCAGCACGTCGCCCGGCTGCACACGGTCCATTTCCGACGGATCGTGAATCACGCGCACTGGGCCCGCGCCGATCTTCTGGCCGATCGCGCGGCCGGTGGCGAGCACGTTCGACTGGCCCTTCAGCTTGAAGCGCTGCTCCGCCTTGCCGGAAGCCTGGCTCTTCACCGTTTCCGGGCGCGCCTGCAGGATGAAGATCTTGCCGTCGCGGCCGTCTTTGCCCCACTCGATGTCCATCGGACGCTCGTAGTGCTTTTCGATGATGACCGCGTACTTCGCCAGTTCGATCACGTCTTCGTCGGTGATCGAAAAGCGGTTGCGCTGCTCGTGCGGCACGTCGACGGTCTTCACGCGGCCTTCTTCGCCGGCCTTCGTGAACTCCATCTTGATGAGCTTGGAGCCGATGGAGCGGCGGATGATCGGATACTTACCTTGCGCGAGCGTGGTCTTGTAGACGTAGAACTCGTCCGGATTCACCGCGCCCTGCACGACCGTTTCGCCGAGGCCGTAGCTCGACGTGATGAACACCGCGTCCTTGAAGCCCGATTCGGTGTCGAGCGTGAACATCACGCCGGCCGCGCCCACGTCGGAGCGCACCATGCGCTGCACGCCCGCCGACAACGCAACTTCAGCATGCGTGAAACCTTTGTGGACGCGATAGGAAATAGCGCGGTCGTTGTACAGCGACGCGAACACGTGCTTCATGCGATCGAGCACGTCTTCGATACCGACCACATTGAGGTAGCTCTCTTGCTGACCCGCGAACGATGCGTCGGGCAGGTCTTCCGCCGTTGCCGACGAGCGCACGGCAAACGACAGCTCTTCGGGCGAGCTGTTCTGCAGTGTGTCGAAGCCTGCGCGAATATCAGCCTCGAGCTTGGGCTGCAGCGGCGCCTCGACGATCCATTGACGGATCTCCTTGCCCGCTTCGGCGAGCGCCTTCACGTCGTCGACGTCGAGCGTCTCGAGACGTTTGGCGATGCGTTCGGTCAGGTTGTTGTGATGCAGGAAGTCGCGGAAAGCCAGTGCCGTCGTGGCGAAACCGGTCGGCACGCGCACGCCGGCTTCGGCGAGTTGACTGATCATCTCGCCAAGCGACGCGTTCTTGCCGCCGACAATCTCCACATCGGTCATCCGCAACTGCTCGAACGGAACTACATACGCCTTATCCTTTGCGACGGTAACTGCGTTAGTCATACAAGCCCCTAAGTGTGAAAGAAATTCACGGCTGTGCAAGTGGGCTCGAACGCGAGACGCTCATTGGAAGCGTGACCTCACGTCTTGCACAACCTGTTGGAGAAACAATCGCTTGCGCCGCGCCGCACATTAGCGCGACGAAGAAGGCGAATGAACGGAATTAGCGCCCGATTTAGCGCGTTGCGTTCACGTTGGCGCCGGATAGCGGCGCGTTGAACGACCGTTCGCAGTGAGTTAGGCGCCAATCGCCTGCAATTGCTTATCCAACAGGTTGCCGCTATTCTACCGTGCCGACTCTCGAAATGTGACGGTCGGACGAGAATTGCGCCTCGAATCGCGCCCGAATGTGCCGTGGCGCTCTTTCCATGCTGTCAAAGAGTTCCCCGGCCGTCCCGGCGCAGTAGCGGTGCCCACGGCGCGCTGCTTCGACGGCGCTGTAGAGCGGTCAGCCACCGCGCAGCGAAGCCGATGCAGCCATGTTCCATTCGAGCGCTTTTTGCCGCTCACGTTCCCTGTCCCACTGATGCCGCCCACCGTATTCATCGTCTCCGACGGTACCGGGATCACTGCCGAAACCTTCGCGCATTCGATCCTCTCCCAGTTCGACCAGAAATTCCGCCTGGTTCGCGTGCCTTTTGTCGATTCGACCGAGAAGGCATACGCCACGCTCGAAAAGATCAATGAGGCCATCGTCCAGGACGGCCGTCGTCCGATCGTCTTCACGACGCTCGTGGACAGCGCGTCGAATCAGATCGTGAAGGGCTCGAATGCGCTCGTGCTCGATATGTTCCAGACCTTCGTCGAGCCGCTCGAACAGGAACTGGAGCTCAAGTCGAGCCATGCAATGGGACGCGGTCACCAGAACGCGGACACCGAGGAATACAAGAACCGGATCGAGGCGATCAACTTCTCGCTCGCGCACGACGACGGCCAGTCGAACCGCAATCTGGCGGACGCCGACGTGATCCTCGTCGGCGTGTCACGCAGCGGCAAGACGCCCACGAGCCTTTACCTCGCCATGCAATACGGCGTGAAAGCGGCCAACTATCCGCTGATTCCGGAAGATTTCGAGCGCGGCAAACTGCCCACGCCCCTATTGGCGCACCGGCAGAAAATGTTTGGCTTGTCGATCGATCCGCAGCGGCTTTCGGAAATCCGCAACGAGCGCAGGCCGGGCAGCAAATATGCGGCGCCGGAAAATTGCCGTTACGAGATCAACGAAGCGGAAGCGATGATGCGTCGCGAGGGCATCAAGTGGCTGTCGTCGACGCACAAGTCGATTGAGGAGATCGCAACCACGATCCTGCAGGAAATCAAACTGGACCGGCCGTCGTACTGACGAGCCTTCCTATGCGCGGCGCGCGCGTTGCTGTCTGCACTGCTCGAACATGCAGACGGCGGCCGCCGCCGCCACGTTGAGCGACTCCATGCCGCCCGGCTGCGGAATCGTCACCCGCAACGAGACCGCGTCGCGCCAGGCTTGCGAGACGCCCGCGCCTTCGTTGCCGAACACCCAGGCCAGTTCGCCGCTCAGGTCGCACTCGTCAATCGCCTCGGCTCCGTGCGAATCGGTGATGACGATCGGCACCGCGAGACGCCCGATCAATGCAGCGGCGTCGACATCTTCGTGAATCTGCAACAGGAAGTGCGCGCCATGCCTGAGCGCAGCACCTTCGAGGACCACGCGTACGCCGTGCCCGGCGCGCAGAACACCCGTTGAATGCCGGCCGCGGCCGCGCTGCGCAAAATGGAGCCGACGTTGCCCGCGTCCTGCACACCGTCGAGCACGATGCACGTTTCTTCGACGGTATCCGGTAACGGCGCGCTGAGCTTTTCCACGAGCAGAAGCATGCCCACGCCGTGCACCACGTTCGACAGCTGCCCGAACAACGCATCCGGCAGCGTAACGATGCGGTGATCCTCGATGCGCGACACGATGGCCTGCGCTTCGTCATGGGCAAGCGCGCCTTCGGTGACGATGCACATGTCCGGCTGGCCCGCGACGTCCAGATACGCGCTCGCCAGATGAAAGCCTTCGAGCAGCGCGTGGCCGCTGCGGCGCTGCTGGTGCGTCGAGCCGGCCAGCGCCTTCAGGCGTTTATAGAGCGGATTGTCCCGCGAGGTGATGGCTTTCACAGGCAGCGAGGGCGTGATGAATGAGGAAAAGAGTTCGCGATGGTCGGCAGGCAGTACGGCGGCGCTGCATGCGCCGCAGCGTCACGTGGACGCTCGCGCCTCATGCTCCCGCGCCGCTGCGCTCGCCGAAAGCATCCGTATCGAGCAGCGCATCGTCCAGCATGCCGTCGGCCAGCATCTCCGGCACCGCGATAATCTCGCCTGCCGGCAACGGCACGCCGGTGCCGAACCGCAGATGCGCTTCGCGCACGGGCGCGAACGAGCGTCGGTGATGTTCGCACGGCCCATGCTCGCGCAACGCCGCCAGATGCTGCGGCGTGCCGTAGCCGGCATGCGCATTGAAACCGTACATGGGATAAGTCTGGTGCAACTCGAGCAGCATGCGGTCGCGCGTGACCTTGGCGAGAATCGACGCCGCCGAGATGCTTTTCACCAGCGCGTCGCCGCCGATCACCGCTTCGCTGTGGATGCTCAGCATCGGGCAGCGATTGCCGTCCACTTTCACGAGCGTGGGTGTGACCGCGAGGCCCTCCACGGCACGTTTCATTGCCAGCATGGTGGCGTGCAGGATGTTCAGCGAATCGATTTCCTCGACGGTTGCCGAGGCAATGCAGTAAGCGAGCGCGCGGTCGACGATCTTCTCGTACAGTTCGTCGCGTTTTTTTGCGGTGAGCGCTTTGGAATCGTCGAGGCCGCGAATCATCGGCTTTGACGGATCGAAAATCACCGCCGCGGCGACGACCGGGCCGGCCAGCGGCCCGCGCCCGGCTTCGTCGACGCCGCAGACGATGTCGTCCGCCGTCTCGAAGTTCAGGCCCACCTGCCGACTGGCCGCGCTGGCGCCGGCCTTGCGGCGCGGCATGCCTGCGGCGGCTGTTGCGCCGGGGCGCTCGCTGGCGCGCGGCTTGGTCACGGCCGCGCCCCACGCCTTTCGACGATGCTCGCGACAACCTCCGCCGCACGCTGCGCGGTATTCTGCTTCAGCACGTGATGCATCTCCGTGAAGATTTCCGTCAGCGTGCGCCGGTTGGCTTCGTCGCGCAACTGTTTCAGCGTGGCCTCGGCGAGCGCCTGAGGCGTCGCGAAATGCTGCAGGATTTCCGGCACGACGAAGCGCCCGGCCAGAATGTTCGGCAAGCCCACGTACGGCAGATAGCCCTGCCGGCGCATGATCTGACCGGTCAGCCAGGGCACCTTGTAGGAGATCACCATCGGCTTTTTCAGAAGCGCAGCCTCGAGCGTGACCGTGCCGCTTTTCACGAGGATCGCGTCGGCCGCGGTCATGGCGAGTTGCGACTGGCCGTCCGTAATGGTGAGCGCAAGCCCCGGGTGCGAATCGACCAGCGGACGCAGCATCTCGCGCAAAGCGGGCGTGGCCGCCGGCATCACGAAGCGCAGGCGGGGCTCCTGGTGCTGCATCATTTCCATCGCGGCAAAAAACGTCGGCCCGATCAGGTCGATCTCCGAGCGGCGGCTGCCGGGCAAGACCGCGATGACCGGACCGCTTTCCGCGAGACCCAGCGTGCGGCGCGCACCGAGCGTGTCCGGTTCGAGCGGGATCTCGTCGGCAAGCGGATGGCCCACATAGGACGCGGCAACGCCCGCCTTTTCGAGCAGCGCGGTTTCGAACGGAAACACGCACAGCATGTGGTCGACCGCCTTGGCGATCTTCTTGATGCGCCCGCCGCGCCACGCCCAGATGGACGGGCACACGAAGTGGACGGTCGGAATGCCCGCCTCGCGCAGCGGATGCTCGAGCCCGAAGTTGAAATCGGGCGCATCCACGCCGACGAACACTGCAGGCGGCTCAGCCAGCAACTGGCGCTTCAGGTCGTTGCGGATGCGCAGAATTTCGGGAATGTGCCGCAGCGCTTCGACATAGCCGCGCACGGACAGTTTTTCCATCGGCCAATGGGCGTCGAAACCCGTGGCGATCATGCGGGGGCCGCCAATGCCGTAGTAATGCGCGGCGGCAGGCAAGCGGCTCGCGAGGCCGCCCAGCAGCGACGAGGCCAGCAGGTCGCCGGACGGCTCGCCGGCCACCATGGCGATGCGCAGCGGACTGGGTTGCAATGCCATCGCTTAGCGGATGATGCCGCGCTGCGACGCTTCGACGAATGCCAGCAGCGTGGCCACCGGCTCGTCGCCGTCGCCGCCGGCGGACGCGAGCTCGCGCAGTTGCGCCTTGGCTTCCTCGAGCGACAGGCTGTTCTTGTACAGCAGACGGTATGCCGAGCGCAGGGCCGAGATGGCGTCCGGCGAAAAGCCGCGGCGGCGTAGACCTTCCACGTTGATGCCGTGCGGCTCCGCCTTGTTGCCGGCCGCGATCACGAACGGCGGAATGTCCTGCACGAGCGCGGACGCCCCGCCCAGCATGGAATGCGCGCCGATGCGCACGAACTGATGCACGCCCGACATGCCGCCGACGATCGCAAAGTCGCCGATCGTCACATGGCCGGCCATTTGCGCGTTACTCGACAGAACCACGTTGTTGCCGACGTGGCAGTCGTGGCCGATGTGCACGTACGCCATGATCCAGTTGTCGTCGCCGAGCGTGGTCACGCCGGCGTCCTGCACCGTGCCGGTGTGGATCGTGGTGAACTCGCGGATCGTGTTGCGGTGGCCGATTTCGAGCCGCGTCGGCTCGTCCTTGTACTTCATGTCCTGCGGACGGCCGCCGACCGACGCGTAATGGCCAATGCGGTTGTCTTCGCCGATGGTGGTGTGACCTTCGATCACACTGTGCGAGCCGATCGTGGTCCGCGCGCCGATCGTCACGTGCGCGCCGATCACGGCATACGGTCCGATTTCGACGGATTCGTCGAGTTGTGCGCCCGGTTCGATGATCGCAGTGGGATGAATCCTGCTCATGCGTCCTCGCTTCTGATTCTGTTGCGTTGTCTGGGGTGCGCCGCGGCGAGCCGGCTGCGCTGCGGGAGGCGCCGGCTGGCCGAACGTCGACTCGGGCGCCCTCGCGCGCGCGGCGCTTGCACGGGACGTCAGGCGTCCTTGTCCGTGTGACGCACCGCGCACATCAGGTCGGCTTCCGCCGCCACGACGCCGTCCACCTCGGCTCGCGCCTTGAACTTCCAGATGCCGCGCATATGCCGCTCGAACGTGCAGTTCAGGATGAGCTGATCGCCCGGTTCCACGACGCGCTTGAAGCGCGCATTGTCGATACCGACGAACAGGTACAGCGTGTTCGACGGATCGCTCGGCTCTTCCGAGAACGTCAGAAGCGCCGCCGTTTGCGCGAGCGCTTCGAGGATCAGCACGCCCGGCATGACCGGGCGCGTCGGAAAGTGCCCCTGGAAATACGGCTCGTTGATCGACACGTTCTTCAACGCTTTGATGCTCTTGTGCGGCTCAAGTTCGAGCACCCGGTCGACCAGCAGGATCGGGTAACGATGGGGCAGCAGCGTGAGAATCTTATGAATGTCGAGATTGATTTTTTCGGTGCTCATGGTGTTTCTGCTCGCGCATTGACTGCGCGATGATGACTGCGGATGCTGGTGCAGGTGGATTGTCAGCGGGTTGAGAGCCGTTCTGAGTGCTTGCTGTCGACGCTCGCCGTGAATGGGTTGCCGTGCCACCGGGTCGCGGCAACCGCCTTCGCTTAACTGTGTTCGCCCGCTATTTTACGCGGTGTCGGCGGCCCGCCGGGAAATCTAGCTTTTATCGCCCCGCGCCGGGTCGGCCGCGCCCGCTGCTCCGCGCGCCGGCTGACTGCCCGGCTGCTGGGCTGCGGCGCTTTCCAGCGCCTTGATACGGTCGCGCAGCTTGTCGATGTTGCGCAGCAAGGCCGCACTTTTGTTCCAGTCGGCGTGATTCACAGCCGGAAACGCGCTGGTGTACATGCCGGGCTTCAACAGCGACTTCGACACGCCCGACTTGGCCGTGACGATAACGTAGTCGGCCAGCGTCACATGGCCGGCAATGCCGACCGCCCCGCCGATCATGCAATGGCGGCCGATGGTCGTGCTGCCCGCAATGCCCGCGCAGCCGGCAATCACGGTGTATGCGCCGATCTTGCAGTTGTGCCCGATCTGCACGAGGTTGTCGATCTTCACGCACTCCTCGATGACCGTGTCGGCCATCGCGCCGCGGTCGATCGTGGTGTTCGCGCCGATTTCGACGTCCGCCGCGATCGACACGCCCCCGACCTGCGGAATCTTGACCCAGCTACCGGTACGCGCCTCGCCTTCGCCGACGAAATCCGGCGCGAAGCCAAAGCCGTCCGAGCCGATGACCGCGCCCGCGTGAACGATCACGCGTTCGGCGAGTTTGCAGCCGTGGTAGACGGCCACGTTCGGATACAGATGCGAACCGGCGCCGATGCGCGTGCCGCGGCCGATCACCACATTCGCGTCGAGCCGCACATTGTCGCCGATCACCGCACCCGCTTCCACCGTGACGTGCGGTCCAATCACCGCGCTCGCGGCGACCTGCGCGGACGGATCGATCGTCGCGCTCGGATGGATGCCCGGCGCAACCTTCGGCGTGGCGAGGTCAATGAAGGTTTGCGCGACGCGCGCGAAGTAAGCGTACGGATTCGGCGTGACGATGAAGTTACGGCCGCTGTGCGAGCTGAGCTTGGCGAGGTCGTCGGCATTGATCAGGACCGCACCCGCGCGAGTCGTTTCGACTTGCGACAGGTACTTCGGGTTGGCGAGGAACGCCAGCTGGTCCGGGCCTGCCTGGTCGAGCGGCGCCAGACTGCCGACGCGCTGCGAACCGTCTCCCACTACTTCACCGCCGAACCGTTGAACGATGTCCTCGAGCGTAAAAGCCATGCCTATCCTGTCTCCTGCTGTTCACTACAACCTGTTGGTGCGACGTATCTTTGGACTTTTCGTGCCCGTCGCCTTCAGTTGCCCGAAGCCGCCAGCGCCTTCAGCACCTGATCCGTAATGTCGATGCGTGGGCTCACGTACACCGCTTCCTGCACGATCAGGTCATAGTGCTGCGCCTCGGCGATCTGCTTGATCACCTTGTTCGCGCGGTCCAGCACCGCCGCCAGTTCTTCATTGCGGCGCTGGTTCAGGTCCTCGCGAAATTCACGTTGCTTGCGCTGGAAGTCGGTGTCGAGCTGCGACAGATCGCGTTGCTTTTGCGCACGGTCCGTGGGCGACATGGAGGCGCCGTTCTTGTCGAGCGAATCGGACATGGACTTGAGTTTCTGCGCCATGTCCGCGAGGTCCTTGTCGCGCTTGGCGAACTCGGCCTCGAGCTTGACCTGGGCCGCCTTCGCCGCGGCCGATTCCCGCAGAATCCGGTCGGAATTCACCGCGGCAATCCTGGCTTCCTGCGCGTGCGCCACTCCGACGCCCAGCGTCAATGCCAGCGCCAGCGCGCAAGCCACACGTTTCGAAAACATACCGGTTAGCAAAGTGATCCTCTCGATACTGTTGTTTGGCGAGCCGTCCGCGGCGCGGATCAGAACGCCGTCCCAATCTGGAACTGGAACTTCTGATACTGGTCGCCCGTGTGCTTGGTGAGCGGGAAGCCCAGACTCAACTTGAGCGGCCCGATCGGCGAAATCCACGCGAGACCGACACCGTAGCCGTAGCGCAGACCATTGGCGCCGTTCGAGGTGGCCGCACTGCTCGCGTCCGCCCAGACGTTACCGGCGTCGAGGAACGTGAACACGCGCAAGGTGCGATCATAGCCGGTGCCCGGCAGCGGGAATGTCAATTCGATATTGCCGACGAGCAGCTTCGAACCGCCGATCGGGTCGCCGGTCGTCTTGTCGCGCGGACCCAGCGAGCTCGGCTCGTAGCCGCGGACCGAACCGATGCCGCCCGCGTAGTAGTTCTTGAAGATCGGGTACGGCTTGCCGCCCATGCCCTTGCCGTAGCCGCCCTGGAAGTTGAAGCCCAGCACGAAGCCCCGCGCGAACGAGTAATAGTACTGCGCGTTGATGTCGGCCTTGTAGTACTGCGTGCCGCCGATCGGCGTGCCGTACTCCGCGTTCGCCTGCGTGAAGTATCCGCGGCTCGGCACGAGCGCGCTGTCACGCGCGTCGCGCGACCAGCCCACCGTGACCGGCACGTTGTTCGACACACGGCCGAAGTCCTGCACGTATTGCTTGTACGACGCCGGCGTGTTCGCGTCGACGTCGAGCTTGTTCTGCTCGAGACCCGCGCCGAAGTAGACCGTGTCGACTTCCGAAAACGGAATGCCGAACTTCAGGTCGCCGCCCATGGTGACGATCTTGAAGCTCGAATCGGTGGAGTAGTACAGCGGCTGATATGTGCGGTAATAGACGTCGGTAATACGCTTGATGCCGTCCACCGTGAAGTACGGGTCGACCTGCGTGACCGTCAGGGTACGGTACGTCTTGGCGGTGTTGACGTTCACAGAGAGGCTCGTGCCCGAGCCGAACACGTTGTCCTGCGAGACGCCCGCGGACAGCACCACCTTGTCCGTTGACGAGAAGCCCGCGCCGAGCGTGATCGCGCCGGTCGGCTTTTCGGCGACCTTCACGTCCACGTCGACCTGGTCCGGCGTGCCTTCCACCGGCACCGTGGTCACGTCGACGTCCGTGAAGTAGCCAAGACGGTTGATACGGTCTTTCGACAACGCGAGGCGGTTCGAGTCGAACCACGAGCTTTCGAGCTGGCGCATTTCGCGGCGCACCACTTCGTCGCGCGTACGGGTGTTGCCGACCACGTTGATGCGGCGCACGTAGACGCGGCGGCTCGGGTCCACCTGCAGCGTCAGGTCGACCTTGTGATTGGCCTGGTCGATCTGCGGCTGCGCGTTGACGGTCGCGAATGCGTAGCCGTATTCGCCCAGTTTGTCGACGATCGCCTTGGTCGTGGATTGCAGCTTTTCGGCCGAGAAGCGGTCGCCCGGCTTGATCTTGATGAGCTTGGCGAGCTCGGGCTCGCGATCGAGCAGATTGCCGGCAAGTTTGATGCTCGAGATGGTGTACGGCTCGCCTTCATGCAGCGTGACCGTCAGATACATGTCCTTCTTGTCCGGCGTGATGGACACCTGGGTCGACTCGATATTGAACTCGAGATAGCCGCGGTTCAGGTAGTAGGAGCGGATATTTTCGAGGTCGCCGGTGAGCTTGTCTTTCGCGTACAGGTCGTTCTTCGTGTACCACGAGAACCAGTTCGGCGTGGACAGCTGCATTTCGTCGCGCAGCGTGCCGGTGCTGAACGCCTTGTTGCCGATAAAGTTGATCTGGCGAATCTTGGCGCTCGGGCCCTCCGCCACCGAGAACAGCACCGAGACGCGATTGCGGTCGATCGGCGTGATCGTGGTGGTGACTTCGGCCGCATAGTAGCCGCGCGTCAGGTACTGGCGCTTGAGTTCCTGCTCCGCCTTGTCGACGAGCGCCTTGTCGTAGTAACGGCCTTGCGACAAACCGACCGCGCGCAGCGCCTTGGTCAGGTTTTCCTTGTCGAACTCGTGAATGCCCGCGAAGTCGATCGTGCCGATGGCCGGACGCTCCAGCACCTGCACGATCACCACATTGCCTTCGGTGGCGATCTTGACGTCGTTGAAGAAGCCCGTTGCGTACAGCGCGCGAATGGCTTCGGACGCCTTGTCGTCGGTAAACGTATCGCCCTGCTTGATGGGCAGATAGGCGAACACGGTACCAGGTTCGACGCGTTGCAACCCCTCGATCCGGATGTCCTGCACCACGAACGGCGTCGTTGCGTGAGCAACCAGCCCATGCGCGGCGAGTGCCGCGGTTATAACCGTCTTCGGAACAAAGCGATGAGGTTTAAACAACGTGCTTCCCCAGTGTGTATAGCTGCATCAGGCCGGACGGCCGCCATGTGAGCGCCGCCGGACACTTTAAAAGTGGATTAAACGAGCGAGATCGTTAAACAGTGCAATCGCCGACAAAGCGACGATGCAGGCGAGACCCGCCCTCTGAAAAACGAGTTGCCAGCGATCGGAGACAACTTTACCGGTCACAGCTTCAACCAAATAATATAACAGATGCCCCCCGTCCAATACCGGAATTGGTAGCAGGTTCAGTACACCGAGGCTAATACTGACGAGGGCAAGAAACGACAAAAATGCAGAAGGACCTAGACGTGCGCTCTTTCCTGCGTAATCCGCGATGGTTACCGGACCCGACAGATTCTTGAGCGATGCGTCGCCGACGATCATGCGGCCGAACATGCGCACCGAGTACGCCGCGAGATCCCATGTACGACGCGCGCCCAGCCGAAGGCTTTCGACAGGTCCATAACGCACGTTGATGGACGGCACCTGGGTCGCGAGTTCGGCGCCGATGCGGCCGACCTGCTCTCCGGTTGCCGGGTCGCGCTGTGCTTGCGGCACGATGCGGATATCTTCGAGCTTGCCCGGTGCCTGGCCCTGCGCTTGCGTTTGCGTCCGCCCCGCGCCCGCCCGCTCCACCTGCAGGGTCAGCGGCTGGCCGGCGTGCGATTTTACATACGCGATGAAGGCCGTGGCATTGTCAGTCGCGATACCGTTGATCGCGCGCAAACGGTCGCCCGGACGAAGCCCCGCCTTTTGCGCCGCACTGCCCGGCTGCACGCCCGCGACCGTCAGCTTGCCGCCGCCAGGCTCGAAACCGAGGCGCGACATGAAGTCGTCGTCGACATCTTTTTCAGTGAGACCGCGCAGGTCCAGCTGGAAGTCCGACGTGCCGTCCGCGCCTTTTGCGCTCAGCACGACGCGCTTGTGATCGAACGCCGCGCCGAGCAGTTTCCAGCGCAAGTCGGACCAGGAGCGCACCGGCTCGGATTCGGCGGCATTCTCCGCGCGCACGGCCACCACCGTTTCGCCGCCTTCGAAACCGGCCACCGCAGCGGCCGTGTTGGGTGCCGGCGTGGCGAGGATCGCCGCCGGCTCCGTTACGCCGGTGGCGAACACGAGGCTGAACAGCACGATGGCCAGCAGGAAATTGGCGACCGGGCCGGCCGCGACGATCGCAATGCGGCGCCACACCGACTGCCGGTTGAACGCATGCGGCAACGCTTCGGCGGGGATCGGCGCCTGGCCGGTCTCGCGCTCGTCGAGCATCTTCACATAGCCGCCGAGCGGCAGCGCGGCGATTGTCCATTCCGTGCCGCTTTTCGGGCTGACCCACTGGAAAAGCGGCTTGCCGAAGCCGATCGAAAAGCGCAGCACCTTGACGCCGCACAGCCGCGCCACGCTGTAATGCCCATATTCGTGGACGACCACGAGCACGCCAATCGCAACCGCGAAGGCGAGCACTTCGATCAGCAGATTCATAGTCGCCTCACTGGACGGCGCGTTCCGTGCGGCGGGCGGCGTCGGGCAGACGTGCGATGAATTCGGCAGCGGCGCGGCGCGCGGCGGCGTCCGCTTCGATCACGTCTTCGAGCGCGTGCGCGCTGCGATTCGGCAACGCGTTGAGCACCGAGTCGACCACCTGCGCGATGGCCATGAAGCCGATCTGGCGTGACAGGAACGCTTCAACAGCAATTTCGTTAGCGGCGTTCAGCGCCGCGCTGGCGACGCCGCCTTCGGCGAGCGCCTTCATGGCCAATGCGAGGCAAGGGAACCGCGCGTAATCCGGTTTTTCGAACGACAGCGACGCGATTTCAGCGAGGTCCAGCTGCGCGACCCCGGAATCCACGCGATCCGGGAACGCGAGCGCATGGGCGATCGGCGTGCGCATGTCGGGATTGCCGAGCTGCGCGAGCACCGAGCCATCGGCATAGGACACGAGCGAATGGATCACGCTTTGCGGATGGATCAGCACGTCGATTCGTTCGCCCGGCAGACCGAACAGCCAATGCGCCTCGATCACTTCGAGGCCTTTGTTCATCATGGTGGCGGAATCGACCGAAATCTTGCGGCCCATGACCCAGTTCGGATGCTTGCAGGCCTCTTCCGGCGTCACGTCGACGAGCGTGGCCGGTTCGCGCGTGCGAAACGGGCCGCCCGACGCGGTCAGAATGATCTTGGAGACGCCGCCATGCAGCGCGGCTTCGCGCGGCAGGCACTGGAAAATGGCGTTGTGTTCGCTGTCGACCGGCAGCAGAACCGCGCCGTTGTCGTGGACCGCGTCCATGAAGATCGCGCCGGACATGACGAGCGCTTCCTTGTTTGCGAGCAGGATGCGCTTGCCGGCGCGCGCGGCGGCGAGGCTCGGCGCGAGGCCGGCGGCGCCGACGATTGCCGCGACCACGGTGTCGCAGCCGTCGCTCTTCGAGACCTGAACGAGCGCCTCGGCGCCGTGCGTCACCTCGGTCTTGCAGCCTGCGTCGCGCAGCTTTGCCGCGACCCGCGCGGCCGTGTCGGCGTCGCCGACCACCGCAACTTCGGGCCGGAAGCGCAGGCATTGCTCGACGAGCTTGTCGCCGTTGCGGTGCGCGGTGAGCGCATACACCGAAAAGCGCTCCGGATGACGCGCGACGACGTCGAGCGTGCTGTCTCCAATCGAGCCCGTGGAACCGAGCAATGTCAGACGTTTGTGCATATCTCTTTCTCTAGCCGAGGAGCAGCATGGCGAGCGGCAGCACCGGCAACAGTGCGTCGATGCGGTCGAGCACGCCGCCGTGCCCCGGCAACAGGCCGCTCGAATCTTTCACACCGGCCTGGCGTTTCATCATCGATTCAAAAAGGTCGCCCACCACGCTGAACGCCACCAGCACGGTCAGCGCAAGCAGCGCGCGCGGGGCGCCCCAGCGCGCCCACAACGCAGAATACAGGGTTGGCTCGAACGCATGCAGAAGGACGGCCGCGAGGGCGACGATCATGACCGCCACCCAGCCGCCGATCGCGCCCTCCCACGTCTTGCCCGGGCTGATGGCGGGCGCGAGCTTGTGCTTGCCGAACGCCTTACCCGAGAAGTATGCGCCGATATCGGCGAGCCATACCAACAGCAGCAGCGACAGCACGAAAGGCACGCCCTGCAGGCGCGCGGCGACGAGAGCATGCCAGCACGCGACGAATATCACAATCCCGGCAAGAAACAGAAAGCTGCGCCACGCGCCTTGTGCGAGCGTGGGCTTGCGCAGCAGCACGAACGGGCCGGCGATCACCCAGAAAATGGCCGCCGCCTTGTAAAAGGGCCGCGCGTCGTCCACGCCGATGCCAAGGCGGGTACTGGCGACGAGCGCAACAGCCGCCACGAGCGCGTAGATCACCGGGCCGGCGCCGCCCAGCTTCAGCAGACGGGCCCACTCCCACGCGGCGAATACGACGACGAAAGCGATTAACGCGCCAAACGCGCCGACCGGTGCGAACAACGTGACGGGCAAAAACACCGCCAGGAGGACAACCGCCGTGATGACACGGGTTTTTAGCATGGAAGCGAATCGACGTTTTGCGATTGCGGCTCGAGCTGTGCACTGGTGCGGCCGAAACGGCGCTCACGCTCGCCGTACGAAGCAATGGCGCGACCGAGTGCGTCGGCGTCGAAATCGGGCCAGAAGGTGTCGGTGAAATAGAACTCGGTGTAGGCGAGCTGCCAGAGCAGGAAATTGCTCACACGCCGCTCGCCGCCCGTGCGGATAAACAGGTCCGGCTCGGGTGCGTAGGCCATGGACAGATGCTCGGCGAACGATTCCTCGTTCACCTCGACCGCTTCGCCCGTCTGCGCCGCCTGTTCGACGAGCTTGCGGGTGGCCTGCATGATGTCCCAGCGGCCGCCGTAATTGGCCGCGATGGTCAGCGTAAGACGGGTATTGCGCGCGGTCTTGGTCTCCGCGCGCCTGATCAGGTCGCGGATGCGGGTGTCGAAACGTTCGAGATCGCCGACCACGCGCAAACGGATACCGTTGGCATGCAGTTTGCCGATTTCGCGCTCCAGCGCGGTGACGAACAGGCGCATCAGGAACGACACTTCGTCGTTTGGGCGGCGCCAGTTTTCGGAACTGAAAGCAAACAGCGTCAGATATTCGACGCCCTGCCGGGCGCAGGCCTCGACGGTCGCGCGCACCGCGTCGACGCCGCGCGTATGACCGGCCACGCGCGGCAAGCGGCGCTGGGTGGCCCAACGGCCGTTGCCGTCCATGATGATCGCGATATGTCGCGGCACCGCGGCGACATCAGGCACGCGCACGGTTGAGCTGGTATAGGTCATGGCCGTCGGGACAATAACTGCAAAAGAAGAAGAAAAAATCCTGAAAGTGGTGAGTGCTCCCAGACCTGGCGCTTCACGACTTGGACTTCAGGCGCGCCCCGGCTACACAGTAACGCCGGAATACGCCGGCGTTCTGTTCGGAGCCTCGCAGCCTTATACCGTCATGATCTCTGCTTCTTTGGTCGCGACGAGTTTGTCGATTTCCGCGACGAACTTGTCCGTCAGCTTCTGCACGTCGTCGCCTGCACGGCGCTCGTCGTCTTCCGAAATTTCCTTGTCCTTCACGAGCTTCTTCAGTTGCTCGTTCGCGTCGCGGCGCAGGTTGCGCACGGCGACCTTGGCCGTTTCCGCTTCACTCTTGACCACTTTCGTCAGTTCGCGGCGGCGCTCTTCGGTCAGCGCGGGCATCGGCACGCGGATCACATCGCCCTGCGTGGCGGGGTTCAGGCCGAGGTCCGACTCGCGAATCGCCTTTTCGACGACCTGCACCATTTTCTTTTCCCACGGCTGCACGCCGATCGTGCGTGCGTCGATCAGCGTGAGGTTGGCGACCTGGGAAATAGGCACCGGCGAGCCGTAGTAGTCGCACTGGATATGATCGAGCAGGCCCGTGTGCGCACGGCCCGTACGGATTTTCGACAGATCGTTCTTGAACGCGTCGATGGAACGCTGCATTTTTTGCTCAGCGCCCTTCCTGATATCAGCCACAGACATTTTTAAACCTCCCAACCTTCAAAACGGGCGAGCCGGCCGGCACGCGAGGTATGCGGCGGCCCGGGCTCGCACAAAGCCCACGTTATGTGAACGAGAGTTTACACGTGGACGAGGGTGCCCTCGTCCTCGCCGAGCACGATGCGCTTGAGCGCACCCGGCTTGACGATCGAAAACACGCGGATCGGCAGCTTCTGGTCGCGGCACAGCGCGAACGCGGTGGCGTCCATGACCTGCAGGTTGCGGCCGATTGCCTCGTCGAAGCTGATCGTGGTGTAGCGCGTCGCGCTCGGATCTTTCTTCGGGTCGGCGGAATAGACGCCGTCCACCTTGGTGGCTTTCAGCACGACTTCGGCGCCGATTTCCGAGCCGCGCAGCGCAGCGGCCGTGTCGGTCGTGAAGAACGGGTTGCCGGTGCCGGCCGCGAAAATCACGACTTTGCCTTCTTCGAGCTGGCGAATCGCGCGCGGGCGGATATACGGCTCGACCACCTGGTCCATGCGCAGCGCGGACTGTACGCGCGCCTCGATACCCGCATGGCGCATGGCGTCCTGCAGCGCCAGCGCGTTCATCATGGTGGCCAGCATGCCCATGTAGTCGGCCGTAGCGCGATCCATGCCGGCCGCGCCGCCTGCCACGCCGCGAAAGATATTGCCGCCGCCGATCACCACGGCCAACTGCGTTCCGAGACGGACCACTTCGGCCACGTCCGCCACCATTCGTTCGATGGTCGCGCGATTGATGCCGAAGGCATCGTCGCCCATCAGAGCTTCACCGGAGAGTTTGAGCAGGACGCGTTTGTAGGCAGTGGGCATAGAGGTATCCAGATCGCGCAGAGGGCAACAACAAGGGACTAATGTAGGGGTGAAACGCTGATTCGGGCAAGCGCCGCCAAATTCACGGACCCCGGAGGTCCGCCAACGGCGGCTGCACTGCGAGGATCGACCCGCGTGCAGCCTTGCGGCGCTGCCGACCGCGGCACAGTCTTGCCGTGCCGCGGGTACAACGGTACAGATTGAGACCGGCGATACTTATTGTTGCTTTGCAGCAGCCACTTGAGCGGCCACTTCAGCCGCGAAGTCGTCCTGCTTCTTCTCGATGCCTTCGCCCACCACGAACAGCGCGAACTTCTGGACGCTCGCATTGCCGGCCTTCAGCATCTGCTCGATGGTCTGCTTGTCGTTCTTAACGAACGGCTGGTTCAGCAGCGACACTTCCTTCAGGTACTTCTGCACGCTGCCGTCGACCATCTTGGCGACGATTTCAGCCGGCTTGCCCGATTCGGCCGCCTTCTGTTCGGCGATGCTGCGTTCCTTGGCGATCAGATCCGCCGGCACGTCTTCCGACGACAGCGAAACCGGCTTCATTGCGGCGATGTGCATGGCCACGTCCTTGCCGACCTGCTCGTCGGCGCCCGTGTATTCGACCAGCACGCCGATGCGCGTGCCGTGCAGGTACGCCGCCAGCTTGTTCGACGTTTCGAAGCGCACGAAACGGCGGATGGACAGGTTTTCGCCGATCTTGCCGACGAGCGCGAGACGCACTGCGTCGACGGTCTCGCCGTCGAGCGGCAGAGCCGACAGCGCCGCGACGTCAGCCGGATTCTGCTTCGCCACCAGCTCGGCGATCTTCTTCGAGAACGCCAGGAAGTCGTCGTTCTTCGAGACGAAGTCGGTTTCGCAGTTCAGTTCGACGAGCGAACCTGCATTGCCGTCGATGAACGACGCGACCACGCCTTCAGCCGTGACGCGCGATGCCGCCTTGCTCGCCTTGTTGCCCAGCTTCACGCGCAGCAGCTCTTCGGCGCGCGCCATGTCGCCGTCGGCTTCCGTCAGCGCCTTCTTGCATTCCATCATGGGCGCGTCGGTCTTTGCGCGCAGTTCTGCAACCATGCTTGCGGTAATTGCCGCCATCATTTGCTCCTTGAGTTCCGTCTGTCACACGCCGCCCGCACTTCGATGCCGGCGGCAAGAATTCGTTTCAACGTTACGCGAATTTTTTACGGATAACGCTGAGGGCACCGCTCCAGCCTTGGCCGGCGCCCCGCTACAACGTCGCGGCTTAAAAAAAGGGGGCCTGTAGAAAGCCCCCTTTTTTGCCGGACACGGGGCAGCTTTACGCCTCCGAGTTGACCTCGACGAACTCGTCGCCGTCGTCACCACGGGCAGCCTGCACCACTTCGTTGACCGCGTTCGCACGGCCTTCGAGGATGGCGTCCGCAACGCCAGCCGCGTACAGGGCGACAGCCTTGCTTGCGTCGTCGTTACCCGGGATCACGTAGTCGATGCCTTCCGGCGAGTGGTTCGTGTCGACCACGGCGATAACCGGCACGCCGAGCTTGTTCGCTTCGGTCACGGCAATCTTGTGGTAGCCGACGTCGACCACGAAAATCGCGTCAGGAATACCGCCCATGTCCTTCACGCCGCCGATCGACTTTTGCAGCTTGAGCATTTCGCGTTCGAACAGCAGCGCTTCCTTCTTGCTCATGCGCTCGGTTTCGCCAGCTTCCAGCGCTGCTTCCATGTCCTTCAGGCGCTTGATCGACACCTTCAGCGTCTTGAAGTTGGTCAGCATGCCGCCGAGCCAGCGTGCGTTCACGTACGGCATGCCGGCGCGCTGCGCTTCCTGGGCGATCGTGTCGCGCGACTGGCGCTTCGTGCCAACGAACAGGATGGTGCCGCGATTCGCCGCCAGTTGACGCGCATACTTCAGCGCGTCGTTGTACATCGGCAGCGTCTTTTCGAGGTTGATGATGTGAATCTTGTTGCGATGACCGAAAATGAAGGGGGCCATCTTCGGGTTCCAGAAGCGCGTTTGGTGACCGAAGTGGACACCGGCTTCCAGCATCTGACGCATGGTAACTGCCATGAAAATCTCCGCGAGGGTTGGGTCTTAAGCCGGCTGCCGTATCCGAGGCGCTGCCCTGCACGTCTTGTGCGGTAAGGCTGAGCGCCGCGAACACCCTGGGTGCGCCGGCTTGCGAGTTTGCCGCCTGGTACTACCTGGTACTGCAACATTCGACCCGTGGCTCAGGCGGTAGCGCCACGGGAAGCTTCGAACCGCCCCTTGGCCTCACTAATGGTCGGGTAATTCAAACTCACCACAGCAAAGGCCAAAAAAGGAATCGACTTAGCCAAACATTATAGCATGGGACTATCGGCCGACTCAACCCGCCCGGTAGCTGCCATTGCGGGCCGCGGGTTGCACCCGGCGGTGCCCAGGCGCAATTGAAGGCGTGGACCACGGGCGGGCGCGGGCAAAGCAGGCCTTATCCGCGAAGGTCGCGCAAACTAGGGACAAACCGCCAGCCAGCGGCCCGAAAAGCGCATCCCCACAGCAGCCGAAACCGGGCAAAAGACTGCGGCACGGGGAATATGGTGCGATAATCCCGCAATAAATCGCATTTCAGGCCCGACTCATGGCTATCACGCTCAAAAACGAACACGATATCGCGCACATGCGCGTCGCCTGCAGACTCGCGAGCGAAGTGCTCGACTACATCACGCCGTTCGTCACCGCCGGCGTCACGACCGGCGAACTCGACCGCCTGTGCCACGAATACATGCTGAAGGAACAGGGCACCGTGCCCGCGCCGCTGAATTATCAGCCGCCCGGCTACCCGCCTTACCCCAAGGCCACCTGCATCTCCGTGAACGACGTGATCTGCCACGGCATTCCGGGCGAAAAAACGCTCAAGAACGGCGACGCGCTCAATATCGACATCACCGTCATCAAGGACGGCTATTTCGGCGACACGAGCCGGATGTTCATTGTCGGCGAGGGTTCGATCCTTGCAAAACGCCTCGTGCAGACTACGTTCGAATGCATGTGGCTCGGCATCGACCAGGTGCGCCCGGGCGCGCATCTCGGCGACATCGGCCATGCCATCCAGAAACACGCCGAGGCGCAAGGCTACAGCGTGGTGCGCGAGTATTGCGGCCATGGCATCGGCACGGTGTTTCACGAAGACCCGCAGATTCTGCACTACGGCCGCCCCGGCACCGGCCTCGAACTGCAGGCGGGCATGATCTTCACCGTCGAGCCGATGATCAACGCCGGCCGCCGCGACATCCGCACCATGCCGGACCAGTGGACCGTCAAGACGAAAGACCGCAGCCTCTCCGCGCAATGGGAACACACGGTGCTCGTGACGGAAACCGGCTATGACGTGCTGACCGTCTCCGCCGGCACGCCCGCGCGCCCGCCGGTCGTCGCCGCCACGGCCTGACCGCATTCGTCTCTTTACCGCCCGCCGCTCATGAGTAGTGTTCCAGCCGTCGCCCCATCGCATGCCACGTCGCTCAAGGCGGATTACAAAGTGGCCAAAGCCCAGTTGCTGGAACGCTTCAGGACCGCCACGAACGTCGAGGCGTTGATGGCGGCGCTTGCCCGCACCACCGACGACTCGCTGCGCGCCGCCTGGAACACCTGCGAACTTCCGGCCGACCTCGCGCTGCTCGCGGTCGGCGGCTATGGGCGCGGCGAACTGGCGCCGCATTCGGACATCGACATTCTGGTGCTGCTGCCGGACGCGCCGCTCGAGCATCTCGAAGCGCGCATCGAGCGGTTCATCAGCCTCGCGTGGGATCTCGGGCTCGAACTGGGCAGCAGCGTGCGCAGCGTCTCGCAGTGTCTCGAGGAAGCCGCTAACGACGTGACCGTGCGCACGTCGCTGCTCGAGGCGCGGCGCATTACGGGCAGCGCCGCCCTGTTCGACGACTTCGCGAGACGCTACCGCGAGGCGCTCGACCCGAAAGCGTTCTTTCAGGCGAAAGTGCTGGAAATGCGTCAGCGCCACGCCAAATTCCAGGACACGCCCTACGCCCTCGAACCGAACATCAAGGAAAGCCCGGGCGGCTTGCGCGATCTGCAACTCATTCTCTGGGTCACGCAGGCAGCGGGTTTCGGCAGCAGCTGGCGCGAACTCGAAGCGCGCGGACTCATCACCGAGCGCGAAGCGCAGGAGCTCAGGCGCAACGAAGGCTTTCTGAAGTCGCTGCGCGCACGCGTGCACGTCACTGCCGGCCGTCGCCAGGACATTCTGGTATTCGACCTGCAAACGCCGGTGGCCGAGAGCTTCGGCTACCAGCCGACCGCGACCAAGCGCGCCAGCGAACAGCTGATGCGCCGTTATTACTGGGCGGCGAAGGCCGTCACGCAGCTCGCGACGATCCTGATCCAGAACATCGAGGCGCAGCTCTTTCCCAACACGAGCGGCATCACGCGGGTGCTGTCGGACCGTTTCGTCGAAAAACAGGGCATGCTCGAAATTGCCAGCGACGACCTGTTCCAGCGCGAGCCGAACGCCATTCTCGAAGCCTTCCTGCTCTACGAGCAGACGCCCGGCGTGAAGGGTTTGTCGGCGCGCACGCTGCGCGCGATCTACAACGCCCGCGACGTGATGGACCAGCACTGGCGGCGCGATCCGGAAAACCGGCGCCTTTTCATGGACATCCTGAAGCAGCCGGCCGGCATCACGCACGCGCTGCGCCTCATGAACCAGACGAGCGTGCTCGGACGTTATCTGCTGAACTTCCGGCGCATTGTCGGCCAGATGCAGCACGACCTGTATCACGTCTACACGGTCGATCAGCACATTCTGATGGTGCTGCGCAATCTGCGGCGCTTCGCGGTCGCGGAACACGCGCACGAATATCCGTTCTGCAGTCAGTTGATCGTCGGCTTCGACCGGCCATGGGTGCTCTACGTCGCGGCGCTCTTCCACGATATCGCCAAGGGCCGCGGCGGCGACCACTCGACGCTCGGCATGGCCGACGCACGGCGCTTCTGCCGCAATCACGGCATCGAAGGCGAAGACGGCGAACTCGTGGTCTGGCTGGTGCAACAGCATCTGACCATGAGCCAGGTTGCGCAAAAACAGGACACGAGCGATCCGGAGGTTATCAAGCGTTTCGCGGAACTGGTCGGCAGCGAGCGCCGCCTGACGGCGCTATATCTGCTGACGGTGGCCGACATCCGCGGGACGAGCCCCAAAGTCTGGAACACGTGGAAAGGCAAGCTGCTGGAAGACCTGTATCGCGCGACGCTCGCCGTGCTCGGGGGCGCGCGGCCGGATGCGCACTCGGAACTCGAGTCGCGGCAGGAAGAAGCGCTCGCGCTGCTGCGCCTCGAAACCGTGCCGGAAGGCGCGCAGAAGACGCTGTGGGACAAGCTCGACGTCGGCTATTTTCTGCGCCACGACGCCGCGGACATTGCGTGGCAGACGCGCGTGCTGTACCGCTATGTCGAAACGCCCGCGCCGATCGTGCGGGCCCGCCCCTCGCCTATCGGCGAGGCGCTTCAGGTGCTCGTGTATGTGAAAGATCAGCCGGATCTGTTTGCCGGCATTTGCGCGTACTTCGACCGCAACGGGTTGTCGGTGCTCGATGCACGCGTCAGCACCACGCGGCACGGCTATGCGCTGGACAACTTCCTCGTCGCACATACCGAAGAGGACGTGCATTACCGCGACATTGCCAATCTCGTCGAACAGGAACTGACGGCACGCCTCACCGGCGACGGCACCTGGTTGCCGGGGCCGTCGAAGGGCCGCCTGTCGCGTCTCTCGCGCACCTTCCCCGTTACGCCGCGCGTCGATCTTCGGGCCGACGAGCGCGGCCAATACTACATCCTGTCCGTGTCGGCCAACGACCGGCCGGGCCTTCTTTATTCGATCGCGCGCGTGCTCGCCGAACACCGTGTCGGCGTCGCGTCGGCGCGGATCAACACGTTGGGGGAACGCGTCGAGGACGTGTTCCTGCTGGACGGGCACGGGCTGTCGGACAACCGGCTGCAAATTCAGGTCGAGACGGAACTGCTGCGCGCGATCGCAGTGTGAGATTTCATGCGAGTCAAATTAACAGCCAAGCATCCGCGGCCGGCTTCGTCCGAACGCGCCCCTGTCCGTAGCGGCAGCGCATCGGCACGCAAGCCGAGCCGGCCGGCGGGACCTCAACCGTCGACGTCGGGCCCCGCGGGGACGCGCGGCCAAGGTGCGAGAGCATCGTCGGCGGGTGGCAAGCGCCCGGCGGGCGCGCGAGGAACCACGGAGCGTCGCGACGAAGGTACTTTTGCGCGTGGCGGCGATGCAGGCGCGGCACGGCGGGTGACGTCGGATCGGCCGCCGCGCCGCGAAAGCACGAGCGGCGCGCCTCAACGCCGCCCGGAGGCGAGCAGTGAACGTGGGACGCGTCGGGACGGCGGTGAGCGAGCGGCGCGTGGCTTTGCCGGTGGCGGCGAGCGCGGCGAACGAGCGCCGCGCCGGAGTGGTGATGAACGCGGCCAGGGCGCTGGGGGGACAGCGGAACGCGGCGGTGAACGTGGACCGCGCCGCTTTGACGATCGTGCAGGCGGTGGCGAACGCGTATCGCGACGTTTCGAGGATCGCGCAGGCGGCGAACGCCCGCCCCGCGGCACGGCCGGCGAGCGCGCCGAGCGTGGACCGCGCCGCTTTGAAGATCGTTCTGGTGGTGGCGAGCGCGGACCGCGACGGTTCGAGGATCGCGCTGGCGGCGAACGGCCGCCCCGTGGCACGGCCGGCGAGCGCGCCGAGCGTGGGCCGCGCCGCTTTGAGGATCGCGCAGGCGGTGGCGAGCGCGCAGCGCGACGTTTCGAGGATCGCGCTGGCGGTGAGCGCGCGCCCCGTGGCCCAGCCGGCGAGCGCGCCGAGCGTGGGCCGCGCCGCTTTGAAGATCGCGCAGGCAGTGGCGAGCGTGGACCGCGACGGTTCGAGGATCGCGCTGGCGGTGAGCGCACGCCCCGTGGCCCGGCCGGCGAGCGCGCCGAACGCGGCGAGCGAAGCTTTGCAAGGCCGGTGAAGAGCGGCTACGGCGAGCGCGCGGACCGTCCGGCACGCGCGCCACGCGACGAACAAAGCGACGGCGGGTCGGCCCGTCGGGAGTTCGGCGACCGCACGGCGGCGCGTAGCGACCGGAGCGACCGCACCGACCGCGGAACACGCAGCTTCGATAAAGCGCCTGCAGCCGCCCGGCGCCGGGCCAATGATAGCGCCCCGCGAGCAGGCAAGCCGCGCAGCACCGCCCCGGCCGGGCAGCACTCGCACGTGGATACGGCCCCGCGCACGCCGCGTCGCGACATCGAAGATGCGCCCGGCACGCTGCGCCTCTCGAAGCTCATGTCGGAACTCGGCCTTTGCTCGCGTCGCGAGGCGGACGAGTGGATCGAAAAAGGCTGGGTGCTCGTCGACGGCGAGCGGATCGACACGCTCGGCACCAAGGTTCGCCCCGATCAGCGGATCGAGATCGACCCGGCGGCCGAAGCCGCGCAAGCGAGCCAGGTCACGGTGCTGATCCATAAGACAGTCGGTTACGTGTCGGGCCAGGCGGAAGACGGCTACCAGCCGGCCATCACGCTCGTCACGCCGGAAAACCGCTGGGAAGGCGACCGCTCGGACATCCGCTTTTCCGTCGCTCACTTGCGCCAGCTGGCGCCGGCCGGACGTCTCGACATCGATTCGACGGGCTTGCTGGTCCTGACGCAAGATGGCCGCATCGCCAAACAGCTGATCGGCGGCCATTCGGAGATCGACAAGGAATACCTGGTGCGCGTCGCCTACGGCGAGCACACCGTCGACGTTGAAAGTCACTTCCCGCCGGAAAGCCTCGCGCTGTTGCGCCACGGCCTTTCGCTCGACGATGTTCCTCTCAAGCCGGCGCAAGTGAGCTGGCAAAACGGCGAGCAGTTGCGGTTCGTGCTGCGCGAAGGCAAGAAGCGCCAGATTCGCCGGATGTGCGAACTCGTCGGCCTTGAAGTCATCGGCCTGAAACGCGTGCGGATGGGCCGCGTGATGCTCGGCGCGCTGCCGCCGGGACAATGGCGCTACCTGGGTCCGGACGAGTCGTTCTGAGCGGTCTTTTCAACCTGTCCGATAACCAGACGGCCCGATTCAGGCCGACCCTCTCATCAAACCCACGCGATCGCGTGGGTTTTTCATTGCCGCGGAACGCCCACCGATTTGCCGCCCGCGAGGCGCAGCATCAATCGTCGCTATTCGGATCCAGGTCCGGAAACAGCACTTCGGTAAAGCCGAACTTCGCGAAGTCAGTGATGCGCATGGGGTACAGCTTGCCGATCAGATGGTCGCACTCGTGCTGCACGACGCGCGCATGAAAACCTTCGGCGACACGGTCGATCGGCTTGCCGTACTGATCGAAGCCATGATATTTGATCATCGAAAAGCGGCTCACCGCGCCGCGCAAGCCCGGCACCGAGAGGCAGCCTTCCCAGCCCTCTTCCATATCCAGAGAGACCGGCGTGATGGTCGGATTGATCAGCACCGTTTCCGGCACGGGCGGCGCATCCGGATAGCGCTCGTTGCTGCCGAACCCGAATATCACCACCTGCAGATTGACGCCGATCTGCGGCGCGGCGAGCCCCGCCCCGTTCGCGTCGTGCATGGTCTCGAACATGTCTTTAATGAGCTCATGCAGTTCCGGCGTATCGAAATGATCGACCGGATCGGCAATACGCAAGAGGCGTGGATCGCCCATCTTGAGAATTTCGCGGATCATGACTGCCCCTCCAGGAGCTTACGCATACCATCTTCGTCGAGTACCGGAATGCCGAGTTCCTCGGCCTTCGCCAACTTGCTGCCAGCTTCGGCTCCCGCCACCACATAGTCTGTTTTCTTCGACACCGATCCGGCCACTTTGGCGCCCGCCGCTTCGAGCATTTCCTTGGCCTCTTCGCGAGCAAGAGTCGGCAAAGTGCCGGTCAGCACGATCGTCTTGCCGGCCAGCACACCTTGCGGCGCCTTGGGCGCGGGCGGACCTTCGGGCCACGTGACTTTGCCCGGCGCGCGCAACTGCTCGATCACCGTGCGGTTGTGCTCTTCGGCAAAAAACTGGTGGATCGATTCGGCCACGACGGGTCCCACGTCGTTGACCTCGAGCAGCGCCTCCACCGAGGCCTCCATGATCGGATCGAGCGAGCCGAAGTGTTTCGCCAGATCTTTCGCCGTGGATTCGCCGACATGCCGGATGCCGAGCGCGTAGATGAAACGTGCAAGCGTAGTGTGCTTGGCCTTTTCGAGCGAGTCGAGCAGGTTCTGCGCGGATTTGTCGGCGAAACGGTCCAACTCCGCAAGCGTCGAGAAGCCGAGGTTGAACAGATCGGCGGGCGTGCGCACGAGGTTCTGTTCGACCAGTTGATCGATGATTTTTTCGCCCAGTCCGTCGATGTCCAAGGCCCGCCGCTGCGCGAAATGCCACAGTGCCTGTTTGCGCTGCGCCGGACAGAACAGGCCGCCCGTGCAACGCGCAATCGCCTCGTCGGGCAGACGCTCGATGCTCGAGCCGCACACCGGACAATGCGTGGGCATGACGAACTCGCGCGCGTCGTCCGGACGACGGTCGAGAAGCGCGCTCACCACCTCCGGGATCACGTCGCCGGCGCGCCGCACGATCACCGTGTCGCCGATCCGGATGTCTTTGCGCCGCACTTCGTCTTCGTTATGCAGCGTCGCATTGGTGACCGTGGCGCCGCCGACGAACACCGGCTCGAGCCGCGCGACCGGCGTAATCGCACCGGTGCGGCCCACCTGCACGTCGATGGCGACGAGCTTCGTGAGCGCTTCCTGCGCCGGAAACTTGTGAGCGAGCGCAAAACGCGGCGCACGCGATACAAAGCCGAGCGCGTCCTGTTCGTCGCGCCGGTTGACCTTGTACACCACGCCGTCGATGTCGTACGGCAGCTTGTCGCGCTTCTCGCCTACCGCACGGAAAAACGCCAGCAAACCTTCCGCGCCCTTCACGACCGCGCGCTCCGAATTGACCGGCAGGCCAAGTTCCTTGTACCAGTCGAGCAGTTCGCTATGCGTGGCCGGCATCTCCATACCGTCCAACACGCCAATGCCATACGCGAAGAACGACAGCGGCCGTTGCGCGGTGATCTTCGGGTCGAGCTGGCGCAGGCTGCCCGCGGCGGCATTGCGCGGATTGGCGAACTCCTTATGGCCCGCCGCACGCTGCCGTTCGTTCAGGCGCTCGAAGTCGCGCTTGAACATCAGCACTTCGCCTCGCACGTCGAGTATGTGCGGCACGCGCTTGCCCTTCAGTTTGAGCGGAATGGAACGAACGGTGCGGATGTTTGCCGTGACGTTCTCGCCGGTCGTGCCGTCGCCGCGCGTGGCGGCCTGCACGAACACGCCGTCGACATAGCGCAGCGAAATGGCGAGGCCGTCGAATTTCAGCTCCGTCGCATAGTCGACCGGCACCGGCGGTTCCTTCGCATTGTTGCCGAGCGCATCGCCTACGCGTTTGTCAAACGCGACGATGTCTTCGTCGGCGAAACCGTTGTTGAGCGACAGCATGGGCTGATCATGGACGACGGGCTCGAAGCCGCTCGCCGCCTCGCCGCCCACCCGCTGCGTGGGCGAATCCGGCACGATCAGATCCGGATGCTGCGCCTCGATGCTTTCCAGCTCCTTGAACAGCTTATCGTATTCCGCGTCGGGCAAGTCGGGCTGGTCCAGCACGTAGTACGCGTAGTTGGCGCGTTCAAGTTCCGCGCGCAGCCACGCGGCACGCTCGGCCGGAGCGCTGGATGCTGGGTTCGAGGCGGTAGTTCGAGCCATGCTGTAGAACGCTTCTTTGAATGAAATCGGACAGTGGATTATCGCAGGAAGCGTTCCCCTTTACATCGGCCGAATGGCCAGGTTTCGGGCGGTACGCGAGCGCGCTATAGTCGGCGCGTTGGCTTGTCCGAAACGACAACGGCCGCGCATCGCGCGGCCGTCGGGCACACAGATAACGCCGGTGACTTACTGGCTGAAGAGGCGGCGCGTGGCCGGCGAGCCTGCCGGAATGCCGGCCTGCTCGAGCTTCGCGTAGAGCGTCATCAACTGCTTTTCGATGGCGAGCAGTGCGGCCTCAGGCAACGGGCGGCGGCCGTCGTCCACCACCCGGCCGCCGATGCGCTCCGCCAGCGACTTCGCGTAGTCGCACATCAGGCGGAACGGCAGGATGTCTTCGTCGGCCACGGGCACGTCGAGCACCAGCGTGATCATCTGGCCGCCCTTGTAGGTGAGGTCGTCGCGCAAAAAATTGGTGTCGCCGAATTGCAGCATGAACACGGGGCTCTGCCGCGCGTCGAGCTTCACGAAACGCGTGCCGTCGCGCGAGAGCAGCAGACCGTCTTGCGACGCGACGGCCTGCACGTAGTTGGCCGACCAGGGCGCGCCGTCCGAGAGCACGTTGATCGACAATTGCGCGTCGCACTGTGCGGCGAAGCCGTCCAGTTCCCGCGCCATCGCCACGGTTTCGAGCATGTCCGGAAATTCCGGCGATGCGTCGAGCGCGTCGGCGAACTGCTGCACGCCGGTCACGAACTCGGAGAACTCCAGTTCGTTGAGCGCGCCGCTGCGGTTGGCAAGCTGCGCGGCCGCGCGCAGCTCTTCATAACGCGCGCCGTTTTGCAGAAGCTCCCAGGCCCCGCCTTCTAGCTTGCCTTCGATATGCACCGGCTTGCTGCCCGCGCGACGCAGACGCTGCGCGAGCGGAATCACCTTGTCGCCCGCAACCGGTCCGTTCAGACGAATCGGCACGATGCAATCGATGCGCCGGTCGACGATGGCGGGCGGCGCCGATGAGATCGTGGTGGCCGCGGGCATTATCGGTTCGATCTGCTCGTCGGGCTCGCGCGGCGCCTCGCCGGCGGGTCGGGCCGCCGTTGCGTCTTTGCCGGTTTCGTCCGGCGCGGCATGCTGCTCGTCATCTTCATTCACACCCGCGACAAAGCCGTTCGGCGTGGTGGTTTCCGCCTGAATATCCGCCGGTGTGTCGAGCGGCGCCGCGCCCACAGGCGCGCCAAAAGTCGGCTCGACGCGCGCCGACGCCGTGTCGCCGGCCGCATCCGCACCGACCACCGGCTCGCGGCGCGTGGTCGGCCGGGCCGGTTCGATGAACGGGCTCTGTTCCTCGTGCTCGTCGCGCGCGAAGCTCTCCGCCGCGTCCGCCGGCATCGGCCGCGGCATCTTGCGGCGCACCTTGGCGCTCTGCCACGCGTTGTACACGACCACGCCCCCGACCACCACGGCACCCGCGCCGATCAAACCGAGTGTCAACTCGTCCATGCATGCTCCATCAGCAATTCTTTATGTGCGCGGCCTCACGCCCGCCCCACGTTGTCGCGCGGCCCGCGGCCGCAGCGCTCGACGCGGGCGCCCGCGCTTCCATGATTCAAACAAAACTTAAACGATATTCTGGGCGAAACCCGCAGCCGTTTCCATGTCGACGGCAACGATGCGCGACACGCCCTGCTCCTGCATCGTCACGCCGATCAGTTGCTGCGCCATTTCCATCGCAATCTTGTTGTGCGAAATGAAAAGGAACTGGGTTTTGTCCGACATCGCGCGCACGAGGTTCGCGAAACGTTCGGTGTTGGCGTCGTCGAGCGGCGCGTCCACTTCGTCGAGCAGACAGAACGGCGCGGGATTCAGCTGGAACATCGCGAACACCAGCGCCGTCGCGGTCAGCGCTTTTTCGCCGCCGGACAGCAGGTGAATGGTCGAATTCTTCTTGCCCGGAGGCTGCGCCATGACCTGCACGCCCGCGTCGAGAATCTCGTCGCCGGTCATGATGAGCTTTGCCTGGCCGCCGCCGAAAAGACGCGGGAACAGTTCGCCGAAATGACGGTTCACTTCGTCGAACGTGCCTTGCAGCAGCGTGCGCGTTTCGGCGTCGATCTTGCGGATTGCGTCTTCGAGCGTTTCGATTGCGCTCGTCAGGTCGGCCGATTGCGAGTCGAGGAAGGTCTTGCGCTCGGTCGCCGCCTTCAGCTCGTCGAGCGCGGCCATGTTGACCGGACCGAGCGCGATGATCGCGTTATTGATGCGCGTGACCTCGCCCTGCAGATACGAAGGCTTCATGTCCGGCGTGAGCTTGGCCTGCAGCTCCGCTTCGTCGACGCCGGCCGCGGCCAGCTGCTCGATGAACTGCTCGCCGTTCAGCCGTGCGGCCTGTTCCTTCAACTGCAATTCATTGATGCGATCGCGCAGCGGTTGCAACGCGCGTTCCGTCGACAGACGCGTTTCGTCGGCGGCGCGCAGCTTGGCGGTCAGATCGTCCAGTTCGAGACGCGCGGCGTGCAACGCCTCTTCCTTGACCGCGCGAATGTCGAGCGCGTCCTGCAGACCGGTGTGCGCGGTCTGCTCGTTGATCGTTTCGAGCTCGGCGCGCGCGTCTTCCAGCGAGGCCGCCACGCGTTCGCTCTGCTCATGCGCGACCTGAATGCTGCGCTTGAGTTCGTCGATGCGGTTCGCCATATTGCGCGCGGCAAAGCGCGCGTCCGTGGCGGCGCGGTCGAGATCGCGCGACTCGCCGCGCGCCGTGGTCAGCGCTTCGTCGAGCGCCTCGAAAGCCAGTTGATGATCTTCGAAACGCGCCTGCAGCTCCGCGAGCTCGCCGTCGTAGCGCTCGAAGTTCGCTTCGGACTCGGCGCGCAGCGCGCGCTGTTCCTCGACCTGCGCGTGGATTTCCTCGAGCTCCTCGCGGATCTGCGTGCTGCGCTGCGTGTAGCGCTCGTGTGCCTGCGTGAGCTTCAGCACGTCGAGCTGCAGCGCATGCACGCGCTGGGTCGCGCGCTCGGCCTGCTGACGCACGTCGGTGAGGGCCTGCGCGGCCTGCGTGTGCGCAGCTTCGGCGCGAATCGCGGCGGCCTTCGCTTCGTCGGCGAGCAGCGCCTGCGCGCGCACCTGACGCGCGAGGTTTTCGATTTCCTGCTGACGGGCCAGCATGCCGGCCTGCTCCGAGTCCGCGGCATACAGCTGCACGCCGACGCGCGTCACTACATGCCCCGCCTTGACGACGAACGAACCGCCTTCGGGCAATTGCGAGCGCAGGCTGAGCGCCTGCTGCAGATCGTCGGCAATGAAGGCAAGGCCGAGCCAGTCGTTGAGGACCGCGCGGATGCCCGCGTCGTCGATCCGGACGAGCGACAGCAGCGGCCGCAGCGCGGGCGGCGCCGCGACCGGCTGACCGGCGGCCGGCGGCGCGTAGAACGCGAGCTTGGCGGGCGGCGCGTCGGTGGCGAACGCCTTGACCCAGTCGAGGTTCGATACTTCCAGTGCGGCCAGGCGCTCGCGCAGCACCGCCTCCAGCGCGGTTTCCCAACCGGCCTCGACATGCAGCTTCTTCCACAGTCGCGGCAAAGCGCCGAGCTCGTGCTTTTCGAGCCACGGCTGGATCTTGCCCTCGGTCTGCACGTTCTCCTGCAACTGCTTGAGCGCGGCAAGGCGCGCGTCGAGCTGATGGATCTGCGCGCTTTCGGCCTGCACGCGCTCCTGCGCGGCGCGCCGCTCGGCATCGAGGCGCGGCAGCGTTTCCTGCGCGTCCGCGAGACGCGTCTGGGCGTCGTGCAGAATCTCTTCGTGTTCGGCGAGCTGCATGCGCAGCTCTTCGAGCTGGGCTTCGTCCGGCGCGTCGAGGCCGCCGGCCTCCGCCTTCAGGCGCTCCTGACGCTGCTGCAACTGCTGCAACTGCTGGTCGGCATTGCGCTGATGCGCGGCTTCCAGCTTGAGCGCCTGCTCAGTCTGTGCGATGCCGCCGCGCTCGGTGTTCAGCTCCGCCTGCGCGTCGCGCCAGCGCGCTTCGAGCGCGGGCATCGCGTCGTGTTTCGCGGCGGCTTCCTCTTCGGCGAGGGCCGCTTTTTCCTCGGCGACGGCGAGTTGTTCCTCGGCGTCTTCAAGGTCGCCTTGCGCCTTTTCAGCCTGTGCCAGCCACTGCTCGCGCTGCGCGGTCAGCGCGGCGATCTGCGCCTGCACGCGATTGCGCGATTCGACGATGAACTTGATCTCGGCTTCGAGCCGGCTCACCTCGGCATTCGCTTCGTACAGCGCGCCTTGTGCGCCCTGCATCGCGTCGCTCGCGGAATAGTGCGCGACGCGCAGCGTTTCCAGCTGCGCTTCGACTTCGCGCAGCTTCGCGGTCTGCGCCTCGAGATCGATCTGCGCCTGTTCGATGGCGCGCTTCTGACGCTCCTGCTCGCTGCCCGCTTCGTTCTTGCGCAGCAGCCACAAAAGACGCTGCTTTTCCTCGCCGTCCGTCTGCAGTTCCTTGTAGCGCGTGGCGACGACCGCCTGGCCTTCGAGCTTCTCGAGATTCGTGCCCAATTCGCGAATGATGTCTTCCACCCGCGTCAGATTTTCCCGCGTGTCATGCAGACGATTCTCGGTTTCGCGACGGCGTTCCTTGTACTTCGAAACGCCCGCGGCTTCCTCGAGGAACACCCGCAACTCTTCCGGCTTCGCTTCGATCAGGCGCGCGATCATGCCCTGCCCGATGATCGCGTAGGCGCGCGGCCCGAGGCCCGTGCCGAGGAAAATGTCCTGAATGTCGCGGCGGCGCGCCGGCAGATTATTGATGTAGTAGCTCGAGGTGCCGTCGCGCGTCAGCACGCGCTTGACGGCGATTTCCGCGTATTGGCCCCACTGCCCGGCGGCGCGGCCGTCCGCATTGTCGAACACGAGTTCGACGCTCGCGCGGCTGCCCGGCTTGCGCGCGGTCGACCCGTTGAAGATCACGTCCTGCATCGACTCGCCGCGCAGCTCGGAAGCACGCGATTCGCCGAGCACCCAGCGCACGGCGTCGATGATGTTGGACTTGCCGCATCCATTCGGTCCCACCACGCCGACGAGCTGGCCCGGAACCTGGAAATGCGTGGGATCGACGAATGACTTGAATCCAGCGAGTTTGATCGAGGTCAGACGCACGGCGATTTCGCTGTTTGAGAAGGAAAAATAATAGGTGGCTCACGAAGGCCGTGTGTGCCGTTCGCCGTTGCGGCGATACGGCCCGCGGTCCTTGCCAGCCCTCGGGAATTGGGTCGCCGGCTACAAGCGTGTCGCAGGCGCCGGCTAATGAGGGGCAATCATACCATCGCGCGTGGGCGGTTCTTGCGGTCCCGCTTGTTGCCGTCACTCGCGTTGCCAGCGTCGCCGCGCGTGCCGGCGTCCGCGTCGCTCGTGTCCTGATTGGCGGGATCGGGCGGCATAGCCTTCGGCCGATGCATCCAGCTCGACAGCGCCGAGGCGAGCACGATGCATGCGCCGCCGGCCCACTCGCGCGCGCCGGGCGTCTCGCCCGCGAAGAGCCAGGCGGAAAGCGCCGTGACCACGAGTTCGAACAGCATGATGATCGAGGCACGGTTGGCCGGCACGCGCGCGAGGCCGTATTGCACCAGCATGTTGTTCGAGGCGAGCAGGAAGCCGAGGCCGAGCACGAGCCACGCGGCCGTGGCGAGATGCGCGCCGGTGGGCGGCGCGGGCATCGCTTCGAACAGCGACGCGCAGGCGCCGAAAATCGCCGCGCCGCCGAAGATGGTCGCCGTGCGCATCTCGGGTTTCATCTGCGGCAAGACGCGGCTCGTCTTCAGGATCAGCACGTTGCTCATGGCGAAGCCCATGCCGCCCGCGAGGCCCGCCCATTCGGCGAGGTTGCCCGGCAGCGGAATGCCGAGTTGCGGCGACCACAGCATGGTCATGGCCCCCGCGAGCGACAGCGCGGCGAGGCCCGCGCCCGGCCACGTCAGCCGCTCGTGGAGAATGAAGTGCGCGAAAAGCGCGGTCCATGCGGGCGTCAGATAGAAGAGCAACAACACGCGCATCACCTGCCCGTGGATCGAACCCCACACGAAACCAAGGTTCGTGATGCCGGCCGCCAGCGCGAGCGCCGGCAGCAGCCAGTGCCAGCGCACCGTGCTGATGGCGCGGCGACGCACGAGCAGCACGAAGAGGCATCCGGCGCCGCTCGTCAGCGCGCTCGCGGCCGTGCCGGTGACGCCGAGCGACGCCAGCATCCGCAACGGATACCAGATCACGCCCCACACCGACGCCCCGAGCATGATGGCAAGCGTCGGCCAGCCTGTCCGAAGCCAGTTGGTCATGGCGACGGGCTCCGCGAGCGTGCGGCGGTGCCGCTGGCGTTGCGGTTCGCGCTGCCGGTTCCTGCGTGGTGGCCCTCGTCGTTTGCTCCGCCGATTTCTGCTGAGATCGCGGTGTATGTTCTACCGCGCCTCGGTGTCTCCTCGACCACTGCGTACATTGCTGCTCCTGCTTGTATTGCCGCGCGAACCGGCGAGGGCCCGCATTGTTCCCATTGTTCCTTTAGCACGCACTGCCTGCGCCGCCCGCGGCGTTCGCGGCGTTCGTGCCGAGCCAGAGCCGCGGCGCGCCACGCTATAATCCCCTGCTCGCCTCCGTGCCGTCGCGCGCGCCGCTTTGCGCAGCCCGGCGACACGACAGTGCAGACCACTGCGCAGACCGACGCGGACGGCGCACGCGCCGCCGTACATCGTTCCGCGCCCTCTTCGATCAGGCTCGATCCGCCCCGTGAATCCGCTACTCGACTCCCTCCAGCCCTATCCCTTCGAAAAGCTGCGTGCACTCTTCAAGGACGTCACGCCGGCTGCCGGCCTCGCGCACATCAGCTTCGGCATCGGCGAGCCGAAACATCCGACGCCCGCCTTGATCCGCGACGCCGTGATCGCCTCGCTTGGCGGCCTGTCCGCGTATCCGGCCACCGTCGGCGCCTTGCCGTTGCGCGAGTCGATTGCGAACTGGGTCACGCAGCGCTACAGCCTGCCGCCCGTGGATCCGGCCACCCAGGTGCTGCCGGTGTCGGGCTCGCGCGAGGCGCTGTTCGCGCTCGCGCAAACGGTGATCGACCCGCGGCGCAATGAAAAGGGCGAGCCTGCGATCGTACTCTGTCCGAACCCGTTCTACCAAATCTACGAAGGCGCGGCGATCCTCGCAGGCGCCGAGCCGTATTTCGTGAACAGCGACCCGGCGCGCAACTTCGCGTGCGGCTATTCGGCGGTGCCGGCCGAGATCTGGGCGCGCACGCAGCTGCTCTACGTCTGCTCGCCGGGCAATCCGACGGGCGCCGTGCTGACGCTCGAAGACTGGCGCGAACTGTTCGCCCTGTCGGACCGTCACGGCTTCGTGATCGCCTCCGACGAATGCTATTCCGAAATCTATTTCGACGAAGCCAACCCGCCGCTCGGCGGCCTCGAAGCAGCGCACAAGCTCGGCCGCGGCTATGAGCGGCTCGTCATGCTGTCGAGCCTGTCGAAGCGCTCGAACGTGCCCGGCATGCGCTCGGGGTTCGTGGCGGGCGACGCCGCCATCCTCAAGGACTTTCTGCTGTACCGCACCTACCACGGCGCGGCGTTGTCGACCGTGTATCAAAGCGCGAGCATCGCGGCCTGGAACGACGAAGCGCACGTGCGCGAGAACCGCGCGAAATACGTGCAGAAATTTTCGACCGTCACGCCGATGCTCGCCGAGGTGCTCGACGTGCGCCTGCCGGACGCCGCGTTCTATCTGTGGGCGGACGTCTCGCGTACCGGCCTCACGGATACCGGGTTCGCCCAGCGTCTTTACGCCGACTATAATGTGACGGTTCTGCCGGGTTCGTACCTCGCGCGCACCGCGCACGGCGTGAACCCCGGCCGCAATTTCGTGCGCATGGCGCTCGTCGCCGACGTCGACGAATGCACGCAGGGCGCGCAACGAATCGTCGACTTTTGCCGCGGGCTCGCGGGCTGACATGGATTCGCCGGATCAGGCCCCAACGTTCCGCGCGCCGCCGCCCTTCTTCAGACTTCAACTCTTCTAAAAGCACGCATATGTCGCAACAACTTCAGCAGATCATCGACACCGCCTGGGAAAACCGCGCCGAGCTGTCGCCCAAGGCCGCTCCCTCTGACGTGCGTGAAGCCGTCGCCCACGCCATCGAGCAACTGGACAAGGGCCTGTTGCGCGTCGCCGAGAAGAAAGACGGCGACTGGGTCGTCAATCAATGGCTGAAGAAAGCCGTGCTGCTGTCGTTCCGCCTGGAAGACAACGCGCCGATGTCCGCGGGCGGCTACAGCCAGTTCTACGACAAGGTGCCGTCCAAGTTCGCCAGCTACACCGCTGAAGACTTCGCGGCCGGCGGCTTCCGCGTGGTGCCGCCCGCCATCGCACGCCGCGGTTCGTTCATTGCGAAGAACGTCGTGCTGATGCCGTCGTACACCAACATCGGCGCCTATGTCGACGAAGGCACGATGGTCGACACGTGGGCGACCGTCGGTTCCTGCGCGCAGATCGGCAAGAACGTGCACCTGTCCGGCGGCGTGGGCATCGGCGGCGTGCTGGAGCCGCTGCAGGCCAACCCCGTCATCATCGAGGACAACTGCTTCATCGGCGCGCGTTCGGAAGTGGTGGAAGGCGTGATCGTCGAAGAAAACTCCGTCATTTCGATGGGCGTGTATCTCGGTCAGAGCACGAAAATCTACGACCGCGAAACCGGCGAAGTCACGTACGGCCGCATTCCGGCGGGCTCGGTCGTGGTGGCGGGCAACCTGCCGTCGAAGGACGGCTCGCACAGCCTCTACTGCGCGGTGATCGTCAAGAAGGTCGACGCAAAGACGCGCGCGAAGGTCGGCCTGAACGAGCTGCTGCGAGGCGACTGATGGCGCGCGGCACCAAGACTGTCGTCTACGGCATTCCGAACTGCGATACGGTGAAGAAGGCGCGCGTGTGGCTCGAGGAACACGGCGTCGAGTTCGAGTTTCACGACTTCAAGAAGGCCGGCGTGACCGAGCCGCTCGTCCAGGACTGGCTGAAGGACGTGAAGCTCGACGCGCTGCTGAACCGTCGCGGCACCACGTGGCGCGGCCTGTCGGACGACATGAAGGCCGCCGCCGACACGCAGCCGGGCGCGATCGCGTTGATGATTCACAAGCCCTCGGTCATCAAGCGGCCGGTGCTGGTGGTGAACGGGCGCGTCAAATCGCTCGGTTTTTCGCCCGACGAATATGCGGCGCTCTTTGCCTGAGCACGGCGATGTGTGAATGAGCGCAGCGCCTCGCGTTGTGCTGCGCTGCGTCAAAGCTGTTGCCGGCTGCGGTGTTGCACCGCCAGCCGGCATTTTTTTCATTTCCCAGTGGCTTGTACTGAACCCATGTCCGGCACCCTTGCCCTTACCGAACAATTGATCGCGCGCGCTTCCGTCACGCCCGACGACCAGCATTGCCAGCGCCTTCTGATCGAACGTCTGTCCGCGCTCGGCTTCGAGCACGAAACCATCGAATCAAACGGCGTGACGAACCTGTGGGCCGTGAAACGCGGCGTGGACGGCCAGGCGGGCAAGCTGCTCGCGTTTGCCGGCCACACGGACGTGGTGCCGACCGGCCCGCTCGACCAATGGCATTCGGCGCCGTTCGAACCGACGCATCGCGACGGCAAGCTGTACGGCCGCGGCGCGGCCGACATGAAAAGCTCGATCGCCGGCTTCGTGGTCGCGAGCGAGGAGTTCGTCGCGGCGCACCCGCAGCATCGCGGCTCGATCGCGTTCCTGATCACGAGCGACGAAGAAGGCCCCGCCACCGACGGCACCGTCAAGGTGGTCGAGGCCTTGCAGACGCGCGGCGAGCGCATGGACTACTGCATTGTCGGCGAGCCGACTTCGAGTGAGCAGTTCGGCGATACGGTGAAAAATGGCCGGCGCGGCTCGATGTCCGGCAAGCTCGTCGTGAAAGGCGTGCAAGGCCACATTGCGTATCCGCATCTGGCGAAAAATCCGGTGCATCTGCTCGCGCCTGCCCTCGCGGATCTCGTCGCCGAACGTTGGGACGACGGCAACGAATACTTCCCGCCCACCACGTGGCAGGTGTCGAACATCCATAGCGGCACGGGCGCGACCAACGTGATTCCCGGCCATGCCGAGGTCATGTTCAACTTCCGTTTCTCGACGGCCAGCACGGTGGAGGGCTTGCAGCAGCGCGTCCACGCGATACTCGACCGGCACGGCCTTGAATACGATCTGCATTGGACCGTGAGCGGCCTGCCGTTCCTCACGCCGCACGGCGAACTGTCGAACGCGCTCGCCAAAGCGATCAAGGACGAAACCGGCGTTACCACCGAACTATCCACCACCGGCGGCACGTCGGACGGACGCTTCATCGCGCGCATCTGCCAACAGGTGGTCGAGTTCGGCCCGCTGAACGCCAGCATCCACAAGATCGACGAACATATCGAAGTCGCACACGTCGAGCCGCTGAAAAACGTGTACCGCCGCGTGCTCGAACAACTGATCGCCTGATTGAGGCCTACCTGAGGACGACTGCGATGACGCTGCCCTTTTCCACTGTCCGCGACCTGCTGCGTTTCGCCGTGTCGCGCTTTAACCAGGCTGGGCTCTCGTTCGGCCACGGCTCGGCCAACGCTTACGACGAAGCTGCCTATCTGGTGCTGCACACGCTGCATCTGCCGCTCGATCTGCTCGATCCGTTCATGGACGCGCGCCTTTCCGCAGCCGAAATCGACGCGGTGCTGAACGTCATCGAGCGCCGCGCCACCGAGCGCGTGCCGGCGGCCTACATCACCCAGGAAGCGTGGATGCACGGCTTTCGCTTTTACGTCGACGAACGCACCATCGTGCCACGCTCGTTTATCGGCGAGCTGCTGCAGGACGGGCTGCAGCCGTATGTCGAGGACCCTGAGCAGGTCAGCGCCGTGCTCGAACTGTGCACCGGCTCGGGCTGTCTCGCGATTCTCGCGGCGCACGCCTTTCCGAATGCGGACATCGACGCGGTGGATCTCTCCGCGCCCGCTCTCGAAGTTGCCGCGCGCAACGTGGCCGACTATAAGCTCGACGACCGCATCGCGCTCTTCGAAGGCGATCTGTATGCGCCGCTCGCCCAACGCCGCTACGACGTAATCATCAGCAATCCGCCGTACGTGAATGCTGCGTCGATGCAGGACTTGCCCGCCGAGTACCGGCACGAGCCGGAAATGGCGCTGGCCGGCGGCGCGGACGGCATGGACATCGTGCGGCGAATCATTGCGGACGCACGCAACTGGCTGACCGAAGACGGCGTGCTCGTGATCGAGATCGGCAACGAGCGCCAGCACGTCGAAGCGGCCTTCGGCGGGCTCGACCTCGTCTGGCTGTCGACGAGCGCCGGTGACGACAACGTGTTCCTTATCCAGGCCGCTGATCTGCCTGTCTGATCTGGTGACGACGGTTTAACCCCGGGCGCGGCGGCGTCCGACGGGCGCGTGCCGTGCCTGCCGTCCGCGTTTCCAGCGCTTTCGCCGTCTCGGCCGCCCGCCCGGTGGCCCAAGCCTCACATCGCCCCCAATGCCCGCGCGTTCGGTAAGATGAGCGCCGTTAGCTCGGCGGCTGTCCGCGTGGGTCCGGCGCGCCGGCACGGCCTCTCGTCCAACCCTTCGCTCGCCTATGCAATTCGACCTGCTTCACGTCGGCACGCTGGTGGCCCTCGCCCATATCCTCGGCGTGGCCGCCGCATGTCACGCGATTCTCAATACCCGCACGTCGCAAGGCGCGATCGCGTGGGCTGTGTCGCTGGTCGCGATGCCCTATCTCACGCTCGTCCCTTATCTTTTTCTTGGCCGCAGCAAGTTCGCCGGCTATGCGGACGCCCGCCGCGTCGAGAACGAATTGCTGCGCACCCACGCGCACCCGCCGCAGTGGGACGAGCTGGCTTCGTCGGCGCAACTGCCCGCGCATGCGCTGGGCGGCAGGCTCGTGCACTCGCTCACGCGGCTCGGCGGCATGCCGTTCCTGCCGGGCAATTCCGTGCGCACGCTGGTGAACGGCACGGCGACCTTCGAGGCGATTTTCGAGGCCATCGAGCACGCGCGCCACTACATCATCGTGCAGTTTTTTATCGTACGCGACGATGCGCTCGGCGAAATGTTCAAGGAAGCGTTGATCGCGAAAGCGCGGCAAGGCGTGCGAGTGTATTTCCTATACGACAGCATCGGCAGCTTCGACCTGCCGCACCGCTACGTCGCGTCGCTGCGCGCGGGCGGCGTGGAGACGCATCCGTTCGCCACCAATCGCCTGTTCGTCAACCGGCTGCAGCTGAACTTCCGCAATCACCGCAAGATCGTTTCCGTCGACGGCGAACGGGCGTTTGTCGGCGGACACAATATCGGTGTCGAATATCTGGGCGGCAAGCCGCCGCTTTCGCCCTGGCGCGACACGCATATCGAAGTGCGCGGGCCCGCAGTCGCGAGCATCCAGTTCGTGTTCACCGAAGACTGGTACTGGGCGACCCAGCAGTTACCGAAACTGGATCTGCCGGCCACGCCGCCGGCCGCCCCGGCGGACTCGCAGGACTCGCAGGACTTGCCAGCCTCGGTGCACGCCGTGAACGCCGCAGGCTCGATGAACGCTGCCGGCTCCACGAATCCCACGAGGAGCCACGACATGCATTGCCTTGTCGTGCCGAGCGGCCCCGCCGACAAACAGGAGACCTGCTCGCTCTTCTTCGTCGAAGCGATCAACGCGGCGCGCGAGCGCATCTGGATCACGACCCCCTACCTCGTACCGGACGAAGCCGTGTTCTCCGCATTGCGGCTCGCGGCGCTGCGTGGGGTGGACGTGCGCATTCTGATTCCGAGCCGGCGCGATCACGTGGTGGTCTTCGAAGCCTCGAAACTGTATGCGTATGATTCTCTGCGCGCCGGCCTGCGCATTTTTCGCTATCAGCCGGGCTTTCTGCACCAGAAGGTCGTGCTGATCGACAGCGTGGCCGCGGCGGTGGGCAGCGCCAATCTCGACAACCGCTCGTTCCGGCTCAACTTCGAAATCATGGTCATGACCGTCGATCCGGGATTCGCAAAAGAAGTCGAAACCATGCTGCTTGCCGACTTCGCGCAATCGCGCGAGATCGACCGCAACGAGTACCGCCAGGCGAGCGCTTTGCGGCGCGTGCTGATGCACGTGGCCCGCCTCTTCTCACCGATTCTCTGACGCGCGCGCCGCCGCGCGGGACCGCTCGGCGCTCCGTTTCACAGCAGCTTTTCGATGTCCTCCGTGATCGCCTCCGGTTTGGTCAGCGGCGCATAGCGCTTGACCACGTTGCCGTCGCGGCCGATCAGAAACTTCGTGAAATTCCACTTGATTGCTTCGAGGCCGAGAAGGCCCGGCGCCTCGCCCGTCAGATAACGGAACAGCGGATGCGCGTTCGCGCCGTTCACGTCCACCTTGTCGAACATCGGGAAGGTCACGCCGTAGTTCTTCTCGCAAAAGCTGCCGATCTGCGCGGCGTCGCCCGGTTCCTGCTTGCCGAACTGGTTGCACGGAAAGCCGAGCACCGCGAGCCCGCGCGCCGCGTAGCTGTCGTAAAGCTTCTGCAAGCCCGCGTACTGCGGCGTGAACCCGCATTCGCTCGCCGTGTTGACGATCAGCAGCACCTTGCCCTCGTACTGCGCGAGACTCACTTCCTCGCCGCCCAGCCTGCGGGCCGAAAAAGAATAAATCGATGTCATGTGCTCTCCCCACGAAAGCCGTCAGTCTATGTCAAAAGCGCGGCCGCGACAGTCGGCCGAACGGCCGATGCGGCTTAAGGCGCCGGTTGCCGCCCCGGCGGTCTAAAATAGGCGTTTTTCTCCAGCCGGCCTCTTTGTGATCCGCTTTAACCAGTTCAGCCTCGCGCGCGGCACCAAGCCGCTCTTCGACAACACCACGTTCACGCTGAATCCGGGCGAAAAGGCCGGCCTCGTGGGCGCGAACGGCGCGGGCAAGTCCACGCTGTTTGCCGTGCTGCTCGGCGAACTGCACGCGGACCGCGGCGACTTCTCGATCCCGCCCACGTGGCAGATCGCGCACGTCGCGCAGGAAACGCCTGCCGTCGACAAAACCGCGCTCGCCTACACGCTCGACGGCGACGCCGCGTTGCGCGCGATCGAAGCGCGCATCGCCGCTGCCTCGGCTGCGCACGACGGCGCGGCGGAAGGCGAAGCCCACGCAGCCTTCGCGGATGCCGACGGCTACACCGCGCCGGCCCGCGCCGAAGCATTGTTGCTCGGCCTCGGCTTCACGCTGGAGCAAACCCGCGAGCCGGTCACGAGCTTCTCGGGCGGCTGGCGCATGCGCCTGAATCTCGCGCAGGCGCTGATGTGCCGCTCGGACCTCCTGTTGCTCGACGAGCCGACCAACCACCTGGACCTCGACGCGATCGTCTGGCTCGAAGAGTGGCTGCACCGTTATCCGGGCACGCTCATCGTGATCTCGCACGACCGCGAGTTTCTGGATTCGGTCTGCAACGTCACGCTGCATCTCGAACAGCAGCAGATCAAGCGTTACGGCGGCAATTATTCGCAATTCGAAGTGCTGCGCGCGCAGCAGATCGCGCTGCAACAGAGCGCGTACGAAAAGCAGCAGCGCACGGTCGCGCATCTGCAGAGCTACATCAACCGTTTCAAGGCGCAGGCCACCAAGGCGCGTCAGGCGCAAAGCCGCGTGAAGGCGCTCGAAAAGATGGAACTGATCGCGCCGGCGCACGCTGCGTCGCCGTTCACCTTCGAATTCCGCACGCCGGATTCGGCGCCGAACCCAATGATGGTCATGGAAGACGTGCGCTGCGGCTACCATGGCGAAGACGGCGCGGAGATTCCGATTGTCGAGCGCGTCATGCTGTCCATCCAGAACGGCCAGCGCATTGGTCTGCTCGGCGCAAACGGCCAGGGCAAGTCCACGTTGATCAAAACGCTGGCCGGCACGCTGGCGCCGCTCGGCGGCCACGTGCGCGAAGGCAAGGGGCTGCGCATCGGCTATTTCGCGCAGCACCAGCTGGAAACCCTGCGCGCGGACGACACGCCGTTGCAACACCTCGCCCGCCTCGCGCCGGACACGCGCGAACAGGAATTGCGCGACTTCCTCGGCAGCTTCAATTTTTCCGGCGACATGGCGACGTCGAAGATCGCGCCGTTTTCCGGCGGCGAAAAGGCCCGGCTCGCACTCGCGCTGATCATCTGGCAGAAGCCGAATCTGCTGCTGCTCGACGAGCCGACCAACCACCTGGATCTCGAAACGCGGCACGCGCTCACCATGGCGCTCGCGCAGTTCGAAGGCACACTCATTCTCGTCTCGCACGACCGGCATTTGCTGCGCGCCACGACCGATCAGTTCATGCTGGTCGCGAAGCATCGCCTGCAGGAATTCGACGGCGATCTCGACGATTACCGCGACTGGCTGCTGCAACACGCGGCGGAGCAGCGCGCGGCCTTGAAGGCGGGCAATGCGCCGAACGGCGCCGACGGTGGCGCGGGCGGCGCGGCAGGTGCCGACGGCGGCGTGAATCGCAAGGAGCAGCGCCGGCTCGAGGCGGAAACGCGTCAGAAGCTCGCGAATCTGAAGAAGCCGCTGCAAAGCCGCATCACGAAGATCGAGAAGGAAATGGACGCGCTCCATGCGGAGAAGGCGACGCTCGACGCATTCGTCGCCGATCCGGCCAGTTACGAGCCGGCTCAAAAAAACAAACTGACGGAGGCGATTCGCCGTCAGGCAGACGTGAACGCGCGCCTCGAAACACTCGAAGCCGAATGGCTCGAGACACACGAGGAACTCGAACAAATCGGCTAGCGGAACGCCACGTGCGATCCGCGCCGGCATCACGAGAGGTTGGCTTTGTCATCTGCAACGTCTTCCGCTGCACCGGCTGCATCTTTTGGCGAATCCGCCGGGACTGACGCCGCGCCGCCGCCTTTGAAGGGCCTGCGCGTGCTCGACCTCACGCGGCTGCTGCCCGGCCCGGTAGCCGCGCTGCGGCTCGCGGAACTCGGCGCGGAAGTGCTCAAGATCGAAGCGCCCGGCGCGGGCGACCCGACGCGCACGATGCTGCAGTCGTCCAGCGACCGCGTGGCCGGGCGGCCCGGCGCGTTCTACCGGCTAGTGAATCGCGGCAAGCGCGAGACGCGTCTCGATCTCAAGTCCGAAGCCGGACGCCATGTGCTGCGCGCGCTCGCGGCCGAGGCGGACGTTCTGATCGAGAGCTTCCGGCCTGGCGTGATGGACCGGCTCGGGGTCGGCTACGCGACGCTGCGCTCCGCCAATCCGCGGCTCGTGTACTGCGCGATCAGCGGCTATGGCGCCCACGGCCCCTTCGCCGATCACGCGGGCCACGACCTCAACTACATCGGCTATGCGGGCGTGCTCGATCAGCTCACGAGCCGCGACGGCACGCCGATCGTGCCCAACTTCCAGATCGCCGATCTGCTCGGCGGCGCGCTCAGCGCGGTCACGCAGATTCTCGCCGCGCTGTGGCACGTGTCGCGCGGCGGCGAAGGCCGTTTCGTCGACGTTTCCATGACGCACGCCACCTACGTGCACAATGTAGTCGCACAGGTCGCGCTCGCGAATGAGAACGCCGCCGCAGACGCTGCGCGGCACGCCACGGAAGCATCCGGCGCGGGCTCAGGCCTGCTGAACGGCGGCGTGCCCTGCTACAACCTGTACCGCACGCTCGACGGTCGCTGGCTCGCGGTGGGTGCGCTCGAACTGAAATTCTGGGAGAGCCTGTGCATGGCGCTGGACCGCCCGGAGTGGGCCACGCGTCACTGGAGTCTCGGCCAGGCGATCGGCGGACCGGACGCCGCCTCGCTCACCCAGGAGCTTGCCGAGGTGATCGGCACGCGGGTACTCGACGAATGGGTCGCGCTGCTCGAGCCGCTGGATTGCTGCGTCTCGCCGGTGCTGAGCGCGGCGGAAGCGGCGCGGCACCCGCTCTTCAACCGCGCGGCGCACGATGCCGACGAAACCCGAGAACCGAACCCCGCGCCCGATGGCGGACAGACAGGGGAAGGCGAAAGCCTCGGCGGCCTTCGGCGCCCTCCTGGCCGTCAGACCTAGAAACCGCGCGCGGACAACTACCGCCGCGCGACCGACTGCCGCGGCAACGTCTGACGCGGCGTCTTTTCGTCGTCGTAAAGCAGATGCTTGCGGCCTTCCACGTGGCGGCTGATGGTGGCGCGCACGTCGGCGGCGGTCGCGTCGCCTGCCACCACACGGCGCGAAATCTGCCCGGTCCGGTCGATCCACTCGACAATCCGGCAAGCGCCGCCCCAAGGTTGATGAATGGGCGCGGAGACCCGGCAACCGCGCACCTGGATCGGCGGCTCGGCTGCGGTTTCATGAGTCTGTTTCAAGGTGCGATCCTTTTTCCGGCATCAAGGGATGCAATAGCTGTGCAGCTTAGGAAAAAGAAGGGCTTGTTGGTTACAGCCAACCTGGAGATATTTACCGCGCATTACGAGAGGCCGAGCGTACCGCGCCGGCACCGCAGGGGCAAAACGGCCGTTCAGTCGAGTGTGCGGACCCGGTCGATAGCCTGCTCGATCCGCTCGACCGCAACGACCTGTAAGCCTTCTATCGGCTGCTTGGGCGCGTTGGCCTTGGGAATCACGGCCACTGAAAAGCCGAGCTTGGCGGCTTCCTTCAAGCGTTCCTGACCGCGCGGCGACGGCCGGATCTCGCCCGCGAGCCCCACTTCGCCGAATACGACGAGCCCTTTAGGCAGCGGTTTGTTGCGCATCGACGAATGAATGGCGAGCAGCACCGCCAGGTCCGCAGCCGGCTCCGTGATCTTCACGCCGCCCACGGCATTGAGAAACACGTCCTGATCGAAACAGGCGATGCCCGCATGCCGGTGCAGCACGGCGAGCAGCATGGCGAGACGATTCTGTTCGAGGCCGACGGCAAGACGCCGCGGATTCGGCGCATTGGCGGAATCGACGAGCGCCTGCACTTCCACGAGCAGCGGCCGCGTGCCCTCCTGCGTCACCAGCACGCACGAGCCCGGCACCGACTGCTCGTGCTGCGACAGGAACAGCGCCGACGGATTGGCCACGCCGCGCAGGCCGCGCTCCGTCATGGCGAACACGCCGAGTTCGTTGACCGCGCCGAAGCGGTTCTTGATCGCGCGCACGAGACGAAACGACGAATGCGTGTCGCCTTCGAAGTACAGCACCGTATCGACGATATGCTCCAGCACGCGCGGCCCGGCGAGCGCGCCCTCTTTCGTCACGTGGCCGACCATGATGATCGTGGTGCCCGACTGCTTCGCGATACGCGTCAATTGCGCCGCGCACTCGCGCACCTGGGCGACCGAGCCCGGCGCCGACGTGAGCGCGTCCGAATAGACGGTCTGAATCGAGTCGATGACGGCCACGTCGGGCCGCTGGTCGGCAATGGTCGCCTGAATTTTTTCGAGCTGGATTTCGGCCAGCAATTGCAGTTCGCTCGCTTTCGAACCCGGCTCGAGCAGCGACAGTCGTTGTGCGCGCAACGCGATTTGCGCGGCCGACTCTTCGCCGCTGATATAGAGCGCTCGCTTTTCCGCTGCGATTTCCGCGAGCGACTGCAGCAACAGCGTCGATTTGCCGATACCGGGATCGCCGCCGATCAACACCACGCCGCCGGGCACGAGGCCGCCGCCGAGCACGCGGTCGAATTCGCTGACGCCGGTGGAAAAGCGCGGCACGTCCGACGCTTCGATATCGGCGAGACGCCGCACCGGCGCGCTTTTTGCAAGCGACTGGAAACGATGCGTGGAAGGTGCCTCGGCCACCGACTCCACCAACGTGTTCCAGGCCTGGCAGGACGGGCACTGTCCGGTCCACTTCGGCGACTGGCCGCCGCATTCACTGCATACGTACAACGTTTTTGCTTTTGCCACGCGTTCTGCCCGGGTTGCGGTTGTTCTGGTTATTTCGACGTCACTCCGCCCGCACGGGCACGCGCGGCGCGACCGCGCACATCAGCTCGTAGCCGATCGTGCCGCATGCGCGCGCGACGTCGTCGATGGGCAGCGAGGTGCCCCACAGCTCGACGCGCGAGCCGATGCTCGCCGTGGGAATCGGCGTGAGGTCGACCGTCAGCATGTCCATCGACACACGTCCGACGATGCGGGTACGCACGCCGTCGACGATCACCGGCGTGCCCTCGGGCGCCACGCGCGGATAGCCGTCGGCGTAACCGCACGCCACGACGCCGATGCGCATCGGCGCGCGCGCCTTGAAGAGCGACCCGTAGCCGACGGTGTCGCCTTCCGCGACGGACTGCACGGCGATCAGTTCGGAGGCGAGCGTCATGGCCGGCTGCAAGCCGGTGCCCTCAATGGCGGCCGACACGCCCGAAGGCGAGGCGCCGTACAGGATGATGCCCGGCCGCACCCAATCGAAGTGCGACTCGGGATGCCACAGCGTGGCCGCCGAATTGGCGAGGCTGCGCGCGCCGGCAATGCCATGCGCGCCGCGCTCGAACGCTTCCATCTGGTGGGCGATGCCGCGCTCGCCGTCGGCGTCGGAGAAATGGGTCATCAGCGTGATCTGGCCCACGCCCTGACAGGCGCGCGCGCGCTCCCACGCCGCGCGGAATTTCTCCGGCGTGTAACCGAGCCGGTTCATGCCGCTGTTCATCTTCAGCTGGATGTTGACGGGCTTCGACAGCCGCGCCATTTCGAGCATGCGCAACTGTTCGTCGGAATGCAGCGCCGTGGTGAGGCTGTAGCGGTCGATGACGTCGATATCCGTCGGACGAAAGAAGCCCTCGAGCAAAAGAATCGGGCCGGCCCAGCCCAATTCACGCAACTTCACGGCTTCTTCGAGGTCCAGCAACCCGAAGCCGTCCGTTGCGCGCAGCCCCGGAAAAGCGCGCGCGAGGCCGTGCCCGTAGGCGTTGGCCTTGACGACCGCCCAGATTTTCGAGCGGGGCGCATAGCGGCGCGCGACGGCGAGGTTATTGGCAAGGGCGGACGTGTGAATCGTGGCGGAGAGGGGGCGCGGCATGGAATATTTTCGTAAAGACGCTTGCGAATCAGCGGCTTACAGAGCGTTTTCAACGCGCGGCAGCCCGCTGGGCGGTGCGATCAAGGATTTTGCTAGTCTGAACGCACCTATTTTCATGATATAAAGCCGTGCGCACAACCCATTTCGAACGGCATAAGCCCGGACGCATAACAAACGGCCGGGGCGGACAGACCGCAGCGAGGATAGCATCGCATCAGATGAAAAAAGGTTTTTACACCATCATGGCCGCGCAATTTTTTTCGTCGCTGGCCGACAATGCGCTCCTGATCGCTGCTATCGCACTGCTGAAAGATCTACACGCCCCGAACTGGATGACGCCGCTGCTCAAGCTGTTCTTTGTGCTGTCGTACGTCGTGCTCGCCGCTTTCGTGGGCGCCTTCGCCGATTCCCGTCCGAAAGGGCGCGTCATGTTCATCACGAACACGATCAAGGTGCTCGGCTGCATCACGATGCTGGTCGGCGCGCATCCGCTCATCGCATACGGCATTGTCGGTTTCGGCGCGGCAGCGTATTCGCCCGCCAAATACGGCATTCTCACGGAACTGCTGCCGCCTGACCGGCTCGTCGCCGCTAACGGCTGGATCGAAGGCACCACCGTCGGCTCGATCATTCTCGGCACCGTGCTCGGCGGCGCGCTGATCAGCCCGCATATCGCCGCGCCCATTCTGCGCCACCACATTCCCACGGTGAACACGCCCGCCGAAGCCGCCATGCTCGTCATCATGGTGATCTACGTGCTCGCCGCGCTCTTTAATCTACGCATTCCCGACACCGGCGCGCGTTATCCGAAGCAGGAGCACGGCCCGATCAGACTCGTCACCGATTTCGCCGACTGTTTCGTCGTGCTGTGGCGCGACAAGCTCGGACAGATTTCGCTTGCCGTCACGACGCTCTTCTGGGGCGCAGGCGCGACGCTGCAATTCATCGTGCTGAAGTGGGCGGAAGTGTCGCTCGGCATGTCGCTTTCCGAGGCGGCGATTCTGCAGGCGGTGGTCGCCGTCGGCGTCGCCGGCGGGGCGATTTTCGCGGCCTCCCGCGTGCCGCTGAAGAAGTCGCTCTCGGTGCTGCCGGTCGGCATCATGATGGGCATTGCCGTCATGCTGATGGCGTTCTACACGCGCCACCTGTTCCCCGCTCACTGGGGCGTGTACTTCGGACGCATGCATGTGCCGGGCTACCTGATCTTCGCGTACATTTTTTTGATGATCGTCGGCGGCCTGTCGGGCTTCTTCGTCGTACCGATGAATGCGCTGCTCCAGCATCGCGGCCACGTGCTGCTGTCGGCCGGCCACTCCATCGCCGTGCAGAACTTCAACGAGAACCTCTCCGTGCTCGTCATGCTGTGCCTGTATGCCGTGCTCGTCTGGCTCGACGTGCCGGTCGCCGCGGTGATCGTGCTGTTCGGCACCTTCGTCTGCCTGATGATGTGGCTCGTCATGCGGCGCCACCAGGCGAACCAGCGCGCGTTCGACTCGGTCGCGCTGATCGGCGAAGTCAAGCACTGAACCGTGTGCCCGGCGGCCGCCGGCCGCTCGCGCCGCTAACCCGCTTCGCCTGCCCGCTTTTGCCATGACCCGACCCATTCCCAACGTGCTGACCATCGCCGGTTCCGACTCCGGCGGCGGCGCCGGCATTCAGGCCGATCTGAAGGCTTTCTCCGCGCTCGGCGCCTACGGCGCGAGCGTGATCACCGCACTGACCGCGCAGAACACGTGCGGCGTCACCGCGATTCACGCGCCGGACGCGGCCTTCGTTACCGCCCAGCTCGACGCTGTTTTCGACGACATCCGCATCGACGCCGTCAAGATCGGCATGCTGGCGAACGCGTCGATCGTGCGCGCCGTGGCCGACGCGCTGCGCCGGCACAGACCCCGGCACATTGTGCTCGACACGGTGATGATCTCGAAGAGCAATCATGCGCTGCTGCTGCCCGATGCAGTCGCGGCCGTGCGTGACGAGCTGCTGCCGCTGGCGCATCTGCTGACGCCGAACCTGCCCGAGGCGGCCGCGCTGCTGGGCGGCATTCAACCCGCTGGCGACGAAGCCGCCATGGTCGAGCAGGGCGAAGCGCTGCGCGCGCTCGGCGCCCGCGCGGTGCTGATGAAGGGCGGCCATCTGAGCGCCGCCGACAGTCCCGACTGGCTCGTGCAGGAAAGCGGCACGCTGCGCCTCGGCGGCCCGCGCGTGCCGGTGAAGAATACGCATGGCACGGGCTGCACGCTGTCGTCGGCGATTGCCGCGCTGATTCCGCAACGCGACGATCTCGCTAGCGCCGTCGCGGATGCCAAGCAATATCTGACCGGCGCATTGCAGGCGAGCGAGCGCCTCGACGTCGGCAAGGGCGTCGGGCCCGTGCATCATTTCTATCGATGGTGGTAACGCGGTGCCCTACTGCCGCGCGTAGTCTTGCGCCCGCAGAGGCCAGTCGTCGGGGACGATGAAACCGCGCGCACGTTCGAGCAGATTGCCCGCGCTGTCTTCGGCGAACGAAGCGACCATCGTCGGCACAGGTTGACGTGAGGTGTGCAGCGCAAGCGTTTCGGCGTCGGCGAAATGCGTGTTCAGCGCGTCGCGTTCGTGGGCCGCATGGCGCCGCGGCGCCAACCATTCGAGACGCGGCAGCACGCGCCAATGCCCGCCTTGCGCCGACGCGAACTGCGGCCAGTCGCGATGGGTCACCCACCAGCCGCGGCCATGCCCGGGATCGAGCTCGACGGGATCCACGGCTGTCTCGCCGTGCCGATAGAACAGCCACCCTTTGACGAACATTTGCGGCGTCCACGTTCCCGGATAGCCGGTCGACGCGAACTCCTCGCGCGCGCTCAACGGCAACTGATGGCCAAGCAGATGCGCGAGTTTCAGGTCGAAGCGGTCCTTCAGATTCGGGCCGACATAGTCGGATAGCCTGGACGCCTCGTGTGCGTCTGCGTGACCGGCATGCAGGTAGCACTTCACCGCGAGTTCCCAGTGGAGCTGAGCGCCCTCTGGCGTCGTCAGCAGGAAATCGCATTCGCCGAGCGTGATGCCCGCGCGACGCAGCGGCACGCCCGCCGCGACGAGCCGCGCGGCCGGTCCATGTTGCAGGAACCAGCCCAGCAGGCGTTCGGCGTAGCGGCCGAGCCGCGTGATGCGCGTCGCCGCGAGCTCGCGATGCAAGGGCTCGGGCGCCGTATCCAGCAGGCGCAAGAAGCGCAACGTCCGGGCGAGTTGATCCGAAGTATGAAAAAGCGTGGCCAGCTCGCCGACCGGCGGTTGCGCACGCAACAAATCGGCGCTGAAGAGCAGCCACGCGAGATCGCGCACGGCGGGGTCGTGCAGCGTATCGAGCAGATCGCGAAGCGTCGCGGGCTCGGTGCGCGGCAGGTCAGCGCTGCTTGCCGGCGTTGGCTCGGCGCTCACCGCGGCGCCGCGCCGGACGCCGCGCCGCCTTCGCGCCCCGCTTCACTCCCCGCCTCGCGCCAGGTGTCGCGCGCGAGGCACAGATCGGCCCACGCCTTGGCCTTGTCGGGCAGGCTGCGCAACAGATAAGCCGGGTGATAGGTGACGATCACCGGCACGCCCTCGTATTGGTGGACGCGCCCGCGCAGCGACGAAATACTCGCGTCGGTCTTGAGCAGACTTTGCGCGGCGAAGCGGCCGAGCGCGACGATCAGCTTCGGCTTGACGAGCTCCACCTGGCGTTGCAGATAGGGTTCGCAGCGCGCGACTTCGTCCGGTTCGGGATTGCGGTTGCCCGGCGGCCGGCACTTGATGACGTTGGCGATATACACATTCGCGCCGCGCGCGAGCGCGAGCGAACGCAGCATGTTGTCGAGCAGCTTGCCGGCCTGGCCGACGAAAGGCTCGCCCACGCGGTCCTCGTTTTCGCCGGGCGCTTCGCCGATCAGCATCCAGTCGGCGTTGCGATTGCCGACGCCGAATACGGCTTGGGTGCGCTTTTCGCACAGCCGGCAACGCTCGCAGTTCGCGACGCGCTCCGAGAGCGCGTCCCAGTCGAGCGTATGGATGGCCGGCAGCGCGGGCACAGCGGCGTGGGCTTCGCCCGGTGGATGCAGCGGCAGATCGTCGAACCATGCGAAGCCGTCGTCGGGCGGGGCGCCGAAGGACGACGGCTCGGACATGGCCGGCGGCTCGGCCACGTGCGGAGCGCGGCTTGCGACAGCCGGCAATGACGACGCGCGCTGCGGCTCAGGCGTGAACGACGACAGAGCAGTTCGCGCATCGCTGTCGTCGACTGCGGGTTGCGGAAGAGCGCGCCCGGCCGGCTCTCCGTTCTGCAAGCGCTCCGGCGGCAAGCCCGCCGCGGAAGTCCCGGGCGCGCCGCCCTGCTCCACACTCAGCGTGCCGGCCGCTTCCTGCGCCGCGGCCATCCCGCGACGCACCCAGCGCGGCGCGAGTCCGAACTCTTCCAGTACCGATTCATTGAGCGCCATCCGCGCCCTCCCTCACAAACGATAAACGCATCACGATGGCGTCCTCCCGGCTGCGATGCCGCGCCGGATAATAGTTCTTGCGCCAGCCAATCGACGTGAAGCCGAACCGCTCGTAAAGCCGGATCGCCCGATGGTTCGACGGACGCACTTCGAGCAACAGTCCGTCGAGTTTTTCGGCGCGCGTAATGCGCACCGCCTCGCGCAGCAGCGCGAGCCCGGCGCCGGCGCCTTGCGCGGCAGGCGCGACGCACAGATTGAGCAGATGCATTTCGTCGACGACGGGCATCAGCACGCAATACCCGATCAGCGTGCCGGTGACGTGCCGCAGACACACGCCGAAATAGCCGTTGCGCAGCGAGTCGCCGAAATTGCCGCGGCTCCAGGGGAACTCATAGGCGAGCTTTTCGATGGCGGCCACTTCGTCCAGGTCGCCTTCCGTCATCGGCGACATGTAGCGGTCCGCCAGCAGCACGCCGCTCATGGCCGTCCCTCGCGCGACGCGGGGTCGTGGGCGGCACTGGCCGGCGCCGCCGCCTGCCCTGCTTTGGCCGCTTTCTCCGCGATGCGCTCGGCCGTGGTCTGCGCGACCTTGTTGCGCACGTACTCGGGCGCGGCCTGGTCGGCGGGCACCGTGCGGCCGGCATGGAAGGCCCTCAGCGCGGCGTAGGCGAGCGGCAGCGCGTGCGGTAAAGCCTCGGCATCGACGGTTCGAGCGGCGGCGGCCGCCGGCAGCCGCTCGCCGAAAGCCGCGGCCGCGTTGCCCGCGAGCGTGAACGGCGCGTCGGGCAGGACGAGCCGCTCCGGCGTATCCAGCGATGCGCCGTGCACGACGCGCCATTCGCCTTGGGCGTCGTCCCATGCGTAGTCGGCCCAGTAGATCTCGTCCATGCGGGCGTCGAGCGCCGCCAGCACACGCGTCGCCGCCGGATCGCGGCGCCGCGCGCTCTCGGCGCAGACGAGCAGCGTGCTGACCGGCACGACCGGCAGATCGAGGCCGAACGCGAGCCCTTGCGCGACGCCCGTGGCGGTGCGCAGCCCAGTGAACGAGCCCGGCCCCGAACCGAACGCGACTGCGTTGCAGTCGGCGAGCGCGAGGCCGGCTTCGTCGAAAAGTTCGCGGATGGCGGGCAAGAGGCGCGTGCTGGACACGGCGCCCGTCTGTTCGTGGCGGACCCACGCGCGCGGCTCGGCGCGAGCCAGGTCCGCGGTACCGACGGCGGCGGACAACAGCGCGACCGAGCAGAATTCGGTGGAGGTATCGAGGGCAAGAAGCACGGTCTGAGTCATGGACCGTATTGTAATCGGCGCCGCGCGCGCGGATGCGGTTTGGTCGCGCTCGCACCCGGCGGCGTTTGGAATGAGCCCTCGGCCACGCGGCGGCATCGGGTTGTTATGATCGCAGACCCTGACCATCCCGCCGGAGAGCAAGATGACGGATCTCGACACCCAGTTCACGCAAGCGCAGGAAGACGTCAAGCAACTGCCCGAGCGCCCGGGCAACCTCACGCTGCTGCGCCTTTACGCGCTCTTCAAGCAAGCGAGCGAAGGCGACGTGCACGGCGACAAGCCGGGCTTCACCGACATTGTCGGCAAGTACAAATACGACGCGTGGGCCGCCCTGAAAGGCACTTCGCAGGATGCGGCGAAGCAGCAATACGTGGAACTCGTCGAATCGCTGAAGAGCGGCGCGTCTGCCTGAAACTGCGGGCGGCCTGCGGGCGCCTGCTGGCGCCGCCGTGCCGCCCGTTTTGCCCTAAGAAATCTCCAAATAGTGGCGCACTGCAACAAAACCCTATACAATGCCGTCTGCGCTTCACTGCTTTGCCCGGCTTTCACCAGCGGCCGTTGCGGCGCAGCGCCTCGTAGCGTTTAGCTCCAATCCAGTTTAGAACCTGTCCCCTCCTGCCTAGCCCTCTACGGGCGATCATGTCCCAGGCTGGCGGCAAGCCATGTTGGCGTGTCGCATCCGATACAGCTTCTAACGAAAAACTCGCCTTCATTGTTGCGAGTTGCCCCCGTTTTTCGATTTGCTCGCTGCTTCTTTGCTCGCTGAATCCGACGACTTGGGTATGCCGATTGGCGCCGACGTTTTAACTCCCTGTGTTTTAAGGATTCTCATGACTTCGAGCAATACCTCCAGCAGCCCGTTGAACGCCATCGCCGATCAGGCCCTCGGTTTCGCCGACGCTCCCGCCCAAGCCGCAGCCGCTGCTGCCGCGCCCGCCGGCCCGACGTTCGCGTCGCTCGGTCTGTCCGCGGATGTCGTCTCCGCCCTGACCGCCGCTGGCTATCAGAACCCGACGCCGGTTCAGCAGCGCGCGGTTCCCGCCGGCATCGCCGGCCGCGACCTGCTGGTCTCGAGCCCGACCGGTTCGGGCAAGACCGCCGCGTTCATGCTGCCCGCCATCGAACGTTTCGCGCAATTGCAAAAGGCGCAGGCCAGCCAGCCCCGCGAGCCGCGTCCGGCCGACGGCGGCCGTGGCCGCCGCCCGCAACCGGTTGCCCGTCCGACTATGCTCGTGCTGACGCCGACCCGCGAACTCGCCATGCAGGTCACGACCGCCGCGGCCACGTACGGCAAGCACCTGAAGCGCCTGCGCACCGTCAGCATTCTCGGCGGCGTCGCTTACGGCCAGCAATTGATGCTGCTCGCGAAGAACCCCGAAATCCTCGTTGCCACGCCGGGCCGTCTGATCGACCACCTGGAGCGCGGCCGCATCGACCTGTCGCAACTGCAGATTCTCGTGCTCGACGAAGCCGACCGCATGCTCGACATGGGTTTCATCGACGACATCGACACGATCGTCGCGGCGACGCCGGCCACGCGTCAGACCATGCTGTTCTCGGCCACGCTCGACGGCAAGATCGGCTCGCTGACCGGCCGTCTGCTGAAGGATCCGGAGCGTATCGAGATCGTTCAGCGCATGGAACAGCGCACCAACATCGCGCAAACCGTTCATTACGTCGACGACCGCGATCACAAGGACCGTCTGCTCGACCATCTGTTGCGCGACGCGGGCCTCGACCAGGCCATCGTCTTCACGGCCACCAAGATGGACGCCGACCAACTGGCCGGCCGTCTTGCCGACGCGGGCTTTGAATCGGCGGCACTGCACGGCGACCTGCCGCAAGGCGCGCGTAACCGCACCATTCGCGCACTGCGCGAGCGCCGCGTGCGCGTGCTGGTCGCAACGGACGTCGCCGCTCGCGGCATCGACATTCCGGGCATCACGCACGTGTTCAACTACGACCTGCCGAAGTTCGCCGAAGACTACGTGCACCGCATCGGCCGTACGGGCCGCGCGGGCCGCTCGGGTATCGCGGTGAGCCTCGTGCATCACGCCGAACAGGGCGCGCTCAAGCGTATCGAGCGCTTCGTGCGCACGCCGCTGCCGGTGAACGTCGTCGAAGGTTTCGAGCCGCGCAAGTCGGCGCCGTCGGGTAACGGCCGGCCTGGCTTTGGCGGCCGCGGCCGTCCGGGCGGCAATGGCGGCGGACGCCGCTTCGGCAGCGGCTCGGGCAAGCCGGGCGGCAACGGCGGCGGTTCGCGCAGCGGCAGCGGCGGCTGGGCAGGCAAGTCGTCGGGCGGCGGTTCGCGTGACGGCTACGGCGGTTCCCGCGAAGGCTACGGCGGCTCGCGTGACGGCGGCTACGGCGCCCGCCGCAGCGACGGTCCGCGTACGGCGCGTCGCGGCAGCTAAACCATACAGTTAGCGCAGCGCCCACCTGCGCTGAAGGCGTCGGCCGGCAGCAGTTTGCCGGCCTTGCCGGCCTCGCGGCGGCAGCCGTCATCCGGCTGGCGCTGGCAGCACAATAACTAACGCAACAGTGACTTGAACAACCTGATCGCGCTCCGAAGCACGCGCGGTCGACATGAAAAACCGGTGCCCTGCACCGGTTTTTTTTTTCGCCTGCAATTCCTCGCCGCCAATATTTCATGATGTAAAAAATTTTTTTGCGTCGTAAAAAATCGTGCTGCAAGGCACAAAGGTGCCTATTGCAACATGGAAAAAGTCGTTTCTTTATATGAAACGTCGATCACAACACCTTGATTTTAAATCAATATAATTATTTGAAAATCGTTCGCCGACGACTATTGCGCGTCTACTGATTTGCCTAGACTCTTATATAAGACTTCACGAAACGAATCGCCTTGCTCCTGAACTGAAGGCGGATCGCTACGGCGAAGACAGAGTCCACCATCCGTTTCTTAGGCAACCAAGGAGAACACCATGACGACGCGCGAAGAACAAGCCCGCCAACTTCAACAGCAATGGGAAACCGATCCGCGCTGGAAAGGCGTCAAGCGCAGCTACACGGCCGAGGACGTGATCCGTCTGCGCGGTTCGCTGCAGGTCGAGCACACGCTCGCGAAGCGCGGCGCCGAAAAACTCTGGCACAGCGTGAACACCGAGCCGTTCGTCAACTCGCTCGGCGCGCTCACCGGTAACCAGGCGATGCAACAGGTCAAGGCCGGGCTGAAGGCGATCTACCTGTCGGGCTGGCAGGTGGCGGGCGACGCGAACGTGGCCGGCGAAATGTATCCCGACCAGTCGCTGTACCCGGCGAATTCGGTGCCGCTCGTCGTCAAGCGCATCAACAACACGCTCACGCGCGCCGACCAGATCCAGTGGTCGGAAGGCAAGAATCCGGGCGACGAAGGCTATATCGACTACTTTGCACCGATCGTCGCCGATGCCGAAGCCGGTTTCGGCGGCGTGCTGAACGCGTTCGAACTGATGAAGGCCATGATCGAAGCCGGCGCCGCCGGCGTGCACTTCGAAGACCAGCTCGCCTCGGTGAAGAAGTGCGGCCACATGGGCGGCAAGGTGCTCGTGCCGACGCGCGAAAACATCGCCAAGCTGACGGCCGCGCGTCTCGCCGCCGACGTCTGCGGCGTGCCGACCGTGCTGCTCGCCCGCACCGATGCCGAAGCCGCCGACCTGATCACCTCGGACGTGGACGAAAACGACAAGCCGTTCCTGACCGGCGAGCGCACCGTCGAAGGCTTCTACCGCACGAAGCCGGGTCTCGAACAGGCGATTTCGCGCGGCCTCGCCTATGCGCCGTACGCCGACATGATCTGGTGCGAAACCGGCAAGCCGGACCTCGAGTTTGCGAAGAAATTCGCGGACGCGATCCACAAGGAGTACCCGGATCAACTGCTGTCGTACAACTGCTCGCCGTCGTTCAACTGGAAGAAGAATCTCGACGACGCGACCATCGCCAAGTTCCAGCGCGAACTCGGCGCGATGGGCTACAAGTTCCAGTTCATCACGCTCGCCGGCTTCCACGCGCTGAACTACTCGATGTTCAACCTCGCGCACGGCTACGCGCGCAATCAGATGACCGCGTTCGTCGAAATGCAGCAGGCCGAATTCGCGGCGGCGGAAAAGGGCTTCACCGCCGTCAAGCACCAGCGCGAAGTGGGCACGGGCTATTTCGACGCGGTCACGCAGACGGTGGAGCGCGAAGCGTCGACGACCGCGCTGCACGGCTCGACGGAAGACGAACAGTTCTTCGACAAGAAAGTCGCGTGACGGCCTCTCGCGGCCTGATCGCGAAAACGCAAGGCAGATGACGGTTGCTGACGGCGCAGCGGTTGCGCCGGCCAGCCACCGTCAACAGGGAGGAGCCTCGGCATCGGCGGCCGGCCGCATCTTTGCTGGAAGCGGCCAGCGCCGGTGGCGAGGATTCGATATAAGGCGGGGGCTGCATAAAGCCAGCACAACCGGACCCAGGCGGATGGTGGGATTGTGCGGCGAACGAACGACGCGCCGGCAAAGTTGCCGGCGCGTTTTTCGCTGGGGAACGACCGAGGCGCCTGGCGGAGATTCAGCGATACACGAGCACCGGAATTTTCGTATGCGTGAGCACGCGCTGCGTTTCGCTGCCGATCAGCAGACTGCCGAGACCGCGCCGCCCGTGTGAGGCCATGAAGATGACGTCGCAGCCGCTCTGCTCCGCCGCTTCGATGATGCCGAGATACGGCGCGGGGTGCACGCTCGTGCGTCGATCGACCACCACCCCGACGCGGCTCGCGGCAAATTCTACCTCGCGCAGATGCTCCTGCGCTTCGCGTTCGCTGCGGTCGAGAAATTCGGACGGCGGCTCGACGGCGATATCGGAGAACGGCGCGTACGGATATTGGGGCAGACAGGCATACGCGGTGATGCGCGCGCCGACTGCCTGCGCAAGGTCGATGGCGCCGGCGATCGCCTTGCGCGAGAGGTCCGAGCCGTCGGTCGGAACGAGAATGTGCTTGAACATGAGCCCTCCGTATCCGTGTCCGGTTGCCGTGCGCGCAGCCGGTCTGCTGCCGCCCTTAAAGCGATTGTAGGTCGCGGAAACCGGCCCCTGACCACCATCGAGGGTCTGTCCGAATATCGAAAACCCGTTGCGCGGCGTCAGCCCCAGTAGTCCGGAAGGCCATACGTATGCTTAAGAAAGTCCAGGAAAAGTCGCACCCGCAGCGGCAAATGGCGGCGCTGCGGAAACACCGCATGAATGCCGATGGGCGGCGCGGCGAATTCGTCGAGCACGCTCACGAGCCGCCCCGCCGCGATGTCCGCGCCGACTTCCCACCAGGAGCGCCACGCGAGGCCGTGACCTTCGAGACACCATTCGTGCAGCACCGCGCCGTCGGAACATTCCATCGTGCCCGACACCTTGATGGACACGACTTTGCCATCCTGCTGGAACACCCAGCCGCGCTGCTGATTGGCGCTCGCGCCGAGCGCGAGACAGTTGTGCTGCGCGAGGTCGGCGAGACTGTGCGGCGCGCTGCGCCGGCTCAGATACGACGGCGACGCCACGCACACGCGCCGGTTTTCGCCGAGCTTGAGCGACACGAGCGACGAATCGGGCAACTCGCCGAGCCGTACGGCGCAATCGAAGCCTTCGTTGACGAGATCCACGAGCCGGTCCGACAGGTCGAGCGTGATGGACACGTCCGGATGCGCGACCGTGAAAGCCGGCACCAGCGGCGCGACGTGGCGGCGTCCGAAACCGGCCGGCGCGGAGAGCCGCAAATGGCCGCTCGCCTTGACACCGCCCGCCGACACGCTCGCCTCGGCGTTCTGCATGTCGTGAATGATGCGCTGACAGTCTTCGAGAAACGCCGAGCCTTCGAACGTCAGCGTGATCTTGCGGGTGGTGCGCACCAGCAGTTTGACGCCGAGGCGCTCCTCCAGCGCGTCGATACGCCGGCCGATGATAGCCGGCGCGACGCCCTCGGCGAGCGCCGCGGCGGACAAGCTGCCTTTGGCCGCGACGGTGACAAAAGTCTCGATCTGCTTGAAACGGTCCATGAAAGGAACGCCGCTCGGGCGGCAAAGTTGGCCGGTGCGCGCCAGATTAGGTGGATGAAAGTAAAAGATCAAGTGATCTTTAGCCTCTTTTTTAGCGCAGAGCAGCGCTAATACAATCTGTCCCGACCTCTGACAGGAGCGCACGGCAATGTCGGCCACAACGACACTCTCCCCCCAAGCAGTGATTTTCGACGCCTACGGCACGCTCTTCGACGTGCACTCGGTAATCGCTGCCGCGGAGCAGATCTTCCCCGGGCGCGGCGACGCGCTCTCCCAGTTGTGGCGGCAAAAGCAGATCGAATACACGCAGTTGCGCACGCTCGCCGGCCTCAGCAACGGCGACGGCGACGGCGCCGCGCACTATCGGCCGTTCTGGGACATCACGCTCGACGCGCTCCGTTTCTCGGCAAAAAAACTTCAACTGACGCTCGGCCGGACCGCTGAAAAACGTCTGATGGACGAGTACGCGTGCCTGTCCGCCTTTCCCGACGCGGTGCCCGCGCTGCGCGCGCTGCGCTCGTCCGGCAGCGGCTCGCCTTTGACCGCGGCGCTTCCAGGCGCCTCGTCCGCAAGAGACAAAGCGGCGGCTCACGCGCCCGGCCTTGCGATTCTTTCGAACGGCAATCCGCAGATGCTCGACGTCGCGGTCAAGAGCGCCGGCATGAGCGGCCTCTTCGACCACGTGCTGTCCGTCGACGCCGTGCGCGCGTACAAACCCGCGCCGGCCGCCTACGCGCTCGGCACGCGAGCCTTCGGCGCGGCGGCCCGCGAAATCGTCTTCGTTTCATCGAACGGCTGGGACGTGGCCGGCGCGACGTGGTTCGGCTTCACCACGTTCTGGCTCAACCGTCAGAACGCGCCGCTCGAGGAACTGGGCGTAACACCGCATGGCACGGGCGCGGGCATGAGCGATCTGCTGGCCTTTCTGAGCACGCTTGCCCCGGCAGGACGAACGGCGCGCACTGGACGCACCGTCGCGGCAAGCCGCACGCGCGCAGGCAAAGATGCATGAGCCTCTGCGACGCAACCGACTCGACAACTCACTTAACGACCTCACCGCTTTTCAACTTTGCATTTTCGCAATCTGACCGACCAAGGAGAAAACATGGCGAATTCGCAGTCATCGTTGTCGCTGCCGCAGGGCGTGGCAATCACCGGCGAAATCAAACCGGGTTATGAAGCAATTCTGACCCGCGAGGCGCTCGAACTCGTCGCCGCGCTGCATCGCACCTTCGAGCCGCGCCGTCAGCAGCTGCTGCAGGCGCGCGCGGAACGCATGAAGCGTCTCGACGCGGGCGAGCGCCCCGACTTCCTCGCCGAGACGAAGAGCGTGCGCGAGAGCGACTGGACCATCGCGCCGCTGCCGCACGACCTGCAACGCCGCCGCGTCGAAATCACGGGGCCGGTGGAGCGCAAGATGATCATCAACGCGCTGAACTCCGGCGCGGATTCGTACATGACCGACTTCGAGGATTCGAATGCGCCGAGCTGGGACAACCAGATCACCGGCCATATCAACCTGAAGGACGCCGTGCGCCGCACGATTTCGCTGGAGCAGAACGGCAAGCACTACAAGCTGAACGACACCATCGCCACGCTGATCGTGCGCCCGCGCGGCTGGCACCTCGACGAGAAGCACGTGAGCGTGGACGGCAAGCGCGTGTCCGGCGGCATCTTCGACTTCGCGCTCTTCATGGTGCATAACGCGAAGGAACTGATCGCGCGCGGCTCGGGCCCCTACTTCTATCTGCCGAAGATGGAAAGCCACCTCGAGGCGCGTCTGTGGAACGACATCTTCGTCGCTGCGCAGGAAGCGGTCGGCGTGCCGCGCGGCACGATTCGCGCGACGGTGCTGATCGAAACCATTCTCGCCGCGTTCGAAATGGACGAAATCCTGTACGAGCTGCGCGAACACAGCTCGGGCCTGAACGCGGGCCGCTGGGACTACATCTTCTCGGCAATCAAGAAGTTCAAGGCCGACCGCGACTTCTGCCTCGCAGACCGCTCGCAGATCACGATGACCTCGCCCTTCATGCGCGCCTATGCGCTGTTGCTGCTGAAGACTTGCCACCGCCGCAATGCGCCCGCTATCGGCGGCATGAGCGCGCTGATTCCGATCAAGAACGACCCGGCTGCGAACGACAAGGCGATGGCCGGCGTGCGCTCGGACAAGGCGCGCGATGCGGGCGACGGCTACGACGGCGGCTGGGTTGCGCACCCGGGGCTCGTGCCCATCGCAATGGAAGAATTCGTCAAGGTGCTCGGGGACAAACCGAACCAGATCGGCAAGCAACGCGACGACGTGCTCGTCACCGCGACGGATCTGCTCGACTTCCGCCCAGAGACGCCGATTACAGAAGCCGGTTTGCGCAACAACATCAACGTCGGCATTCACTACCTGGGTTCGTGGCTCGCGGGCAATGGCTGCGTGCCGATCCACAATCTGATGGAAGACGCCGCGACCGCCGAGATTTCGCGCTCGCAGGTGTGGCAATGGATCCGCTCGCCGAAGGGCACGCTCGACGACGGCCGCAAGGTGACCGCTGAACTGGTGCGCGAGCTGGCCGTGCAGGAACTCGACAAGGTGAAGCAGGCGGTGGGCGGCGATACCGCGCCGTACGAGCGCGCCGCGCAAATCTTCGAGCAGATGTCGACGTCCGCGCAGTTCACGGACTTCCTGACGCTGCCGCTCTACGAAGAAATCTGAACGTGAATGTGCTGCTCGTCACGGCGAGCTGGCGAGAAGATTGACCGGCCTGACGGCCCGCCAGGCCTCGTTGCCTCGCGGGCCGCTTTTTTGCGGCGCGCGCGTGCTTGCGTGTGCGCTGCGGTTTTGGATCAGCGCGTCGTGCGGTGTTTGACCCAATCGCCGGATCGGATTTCGGGCAGCCCTTTCACCGCGTGAGGCGCAACCGGATAGAAGCGGCAGTTCACCACATTGCCGTCCACTTTCACCATGACTTCGCGCGCCAGAAAGCGATCTTCGACGCCGGGGTACACCGCCTCGATTTCGTCGAGCACGGCAACGAGTTCATCGTCGATCTCGTAGACGTCGCCGATCACCTCCACGCCCTCTTCGTCGACGACGAGGCCCGGGTACGAGCCGAAGTCGAACAAATGGCCGCGAACCGTGGCCGTTCCGAGCAGCGTCGGCTCGGCGATCTCGTTGCGCGCCGCGGCTTCGCGGATGTCGTTCACTTCGCCCGCTCGCAGCGTGCCGTAGACAAAGACGGTTTGCATCGTCGTTCGTGCTCCTCGAGTAGGGGTCGACAATCCCGCCATTATGCAACGGCGAAAAGCGCGCACGCTCTACAATGGAAACCCGCCCGCGATTGCGCTTCATATCGCCGCGCTTCGTTTCGCCGCGTTTCATTTGTGGCGTTTCGTTTTTTGGATCGACCTTTGTCATGACTCCGTACGCCGGTTCGGACCGGTCGAGCTTCGTCAGCCTGACCGACACGCCGCCAGAATTCCAGCCGAACGAAGCGCACCCCATTCGCGTGCGCTCGCGTCCCATGCCCATGGGTTCGCATTTCGCGCGTCATCAGCATGCGTGGGCGCAGGTCGCGTACGCGCCGCGCGGCGTGCTGCGGGTGGCCACGACCGGCACCACGTGGATGGTGCCGCCCTCGCGCGCGATCTGGGTGCCGCCGCATGTCACGCACGAGGTCGTGGCCGTGGAGGATGCGTTTCTGCGCACGCTGTACATCACCGAAAACGCGGTGCCCGCGGGGCTCGACGCGCCGCGCGTGGTCGAAGTCTCGAACCTGCTGCGCGAGGTGATTGCCGCGCTGGATACGCCCGGCATCTCGCCCGAGCGCGAACGCCTGCTGGGCGCACTCGCGCTCGACGAGCTGACGCGCTCCGAACCGCTGCCCCTTTCCGTGCCGATGCCGAACGAAAAGCGCCTGCGTGCGCTGTGCGAGGCGGTGATCGCCGATCCGACGCCCGCCGAGTCGCTCGAACAATGGGCGGCGAGCGTCGGCGCCAGTACGCGCACCATCGCGCGGCTCTTCCGCCAGGAACTCGGCGTGAGTTTTTCGCAGTGGCGGCAACAGGCGATTCTGGCGCGCGCGATCCCTTTGCTAAGCCAGGGGCGGCCGCTCTCCCATGTCGCGCAGGAGTTGGGCTATCAGAGCCAGAGCGCGTTTTCCGCGATGTTTCGCCGGGCCTTTGGCGAAAGTCCGCGCGCGTTTATCGAACGTGGCTCGGAACATCGGCTGGAAAATGACGGAAGCGCCAACGACGCCGTTTCTGCGGATGCACGCGTTGAAGAGAGGGCGTCGAACTATGCGGACGCGCGCGGCGACGCGCACCGCTAAACGCGAATCGTCACGTCAAACCCGCCGCGCCAGATGACGGATCGCGCCAAGCTGCGCGAGCCGCGGCCCGGCGAGCTTGTAGCCCTTGCGCTGATAGAGCCGTGCCGCGGGGTTGTCGACGAACACGCGCAACTGCAGTTCGCGCAGACCGCGCTCGCGCGCCCATTGGTGCGACATGTCGAGCAGATAGGTGCCGGCGCCGAGCCGCCGGTAGCCTTCCGCGATCTGCACGTCGCGAATATGCAGCGAATCGCCCTCCTGCGTGATGCGTAGCACGCCGATCGCCTTGCCGTCCATTTCGAGGATGAAGTTTTCCGACTCGCGCCAGCTGCCGAGAAAGAGATCGCCGCGCCAGACAAGATGATGCCGCTGATAGTAGCCGCCCATGTTGCCGTGAGTCAGCGCCTCGGCGAACTCGAAATCGTCCATGCTGGCTTTGCGCAGATGGAACGGTGACGGAGCTTCGGTTGGATCGAACATGGCGGCACGACGAAGAGAAGTCGGGATAAACGGTAAAACAGGCCGCGCGCGCTGGCAATGGCTGTTTGTCCCGAGCATAGCCAGGCCGGCAGGCAGCGGAAATAAAAAAAGCCCACTCCTTTCGAAGTGGGCTTTTCAAATCTGGCGGAGCGGACGGGACTCGAACCCGCGACCCCCGGCGTGACAGGCCGGTATTCTAACCAACTGAACTACCGCTCCAGATTTTCACACTGCACCGTTCAACTTCCTACCGAACGACGCCGATGTTCTGGCGTCCCCTAGGGGATTCGAACCCCTGTACTCACCGTGAAAGGGTGATGTCCTAGGCCTCTAGACGAAGGGGACAACGTACTGCTTACACCTTTAATGAAAAAGCCCGTTCAAGTTTGTATGAACGGGCTTTGTCTGGCGGAGTGGACGGGACTCGAACCCGCGACCCCCGGCGTGACAGGCCGGTATTCTAACCGACTGAACTACCACTCCAGTCTTTACACCCTGGCTTGCGAGCGTCGGTTATTTCTCTGCAAGCTGCGCTGCTTTACTTCATAAAGCGACGCCGATGTTTGGCGTCCCCTAGGGGATTCGAACCCCTGTACTCACCGTGAAAGGGTGATGTCCTAGGCCTCTAGACGAAGGGGACATAATCTTTTCAGATCTGTCTTTTACTCACCGCTGACCTTGAATCAACTAACATGAAGCTGCTTGCCAGTTATTCGCTTCGTCAACTGCGAAGACCGCTATTTTAACTACGATACTGCTGTTTGGGAAGTCTTTTTTGCTACAAGTTCCAGACTTCGGAACGACTTCACTCTGCTCTGATGGTGGAGGTAAGCGGGATCGAACCGCTGACCTCTTGCATGCCATGCAAGCGCTCTCCCAGCTGAGCTATACCCCCCTTGCAGAACAGAAACGAGATTCTAGAGGCCAATTTGCGCTTTGTAAATACCCTTTGAGCAATTGCATGCGACTTTTTTCCAAAGACGCATGCAATCCCTCTCAACGCACGCGCGAACGCTCCGGCAAGGCGTGCCGCGATCGCGTTATGCCAGCGCTTTCTCGATACGGCTCACCACCACATCGCGGCCGAACAGCATCAGCACCGTATCGATAGACGGCGTATGCGTCGTGCCCGCCACCAGCAGACGAACCGGCATGGCGAGTTGCGGCATCTTCAGCTTGTGCGCGGAAAGCGTGGCCTTGAGCGCGGCGGCGATCGCCTCCTTGGTCCACTCGACGGTCTTCAACGCGGCAGCCAGCTCGCCGAGCGCCGGGCGCACTGCGTCGGTCACATGTTGCGCGAGGGCTTCCGCATCCGGGGCGGGCGTGCGATAGAACATCGCCGCGCTCTCTGCAATCTCCTTGACCGTGGACGCGCGGTCCTTCAGCAAGCCCACCACGGCGCTCAGGTCGGCGCCTTGCGCGATGGCCGCCTCGTCGATACCCAGTTCGGCGAGGAACGGCCGCGCGAGGCCGGCAAGGCGCGCGTTGTCCGCTTCCTTGATGTAATGCGCGTTGAGCCAGTTGAGCTTGTCGTGGTCGTACTGCGCCGGCGACTTGCCGAGATGTTCCAGATCGAACCATTCGACAAACTGCTCACGCGAGAAAATCTCCGCGTCGCCATGCGACCAGCCGAGGCGCGCGAGATAGTTCACCACGGCCTCGGGCAGGTAGCCGGCGTCGCGATAGCCCATTACGCTCATCGCGCCGTGACGCTTGCTCATCTTTTCGCCCTGCTCGTTGAGCACGGTCGGCAAGTGCGCGTACACCGGCGGCTCGCCGCCGAGTGCGCGCAGAATATTGATCTGCCGCGGCGTGTTGTTCACGTGATCGTCGCCGCGAATCACGTGCGTGATGCGCATGTCCAGATCGTCCACCACCACACAGAAGTTGTAGGTCGGCGTGCCGTCCGGCCGCGCGATCACGAGGTCGTCCAGCTCCTCGTTCGAGATTTCGATGCGCCCTTTCACCGCGTCGTCCCAGGCCACCGTGCCGGTGAGCGGATTACGGAAGCGCAGCACCGGCTGCACGCCCGCCGGCGGCTCGGGCAACACCTTGCCCGGCTCGGGACGCCACGTGCCGTCGTAGCGCGGTTTTTCGCCGGCCTCGCGCTGGCGCTCGCGCAGCGCGTCGAGTTCTTCGGTCGACATGTAGCACGGATACACGAGCCCCGCGTCGCGCATCTGCTGAAGCACTTCGCGGTAGCGGTCCATGCGCTGCATCTGGTAGAACGGGCCTTCGTCGAAATCGAGGCCGAGCCATTCCATGCCTTCCAGGATGGCGTCGACGGATTCAGTGGTGGAACGCTCGACGTCCGTGTCCTCGATCCGCAGTACGAAGGTCCCTTTCATCTTGCGCGCGAACGCCCACGGATAAAGCGCGGAGCGGATGTTGCCGAGGTGAATGAAGCCGGTGGGACTCGGTGCGAAACGGGTGCGAACGGAGGTGGTCATTAGCGTTACTCGAAGACGGGCGCCGGCGCCGGACAGATACAGCCAGTCAGGCGCGGCAGCGAACCGCGTCCATGCAGCGGGACGACAGCCGTGCATGGACACGAAGGAATCAAAGCAAGAGCCGAATTATACCTTTCGAGAGCGGCGCGCCGCCCTCATCCGAACGGCCAGGCGGGGCGTCTCCGTGGTGTCGTGATTGCGTCCCGAATGGTGCCCTGTAGGCGTCCTGATCGCGTGCTGTCGCCCAGAGGCGGTGTCTCTGCAACGTTTCATTACAGGCCCGCGCGCCCGCGCCCCTTTGCTTTATGATGTGCGCGCGCCAGGGCACACACGCCGCCCGCGCGCATGAAACCGCTCATCGCGGTCGCCTCGACCTTTGCCTGATCGCGGCACGAGGCGGCGCCCGTCACGCCGCCTGCGCCGTTGCTGGAGAATTCGTTGAAACCTTCATCACCTCGTTTCGGCCGTCGCAACTTTTCGCTCGCCGCCGCCTCAGCGGTGCTGGCCGCCTGCACCACGGCCGGCAGCAAAATCGACGGAATGTCGACGTCGAATGGCACCGCCACACCAGGCACGAGCACCCCGCCGCTCGACAAGCCGCAGCGCCCGCTTCGCGTCGCGCTCGCGCTAGGCGGCGGCGCGGCGCGCGGTTTCGCGCACATCGGCGTGATCAAGGCGCTGGAGGCGCGCAATATTCAGGTGGACCTCGTCGCCGGCACGAGCGCCGGGTCGGTGGTCGGCGCGCTCTATGCGTCGGGCATGAACGGCTTCGCGCTGAACAAGCTCGCACTGACCATGGACGAAGCGTCGATCAGCGACTGGGCGATGCCGTTTCGCACGCGCGGCCTGCTGCAAGGCATCGCGCTGCAGAATTATCTGAATACGACGCTCAACAATCGGCCGATCGAGAAAATGGTGAAGCCGCTCGGCGTCGTCGCCACCGACCTGAAAACCGGCCAGCCCATTCTCTTTCAGCGCGGCAATACGGGCGTGGCGGTGCGGGCGTCATGCAGCGTGCCGTCCATTTTCGAGCCGGTGAAAATCGGCGGGCATGAATACGTGGACGGCGGTCTCGTGAGTCCGGTGCCCGCATCGTTCGCACGCAAGATGGGCGCGGACTTCGTGATCGCGGTGGATATTTCGCAGCGCCCGGAAAGCGGCCTCACAGCCAGCTCGTTCGACGTGCTCATGCAGACTTTCACGATCATGGGCCAGACCATCAAAGCCTATGAACTCGACAAATACGCCGACGTCGTGATCCGGCCGAATCTCGCGGCCATGAGCGGCAGCGACTTCTCGCAGCGCAACGCCGCAATTCTCGCCGGCGAAGAAGCCGTCGCGAAGATCATGCCGGAGCTGCAACGCAAGCTGACGGCGAGCCGCGCGGCGGTTTAGCGAGGTCAGGCATCGCGGCCGCCAGTCGCGGCTGCGCACGGCCTCATCCGTAGACGGGCTGTCAACAAAAAAGCCTGCTTCTTTCGAAGCAGGCCTTTTTTTTGTGGCTTCGGCTCCAGGCGGTGCGCCTGCACCGCCTGGCGGCAAAAATCAGTTGTTTCCGCCGATCGTCGCATTCACGCGCTTGCGCAGGTCTTCGCCGCTCTGGTACGACGTCTCGATCCGGCGCGCGCCGGTGAAGCGCTTTTCCCAGTAGCCGTCATCCATGTCGTCGACGCGGATCGTGCTGCCGGTGGACGGCGAATGCACGAACTTGTTGTCGCCGATATAGATGCCCACGTGCGAGAACGTGCGGCGCATGGTGTTGAAGAACACCAAGTCACCCGGCTTCAGATCGCTCACGCGGACCTTTTCGCCGACGCGGCTCATTTCCTCGGCGCGGCGCGGCAGCGCCATGCCCAGCGTGTCCTGGAACACGTAGCGCACGAAGCCGCTGCAATCGAGCCCGGAATCAGGCGTATTGCCACCCCAGCGGTAGCGTACGCCGATCATATTCAGCGCGCCGACGACGACATCGCCCGCCTTGCCGGCCATGCCCGACAGGAACGATTTCGCGCTGCTGTCGGTGTTGCCGCCGACGGACTGCGAGCTGGAAGAGGACGGGGAATTCGCCGGAGTGCTCGGCGAAAATGAGGCATTCTGATTGAAACTGCTTACTTCGTCGGCGAAAGCGCCGGGAGCTGCTGCGATCAAGACGCCAATGAACATCCCGGCGACGGCGCGCGTGCAAGCCTGGGTCAGATTTCTGTGCTGCATTGGTCGGTAGTTTTTGCTAAAGAATCAGGGGTCTACGGAAAAAAGTTTGGTCGATACTAGCCAGTAAGTATTCATGTGTCAAAACAAATAGAAAAATACAATCGAGAGGCGCACCCAATTGGTGAAAGGGTGAAAAATCAACGGTCGAGCGCGGCTTTCAGGAGCTTTCGAGTGTACGGGTGCGAAGGGGTCGCAAAGATTTTCTCAACGTCTCCACTTTCGACGATAGAACCGTTTTGCATGACCGCCACGCGGTGCGCCATCGCCCCGATCACAGCCAGGTCGTGGCTGATGAAAACGAAGCCGAGGTTGTACTTCTGTTGCAACCCGGCCAGCAGTTTCAGCACTTGCTGCTGAATGGAGACGTCGAGCGCGCTGGTGGGCTCATCGAGGATCAGAATGCGCGGTTCGACCACCAGCGCGCGCGCGATGGCGATGCGCTGCCGCTGGCCGCCGGAGAACTCATGCGGATAGCGCAGCAGCGCCGTGCGGTCGATGCCGACCTCGCGCAAGACCGCCAGCACCTTGTCGCGGCGCGCCTGCGCCGACATTTGCGGCTGGTGCAGCGCCAATCCCTCGCCGACGATCCGCTCGATGGTCTGGCGCGGCGAAAGCGAGCTGAAAGGGTCCTGAAACACCACCTGCATGTTCGAGCGCAACGCGGTCTGTTCCGTGCCGCGGTAGCTGCCCAGCGCCCTGCCCTGGAATTCGATCTCGCCGTGCGCCGTGCGCTGCAGGCCGAGCAGGGCCATGGCGAGCGTCGACTTGCCCGAACCGGATTCGCCGACGATCCCGAGCGTCTCGCCCTGCCGCAGCGAAACGCTCGCATCGGCGACGGCGCGAAAGCGCCCCGAGCGGAACCAGCCGGCAAACCCCGGCAGCTTCGTTTTGAAATCGACGGACACGTCGCGGGCTTCCAGCAGCACCGGCGCAATGGGCAGCACCGGCACCACGGTCCGCTGCGGCCGGCTCGCGAGCAGCCGCTGCGTGTAGGGATGCTGCGGCGAGCCGAACACCTGCTCGACCGGCCCGCTCTCGACGAGCACGCCCTTTTCCATCACCGCGATACGCTCGGCGAAGTTGCGCACGAGGTTCAGGTCATGCGTGATCAGCAGCACGGCCATGCCGCGCTTTTCGGCTTCGTCATGCTGCAGTTCCAGCAGCAGATCGACGATCTGCGCGCGAATCGTCACGTCGAGCGCGGTGGTCGGTTCGTCGGCGAGCAATAGACGCGGACGGCACGCGAGCGCCATGGCGATCATTGCGCGCTGCCGCTGACCGCCCGAGAGTTCGTGCGGATAGCTGTTCACGCGCTTGCCCGGCTCGGGAATGCCCGTGCGTCCGAGCAATGCGACCGCGCGCTTGCGGGCCTCCGCTGCCGAAACGCCGTCGTGCACCACAATCGTCTCCGCGATCTGATCGCCCACCGTGTAGAGCGGATTGAGCGCCGTCATCGGCTCCTGAAAGATCATCGCGATGTCAGAGCCGCGCAGCCCGCGCATCTCACGCTCGCTTTTGGCAAGCAGGTCCTCGCCGTCGAAACGGATCGAGCCGCTCACCTGGGCGTCGCTCAACAGACGCAAGACCGACAGCGCCGTCACGCTCTTGCCCGACCCCGATTCGCCGACGAGCGCGACGCGCTCGCCGCGCCGGATCGTCAACGTGACGTCGTTCACGGCCACCGTTTCGCCGAAGCTCACATGAAGGTGATCCAGCTCCAGCAGCGGCACAGCGCTCCCGCCGTTGCCGCTGTCGTGCTGCGGTGCATGGGTTTGCCGTTGCATGCTCACTGATTACCTCCGGCGCGCATCGCATCGGAGATACGGGTGTCGAGCGCGTTGCGCAGCGCGTCGCCCATGAAAGTCAGCAGCAACAGCATCGCGACCAGCACACCGAAGGTCGACAGCGAGATCCACCACGCGTCCAGATTCGCCTTGCCCTGTGCGAGCAGTTCGCCGAGGCTCGGTGTCGGCGAAGGCACGCCGAGGCCGAGAAAGTCGAGACTCGTCAGCGCGAGAATCGCGCCGCTCATGCGAAACGGCAGGAACGTGATGACCGGCGTGAGACTGTTGGGCAGCACGTGCCGCCACATGATCTGCCAGTTCGACAGCCCCATGGCCTTCGCCGCGCGCACGTAATCCTGCTGGCGATTGCGCAGAAACTCCGCGCGCACATAGTCCGACAAGCCGATCCAGCCGAACAGCGAAAGCAGCACGATCAGCAGAACGAAACCCGGCTCGAAGATGGACGAGAAAATGATCAGCAGATAAAGCTCGGGCATCGCGCTCCAGATTTCGATCAGGCGCTGCCCGATGATATCGGTACGTCCTCCGAAATAACCCTGGACAGCGCCGGCCGCGATGCCGAGTATCGTGCCGATGAACGTCAGCACGAGACCGAATTCCACCGACACGCGAAAGCCGTATAGCAGGCGCGCAAACAGATCGCGGCCGCGATCGTCGGTGCCGAGCCAGTTTTCGCGCGACGGCGGCGCGGGGTTAGGTGCTTTCGAAAAATAGTTGAGCGTGTCGTAGTAGTAATGGTTCGGCGGGTACACGGCGAAATTGCCCGGCGCATCGAAACGCTGTTTGATATACGGGTCGAGATAATCCGCGGGCGTCGGGAAGTCGCCGCCGAACGTGGTTTCCGCGTAAGTGTGAAAGAGCGGGAAATACAAGTGGCCGTCATAGCGCACCACGAGCGGCTTGTCGTTGGACCACAGCGGACCGGCGAGGCTCGCCACGAAGGCCGCGACAAACACGAAGAGGCTCCAGTAGCCAAGCCGTTGCTGGCGAAACCGCTGCCATACGCGGCGCGCGGGCGAAGGCGAGACGAACGCGCGCGCGGGCTCCGTGCGGGCCGCTGCATCGGCTGAAAGGCGGGCTCGATTCATCAGCGTTCCAGTTGTTCGAATTGAATGCGGGGATCGACCCACACATAGCAAAGATCGGAAACGAGCTTGGTCGCAAGGCCGATCAGCGTGAAGAGATACAGCGTGCCGAGCACGACCGGATAGTCGCGCCGCACGACGGACTCATACGACAGCAAGCCGAGACCGTCGAGCGAAAAAAGCGTTTCGATCAGCAGACTGCCTGTGAAAAAAGCGCCGATAAACGCGGCCGGAAAGCCGACGATCAACGGCAACATCGCATTGCGAAACACGTGCTTCCACAACACGCGTTTCTCGGAAAGACCTTTTGCGCGTGCGGTCAATACGTACTGCTTGCGAATCTCGTCGAGAAAGGCGTTCTTGGTGAGCATCGTCACCACCGCGAAACTGCCGACCACCGAAGCCGTAACCGGCAACGCGATATGCCACAGATAGTCGAGCACCTTGCCCACCAGGCTCAGTTGCGACCAGTTATCCGATGTGAGATTGCGCAGCGGAAAGAGCTGCAAAAACGTGCCGCCGCCGAATAACACCAGCAGCAGCACGCCGAGCACGAAGCCCGGAATCGCATAACCGATCAGCACGACAAGGCTCGTCGCGATGTCGAAGCGCGAGCCGTTGTGCACCGCTTTGGCAATGCCGAGCGGCACCGAGATCAGGTACGTGAGAAAAAACGTCCATAAGCCGATACTGATCGACACCGGCAGCTTCGAAACGATCAGCGACCACACGCTCTGATGCCGGAAATAGCTCTGACCCAGATCGAAGGTGGAGAAGCGCTTGAGCATCAACATGTAGCGCTCGAGCGGCGGCTTGTCGAAACCGTACAGCGCCTTCAATTGCGCGATCTGCTGCGCGTCGACGCCATTGTGTGCGCGCAGGCCGAACGGCACTGCGCCCTCGGCGCCCTTGCGCAGCTCATGCTGCATCTGTTCGACGGGGCCGCCCGGCACGAACTGGATCACCACGAAGGTCAGCGTCAGCACGCCGAGCAACGTCGGGATCATCAGCAGCAGACGTTTGAGAATGTAGCTCCACATGACGTGCTTTCCATTGCGAGGGCGGTGATTGAACGACTATAGCGCGCGAGCGTGATACAGCGGGTCATTGCGCAGCGGCCTGCGCGCCTTGCGGCGGCTTCGCGAACCACCACGTGGACGTGATCCAGCCTTCGGCGCCATAGTACAGCGGCAGCCTCGCCGGCCATGCAAGCCCGCGCTTGAACGCCACGCGATGCGTTGCGCTGTACCAGTGCGGCACGACGTAGTAGCCATGCATCAGCACGCGATCGAGCGCATGCGTCGCGTCGAGCAGCTGCTCGCGCGTCTGCGCCTGCACGAGTGCGCGCAGAATCGAATCGACAGCCGGCGACTTCAGTCCGATCACATTGTCCGAGCCGTTCGTATCGGCTGCCTTGCTGCCGAAGCGCTCGATCTGCTCGGAACCGGGCACCTGCACGTCCGGCATGCGGATCGTCGTGGTGTCGAAGTCGAATGCGTCGAGCCGCTTCTGATAGACCGCGAAATCGGCTACGCGAAACGTGGCTCGTATTCCGAGCTTCTGCAGGTTTCGAATGAAAGTAGCGACGATCGGCTCCATTTGCGCGGCCGATCCCGAGTCGTCGAGTATCTCGAACTCGAACGGCTCCCCTTTTGCATTGCGCAAGGCGCCGTCGCGATAGCGCCAGCCGGCCTCGTGCAACAACGCGCGCGCCTGCAGCAGGTTCGCGCGCAGCGAGCCCGGCGGGTCGGTGTCGGGCTGCTTCGGCGGCGGCCCGAAAACCGCGGGATCGAGCTTCGCGCGCCACGGCTCGAGCAGCGCGAGTTCGCCCGGCGACGGCAGCCCCTTCGCCTGCAGATCCGTGTTGGCAAAGAAACTGTCGATGCGCGTGTACTGATTGAAGAACAACTGCCGGTTGAGCCACTGGAAATCGAGCGCGAGATCGAGCGCCTTGCGCACGCGCACGTCCTGAAACAGGGGCCGCCGCGTGTTCAGCATGAAGCCCTGCATACCCGTGCCGTTGTGCTGCGGGAACACCTTCTTGATGAGCTCGCCGCTGTCGAACTTCTTGCCGACGTCGCGCCGCACCCAGTTACGCGCCACATATTCGACGAGCGCGTCGTATTCGCCCGCCTTGAAGGCCTCGAGCCGCGCGACGCCATCCGAATACAGCTTGTAGACGATGCGCTCGAAGTTGTACATGCCGACGCGCACCGGCAGCGCCGCGCCCCAATAATCCGGGTTGCGCCGGTACGTGATGGTGCGGCCGTTGTCGTACCGCTCGATCAGATAAGGACCGCTGCCAATCGGCTTTTCAAACGCCAGTTGATCGAACGGGATATGGCTGCCGTCGGGTTTCATTCCCCACTTGTGCGAAAACACCGGCATGCCGCCCGCGAGCAATGGCAACTCACGATTGCGCTGCTGAAATTCGAACCGTACGGTGTGCGTATCCACGACGACCGCGCGCACGATCTGGCCGAAAATCGACATGAATTGCGGCGCGGCCTGCGGGCTCTTCAGGGTGTCGAGCGAATACTTCACATCCTCCGCGGTAACGGGATCGCCGTTCGAAAAACGCGCGTGCGGGTTGATATGAAAGGTAGTCGAGAGGCCGTCCGGCGCGATCCTGATGTCGTCGGCGAGCAGTCCATACGCGGAGGCCACTTCGTCGCTGCTGCCGGTCGTGAGGCTCTCGAACAGCAGGTCGACGCCGGGCGCGGTGTTGCCGCGCAAAGTGAACGGGTTGAATTTATCGAAGCTCGTCAGGCGGCTCGGATTGGCCAGCACCAGTGTGCCGCCCTTCGGCGCATCTGGGTTCACGTAGTCGAAATGCTTGAAGTCCGCCGGATATTTCGGCTCGCCGTACTGGGCAATGGCATACGCCGCCTGCGCTTGCGGCGCCGCGAAGAAACCGGCCGTGGCCAGCGCGGCGCACAGCAGCGCGACGCAGGCATTGCGCGATGAACGCCACATGAGCGCGGGACCGACACGCGGGGGTCTGGAAACTACGCATTGAAGTGCAAGAGGCGATGGAACCCGTCGCGAGCCAGTTGTCATAAGCGCCTTGGTGGTCATTGGGCAATTGCGTGGTGAGGGAATTCTACCCAATAAACCCGCGCAAACCGTAAGTCCGCCGCCCGCCCCGGCAAGGCGCGAAGGCATGAAAAAACCGCCCATTCGGGCGGTTCAGGATCGCTGCGGTTGCCGCTGCGGCTCAGTGCCAGCCGCGACCGTGATCGTAGTGATCGCGCCGGTAGTCATAGCGCCCCGGCGGATGATGACGATACCAGTCGTCGCGCGCCCAATAGCGGTGGCCGTCCCAGTAGCGGTCGCCATGCCAGCCGATCACGATAGCCGGTGCGCCGTAATACACGGGTGCGGGCTGATACACGACAGGCGGCGGAGGCGGCGGCGGCGGTGCATAGACCGGAGCCGGCGCCACGTAGACAGGCGCGGGAATGCCGATATTGACCCCGATGTTGACCCCGCCGGCCATGGCTGCACCCGACGCGGCCAACGTCAGAACCCCGAGCAGAAGCGGAACAAAACGAGCGGACTTCATCGATCACCCCTGGAACAATGTGTTGTTGGCCGAAATATAGCGCAAGGCCGCACGCGGCGTATTTCAACTTTGTAATAACTGATGCATAAGATCGCACGCGAAGCGGCAGGTAACTTCTGGTTACATCGCTGCGCCTGAAGCCCGCACCCAAAGCGGGGGATTCCTCGACTGCTCAAACTATTACACAGTACACCGAATTATTATTCGAATCTGAAGCTGACGCTTTGCGACGTAGCCGGACATGCGACGAGTAGTCAGCCGGATTGCTCATTAATGAAAACGACATGTTCGAAAGAACATTTTATTGAAGTCTTTGCACAAAACAGTCGTCCGATCTCACGCATCCCCGGCACCCCGCATGGACAGGAAAACAGCGTTATCCCAAGCATTTCCGATCAATTTACATGGTTTCCCTAGTATCAAACTCATCTTTCAGTGATACGATGACTGACACGAAACATCGACAAATGTTCGAATTCGCGCATGACTGCACCAGACCCTGCGGTCGGATACGCGAGCACGGAGACACACTGTGAAGACAATCATTGGTTTGCGCTGGTGGATCATCGGCCTCGTATGTCTCGGGACCATCGTTAATTACCTGTCGCGCAACGCGCTCGGCGTGATGGCTCCGGAACTGATGAAGCTCATGCACATGAGCACCCAGCAGTACTCGTACGTGGTCGGCGCCTTCCAGGTCGGTTACACCGTCATGCAACCGGTCTGCGGTCTCATCATCGATCTGATCGGTCTGCGCCTCGGCTTCGCTCTCTTTGCCTGCCTGTGGTCGCTGACAGGCGTATTGCACGGCTTTGCAAGCGGCTGGTTCTCGCTTGCCGCGCTGCGTGGCCTGATGGGCCTGACCGAGGCTGTCGCCATTCCGGCCGGCATGAAGGTCGTCGCCGAGTGGTTTCCGAACCGCGAGAAATCCGTCGCGGTGGGCTACTTCAACGCGGGCACGTCGCTCGGATCGCTGCTCGCGCCGCCGCTCGTCGTGTTTCTGTCGCTTCGCTATGGATGGCAAAGCGCCTTCGCCGTTACAGGCGCTCTCGGCTTTGTCTGGGCTGCGGCGTGGTACGCGCTGTACCGTTCCCCGTCCGAGCATGCGCGGATCAGCGAGGCCGAGCGCAAAACGATCATCGGCGGTCAGACCCCGCCGGCGCCGCGCCGCAGCCGCATCCGCGAAGTGCTGCGCACGCGCCGCTTCTGGGCCATCGCGCAAGCCCGCTTTTTTGCGGAGCCCGCATGGCAGACGTTCAGCTTCTGGATTCCGCTCTATCTCGCCACGCAGCGCCATATGGATCTGAAGCAGATCGCGCTGTTCGCATGGCTGCCGTTTCTTGCAGCCGACCTGGGCGGCCTGTTCGGCGGCTACCTGTCCCCCTTCCTGATGAAGCGTCTGCGCGTGCCGCTTATCTGGTCGCGCATCGCGGGCGTCGTACTCGGCGCATTGATGATGCTCGGGCCAGCATGCATCGGCCTCGTTGCTTCGCCATACGAAGCAATTGCACTCTTCTGCGTGGGCGGCTTCGCGCATCAGATGATCTCGGCACTCGTCAATACGCTCGCCGCCGACGTCTTCGACCCGGGCGAAGTCGGCACCGTTGCCGGCTTTGCGGGCATGTCCGCGTGGATCGGCGGTCTCGGCTTTTCGCTGATGGTCGGCGCGCTCGCGGACAAAATCGGCTACACGCCGCTCTTCGGCGCGCTGGGCGCTTTCGACATCATCGGCGCGACGCTGTTGATCCTCCTCATGCGCGGCGTTTCGCGCGACGCACGTCCGCACGAGGCCGATGCGGCCTCTAACGCGGCTGCATGATTTCAAAGACTACCCATCATGCGTTCAATCACGAATCTGAAGCACCCGCCGCGCTTCGCGCTCGCGTCGCACGAAGGCAATCACCTGGTTCTCACCTCGCCCGAGCAGTGCCGGATCGAACTCTTCGTTCTCGCAGAAGACATCGTCCGCGTGCTGGTGCTGCCCGACGGAGAACTGCATCGCCCACGCACCTGGGCCATCGCCCCCGGCGCGGAGGACGTTCCGCTCGAAGGCCGCGAGCGCCGCGATACGAGCGGTTTCGCGCCGCCGGCGTTCGAGGTGTCGAACGACGGCACGCAACTCGTCGTGCAGACTGCATGTATCCGCCTTGCCGTTACGCTCGACGGCGGCTTCTGCGCCTGGGACATTCTGCGCGACGCGGTCTGGCACCGCGTGATGAACGACCGCAAGACGCAGTCGTACAACTTCGGCTGGTGGGACGAGCGCGTCTATCACTACATCGAGCGGCGCAAGGACGAGATATATGTCGGGCTCGGCGAGCGCGCGGGGTCGCTTGATCGCGCGGAGCAGTCGTACGAGATGCGCAACATTGACGCGATGGGTTACAACGCGCGGACCACCGACCCGCTCTACAAGCACATACCGTTTTACGTCACCTGGCAGCCGCAAACACGCACGGGCTTCGGGCTTTTTTACGACACGCTCGCGGATTGCCGTTTCGACATGGGCCGCGAGCTCGATAACTATCACGGTCACTATCGCCATTTCGTCGCCGCGCATGGCGACCTCGACTACTACTTCATCGCCTCCGCCGACACGCCCTTGCATGCCGTGCGCCGCTTCACGTGGCTCACCGGGCGCCCCGCATGGATGCCCAGGTGGGGACTCGGCTATTCCGGCTCGACGATGAGCTACACGGACGCGCCAGACGCACAGCAACGCATGGGCGAATTCATCGAACGATGCAGCGAGCACGATGTGCTGTGCGATTCGTTTCACCTGTCCTCGGGCTATACGTCGATCGGCGCCAAGCGCTATGTCTTCAACTGGAACCAGGAGAAGTTCCCCGACATCGACGGTTTCGTCAACGGCTACCTCGAACATGGCGTGCGCCTGTGCGCGAATATCAAGCCGTGCCTGCTGCAGGATCACCCCGCATTCGAGGAAGCCGCGAGCGCCGGCTTGCTGATCGAAGCGCGCAACGGCGAACCCGCGTGGGTGCAGTTCTGGGACGAAGTCGGCGCGTATCTCGACTTCACGAATCCCGACACGATCGACTGGTGGAAGTCGCGCGTCAAGGAAAGTCTCTTGAAACACGGCATTGCCGCGACCTGGAACGACAACAACGAGTTCGAAATCTGGACACGCGACGCCATCGCGCACGGCTTTGGCAGCGCCTTTCCCGCACATGAGGCAAAGGTGTTGCAAACGCAGCTGATGATGCGCGCCTCCCGCGACGCGCAGCGCGAATTTGCCCCGCGCCGCCGGCCGTTTCTCGTCTCGCGTTCCGGCGGCGTCGGCATGCATCGCTATGTGCAGACCTGGTCGGGCGACAACTACACGTCGTGGGAAACGCTGCGTTTCAATCTGAAGATGGGTCTTGGCCTCGCGATGTCCGGCGTGTCGAACAGCGGCCACGACATCGGCGGATTTTCGGGCCCGGCCCCGGGTCCGGAACTGTTCGCGCGCTGGGTCGCCTTCGGCATCTTCCTGCCGCGCTTTAGCATCCACTCGTGGAACGACGACGGTACCGTCAACGAACCGTGGATGTATCCGGAAGTCACGCAGCAGATTGCTGCACTCATCAAACTGCGCTACCGCTTGATTCCGTACCTGTATGAACTGCTGTGGCAATCGCACAGCGCATACGAACCGGTTTTGCGTCCCATGTTTGCGGAGTTTCCGCACGACCCGCGCTGCCTTGTGGACGGAGACGACATGATGCTTGGTTCCTCGATGCTCGTCGCGCCTGTGGTCGACGCGGGCCAAACGGCGCGCGAGGTGTATCTACCTGCGGGAACACGCTGGGTGTCGTACTGGAGCGGCGAATCGTTTAACGGCGGCCAGACCGTGAGCCTGCCCGCGCCGTTCGAGCGGCCTGTCATGCTGTTGCGCGAGGGTAGCGTGATTGCGTTGAACGTCGCGCAACAGCACTTCGGCCGGCCGGCCGACGAACGCGCGTTCATCGCCGTACCGCACGCGGGCGCAGGCACGGCGCGCGGCGGTTCGATCGAGGACGACGGCGAAAGCGAAGCCTGGCGCTCGGGCGCCCAAGGCCGCTGGAACGTGACGATTGCGAGCGACGTCAATGCCTTGCGGATCGCTGTGGAGCGCGCAGGTTCGATGCCGCACACACAGGACGAGTTGCGCGTATTCGTGCCGATGCACGAGACGAGACCGGTCACGTGCGAGCGCGGCGTGCTGCTGAACGACGAATCCGCCGATGGCTGGCGATGCCTGACCATTTCCATCGCGCCCTGACACGCGCGTCATTCCGTAGTACTGACAACACCGAAAGACTGGATCGGAGACTCCCCATCATGTTCACATCGAAACGCGCGCGAAGCCGCGCGGTCGTCATGTCCTGCCTGCCGCTCGCGGGCGCACTGTTCTGCACAGGCGCGTCGGCGCAAAGCAGCGTCACGCTTTATGGCGTCGTGGACAACGCGTTCACGTACGTCAGCAATCAGCGCGGCCATGCGAACTTCTATATGAGCCAGGGTAACCTCCAGGCAAGCAAATTCGGCCTGCTCGGCGCGGAAGATCTCGGCGACGGCACAAAAGCGATTTTCCGCCTTGAAAGCGGCTTCAATTCGTTGACGGGCGCGCAGAGCAGCTCGGGCTTCATCTTCAACCGGCAAGCGTACGTCGGGCTCAGCAATGACCGCTACGGCACGGTGACGCTAGGCCGCCAGTACACGCCCTACTTCCAGATGGTCGGCGCGCTCGGGCCGACCGGCGTGCTGACGGGCGCAACCGGCGCACATCCCGGCGACATCGACGCGCTGGACACGACCCTGCGCCTGAATAATTCGGTAACCTATCTATCGCCTACACTCGCAGGCCTGCAATTCAGCGCGCAGTATGGACTGGGCGGCGTGCCGGGCGGCGTCGCGAACGGCAGTCATTTCAGCGCGGCGTTCCGCTACGACTACAAACCGTTTGCCGTCGCGGCAGGCTACGTCAAGCTGAAAGACATTGCGACAAGCGCCGCGCTCGGCACCTACGCGATCAACTCGCCGGTGAATAGCGGCTACGCGAGCGCGCGCAGCGCACAACTGTTCGCGGCGGCGGCGCGCTACACCGCACAGGATCTGATGGTCGGCCTCAACTATTCGAACGTGCAATATGCGCCGGGCCACGGTTCGCTCTTCGCCAGCGAAGGCGTATTCAATACCTATGGCGTGATTTCGACTTACCGGATCACGCCCGCTGTGATCGTCGGCGCCGGCTATAGCTACACGCGCGCGAGCAAGGCCAACGGTGTCAGCGATCCCGCGCGCTATCACCAGATTTCGCTGGAACAGACGTACAGCCTCTCCACGCGCACCACCCTTTATGCTCTGGAAGCCTATCAACTCGCGCGGGGCAAGACGCTCGCCGCCGCGGGCAGCAGCGCGACGAGCATCATCGACGCCGTGGCGGTAGTCGGCGACTCGCAGAACGCGACGCCTTCGTCGGGACCTTCGCAATTCGTCGGCATGGTGGGCTTGCGGCACGCGTTTTAGCTCTGCGCTGTGCATCCGGCTAGATGCGCCGCACGCCGTTGCAGCGCATCTTCCATACATTCCCCCTACTCATCTAACTCCGCCACGAGAAATACAAAGCAGAAAAACTTGGTTTGAACCGGGACCACGTCTTACTAGACTCCTCATCATCTTGTCATAACAAGTTTGAGCGATGTCGAAAACGACTCCAGTACCGGCGGCCGCGGCAATTTCAGGCGCCTCGGTCACCTCTCTCCCGCTGTACGCCCAGATCAAGGACACACTGCGCGAACGCATTCTCGACGGCACGTATGCGCCCCTTTCGCGGATGCCGTCCGAGCACGAACTCTGCGGCTTGTTCGACGTGAGCCGCATCACCGTGCGCCAGGCGCTCGGCGATCTGCAGAAGGAGGGACTGCTCTTCAAGCTGCATGGCAAGGGCACGTTCGTCTCGAAGCCCAAGGCTTTTCAGAATGTGACGTCGTTGCAGGGCTTCGCGGAAGCCATGGCGTCGATGGGCTATGAAATCGTCAACCAGTTGCGCAGTTTCCGAACGGTCGAAGCGACACGTCACGTTGCCGCGCGCCTGAACATTGCGGAGGGCGCGCCCGTGACCGAGATTCATCGCGTGCGGCTCCTCAATCGCGAGCCGGTATCGCTCGAACTGACCTGGCTGCCTGAAGCGCTCGGCAAGCGCCTCGCCCACGCCGACCTCGCGACGCGCGACATCTTCCTGATTCTCGAAAACGACTGTGGCGTGCCGCTGGGTCACGCCGATGTTTCCATTGACGCGATTCTCGCCGACGACGACATCGTCGAAGCCCTGCGCGTCGAGGAAGGCAGCCCCGTGTTGCGCATCGAGCGTCTCACGCACGATGCGTCGGGGCGGCCGGTCGATTTCGAGTATCTGTACTTTCGCGGCGACGCTTTTCAATACCGGCTGCGTGTGGATCGCGAAAAAGACCTGCAAAAAGGCACCCGAAACGCAACGGAGGCACGATGAATACTCATGTACTCGACTACGACGTCGTCGTGGTCGGCGGTGGCACCGCGGGACCGATGGCCGCCGTCAAGGCGAAGGAACGCGATCCCTCTCTGAAGGTATTGCTGCTCGAGAAGGCCAACGTGAAGCGCAGCGGCGCAATCTCGATGGGCATGGACGGCCTGAACAATGCGGTGATTCCGGGCCACGCAACGCCCGAGCAATATACACGCGAGATCACGATCGCGAACGACGGCATCGTGGATCAGGCAGCCGTGTATGCATACGCGCGCCATAGCTTTACGACGATCGAGGAGCTGGACCGCTGGGGCGTGAAGTTCGAGAAGGACGGCAACGGCGACTACGCAGTCAAGAAAGTGCATCACATGGGTTCGTATGTGCTGCCCATGCCCGAAGGCCACGACATCAAGAAAGTGCTGTACAGGCAGTTGAAACGCGCGCGCGTGGCGATCACGAACCGCATTGTGGCCACGCGCCTGTTGACCGATGCGCAGGGCCGCGTGAGCGGCGTGCTCGGCTTCGACTGCCGCACGGCCGACTTCTACGTGGTGCGCGCGAAGGCGGTCGTGCTGAGTTGCGGCGCGGCCGGCAGGCTCGGCCTGCCGGCGTCCGGCTATCTGATGGGCACTTACGAGAACCCGACGAATGCCGGAGACGGCTACGCAATGGCGTATCACGCGGGCGCCGCGCTCGCGAACCTCGAATGCTTCCAGATCAATCCGCTCATCAAGGACTACAACGGTCCCGCATGTGCGTATGTGACCGGCCCGCTCGGCGGCTTTACTGCGAACGGCAAGGGCGAACGCTTCATCGAATGCGATTACTGGAGCGGCCAGATGATGTGGGAGTTCTACCAGGAACTGCAAAGCGGCAACGGCCCCGTGTTCCTCAAGCTCGACCATCTTGCGGAAGAAACCATTCAGACAATCGAGCAGATTCTGCACACGAACGAGCGCCCTAGCCGCGGACGCTTTCACGAAGGACGCGGCACCGATTACCGCAACCAGATGATCGAGATGCACATCTCCGAGATCGGCTTTTGCAGCGGGCACAGCGCGTCGGGCGTCTACGTGAACGCGCGCGCCGAGACCACCGTGCCGGGCCTCTATGCCGCCGGCGACATGGCGGCCGTGCCGCACAACTACATGCTCGGTGCGTTCACGTACGGATGGTTCGCCGGGCACAATGCGGCGGAATATGTGGCGGGCCGCGAGCATGCCGCCGTCGACGACGAACAGGTCGAGGCCGAGCGCGCACGCATTTATGCGCCGCTTGCACGCGACAACGGGCTGGCGCCAGCGCAGGTCGAATACAAGCTGCGCCGCATGGTGAACGACTATCTGCAACCGCCGAAGGTCACACGGAAAATGGAAATCGGTCTACAGCGCTTTGCCGAAATCAGTGAGGATATCGAATCGATCGCGGCGGCGAATCCACACGAACTGATGCGCGCCGCCGAGGTTCGCGCGATACGCGATTGCGCGGAAATGGCGGCACGTGCGTCGCTTTTCCGCACCGAGAGCCGTTGGGGCCTCTATCACCATCGCGTGGATTACCCGGCGCGCGACGACGCGCGGTGGTTCTGCCACACGCATTTGCGCAAGGACGCCAACGGCCGCATGACCAGCGAAAAGCGTGCGGTCGAACCGTATATCGTCGCGCTCGACGACAAAGAGCGCGATGCCTATCGCAACCTGCGAATCGGCGAGCCCGCGCTCGCCGCCGCAACAGCCTGACGGAGCATGCCTATGTCCTCGCCGACACCCGTTGCGGTTACCATCGACGAAAGCAGGTGCATTGCCGACAAAGGCTGCACGGTATGCGTCGACGTGTGCCCGCTCGACCTGCTCGCCATCGACATGAAGAAAGGCAAGGCCTACATGCAGTTCGACGAGTGCTGGTACTGCATGCCTTGCGAGCAGGATTGCCCGACCGGCGCAGTGAAAGTGTCCATTCCGTATCTTCTGCGTTGAGCGATGCGCGGAACCTGCTCTCTCCATTCACGCCCGCCCATGTCCGATTCGATTGATCCAAGCGCCTCGCTCGATGCCGTGCCAGCCGAAGCCGCCGGCCTTCTGTCTCGCCTCGCGTCCGACGACGCCGTGGTGCGCCGGATCGCCCTGATCGATCTGGCTGATCTCGAGGATGCCTGCGTCATCGAGCCCATTGTCAATGCGCTGCGGTGCGATGCATCGCCTGAGGTGCGTAGCGAGGCCGCGCAGCTGCTTGCGTCGTGGGAACGCGATGACGTCGTGGAGGCGCTATGCGGCGCGTTGCTCGATCCGCACGATGTGGTGCGCGCGAGTGCGGCCGACAGCCTGTCGGAACTCAAGCAGTCGTCTTCCGGCGCGATACTGCTGGAGTGGCTCAAGCAGCCGGATTCGTTCGTGCGCGCGGCACTGTTGCGCGCGCTGCGCGAACTGCGCATGGCCGAGGCGCTCGCACCGGCGTTGCAGGCGCTCTCTGACGACGACCCCACGGTGCGCAGCGAAGCCGTCGGCGTGTTGGGATGGCTGAAGAATGCGGTCGCGCTTGCCCCGCTGGCTTTGCTGGCGACGCACGACCCCGATGCGTCGATCCGGCGGGCCGCAACCGCGTCGCTCGGCTTTGCGCCGCGCACGCATCGTGCGACCACCGAAGCGCTGCTCGGCGCATTGCATGACGATGCGTGGCAAGTACGCGAAGAGGCCGCGACGACGCTTGGCAAGCTGCGTGTGGCCGAATCGCGCGATGCGCTCGTCCACGCGCTCGACGACGCCTACTGGCAGGTGCGCTTACGTGCGCTGCGCGCGCTTGGACAGATCGGCGACGCGGCCAGCGCGACGCCTGTCGCCGCGTTGCTCTCGCATACGATCAGCAACGTGCGCAAGGAGGCCGCGCTCGCGCTCGGCGAAATCGGCAGTAGCGACGATGCGGGGACGCTCGCCGCGCTGGAGGCGGCGGAAGCCGACGGCGATCCCGAGGTTCGCAAGGCCGTGCGGATCGCGCTGCGTCAAATTGCGGAGCGTTCGCGATGAACGTTCCTGACTCGGTAGCAATCGACGCAGTGAGCGGGATCTTGTCGATGCGCTGGCCCGACGGTTCAGCCGCGCAGTTGCCGTCTGCCGGGCTGCGCGCCGCCTGCCTGTGCGCAGGGTGCCGCAAGCTCAAGCTCGATGGGCTTTCGTCGCTGTCGCGAGCCGATGTGAAGCTGCTGGACGCGCGGCCCACGGGCTATGGCCTGCAACTGGTGTTCGACGATGGACACGAGCGCGGGATCTTCCCTTGGGTTTGCCTGGAGCGCATGGCAAAGGGTGAGTTGGATTGACGCAGATCACCTGGTTGTCCGCTCAGGCCATTGAATCGTCACTGCATTCCTCCCTTTCTGTACAGCCGGTTCCATTCTTCGTCGAGCACGCCCTGCGCGATGTAGGGATCGTTATCCGCCGGGCGGTTGTTCGGGTTGTTACCGCCATCGTGATTGCCATCGGTCAACATGATGCGGACCCGGTCTCCCGGCAGGAAGATGCCCCACGCGTCACCGGTGTTTCCGCTGCTGTACTGTGCAATCCGCACGTTCTCTGCCTTGTACCAATAGCCCGGCGTCTTCCCATCCTGCTTCTTGTCCACTAGCCAGCGCACCGTCAACTTCAGGTCCGGTTGCCATTCCACGGGCAGGCTGGTGCAGCAGACTCCCGCTCCGCCGCCAGACGGCCTGCCATCCGGCTTGACTGGCATCACATTCGGGCCGCCGCCGCCGATGCCGCTTCCGGCTGGTCCGGTGATTGCAAACTTATGGATGTACCACGGGGTGTAGTTCAACGCCCTAGTGTCTCCCGACAGGAGTTTGACCGGGCGGGTGACCTGAACCGGCACCGTTGCATTCGACTGTCCACCTGCGCACGCAGCCTGCGACAGACAGAGCGCAGACAGCAAGCTGGTTATCGCAATACGCCATTGAATCGTCATGGCATTTCTCCCTTTTCAGTCGTGAGCCGGCGGATAAAGCCGGTTCCATTCTTCGTCGAGCACGCCCTGTGCGATATACGGATCGTTATCAGCAGGCCGGTTGTTCGGATTGTTCCCGCCATCGCGATTGCCATCGGTAATCATCACTCGAACCCGGTCGCCCGGCAGGAAAATGCCCCACGCCTCGTTAGCATTGGCACCGTTGTACTGCGCGATCCGCACGTTCTCGGCCTTGTACCAGTAGCCTGGCGTGTTCCCATCCTGCTTCTTGTCCACCAGCCAGCGCACCGTCAGCTTCAGCTCTGGTTGCCATTCGACGGGATAGCTCATGCAACAAACCGCCTTACCGCCACCGGACGGCTTACCACTTTGCTGGATCGGCATCACATTCGGCCCACCACCACCGATACCACTTCCAGACGGCCCGACCATTGAGAACGTGTGGATGTACCACGGCGTGTAGTTCAGCGCGAGAACATCCATACCGCCTCCTACCTTCACCGGGCGAGGCACGTCTACCGGCACCGTTGCATTCGGATGTCTGCCTGCGCATGCTGCCAGCGACAGACAGAACACAGACAGCAGTCCTTTCAGTGAGATACCCAACCGCGAGAAACAAGCGTTATCGACCATGCCGTCAATCCGAAAGTGTGAGGTTGATTACCGTAGCACCAGTGCAGAGCCGCCCCTGGCAGCCTTGAGCAGGCATTCGATGCAGATGCTCTTCGGCGCAAGGTTGACCGGCGAATCATCCGGTCCTGGCAATGAGTGCGTCGATGCAAACGCAACGAACTTGCCAGGCGTGAAGATCTGTGCACCGCTGTCGTCGAGCACCATTCGGGTCTTGCCGCCCTGCAGTTCCAGCTTTTCAACGCCCGTGATCTGGATGACCTTTGTCAGCAACTGGATCGTCTTGGCGGACTCCAGCCTGATCGAACTGGTCACCGCGTGAAGAATGATGTCGCCCATGGCGGCCGAGATCCTGATAGCCGCACGCTGCGCAAACAGGCTGATCGTGTCGCGCACGCTCGCAAAGAGGCTACGGCCGCTCGCGATTCCGACATGCCCCTCGCTCGTTACTGCGACCTGTTGCGCTGCCACGTGAACCGTTGCGGGTGTAGTGACTTCAACACCAGCCTTACCGGCGATAATCAAATGGGGCGCGGAAAATTCCGGGAACGGATTTGCCTCATTCGCGACGCCGCGAATCTGTCCGTTCTGCGCTTCGATCGTTTTCGCCAGGTCGGACTGGTGTCCGTCGGCCTCCTGGGCTTTACCTTCCTGGGCAGCACGGCTCATCGCAACATGAAGGCTCTGTGCGTCTTCGAGCCGCCGGATCGTTTCCGACATGGCCTTGGCATGGCCCTGCGCGTTGGGACGGCCTTCAGTCGTAAGCAGCATGCCCGTCGCCGCACGGAATACGCCATCCCCATCAGTGCGCAATTCGACGCCCTTGCCGCGCTCGTCCTGCCGCCCTGCGTTGCCCGCGATGCGCGTGATGTAACCCAGATTCAGCTGCGAGGCACCTTCGTCACTCGACAGATGCGCCTGGATTTTCCCGTTTGTATCGTCGAAAGCGAGCGTATTCGCACGCCGGCCACCGATCTCCCGGCTGCGATAGCCGGCCAGCGCCTGGTTCTTCGGCAGGTCGAACGGCGGCATGTTGAACGCATTGGCCGCGCTGCCCACGATGATAGGCAGATCCGGATCGCCATTGACAAACGCGACTTCGACCTCATGCCCCTGACGTGGCAGGAAGATCCCGCCGAACTGGTCGCCATGCCACGCACCGGCGACGCGCACCCAGCAGCTCGAACGCTCGTCGTTTTTCCCCAAGCGGTCCCAGAGAAACTGCAGCTTCACCCGGCCGTAAGCGTCGGTCCAGATTTCCTGATTCTCCGGGCAGGTCACAACAGCATATTCGACGCCGGTGATGCGCGGCTTCGCAGTCGTGCGCAGCAGCCGGAACGGTTCATGGGTCGGCTGCAACGTGAAATCCGCCTCGCAGCGATAGCGTTGACCGGAACCCGACGCTTCGCCGGTCTCCTCGATCGTCAGCTTGCAGCCGACAACTGCATGCTCACGGTTTGCCGCGTCCTGCGGGTAATGCGACAGCACGAACGTCTGACCGGTGACAAGGCCACGCAGATTGCCCTTACCATACGCCCTCAGCCCCTGGCAACGCCAGGCCTGCATCTGCACCAGCGTCAGGTACTCCGCTTCCGTGCGCGGCTCGTTGTGATCACCAGCGAGACCGGCTGCGCCCGCCTGAGGCTGCGTGTAATCGCCCCACGAGTAATGCTCCTGATGGGCGAGACCCGGGCAATGTCCCAGGCGTAGTTGAAGGTTGAAGGCGGCGGTTCGCCAGTGGAATCCGAGAGAATCGGGTTTCCAGGACCAACCTCCCGAACAGGGAACCAAGGAGAACCGCC
>NZ_CADIKB010000004.1 GCF_902859825.1 Paraburkholderia phenoliruptrix | reverse complement strand
CTGCTGCCACCGCCGGAAGCCTTGCCACTGCTGGCTTTCCCGCTTCCCGTGCCCCGGCGTCCGGAGCACGAAAGAGCGAGATTCTAGCGAGCCCCGCGACGGGTTGCAAGCCCCAATCCGCATTTATTCAAGGCGCCTTTTCGATACGCCCTATTTCTCCGGCAACAGGCGGTTTAACGTCTGGTGTCAATGAGCCTGCCGCAGGCGCTCCGATGGTCCAGTCGTGCAGCACCGTGTACGCAACCGCCAGCAACGTCGGCCCGATGAACACCCCGAGGAAGCCAAACGCGAACGCGCCGCCGAGAATGCCCAGCATGACGAGAATCAACGGCATGTCACTATTTTTCCCGATGAGAATCGGCTTGATCACATTGTCCGACATGCCGACCACCAGTACGCCCCACACGACGAGGAAGATGGCCCAGCCGGTCGCCCCGCCGTGATAGAGCCAGATGGCCGCGGGCAACCATACTATTACCGGGCCGCCTGGTATCACCGAGAGGAAAAACGTCGCGAGCCCCAGCAATGCAGGCGCCGGCACGCCAGCGATCCAGCAGCCGAACCCCGCCAGAATGCCCTGAACAAGCGCAGTGCCCAGGATTCCGTAGACCACACCCTTGACGGTGCTGCCTGCCAGCGCCAGCAGATAATCGGCGCGCTCACCGGCAATGCGCCGCATGCCCGCGTTCAGCCACGCGCCCGCGCCCTCGCCTCCGGTGTAAAAGAAAAAGGCCAGCACGATACTTAACGCGAGCAGGCCAAGACCGTGCGTGACGGCAATCGCCGCAGAAAGAATCCACTTGCCGGCCGGCGCGGCCAGAGTGCGCAACTGCGCGATCAACTCGGAATTGCTGCTTGTCAGCGTCTCCCAGAAACTTTCGATGCTCGAACCGACCACGGGAATTCGCGCCACCCAAGGCGGCAGATCCGGCAGTCCGGCTTCGAACAGCCTTTGAACCAGCGCCACGATGTCGTGGACGTGCGCGCCGAACGCAAAACCCGCATAGACGAACGGCCCGAGCACCACGATCAGAATGATCAGCACGATCAACGTGGCGGCCCATTTACGCCTGCCGCCGACTGCCGCGGTCAGCCTCCGGTAAAACCCCCAGGAGCTGTAGCTTAGGATCGCACCCCACAGCAAAGCCGTGGTGAACGGAGCGAGGACAAGCAAGGAGCCGCCCACCAGGATAATCAGCGCGAACACCGCGGCCAGACGTTCAATCAATTGGTCGGATTTCACCATGAATCTCCTGTTGCGCCAGACCGTGGCGGCAAGCCCGGACGCCGCCCGGGCGCCCGCAAAAAGCGCTCAGTATATAGAAGCGACTTCCACCCGCCTGCCGTCTTATATTATTTGACGAAGTCGGGACGCGAAGTCTGTCCGACCTACGCCACCAGTCTGATTTTTGGTCTTGAAACGTCCTAATCGATCCGGCACTACGCGCCAAACAATATGGCGTCCCGGAAACGACTAGAATATAAGGTTCTGTGCACACCCAAACTTCCGGATTTATGCGCTCGCGAATCGCCAAACGTCTCCCCCCCGATGCCGACAAGCTTGTCGGTCTTTCGCTCGCGCTTTTCGCGTCGGGCAGCCGTACCGAGGACCGCTTCTGGGAAGCGAAACTCGACGCGCTGCTAGCCAGGATCGTGCGCAACGGCAATCAGACCACGCTCGACGCCGCACTCGACCATCTGCAGCAGAATCATCCCGACGCTTACGGCGCGCTCGCCGACATGGCCGAAACGCACAGCGAATCGTTCGTCATCGAGCACGAGGGTGCGTCGTATGAGGCATTGCTGATTGCCGCGCCGGTCCTCGCGTGGACCCGCTACATGATCCCGTCCGGCCCGCTCAAAGCCGACGCCGCCGACGCCTTGCGCGCGCATCTGCAGGCTCATGTGCTCGCGGCCAATACGCGCGTCGCCATGGCGCCGTTTTTGTACAGCATCGACCAGTTGCCGCGCCATCACGTCGAAACCTGGCGCATTGCGCAGCAGCTCGCGCAGGCCGCCATGGCCGGCGGCAGTCTCAAGCTGAACTTCGGCGAACTGCCGGAAACCTCGCCGATTCTCGCCGACCCGCGCTTCCTGCTAGCGGTAGTGGCCGCGCCGGTCGGCGAGCCGACCTTTCGCTGGCAGGAAGAAGAACACGGCAACCGCATCGAGCGCGGCCAATGTCTCGAGCAGTGGGCAACGCAAGGCGGCGCCAATCTGTCGCTCGTGCTGCCGGGCTGCGAGTTCGAGTGTCTGCTGCCCGACGCCTACTATTCCGCGTGCCGTGATGCTGACGAACGCGTGCGGCCCCACACCGTGCGGACCGCCGTGCGTTATCTTTTCGACACAATTGGCGCAGCGCCGCAGGACCTGCGCGCGGTGGTCGCCGGCTTCGGCGAGCGTCGCATCGACGAATACCGCGTCGGCTTCACGCGCCGCGGCAGCAATGACGTCATCTACGGCGTCGTGTGGCCGCTATACGGCCGCGAAAACGGGGAAGCCGGCATCGACGAAGAGCCGCAGGAAACCGCCGCCCCAGATGCTCCGCTCGAGGAAATCGTCGCGCTGCTCAAGGAAACCGGCGTGACCGACGTGCGGCGCCACGCCGGCCGCTTCGAGCCCGAATATTGCGATGACTGCGGCGTGCCGTTGTACGCCGACCCGCTCGGCGAAATCGTCCACGCCGAAATGCCGGAAGATGCCGAGCCCGCCCAGCCGCACTTCCATTAAACAGGCGCGCCGCCGGCGCATCGCAGCTCCGCAGGAAGCCCCGCCGCGCGCGGGGCTTTTTTATGCCTGATGCCTCCTATGCCTTTCGGACAGCCGTCAAATCGAAGGGAATTTGTCATCATAGTCACGGCGACGCATCGCAACGCCCGGCCACACGCCTCGCGAATGCATCGCGCCAATTCGCCCGATTCATCTGGAGACATGCATGCGATTCTCGATACTCAACTCAGACGCGGAACGACGCGACGGCCTCAAAGCGTTGTTGCGGCAAATCAACCGGCTGGCACGCTTTAACGAAGGGCAAGACTGGCGCCAGGTCGAGCGCACGCTCAAGCGTCAATGGCCCGATCTGCTCGTGATCGACTGGCAGGACTGGATGTCTGTCAAGGACGTCCGGCATCTGCTCAGCCACTACCCGGATCTGCGCATCGCAGTGCTGACCGACAAGATTTCGCCGAAGGTAGTGGGCGAGCTCATGGACGAGGGCGTGCGCGGTGTCGTCGCGCGCGAGACCGATCCTTGCCTGATCGTGCGCGCCTTTGAAATGGTGTTGCTGGGCGGACACTATGTGCCCCCGGGCGCTTTGCCGCTCAATCCGCCGCTGCCCGCGGACACCGCCATCCGGCCGTTCGACGAAAAGAACCCGCCGCCGCGCCGCGCGCGGTTGTCCAATGGACTCTCGCCCCGCCAGGAGCAGATCATGCGCTGCGTCCATATGGGCAGCACCAACAAGATGATTGCGCGCACGCTCGGCATCAGTGAAGGTACGGTCAAGATCCACCTGACAAGCATATTCCAGCAGCTCGGCGCACCGAATCGTGCCGCCGCGGTCGCGCTTTACAACGGATGGCTGACGAACCAATTGCAAGTACTGCGCAACAAAGGGGACAACCTGATGCGGCCGGTCATGGGTCAAGCCGGTCTGGTGCCGCTGCGGCGCGCCTCTCAGCGGCGCTTCGAATACCCGTTGTCGGCTAACGACACGGCAGCGCCCCTGCCGATGGCAGCCGAGCCCGGCACGGCCTACGACGAGGCGCCTGCTGCGAAGCTTCCGTCTGAGCCCGTTACGGAACGTTCCTCGTGATGTGACGACGCGCGCGCCGGCAGCGTGACGCGCGGTTTCTGCCAGTGCGTGTACCGGCTGGCACGGAATCCGCTCACACCTTTTGTCGTCCAACGAGTAATATGAGACTCATGGGTTTCCTCTACACACCGCTTCCGTTCTGGATCGCTGTCGGTGGCTGGATCGTCACTGCGATAGTGGTCGCGCTCGCGCTGTGGAAAAATCCTTTCAAACGTCTTCAGGACGGCACATTGCAGCATGTCTGGCTGGCCATCATCGTGGCCGTATCGGTGCTGTGGGCAAGCAACGCCTGGCTCGACGACGGAACCGTCATGCATCTGCTCGGCGCAACGCTCGTCGTGACGCTGTTCGACTGGGCACTCGCGCTCATTGCCATGGCAGTGGTCACGGGTCTCGCGGGCCTCATCTTCGACGCACCGTGGCAAGGCATCGCGCTGACTTTCCTCGTGTTCGGCGCGGTGCCGGTCGGCATCTCGACACTGCTTCAACGGGCCAGCGTTGCGTGGCTGCCGCGCAATCTCTTTATGTTCATCTTCGGCCAGGGCTTTGTGTCGCCGGCTATTGCCGTTTCGCTCACGGCGGCGGCGGCGCTCGGCGTTCATGTCGCGCTTGCCGACGGCTCGCCGACTGTCGTGCCCGCAGGCTACGCGCTCAGCGTGCTTTTACTCGCCACGGGCGAGGCATGGTTCACGGGAATGTCGACGGCATTGATCGCGGTCTACCGCCCCGCATGGGTCACCACTTATGATGTTCGGCGATACCGGCTCGGCGGCCCACGCACGTGAACGCCGACAAGCCCGTACGCACCGCTCGCGCCAAAGCGACCGCGTTGCGCGGCGTGCGTGCGAACACGCGCGAGCCTGTGCAGAGCCCGGTCAAACAGCGGTCGAAAAATAGTTGCGGCACGATTGAACTCAACCATGTCGCCAGGCATCTTACGTGCCTCACGTCTCATTAGCGTCTAACGAACTTGATGGATTGCACCAACGCACCGCGCCGATTGCTGCGGCTGGTCGGCCGGTTGGCAACATTGGCAGCAAGTCTCTCGCTTGTCTGCACCGCGCCCGCATTCGCCGACCAACTCGAACAGCACAACGATCTCGTCAACAAATTTGTCAATGAAATGCACGCCGACCCGCTCGTAGCGGATTGCGCCGCGCATGGCAATTTTGTCGCGAGCACATCGACCGCTTTTGATCACGTCGAATTCCCACCCAGTTCCTTCGACAGCGCGCACGCCTCGATCACACCGTGGAACGATTCGTTCGACGAAGGCAAGCAGCGCGTCAAGGTGGACAACATCGTCACGGTGGAAGGGCTCGGCATCCGCCAGAACGGCGGAGGCGACGCTGCCGACCTGAAATTCCGTTGCGGCTATGTCGGCTCGCAAATGCTCGCGTTCAGCTGGAACGACCCGGTGCCGCCCGCACGGGCGCGCAGCGCGGAACATTCACAGTCGCGTGCGACGTCGGGCAAGCATCGTGGCGGCAAGGGCAAGCAGGCGGCAACCAGCAAAGGTGCAAAGAAAAGCACGGCCAAGTCGTCGAAAGGCACGTCGAGCAAATCGTCCAGCAAGAAAGCACCGGCGAAGAAGAAGCATTAGGCGAAGAACGCGCGTCACCACGCGCGGTCGGCAACGCCGCCCCCGTCCCATCTTGGGCGCTGGTAATACCGCCAGAGTGGGCAATCTTCAGCGCGTGTCGTGATGAAATCCGCGGCGCGCGCTCACGGCAACACAAAGGCACACGCGCAATCCATGTGTGCCTTTGTGTGCCGCCACCCATCAGGCGAACCTCTCCAGATGCCACAAAATGGCCTGCAGCATCGCCGCGCCGAGCGACGCGCTGCGCTCGCCGTTCCAGCCCACCCGTTCGTCAGGCAAGTTGGCGTTGTCCTTGAACGGCATTTCCAGCGTCAATGACAAACAGCCAAATTCGTTGCCGATATATTTCGACGCCAGCTTGAGCGCATCTTCGCGATACTTGCTCGCCGCGTAGCCGTACTTGTCCTGGAAATCAGGGCTCGCCTGTTTGAATGCTTCGATAAAGGCTTTCTGTTCCTCGGCTTGCCGCTCGGTGAATCCCGGCAGCATCTCGGAGCCCGCCACGAACACGTAAGGCAGCGCCTCGTCGCCGTGAACGTCGAAGAACAGATCACAACCGGTTGCGCGAATTGCGTCACGCACCACGAGGACCTCGGGACTTCGGGCGGCGTCCGGCTCCATCCACTCGCGGTTCAGATTAGCGCCCGCCGCGTTCGTGCGCAGGTTTCCGTGCACGCTGCCGTCCGGGTTCATGTTGGGCACGATATGAAACACGGCGTGATCGTACAGCTTGCGCGCAACCGGATCGCCCGCCCAATCGCCCCAGCCGACGAGCCGCTTTACGAGCCCTTCGATAAACCATTCGGCCATTGTTTCGCCGGGATGCTGACGCGCGATCAGCCAGATGTTCTTCTTCGGCGTGTCGCCGCTTCGCGGCGTGCCGAGCGTGAGCAGCGACACCGGCCGGCCCTCGACGGTCGTGCCCAGTTCGGTGAGCGCGGCATGCGGCATCTGCTGAACGGCGCCGAGAAACTCGGCGTGACGTTCCTCGCTGTACGGCTCGAAGTACGCGTAGTAAATGTGGTCGAACTCCGGCGTATGGTCGATGATGAGCACGCGGCCGTCGTAGGACGTCGGCACGCGAAACCAGTTGACGCGGTCGTAGCTGGCCACGGCCTGGTAGTCGCGCCAACCTTCCGCAAAGGCGCACGCCGCCGCATTCTCGAAGGTCATCACACAGCGCTCGCCTGCCGCGCCCGAGAGCCGGAAGTAGAACCACTGCGCGAAGTCCGCATGGCTGTCGGGCCTGACGCGCAGGCGGATGTCCCCGGCTTGCGCGCAGGACAGCACCTCGATTGCGCCCGCGTCGAAGTTGCTCGTAATCGATATAGTCATGATGTGATTCTCTGCAGGGTGTGCGGCAAACCCCCGGGCGGCGCTCCGCCGGGCGGCGTTCCGCTTATTCGGCGACGCGGCGGCGGAATACGTAAGTGGAATCGTTCGAGGCCTGAACGTCGAACGCATAGCCTTCCGAGTCGAACGCCTTCAGCTGTTCCGGCTGGTCGAGGCGATGTTCGACGACATAGCGCGCCATCAGCCCGCGCGCGCGCTTTGCATGAAAGCTGATGATCTTGTAGCGGCCGCCCTTCCAGTCCTCGAACACCGGCGTGATGACCGGCGCTTCCAGCAGCTTCGGCTTGACCGACCTGAAATACTCACCCGACGCGCAGTTCACCAGCACCCGCGAGCCCGCCGCGCGCTTCTTCAATTGCACGTTCAAGGCTTGGGTGATGCGCTCGCCCCAGAATGCGTACAGGTCTTTGCCGCGCGGGTTGGCGAGGCGCGTGCCCATTTCCAGACGATACGGCTGCAGCAGATCGAGCGGACGCAGCAGCCCATAGAGCCCGGACAACACGCGCACGTGGTTCTGGGCAAAGTCCAGATCCGCCGACGACAACGTCTTCGCGTTCAAGCCCTCATACACGTCGCCGTTGAACGCGAGCACGGCCTGCTTCGCGTTGTCCGTGCCGAAGCGCGGCGACCACTGCGCATAGCGCTCGAAATTGAGGTGCGCCAGCTGATCGGAAATGCTCATGAGCGAGGCGATCTGTTGCGGCGACAAACGACGCAGGCCGCTGATCAATTCGGCGGCATCGTCGACAAAATCGGGAATGGTGTGCTTCTTGACGTGAGGCGGGGTGTCGTAGTCGAGCGATTTCGCCGGCGACAGAACGATTATCATAGAGGCTTGCAGGCACGCCGTGCCTGGCGGTCAAAGACGAAAGCCAGATTGTAACGAATGCCCGGTTCCCATGCCTCACGCGGCGCTTTGCGCGTCGTTCTCGATTCCAATGTCTGGATCGACATTCTCGTGTTCGACGATCCGCACACGCGGCCCATTCGCGCCGCGCTTGAAAGCGGCGCCCTCGCCGCGCTGATCGACGCGCGCTGCCTCGCCGAACTCACTTACGTGCTCGACTATCCGCAGTTCGTCGAACGCAAGGTGGACAAGTCCGCCGCGCTCGCCGTTCTCGGGCGCCTCGCGCAGCTTGTCGAACCTGCTGCGCAGCCCGAAGACGCGCGGCCGCTCCCCAGATGCAAGGACCGCGACGATCAGAAATTCCTCGAACTCGCGCATGCCGCACAGGCGCACTGGCTGATTTCGAAAGATCGCGCCGTATTGAAGCTCGCGAAGCGGATCGCGCGCGATTTCGGCTTTCAGATCGCGCAGCCCGCGCCGTTCGCCGCCTCGCTGGCTGATCCTGCCGGCAACGCACCTGGCGGTTCGACGAGCCGAGCCGCAGCCATGGAAAGCCCGGTATAACCCTAGGCTTCGAACCCGCGCTGCGGCGCGGCCGCGCACGCGGCGCCGCGATTCCCTACAATCAGGCTTCGCGGGTTTCAAACGATGCCTGCGCCCACTCACCCGTCCTGCCCGAACAGCGCCATGAATGCACCGCACGACACGCCCATGAGTCCCTCGTTTCCCTCGCGCCTGCCGAATGTCGGCACCACGATCTTCACCGTGATGAGCGCGCTCGCCGCCGAAAAAGGCGCGGTGAACCTCGGCCAGGGCTTTCCCGACTTCGGCTGCGATCCGCGCATCGTGGAGGCGGTTGCGAATGCAATGCGCGACGGCCACAACCAGTATCCGCCGATGGCAGGCGCCGCGTCGCTGCGCGAAGCGATCTCCAGCAAAATCGCCAGTCTGTACGGCCGCCGCTATGACGCCGCCACGGAAATCACCGTCACGGCGGGCGCGACCCAGGCGCTGTTGACCGCGATTCTGTGCACGGTCCATCCGGGCGACGAAGTGATCGTCATCGAACCGACCTACGACAGCTATCTTCCGTCCATCGAGCTGGCGGGCGGCAAACCCGTATTCGTCACACTGGAGGCGCCGGACTACGCGATCCCGTTCGACAGGCTCGCCTCCGCCATCACGCCGAAAACGCGGCTTTTGTTGATCAATACGCCGCACAATCCGACCGGCACCGTCTGGCGCGCCGAAGACATGCGCAAGCTTGAAGACATCGTGCGCGGTACCAACGTGCTGATTCTCTCGGACGAAGTGTACGAACACATGGTGTACGACGGCGCACCGCACGAAAGCGTGGCGCGTTATCCGGAGCTGGCGCAACGCAGTTTCGTCGTGTCGAGCTTCGGCAAAACGTATCACGTGACCGGCTGGAAAGTCGGCTACGTTGCGGCGCCGGCCGCGCTGACCGCCGAATTCCGCAAAGTCCATCAGTTCAACGTCTTCACCGTGAACACGCCGATGCAGATCGGTCTCGCCGAGTATATGAAAGACCCGGCGCCGTATCTGGAGCTGCCGGCGTTTTATCAGAAGAAGCGCGATTTCTTCCGCGCCGGCCTCGCCCATTCCCGCTTCAAGCTCCTGCCTTGCACGGGCACGTACTTTCAGTGCGTCGACTATTCCGCCATCAGCGATCTGCCCGAAGCCGAGTTCGCGCAATGGCTGACCGGCGAAATCGGCGTCGCCGCCATTCCGGTCTCCGCGTTCTATCACGAGGCGCACGAGTCGGGCGTAGTGCGCTTCTGTTTTGCGAAGCAGGAAAGCACGCTCGCCACGGCGCTCGAGCGGCTGGCGCAGCTCTAGCATGTCACGCGCGATGCTGCGAACGAACCCACGTTCCTCGTCATCGCGCGCAGCGGCCAGCGCGTGCGCCGGGCGCCGCGGCTCGCTTCATGCCGCGCGGCGCGTTTCGGGTTGCATTCCGCGTTGCACTTCGTGTTGCGCTTCGTGTGGCATTTCGCGGTGCCCCGGTCGGCGCCCTCAGTCAGGCCGGACGCGACGCCGCGATATACGCCTTGCGGTCCTCGGTCACGCGCTGCGCGGCTGGCCGGCTGTTGATCGCTTTCACATAGCTCTTCCAGTCCAGACCGGCGTCGAGCAGAAAATCGCGGCCATAGACAGCCTGCGTCGCCATGCCGACGAGCGGCAAGCTTACATAGCCGGCCGCATCCGCGACGCTGAACCGCTCGCCGCGCAAATACGGCGCGAACTTCGCTATCCGCCTGAAGCCCGCGATGTGATGCGCGAGCAGCTTCTCGACCCGGCCCTTGGTCGCATCGCTCACCGTGCCGCCGAAAAACGCTTCCTTGTACAGATTGCGCACCGTCAGTTCGAGATGCACATCGACGAACGTGATCAACTCGCGCTCCTTGGCCGCCTCCCAGGGATCCGCGGAGAAAATCTGCCTGTCGGGAAAGCGCGCGGCGAGATACTCGACGATACATTGCGATTCGCACAAATCGCCGTGTTCCGTCTGCAAATAAGGCACTTTGCCGAGCGGCGAGTGAGCGAGCACCGCCTCGTCCTGGCTCGGCTCGACGAACACCTCCTCGAACTCGATGCCGTGTTCGAGGAGAACGAACTTCACCTTGTTGTAGTAGTTGGAAAGCGCAAAGCCGCAGAGCTTGATCATCGTTGTCTCCTTGTTTCCTGCGTAGGTGAAACTGTTGAACTGCTGATCAACAGATGCGGCAGCCGCCCGGCAACCGTCAGGTAATGTGCACGAGCGTGCTATTCTAAAATAACCATGGAGTCGAGCAACACAATGACCTCTCGCAATTTCAGCATCGAGACTATCGGCATTGTCGGCAGCGGAGCAATGGGCCGCGGCATCGCGCAGATCCCGGCGCTCGCCGGTCTCACCGTGCGCCTCTACGACGCGAATCCGGCTGCAATCGGCGCCGCGCGCGATTACCTCGCCGACACGTTCGCCAAGCTCACCGCCAAAGGCAAGCTCGACGACGCGCGTTCGCTCGCCGCGCTCGCCAACGTCAAGGCCGCGCATTCGATCAGCGAACTCGTGGATTGCGATCTCGTGATCGAGGCGATCGTCGAAAAGCTCGAAGTCAAGCAGGCGCTCTTTCGCGAACTCGAGACCGTGGTGAGCGGACGTTGCGTGCTCGCGTCGAACACGTCGTCGCTGTCCATCACGGCGATCGCCGCGGGCTGTAGCGACCCGTCCCGCGTGGTCGGCTATCACTTCTTCAATCCGGTCCCGCTCATGAAAGTGGTCGAAGTGATCGACGGCCTGCGCAGCGACCGCGAAGCAGGTGACGCGTTGATGGACCTCGCGCGCCGCATGGGCCACACGCCGGTTCGCGCGAAAGACATGCCTGGCTTCATCGTCAATCACGCGGGCCGAGGCATGAATACCGAGGGCCTGCGCGTGGCCGGCGAAGGCGTGGCGAGTTTCGCCGACATCGACCGAATCATGCGCGAGCAAGCGGGCTTTCGCCTCGGCCCGTTCGAGCTGCTCGACCTGACCGCGCTCGACGTTTCACACCCGGTGATGGAGTCGATCTACCATCAGTTTTATGAGGAGCCGCGCTTTACGCCCTCGCCCATTACCGGCACACGGCTCGCGGGCGGACTGCTCGGCCGCAAGACCGGCGAAGGGTTTTATCGCTATGAAGACGGCAAGCAGCAGGCGGCCGCGGAAGCCCCCGCGCCCACTGCGCTGCCGGCGAGCGTCTGGGTCAGCAAGCGATACCCGGAAGCTCGCGAAGCCGTCGTGGAACTCATCGGGAAAGCCGGCGTGACGCTAGACGAAGGCGCGACACCCGCTGCCGATTCGCTGATTGTCGTCACACCGTTCGGCCACGACGCCACCACGGCCGCCGTCGCCGAAGCGCTCGACGCGCGCCGCGTCGTCGCCATCGACGCGCTCTTTCCACTCGTCGGCGCCCAACGCCGCACGCTGATGACCACGCCCGCCACCACGCGCGCCGCGCGCGACGCCGGCCACGCGCTCTTTGCCGCCGACGGCGTGCCGGTCACCGTCATTCGCGACTCGACGGGGTTCGTCACCCAGCGCGTGGTGGCAACGATCGTCAACATCGGCTGCGAGATCGCGCAAAAGCAGATTGCGTCGCCGGAAGACATCGACCTGGCCGTGATGCTCGGCCTCGGCTATCCGCGCGGGCCGCTTGCACTCGGCGACGCACTCGGCGCGAAAACCATCCTCACCATTTTGCGCAATATGTTCGACGTGCTCGGCGAGCCGCGCTACCGGCCGTCGCCGTGGCTCGCGCGCCGCGCGCAACTCGGCCTGTCGCTCACTCAGTGCGACGCCGCAGACAACGATACGGAGACACAATCATGAGCGCCGAACTGCTCACCTCGCGCCCCCCAGAAAGCGAATCGACACTGGTTCTCACGCTATCGAACCCCGGCGCCCGCAACGCGTTGCACCCCGACATGTATGCGGCCGGGATCGAAGCGCTCGATTCAGTGGAACGCGATCCATCTATTCGCGCCGTGGTGATCGCCGGCGCGGACAACTTTTTTTGCGCGGGCGGCAACCTGAACCGTCTGCTCGAAAACCGCGCGAAAGACCCTTCGGTGCAGGCACAAAGCATCGACCTGCTGGCCGAGTGGATCTCGGCGCTGCGGCTGTCCTCGAAACCGGTGATTGCCGCGGTCGACGGCGCGGCTGCCGGCGCCGGCTTTTCGCTCGCGCTGGCATGCGATCTGATCGTCGCGGCCGAAGACGCCAAATTCGTGATGTCGTATGCGCGCGTCGGCCTCACACCCGACGGCGGGGGCTCGTGGTTCCTCGCGCAGGCGCTGCCTCGCCAGCTGGCCACGGAAGTGCTGATCGAAGGCAAGCCGATCGGCGCCGCGCGTTTGCACGAACTCGGCGTCGTCAACAGGCTCGTGAAGCCGGGCACGGCGCGCGACGCCGCCGTCGCATGGGCGGACGAGCTCGGCAAGATCTCGCCCAATTCGGCCGCGCGCATCAAGACCCTGGTCTGCGCGGCCGGCACGCAGCCGCTTTCCACGCATCTCGTTGCCGAACGCGATAACTTCGTCGCCTCGCTGCATCATCGCGACGCGCTGGAGGGTATTTCCGCGTTCCTCGAAAAACGCGCGCCCGTCTACAAATAAGCGAGGGACCATGCCCGCCTATCAGCTACCGAAGCGCCGGCGCATCTATCTGATGCGTCACGGCGATGTGACGTACTTCGACGACTCCGGCCGGACAATCGATCCCGAAACCGTGCCTTTGAACGCCAACGGCCGGGAGCAGGCAAGCGCCGCGGGCCGCGTGTTCGCCGAACAGCAGGTGCGCTTCGACCGTGTGATCGTGAGCGGACTGCCGCGCACCGTGGAAACCGCGCAGCGCGTGCTGGCCGAGACCGGTCAGCGGATCGAAGTGGAGATCGAACCGGCGTGGCATGAAATTCGCGGCGGCAAGCTGCTGCAGATTCCGTTGCAGGATCTCGAAGCGGCGTTTCTCGGCGTGTTCGACGGGATCGTGCCGGAAAGCACGCGCTTTCTCGACGGGGAGACGATCGGCGAATTGTTCGACCGCGTGCTGCCCGCCGTCGCCGCGTTGCGCGAGGACAGCTCGTGGGACACCGTGTTGCTGGTGCTGCACGGCGGGGTGAATCGCGCGATTCTCTCGCATGCGCTCACGGCCGGCGGCCGCACATTCTTCGGCCACCTTGCGCAGGCCACGGGCTGCATCAACGCACTCGACGTCGGCTCGGCACCGCGCGACTGGGTGCTGCGCGCGATCAATTATTCCCCGCCGTCGCCGCTGCATCGCGACATCCGCAATACGACGATGGAAATTCTCTACGCACAATTCATCCGATACTCGCGTAGCTGAACCCGAACCGGAGGAGACACATGGTGCAAGCGTCAGAAAGCGGCGAACTGGAACAGCGGGCGGATTACTCGGCGTTCGAGGGCACGCGCCCTGTCAATGAACGGCAGCGCTTCGACCATGAAGCGCTCGGCGCGTGGTTGACGCGGCATGTCGACGGTTTCTCGGGGCCGCTCACGGTCGAGCAGTTCGCCGGCGGGCAGTCGAATCCCACCTTCAAGCTCGTCACGCCCTCGCGCGCTTACGTGATGCGCGCGAAGCCCGGGCCGGCGGCGAAATTGCTGCCGTCCGCGCATGCCGTCGAACGTGAATACCGCGTCATGCATGCGCTCGCCGGCACGGACATGCCCGTCGCCAGAATGCTTGCGCTGTGCGAGGACGAAAGCGTGATCGGGCGCGCCTTCTATGTGATGGAGTTCGTTGAGGGCCGTGTGCTGTGGGACCCGTCGCTGCCCGGCATGAGCGCCGCTGAACGCGCCGCGATCTACGATGAAATGAACCGCGTGATCGCCGCACTGCACAGCGTCGACCCGGCGGACGTGGGGCTTTCCGACTATGGCAAGCCGGGCAACTATTTTGCGCGTCAGATCGGCCGCTGGAGCAAGCAGTACCTTGCGTCGGAAACCGAACCGATCGAGGCGATGCAGCGTCTCATCGAATGGTTGCCGCAGCATATGCCCGCCGAAAGCGGCCAGCGCGTCTCGATCGTGCATGGCGATTACCGGCTCGACAATCTGATCTTCGATCGCAAGCAACCGAAAGTGCTGGCCGTACTCGACTGGGAATTGTCGACGCTCGGCGATCCGCTCGCGGATTTCGCGTATCACTGCATGGCGTGGCATGTCGATCCCGCTCAGTTCCGCGGCATCGCGGGCCTTGACTGGGCCGCGCTGGGCATACCCGACGAGCAGCACTACGTCGAGCAATATTGCGCGCGCACAGGCTTCGAGATTCGCGGCGACTGGAATTTCTACCTGGCGTACAACATGTTTCGCATCGCGGCGATTCTGCAGGGCATCATGAAGCGAGTCGTCGACGGCACCGCGGCAAGCGCGCAAGCACTCGATGCGGGCCGGCGCGCGCGGCCAATGGCGGAACTCGCCTGGCGTTACGCGCAGAAGGTGGGTTGATCGGCGATGCGAGGGCGCCGGAGCGCGCCTCGCAGCCCAACATTGAATATCGTCCGTTATCCGCGAGGTTATAGATGAATTTCGACTACACCCCAAAGGTTCAGGCACTGCGCGAAAAACTGCTCGCCCTTTTCGACGAGCACATTTATCCCAATGAGCACGCGTTCTACGCGGAGATTGCGCGGAATCGGCAAGACGGCAACGCATGGCAGCCGACGGAACTGATCGAGGAACTCAAGCAGACAGCGCGCGACGCGGGCCTGTGGAATCTGTTTTTGCCGGATTCCGTACGCGGCGCCGGGCTCACCAACCTCGAATACGCGCCGTTGTGCGAAATCATGGGGCGCGTGCCCTGGGCGCCGGAGGTGTTCAATTGCAACGCGCCCGACACCGGCAACATGGAAACGATCGAGCGCTACGGCAGCGAGGAGAACAAGCGCGAATGGCTTGAACCGCTTCTGCAAGGGCACATTCGTTCTGCATTCCTGATGACAGAGCCCGAAGTCGCTTCGTCGGATGCCACCAATATCCAGACCAGCATTGTGCGCGACGGCGACTACTACGTAATCAACGGTCACAAGTGGTGGTCGTCGGGCGCGGGCGATCCGCGCTGCAAGATCTATATCGTGATGGGCAAGACCGATCCCGAGGCGCCGCGCCATCAACAGCAGTCAATGATCCTCGTTCCCGCCGACGCCACCGGGATCACGGTGCACCGTCCGCTTTCCGTGTTCGGTTATGACGACGCTCCGCACGGCCACATGGAAATTACGCTCGACAACGTGCGCGTGCCGGTGACAAATATGCTGCTCGGCGAAGGGCGCGGCTTCGAGATTGCGCAGGGCCGCCTGGGACCGGGACGCATCCATCATTGCATGCGTCTGATCGGCCTTGCAGAGCGCGCACTCGAATTGATGTGCAAACGGTCGCTGCAACGCGTCGCCTTTGGCAAGCCGGTTGCCATGCAGGGCGTGACGCAGGAGCGTATTGCCGAGGCGCGCTGCCTGATCGAACAGGCACGGCTCCTGACGCTGAAAACCGCGTACATGATGGACACCGTGGGCAACAAGGCAGCGCGCGGCGAAATCGCGATGATCAAGGTTGTGGCGCCGAACATGGCGTGTCAGGTCATCGACTGGGCAATCCAGGCTCACGGCGGCGGCGGTGTCAGCGACGACTTCCCGCTCGCGTACGCTTACGCGTCGGCCCGGACGCTGCGTTTCGCCGACGGACCGGACGAAGTGCATCGCAATGCGATTGCCAAGCTCGAACTTGCGCGTTACATGGAGCCCGGCGCGGCGGATCGTGTCAAGACGCCGGTCACGCGCGCTTGAGGTACTGCTGACAGAATTTGACGCGCGTTTTGTCGGCGGCAGGTTCGGTCTTGCAGCGCCCGTCGTCGCTGCCGGCTCGCCAGCAGCATCGTGCGATCTATGCTCTAATTTTCGCGAAGCGCGGCGCCCTCGCGGTGCCGCGTTAACGAACGCAAGGAGCGAGGATGATCGACGTCTATAGCTGGGCGACCCCTAACGGTCACAAGGTCCATATCATGCTCGAGGAGACAGGCCTCGAGTACACGGTGCACGCAGTCGACATCGGCGCCGGCGATCAGTTCAAAGCCGAATTTCTCGACATCAGCCCGAACAACAAGATTCCGGCGATTACCGACTCCGACGGCCCACGCAGGGCGGACGGCAAACCGTTCGCGCTGTTCGAATCGGGCGCGATCCTGATTTATCTCGCCGAGAAAACCGGCCGTTTCCTGCCGACCGATCCCGCTGCCCGCTATTCGGTACTGCAATGGCTGATGTTCCAGATGGGCGGTCTCGGGCCCATGCTCGGGCAAACGCACCACTTCCGCATTTACGCGCCCGAGCCGATCGAGTACGCGATCAACCGCTACACCAATGAAACCCGGCGGCTGTATGGCGTGATGGACAAGCAACTCGGCAAGACGCAGTACCTGGCCGGGAACGAGTATACGATCGCCGACATTGCGTCGTTCCCCTGGACGCGTTCGTGGCAAAACCAGGGCATCGAACTCGACGCGTTTCCGAACGTGAAACGATGGCATGAGGAAATCGCCGCGCGTCCGGCGGTGGTGCGCGGCGTCGCGGTGCTCGCGTCGGCCCGCAAGCCGCTGATGGACGACAAGGCCAAGGAAATGCTGTTCGGCGCGACACAATACGCAAAGCATTAGGGCGTTGGGGCGTGGCGCGACGGCGCGCACGCGGGCCTGACTGGAAATGTCGCGGTGCCAAAGCGACCTGGCCTTGGCATGCGGCTAGCCGTCGTCCGTCTAACGCTTGCGGCGGAGCGCGTCAGAAATAATGGCGCGTGATGAACTCGGCAATGCACACCGGCCGCTCATTGCCTTGCCGCTCCAACGTGACGTTCCACGTTATTTGCACGCCTGCCTGCTCGATATCCACGACGGACGCCACCGCGAATTGAGCGCGCAATTGCGCGCCCACCAGTACAGGCGACGTAAACCTGACGCGATTGAGCCCATAGTTCACCGCCATGCGTTGCTCGATCCGCAGGGTTTTTTGCAGCAGTCCGGGAATCAGGGAAAGCGTCATGAAGCCGTGCGCAATGGCACCGCCGAATGGCGACTCGCGCCGCGCGCGCTCGGGGTCGACGTGGATCCATTGCTGGTCGCCGGTGGCTTCGGCAAAACGATCCACGCTCGCTTGATCGATCGTTATCCAATCGCTTAGCAGTGGCGCCCCGCCGACGAGCGCATGCAACGCCGCCGCGTCGCAAAACACCGCAGCAGGCGACACGCTTTCCGTCGTCATGACGCGGCGCCCGGGTTGCGCAGCCCGAACAAGCCTTTGGAGCGCACCGTGATCACCGTCTCGCCATGCTGATTGATGCCCGCCCATTGCGTGGACACGATGCCGCGATCCGGTTTGCTCTCCGAGACGCGCTTGTCGAGCACCGAATTCGTCATGGTGATCGTATCGCCGACGCGCACCGGCTTGAGCCAACGTATTTCGTCGATGCCGGGCGAGCCCATCGACGTCGAGCCCGCGAGTACGTTGCGCACCAGCATGCCCATCATGACCGAACAGGTATGCCAGCCGCTCGCCACCAATCCCCGAAACGCAGAGGTTTCAGCCGCGGCCTCGTCGACATGGAACGGCTGCGGGTCGAACTTCTCCGCAAACTCGATGATCTCCTCGCGCGTGAAAGTGTGCTTGCCCACTTCGGTCGTGGAGCCGACCGTCATGTCCTCGTAACTCAAACCCATCTCTTTGTCTCCTTGCTGTCGATTCAATCGGCCAATCAGACTTCGGTACTGACAAACCCCGGCAGCGCGGCAAAGCGTGCAAGATGATGATCGACGTCGCCCAATGTCGTTTCAATGATAGCGAGACGCTTGAACAGATGCGCCGCGGCGACCTCGTTCGTGACGCCCATTCCGCCGTGCAACTGCACCGCCTGCTGGCCGACGAACCGTGCGGCCTGCCCCACGCGCACCTTCGCCGCGGAGATTGCGCGGCGGCGCTCATCGGCATCTTCGCTCGAATAGCGCATGGCGGCCAGGTAGGTGAGCGAACGCGCCTGCTCGGCGTGAATCAGCATCTCGACCATACGGTGCTGCAAGACCTGGAAGCGTGCGATGGGCTGACCGAACTGCTGGCGCGTCCTCGTGTAGTCGACCGTTGCCGTGTTCAATGCGTCGAGCGCGCCGATGGCTTCCGCACACAGCAACAGCGTGCCGTAATCCGCGATATGCTCGAGAGCGGCCGCGCCCGAGTGCCGCCCGCTCAGACGGCGTGCCGGCGTGCGGTCGAACTCCAGCGTGGCAGCGCGCTGCCCGTCGATGGTGCGGTAATCGGTGATCTTCGCACCGGCGGCCTCGCGCGCAACGACGAATAACGCGATTTCGCCATTCACGCGCGCCGGAACGATCCAGTAATTCGCCTGCGCGCCATGCAGCACTACCGACTTCCTTCCGATAAGCGTCTGCTGCTCGCCTGCGTCATGTGCAGTGGTTGCCACATCGAACAGGTCGTAGCGCGCCTGCGGTTCGTGGAATGCAAACGCCAGCTTGATCTTGCCTTGAGCCGCGCGCTCGAGCAGCGATGCATCTTCGCCCTGCCCTGTGCCGGCGAGGCGCACGGCCTCGATGCCCACGGCGCTCGCCCAATATGGCTCGACCACCAGCGCACGGCCCAGTTCCTGCATGACGACCAGCATGTCGACTGGTCCGCCGTTGAAACCGCCGTGTGCTTCTGGCACCGGTAATGCCGTCAGGCCCAACTCGGCGAAGGCTGCCCAGTGGGCCTCAGAGACACCAGTGTCCGACCGCACGATCGCCTGGCGCGCTTCGAAGCCGTAGCCCTTATCCAGATAGCGGCGCAGCGCGTCGGCAAACTGCTGTTGCTCGTCGTTGAAGGTGAAGTCCATGCGCCGCTCCTCAAAGTCCGAGAATCATCTGGGCGATGATGTTCTTTTGAATTTCGTTCGACCCGCCGTAGATCGACGTCTTGCGGAAGTTGAAGTAATACGCGGCTAACGGCGCCGCATCGTCGTCGCCAGCAAGGCTGTGTTGGCGCTCGCCCTCGAGGAACGGCACGTCGAACGGCGCGGCAAGCGGTCCAATGGCTTCGAACATGAGTTCGGTCAACGCCTGTTGCACCTCCGTGCCTTTGATCTTGAGCATCGAGGCCTCGGGACCCGGCCCACGTCCGCCTGCCTCGTTGGCCACCACGCGCTGCACGGTGACTTCGAGCGCCATCAGTTCGATTTCCAGATTTGCAACTTTGGCGGCGAACACCGGGTCGTGCAAAAGCGGTTTGCCGTTCTTTTTCTGATCGAGCGCGAGACGCTTGAGGAAAACCAGCTCGCGCTTTGACTGCCCGACTCGTGCGATGCCGGTGCGCTCGTGCCCGAGCAGATACTTCGCGTAGGTCCAGCCGCGGTTCTCCTCGCCGACCAGATTGTCGACGGGCACTTTTACGCCTTCGAAGAAAACTTCATTGACTTCATGGTCTTCGTCGAGCGTGATGATCGGACGGACCGTGATGCCGGGCGTTTTCATGTCGATAAGCAGGAACGAGATCCCCTCCTGCTTCTTGGCGCCGCTGTCCGTGCGCACAAGACAGAACATCATATCGGCGTGCTGCCCCAATGTAGTCCACGTTTTCTGCCCATTGACCAGGTAGTGATCCCCGACCCGTTCAGCACGCGTACGTAGCGACGCGAGGTCGGAACCGGAGCCGGGCTCCGAGTAGCCCTGACACCACCAGTCGGTACCGTCGAGAATGCGCGGCAGGTAGTAGCGTTTTTGGGCCTCGTTGCCGTATTTCATGAGGACCGGCGCAACCATGGAGACACCGAATGGCAACACCGTGGGCGCACCGACACGCGCGCACTCTTCGTCCCAGATATGACGCTGGGTCGCGTCCCAGCCTGGGCCGCCGTATTCCTTCGGCCAGGCCACAGCCGACCAGCCGCGCGCGCCCAGCAGTTTGTGCCAGCTTGCGAAGTCTTCGCGATTCAGCCGCTTGTGATTGAGTACCTTCTCGCTCAGTTCGCGAGGCAGGCTGGCTTCGAGCCAGGCGCGGATCTCGGCGCGGAACGCCTTCTCCGCGGGGGAATAGTCCAGATTCATACGCAGTGTCTCCTGGCCGCTACCACCCGCCGCCAGTGAGCCGGTGCGCTATTGCAGCGGTTCCTTCAAGGCAGCCGGGACCGGCAGCGGCATCACTTCGATGCCTTCTTCGACCAAAGCTCGCGCGTCTTCCGGCGTCGTGACGCCGCGAATATTGCGTGCCGGCGCTTCGTTGTAGTGAATGCGCCGTGCTTCCTCGGCGAAGCGGTCGCCCACGTTCTCCGTCTTTTCCAGTACCTCGCGCAACGCACGCATGGCCCGCGCCTGCAGATCACCGGAGGTCGCGGGCGCTTTCGTTTCGACCGCACCCGAGAGATTCAGGCGCGGAGCCGACGGCAAACGGCTCACCTCTTTCGCGCCGCAAATCGGACATTCGACCAGCTTGCGGGACTGCTGCGATTCGAAGTCATCAGCCGAAGCAAACCAGCCTTCAAACCGATGGCCGTGCGGACACTGTAAATCGAGGACCTTCATTTGGAATCAGGGGCTTGCTTGCCAGTTTAGCGCAAAACGAAGTTTTGTGAACGGTCGTTCGTAAAAAGTTGGCGGACCACGCGTTCATATTAAGACGCTGCCGGAAGATCAGGCGTGGTGGGCGATTTTAACGCTTCGCGCAAACACCTGCTGAACGCGATATGACCGGACGAGCCCGACCCGCGTGCGTGTTACCACCTTAGCGCATCCGAAAAACTGCGCACTCACGGGGTGGCTCCTCGTACGGTTCCCTGTTGAGCGCTCACGCGACGAGGCGTTCGAGTCGACGACTCAGTTGCGGCTCAAGCGCGCGCACTTCTTTGGCGAGGTTGATCTGCTTGGCCGACTTCGCGACATCGAAAACGTCTGGCTTGATGTCGTATCCACCACGGGAATCCAGCCAATCGAGCACGTCCGACAAATGCCACACCGACGCACTTCCCTCGTGCACCGGCGCCGGGAACTCAACTGCATGACTCAGCATAAGCTTGCGCATGTTTTGCCGGGACACGCCCGCAATCTCGGCCACGTCTGTCAGACCAACGAAATCCGGGCCCGCTTCGACAAGCCGTGCCGACGGCACCGCATTCTTGACGTCGCGAAGCGCGCTGGCCAGCGCCTCGAACGCGGACGCCGCTTCTCGAGAAAAGACCAGCGCGAGCCGCCCCGGCTGACCCACGCCGATTGTGGCGTCGTCACACCCCGCTTCGCCCAGTCGCTCGACAATCGCGTCAAGATCGCAGTCTTGCGCAGCGAGTTTGTACTTCAACGTGAACGTATATTCCATGTGCTACTCCTACTCAATTCCTTGACTTTGCAACTCAATGCCGGCATGAACGGTGCGCCGTGCAGTTGTCGACCACACGCCGCAAGTGCCTGGCATGACTAACCGCATTCTTAGGCGTACTCCACACACTTGAGATGCCGAACTCTCCGCAACGGCACTCTGCGTCTTTATAAGGGCAATAGATTTTTCCCCACGCGTGCCCCTTGCCTCTGCCTTGTATGCGCCACCCGCGCCGCTCGGCATATGCCAATGCGGCCTCAATCTCTTTCTTAGCGTGGACTCCACGAACCATCCTGTCCTCCAATGTAGTACGCGCAAATCAGGTTGTCAAGTGACAACCTGATTTCAGTCAGCGACGCTCGCGCCCATATACTTCGTTATGCAAAGTAATTTGACGAGAAAACGGTTTTTCGGAGTTCCATACTAAAGTAGGCGCCACAATGACGCGAGACTGTCGGATGGCATAGGACAAAGGCGCATTCGTTCAGACGCCATGAGAAATGTGGAAGGTTTGGCGCGCCCAACAATGACAAAGCCCCTGACGGTCAAAACCGCCAGGGGCTTCGCTGATGCCGCACCAATACTTGTGTGCCGGCAGATGCCACGATTTATTGCGGTTGCGCCATCGGCCATGCGCCCGACAACACCTTCTCGAGCCAGAACGTCCCGATGATGGTTTTGACGTCTGTGATCTTGCCGGTTCGCACCCACTCCGACACTTCGGGAACCGTCGCCGTGAACATTTCGAGAAACTCGCCGTCGTCGAGCTTGCGTTCGCCGGCCGTGAGACCTCGCGCGAGATAGATGTCGATGAACTCGGTCGAGTAGGAAATAATCGGATGGATACGCGTCAGGTACACATACTCGCGCGCCGTGTAGCCCGTCTCTTCGCGCAATTCGCGAATCGCGCAGGCGAGCGCGCCTTCGTTCGGATCGAGTTTGCCGGCCGGATACTCGACCATAACCTTGCCCATCGGATAGCGATACTGGCTTTCCAGCAGCACACGGCCGTCATCGAACAGGGGAATCACCATCACGGCGCCCGGATGCTCCACATATTCGCGGGTGGCATGCTTGCCGTCCGGCAGACGAACGGTGTCGCACTTGAGTGTCAGAAACGGCCCTTGATGGACCGTTTTACTGTCGACACAGGTCTCGGTAAGGACGGCGTCGTGATTGGGAAGTTCAGCCATATGCGGACCTCGGAACAGCTTGGTGCGCGACGGCGTGACGCCGTCAGCGGCGTTTGAGGAGATACTGGAAAGTGAAGCCGGGGAAGGCGAAGACGACGAACAGTGCGAACGTGATCGCGTAAAACTGCCACCCCTGTTCAAACCGATTGCCGGCACGCGCTTCGAGCAGAAAACCGAGCGCGCCGACCACGAAGTACAGCACGATCAGTTCGGCAATGCGGAGCCAGGCGCTTTTCTTCGCCGCCTTCAACGGGACGGCGGCGAAGAGTCGCTGATTCAGGAACGGCAGGTTGGCGCCGACGAGCGCCAACAGCACGATAAACCAGCCAGCGGCGGACATTAGAACGACAGCGTGTGCTGGATAGCTTGCAGGCAAGCCTTCAAGAGCGGGTCCGGCACGATGCCGAGTACCAGCACCGCGACGCCGTTGAGCGCGAGCAACGCGCGAGTGCCCGTGTCCGCGGTGATGGCCGACTTGTCTTGCGGCTCGTCGAAATACATCAGCTTCACGATACGCAGGTAGTAGAACGCGCCGAACAGCGAGGTGATCACGGCCAGCACCGTCAGCCAGGTCAGGCCGGCGTTCATCGTAGCCTGCAGTACCGCCAGTTTCGCGTAGAAACCGACTGCGGGCGGGATGCCGGCGAGCGAGAACATCATGACCATCATGACGAACGCGAATACCGGGCTGCGTTGATTCAGGCCCTTGAAGTCGTCGAGCGTGTCGGCTTCGAATTCGCGACGCGCGAGCAGCATGATGACGCCGAAGGTACCCATCGTCGTGATCAGATAGACGATGCTGTAGTACATCGCCGAGCCGTACGCACTCGCCGCGCCGGTGGTCTTGTGGTCGACCACGCCGGCCAGCAGGCCGAGCAGCACGAAGCCCATGTTCGAGATCGCCGAGTACGCGAGCATCCGCTTCACGTTGCGCTGCACGATACCCGTGATATTGCCGACGATGAGCGACAGCGCCGCGAGAATCACCAGCATTTCCTGCCATTCGACTGCGAGCGGCAGCAGACCCATCACGAGAAAGCGCAGGCCCCACGCGAATGCCGCGACCTTCGGACCGCCGCCGACCAGCAGCGTCATGGCCGTGGGCGCGCCTTGATAGACGTCGGGCACCCACATGTGGAACGGCACGGCACCCATCTTGAACGCGACGCCCGCGACGATGAAGATCACGCCGAACAGCAGCACGCTCGGGTCGTAGTGGCTCTGACCGATCGCCTTGAAGACTTCGTTCAGCTCGAGCGAGCCGGTCGCGCCGTACAGCATGGAAATACCGTACAGCAGGAAGCCGGAAGCCAGCGCGCCGAGCACGTAGTACTTCATGGCGGCTTCATTCGACGGCGCGGCCTCGCGACGCAGTGCGATCACGCCATACAGCGACAGCGACATCAGTTCCAGACCGAGGTACAGCGTCAGGAAGTTGTTGCCCGAGATCATGACGATCTGACCGAGCAGCGAGAACATGCCGAGCAGGAAGAACTCGCCGCGATACAGCCCGCGATCTTCGAGGTAGCGGCGCGAATACACGATCGTGACCGTATAGCCGAGGGTCACCACGGCTTTCATCAGATTCGCGAACGAGTCGACCACGTACATGCGGCTGAAGAAGTAGTGCACCGACGGGTCGAACGCATTCACCGCGAACCAGATGCCGGCGACGAGCGTCGACAGGACCGCGATGAAGTACGTGGTACGGCGACCGGCCTGGCCGACGAACGTGTCGTTGAGCCACGCGACGACAACGGCGAGCATCACCAGCGCGTCGGGCAACAGAGCAGTCATAGGGGCGTTTTGCATGGTGTTTGATTCCTCCGCTCTGCGTTACTGAGACAACGGCAGCTTCGACTGCGCAACGTGGGAGAGGAGGTTTTCCACGGATACGTGCATCACATCGGTAAAGGGCTTCGGATACAGGCCCATGAAAAGCGTCAGTGCGGCGAGCACTGCCAGCATGAAAAATTCGCGGCGGCCGATGTCGAGCAGGCTCTTCACGTGGTCGTTGGCGACCGCGCCGAAGTACACGCGCTTGTACATCCACAGCGTGTAGGCTGCGCCCAGGATCAGCGTCACGGCAGCGCCGGCCGCGATCCAGAAGTTGTACTGGACGGCGGCGAGAATCACCATGAATTCGCCGACGAAACCCGAGGTGCCCGGCAAACCGCAATTGGCCATCGAAAACAGCATGACGAAAGCCGCAAACTTCGGCATGACGTTGACGACGCCGCCGTAGTCCGCAATCTGACGCGAATGCATGCGGTCGTACAACACGCCGATGCTAAGGAACATGGCACCCGACACGAAACCGTGCGAGATCATCTGCACGATCGCGCCTTCTACGCCGAGCTGATTGAAGATGAAGAAGCCGAGCGTAACGAAGCCCATGTGCGCAATCGACGAATACGCGACGAGCTTCTTCATGTCGGCCTGCACCATCGCGACGAGACCGATGTAGATCACGGCGATCAGCGACAGCGTGATGACGACCGGCGCGAGAAAGTGGCTTGCGTCCGGCGTAATGGGCAACGAAAAGCGCAGGAAACCGTAGGCGCCGAGCTTCAGCATGATCGCGGCCAGCACGACGGAGCCGCCCGTCGGCGCTTCCACGTGAGCGTCAGGCAACCACGTGTGCACCGGCCACATCGGCACCTTCACGGCGAACGCCATGAAGAACGCGATAAACAGCAGGATCTGCGGCGTCATCGCGATTTGCGCGTGCTGCCAGGTGGCGAGGTCGAATGTACCGGTCTGGATGTACAGATAGAGCAGCGCGACCAGCATGAGCAGCGAGCCCATCAGCGTGTACAGGAAGAACTTGAACGCCGCGTAGACGCGGTTCGCCCCGCCCCACACGCCGATGATGATGTACATCGGAATCAGCGTTGCTTCGAAGAACACGTAGAACAGCATGCCGTCGGCCGCGCTGAACACGCCGACCATGATGCCCGACAGGATCAGGAACGAAGCGAGGTACTGGCCGACGTTCTTCGTAATGACTTCCCACGCGGCGATCACGACGATCACGGTGATCAGTGCGGTCAGCACCACGAACCACATCGAGATGCCGTCGACGCCCAGGTGATACGTGATACTGAATCGTTCGATCCAGTTCGCCTTTTCGACGAACTGCAGGTCGGCGGTGCTCGAATCAAAACCGGTGATCAGCGGAATCGTGACGAGAAAGCTCACGATGGAGCCGATCAATGCAATCCAGCGCGCGGGGCCCGGGTTGCGGTCGGAACCGATGGCCAGAACCAGCAGGCCGAAAAGGATCGGTAACCAGATGGCAATACTGAGAATCGGATAAGCGTGCATTAGTGTCCCTCGCCTTATTTGCCGCCGAGCGTTACAAACAGGGTCAGGAGCCCCAACATGCCGATAATCATGGCGAACGCGTAGTGGTAGATGTAGCCGGATTGGAGGAAACGGATCACGCCGGCGAACCAGCCGATAAAGCGTGCGCTGCCGTTGACGATACCGTCGATCACGACGACGTCGCCTTCCTTCCAGAGACCACGGCCAATTGCCACCGCGCCCCGCGCAAACACGACTTCGTTGATCTTGTCCATGTAGTACTTGTTGTCGAGCAGCGTGTAGATCGGACCGAACGCGCGCTTGATGGTAGCCGGCAGTTCAGGACGAACCAGATACAGGAACCACGCGACCACGACCCCCGCGAGCGCCAGCCAGACCGGCAGACCGGCCACCGAGTGCAGGCCCATTGCCGCCCAGCCGTGGAACTCTTCCGCCATTTCATGCAGTGCCGGATGGTTTTCGCCGATGAAGATGACCTTCTCGAACGCCACGCCGTGCCGGAAGAAGTCGCCGAACAGCATCGGACCGACAGCAATCGCACCGATCACGACCGACGGAATGGCCAGCAACACGAGCGGCACCCACACCACCCACGGCGTTTCATGAGGTTCGTGCGCGTGACCGTGGTCGTCGTGACCATGACCGTGCGCGTCGTGGCCGTTGCCATGACCGTGTGCCGCGGCTTCGGCGCCCATCGGCGAATCCGGATGCTTCGGATCGCGGAAGCGCTCCTTGCCATGGAACACCATGAAATACATACGGAACGAGTACAGCGCGGTGACGAACACGCTTGCCACCACGGCGAAATAGGCAAAGCCCGAACCCGGCAGATGCGACAGCTTGACGGCGTCGATAATCGAATCTTTCGAGTAGAAGCCCGAGAAGAAAGGCGTGCCGATCAGCGCGAGCGAACCGATCAGCGACGTGATCCACGTGATCGGCATGTACTTGCGCAGCCCGCCCATGTTGCGCATGTCCTGATCGTGGTGCATGCCGATGATCACGGAACCCGCGCCGAGGAACAGCAGCGCCTTGAAGAACGCGTGCGTCATGAGGTGGAACACGCCGACCGGATAAGCCGAGACGCCGAGCGCAACCGTCATGTAGCCGAGTTGCGAGAGCGTGGAGTACGCCACCACACGCTTGATGTCGTTCTGGACAATGCCGAGGAAACCCATGAACAGCGCGGTAATGGCACCGATCACTGTGACGAACGACAGCGCGCTATCCGACAGTTCGAACAGCGGCGACATGCGCGTGACCATGAAGATACCGGCCGTCACCATGGTTGCCGCGTGAATCAGCGCGGAAATCGGCGTGGGGCCTTCCATCGAATCGGGCAGCCACACGTGCAGCGGAAACTGCGCGGACTTACCCATTGCGCCGATGAAGAGGCAAATACAGGCCACCGTCAGCAAGCCCCAGTCCGTGCCCGGGAAGCTCAGCGCCGCAAGCTCCGTACGCTTTGCGAACACGTCGCCGTAGTTCAACGAACCGGCAAACGCGAACAGCAGGCCGATACCGAGCAGGAAGCCGAAGTCGCCGACGCGGTTCACGAGGAACGCCTTCATGTTCGCGTAGATGGCCGACTCGCGCGTGAAGTAGAAACCGATCAGCAGGTACGACACCAGACCCACCGCTTCCCAGCCGAAGAACAGCTGCAGGAAGTTGTTGCTCATGACGAGCATCAACATCGAAAACGTGAAGAGCGAGATGTACGAGAAGAAGCGCTGGTAGCCGTCGTCGTCGGCCATGTAGCCGATCGTGTAGATGTGCACCATCAGCGACACGAAGGTCACGACGCACATCATCATGGCCGTCAGCGAATCGACGAGGAAGCCGATCTCGAACTTCGTCTTGCCGATCATCATCCATTCGTAGACGGTCGCGTTGAAGCTCGCGCCGTCCAGCACCTGGAAGAACACCATCATCGACAGGACGAACGAGATGGCAACGCCGAGAATCGTGACCGAGTGCGCGCCCGCGCGCCCTACAGCCTTCCCGAACAGCCCCGCGACCAGTGAGCCGGCCAGCGGCGCCAGCGGAATCGCCAGCAGCAGGTTTTCATTAAGTATCGTGGACATAACCGCTTTTCCTGAGATTAACCTTTGAGCTGATCGAGATCTTCGACATTGATCGTGTCGAGACTACGGAATAGGGTCACCAGAATGGCGAGGCCGATCGCCGCTTCCGCTGCCGCTACTGTCAGCACAAAAAACACGAAAATCTGGCCATGCACGTCGCCGAGGTAATGCGAGAAGGCGACAAAATTGGTGTTCACCGCGAGCAGCATCAATTCGATCGCCATCAGGATGATGATGACGTTGCGGCGGTTCAGGAAAATGCCGACGACGCTGATCGCAAAGAGAATCGCGCCGAGCACGAGGTAATGGGCAAGGGTCAACATGATTTCTATCTCCTGTGCGCTCAGCTGTTCTTCGCAGACGCCGATTCGGCTGCCGCCGCTGCTGCGGCCTCTTCCGCCGCGACAGTCGCCGCGCTCTTCTCCGACGGCATCTTCACGACGCGCACGCGGTCCTGCGCGCGCACCTTGACCTGCTGGCTGATTGTCTGGCGCTTGCTGTCCTTCTTGTGGCTCGTGGTCAGCGCGATGGCCGCGATAATCGCCACCAGCAGCACGAGTCCGGCAATTTCAAACGCGAAGATGTAGTCGGTGTAGATCACCTTGCCGATCAGGCGGGTGTTCGACCAGTCGCCCATGCCGCTCGCGGCGGCGGTCGTGTCGCGCACCACCGTGCTCGTCGCACCGTAGCCGTGCCACAGGATGAGCGCGGTTTCGAGCACGATGATCGCGCCAACGACCGTGGCCATGGGCACAAAGCGTTTGAAGTCCTTGCGCAGCACGTCGAGGTTGATGTCCAGCATCATCACGACGAAAAGGAACAGCACCATCACCGCGCCCACATAAACCAGCACCAGCAGGATGGCGAGGAACTCGGCCTGCAGCAGCATCCAGATAGCGGCTGCGTTGAAAAACGCCAGCACGAGAAACAGTGCGGACGACACCGGGTTGCGCGAGGTGATCACCTTCAGCCCTGAAACCACCAGGAGCAGCGCGAAGATGTAGAACAGTACGGTCGTGAATTCCATGATTACCGGTTCATCGTTAGGCCATCGTCAGGCATTTTCTTTGGCACGTGCATCTGGCAAGCACGCTGACAACAGCGTGAAAACCGCCAGAACAACCGCACAGGTGCGCCATGCCGCGGCATTCACGCCGCGGCGTCCGGCCCGACAACAGGCCGTGTTACTGCTGCATTGACTCGATGCGCGACTGCCGCATCTACCGCTTCACTTGACGCTTTAACGATACGGCGCGTCGGCAGCCTTGTTCGCGGCGATTTCCGTTTCGTAGCGATCGCCGACGGCCAGCAGCATTTCCTTCGTGAAGTACAGATCGCCGCGCTTTTCGCCGTGATACTCAAGAATGTGCGTCTCGACGATCGAATCGACCGGGCAGCTTTCTTCGCAGAAGCCGCAGAAGATGCACTTGGTCAGGTCGATGTCGTAGCGCGTGGTGCGCCGCGTGTTGTCCTCGCGCGTTTCGGACTCGATCGTAATAGCGAGCGCCGGGCACACCGCTTCGCACAGCTTGCAGGCGATGCAGCGCTCTTCGCCGTTTTCATAACGGCGCAGCGCATGCAGTCCGCGAAAGCGCGGCGAAATGGGCGTTTTCTCTTCCGGGAACTGCACGGTGACCTTGCGCTGGAACGTATAACGCCCGGTCAGCGCGAGGCCCTTGACGAGTTCCGTCAGGAAGAAGGTCTTGAAAAAGTTTTGGATTGCGGTCATGAGTTCATCCGCCCTTTATTTCCAGATATTCCACGGCGACATGATCCAGAAGCCGACCACCACCAGCCATACCACGCAAACGGGAATGAAAATCTTCCAGCCGAGACGCATGATCTGGTCATAGCGGTAGCGCGGAAACGTGGCACGCGCCCAGATGAACACCGACAGCAGCAGGAAAACCTTGAGGACGAGCCAGAAGATACCTGGGATAAACGACAGGAAGCCGAACGGCGCACTCCAGCCGCCGAGGAACAGCGTCGACGCCAGTGCCGAGATCACGATCATGTTGATGTACTCGGCGAGGAAGAACAGCGCGAACGCCATGCCCGAGTAGTCGATCATGTGACCCGCGACGATTTCCGACTCACCTTCCACCACGTCGAACGGATGGCGGTTCGTTTCGGCGATGCCCGAGATGAAGTACACGACGAACATCGGCAGGAGCGGCAGCCAGTTCCACGACAGGAAGTTCAGGCCGTGCGCCGCGAAAAAGCCGCGTTCCTGCGAACCGACGATGTCCGACAGGTTCAGCGTACCGGCCGTCATCAGCACGACGACCAGCGCAAAGCCCATGGAAATTTCGTACGACACCATCTGCGCCGCGGCGCGCATGGCGCCAAGGAACGCATACTTCGAGTTCGACGCCCAGCCGGCCAGAATCACGCCGTACACGCCGATCGACGAAATGGCGATCGCATACAGCAGACCTGCGTTGATGTCGCCGAGCACCGCGCCCGCCTGGAACGGAATCACCGCCCAGACCGCGAAGGCCGGCACCACCACCATGATCGGCGCGATCATGTAGATCCAGCGGCTTGCCTGGGTCGGCTGAATCACTTCTTTCAGCAACAGCTTCAGCACGTCGGCGATCGGCTGCAAGAGACCTGCGGGGCCGACGCGGTTCGGGCCGAGACGCACGTGCATCCAGCCGATCAGCTTACGCTCCCACAGAATCAGGTAAGCCACGCACAGCAGGATCACGACGGCCACCACCAGGATGCGCACCAACGCCCACACCGTGGGCCATGCCACACCGAGAAGCTGGATGCCGCCCGAGTTGATCGTATCGAACAAGCTCATTTACGCCTTCTCCACCACCAGTTCACCGAACAGGCTGCCCAGCGCTGCACCGGCAGGCGTAGCCGCCGACACGCGGACGACCGTCTCCGCAAGATTCGCATCGCGCACGGCCGGCAACTGCACCGATTGCTCGCCCTGGCGCACGCGAACCGCGTCGCCTTCCTTCAAACCCAGTTTGTCGAACAGCGCCGCCGGCAGGCCGACCTTGTTCGCGGCGCGCGCCGCGGCGGTCAGATGCAGCGACTCGGCGCGACGGACCAGCGGGTCGGCGTGGTAAATGGGCACGTCGGCGATACGCTCGAACTTGCCTTCCGCTGCCTTCGCCGCCTTGCCGCGAGCAACCGCTACGCTCGTGCGGTTCGACAGACGCGCTTGCAGTTCGCCGTCGCCGAGTGCCGCCGTGCGCACTTCTTCCGCCGTGTCGTATTCGAAACCGGAGGCGCCCAACAGACTGCCCAGCACGCGCAACACTTTCCATGCAGGACGCGTGTCGCCGAGCGGGCGCACGACGCCGTTGAACGTCTGCACCGTGCCCTCCGCATTCACAAAGGTACCGGCCGTTTCGGTGAACGGCGCGATGGGCAGCAGCACGTCGGCATATTCGGCGCCCGTCTGGAACGGCGACATGACGACGACCATTTCCGCCTGCTTCAGTGCGGCCAGCGCCTCAACCGGATTGGCCGTGTCGAATTCCGGTTCGAAATTCAGCAGCAGATAGCCCTTGCGCGGTTGCTCGAACACTTCACGGGCGTTCAGACCGCCCTCGCCCGGCAATGCATTCACGAGATGGGCGCCGACCGTGTTCGCCGCCTCCGTCAGGAAGCCGAGCGTTGCGCCGGTTGCGTCGGCGATCCATTGCGCCGCCGCATGAATGACCGCGAAATCCGGATGACGCACCGCGCCGTTGCCGAGCAGCACAAGGCGGCGTTCGCCCGTAGCCAGCGACTTTGCGACGTCCTTGTCGGCTTCCGTGGCTTCTACGCCGGAGAACGCTTCCGGCAACGCGGTGCCGTTCGCCTGCGAAACCGCCGATGCGATGGCGCCCAGTGCCTGAAGCCATGCCGACGGCGCAGCGGCGATACGTTGCGCTTGCGGAATCAGCGCATCGTCGCCGCTCGCTTGCACCAGCGTGAGCTTCGCGCCGCCCTTCGCGGCCTGACGCAGGCGCGCGGCGAAGAGCGGGTGATCGCGACGCAGGTCCGAACCGATCACGAGTGCGGAGTCGATATTCGACAGGTCCGCAATCGTGGTGCCGAGCCACGGCGCGCCGTTGACCGGAGCCGAGAAATCCGATTGACGCAGACGGAAGTCGACGTTAGGCGTGCCGACCGCTTGCGCCAGCTGCTTCAGCAGGAACAGTTCCTCAACCGTGCTGTGGGCGCTCCCGAGCGCAGCCAGCGCGTTTGCGCCGTGGTCGCCCTTGATGCCCTTCAGACCCTTCACCACGTAGTCGAGCGCCGTCTGCCAGTCGGTTTCCACCCACTTGCCGCCCTGCTTCAGCATGGGCTGCGTGAGACGCTCCGGACTATTCAGGCCTTCGTACGAGAAGCGGTCCTTGTCCGAAATCCAGCATTCGTTGATCGCTTCGTTTTCGAACGGCAAAACGCGCATGACGCGGTTGTTCTTCACCTGCACCACCAGGTTTGCGCCGACGGAATCGTGCGGGCTCACCGACTTGCGGCGCGACAGTTCCCACGTACGGGCGCTGTAGCGGAACGGCTTGCTGGTCAGCGCGCCGACCGGGCACAGGTCGATCATGTTGCCGGACAGTTCGGAGTCCACCGTCTTGCCGACGAACGACGTGATTTCCGAATGCTCGCCGCGGCCCAGCATGCCGAGTTCCATCACGCCGGCGACTTCCTGGCCGAAGCGCACACACCGCGTGCAGTGAATGCAACGCGACATTTCTTCCATCGAGATCAGCGGACCGACGTTCTTGTGGAACACCACACGCTTTTCTTCGCTGTAGCGCGACGACGACTTGCCGTAGCCCACGGCCAGATCCTGCAACTGACACTCGCCGCCCTGATCGCAGATCGGGCAATCGAGCGGATGGTTGATCAGCAGGAATTCCATCACGGATTGCTGACCCTTCACTGCTTTTTCCGACTTCGTGCGCACGACCATGCCGGCCGAGACGGGCGTCGCGCATGCGGGCACGGCTTTCGGCATCTTTTCGACATCGACGAGACACATCCGGCAGTTGGCCGCAATCGACAGCTTCTTGTGATAGCAGAAGTGCGGAATGTACGTGTCGACCTTATGCGCAGCCTGGATCACCATGCTGCCTTCGGGCACTTCTACCTTCTTGCCGTCTATTTCAAGTTCAACCATGATGGTCAATCTTCCTTAACCTGTTACCGCTCAATCGTTCGCCCCGTTCATCGCAGGCTTCTGCAATGAATCCCGTGGTTGACGTGTTCTGGTGCGTAGCTGTCTGGCGCGTTGCTTGCCCGGCGCTTGCCCGAGCGCTTTAGGTTCGCGCCTCGGGCAATCTGAAGCTCACTTTGAAGCTCATTCCAAAGTTCGATCAGGCCGCCACTGTTTCGGCTGCCGCCGCAGCACCCGCATGACCGCCGACAAGGCAATGCTTGTGAGCGACGTGATATTCGAATTCGTCCCAGTAGTGCTTGAGCATGCCGCGAACCGGCATGGCCGCCGCATCGCCGAGCGCGCAGATCGTGCGGCCCATGATGTTTTCCGCGACAGAGTTCAGCAGATCCAGGTCTTCCGGACGGCCGAGCCCATGCTCGATACGATGCACGACGCGATACAGCCAGCCCGTGCCTTCACGGCAAGGCGTGCACTGACCGCACGACTCTTCGTAATAAAAGTACGACAGGCGCAGCAGCGAGCGCACCATGCAGCGCGTTTCGTCCATGACGATGACCGCGCCGGAGCCAAGCATGGAGCCCGCCTTCGCGATCGAGTCGTAGTCGAGGTCCGTCTGCATCATGATGTCGCCGGGAATGACCGGCGCCGACGACCCGCCGGGAATGACCGCCTTGATCTTTCTGCCGCCGCGCATGCCGCCCGCGAGTTCCATCAGCGTGGCGAACGGCGTGCCGAGCGGAACCTCGTAATTGCCGGGACGTTCGACGTCGCCGGAAATCGAGAAGATCTTGGTGCCGCCGTTATTCGGCTTGCCGATTTCGAGGTAATTCTGCGGGCCGATGGCGAGCAGGAACGGCACTGCGGCGAACGTCTCGGTGTTGTTGATGGTGGTCGGCTTGCCGTACACGCCGAAGCTCGCCGGGAACGGCGGCTTGAAGCGCGGCTGGCCCTTCTTGCCTTCCAGCGATTCGAGCAGCGCCGTTTCCTCGCCGCAGATGTAGGCGCCATAGCCATGGTGCGCATGCAGTTCGAACGAAAAGCCCGAACCCATGATGTTCTCGCCGAGGAACCCAGCGCGGCGAGCTTCGTCCAACGCTTCTTCAAAGCGCTTGTAGACTTCCCAGATTTCGCCGTGGATATAGTTGTAGCCGACCGTAATGCCCATCGCGTACGCGCCGATCGCCATGCCTTCAATCAGCGAATGCGGATTGAAGCGCAGAATGTCGCGGTCTTTGAACGTGCCCGGTTCGCCTTCGTCCGAGTTACAGACCAGGTACTTCTGCCCCGGAAACTGACGCGGCATGAAGCTCCACTTCAGACCGGTCGGGAAGCCCGCACCGCCACGGCCGCGCAGACCCGACGCCTTGACGTCGGCGATCACCTGCTCGGGCGGAATTTTTTCTTCCAGAATGCGGCGCAGCTGGGCATAACCGCCGCGCGCCACATAGTCTTCGAGATGCCAGTTGTCGCCGTTCAGGCCAGCGAGAATCAGCGGTTTGATGTGACGATCGTGTAAAGACGTCATTTCGAAAGTTCCTCGAGCAGCTGGTCGATCTTCTCGCGGCTCATGAAGCTGCACATGCGATGGTTATTCACCAGCATCACCGGCGCGTCGCCGCACGAACCCATGCATTCACCTTCTTTCAAGGTGAATTTGCCGTCGGCCGTGGTTTCGCCGAAGTCGATGCCGAGCTTCTGCTTCAGATATTCAGCGGCGCTGTCGGAGCCGCCGTCCGGGCCGAGCTGGCACGGCAGGTTCGTGCAGAGCGTGATCTTGTACTTGCCGACGGGCGACGTCTCATACATCGTGTAGAAGGTTGCCACCTCCTGCACAGCGACAGCCGGCATGCCGAGGTAGTCCGCGACGAACTGCATGAGTTCGGGCGAGAGCCAGCCATGCTCTTCCTGAGCAGTGGCCAACGCCGACATCACGGCGGACTGTTTCTGATCGGCGGGATACTTCGCGATCGCACGATCGATTTCTTTCAGGCCTTCAGCTGAGATCATTTTCAGACACGACTCTTTCAATTCCTACCGAACGAAAACCTGTCGCTCACTTCGTGCTGCGACAGACCCGGCGTTCCTTTGCTTGACGCGCGCTTGTGACCTACCCGAACGCGCGCGCCGATGATTACGTCCTAGCGATCGACTTCGCCGAACACGATGTCCTGCGTGCCGATGATCGTCACGGCGTCGGCGATCATGTGCCCGCGCGCCATTTCGTCCAGTGCGGACAGGTGCGCATAGCCCGGCGCGCGAATCTTGAGGCGATACGGCTTGTTCGCGCCGTCCGAGATCAGATAGATACCGAACTCACCCTTCGGATGTTCCACTGCGGCATACGTCTCGCCTTCCGGCACATGGAAGCCCTCAGTGAACAGCTTGAAGTGGTGAATCAGTTCTTCCATGTTCGACTTCATGCCCACGCGCGACGGCGGTGCCACCTTGTGATTGTCGATCATTACAGGGCCCGGATTCTTGCGCAGCCACTCAATGCACTGTTTCACGATACGCGTTGACTGGCGCATTTCCTCGACGCGAACCAGATAGCGGTCGTAGCAGTCGCCGTTCACGCCGACCGGGATGTCGAAGTCGAGCTTTTCGTACACTTCGTACGGCTGTTTCTTGCGCAGATCCCATTCGACGCCCGAGCCGCGCAGCATTGCACCGGACATGCCGAGCTGCAAAGCGCGCTCGGGGCTGACCACGCCGATCCCGACCAGACGTTGTTTCCAGATACGGTTGTCGGTGAGCAGCGTCTCGTATTCGTCGACGTACGTCGGGAAACGCGTGAAGAAATCGTCGATGAAATCGAGCAGCGAACCTTGACGGTTCTCGTTCATCTTCGACAATGCCTTCGCATTGCGAATCTTCGACGCCTTATATTGCGGCATTGCGTCAGGCAGATCGCGATAGACGCCGCCCGGACGGTAATACGCCGCGTGCATGCGCGCACCGGACACCGCTTCGTACACGTCCATCAGATCTTCCCGCTCGCGGAACGCGTACAGGAACACAGCCATCGCACCGACGTCGAGCGCGTGCGCGCCGATCCACATCAGATGGTTCAGCACGCGCGTGATTTCGTCGAACATCACGCGAATGTACTGCGCGCGCACCGGCACTTCGATGCCGAGCAGTTTTTCGATAGCCATCACATAGCCGTGCTCGTTGACCATCATCGACACGTAGTCGAGACGGTCCATATACGGCACCGACTGGATGAACGTTTTGGTTTCGGCGAGCTTCTCGGTAGCGCGATGCAAAAGGCCGATATGCGGGTCGGCGCGCTGAATGACTTCGCCGTCGAGTTCCAGCACGAGGCGCAGCACGCCGTGCGCTGCCGGGTGTTGCGGGCCGAAGTTGAGCGTGTAGTTCTTGATCTCTGCCATGGCGTTCTCTTAGTGTTTCAGACCGCCATAGCGATCCTCGCGGATCACGCGCGGCGTGATTTCCCGCGGCTCGATCGTCACAGGCTGATAGACGACGCGCTTTTCTTCCGGGTCGTAACGCATTTCGACGTAGCCGGAAACAGGGAAATCTTTACGGAACGGGTGACCAATGAAGCCGTAGTCGGTGAGAATGCGGCGCAGGTCCGGGTGGCCTTCGAAGACGATGCCGTACAGGTCGAAGGCTTCGCGCTCGTACCAGTTCGCGGAATTCCAGACTTCGACGACGGACGGCAGAATAGGCATGTCGTCGTCCGGCGCGAACACGCGCAGCCGCAAACGCCAGTTATTCTGCACCGACAACAAATGCAGCACGGCCGCGAAACGCGGGCCGTCATACGCGCCGTCGGCATAGGTTTGATAGTCGACGCCGCACAGGTCCATCATCTGGTCGAAACCGAGCGAGCGGTCGTCGCGCAGACGCGTTGCCACGTTGAGGTAGTCGCTTGCTTTCACGACGATCGTCAACTCACCGATTGCCTCGGTAGTGCTCAGCAGGAGGCCGCCAAAGGCCGCCTCGAGGTTCGCTTTCAGGGTCTCGAGTTTGCTTGCCATATTGTGGGGAGGCGTTGCCTTATTGACGGGCGATTGTGTTGGTGCGGCGAATCTTGGCCTGCAACTGGATCACGCCGTAAACCAGCGCCTCCGCTGTGGGCGGGCAACCCGGCACATAGACGTCGACCGGCACAATGCGGTCACAGCCACGCACCACCGAATACGAGTAGTGGTAATAGCCGCCGCCGTTCGCGCACGAACCCATGGAAATCACCCAGCGCGGCTCCGCCATCTGGTCGTACACCTTGCGCAGAGCCGGCGCCATTTTGTTACACAGCGTGCCGGCGACGATCATCACGTCCGACTGACGCGGACTGGGACGAAACACCACACCAAAACGGTCGAGGTCATAACGGGCCGCGCCCGCATGCATCATCTCGACCGCGCAGCACGCCAGACCGAACGTCATCGGCCACAGGGAGCCGGTGCGCGTCCAGTTGATCAGTTTGTCAGCCGTCGTGGTGACAAACCCTTCCTTCAAGACCCCTTCGATACTCATTTGCTTTCCACTCCAGACGGGGCGGCAAGCTTTAGCCACCCGCGCAAACCGGCGATTAAACCATCATTCCCAGTCGAGGCCGCCCTTCTTCCAGATATAGGCGAAGCCCAGCAGGAATTCGAGCAGGAAAATCATCATCGCCATGAAGCCAGGCCAGCCGATGTCGCGCAGGGCCACACCCCACGGGAACAGGAACGCGGTTTCAAGATCGAAAATGATGAAGAGAATGGCGACGAGGTAATAGCGCACGTCGAACTTCATGCGCGCATCTTCGAATGCTTCGAAGCCGCACTCGTACGGTGCGTTTTTCTCGGTATCGGGCTTGTTAGGACCGAGGATCTTGCCGATACTGACCAGTGCTACGCCTAAACCGGTGCCCACAAGGAGGAACAACAAGACGGGGAAATAGGCTGCGAGGTTCAAGACTATCCTCAATCGGTTGGTTCTGAGTGCCGTCAGGAGCATAGCACCCCTGACGAGAAATCACTTCTGAGACGTACACGCCGCAGACCAACGCAAACGGCGCGCCAGAAGTGAAAATGCCAGCCGAAGCGAAGCAAGCGGCTGGCATTTAGATAACATTTGGTGCCGACGGCGAGACTCGAACTCGCACAGCTTTCGCCACTACCCCCTCAAGATAGCGTGTCTACCAATTTCACCACGTCGGCACTGTATGCAATCCGGGAAAACAACTTGTAAAACCCGCGAATCGCTTCAAGACTTAGATTGTAACTGCTTTAAACAGATTGTTCAACGCACAAACGCACTTTCTACGAAAATTTATTTCGGCACGTCGGTAGCAGGCACGGACGCAGCCGATGCCGCGAGCGCAGCCGAACCACCAGCCGGCGCGGACGCAACGGGAGCAGCGGGAGCAGCCGAAGCAGCGACCGGTGCAGTGACCGCCGCGCCCAGCACGCCGGCCGACGGTTTCACGCGATACGCGCCGAGATACGTGAGCGCCAGCGTTGTAACAAAAAACACGGCGGCGAGCACGGCGGTGGTGCGCGACAGGAAGTTTGCCGAGCCGGTCGCACCGAACAGACTGCCCGACGCGCCGCTGCCGAATGCCGCGCCCATATCGGCGCCTTTGCCGTGCTGCAGCAAGACGAGGCCGATGACCCCGAGCGCCGACAGCAGCTGAACGACGATAATCAAAGTTTTCAAATACAGCATTACACTCACCTGAGTCTTTATTGAGCCGAGACTCGCAAACTGCGAGACCCGGAATGGGTCACCCCCGCCGCGGCGCCCTGCTCAACTCGCGGCTGCCGTTGCAGCCGCCGCTTTGCAGATCGCCAGAAAATCCTGGTCCTTCAACGACGCGCCGCCGATCAGACCGCCGTCGATATCCTGCTGACGGAACAACTCTTCCGCATTGTCGGGCTTCACGCTGCCGCCATACAACAGCGGCACGCCCGCGACCTCAGCACCCTTTACCGCAAGACGCGCGCGCAGAAACGCATGGACCGCCTGCGCCTGCTCCGAACTCGCGCTCTTACCGGTGCCGATAGCCCAGACGGGCTCATAGGCGACGACGATACGCGCCGCTTCTTGCGCCGACAGTTTCGCCAGCACTTCGTCCAGCTGCGCGCCGACCACCTGCTCCGTCGCGCCCGCTTCCCGCTCTTCCAGCGTTTCGCCGACACACACGATCGGCGTCAAGCCCGCCTCGAGCGCACGCTGCGTCTTGACCGCGACGAGCTCCGCGCTCTCGCGGTGATAGGCACGCCGCTCCGAGTGCCCGACGATTGCAAACGTGGCACCGAAATCCGTCACCATTTGCGCAGCAACTTCGCCGGTATAGGCACCGTGCGTAAAAGCGGAAACATCCTGCACACCCCACACCACCCGGCTGCCTTCGAGCAACGACTGCGCTTGCGCGAGATATGGGCTCGGCACGCACACACCTACGCGCACCGCAACCGGCAGTTCGCCCGCGCCTTTTGCCACGGCCTGCAGCAGCCCGGCGTTCTCGGCGAGGCGCCCATGCATCTTCCAGTTACCCACTACCAGTTTGGCTCGTTGTGTCGACATCGTCTCGTCTTGTCTTCTGTTGACGGCGGGCCTCGCTTGCGCGTGTTGCGTTGCGCTTACAGTCCGCCTTTCGGATTCATGCGGCGCGCGCAAAACGCGCAATTTTACTGCGTGGGGGAGATCGGGTCAAACACACGCGTTGGCACCCGCTCCCGCCGCCGGACGGCTCGCATCAAGCGTCCTGACCCCACGTCAGCACAATCTTGCCGACATGCGTGCTGCTTTCCATCAACGCGTGCGCGTCGGCGGCCTGCGCGGCGGGAAATACCCGATGCACCACCGGTTTGATTCGCCCGCCTTCCAGATGGGGCCACACCTGCTCCTTCAACTGCGCGGCAATTTTCGCCTTGAACTCCACTGGCCGCGGACGCAGCGTCGAGCCCGTCACGGTCAAGCGGCGACGCAGCACTTCGTTGAGGTTGAGTTCCGCTTTCGCGCCGCCCAACAGCGCGATCAGCACGATACGGCCGCCGTCTGCCAACGCCGTCAGCTCGCGCGACACGTAACTGCCGGCCACCATGTCGAGCACCACGTCGACGCCGCGATCGTTGGTCAGCGACTTGATGACTTCGACGAAATCTTCAGTCTTGTAGTTGATCGCACGCTCGGCGCCCAGCGCTTCGCACGCGCGACATTTGTCGTCCGAACCGGCGGTTGCGAAAACGCGGAAACCGAGCGCGTGCGCGATCTGGATCGCGGTCACGCCGATGCCGCTCGAGCCGCCCTGCACCAGCAGCGTTTCGTTCGCGCCACCCTCGCCCTTGCCGAGCTGCGCGCGGTCGAACACATTGCTCCACACGGTAAAAAACGTCTCCGGCAGCGAGGCAGCCTCGACATCCGACAGACCGGCCGGCGCCGGCAGGCACTGCAACAACGGCGCGACGGCGTATTCGGCGTAGCCGCCGCCCGCCAGCAGCGCACAGACGCGATCGCCGACTTTCAAACCAAACGGATTGTTCTTTTCGTCGATGTCGCCGCCGACGATTTCCCCCGCCACTTCCAGCCCCGGCAGGTCGGACGCGCCCGGCGGCGGCGCATAGGCGCCCTTGCGCTGAAACACGTCCGGACGGTTGATGCCGGAAGCCGCCACCTTGATCAGCACCTCGCCCGCTTTGGGCTGCGGCGTGGGCCGCTCCGCAAGCTTGAGAACTTCCGGCGCTCCGAATTCCGTGATTTCGATCGCTTTCATCTGCGTCAACTCCAAGATTGGATTGCGTTGCACACCGCGCATTCTGCACGCGGTTCGCGCTGGCGGGACCTCATGCGCATTGTCGCCCGATTGCGACAATGACGTGCGCGCTACCCGATTTTCGCCAACCGCCCCCCAATGCAAGCGGCGTACCGTTTAGGCCCGTTTGAGCGACCCACAGCCATTCGCAACGCAATTCACCCTGCGTCCACCAAGAAAAACGGCCGGCGCGCGTTCGCGCTGCCGGCCGTTGTGCCACTACCGCTTTACTGCGGCGCCGGCTCGCCTTGCGGCGCACCCGACGCGGCGTCGTTCAACAACGCCTTCGCCGACAAACGCACGCGGCCCTTCTCGTCCGTCTGGATGACCTTGACCTTCACTTGCTGGCCGTCCTTCAGGTAGTCGTTGATGTCCTTGATACGCTCGTTGGCGATTTCGGAGATGTGCAGCAGACCGTCCTTGCCCGGCAGGATGTTCACGATCGCGCCGAAATCGAGCAGCTTGAGCACCGTGCCCTCGTAGACCTGGCCCACTTCGACTTCCAGCGTAATGTTCTCGATACGCTTTTTCGCTTCGGCCATACCTTCGCTGCTGGTGCTTGCGATGGTCACGACGCCGTCGTCGGAAATATCGATCGTCGTGCCGGTTTCTTCCGTCAGCGCGCGGATCACCGAACCGCCCTTGCCGATCACGTCGCGGATCTTTTCCGGGTTGATCTTGATGGTGATCATGCGCGGTGCGAACTCCGACAATTGCGTGTTCGCGCCCGACACCGCCGAAGTCATCTTGCCGAGGATATGCATGCGGCCTTCCTTCGCCTGCGCGAGGGCGACCTGCATGATTTCCTTCGTGATGCCCTGGATCTTGATGTCCATCTGCAGCGCGGTCACGCCCTGCTCCGTGCCCGCCACCTTGAAGTCCATGTCGCCGAGGTGATCTTCGTCGCCGAGGATGTCGGTCAGCACAGCGAACTTGTTGCCTTCCAGAATCAGGCCCATGGCGATGCCGGCGACGTGCGCCTTCATTGGCACGCCGGCGTCCATCAGCGCGAGGCAGCCGCCGCACACCGAAGCCATCGACGAAGAACCGTTCGATTCCGTGATTTCCGACACGACGCGGATCGAGTAGCCGAATTCGTCGGCGCTCGGAAGACACGCGGCCAGCGCGCGCTTCGCCAGACGGCCGTGACCGATTTCGCGGCGCTTCGGCGAGCCGACGCGACCCGTTTCGCCGGTCGCGAACGGAGGCATGTTGTAGTGAAGCATGAAGCGTTCGCGGTACTCGCCTTCGAGCGCGTCGATGTTTTGCTCGTCACCCTTCGTGCCGAGCGTGGCCACCACCAGCGCCTGCGTTTCGCCGCGCGTGAAGAGCGCCGAGCCGTGGGTGCGCGGCAGCACGCCCGTGCGGATCTCGATCGGGCGCACCGTGCGGGTGTCGCGTCCGTCGATACGCGGCTCGCCGTTCAGGATCTGCGTACGGACGATCTTCGCTTCGATGTCGAACAGCACGTTGCCGACGGTCGCCTTGTCGGCCGCCACCGTGCCGCTTGCCGCGGCTTCTTCTTCCAGCTTCGCCGACACCGCTGCGTAGACTTCCTTCAGCTTGGTCGACCGCGCCTGCTTGTCGCGGATCTGATAAGCCGCGAGCAGATCGGCTTGCGCCAGTTCCGTCACGCGCGCGATCAGCGGCTCGTTCTTCGCGGCCGGTTGCCAATCCCATTCCGGCTTGCCGCCTTCGCGGACCAGATCGTGGATGGCGTCGATCGCGACTTGCATTTGCTCATGGCCGAACACCACGGCGCCGAGCATCACTTCTTCGCTCAGCTGCTGCGCTTCCGACTCCACCATCAGCACCGCGCGTTCCGTACCGGCGACCACGAGGTCGAGCGCCGAGTCCTTCATTTGCGGACGCGTCGGGTTCAGCACGTATTCGTTGTTGATGTAAGCCACGCGCGCTGCGCCGACCGGGCCGTTGAACGGCAGACCGGACACCGCGAGCGCCGCCGACGCGCCGATCAGCGCGGGAATGTCGGCGGGGATGTCCGGGTTGAGCGACAGAACGTGAATGACGACCTGCACTTCGTTGTAGAAGCCTTCCGGGAAGAGCGGACGCAGCGGACGGTCGATCAGGCGCGAAATCAGCGTTTCGCCTTCCGACGGACGGCCTTCACGGCGGAAGAACCCGCCCGGAATCTTGCCGGCAGCGTAGGTCTTCTCGAGATAGTCGACCGTCAGCGGGAAGAAGTCCTGGCCCGGCTTCGCTGTCTTGGCGCCGACCACGGTTGCCAGAACCACGGTGTCTTCGACGTCGACGATGACCGCGCCGCTCGCCTGGCGAGCGATTTCACCGGTTTCGAGGCGAACGTTGTGTTGTCCCCACTTAAATTCTTTGACGACCTTGCTGAACATAGTCATTGCTTTTCCTCATCGTAATGCCGCGCGGAACAGAAGCGGCGCGGCAACGCCAGGACCGGCGCCGCATGGGAAGAGGTGTGTTATGCCATTCCAGAGAGCCGCATGCTGCGTCGCCGGTCATGCGAAGGCCGGCGAGGCGCGCGAACCGCTGGAATGACACAAAGCTCCGCCCTGAAGCCCGGCCATGTTTCTATTTCTGCTTTTTCTACTGCTTTGTGCTGCGTTCTGCTGCTATTTTCTGCTGCCTGTTACTGCCTTCACTGCTGCGAGCCCGCCGCGCGAACCGACACGCCGCTGCGAAGCCCGGCGGCGCACCTCACGCGATGCACGCCGCGCAAAAACAAAATGCCTGCATCAGCGGAACTGACACAGGCATCTTGCTGAACGACTAGCCGATTACCGGCCGCTTACTTACGCAGACCCAGCTTCTCGATGAGAGCGCGGTAACGGTCCGCGTCCTTACCCTTCAGGTAGTCGAGCAGCTTGCGGCGGCGGCTCACCATGCGCAGCAGACCGCGGCGGCTGTGGTGATCTTTCGCGTGTGCCTTGAAGTGAACGGTCAGTTCGTTGATGCGGGTCGTGAGCAGCGCGACCTGAACTTCGGGGGAGCCGGTGTCGTTGGCTGCGCGTGCGAATTGCGCGACGACTTCGGACTTCTTGCTTGTGTCAACTGCGGACATGTCGATTTCCTTGAGAACTAGACAGGCGGTCACGGAAGAAAGGCCGTGCCGTGGATTACCCGTGCAAACTGGCGCCGCAAACTGCTTTCCAAACTGCTGCTTTCAAACTACTGTAAAACCGCTTTTCGGACAGCTCGTGTACTGCCGGCAACGCAACGGGACGCGTATTGTAGCACAGTGCAATCCCGCCGCGAACCCCGCCGCGCCGGGCGAAATAGCATCCGCGGGGCATCCGCGCGCGGCGGCATCACGGCACGCCGGTGCCCACCGATGCAGACTTACGGCCGCTTCATCTTGCAGACTGTCGGCGGCACCGTGCGCTCCGCCGGCAATGCAAGCACCGTGCGGAAGCCGAACCCGGAGCCTTCGTTGTCGAAACGCACGCCGCGCGTGCCGGCCTTGTCCATTTCCATCACGTAAAGGGGCTGGATCAATTGATGGTCGTCCGCCCGCATCCATGACGCGTGAAAGCCGTTGTCGAACCGGATGCCTTCCAGTGCGCGCGCGACCGCCGTCGGATCCGCGGTTTTCGCGCGGTTCATCGCCGCGGCCAGGGTTTCGATCATCAACGGCATGCGCAGCACCGGATAGTCGTCCTGCGCCGCCGGGAAGCGCGCGCGGAACGCCTGATACCACGCATCGGAGGCCGCGCCGCCCGCGTTCGGATGCCAGTCCGCCACCGCGATCACGCGCCCGACGCCCGCCTCGCCAAGCGCAGCCGGCGCGCCGAGACTGTTCCCATAGAACGTGTAGAACTTCGTGTCGAGGCCCTGCTCGCGCGCCGCTTTCACGAGCAGCGTCAGGTCGTTGCCCCAGTTGCCCGTGATCACGGCATCGGCACCGCTCGCGCGCATTTTCGCGACGTACGGCGCGAAGTCCTTCACGCGGCCTATCGGATGGAACTCGTCGCCGACCACTGCGATGTCCGGGCGCTTCGCCCGCAGCGCCGAGCGCGCGAGACTGCTCACGTCGTGCCCGAAGCTGTAGTCCTGGTTCAGCAGATAGACCTTCTTGATCGCCTTGTCGCGCTGGATCACGTCAGCAAGCGCGTCCATGCGCATGCCCGCATGCGCGTCGAAGCGGAAGTGCCAGAAGCTGCAGTTGGCATTCGTGAGCGCGGGGTCGTCGGCGGAATAGTTGAGGAACAGCTCGCGGTTGCCCGGCTCGCGGCTGTTCTGCTTGTCGATGGCGCTGATGAGCGCTGCCGCGACCGCTGAACTATTGCCCTGCAGGATATAGCCAATGTGCCGATCGGCCGCCGCGCGCAGTTGCGTGAGCGCTTCTTCGGTGCCGCCCTTGCTGTCCAGCACCACCAGCTCGAGCGGATGCGCACCGTCGGCGAGTTGCACACCGCCGCGCGCGTTGACCTGCTCGACACCGAAGCGCAGATTGCGCTCCACCGCGGCGCCGGCGTTCGCAAACGGACCGGACATGCCCTCGATCAGCGCAAGCTGGATCGGCGCGCCGGAGGGCTTCCGCGCCGTTTCAGCGACGTTGGCCGTCTGGGCCGTCTGGGCCGTCTGCGTCGCGCGAGCCCCGCCGGCCGCCGCCATCATTGCCACAGAAATTGCCGCCAGGACCACTGCCGTCTTCCGTTGCCACTTCGCCATCGCCCGTTTCCGTCTGGTTCGTCAAAGCGCGGATCATAGGGCGCGGGCGACGCAATAAGCAAGCCGCGCGAGACGCTTCCGTACACGCCGGCCCGCGCGCGAACGGGCAAATCTTTTACAGCGCCGCGTGTCAAAATGCTCTGTGTTGACGATAAAAACCGCTATTTGAAAAGTCACTGGAGGAATTCATGTCCAACCGCCATCACCGCAAGGCGGCCTCGACGGAGGCGCCGGCTGCGGGACCTGCCGGGCGCCTGCGCCGCGCGGCGCTCGCAGCCTTGAGCGCACTCGCGCTGGCCGGCTGCGCGCAGCCCTGGCAGCAGTACCAGGCTGGCGCCGACGAGTCGACAATCGTCGCGCGTCTCGGCCCGCCGCGCGAAAGCTACGATCTGCCGAACGGCGGCAAGCGCCTGATGTGGCCCACGCAGCCGATGGGTGAGACCACCACTGCGGCCGACATCGACGCGTCCGGCAAGATCGTCAACGTGCGCCAGGTCTTGCAGCCGAACGAGTTCTATCGCGCCGAAGTCGGCAAGTGGACGAAGGGCGACGTGCTGGTGAATTTCGGGCGCCCGGTCGAAACGTCTTACTTCCCGTTGATGAGGCGCGAAGTCTGGACCTATCGCTATCTCGAGGACAACGTCTGGTACATGATGTTCAGCTTCTATTTCGACGACCAGGGTGTGCTGCGTCTCACGCAAAAAACGCCCGATCCGCTGCATGATCCCGATCGCCGGAACCTGTTCTAGCTCGCGCTGTCATTGAATCTACGCGCATCTCCGAAAGCCGCTCGCGAAGCGGCTTTTTTTTATTTATTTCGCATCGCAACGAATTTTATTTCACACACAGACGATTAATTTTTTGATAGAAAGGCTTTTGTAAGCATCGATCCGGTGCTGGCCGTCGCTCCAAAAGAAGTGCGGCCACGCGGCACCGCCGTGATTCCTGCACCGGACGATGCGCCCCTTTCTGGAGCCGCTATCGATGAATCGTCCTAAACGCCTTCTCGTCGCCAACGTCGCATGGGCGCATGACACCGCCGAGCGCAACCCCGAATTTTTCCGCGACCTGGCGCGCGGTCAGAATCCGCACGTGCTGTGGATCGGCTGCTCGGACAGCCGCGTGCCCGCCGAAACCATCACGCATTGCGAGCCGGGCGACCTGTTCGTCCACCGCAACATCGCCAACCTCTTTCATTCCGACGACGACAACTCCGCGAGCGTTCTCGAATACGCGGTGCGCGTGCTGAAGGTCGGTCATGTGATCGTCTGCGGGCATTACGGCTGCGGCGGCGTGCGCGCGTCGCTCCTGCCGCCCGATCCGGGGCTGCCGCATGTGAACCGCCGCATCGCGCCGCTGTGTTCGCTGGCGAGAGCGCATCGCGACGAGCTCGACGCAAAAGCGAGCGAACGCGAGCGCGTCGACCGGCTGGCCGAGCTCAACGTGCTCGAACAGGTGCGCCAGCTGCGCGCGAATCCGATCGTGCGCGACGCCGAGCCCGCGCCGCTCGTGCACGGCTGGATCTTCGCGCTCGAAGACGGACGCCTGAAGGTGCTCACGTCCGGCTACGAAGCCGACGACGCGATGACCTGCGAGACAGCCGCGCACAGCGCTTAGCGCCTAGCTACCCTCGATCGCCGAGATGCGCCTCGATGTGCCACGGGCGCCATCCTGTGGTTCAGCCTTCGTCTTACACAGGCATCACTTACTTCTGCACCGACATCATGAATCTTCGAGCTTTCTTTTCGACATTTCAGCGCGACGCCCTTGCGGGCACCGTCGTTTTTCTCGTAGCGCTGCCGCTGTGCCTCGGCATTGCCAATGCATCCGGTGTCGAGCCGTTCGCCGGGCTCGTGTCGGGCATCGTCGGCGGGCTGGTCGTCGCCGTCCTGAGCGGCTCGCGGCTGAGCGTCAGCGGACCGGCGGCGGGTCTCGTCGTGATTGTCGTCGACGGGATCGCGCAGCTCGGCAGCTTTTCCGCGTTCCTCGCGGCGGTGCTGTTGTCCGGCGCCATCCAGTTCGGCTTCGGCATGCTGAAGGCAGGCCGCTTTGCCGCGTACGTGCCGTCGCCCGTCATCAAGGGCATGCTTGCCGCCATCGGCATCCTGCTGATCGTCAAGCAGTTTCCGCTCGCGCTCGGGCTCGTGAATGGGCCAGCCGAAGGCGCGGCGTCAGCGGGCGGCACAATCACGGCGCCGTTCGGCACGATCTCGGCGGTGGCCTGCGTCATCACGCTGCTGTCGCTTGCGATCCTGTTGGCCTGGGAAACGCGACCGATGCGCCGCTTCGCGCTGGTGCGCATTGTGCCCGCGCCGCTCGCCGTCGTGCTGCTCGGGATCGGCGCGACGCTGCTCCTGACCATGCTCGCGCCGTCGCTCGCCCCGCCGGCCGAACATCGCGTCGCGCTGCCGTCGCTCGAATCGTTCGCGGCCTTGAGCGTCGCGCTCGAATGGGCCGACTTCGGCCCGCATTTCGCCCAACTCGTCAATCCGGACGTGTGGCGCGTGGCGATCACGCTTGCGATCGTGGCGAGCCTCGAAACCTTGCTGAGCCTCGAAGCGGTCGAGCAGATCGACCCCGAACGCCGCCCCGCGCCGCCGGATCGTGAACTGAAGGCGCAAGGCGTGGGCAATCTGATTGCAGGCGCGATCGGCGGGCTGCCGATCACCGCGGTGATCGTGCGCAGTTCGGCGAACGTACATGCCGGCGCGCAAAGCCGGCTGTCGGCGATCATTCACGGCGTACTGCTGCTCGTGAGCGTGTTCGCGTTGACGAGCGTCATCAACCTGATCCCGCTCGCCTGTCTTGCCGCGATCCTGATTTTCACGGGGCTGAAGCTCGCCAAGCCGTCGCTGTTCGTCGCGGTCGCGAGGCAGGGCTTTGCGCCGTTCGCGCCGTTTATCGTTACGCTGGTCGGCGTGCTGGCGACCGATCTGCTGATCGGCATTGTGCTCGGCATTCTGTGCAGCGTGCTGCTCGCGCTGTATGCGAATCTGCGGCGCCCTATCGTGCTCGCGCAGCATGGCGATCACTATTTGCTGTCGTTCCGCAAGGACGTGTCGTTCCTCGGCAAAGTGCCGCTCAAGCACTATCTGCAGCAAATTCCGGACGGCGCCACGCTGATCGTCGACGCGACGCGCGCCGATTTCGTCGATCACGACGTGCGTGAAATGCTCGACAGCTTCGTGGACGAGGCGCCCCGCCGAGGCATCGCGGTGGAAGTGCGGCATCAGGTCCGCACGCAGGCGCGCGCGGCGCGCGGCTGGCCGATGCGACGCGCGGCAACCGAGTAACGTGGGGAGACGGCGGCGGGTAAGCACGACGCGCCCGCCGCATAAAAAAACCCCGCGCCGTTTGAGGCGCGGGGCTTGACGTTGGTTGGGGCGGGTTAGTGCGGTGGCTGCTGGCTAGCAGCGATTGGCGCTGGCTGGCACCGTTGCTGCTGGTTAGCGCCGATTGCCGCTGGTTGCCGCCGCCTCGCGTTGGCGGCGCCGCTTCTTCCCGCCTGGCGCTGCTTGCCGATCCGCGGCGCTTGACGCCGCAAGCAGACAAATCGCGCCTCGCCGCTCCAGGCCGCCACCCTGCCCGGCTTCACTCCGAGCGCTGCGGGTTAAGCTTGTCGGAGTTCGAATACAGCTTGTTGAGCGCCGAGATATACGCTTTCGCCGACGCCGCGACAATGTCCGGATCGGTGCCGACACCATTGACGATGCGCCCGCTCTTCGACAGCCGCACGGTCACCTCCCCCTGCGCCTGCGTTCCCGTGGTGATCGCGTTCACCGAGTAAAGCAGCAGCTCCGAACCGCTGCCCACTTCCGTTTCGATCGCGTTGAGCGTGGCGTCCACCGGACCGTTGCCGCGCGCTTCGCCGGTGATTTCCTTGCCGTCCACTGCGAACACGATCTTCGCCTGCGGCTGCTCGCCGGTCTCCGAATGCTGCGACAGCGACACGAACTTGTAGTGCTCCTTCTCCTGCGCCTCAGCCGATTCCTCGGTGACGATCGCGATGATGTCCTCGTCGAAAATTTCTGCCTTGCGGTCGGCCAGTTCCTTGAAGCGCGCGAATGCGGTATTGAGTTCGGCCTCGCTGTCGAGCGCGATGCCCAGTTCCTGCAGGCGCTGCTTGAACGCATTGCGGCCCGACAACTTGCCGAGCACGATCTTGTTCGCGCTCCAGCCCACGTCTTCCGCGCGCATGATTTCGTACGTGTCGCGCGCCTTCAGCACGCCGTCCTGGTGGATGCCCGACGCGTGTGCGAACGCGTTTGCGCCCACCACGGCCTTGTTCGGCTGCACGACGAAACCGGTGATCTGGGACACGAGCTTCGACGCCGGGACGATCTGCGTGGTATCGAGACCGAGTTCGAGCCCGAAATAGTCCTTGCGGGTCTTCACGGCCATCACGATTTCCTCGAGCGACGTATTGCCCGCCCGCTCGCCGAGACCGTTGATCGTGCACTCCACCTGACGCGCGCCGCCGATCTGCACGCCCGCCAGCGAATTGGCGACCGCCATGCCGAGGTCGTTATGGCAATGCACCGAGAACACGGCCTTGTGCGAGTTCGGAATGCGCTCGCGCAGCGTTTTGACGAGATTGCCGTACAACTCCGGCACGCCGTAACCGACCGTGTCTGCAATGTTGATGGTGGTCGCGCCTTCGGCGATCACCGCTTCCAGCACGCGGCACAGGAAGTCCATGTCCGAGCGGCTGCCGTCTTCCGGCGAAAACTCGACGTCGTCGGTGAATTTGCGCGCGAAGCGCACCGCCAGCTTCGCCTGCTCGAACACCTGGTCCGGCGTCATGCGCAGCTTCTTTTCCATGTGCAGCGGCGACGTCGCGATGAACGTGTGAATGCGGAAACGCTCGGCAGGCTTCAGCGCGTCGGCCGCGCGTTGAATGTCCTTGTCGTTCGCGCGCGCAAGCGAGCAGATGGTGCTGTCCTTGATCAGCCCGGCAATGGTGTGAATGGCGTCGAAGTCGCCGTTCGAGCTTGCCGCGAAGCCCGCTTCGATCACGTCGACTTTCATCCGCTCGAGTTGCTTCGCGATACGGATTTTTTCTTCTTTCGTCATCGACGCGCCGGGCGATTGCTCGCCGTCACGCAGCGTAGTGTCGAATATGATCAGTTTGTCGGACATGTCGAGTCTCCTGCGGAGTACTTTAATTGGGGGAATCGGATAGGGATTCGGGATGCGGTCGCGCCGAGCGCCACGGCGGTGACAACTCGGCATCACCTCAGCGTCATGTCAACGGCAAGTCAACATCGCGGACGGCGCTCGAGCATGAGCGAGGCGAACAGCGGCACGGCCGGTTAGCGTGGTTGCCGCGGGGCTGGCAGGCCCGTCAGCGAAGCTTTATGCCGACCCGGCTCCGTAGCCGCGGCGCCGACGGAAAAAGGAACGTGGACGCAGTCATCCAACGACTATAGCGGCATTCCACCTGCCGTGCAATTGGCGCCGGGCCTGCCTGGCAAGCGCTTCGCGAACGTTTCGCACGGGTTGGCAAACCGCCTCGCAAGCGCACTTGCTAAAAAGAAACGGCGCCCCGAAGGACGCCGTTGTTGAGTGCCTGGCCTGCCGGACGACAGTTACAACGACTGTCGCGACGCCGGCCGCTACCGGTCGTGCGCGACCGAGCGAGCCGGATTCGCCCTGCCCCGCAGCGCCTGATAACCCCAGAACACATAGCCAGACAGCCCGTACAGCACGAACAGGCCGAACAGCATCAAAGGCGGATCCGACGACACCAGCACGAACGCGACCACCACGAGCAGAATCACGCCGAACGGCACGCGATGCCGCACGTCGAGCGCCTTGCCGCTATAAAACGGCGCGTTGGACACCATGGTCACGCCCGCGTAGATGGTCAGCACAAACGCGACCCACGGCAGCCAGACGAGCTTGAGCGGCACGCGGTTGTCGGTGGCGAGCCACACGAAGCCCGCGATCAGCGCCGCGGCCGCCGGACTCGGCATGCCCTGGAAGAACCGCTTGTCGACCACGCCGATGTTCGTATTGAAACGCGCGAGCCGCAGCGCCGCGCCCGAACAGTAGACGAAAGCCGCGAGCCAGCCCCAGCGGCCGAGATCTTTCAGGATCCACTCATACATGACGAGCGCCGGCGCGACGCCGAATGACACCATGTCGGAGAGACTGTCGAACTGCTCGCCGAACGCGCTTTGCGTGTGCGTCATGCGAGCCACGCGGCCGTCCATGCCGTCGAGCACCATGGCGACGAAAATCGCGATGGCCGCGACCTCGAAGCGCACGTTCATGGCCTGCACGACGGCAAAGAAGCCGCAGAAGAGCGCCGCCGTGGTGAAGGCGTTCGGCAGCAGATAAATGCCGCGCTTTCGCAGGAATTGCTGACGCTGCGCGCGCCGGCTGTCTACAGCCGGCGACTCCGCGACGATCGGCTTGTTGCGGCGAAACGGACGCGGCAGCGGTCCACTGTTGCGCGGTCGGCGCGGTTTGAATGCGGCCATTCGGACAACCTCCTTTGTGCCGCTTCAGAGTTCAGCGAGGATCGTGGACGACGCCGACACTTTCTCGCCGATCGACACCCGCGGACGGCTGCCCACCGGCAAATACACGTCGACGCGCGAGCCGAAGCGGATAAAGCCATACCGTTGACCGCGCGTAAGCGGCTCACCTGCACGCACATAGCAAAGAATGCGCCGCGCGATCAGGCCGGCGATCTGCACGGACGTGACAGTCTGGCCGCCGGCCATTTCGATGACGATCGCATTGCGCTCGTTTTCGAGCGAGGCCTTGTCCACCGCCGCGTTCAGATAGGCGCCGGGAAAATATTCGACCTTGGAGATTGCGCCGTCGACCGGCGAGCGCTGCGAATGCACGTTGAATACGTTCATGAACACGCTGATTTTCAGCGCTTCACGATTGGCATACGGATCATGCGCGGTTTCCACGGCGACGATGCGGCCGTCGGCCGGGCACAGCACGGCGTTCGCCTGCGTGGGGATGGGGCGCGCCGGATCGCGGAAAAACTGCACGACGAAGATCAGGATCAGCCAGAAGATCCAAGCAAAGCCGAACCCCGCGAAAGCGTGAACCAGTAATGCAACGACGGCCGCGATGGCGATGAACGGCCAGCCTTCTCGCGCGATGATCGGATGTGGGTAATTCATGGATGGCTTCAGTGTTTTTGTAAAACCGTAGGATAGCAAAAGCCGCCCAGGGTTCAGCACCCTTGGGCGGCTTTTTGCATGACCGACGCCTGCGGCGGTGCGCCGCGCCGGCTTCGTGCGATAAAACGGACTTCTTAGTTCTTCGACTGGTCGACCAGCTTGTTCTTCGCGATCCACGGCATCATGGCGCGCAGCTTCGAGCCGACCTGCTCGATCTGGTGCTCGGCCGTCAGACGGCGGCGCGATTGCAGCGTCGGTGCGCCGGCCTTGTTTTCGATGATGAAGCTCTTTGCGTACTCGCCCGTCTGGATGTCGGTCAGCACGGCCTTCATCGCCTTCTTCGTTTCAGCCGTCACGATGCGCGGACCCGTCACGTACTCGCCGTATTCGGCGTTGTTCGAGATCGAGTAGTTCATGTTCGCGATGCCACCTTCGTAGATCAGGTCGACGATCAGCTTCAGTTCGTGCAGGCACTCGAAGTACGCCATTTCCGGCGCGTAGCCGGCTTCAACCAGCGTTTCGAAGCCGGCCTTGATGAGGTCGACGGTACCGCCGCACAGCACCGCCTGTTCGCCGAACAGGTCGGTTTCGGTTTCTTCGCGGAAGTTCGTTTCAATGATGCCGGCACGGCCGCCGCCGTTCGCCGCTGCGTACGACAGCGCGATGTCGCGCGCCGCGCCCGATTTGTCCTGCGCGACCGCGATCAGGTGGGGCACGCCGCCGCCTTGCGTGTACGTGCCGCGCACCGTGTGGCCCGGCGCCTTCGGCGCGATCATGATCACGTCGAGATCGGCGCGCGGGATCACCTGGCCGTAGTGCACGTTAAAGCCGTGCGCGAACGCGAGCGCCGCGCCCTGCTTGATGTTCGCGTGGACTTCCTTCGCGTACACGTCGGCGATCTGCTCGTCGGGCAGCAGCATCATGACGACGTCTGCGCCCTTCACGGCTTCCGCCACTTCCTTCACTTGCAGGCCGGCATTCTCAGCCTTGCTCCACGATGCGCCGCCCTTGCGCAGACCGACCGTGATGTTCACGCCGCTTTCCTTCAGGTTCAGCGCGTGCGCATGGCCTTGCGAGCCATAGCCGATGATGGTGACCTGCTTGCCCTTGATGAGGGAGAGATCGGCGTCCTTGTCGTAGAAAACTTTCATGTCGGTTCCTTGGCTAATTCGATGATTCAGAGAGATTCAATACTGCGAACGTTGTGCTGCAAGGCCGGATAGTGATGAGCCCCATCCGGCCCGGATCGGGACGCTGCGCGTTACACCTTCAGAATGCGCTCGCCGCGGCCGATGCCCGAGCTGCCCGTACGGACGGTCTCGAGAATCGCAGTGGCGTCGAGTCCTTCGATGAAGGCGTCGAGCTTGTCGCTCGCGCCCGTCAGTTCGATCGTGTAAGTCTTTTCGGTGACGTCGATGATGCGACCGCGGAAAATATCCGACATCCGCTTCATCTCCTCACGTTCCTTGCCGACCGCCCTCACCTTGATCAACATCAGCTCGCGCTCAATGTGGGCGCCCTCTGTCAGGTCGACCACTTTCACCACCTCGATCAGGCGGTTCAGATGCTTCGTGATCTGTTCGATCACGTCGTCCGAGCCAATGGAGACGATGGTCATGCGCGACAGCGAACGGTCTTCGGTCGGAGCCACCGTCAAGGTTTCAATGTTGTAGCCGCGTGCGGAGAAAAGACCCACCACGCGTGAGAGCGCGCCGGGTTCGTTTTCCAGCAGGACGGAAATGATGTGTCTCATGTTTCGCTTCTTCCAGATGTTGTGTCGATGTCTGCGAACGGTTGCGCGCCGCTTCGTCTTGCTGCGTCTTTTTTGAAGACGCGCGTGGCGAAGCCGGCGCTAGCAGCCGTCGTTATAGATCTTCCGAACCCATGAGCATCTCGGTGATGCCCTTGCCGGCCTGGACCATCGGCCAGACGTTTTCGGTGGGGTCGGTCTGGAAGTCGAGAAACACCGTGCGATCTTTCAGGCGCAGCGCTTCCTTCAGCGCGGGCTCGACGTCGGCCGTGCGTTCGATACGCATGCCCACGTGGCCGTACGCTTCGGCGAGCTTCACGAAATCCGGCAGCGCATCCATGTACGAATGCGAATAGCGCTTGCTGTATTCGATCTGCTGCCACTGGCGCACCATGCCCAGATAGCGGTTATTGAGCGAGATGATTTTCACAGGCGTGTCGTACTGCTTGCAGGTCGACAGTTCCTGGATGCACATCTGGATCGAGCCTTCGCCCGTGATGCAGAGCACGTCGTCGTCCGGGTGCGCCATTTTCACGCCCATCGCCGCCGGCAGGCCGAAGCCCATGGTGCCGAGGCCGCCCGAGTTGATCCAGCGGCGCGGCTTGTTGAACCGGTAGAACTGCGCGGCCCACATCTGGTGCTGGCCGACGTCGGAACAGACGAACGCATTGCCGTCGGTCAGCTCCCACGCCTTTTCCACCACGTACTGCGGCTTGATGATGTCGCTCTTGCGGTCGAACTTGAGGCAGTCTTTCGCGCGCCAGGCCTCGATGTCCTTCCACCAGTCGGCGAGCGCCGCGGTGTCCGGCCCATGCTCGGCCGTCTGCAACTGCTCGATCAGCTCCTTCAGCACTTCCTTCACGTCGCCGACAATCGGAATGTCGACCTTGACGCGCTTCGAAATGGACGAAGGATCGATGTCGATATGGATGATCTTGCGCGGGCGCGACGCGAAGTGCGACGGGTCGCCGATCACGCGGTCGTCAAAGCGCGCGCCGATCGCGATCAGCACGTCGCAGTGCTGCATCGCCATGTTGGCTTCGTACGTGCCGTGCATGCCGAGCATGCCGAGAAATTTCTTGTCGCTCGCGCGGTAACCGCCCAGACCCATCAGCGTATTCGTGATCGGGTAGCCGAGCAGATCGGCGAACTGGTTCAGCTCGCGCGACGCGTCCGCGAGGATGATGCCGCCGCCGGTGTAGATATACGGACGCTTTGCCGAGAGCAGCAGCGACACCGCCTTGCGGATCTGGCCGGAGTGGCCCTTGGTCACCGGATTGTACGAGCGCAGCGACACGGTTTTGATCGGCTCGTACTGGCACGGCGCCTTCGACACGTCTTTCGGAATGTCGATCAGCACCGGGCCGGGACGGCCGGTACGGGCAATGTAGAACGCTTTCTTGACGGTGGCGGCGAGGTCGCGCACGTCCTTCACGAGGAAGTTGTGCTTCACGCAGGGGCGCGTAATGCCGACCGTGTCGCACTCCTGGAACGCGTCCTGGCCGATCGCGGCAGTCGGCACCTGGCCGCTGATCACGACCATCGGGATCGAGTCCATGTAGGCAGTGGCGATGCCGGTCACCGCATTGGTGACGCCGGGGCCGGAGGTCACGAGGCACACGCCGACCTTGCCGGTGGAACGCGCGTAGGCGTCCGCTGCGTGGACCGCGGCCTGCTCGTGGCGCACGAGGATGTGCTCGAACTTGTCCTGCTTGTACAGCTCGTCGTAAATGTAGAGTACCGAGCCGCCGGGATAACCCCAGATGAACTCGACGTCTTCGTCGGCCAGTGCCTTCATGAGCACGGTGGCGCCGATAGAGTCAGCTTCGTGGTGTGGAGTCGTATCCGACGTGGAGAATTCCGCGCTGGGCATATTCATTCAATTCACCTTTCGAATTTTCGGCAAAAAATTGATCGGGTGCTCTCTGCCGGGCTTGTGGCTCGGGTTCAAGCGGCGCGTCCAGTTGACAGGTGAGCTTCTTGGGCCACACCTCAATGAGACAAGTCACTTATGTTGCGAACCAGCGACGATAGCGTCAGACGCCCGCGCGGTCAAGCAAATATTGCCCGAACGCCCGCCGGCAAGGGGCCGTTTCTGACCGACGCCCCGCCTCGGGACGACCCGGCCCGCTGCACGTTTTGCCCCGGGTTAGGCAAAAATTTGTTAGCATCCGCGAGTTTTACGACATTTTTCGACCGATTACGCGCACGCTGGCTGCGCCGACCCCCAACGGATGGCATCAGACAAGGAACTCGCCGACTTTCTGGCGGGCGTCGAAAGGCGCGCATTCAAGCAGACGGTCTACGCCGTGCGGGACGACGACGCCTCGCTCGATATCGTGCAGGACGCGATGATCAAACTCGCCGAAAAATACGGCGACCGTCCCGCCGCCGAGCTTCCGCTGCTGTTTCAGCGTATTCTGCAAAATGCGACGCACGACTATTTCCGGCGTGCCAAAGTACGCAATACCTGGGTGAGCCTGTTCTCGTCGCTCGGTAATGCCGAGGACGAGGAGTTCGATCCGCTCGAAACGTTCGAGCTCGAGCAGGGCTCCGCGGGCGCCGAGAGTAATGAGCGCAAACTCGAGCGTGAACAGGTCCTACAAATAATCGACGACGAAATCCAAAAGTTGCCGGCACGTCAACGGGAGGCGTTTCTCATGCGTTATTGGGAAGATATGGATGTCGCTGAGACTGCCGCCGCAATGGGCTGCTCGGAGGGCAGTGTGAAGACGCACTGCTCGCGGGCCACGCACACGCTGGCGCAAGCGCTCAAGGCCAAAGGAATCACGCTATGAGCTCCCTCGAAACAAAAGAACTCGAGTTCGCCCGCCAGGTGCGCCGCGCGCTCGACGAAAACGCGGCCGGCATTCCGTCCGCCGCCGTCGACCGGCTGGCCGCCGCCCGCCGCGCCGCGCTTGCCCGCAAGAAGCCCGAAACCGTCAGCGCGCCGGTGTTCGTGCCGGCCTTCGCCGGCATTCCCGCCGGCCTCTCCGAGGCGCCGCGCCCACAGCGGCGCCGCTCGCCGCTGCGCCGCTTCGCGCTCGCGTGGCCGCTCGCCGCGCTCGTCGTGAGCCTCGTCGGCATTGCGTACTGGGAAGATCAGCAGCGCACGGCCGAACTCGCCGATATCGATGCCGCCATGTTAAGCGACGACTTGCCGCTCAATGCCTATCTCGACCACGGCTTCAACGCGTATCTTTCGCGCGCGCACTGAGCGGGAGATCGTTCGGGTGAGCTACAAGCGCGGTCTGGCGGTTGTTTTCGGATGCGCGATAGCGGCGCTCGTGTCGTTTGCCGCCACGTATCCGCGCTTTTACCCGAGCCCCTCGCCCGCCGGCGCGCCTGCCGCGAACGGCAACGGCGCGGCGCCTGCGCCCGCGCCTGCACTCGGCGTGGAGCTGCCGAGCCTGCCGGGCAGCACCAGCCCGCTTGCGTGGTCGCGCCTCAGCTCGGCCGAACATATCGCCCTTGCGCCGTTCGAGACGCAGTGGGATTCCTTCAGCGACGAGCGCAAGCGTAAATGGCTGAAGATCGCGTCGCGTTACTCGAAGTTATCGCCCGAAGGGCAAAAACGCCTGCACGACCGGATGACCGAATGGATCCGCATGACGCCGGACCAGCGGCGCGTCGCGCGTGAGAACTATCAGGTCTCCAAGCAGTTGCCGCGCGAAACGCGCCAGAACGCCTGGAAGGCCTATCAGCAACTGCCCGAGGAAACCAAGCAGCGGCTCGCCGCGAGCGAGCATAAGCGGCGTCCGAGCGTAGTCAGCGCGCCGCCGTCGGGTCGCAGCGAAATCAAGGGACTCGACCGGCTGGTCAATGCGCGCGAGCGCGCCGCCGCGAGCGGCACGCCGTCGGCGAGCGCGGGCGCGGCCGCGTCGTTGCCGAGCCCAGCCTCGCTGCCGGGCGTTCCGGCGGCCGGCAGTTTTGTGCCGGCCACGCCGCTGCCGGTGTCGCCGGCGGAAGCACCGTCCATCTTCAATGGTTCATAGGCCGCGCTTGCCTATGTCCGAACCGCGCGCGACTTCCCGACTCGACACGCATGCCGATCCTGCGTCGAGCGCGAGCACCGGCGCCGGCGCACGAGGCGCGGTTCAGCCACCAACCCCATCCTCGCCCCGCAAGCCGCCATCCGTTCGCCGCCGCCTCGCCGCACTGCTTTACGAAGCGCTGCTGCTGTTCGGCGTGGTATTTGTCGCGGGTTATCTGTTCAGCACGCTCACGCAGCAACGCAACGGGCTCACGCATCACAACCTTCTTGCGGCGTGGATCGGACTCGTGGTCGGTCTGTATTTCGTGTGGTTCTGGACCCACAGCGGCCAGACCCTGCCGATGAAAACCTGGCGCCTGCGCGTGGTCGCCGCCGACGGCGCGCCGCTCTCCGCTTGGCGCGCCATCGCACGCTATCTGCTGGCATGGCTCTGGTTTCTGCCGCCGCTCGCGCTGCATCCGCTCCTCGGACTGCGCGTGCCGCAGACGCTCGCCATCGCGGGAATCTGGTTCGTGCTGTGGGCGGCGACCGGCCGCCTCGGCGCAAGCCGGCAGTTCCTGCACGACCGGCTTGCCGGAACCCGCGTGATCGACGTCACGCGCGAGGTCCCGCCCGTGACCGTCGTGTCATAGAGGCCACGTCAGCCGGCCTCTTACGGGCCGCGCCGGGCGCCGGCCGCGCCCGCAGTAATAAGAACTTCTCATGACTGTCACGGCATAGTCACGCGCCGTAGGCCCAATACGGGCACTGCAACTCGACGCGTGAGCCATGGACTCCAGAACGTCCGCGACTTCCCTGTTCCGCCAGACCGGCCCGAGCGTCGACCCCGTCGCGTTCCGCCCCGAACCCAGTCATAGCCACGGCCTGCCGCTGCCCGCCGCGCCGCTGCCGCTCGACAGCCACACCGGCCAGCACGACGACGATCACACAGAGCCGCATCGCTACCGCACCATCTGGCTCTCGGACATCCATCTCGGCTCGAGCGGCTGCCAGGCGCCGTATCTGCTCGATTTCCTGCGTCACAACGAATCGGAGTATCTGTACCTCGTCGGCGACATCATCGACGGCTGGCAGTTGAAGAAAGGCTGGTACTGGCCGCAGGCGCACAACGACGTCGTGCAGAAGGTGCTGAGGAAGGCGCGCAAAGGCACCCAGGTCGTCTACGTGCCCGGCAATCACGACGAAGCCGCGCGCCAGTTCTGCGACCTTGCGTTCGGCGACATCCACGTGCGCGGCGAGGCATTTCACACGACGCTCGCCGGCAAGCGCCTGTGGATCGTGCACGGCGATCTGTTCGACGGCGTGATCCAGCACGCCAAATGGCTCGCCTATCTCGGCGACACGCTCTACACGATGATCCTGATCCTGAACCGCTGGTTCAACCGGATCCGCAGCCGGCTCGGCTTTCCGTACTGGTCGCTGTCGCAATACCTGAAGCACCAGGTGAAGAACGCGGTGAACTTCATCTCGTCGTTCGAACGCGTGATGACCGACGAAGCACGACGCCGGGGCTGCGACGGCGTGGTCTGCGGGCACATCCACAAAGCCGAGATTCGCGATATCGACGGCGTGCTGTATTGCAACGACGGCGACTGGGTCGAAAGCCTGTCGGCGCTCGTCGAAACGTATGAAGGCGAACTCAAGGTGATCTACTGGACCGTGATGCGCTCGCCGCAAGCGGGCGCGCAGAAGGCCCGGGCGACCGCGTAACCCTTTCAACTTCTGTCGTCCGGATCGAGAAAACGGTCGAGGACACAATCGAGAACACAAGCGAGGAACGAATCGATGAAGATCATGATCGTCACCGACGCATGGGAACCGCAGGTCAACGGCGTCGTGCGCACGCTCAAGAACACCACGCGCGAACTCAGCGAACTCGGCCACCGGGTCGATCTGCTGACGCCGCTCGAATTCAGAACGATCCCCTGCCCGACTTACCCGGAAATTCGTCTCTCGCTCCTGCCGCGCCGCAAGCTGCGCGAGCGTATCGACGCGTTCGGCCCCGACGCGCTGCATATCGCCACCGAAGGTCCGCTCGGCATGGCCGCGCGCGCCTACGCGATCCAGCACAAGCTGCCCTTCACGACGGCTTATCACACGCGCTTTCCCGAGTACGTGCAGGCGCGCTTCGGCATTCCGCTCGCCGCGACGTACCGGTTCCTGCACTGGTTCCACAAGCCGTCGCTCGCGGTGATGGCGCCCACGCCCGTCGTGAAGAGCGACCTCGAGAAGTACGGCTTCACGAACGTCGTACTGTGGACGCGCGGCGTCGACCTCGACATTTTTCATCCGATGGACTCCAAGGTGCTCAACACCGCGCGGCCGATCTTCCTGTACGTGGGGCGGGTGGCCGTGGAGAAAAACGTCGAGGCCTTCCTGAAGCTCGACTTGCCGGGCTCGAAATGGGTCGCGGGCGAAGGCCCGGCGCTCGCCGAATTGAAGTCGCGCTATCCGCAGGCGAACTATCTCGGCGTGCTGACGCAGGCTGAACTCGCGAAGGTCTACGCGGCCGCGGATGTATTCGTGTTTCCGAGCCGCACCGACACGTTCGGGCTCGTGCTGCTCGAAGCGCTCGCGTGCGGCACGCCGGTGGCGGCCTATCCGGTCACCGGCCCGATCGACGTTCTCGGCGACGGCGGCGCCGGTGCGATGAACGAAGACCTGCGCGAGGCGTGTCTGGAAGCACTCAAGATCGACCGCGCGCATGCGCGTGCGTGGGCCGAGCGCTTCTCGTGGGCGGCGGCCTCGGAACAGTTCGCCTCGCATCTGAAGCCGCTGCCGCGCGCATCCTATCGCGAGGAAAGCGCCGCCGCGTGACGCGGCGCGCCGCCGGGTTGCCCATGCGAAGCCGATCCTCCCACGCGAGCCGCGCGTCCTCGAACGGCGCGCTGCGCGCCGTGCCCGCCCGCGACGCTCGTCACACGGAGCACGACAGCGCGGACGTCGAGCCATTCGACGACGTCCGCGAGACCGCCGGGCCGGCTCATGCCGACGGACACGGCCTCAATGGCCGCAGCGGGCATGGCGAAGCCAGCGCCCACCCCGGGAACGCGTCGAACGCGTCCAACGAAATGCAGCACGAACCGCTCAGCCCCGACGATCCGCTCGCGCCGCTGCCCTTCAATCCGTACAAGGGCAATCGCGGCCTCACTCGCGCCTGGCACGCGATGAAAAACTCGCTCGCGGGTTTTAGCGTCGCGATCCGCGAGGAAAGCGCGTTCCGTCAGGAGCTGACACTCGCCGCGATTCTGCTGCCGTGCGGGCTGCTGGTGCCGGTCGAGCCGGTCGCGCGCGTGCTGCTGCTCGGCTCGGTGCTGCTGGTGCTGATTGTCGAGTTGCTCAATTCGAGCGTGGAAGCTGCTATCGACCGGATTTCGCTCGAACGGCATGAGCTGTCGCGCCGCGCGAAGGACTTGGGCAGCGCCGCGGTGATGGTCGCGCTCGGCATGTGCCTGATGACGTGGGGGCTGATTGTCGGCCCGCTCGTCGTGCGCTGGGTGAAGGCCTGGTTCTGATCCGCAGCGGCGACGGCCAGAACGCGGCGCGCGCAAACTCGTATGCGAAATGCATTACGTCGTCCGGAATAATGAAAACCCTGAGTATCCGCTTGGGATTAGAACGCCCGGTTTATAATCGTCCGGCAGTCTTAAAATAGCAACCGCGTCCGGGTGGTCCATACAGCAGCGGCACGCCGCCGCGCGCCCAACCCGGCGTAACCAGGGCCGGACGACATGGAAGCCAAACCTCCCCGCCGCACGCGCGAACGGATACTCGAACTGTCGTTGAAACTGTTCAACGAAATCGGCGAGCCGAACGTCACGACGACGACGATCGCCGAGGAAATGGAAATCAGTCCAGGCAACCTGTACTACCACTTCCGCAACAAAGACGACATCATCAACAGCATCTTCAGCCAGTTCGAGCAGGAGATCGAAAAGCGTCTGCGTTTTCCCGACGACCACCGCGCGACCATCGACGAAATGTGGTCGTACCTGCAGTACATGGTCGATTTCACGTGGCGCTACCGCTTCCTGTATCGCGACCTGAACGACCTGCTCGCGCGCAATCGCACGCTGGAAACGCACTTCAAGCAGATCATCAGCCACAAGGTGCGCTTTGCAAGCCAGTTCTGCGATCAGCTCGTGGCGGACGGCGAAATGGTCGCCACGCCGCAGGAACTGCAAGTGATCGCGACCAATATCGGTGTGATCGCAACGTATTGGCTGTCGTATCAGTTCGTGATGAATCCGCGCAAATACAACGAGCAGGAAGCGATCCGCGCGGAGCTGCATCAGGTGAGCGTCCAGATCGTGTCGTTGATGGCGCCTTATCTGCGCGGCCGCTCGCGGCAGATTTTCGACGATCTCGTGTCGGGCAAGCTGGAAAAGCGCGAGTTCTACGACTATTTGCCGCCGAAGGAAGGCGCCGCTCCTCGCAACGAATAGGACGTTTTCCATGAAGTCGGTGTGCGTGTATTGCGGCTCCTCGAATGGAGTCAAACCGTTGTATGCCGAAGCGGCGCGCGCATTCGGGCGCGCGCTCGTCGAAGCGGATCTTGCGCTCGTCTACGGCGGCGGCAAGGTGGGTCTGATGGGCGTGATCGCCGACACGGTCATGGCCGAAGGCGGCCGCGCGATCGGCGTGATTCCGGAGCTGCTCGTCAACAAGGAAGTCGGCCATAACGGTCTGACGGAGCTGCATGTGGTGCCCGACATGCATCAGCGCAAGAAGATGATGGCCGATCTGTCCGACGCGTTCGTCGCCATGCCGGGCGGCGCGGGCACGCTCGAGGAATTCTTCGAGGTGTACACGTGGGCGCAGCTCGGCTACCACCAGAAACCGGTGGCACTGCTCAATATCGACGGCTTTTACGATCCGTTGATCAAGCTGTTGCACCACACGGTGGAGGAAGGCTTCATGCGGCACACCTATCTCGACATTCTGCAGATCGACGCCGATCCCGCCGGACTGATCGGCAAGCTGCAACGCTATCAGCCGCCCACCGCCGACAAGTGGGCGATCAGGCGCGAAGCCGTCTGACTGACGGCTGCCGCGTAAGAACCGGCGCCCGGCCGGCCCTTTTTTAGCGCTTACTCTACCTGGACGCCGAGGCTGCAATGACCCGAACCGTTCTGATCACCGGCGGCAGCCGCGGCATAGGCCGGGCGACCGCGCGCCTGCTTGGCGCGCGCGGCTGGTCGGTCGGCGTGAACTACGCTCAGAACCTGGCAGCGGCGCAAGAAACCGTCGCCGAAGTCGAGCGGGCCGGCGGACGCGCGCTGCCCATTGCGGGCGACGTCGCGAGCGAAGCCGACGTGCTCGCCATGTTCGACGCCGTTCAGGCGCAGTTCGGCCGGCTCGACGCGCTCGTCAACAACGCGGGCATCGTGGCGCCGTCCATGCCGCTCGCCGACATGGATCTCGCGCGGCTCACGCGCATGTTCAACGTCAACGTGTTGGGCGCGTATCTCTGCGCGCGCGAAGCCGCGCGGCGCATGTCGACGGATCGCGGCGGCGCGGGCGGTGTGATCGTGAATGTGTCGTCGGCAGCGGCGCGTTTGGGATCGCCCAACGAGTACGTCGACTACGCGGGCTCCAAAGGCGCGGTCGACACCCTGACGCTCGGTCTCGCCAAAGAACTGGGGCCGCGCGGCGTGCGCGTGAATGCGGTACGGCCCGGCCTCATCGATACCGAGATTCATGCGAGCGGCGGCAAGCCGGAGCGCGCCGCCCAGCTCGGCGCAGCCACACCGTTGGGCCGTCCCGGCAGCGCGGACGAGGTCGCCGAGACCATCGTCTGGCTGATGAGCGACGCCGCGTCGTACGTCACCGGCGCGTTGCTCGACGTGTCCGGCGGCCGCTAGCCGCCCTTCCCGCTTCGGTTCGCGCGCCGCCCCACAGCCGGGCGCCGCGCCTGTTTCCTTGCCGTTACCCTTGTCCATCGACGCATGACCGGCGCGCCCTGCATCGCCGCGATATGACGGCGACACGCCCGCTCGCCGCCTTTATGCGTATTCGTGCTTGTAATCCACCGTAATAATGAGAGACTACAATCGCGACGATCGCGCGACCTTGCGCGACGCAAGCTAGAACATCGTGCGCGCGAAGCTGATGCTGCGCACCGCGACCAGAGATCGTTTCATGCAAGAAAAGTCTTCCGCACCGTGGCGCAAGGGGAACGCCGCGGCAGCGGTGTCCGCGCCGGGCGGCCTCAGCGACAGTGCAGACGAGGCGCGAGCGGCGGGCGCCGCCGGGCACGGCCCGACCAGCCCGCATAGCGTCTTTGCCGCCGGCGCTCAGACCGCCGCAGCAGCGGCGCCTGCCCGGCCCACCCAGGCTTCCAAACCTCAAGCATCCGGCGCGGCCGACCAGCCCGGTCTCGACGCGCCGGCTGCGGATCGCGCAAGCCGCGGCGGTGAACGCTGGCGCGCGCTCAGCACGGCCCGCCCGCTGATGTGGCTCGTCGCGCTGGTGATTCTCTGCGCGTGGCTGTTGCCGGGCACGCTCGGCCACGATCCGTGGAAGCAGGACGAAACCTACACGTTCGGCATCGTCAAGCACATGCTCGACACCGGCGATCTCGTCGTGCCCACCAACGCCGGCCAGCCGTTCGTCGAAAAGCCGCCGATCTACGACTGGGTGGCCGCGGGCCTTGCATGGATGTTCGGCCGCTATCTGCCGCTGCACGACGCGGCACGGCTCGCGAGCGCGCTGTTCGCGGGCCTGACCGTCTACTACACGGCCCGCGTCGCGCGCCGCGCGGTGGATGCGCCGAGCTGGTTCGACGTGCGCGTGATCGGCAGCGTGGCGCTCTTCGGCGGCACGCTCGTCGTCGTCAAGCACGTGCACGACATGATGACCGACGTCGCGCTGATGGCCGGCGCGGCCGTCGGCTTCTGCGGGCTCTTCGAACTCGTGCTCGCGCATCTTCGTGACGATGGCGACCTCGCCCCTCTGTCCGCCGACGCCGCCCGCGAACGCCGGCACGCGATTCTCAGCGGCGCCGCGATGTTCGGCGCAGGCGTCGGCGTGTCGTTTCTCGCGAAGGGTCTGTTCGTGCCGCTGGTATTCGGCGCGACCACCTGCGCGGCGCTGGTGCTGTATCGCGCGTGCCGCAGCCGCAGCTTCGCCGCGGCCCTCGGCCTGGCGGCGCTCGTCTGCGCGCCGTTTTTGCTGATCTGGCCGATCTCCTTCTATCTGCGCTCTGAGCCGCTCTTCAAGGTCTGGCTGTGGGACAACAACGTCGGCCGCTTTTTCGGTTTTTCGGTCGCCGAGCTCGGCTCCGAAAGCGAAAGCCGCTTCTTCGTGCTGCGCACCGTGCTCACCGTCGGTTTTCCGACGGTGCCGCTTGCGCTGGCCGCTCTCGCGGGCGGCGCATGGCGGCGCTGGCGCGATCCGCGCGTCGCGTTGCCGGCGATCTTCGCGGGCGTCGGCTTCGCCGTGCTGCAAAACTCGGCGACGATCCGCGAGCTGTACATCCTGCCGTTCATCGCGCCGCTTGCCCTGCTCGCGATGCAGGGCGTCGAGCGGCTGCCGCAGCGGCTCGCCACGGTGTGGGACATGACGAGCCGGGTGCTGTTCGGCAGCACGGCGGCGCTTGCGTGGATCGTGTGGTCGATCATGAGCGGCCCGGTCGACGCACACACGTCGCTGCACCGGCTCGGCCGATGGCTGCCGCTCGGCTGGGTGCTGCCGGTGAAACCCGGCCTGATTGCCGCGGCGCTGTTGATGACGCTCGGCTGGCTCTGGTTACTGCCCGTCTTCAAGTATGCGGGCAAATGGCGCGGCGCGCTCTCCTGGTGCGCGGGCGCGATCGTCGCGTGGGGACTCGTGAGCACGCTGCTCCTGCCTTGGCTCGACTATGCGAAAAGTTATCGCTCGGTGTTCGAGAACCTCGGCGCGGCCCTGAGCGCGGAGTGGAACGACGGCGACTGCATGGCGAGCGTCGGACTAGGCGAATCCGAAGCGCCGATGCTCGACTACTTCGCGGGCATCGAACATCATCCGACGGCAAACACCCGCACGAGCGGGTGCACGTGGCTTATCGTCGAAAGCCGCCGCAGCAACGCCTTCCTGCCGGCCGGCAACTGGAGGCTCTTCTGGACGGGAGCGCGGCCGGGCGATACCGACGAGTTGCTGCGCGTGTTCGTGCGCACGCCGGCAGCGAAGCCGCCGGGAGCGGGAGCCGCTGGCCGCAATTAGATGCCGCGGGCTCACGCCCGCGCGCCGGCTTAGTTGGCCGCCCAGTTGTTCGCCTCGTGGCCCGCTTAGTGGCCTGCTTGGTCGCCCGCCTAGTGGCCCGCTTCATCACCCGCTTTGTTGTCCCTTCGCTGCCCGCGTTGTGGCCCGCTTAGTGGCCCGCCTCGCCCGCGACTGGAACGACGAGCCCGGCTCGCGCAAGAAAGCGATTTCCTCGACGGTCGACTCGCGCCCGAGCACCGCATTGCGATGCGGAAAACGTCCAAAGCGCTCGATGATCTGCGCGTGCCGCACGGCGAACGGGTAATACGACTCGCCGCCCGGTTCGTCGGCGAGCGCTTTGAAAAGACGCAGCGACGCGTGCTGGCTCTCCAGCGCTTCGTCGTGTTCAAGCGGCAAATAAGCGAACGCGCGATGATGCACGCCCGGCAACAGCCGGTCCGCCCCGCTCGCCACCATCTGCTGCGCGACCTGCAGCGCTTTACGATCCGCCGAGAACGCGCGCGCCGTATCGCGATGGCAGTTGCGCGAAAACTGGTCGAGCACGATCACGAGCGCCAGTGCGCCGAGCGGCGTGGCCGCCCAACCGTCGAGGCGCGAGTCGTGCGCGGCATCGATCAGGCATCCGAAACGTTCGCGCAGCATCGCGTCGAATGATTCGTCGCCGGAAAACCAGCACTTGCGCGCCTCGACGAAGCCCGGCTCATCCGGCGCGCCGAACCAGCAGTCGAGCACCTCGCGCGCTTCCCTATCGAGCGCGTCATACGCGCTGCGATCCGCTGCCGCGCGCTTTGTGTCAGCCATTGCGGTTGCGCATCCAGTCGGCCGTTTCGAAGAACGAGCCGAGCAGGCGCTCTCTGAGCGGCTCGGCGAGCTCGATATCTTCCATGGCCCACGCCATGCAGCGCAGCCATTGGTCACGCTCGCTCGAGGCGATCGCGAACGGCAAATGCCGCGCGCGCAAACGCGGATGCCCGAAGCGGCTGATGTAGTGATCCGGGCCGCCGAGCCATCCGCATAGAAACCAGAACAGCTTATCGCGCGAACCTTCCATCGACTCGGGATGCAACGCGCGAATGCCCGCAAACTCGGGTTCGAGATCCATCAAATCGTAAAAACGGTCGACGAGTTCGCGCACGCGCGCTTCGCCGCCCACCAGTTCGAAGGCCGTCGGCTGCGCCGCCGATACTTCGTCATCCTTCTCGTTCATCAACACTCACCAACCGAAAATAATCAGGCGTCCCGCAGCGATTGCAACGCGGGACGCGACAGCACATGCCGCAAACTGAGCCAGCCGCCGACAGCGGCGCACGCGATGCCTGCCGCAATGCCGGCCGGCAAGAGCCAGGGATCGACGTCCAGATAGAACTGGAACACGCGCGTCGCGAGCACCCAACCGATGACCTGCGCGCCGACCGCCGCCATCAATCCGGCAAGCGCGCCGACGGCAACAAACTCCGCGATCTGCACCGTGCGCACCTGCGCGTGCGACGCGCCCAGCGCGCGCAACAGCGCGGATTCTCGCATACGCTCGTCGCGTGTGCCGGCAAGCGCCGCGTACAGCACCAGCACGCCCGCCGCGAGCGTGAAGGCGAACAGGAACTGCACCGCGCCGATTACCTGCTCGAGCACGCGCTGCACCTGCGCGAGAATCGGGCCCGTGTCGATGGCCGTGAGGTTCGGATACGCGGCGATCAGACCGTCGATGGTCGCGCGTTTTTCCAGCGGCAAATGGAAACTGGTAATGAACGTCGCCGGGAAGTCCTGCAACGCGGCCGGCGGCATCAGCACGAAAAAGTTGACCTTGAACGAACCCCAGTCGAGCTTGCGCACGCTCGTGACGGGCGCGTCGATCTGCAGGCCGGTAACGTCGAAGCGCAGCACGTCGCCGGGCTTTACGTTGATGAGCTTGGCGAGCCCTTCTTCGATCGAAATCTGCGGCTTCCTGGTGTCGCCGTACCACGTGCCGGCGGAGAGGCGATTGTCGTCCGGCAACTGCGTCGTGTACGACAGATTGAACTCGCGGTCCACAAGGCGCTTCGCGTCGTCGCCCTTGAACGAATCCGGGTTGACCGGCTTGCCGTTGATCGCGGTAAGCCGGCCGCGCACCATCGGCGACAGCACCGTGCCGGGCACGCCGTGGGCGTCGAGATAGTGCGTGACCGCTTCGCGCTGGTCAGGCTGAATGTCGATGATGAACTCGTTCGGCGCATCCGGCGGCGTGGACTTGCGCCAGCCGGCGACGAGGTCGTTGCGCGTCATCGCGATCAACAGCAGACACATGAGGCCGATGCCGAGCGCCGTAATCTGCAGCGCGCTCGCGCTGCTGCGCCGCTCCAGCGACGCCAGCGCGTAGCGCCAGCCGATTCCCGCATTCACGCGCTCGCTGCGCACCACGCGCGAGGCCGCCCACAACGCGAGCCGCGCGATACACGCGAACACCAGCAGGCCGCCCGCAAAACCGCCCGCAACGATACCGCCGAGCTTCAGCTCGCCCGCCGCGACAATCAGCAGCGCGGCAAACAACACGATGCCGAGTGCGTACGCGGCCCACGCGGTGCGCCCCGCTTCGCCCCACTCGCGGCGCAGCACCCGCACCGGCGGCACGCGCGTAAGCGGCAACAGCGGCGGCAACGCGAAACCCAGCAACAGCACAAGTCCGGCGGCGATGCCTTGAAGCGCGGGCCACACCGTCGGGTAGGGCAATTCGACGTCGATGAGACTGCCGAGCCACGTCAGCAGCGCGAGGTGGCCGAGAAAACCGAGCGCCACGCCGAGCGCGCCGCCCGCGACGCCCACGCCGACGAATTCGAGCGTAAACAGCGCGCGCAGCGTCGCCTGACTGACGCCGAGACAGCGCATCGCCGCGCAGCCGTCCAGATGCCGGCGCATATACCGGTGCGCGGCCATCGCGATCGCCACGGCCGCGAGCAGCGCAGTCAGCAGCGATACGAGCGTGAGGAAATGACCCGCGCGATCGAGCGTCTGGCGCACTTGCGGCTGGCCGTCCTGCAACGATTCCAGCGCGACGCCGCGCATCTTGCCGCCGTCCACCTTGCCGTGCGCGAACTGCGCGAAGCTCGCCACCGGCGCATCCGCGCCCGCCACCAGCAGCCGGTACGTCACGCGGCTGCCGAACGTGATGAGCCCGGTGGACTGCACTTCATCGGCGCGCATCATGAGACGCGGCGAAAAGTTGACGAACGAAAAGCCGCGGTCCAGCTCGCGCGTGATCATCGCGCCGATCGCGAAGCTGCGGTTGCCGACCTTCACCGTGTCGCCGACGCGCACCTTCAGTGCATCGAGCAATTGCTGATCGACCCACACGGTGCCCGGCGCTGGAATGGATTGCGCCGGATGGTCGGCCGCGCCCGGTCCTGCGGCAATCCGCAACGCGCCGCGCAGCGGGTAACCCGGCGACACCGCCTTGATCGCGGCAAGCCGCGACACCGGCTGCGCGCCGGTCGAATTGATCATGCTCGGAAAGATTGCCGTGGTGGCCGTGCGCAAGCCGAGCGTCGCGGCCTCGCGCGCGAACTGCGGATCGACGGGATGATCGGCGCGCACGATGAAGTCGGCGGCGATCATGCGCCGCGCGTCGCGCTCGAGCCCCTGATGCAAACGGTCGGCGAGAAAACCGACGCTGGCGAGCGCCGCCACGGCGAGCACCAGCGCGAGCAGCAGCATCGTGAGTTCGCCGGCGCGCCAGTCGCGCGCCGTCATGCGCAGCGCCTGGCGCAGCAGGTCGCCGCGGCTAAAGCGTCGCGCCGCGGGTGCGGCAGGCGGCGCCGGGGAACGTCTGACCGTCTCGCTCAATCGTGCCGGCTCCTCGCGAGGCGCGACACCATATGCGTCGCCATGCCGCGAAAGCCGCCCTGCACGCCGCGCCACAGCCGCGGCAACACCCAGCCGGCGAGCACCAGAAAGCCGACGATCAGCACGAGGAACAGGAGCGGCACGAAGAGCGCGAGCAGAATGCCGCCGAATACGAAACCGTCTTCAGCAGTGGACGTGACAATGTTCGACACCGGTTCCGGCGACAGATTGATCAGCGCGCGCGTGCCCGCTTTCGTGAGATGCGCGGTGCCCGCGAGCGTGCCGCCCGCGAGCGCGGCGACCGTCAGCAGCGCCGGATCCGCATGGCCGAGCGCGCCGGCCGCGAGCACCGCGCCGGCCGGAATACGGATGAAAGTGTGGATCGCGTCCCATAGCGAATCGAACGCGGGGATTTTGTCGGCGAGAAATTCGGTGACGGTCAGCACGCCCGCCACGCCGATCACCCACGGCGAGGACAGCGCGGACAACGTGTCGGGAAGATGAATCAGACCGAGGCGCTCGAACACGCCGGCCAGCAGGACCGTCAGATAGAGGCGCAGGCCGCTGCCCCATGAGAGCCCCGCAGCAAGCGAAAGTGATTCAAGCATGGCCGCCTCCAGGCTCGCTGCGCGCGCCGCGACTGCGGGGGCCAATCAGGGATGAGCCGCCACACGGAAGTCGTCAGACCCGCGCCAAGCCGGCCGCGCCGAGCAGGCCGCGGGCAATTTCAGGTTGGTTTCCATCTCATTATAGCCACCTTAATTCGCAGAACGCAGAGTGGCTTGCAAAATGGCGAGCTGCGGGACGCCCCGACGCCGGCCGCCGTGCCTGTCCGTGCCTGTCATGACCGCTACGTCGGGTCATGACAGGCGCCTCGGCCTCGTGCGGTCGTGTCAGTGCCCGGACGAGAGCTTGAGCCCCACCAGCCCGACGACGATCAGCGCCGCGCTCGCTACGCGAGCGACCGTCAGCGCTTCACCCATCATCACGATGCCGAAAATGAAGGCGCCGACCGCGCCGATGCCGGTCCAGACCGCGTAGGCCGTGCCGAGCGGCAACTGCCGCATGGCCAAGGCCAGCAGCACGAAGCTGCCGGCGGCGGTGATGAGCGTGAAAACGGAAGGCCAGAGGCGGGTGAAACCTTCGGAACTCTTGAGACCGGCCGCCCAGGCGACTTCGAGCAGACCGGCGATGAACAGAAGAATCCAGGACATGAAACAGCTCCATGATCAGATGGGGCCGTCCCCGTTTGTGAAAAGCGTAAGGCCGTCCTTACGAAACGTAATTATAACGACGCCACCGCAATCCTGCCCGGCGCTGCACACACTGCCTTGCTCAGGCGACGCCGACCAGCCGGTAGCCCACGCCCGTTTCCGTCACGATGTGCTCGGGTTGCGCCGGATCGCGCTCCAGCTTGCCGCGCAAATGCGCCATATAGATACGCAGATAGTGGTGGCTTTCCACGTGCGACGGCCCCCACACGTCGCACAGCAGTTGCCGGTGCGTGAGCACGCGGCCGGCGTGACGCACCAGCGTGGCCAGCAGCCGGTATTCGATCGGCGTCAGATGCACTGCCGCGCCTTCGCGCGTGACCTGGCGCAACGCGAGATCCACGCTCACCGCGCCGAAGCGCACCTGCGGCGACTCGGTCGCGCCGCCCTGATTGCGCCGCCGCAGATGCGCGCGGATCCGCGCGAGCAGCTCCGACACGCCGAACGGCTTGGTCAGGTAGTCGTCGGCGCCCGCGTCGAGCGCCGCGACTTTCTCGCTCTCCTGCGTGCGCGCCGACAGCACGATCACCGGCATCTCGCTCCACCCGCGCAATTCGCGGATCACGTCGAGCCCGTCCGTGTCCGGCAGGCCGAGATCGACGATCACGAGGTCGGGCTTGCGCGTCGCGGCTTCCACGAGACCCTGCTTGCCGGTCTCGGCGTCGTGCACGACGATGCCCTCGCCTTCCAGCGCCGCCCGCACGAATCGGCGAATCTGCTTTTCGTCTTCGATGAGAACAACGGTAATGCTCGGGTCACTCATGGGCGGGTTTGGCCAACTGATGGGAGGGCGGGTTCGCAGACAGATTGTCGACGGTTTCGTCCTCCAATGCATCCGGGGCGTCCGACACGTCGGGCGGCGTTTCCACCGGCAGCGTAAACCAGAAACTTGCGCCTTCCGCGCGGCCCGCGGCTTGCGCCGCGCCGCCCGCCGGGTAAGCCGGTATGCGATTCACGGCGCCGATGCTGCCGCCGTGCGCTTCCACGATGGCGCGGCAAATCGCGAGACCGAGGCCGATGCCGGGCTTCGCCGACTCCTTCTCGCCGCGCGTGAACTTCTCGAACACGCGCGTTTCCATGCCGGCCGGCAGCCCCGGTCCGTTATCGTCGACGGTGACGCGCACAAACGACTTGCCGTCCGCGTCGAAACGTTGCGCGCCGATTGTTATCGGCGTACCCGGCGCCGTGTACTTGGCCGCGTTCTCGAAGAGGTTTGAGAAGAGCCGCTCCATCAACACGGCGTCCAGATGCAGGAGCGGCAGGTCCGCGGCGAGGTCGACCTGCACCGGGTGGCCTGCAAGCACGCGCCGGCAGGCGCGCAGCGCAGCGCCCACGGTTTCTTCGAGCAGCGTCCATTGGCGGTTCAGCTGCAGACTGCCCGCCTGCAGGCGCGCCATGTCGAGCAGGTTCGTGACGATGCCGGTCATCCGCAGCGCCTCTTCGTGGATCGCTTCCACGAGCTCATCGTCGCGCCGCGTGTCGCCGCTCTGCTCGCGCGATTGGGCGAGCATCGACGAAAACCCGACGATGGTCGTGAGCGGCGTGCGCAAATCGTGCGAAATGGCAGACAGCAGCGAGTTGCGCAATCGTTCGGATTCCATATTGACGAGTGCATCGCGCGCGATGTCCACGTAATGCACGCGCTCCAGCGCCAGCGCGATTTGAGCCGCAAATGCGTCGAGCATGCGCTGCTGCTCGGGCGCGTTCAGTTCGCGTTCGTCGCGCAGCACCACGGCGAGCACGCCGCGCGTGCGCATGGGCGCCTTGAGCGGCAGATACAGGGCGGCGGCCGCGGGCAGCGTGTCGGTGCCGTGGCCGGCCGGCTTCTGATGATCGTAGACCCATTGGCCGACGTCGGTGTCGAGATGATCGCCTTCCAGCGTGATCGCGGCGTCGGGGTCCTCGATCTTCTGCTTCACCTGATCCGCACTGTCGGGCAGCAGGATCGCGACGCGCGCGCCGAACACCTCGCTCACGTGACGGCTGCCGATACCGACAATCTGCTCCGTGGTCAGCGCTGCCGCGAGTTCGCGCGCCATCGCATACATCGCGCCCGTGCGCTGCTCGCGGCGCCGCGCGACCCGCGCCTCGCGCCGCAAGCTCGACGTGAGATGGCTAATGACGAGCGAGGTCAGCAACATGCCGAAGAATGTCAGCAGATATTGGGTATCCGACACCGACAGCGACAGGCGCGGCGGCACGAAGAAGAAGTCGAACGCGGCCACGCTCAGGAACGACAGCAGCACACCGGGCCCGCGGCCCAACTTCACCGCCGTGAAGACCACGCCGAGCAGATACAGCATGACGAGATTCGTCAGATCGATACGCGCCATCAACTGGCTCGCCACGGCCGTAATGCCCGCGCAAATCGCGAAGGCGAAACCATACGCGCGCGGCGGCGAGCGACGCTCGCGCGCGGCGCTCAATGCGTCGCGCCAGGCGTTTGCCGTGGTGTTCAGCAGATGGCGCTGCTCGCCGCTGCCGCCTTCGGACGATACGCGAATCAACGTCACGTCGGCATGACCACCCTGCTCGACGAGGCGCTCGCCGAGCGGCCGGCGCAGCCGACGCCCGATGCCCGCGCGGTTCGATGCGCCCGCCACCAGCCTTGACACATTGCGAGCCTGCGCATAACCCGTCAGGGCCGCGACCGCGTCCGTGCCCGCCAGCGTCGCGGTCTCGGCACCCAGCTCCGCCGCGAGCTTCAACGCATTGAGCGTGCGTTCGCGGCGCGCGTCGGGCAAACGCTGCAACGCGGGCGTCTCGACATACACGGCGATCCAGTCCGCCTTCAGACTTGCTGCAAGACGCGCTGCCGCGCGCACGAGCGCGGGCGCCTCGGGGCCGGGGCCGACACACACCAAGAGGCGCTCGCGCGCCTGCCAGATCCGTTCGATCGAACGATCCGCGCGGTACTCGCGCATTTGCGCGTCGACACGATCGGCAGTGCGGCGCAGCGCCAGCTCGCGCAGCGCAATCAGATTGCCTTTGCGAAAGAAATTGCGCACCGCGCGCTCGGCCTGCTGCGCGAGATACACCTTGCCGTCGCGCATGCGATCGAGCAGTTCCTCCGCGGGCAGATCGACGAGCGTCACTTCGTCCGCGCGATCGAATACGCGGTCGGGCACCGTCTCCCACACGCGAATGCCGGTGATTTGCCCCACCACGTCGTTCAGGCTTTCGAGGTGCTGCACGTTGACCGTGGTGTAGACGTCAATGCCCGCGTCGAGCAGTTCGTACACGTCCTGCCAGCGCTTCAGATGCCGCGCGCCCTGCACGTTCGAATGCGCGAGTTCGTCGACGAGAATCAGTTGCGGCTTGCGGGCCAGCGCGGCGTCGAGATCGAACTCGCCGAGCTTGCGACCGCGGTATTCGATCTGCGCGAGCGGCAGCACGTCGAGGCCTTCGAGCAGCGCAGCCGTTTCACTGCGCCCGTGCGTTTCGGCGATGCCGACCACGACGTCGGCGCCTTCCTCGCGACGGCGGCGCGCGGTTTGCAACATCGCATAGGTTTTGCCGACGCCCGCGGACGCGCCGAAGAAAATCTTCAGCTTGCCGCGCTGACGCTTTTCTTCGTCGCGCTGCAGCTTGTCGAGCAGTTCGTCAGGATCGGGGCGGTTCATGCTTGCGTGTTGTCATCGTGCGCGCGGTCGTGCGTGCAATGGTGGCACGGCGGCGGCTCGTGGGCAAATGGTCTCCCGCCACGCCACGGTCCGCGCCGCGGCAGAACGGCGAACCGCGACCCACGAACGGCGAACCACGAACCGCGCCGACGTAACGGCTCTCCATGAGCGCGGCGCTCAACCGCGCTCCCTTTCGGCAAGCGCGAGGTTCAGTTGCAGCACGTTCACTCGCGGCTCGCCCAGCACGCCGAATTGACGCGCCCTCGTATAACGGTCGACCAGCGCCTGTACTTCGTTGGGCGCGAGCCCGCGCGCTTTTGCCACCCGTTCGACCTGATACGCGGCAGCCGCCGGGCTGATCTCCGGATCGAGACCGCTGCCCGACGACGTCACGAGATCGACCGGCACCGGCTTCGACAGGTCGGTGCCCGCGGCCTTCAATGCGTCGATGCGGCCTTTCACTTCGTCGAGCAACGCGGGATTGGTCGGCCCGAAGTTCGAGCCGCCCGAATTCTGCGCGTTGTACGGCATCGGGCTCGTCGCCGACAGCCGCCCCCAGAAGTATTGCGGCGCGTCGAACTGCTGGCCGATCAGCTTCGAGCCGACCACCTTGCCGTCCTGTTCGATCAGACTGCCGTTCGCCTCGTCGCGAAAGAGCGTCTGGCCGACGGCGGTCATCAACGCCGGATAAGCGAGACCCGTCACGGCGCTCAGCACCGCAAAAACGACGATCAACGGACGCAACAGATTCTTCATGATGATAGTTTCCTTGTAGCCTGCCGTTTATCAGACCCAGCCGAATGCGGCGAGCACCATATCGATCAACTTGATGCCGACGAACGGCACGAGGATCCCGCCCAGTCCGTACACGAGCAGATTGCGTCGCAGCAGCACGGCCGCGCCGAGCGCGCGATAACGCACGCCCTTGAGCGCGAGCGGAATCAGCAGCACGATGATGAGCGCGTTGAAAATCACCGCCGACATGATCGCGGAGGTGGGCGTCGCGAGATGCATGACGTTCAGCGCATTGAGCGCCGGATACGTGGTCGCGAACGCAGCCGGAATGATTGCGAAGTACTTGGCAAGGTCGTTCGCGATAGAGAAGGTGGTGAGCGAGCCGCGCGTCATGAGCATCTGCTTGCCGATTTCGACGATCTCGATCAGCTTGGTCGGATTCGAGTCGAGGTCGACCATGTTGCCGGCTTCCTTCGCGGCCTGCGTGCCGGTGTTCATCGCCACTGCAACGTCGGCCTGCGCGAGCGCGGGGGCGTCGTTGGTGCCGTCGCCCGTCATCGCCACGAGACGGCCTTCCGCCTGATGCGCGCGGATCGTCGCGAGCTTGGCTTCGGGCGTGGCTTCCGCGAGGAAATCGTCCACGCCGGCTTCGGCCGCGATCGCCGCGGCGGTCAACCGGTTGTCGCCCGTCACCATCACCGTTTTGATGCCCATCTTGCGCAGTTCGGCAAAGCGCTCCTTGATGCCGCCTTTCACCACGTCCTTCAACTCGATCACGCCGAGCACGCGCGCACCCTGCTCGCCCTTTTCCGCGACGACGAGCGGCGTGCTGCCGCGCCGCGCGACGTCGGCCACCGCCGTGCTGACTTCGTTCGGGAAACGGCCGCCGTTCGCTTCGACGTAATGCCTGACCGCGTCGGCCGCGCCTTTGCGGATCTCGCGGCGCGGCGCAGCGGAAGGCGCGTCCTTAGGCGACAGATCGACGCCGCTCATGCGCGTTTGCGCGGTGAACGCGAGAAACTCCGCGTGCAGCGACGCCATATCGCGTTGCCGGATGTTGAAGCGCTCTTTTGCAAGCACGACGATGCTGCGGCCCTCGGGCGTCTCGTCGGCGAGCGACGAAAGTTGCGCCGCGTCTGCGAGCGCTTCTTCTGTGAGCGCCGGCGCCGGAATGAAGCGCGACGCCTGCCGGTTGCCGAGCGTGATCGTGCCGGTCTTGTCGAGCAGCAGCACGTCGACGTCGCCGGCCGCTTCCACCGCGCGGCCCGACGTCGCGATCACGTTTGCCTGCATCATGCGGCTCATGCCGGCCACGCCGATGGCCGACAGCAATCCGCCGATCGTGGTCGGAATCAGGCACACGAGCAGCGCGACCAAGGCGGTAATCGTCACGACATGTCCCGCCGAATTCGCCAGATGCGCCGCTTCCACGGCAAACATCGAGAACGGCAGCAAGGTCGCGGTCGCGAGCAGCATCACGATGGTCAGTGCAACGAGCAGAATGGTCAGCGCGATTTCGTTGGGCGTCTTCTGACGCTTCGCGCCTTCCACCATCGCGATCATGCGGTCGAGAAACGCCTCGCCCGGATTGGCCGTCACGCGCACGACGATCCAGTCGGACAGCACGCGCGTGCCGCCCGTCACCGACGAAAAGTCGCCGCCCGACTCGCGGATCACCGGCGCGGATTCACCGGTGATCGCCGATTCGTCGACGGAGGCCACGCCCTCGAGCACTTCGCCGTCCGCGGGAATCACATCGCCGGTTTCGACCAGCACGACGTCGCCGCGGCGCAAGTCCGACGCCGTGAGAATACGGATCGGCGACTTGGGATGCGGCTCGTTGAGCTTCTTCGCCATCACATCTTTCTTGGCGCTGCGCAGCGACGCGGCCTGGGCCTTCGAGCGGCCCTCGGCAAGCGCCTCGGCGAAGTTTGCGAACAGCACCGTGAACCACAGCCACAGCGTGACCGCGAGAATGAAACCCGCCGGCGCCTCCGCCTCGCCGGCGAGCGCGGCGATCCACAGGATGGTGGTCAGAATACTGCCTACATATACGCAGAACATCACCGGATTGCGGAACTGCGTGCGCGGCGTGAGCTTCCTGAATGAGTCCGCGATCGCCGGGCGCAGCAGCGCCGGGTCGAACATGGACCTCGTTGCATGGTGTTCAGTCATTGAATCCTCGAATGTCGCATTGGCTGCTGACGCGCTAGAACATGCGTCGACTCGTTGCCTCGCGCAGGCCCGTGAGCCCGCGTCAATGAGCGCCCATCATCATCAGATGTTCGACGCCCGGGCCGAGCGCAAGCGCCGGTACGTAAGTGAGCGCGCCGACCAGCAGCACGGTGCCGAGCAGCAGCACGACGAAGAGCGGTCCATGCGTCGGCAAGGTGCCGCCCGTTACGCCGATGCGCTTCTTGGCCGCGAGCGAGCCGGCAATGGCGAGCACCGGAACGATCGTGCCGAAGCGGCCGAACCACATCGCAATGGCGGTCAGCCAGTTGTAGAACGGCGTGCCCACGGTGAGGCCCGCGAACGCGCTGCCGTTGTTGTTGGCCGCCGAGCTGAACGCGTAGAGGATTTCGGAGAATCCATGCGCGCCCGGATTGGCAATGCCCGCCTTGCCCGCGTCGCTCAGCACCGCGATCGAGCTGCCCACCAGTACGAGTAGCGGCGTCAACAGCACGACTATGGATACCATCTTCATTTCATAGGCTTCGATCTTCTTGCCGACATACTCAGGCGTTCGTCCGATCATCAAGCCCGCCACGAAGACCGCGAGCAGCGCGAACACGAGCATGCCGTACAGCCCTGAGCCGACGCCGCCGAAGATCACCTCGCCAAGCTGCATCAAAAGAAGCGGATAGAGGCCGCCGAGCGGCGTGAGCGAGTCATGCATATTGGCGACTGCGCCGCACGAGGCTGCCGTGGTCGCTACCGTGAAGAGGCCCGACTGGGCAATGCCGAAGCGTGTCTCCTTGCCCTCGGCGTTGCCGCCCGGCTGCATCGCATTCGCCGACTGATCGACATGCAACGCCGCGAGCGCCGGATTGCCGACCTGCTCCGCGCCGATCTCGCCGAACACGCAGACGCCGAACGCGAGCGTCATCGCGGCAAGCACCGCGACGCCCTGCTTGCGGTCCGCGATCATGCGGCCGAACACCAGCGCGAGTGCCGCCGGAATAATCAGGATGGCGAACATTTGCAGGAAGTTGGAGAACGGCGTCGGATTTTCAAACGGATGCGCCGAATTGCCGTTAAAAAAGCCGCCGCCGTTCGTGCCGAGCATCTTGATCGCTTCCTGCGAAGCGACGGGGCCCATCGCAATGGTCTGCGTCTTGACCGGCGTGTCGACCGTCAGCGCGTTGCCCTTCGCATCCTTCAACGGATTGCCTTGCGCGTCGAGTTTGGGCGCGGCATAGCTCGTCGTCTGCAGCGTGGGCACGTTTTCGTAGGCCTTGAAATTCTGGATCACGCCCTGGCTCATCAGCAGAGCGGCGAGAACGACCGACATCGGCAGCAGCACGTAGAGCGTGACGCGTGTCAGGTCGACCCAGAAGTTGCCGATGGTTTGCGCGGTATGGCGAGCAAAGCCGCGAATCAGTGCGATCACGACCACGATGCCGGTCGCCGCCGACAGGAAGTTCTGCACCGTGAAGCCGAGCATCTGCGTCAGATAACCGACCGTCTGCTCGGGCGTGTAATCCTGCCAGTTGGTGTTGGTCACGAAACTGATGGCGGTGTTGAACGCGCCGTCCACCGTCATCGGGCCGAGTTGCTGGGGGTTGCCGGGCAGCATGCCTTGCACGCGCAACAGCAGATAAAGAAAGACGACGCCGAGCGCGTTGAACGCGACCGTGGCGATTGCGTAGTGCTTCCAGCTCATTTCGCTCGACGGATTCACGCCGGCCATGCGGTACAGGAGCCGCTCGACCGGTCCGCCAAAGCGCAGCACGCGCGCGCTGCCGTCCATGACGCCGCCAAGGTAGCGCGACAGCGGCACCGCTGCAGCGAGCAGCAGGACAATGAAGAGCCCGGCCTGCAGGACATTGTTCGCATTCATTCGATGTCCTCCGCGCGCAACAGCGCGTAGACCAGGTAGGCGAACAGCAGCGCGGTCGCCGCGCCCGACATCCACAGCATCCAGTTCATGAGCGCGCTCCCTGTCCGCGGCGAGTCAGCAGCAGCTTCTCGCAGCCGGCAATCAGTGCAACGGTCAGCGCGGTAAAGAGCGCGATGGCCCCGACGTACAGCACATCCATTTTTGTTCTCCATTCACGGACTTTGGATAGCTGCAACGATAGGCGCACGCGCGTAAAGGCCTGATCAAAGCTGATGGGGGCCGTATAAAAATCGTGTAAACGACATGCAGAAAAGACGAAGGCCGCTCCATCGCGAGATGGAACGGCCCCGGGTTGGACGACGAAAGCGGGAAAGACTACGGCAGCAGAATGGTCGAGCCTGTGGTCTTGCGCGCTTCGAGGTCCGCATGCGCCTGACCGACGTCGGCGAGTGCGTAGCGCTGATTGATGCTCGTCTTCACCTTGCCGGAACTCAGCACGTCGAAGAGTTCGGCGGCCATTGCCTCGTAGTCGCTGCGCTTGCCCATATACGTAAACAGCGTGGGGCGCGTGAAGAACAGCGAGCCGCGTCCGGCGAATTCGGACGAGTCGATGGGCGGCAGCGGTCCCGACGCATTGCCGAAGCTCACGAACATGCCGAGCGGCGCGAGGCAATCGAGCGAGCCGGTAAACGTATCTTTACCGATCGAGTCGTATACCACCGGCACGCCCGCGCCGTTAGTGATCTCGCGCACGCGCTTCGTGAAGTTTTCGCGCGTATAGACGATGGCGTGGTCGCAGCCGTGCGCGCGGGCGATGTCCGCCTTCTCGTCCGAGCCGACCGTGCCGATCACAGTCGCGCCCAGCGCCTTTGCCCACTGGCACACCAGCAGGCCGACGCCGCCCGCCGCGGCCTGAATCAGGATCGTGTCGCCCGCTTTCACCGGATACGTGCGGCGCAGCAGATACTGCGCGGTAAGACCTTGCAGCATCACCGAGGCCGCCTGCTCGTCGCTGATCGTGTCCGGCAGCTTGATGACCTGCGCCGCCGGCAGCACGCGTTCCTGCGCATATGCGCCCGGCGGCCTCGCGACGTAGGCGACGCGGTCGCCCGCTTGCAGATGGCTCACCCCCGCGCCGACCGCCGTCACTTCGCCCGCGGCTTCCATGCCGAGGCCGCCCGGCAGCGGCAACGGATACAGGCCGGTGCGGAAATATACGTCGATATAGTTGAGCCCGACCGCCGTCTGACGGACGCGAATTTCGCCCGCGGCGGGGTCGCCTACTTCGACGTCGACCCATTTCATGACCTCGGGGCCGCCGGTTTTATCGAATCGGATTGCTTTGACCATTCAACGTCTCCTTGATAGGGAATGCGCTCTGGTTGTGCTGGCATCCACTTGTTGCCGATGACTTCTCAGCACGCCGCCTCAGGCCTGCTGCGTGAACCGCAACGTGAGCACGTCGAGAATCATGCGCGCGGTCGAAATATTGGTCGCGCACGGAATGTTGTGCACGTCGCAGGCGCGCACGAGTGCGTTGATGTCCGGCTCGTGCGGCTGCGGCGTCATCGGATCGCGCAGAAAGATGACCATGTCGACGCGGCCTTCCGCCAGTTGCGCGCCGATCTGCAAGTCGCCGCCGTGCGGGCCCGACAGCATGCGCTCGACCTGCAGGCCATGCGCGTCGCTGATGCGCCCGCCGGTCGTGCCGGTCGCGATGATGTCGCAGCGCCTGAGCGTGTCGACGTATTCGCCGGCCAGCGCGACGATGTCGTCTTTCTTGTGATCGTGCGCGATCAGCGCAATGCGGGTGGTCATGACGTAAGACTCCTGAAACCGTTGTGATTGTCGTTGTTGTTTGCGGCGCGAATGGCTGCCGCAAGTGCTGCGAAGAACTGCCGGCGCGCCCGGAAAGTGCCTACACGTGCGCGCCTAGAATGTACCCGGATATGCGCCGCCGTCGATCAACCAGTTCTGTCCCGTGATGTAGCCCGCGTGCACGCTGCACAAAAAGGCACAGGCGCGGCCGAACTCGTCGGGCGTGCCGAAGCGGCCGGCGGGAATCGCCTTCATGCGCTGCTGGCGCGCTTCGCCGACGGAAATGTTGTGGGATTTTGCCGTAGCCGCCATGGTCACGGCGATCCGGTCCGTGTCGAACATGCCCGGCAGCAGATTGTTGATCGTCACGCCGGTGGGCGCCATCTTGCGCGCCAGCCCCGCGACGAAGCCGGTCAGCCCCGAACGCGCGCCGTTGGAGAGGCCGAGCACGTCGATGGGCGCCTTCACCGCGGAACTCGTGATGTTGACGATGCGCCCGTAGCCGCGCGCGCTCATCCCGTCGATGGTCGCGCGGATCAGTTCGATCGGCGTCAGCATGTTGCTTTCCAGCGCGCGAATCCAGTCGTCGTGCGTGAAGTTGCGGAAATCGCCGGGCGGCGGGCCGCCCGCATTATTGACGAGGATGTCCGGCTGTGGACACGCGGCGAGCGCCGCGGCGCGGCCTTCGGGCGTAGTGATGTCGCAGGCCACCGTCTTCACTTCGACGCCGCTTTGCCGGCGGATCTGGTCGGCCGTCGCCTCGAGCGTAGCGGCCGTGCGCGCGACGATCGTCAGATTCACGCCTTCAGCCGCGAGCGCCTCGGCGCAACCGCGCCCCAAGCCCTTGCTCGCCGCGCAAACGAGCGCCGTGCGCCCCGCGATTCCCATGTCCATGTATGCGTTCTCCTCGCTGGCGTGTCGCCGATGATTGCAAAGTTTCCCCCGATTCTAGAAGAATCGGTGCCGGACTGCGCCGGGCCGCTGCAATCTTGGGTATCTTCGGACGCCACTCTTTCGGTAAACTTGCGCGGTGGCGCGTTCCGCCGGTCGTCGCACGTTGTGCTCGCCGGCCGGGCGGCGCGCCGAACCGATTCCCGGGTCGACCTCGAAGCCAGCCTGAATCGACCTCGGATTGCCCGAATTTGCCTTTTCCCACCGCTTGTGCGCCCGCCATGACCCAGGACAGCCGTTTTCCCAATCTTTTCATCCTCGATCACCCGCTGATCCAGCACAAGCTGTCGCACATGCGCGACCGGGACACGTCAACGCGCACGTTCCGCGAGCTGCTGCGCGAAATCACGCTGCTGATGGGCTACGAAATCACCCGCAATCTGCCGATGACCACGCGCCGCCTGAATACGCCGCTCGTCGAGATCGACGCGCCGGTGATCGCCGGCAAGAAGCTCGCCATCGTGCCGGTGCTGCGCGCGGGCATCGGCATGTCGGACGGCCTGCTGGAGCTGGTGCCGTCGGCGCGGGTGGGCCACATCGGCGTGTACCGCTCGGACGACCACCGGCCGGTTGAATACCTCGTGCGCCTGCCCGATCTCGAAGACCGGGTGTTCATTCTGTGCGACCCAATGGTTGCGACCGGCTATTCCGCCGTGCACGCGGTCGACGTGCTCAAGCGCCGCAACGTGGCGGCCGAGAACATCCTGTTCCTCGCGCTCGTCGCCGCGCCGGAAGGCGTGCAGGTGTTCCAGGACGCGCATCCGGACGTGAAGCTCTTCGTCGCATCGCTCGATTCGCATCTGAACGAACACGCGTACATCGTGCCGGGCCTCGGCGACGCAGGCGACCGGCTGTTCGGGACCAAGAACTGAGGTTTGCCTGAAAAACGGCCCTGCGGCGCGCGATTCGCGCCGCAAACGCACACTTTTCGTGCAGTTTCGAGCCACGCCGGTCTCTGCCGCGCCCCCGCGGCGTGATAAAATTCGAATCCGCTCCCAGAGCGGCCTGGCGTGCAACGTGAGGCGCGGCGAATTTGAATCGAGGCGCCCCTTTCTGCTCGCGCCCGGAAAATCGCAACGACAATTGCACAATGCGAGCGCCTTGCTGGCGCGCGCGACGGAGAAAGGTATGGCGGGTCATTCGAAATGGGCCAACATCAAGCATAAGAAGGCAGCGGCCGACGCCAAGCGCGGCAAGGTCTGGACGCGGCTCATCAAGGAAATTCAGGTCGCGGCGCGCATGGGCGGCGGCGACATCGACTCGAATCCGCGTCTGCGGCTCGCCGTCGAAAAGGCGTACGACGCCAACATGCCCAAAGACAACGTCAACCGCGCGATCCAGCGCGGCGTGGGCGGTGTGGACGGTGCGAACTACGAAGAAATCCGCTACGAAGGCTACGGTATCGGCGGTGCGGCGGTGATCGTCGACACCATGACCGACAACCGCACCCGCACCGTGGCGGAAGTGCGTCACGCGTTCTCGAAGAACGGCGGCAACATGGGCACGGACGGCTCCGTGTCGTTCATGTTCGATCACGTCGGCCAGTTCCTGTTCGCGCCGGGCACGCCCGAAGACAAGCTGATGGAAGCCGCGCTCGAAGCCGGTGCCGACGACGTGGTGACGAACGAAGATGGCAGCATTGAAGTGCTCTGTCCGCCGAACGACTTCCCGAAGGTGAAGGCCGCGCTCGAAGCCGCGGGCTTCAAGGCCGAAGTGGCCGAGGTCACGATGAAACCTCAGACGGAAGTCGAGTTCACCGGCGACGACGCCGTGAAGATGCAGAAGCTGCTCGACGCGCTGGAAAATCTGGACGACGTGCAGGAAGTCTATACAAACGCCGCGATCGCCGACGAATGAAGCCGTCAGGTCATGACACCGGCCGGGCCCGCTCTCGTGACGGTGCCCGCCGGTGCGCTTCATCGTTGCTGCTGAACGGGCGTAGCCGGCCAGGCGCGTCGGGCAAGCGCCGCCTCCATTCGGGTTCGCCCTGCGCTCTGCCCGCCCTCGCGGGCGGCGAACATGGCGGGACCCACTGTTATTGCACGGCTCGCCGCCTCATACGGCGCGCCGTTTATGGTTTTTAAGTCTCGGGGATTCACATGAAGTTACTCGTCGTCGGGTCCGGCGGTCGCGAACATGCGCTCGCATGGAAGCTCGCGCAATCGCCGCGGGTCCAGCTCGTCTACGTGGCACCTGGCAACGGCGGCACCGCACAGGACGAGCGGCTGCGCAACGTCGACATCACCGAGCCGGCCGCGCTCGCCGATTTTGTCGAGAAAGAGCAGATCGCCTTTACGCTGGTGGGCCCGGAAGCGCCGCTCGCCGCGGGGATCGTCAATCTGTTCCGCTCGCGCGGGCTGAAAATCTTCGGGCCGACCAAAGAAGCGGCGCAGCTCGAAAGTTCGAAGGACTTCGCGAAGGCGTTCATGAAGCGTCACGCAATCCCGACAGCCGAGTACGAAACTTTCGCCGATGTCGCCGCCGCGCACGCGTACCTCGACGCCAAGGGCGCGCCGATCGTGATCAAGGCCGACGGCCTGGCCGCCGGCAAGGGCGTGGTGGTCGCGCAAACGCTGGAAGAAGCGCACGCCGCGGTGGACATGATGCTGTCGGACAACAAGCTCGGCGATGCCGGCGCGCGCGTCGTGATCGAGGAATTCCTCGCCGGCGAGGAAGCGAGCTTTATCGTCATGGTCGACGGCAAGCACGTGCTGCCGCTCGCGTCGAGCCAGGACCACAAGCGTTTGCTCGACGGCGATCAGGGCCCGAACACGGGCGGGATGGGCGCGTACTCGCCCGCGCCGATCGTCACGCCGCAACTGCACGCGCGCGTGATGCGCGAAATCATCCTGCCGACGGTGCGCGGCATGGAGAAAGAAGGCATTCGCTACACCGGTTTCCTGTACGCCGGCCTGATGATCGACGCGCAAGGCAATCCGAAGACGCTCGAATTCAACTGCCGCATGGGCGACCCGGAAACGCAGCCCATCATGGCGCGTTTGAAGGGCGACTATTCGAAGGTGGTCGAACAGGCCATCGCCGGCACGCTCGATACGGTCGAACTGGAGTGGGACCGCCGCACCGCGCTCGGCGTCGTGCTGGCAGCGCACAATTACCCGGACGCGCCGCGCAAGGGCGACCGCATCAACGACATTCCGGCTGAGACCGCGGATTCGGTCACCTTTCACGCGGGCACCACGCTGAAAGACGGCAAGCTCGTCACGTCGGGCGGGCGCGTGCTGTGCGTGGTGGGTCTCGCCGACTCAGTGCGCAGCGCGCAGTCGGTCGCGTACGAAACGATCAACCAGATTTCCTTCGACGGCATGCAGTACCGGCGCGACATCGGCTATCGCGCGCTGAACCGCAAGCACGACGCGAAAACCGAAGGAAAGCACTGAGGAAAGCACCGGGGCAGCAGGCCGCCGCGCCCGGACTGCCCCGGCCACGGCGTTACACTGCGGGTTGGCGGCGACGCGTGTTTCGCTGCGCCGCCAAGCTTTGCCTTGAACCACCCGGACCGCCCGACCGCCCGGGCCAGCCGCCACGCGGCGCTTCACGACGAACCGGCGGCACCGCGTGCCGCCCTCCGCACCTGCATCCATGACCGATTCGAGCTACGACGCACAGGCCGTGCGCACCTGGCTGCAAGGCCTGCAAACCGACATTGCACACGCGCTGGGCGCCTTCGACGGCAAGCCCTTCGCCACCGACACATGGCAGCGCGCGCCCGGCGAAAAGCTGCGCGGCGGCGGCTGCACGCGGATTCTCGAAGGCGGCCATTTCTTCGAGCGCGCGGGCATCGGTTTTTCGGATGTAAGCGGCGACGCGTTGCCGGGTTCCGCGAGCGCTGCACGTCCGCAGTTGGCCGGGCGCGGCTTCGAAGCGATGGGCGTATCGCTCGTGCTGCATCCGCACAATCCGCACTGTCCGACCGTGCATATGAACGTGCGCCTGCTGGTCGCGACCAAAGCCGGCGAAGAACCCGTGTTCTGGTTCGGCGGCGGCATGGATCTGACGCCCTACTACGGCTATGAGGAAGACGCGCAGCACTTTCACCGCACCTGCCGCGACGCGCTCGCGCCCTACGGCGCGGACCTGTACCCGAAGTTCAAGCGCTGGTGCGACGAGTACTTCTTCCTCAAGCACAGAAACGAGCCGCGTGGCATCGGCGGGATTTTTTTCGACGACTACTCGGCGCCGGGCTTCGATCAATCGTTCGCGATGCTGAAAAGCGTGGGCGAGGGATTTCTCAAGGCGTATCTGCCGATCATCGAAAAGCGCCGCAACGTGCCGTACGGCGAGGCGGAGCGCGAATTCCAGGCTTACCGGCGCGGACGCTACGTCGAGTTCAACCTGGTCTTCGACCGTGGCACACTGTTTGGGCTGCAGAGCGGCGGACGCACCGAATCGATTCTGATGTCGATGCCGCCTGTGGTGAACTGGCGCTACAACTGGCAGCCCGAGCCGGGCACGCCGGAAGCGCGCCTTTACAGCGATTTTCTCGTGCCGCGCGAGTGGGTGTGAGCGCTTCAGACGCCCGAACGCGCGCACTGCCCGACCCGTCGCCACGACAAAGGATTCTCACCTGAAGCCGATCGCTCAACCCGCTGCGCTGCCTCGCCGGATCGGTTTGCTCGGCGGCACCTTCGACCCGATCCACGACGGCCACCTCGCGCTCGCGCGGCGTTTCGCCCACGTGCTGCAACTGACCGAACTGGTGCTGCTGCCGGCCGGTCAGCCCTGGCAGAAAGCGGACGTCTCGCCGGCCGTGCATCGTCTCGCCATGACGCGCGCGGCGGCGAGCGAACTGAAGCTGCCGGGCGTGACGGTGCGCGTCGCCACCGACGAAATCGAGCACGAAGGTCCGACCTACACTGTCGACACGCTGCAGCGCTGGCGCGAGCGCGAAGGCAGCAACGCATCGATCGCCTTGCTGATCGGCGCGGATCAGCTGGTGCATCTCGACACCTGGCGCGACTGGCGGCGCCTGTTCGACTTCGCGCACATTTGCGCGGCCACGCGGCCGGGTTTCGACCTCGCGTCGATCGCGCCTGCCGTCGCCAAGGAAATTGAGGCGCGCCGCGCCAGCGCCGAGGTTCTGCAAGCTACGCCTTGCGGCCACTTGCTGATCGACACGACGCTTGCGTTCAATGTCTCGGCCACCGACATTCGCGCGCATCTGCGCGAGCAGGTGAGCCAGCGGCTTGCTCACGCAGGCGGCGAACCGCACGGCGAGGCCGCAAGCCATGTCCCCACCGCGGTGTGGGACTACATCCTTCAACATCATTTGTACCACCGGTAACCTCATGGATATTCGCAAACTGCAACGCGTGATCGTCGACGCTCTCGAAGACGTCAAGGCGCAAGACATCAGGGTGTTCAACACCAGCCATCTGACCGCGCTGTTCGATCGCGTGATCGTCGCGAGCGGCACCTCGAACCGGCAAACCAAGGCGCTCGCCTCAAGCGTGCGCGAAGGCGTGAAGGAAGCCGGGGGCGAGATCGTCAGCACGGAAGGCGAGGACATCGGCGAATGGGTGCTCGTGGATTGCGGCGACGCGATCGTCCACATCCTGCAGCCGGCGCTGCGCCAGTACTACAACCTCGAGGAAATCTGGGGCGAGAAGCCGGTGCGCATCAAGCTGTCCACGCCTGATCCGTTCGGCGGCGCGCGCTCGAGCGAGCCCGACGAAGAGGACGAGGACGAAGAAGCGCCGGCCGCGAAGAAACCCGCGCGCAAGACCGCGGCGCGCCGCAAGTAAGCGGCTGACCGGCTCGCGGCATCAGTCCGCGGCCCGAGCTTGCGAGCATTCATGAAACTGCACATTCTCGCCGTCGGCCACAAGATGCCGGACTGGATCGCCACCGGCTTCGACGAATACGCGAAACGCATGCCGCCGGAACTGCGCATCGAGCTGCGCGAGATCAAGCCCGAGCAGCGCTCGTCGGGCCGGCCGGCCGAAAGCGTGATGGCCGCCGAGCGCGTGAAGATCGAAGCCGCGCTGCCGAAGAACTCGCGCATCGTCGCGCTCGACGAACGCGGCAAGGACTGGACCACCATGCAGCTTGCGGGCGCCCTGCCCGGCTGGCAGCAGGACGGCCGCGACGTCGCGTTTCTGATCGGCGGCGCGGACGGGCTCGACCCTGAGCTGAAGGCGCGCGCCGACATGCTGCTGCGCGTCTCCAGCCTCACGTTGCCGCATGCGATGGTGCGCGTGCTGCTCGCCGAGCAGCTTTACCGCGCGTGGACCATCACGCAAAATCACCCCTATCATCGCGCGTGAGCGAACACCGGCGGTCCTGCGGCGCATGCCTCGGCAGGCGCGGCGCGGCCCTTCACAGTGACGCTGCGGGTGTGCACAGCGCCACGCTTTCATTGCGCCTGCCCGCGTGAAGCGGGCGCCGCCTGCGTCATTGCGTCATGCACGACACCGCCATGCGGGGCCCAGCCGCGATGCACCGCCGCCCTCATGTGATCCGTTTCAACGAGACCTCAAAGAGACTTCTTCATGCCGACATCCGCCGCTTCGCTGCATCCGTTCGTCTATCTCGCGTCGCAGAGTCCGCGCCGCCAGGAATTGCTGCAACAGATCGGCGTGCGCTTCGAACTGCTGCTGCCGCGCCCCGATGAAGACGCCGAAGCCCTCGAAGCCGAACTGCCCGGCGAGCGCGCGCACGACTACGTGCAACGTGTGTGCGCAGCAAAGGCGCGCGCCGCGCGTGCGCGCCTCGTGGCAGGCGGCCATGTCGCGCGGCCCATTCTGGTTGCGGACACAACGGTCACGATCGACGACGCGATTCTCGGCAAACCGCTCGACGCCGACGACGCCGCGGCGATGCTCACGCGCCTCGCGGGCCGCGACCACGAAGTGCTCACCGCCGTCGCCGTGGTGGACGCGCACGGCGAGTTGCTGCCCACGGCGCTGTCGGTGTCGAAGGTGCGTTTTGCTGCGCTGCACGCAGACGCGATTCGCCGCTACGTGGCAAGCGGCGAGCCGCTCGGCAAGGCGGGCGCGTACGGCGTTCAGGGACGCGCCGCGGAGTTTATCGAGCATATCGACGGGTCCTATTCAGGTATCATGGGTTTGCCGCTTTTTGAAACCGCTGCCCTTCTGCGTGCAGCGCGCATCGACTTCTAGAACAACACCATGAATGAAGAAATCCTGATCAATGTCACGCCGCAGGAAACGCGCGTCGCGCTCGTCCAGCAAGGCGCCGTCCAGGAACTTCACGTCGAACGAACGCTGTCGCGGGGCCGCGTCGGCAACGTCTATCTCGGCAAGGTCGTGCGCGTGTTGCCGGGCATGCAATCCGCGTTTATCGACATCGGTCTCGAACGCGCCGCGTTTTTGCACGTAGCCGACATCTGGCATCCGCGCATTGCCGGCGAACCGCAACACCAGAGCCCGCATCAGCCCATCGAAAAGATCGTGTTCGAGGGCCAGACGCTCATGGTTCAGGTCGTGAAGGATCCGATCGGCACGAAGGGCGCGCGGCTTTCCACGCAAGTGAGCATTGCCGGGCGCACGCTCGTGTATCTGCCGCAGGAGCCGCATATCGGCATTTCGCAGAAGATCGAGAGCGAAGCCGAACGTGAGGCGGTGCGCGCGCGGCTGACCGCCGTGCTGCCCGCCGACGAGAAAGGCGGCTACATCGTGCGCACCATCGCCGAAGACGCGACGAGCGAAGAACTGGCCGCCGACGTCGCGTATCTGCGCAAGACCTGGGCAACGATTCTGTCGCAAGGCCAGCGCATGCCGCCCACCAGTCTGCTCTATCAGGACCTGAATCTGGCGCAGCGCGTGCTGCGCGACTTCGTCAACGACGAGACCTCGCGCATTCAGGTCGATTCACGTGAGACCTATCAGATGCTCGCCGATTTCGCAGCCGAGTTCACGCCGGCCGTCTCCGCGAAACTGCATCACTACACCGGCGAGCGGCCGCTCTTCGACCTGTACAACATCGAGGCGGAGATTCAGCGCGCGTTATCGCGCCGGGTGGATCTGAAGTCGGGCGGCTATCTCGTGATCGACCAGACGGAGGCCATGACCACCATCGACGTGAATACGGGTGGCTACGTCGGCGCACGCAATTTCGACGACACCATCTTCAAGACCAACCTCGAAGCGGCGCACACCATTGCGCGCCAGTTGCGGCTGCGCAATCTTGGCGGCGTGATCATCATCGACTTCATCGATATGGAGAACGTCGAGCACCGCGATCAGGTGCTGGGCGAACTGAAGCGCGCGTTGTCGCGCGACCGCACGCGGGTCACGGTGAATGGTTTCTCGCAGCTCGGGCTGGTCGAGATGACGCGCAAGCGCACACGCGAGTCGCTCGCGCATGTGTTGTGCGAGCCGTGCCCGGTTTGCCAGGGTAAGGGCCAGGTGAAGACGCCGCGTACCGTTTGCTACGACGTGCTGCGCGAGATTCTGCGCGAGTCGCGGCAATTCAATCCGCGCGAGTTTCGCGTGGTGGCGTCGCAGCAGGTGATCGATCTCTTTCTCGAAGAAGAGTCGCAGCATCTCGCGATGCTGATCGATTTTATTGGCAAGCCCGTGTCGTTGCAGGTCGAATCGAATTTGAGTCAGGAGCAATACGACATTGTGCTGATGTAGTCATGCGCCGCTTCAGCGCGAGCGTCCTCACAACACACAGCGCTAACCCGCGCCCAACGGCCCGATCAGATTCCGCAACCCCGAGGCCGTCACCGGCCGCGAGAACCAGAAGCCTTGCGCCTCGTCGCAGCCGAGCGCCTGCAATTGCGCGGCCTGCTCGGGCGTTTCGACGCCCTCCGCCGTGACGCGCAACTTGAGCGCGTGCGCCATCGCGATGATCGCGCCGACCAGCGCAAGGCATTGCGGATCGCCGCTCATGCGCGTGACGAACGAGCGGTCAATCTTCAAACGGTTCAGCGGAAAACGCGTCAGATACGCGAGACTCGAATAGCCTGTGCCGAAGTCGTCGACGGCAATCTCCACGCCCAGGTCGCGCAACGCGTGCAGCGTGTGCAGCGCCTGTTCGGTGTCGCCGAGCAATGCGCCTTCGGTGATTTCCACTTCGAGGTACGACGGATGCAGCGCGGCATCGTCCAGTGCCTCGCGAATCGTCTCGAACAGATCCGCGCGCTGAAACTGCTGCGGCGACACATTGATCGCGACACGCGGCAGGTTGCCGGTCAGCCGCAGCAGCTTGCCGGCCTCGCGGCATGCGGTGCGGATCACCCACTCGCCGATCTGCTCGATCAACCCGGACTCTTCGGCGACCGGCACGAATTCCGCCGGACTGATCATGCCGCGCTGCGGATGGTTCCAGCGCAGCAGCGTTTCCACTTGCGCGATCCGTCCGTTGGCGAGCGTCACCTGCGGCTGATACACGAGATGCAGTTGCTGGCGTTGCAACGCTTCGCGCAGCATCGTCTCGATCTGAAAGCGGCGCGCCGCCTGCCCTTCTAGCGCGGTCGAAAAACGGCGGACCGCATTGCCGTGCACCGCGGCCGCCGCCGACAACGCGACGCCCGCGCGCCGCATCAGCGTCGCGGCATCGTCGCCGTCGTCCGGATAGGCAACGATACCGATGCTCGCGGCGATATTGAGCGCGGTGCCGCCATAGTCGATCGGCTCGGCAATGCGGCCGAGCGCCTCGGCCGCGAACGCATCCGCGGCAGCGCCGGTTTCGTTGATCAAGAGCGCGAACTGCGAGCCGCCGATCGACGCAATCGTGCCGTCGTTCGGAAAGAGCCCGCGCAGGCGCTCGCCGACGATCTGCAGCACGAGCTCGGCCGCATGCAAGCCGAGCGCGTCGCGCAGCTTGCGCAAATGACCGAGCTCCGCGATCAGCACCGTGAACGCACTGTGGCTGCGCTGACAGCGCGCGATGGTCAGCTCGAGGCGCTCGGTGAAGAGCGTCTGATTCGGCAGACGGGTCACGCCGTCGTGATGCGACAGGTACCAAAGGCGAGCTTCGGATTGCGCGTAGCGCGTCATGTCGACGACCACACCGACGTAAAGCACCTCGCCTGGCGGGCGCGCCGCGGCGCCGGGCATGGGCAATGGAGGCGATAGCGGCGATAGCGCCAGCACGACACGCACCGGCGTGCCGCTGCGTCGCCGGTAACTCCATTCGCCCTCGTAGCGGGCGCCGATCGCCGCGAGGCACGGCAGCTCGGCGCGGCGCCTTGCGAGTTCGGCCGGATCGTGCAGCGATTCAAAACCGCGCCGGCCGACCAGTTCATCGGCGCTCAGTCCCGTGAGCTTTTCCAGCGCCGTGTTGACGGTCTGGAACGTGCCGTTTCCATCGCAGATGAACATGCCGAAGGGAGCAGCGGCGAGCGCGGCCTCGGGCGTTTCTACTGCGACTGGGAAGTGAGCTTGCATCGCCGCCTTGTTATTCTGAAACGAGCCGTGTGTGCAGTGACTACGACGCGCGCGGTAATGCCGCCTCGATGAACACCGCGCACAGCGCTTGCATGCCCTTAGCGTCTTCTTCGTCGAAGCGCGCGAGGACCGGACTATCGACATCCCACACGCCGATCAGCGTGCCGTCGGGCGCGACGAGCGGCACGACGATTTCCGATTGCGACGCCGAATCGCACGCAATATGGCCGGGAAACTCGTGAACGTCGCGCACGATCTGCGTTTCGCGTGTTTGCGCCGCGGTGCCGCACACGCCTTTGCCGAGCGGAATGCGCACGCACGCCGGCTTGCCCTGGAAAGGGCCGACCACCAGCTCGCGGCCGTCGTGAAAATAGAAACCCGCCCAGTTCAGATCGCTCAACGAATGAAAGACGAACGACGAGAAATTCGCAGCGTTGGCGATCCAGTCGGTTTCGTCGGCGAGGAGCGAGCGCGCCTGCGCGACAAGCTCTTCGTAATGCGCGGCCTTCGGCAAATGCGAGGCGGAGGAGACTTCGAACATGGTGGGTCCGTGGTAAAAGCCAGAAACGGCAAAACAAACAAACGATGCAACCGCGCGGTCCAGTGTAAAGCAAGCCGCTTGCGCGATCACTGGAGTGCGGCCACTACGACTCCACGCCGACAATCACGCTCGACGCCTTGAAGATGGCGCTCGCCGCTTTCCCCGCTGCGAGGCCGAGCCGCTCGACGCTCTCGGTGGTCACGATTGCGGCGATCTGCGCGCCGCCCGCCTCGATTGTCACTTCGGAGTTGACCGCGCCTTTGGTGAGGCCGGTCACGGTGCCCGCGATGCAGTTGCGCGCCGACACCTGGTTCTTCGAGACGTCGACCATCACGATGACGGACGATGCCTTCACCAGCGCAAAGGCCCGCTTGCCCGCGGACAGCCCGAGCGTCGTCGCGCTACCGTGCGTGATTATCGCGACGATTTCCAGGCCGTCCGCGGTGCGCAGCGTGACCTCGTCGTTCACTGCGCCGTGCGTGATGTCGACTACCTCGCCTGCGAACCGATTACGTGCGCTCGTTTGCATGTCGTGCTCCCTCGGGTCTGGAAAAGCGTGGGTCTAGCTTGCGATCAAGTGTAATGGAACGCACAACGCCGTATCATCGTGCCCTTGGACTCTCTTTGCCGAACTCATGCGTCTAGCCGTTCCTTTTCGCGTTGCCCGCGTTTTTCGATCCGCGTGCGTTGTTAGTGTGGTGCGCTTTCTCCGCCTTCCCCACCCGCTTCGCGACGCGCGCATTGCCCCTGCGTTGCAGGGCGGCTGGCGCGCTGTCGCGGCGTCCGTGGCGGCGGCGTCGCTCGTCGCGCTGGCTGCGTGCAGCAATCCCTCGCACACGCGCGACGCGCGCGTGCCCGCCGACACCGTCGGGCTCTTTCCGCTCGGCGCTTACGACCAGAATGTGGATCACTGGCTCGAGCCCGACAGTGCCGGCTACGACCAGCCGTTCCTGAGCCCCGCCGACCAGCAGGCGCATTTTCAGGCCCTCTACGCGCGCTACTTCGGCACGGGCACGAGCGCGCCGTCGCCGTGGAATTCCGCGTATGTGACGATGCGCGTGTATCGCCAGCAAGGCGCGGATATCGCCGCGTTGCAGCAACGCCGCATCGACAGGTTCGACAATACCGGCAAAAGCGGTGCGGCCGTTGGTTACGGCGAGAATTTCCGTCCGCACGACAAGGCGTGGATCGACGCCATTGCGCGAAACATGAACGTCGCGCAATTCACGGAGGCGCCGGTCTATCAGCCGTTGCGGCGGGCCATTGCGACGACCAATCTGATGGTGCGCGAGCTGCCCACCACCGACCCTTCCTTCTACGATCACCGCCTCGCCGGCGAAGGCTATCCGTTCGACAATCTGCAGATTTCGGCCGTGCGGCCCGGCACGCCGCTGTATGTGCTCGGCACGAGCGTGGACGGCGCATGGCGTTACGTGCAGACGCCCGACGTCCAGGGCTGGGTGCGCAGCGACGGCGTCGGCATGGCGAGCGAGCGTTTTGTCGATGCGTGGCGTGCCGCGAGCGCGAAATCGCTGGGTGCAGTAATCGGCGCTTTCGTGCCGGTGCGCGACAGCCGCGGCGTGTTTCGCTTCGAGGCGCCCGCCGGGACGCTGCTGCCGCTGGTGGCGGCGTCGCCGGGCAATGCTGCGCGGGGTACGGCGAAGCGTGGCGGGCTTTCGGCTGCAGGTCGGGCTGCGGCGAACTCGAATAACGGCGACCTCGGCAGTGATGCCGCCGTCCCGCCGCCCACGTCGCGCACGGTGCTCGTGCCCGCGCGCGACGCCGAAGGCGAGGCGCTCATCCGCACCGCGGAACTCGACGACACACAGATCGCGCCGATGCCGCTCGCCGCCACGCCGCGCCATCTGGCGACGCTCATGAAAGCACTCATCGGCCGTCCCTACGGCTGGGGCAACAGCGGCCTCTACAACGACTGTTCGTCGGAGTTGCAAAGCATCTTCGCGGCATTCGGCGTGTGGCTGCCGCGCCATTCGTCCACGCAGATGAGCGCCGGGCGCATGATCGACCTGTCGGCCTCGACGCCCGCGCAAAGGCTCGACTATCTGGCCGAGCACGGCGTGCCGCTGCGCACGCTGATCTATATCGGCGGGCACGTGATGCTTTACATCGGCAATACGACGCGCAACGGCGTCGCCGTGCCGGTGGTGTATCAGGACGTCTGGGGACTGCGGCCGGGCGACAACAGCCGGCGCGCGGTCATCGGCGGTTCGGTGATTCTGCCGCTTCTCGAGCACATTCCCGAGGACGCGACGCTGCAGTCGCTCGCGGGCACGCCGACTTTCCAGATCAGCATACTCGGCGCGCCGACGGGCGCGGCGGCACCTGCGCCGGGTTCCGCGCCGGCGCCCGCCGCGCCTGCTGACGAGGATAGCCCGGCAGGCTGACGGCTGACGGGCTCGAAAATATTTTTTCCGGAGTGTCGATTCGGCGGTGCGGTGCTCGTCGTAACGTTGAAGGCCTGGCTGAAACAGTCGGACTTTCAATCCACGAACCTGTTACTTCAAGGAGCCGCCGTCATGACCAGCCCCGCTGTCAAACCGATCCCGGACGGGATGCACTCGCTCACGCCGTATCTGATCTGCGCGAATGCCGCAGAAGCCATTGAGTTCTACAAGAAAGCCTTCAACGCCGTCGAGCAGTTCCGCCTGCCGGGGCCGGACGGCAAGGTGATGCACGCGTGCCTGAAAATCGGCGATTCGATGCTGATGCTCACCGACGAATGGCCCGAACACCAGTGTTTCGGCCCGAACCATCTGCAAGGCACGCCGGTGACGATTCACCACTATGTCGAAGATGTGGACGCCAGTTTCCAGCAGGCTGTCGATGCCGGCGCGACCGTCAAGGTGCCGGTCGCCGACATGTTCTGGGGCGACCGCTACGGTCAGTTGAAAGACCCGTTCGGGCACAACTGGTCTTTGGCGACACACAAGCGCGACCTGAGCAAGGAGGAGATCGAACAGGCGATGGCGGCGTTGGGATAAGGGTTTGCCTGATGCGCGCGAGGGTATGCTGCGCAAGCCGGGCGCGGGAGGCAAGTGACGTGCGTCGATGACGGGACAAGGGTTCGGTCATCGAAAAAAACCCGCGCATGCCGGCCAATCAAAACCCTCCATCAACACAGGCCAACCGTCCCCGCACGAGCAAGCGCAGAAATCACCCGGCGGCCTCCCCTCAAGCCGCCCGCAACATCCCCTCGCCCTGCTCCCCACCCAACGCATCCAGCAGATCGCCGAGCATCTTGTCCAGCTCTGCGGTCATCAACGTGAAGTCGGAGTCGAAGCGTTCGTCGTCGTTTTGCGCGGTCGGATCGCCCGCTTCCTTCAACACGTCGAGCGGCGCAATCCGCTTGATCGTGAGCGAAGGCGTCAGCACGAAGGACACGCGGTCCTTCCATGTCATCGCAAGCCGCATGCATTGCTTGCCGGCCTCGATATGACGGCGCATGTCTTCCGCATCCAACGTGTGTCCGACGTAGCGGACCGTGGCGTTGCCTTCCGTCGGCGAGCGCAACTCGGTGTCCTGGTCGACGCTAAAGCCGGCGGGACCGTCGCCCGAAAGCAGCCATTCCGTCATGGCCGCAACGGGCGATTGCGCGACGCGCACGGTTCCGAGCGGCAGTTGATCGACCGACTTCACCAGCAGGCCGCGCACTTCGTCGGCGACCGCCTGCGACGCCGCGTCGATAACAAGCCAGCCATTGCGGCAATCGATCCACACGCGCGTATCGCGGCGAATACTGAACGCGCGCGGCAGCAGTTCATCGGTCACCTGCTCCTTGAGTTCGCGCATCTGCTTGCGACCGGGTTTGAAACCCTGTTGCTCCTCGAGTTCGGCAGCGCGCGCCTTCGTCACCTGCGTGACGACCGAAGCGGGCAGCAACTTCTTTTCGGCGCGAAACGTGAGCAGCATCTGGCCGTTGAGCGCGTAGACGAGCGAGTCGTTATCGCGCGGCGACGCCCAGCCGTGGCTTTGCATTTCGACACTATTGCCGGGCGCGAACGCGTGCGGCGCGAGCCATTTTTCCATTTGTTCCGCCGTGACGGACCACGGCGCGGGAAGACGATGAAGCTGCAGGTTTTTGAACCACATAGGCGAAGTGTCTGACAGGCAAAGCGCGTCATTCTATATGACGGCGCGCGTCGGGCGATCACGGTGGCCAATGGGCCGATGTCTGTTCGGACGCGAGGAAAACTGACGCAACGTCCCGGGTTCGCGGCACACATTTTCAAGCATCATAAGAAAATGCTTCAAGTACAAGACGCATTATCAAAATTTGCCGTAATCCGGAGAATGCGGACCACGTCGTCAACTTCTCTCCGGAGCGCCGCTATGTCCACTCTCCTGCTGTTCACAATCGCGCGCCGTGCGCTGATTACCACCGCTACTGCCGCCGCCGCACTCGGCACGCTCACGGCCGCGCCAAACGCGCTCGCCGCCGATGCCGGTCTGCCCGCGCCGCACCATCTCGCCACCGACAGTCATTCCGCGAGCGCCGCCGCCGTGGTGCTCGCGGCGCGCCGCTACGCGGCATTCTGGCACACCGGCGAAGAGTCATACGCGACGCTCGCACTTTCGCCGGCATTCGTCGACCGAACCTTGCCCGATGGCCGTCCGCAAGGCCCCGAAGGTCCGCTGAAGGCCTCTCAGGCGTTTCGTGCGGCGGTGCCCGATCTTCGCGCCGAAATCGACGACCTCGTCGTTGCCGGCGACCGCGCTTCGGTTCACCTGCACTTCCGCGGCCATTTCACCGGCCAGTTTCAGAGCCTCAAAGGCGAAGGCCAGCCTGTCGATTTCCAGGCTTTCGATCTGTATCGCGTGAAGGAGGGGCGCATCGTCGAAAACTGGCACCTGGAGGACAACCTGACGCTGCTCAGGCAACTCGGCGCAGTGAAGCCCTAGTGGTTTCGCAGTATCCGCCGGGCAGCGCGCTTCACCACGAAATCACCTAGACTTTTTGGTATGCGCGACGAAGACGGAGGCGGCCATGGCCGACGAAACCGCACCCTGGGAAACGGTCGATTACGAGGGATTCGAGATTCACGTGGCGCCCTTGCAAAAAAATGCGCCGGGCGAAACGAACGAGTTCAACGCGCCGCCGAATACCGCAAACCCGGCGAAGAATCGCTACACGTATGTCGGTTACGTCTGTCATCCGGGGGCCGATCCGTCGATTCCCGGGCACGCGGTGTCTTTCCACGCGGACGGCGAAGAAAGCTTCGCCAGCAGGGACGACGCGCTTTACGAGGGCGTGCATGTGGGACGCAGCATCGTCGAGGGCACGCATCCGGATCTGACCGTGCTGCCGCTCGTCACCGGCGGCGTTTGACGCCACGTGCTTTGCGGCCCGCGCAGGCCGCACCTCTCGGTTCAAAGCCTCAGTTCAAGGCCATCAGCCGAACGCGCGCTTGATGCGCGACTTCAGCAGCGCGCGCCGCAAGCGTCCGGTGCGCTCGGGCTCGCTCACCGCCGGCCCGCCGTCCACCGCCGTGCCGCGCCGCAAATAATAGCGGTCGAAAGTCGCCTGCGTCATGCCCCACTTGTTCAGGAACTGGCGGCGGCCATCATTTTTGACGATCTTGCCGGTGCTCTTCTGCTGGAAGTGATAAACCAGACTGTCGCCGACGCCGAGGAACACGCGGCAGCCGGCGTCCCACAGTTTCATCGAAAAATCGTTGTCGCTGCTCATGCCGGGACTCAGCTCGCTGCTGTAACCGCCCACCTTGTGCCACCAGTCCCGGTGCACGAGCGTGGGCGGCCACGTCGCGCCGCGCCAGTCCGCGCGCACGAGCCGCGGCGTCGCGGCGACCAGTTCGTCGGCCCGGAACGTCTGCACGTCGCGGCCGAAGTTCTGCACGACCACGCACGGATTGCCCGAATCGACCGGTTCGATCATGGTGCCCGACAGCATGAACAGATTGTCGGCGGGCATGTGAGGCAGGCGCTTCACCAGCGCCTCGTCCCAGCCGGGGCAACAGTACATGTCGTCGTTCATATAGACGATGTAGTCGCGCGTGGCACGCGCCGCCGCAATGTTCACCGCGTGACAGATGCCGATGTTGCCCGGCGACGCCGTGTGCTCGATGCCCTCGTCTCGCACCCAGGCGAGCGTGCCGTCGGAGCCGTCGTTGACGTGCACGATGATCTGATGCGCGTGCGTCGAATGACGGCGCAGGCTCTCGATGACGAGGCGCAGATAAGGCAGGTTGTTCCAGGTCGGGATGATGATTGAGAACATCGGTTCTGTCCGTTGAGCGGGTTGCGCACGCGGTTGCGGCCGCGCGCCGGCCATGAGTGTGGCGGGGATTGTACCGCCCGCGCCTTCGCGCACGACAAACGCGGCCCATGTGGCGCCGGGCCGTGGCCGCCGCCCGGCGTTGCAGGCGATCTCACGGGGCGCCACGCAAGCTTTTTGCAAGGCAGTGCACGGTTATAATCGCAATCGCCCTACCGTCTTAAAAAACCCAACGATGGATCCGGCCCTTCGCAGTTCCACCCGGAACGGTAGTGTCAATACAAAAAGTCGCCCTATGATTTTTGCACCCAGTCTGGTCTGGCTCACCGCCGCCCTGCTGTTTCTTGCGCCCGCGGTCAATCTCGTCTGGCGCGGCGGCACCGGCTACTGCTTCTTCGCCATTCTCGCGCTCGCGCTGGGCGCCGCCGTCGCAAACCGCCGCACGCCCGGCTATTTCTCCGGCCTGCGCACTTACCGGTGGTTCACTATCGGCATGCTCGCGTTCGTCGTCGGAATCGGCGTTCAGCAAGTGGTGCTGGGTTACTGGCTGCCGAGGCAGTTCGACGCGCTGTCGCGCTTCGTGCTCGCGCTGCCGGTGTTCCTGCTGCTGCGGCAGTTGCCGTCGCGGCATCTGCGGATGATCGGCTGGGGCTGTGCGGCGGGCGCGCTGGCCGTGGGCATCTGGGCGGTCGTCGATCAACCGGCCGGTGGCTGGACCGACGCCAATCGTCTCAATAATTCTTATACGAACGCCATTCCCTTCGGCGATACGGCGCTGCTGCTGGCGTTCCTGTCCGCGTTCACGCTTGGCTGGGACGGTCCGCGCGACTGGCGCATTGCCGGCGTGCGGCTCATCGCTCTCGCGGCGGGCGGCTACGCGTCCTATCTGTCGGGCACACGCGGCGGCTGGCTGGCCGTGCCGGTGTTCGTCGTGCTGCTCGGCATGCAGTATCAGTGGTTTGCGCACAAGAAGCGCCTGCTGGTCGCGAGCGTCGCGATCGTGATCGCGGCCGGCGCGCTGCTTTCAACCGAACGCATCCAGAAACGTATCAGCGAAGCCACCACCGACTTTTCGATGCTGCATCAAGGCGAGGACTACACGTCCGTCGGCCTGCGGCTGCAGTTATGGAACGCGTCGCGGATGATCTTCGAGCATCACCCCGTCTATGGCATCGGCAAGGGCCACCTCGTGAACGAACTGGGCGCGATGGCGAAGCGCGGCGAGGTGAAGAACGAAATCGTCAACGAGCGCGCGCATAGCGACTTCTTTTCGACGCTCGCCGAAATGGGTGCAGTGGGCGTGGCGTGCCTGCTGCTTTTTTACCATGGGATGTCGGTGTATTTCTGGCGGCACCGCCATTCGAGCGACCCGGCGATCCGCGCGGCCTCCTACGCCGGGCTGGCGGTGGCGACGAGCACGGTCATCTTCGGACTGACCATCGACGTGCTCGTGCCGATCATGGTGACGGTGTTGCTCGCGCTGCTGGTCGCGACCTTCCTCGCGGTGATCGATTCGCGCAAACGCGAACTGCAGCAGTCGGGCGAATTGCAGGGCGAGCGGCGCGCGCGTTGAGGCTTCGGGCACATTAGAAAGCCCGGATGTGCCTCGCTCCGGATGCATCGCGCTGCGCGCTTTAGCGCCTGAAGCGTTCATACAACGCCGCGACGTGCGCGTCGACGCTCGGATCGTAGACGAGGCTCGCGAGCGGATCCGCGATTCTCGCGCCGCCTTGCCGCACCCGTTCGAGCGCCGCATGAATCGCGCGCTCGAAGCTGCCCGCCTCCTGTCGCGAAAACTCGATCTTCGCGGCGCCCTTCACGGTTTCCGCCGAACCGACATTGTCGGCAATCACAAGCGGCGTGCCGCACATGACCGACTCCACGCCCACGAGCCCGAACGGCTCATACGCGGACGCGACGACGGTGAAATCCGCCGCGGCGAACAGCTTCTCGATCTCGTTGCAATAACCGACGTAGCGAATCGTTTCGCCGGTTCGCGGCACCGGCCGTCCAGCTACCGCGAGGCAAACCGGCAGCGTGGTCTGCGAAAAGAAAGCCTCCAGTAGCGGATAGCCTTTGCGCTCGTGACTCGTCGACGAAAACACGAAGATCACGCGGTCTTCCGGCAGATGGAAGTGCCGGCGGACCGCGGCGCGGGCGTCATCGGACAGCGGCTGGAAGCGCTCGGTGTCGACCGGCGGATAAATCACGTCGATGCGTTCGGCAGGCACGCCGTAAAAGCGCTGCAACTCACGGCTCATCAACTGCGAATGCGCGACGATCGAGCGCGCGTGCGTGTAGACGCGCCGCTCCAGCTCGATCTGCCACCGGTCGCTGCGGCGCGCGGCGCGGCCTGCCGCTTCCAGCGAGCCCGGATGCGTGCCGCCGCACAGCGCGACGTCGGCATGCGTCGAGTGATTGATCGAAAACACGCAGGCGGGACGGCGGCGCTTCAGGCGCTGCGCGAGGCGCCAGTCGAATGCCAGATTGCGCAGTTTGCGTGGCGCCCAACGCACGTTCAGCGGTTGGGCGTCGACCCAAGCCGCCTCGGGCAGCGCGCGGTCGATCTCGCGGGCAAAAAGCGTAGGCCGCACACCCATCCGATGCAGGCCGGCGATCACGTCGCGCGTGTAGCGCTCGGCGCCGCCGCTGTTCTTGAGCGCCTGGGCGGTCAGGGCGATGTCGGTGAGGAGTGGGCGGATCGGCTCGGACAAAGAAGAGGTCTCGGTGATGGAATGAGGCGCCCCGGCGGCAGGTGCGCCGCGCGCCGGTTTTCGAACTAGCGCAATTGTAAAGGATGCGCACCGGCGCCCGGCATGACGCAGCCGCCCCGGCACCGATTAGAATCGAGCCCAATCGCACCTTTGCCGAATTCATGACCGATAGTCCGCCGCTCCCATCCTCGCCTGCCGCGTCCACCGCGTCGGCCCCGCAGCGCCCGCTCGCGTCGATGCTGCTGATCGCCTACAACCAGCAACAGCAGATCGCCGACGCCGTGAAAGCCGCGCTCGCGCAAACCTACGAGCCGCTCGAAATCATCGTTTCCGACGACGCCTCGCGCGACTCGACCTTCGCCGCCATTCAGGCGGCCGTGGCCGGTTACGAGGGACCGCACCGCGTCGTCGTGCGCCGCAATGAGGCGAATCAGGGCATCAGCGCGCACCTCTCGCAACTCGCGCAGATGGCGAACGGCGAGCTGCTGTTCGTCGCGGCCGGAGACGACATCTCGGCGCCTGACCGCTGCGAGCGGGTGGTCGACTTCTGGCTCGCGCACGACCGGCGGCCGGATCTGATCGCGACCGACCTCGCCGACATGGACGAAGCCGGAAATATTCACGAGCGCATGAGTCCCACGGAACTGGACGGCTATCGCAGCTTCGACGACTGGCTGAACGCGCGCCCGTGGCTCATCGGCGCGGCGCATGTGTGGTCGCGGCGGCTCTTCGAGCGCTTCGGGCCGATGTTGCCGGGCGCCGCCGCCGAAGATCAGATCATGGTGCTGCGCGCGATCCTGTCCGGCGGCGCGCTGAGCCTGCGCGAGCCGCTCGTGCGCTACCGGCGCGGCGGGCTCTCGCGCAAGCGCCGTTATGGATCGGTGGATGAACTCATCGCCCGCATGCGGCAAAGCAACCGCTATGGACTCGCGGAACTCGCGCAGTTGCAGCGCGACGCGGAGATTGCCGGCGTCGGCGAGCGCATGCGCACGGCCATGGCGCCGAAGCTCGCGCGCGAGCAGTTCATTCGCGCGATGTTCGAGGCGGGAACTCTCGCCGAGCGCGCCGGGTTGCTCGCGCGGAGCCCGGGCGTCAAACTCGGGCTGCGCATCCGGATGTTTCTCTATGCCAGCTGTCCGGCAGTTTATGCGCCCGGATTGTGGCTGAAGCGGACCTTGCGCGAGCGGCGGGGATAAGGCCTGGCGCCGAATCTCAGCAGCGCCGCGTTCTGTCGGAGACCCTGAAATAGGCGGCGCCTTCGCGCCCGCCGTCAGGACGCGCTGCGCCGGCGCCGCAAGCGCTGCGCGAAAGGCGGACAGTGCGACTCTACGCCGAAGCTCAGCACGCTCTTGCGCAAGCGCCGCATCATCTTCAGTGCGCGCAGGAAGCTCTCGCCGGTGTGGCTGATCAGCACGAATTCGACCGCGCCGCGCCAGTTTTCGATGCCGCGCGAAAAGGCATTCATATCTTCGCGGGCGTGGGCCGGCAGTTCCGTGCCGAAGCGCCGCGCAAAGAGGCGGATCTGGTCCGCGATGCCGTCGATCTGGCGCCGCCTGCTCGCGCCTCGCCGCTGTGCTGCTGCGGCGCTGCATTCGCCGCGTGCGGCGCTCGTCGGCCGCTGATTGGTCGCGCTCGCGCCGACCGCATTGCCGTCGTGCTGACGATATTTCAGATGAGGCGCCGCCACATGACGGATCTCGCCGAATGCCGCGACGACCATCGCCAGCCACCAGTCATGCATGACGATGCCCGCCGGCAAAGGCAACGCGCGTTCGAGCGACGCGCGATTGACGAGCATCGCGCAGCCCGGCACGTGGTTGCTCAGCAGGAAATCGCGCAGACGCTCGGCGCGGCGCGATTTTGCGGTGATGTCGAAAAGCGACGTCGACACGCAGCACAGCTTCGCGTCCACCAGCTCGATGTCGCAGAAGGCCAGCGCCGGCGTGGCCCGGCCGCGCGCCTGCTCGGCCTCGCGGACCTCGCGCATCAGGTCGGCGATCTTTTCCGGCACCCACACGTCGTCCTGATCGGCGAGCGCAACGTAGTCGCCGCGGCAAGCGGCCAGCGCCCGCTCGAAATTGCGCACAATGCCGACCCGTTCGCCGCTCGCCACGAGGCGCACCGGAATGCGCCCGGCGTAGGCGGCGAGAAGTTCGGGCGTGCCGTCGGTGGAAGCGTCGTCGGAAACCACCACTTCGAGATTCGGCCAGCTTTGCGCCTCGAGCGAAGCGAGCAGCTCCGGGAGATAGGTGCGGCCGTTGTACGTGGCGAGCGCTATGGAAACCAGCGGCTCGCTGAGGTTGTCGTCGTGATGCATGTAAAAAGGAATCTCCGCGGCGCGGGACGGTGCAAGGCCGTCAGGATGCGGCCAATGTGAGAAAAGCGCAAACAAAACGCTTCAAAAACACACACTGTACCGAAAAACCGACTAAATGACGGTTTGACAAGAGGCGGTAAGGGAGTTCAGCGGGGAATTCGGCGGAAACTCAGGGAAAACGCAGCGGGAAAGGCGCGAGGGGCGCGGGAAATCTGTAAACGTGGTGCGCGCAGCCCCGTTGCGCTGCGCCACCCCGTTCGCCGCGCCGTCCCATCAGGCGGCGTTCTGCTGAAACTGAATGCGATGCAGATGCGCATACAGCCCGTTCTGCGCCAGCAGCTCGCGGTGGCTGCCGCGCTCGACGATACGCCCCGCCTCCATCACGAGGATGCGGTTCGCGCGCTCGATGGTCGACAGCCGATGCGCGATGACGAGCGTGGTGCGGCCCTTCATCAGCGTTTCGAGCGCGGCCTGCACGTGGCGCTCGGACTCGGAATCCAGCGCCGACGTGGCTTCGTCGAGAATCAGGATGGGCGCGTCCTTGTAGATGGCACGCGCGATCGCGAGACGCTGCCGTTGCCCGCCGGACAGCATCATGCCGTTGTCGCCCACGAGCGTGTCGATGCCGTTGGGCATGGCGGCCACCGTGTCCCACAGGTTGGCCGCGCGCAGCGCCGCCTCGACCCGGTCGCGATCCGCGGTCTGACCGTATGCGACGTTGTTGGCCACCGTGTCGTTGAAGAGCACGACGTCCTGGCTCACCATCGCGATCTGGCTGCGCAACGCGTGCAGATCGTATTCGGTCAGCGCGACGCCGTCGACGAGAATTTCCCCACCGGTCGGATCGAAAAAGCGCGGCAGCAGGTTCACAAGGGTGGTCTTGCCGCTGCCCGACGGGCCCGCGAGCGCGACCATTTCACCCGGCGCCACCCTGAACGACACCTGATCGAGCGTATGGCGATTGTGCGTGGCGTTGGTGCTGTACGTGAACGAGACGTTGCGGAACTCGACTTCGCCGCGCGCGCGCTCGAGCGGCTTGCCGCCGCCCGCGGGCTCCGCCGGTTCGTCGATCAGACCGAAGATCAGCTCGGCCGCGGTCATGCCCCGCTGCAGCGGCTGGTTCACGTCCATCAGGTGCTTGAGCGGCGAAATGATGAGCAGCATGGACGTGACAAACGCGACAAAGCCGCCGACCGTGGTCTGATCCGACGACGACTGCACCACCGCGATCGTGATCACCACCGCGAGCGCAATCGACGCGAGGAACTGCGTCAACGGTTGGGCAAGGCCGCCGGAAACCGTCATGCGCATCGCGTAGCCGCGCAGGCGCTTGCTCATCGACGTGAAACGGTCGATCTCGTACTTCTCGCCGTTATGAACCTTGACGACCTTGTAGCCGCCCACGGTCTCCTCGACGATATAGGACAGCTCGTTCGTCAACAGTTGATGCTCGCGGTTAAGACGCCGCAGCCGGCGATTGATCTTGCCGACCAGCCAGCCGATACCCGGCAGCAGCACGGCAACGATCAGCGTGAGGCGCCAGTTCAGATAGAACAGATAGCCGAGCAGAAAGATCACAGTGAGCGAGTCGCGCACCAGCGTGACCATGACGCTCAGCAGCACGTTGAGGATCTGATTGACCTCGAAGACAATCGCGTTGATGACCGTGCTCGCCGTTTCGCGCTGGAAAAAGGCGACGCTCGTGTGAATCATGCGGTCGAACATGCGCAGCCGCAGTTCAAGCAGGATCTTGTTGGAGACATAGGCGAGCAGATAGCCGGACGCGTATTGCGCCACGCCGCGGATCAGCGCGAGGCCGATCACGGCGACGGGCACGAACCATTTCGCGTTGTCGCTCGCATGGGCGCCGAAACCCTTGTCGAGGAGCGGCTTGAGCAGCGCGGGGATGGCGGCGTCCGTGGCCGCGCTGGCCGCCATCGCGATAACGGCCCCGACGATCACCCACAGGAGCGGCTTGACGAACGGCCACAGGCGCCGGAAAACGACGGAGGGTGACGACGCCTCACCTCCACCGATGGGTTTGCTTAACGTTGGCTTCGCGCTCAAGGAATCCTCTGGAAATGCGGGACGAGATTCGCGCCGGCGACCGGCTGCCCGCGGCGCGAAGATCGAAAAGAAGCATTGTAAACGGTTGACGTTGATGGCCGGCTGACGTTTTGGTGCCGGCTTCGGGGTACGCAGAAAGAGTGAGCCGTGTGTGTATACTTGCGCGACCCGCGGCGCCTGGTGGTGCGCTTGGTCGCGCGCTTCGCCTAGGCGTTCCCTCTTCACCTTCACGCCATTTGCAATCAGCCCTTCAGGTATGCAACCTACCACCCTCGGCGTCGCCATCATCACTAAAAACGCGGCGGCGCGGCTGGCCGAATGCCTGCAGTCGGTGGCCTTTGCCGATCAGATTGTCGTGATCGACGGCGGCAGCACCGACGGCACCGCCGACATTGCCTGCGCGCACGGTGCTCTCGTCATCGAGCAGAGCGACTGGCCCGGTTTCGGCCCGCAAAAAAACCGCGCAGTGGACGCGCTCACCACAAGCTGGATTCTGTCGCTCGACGCCGACGAAATCGTCTCGCCGGAACTGGCGGCCGCCATTCGCGCGGCGCTCGCGGCACCCACGTCGGATGTTTATGCGGTGGACCGGCTGTCGAGTTTTTGCGGACACTGGATTCATCACAGCGGCTGGTATCCGGACTGGATTCCGCGCCTCTTCAAACGTGGCGCCGCACGTTTTTCCGACGACCTCGTTCACGAACGGCTTGTTTTCGACACCCCCGCCCAGCGCCTGACCGGCAAGCTGATGCACTACTCGTATGAGAACTTCGAGGCGGTACTGCGCAAGCTCGATGCCTATTCGACCGCCGGCGCGCTGCAGCGTCACGCAGCGGACCAACGCGGCAGCTTCGGCAAGGCGCTGCTTCGCGGTGCCTGGGCGTTCGTGCGAACTTATTTGCTGCGACGAGGTTTTCTCGACGGCCGCGCCGGTTTCATGATCGCCGTATTCAACGCAGAAACCGTGTACTACCGGTTTTTGAAGCTTGCGCGACTCGCGGAAGCGTCGCGCTCGAAGTTGGACTAGAAGGCGCGCTCCGAGTCGTGTTTGAAGTTACGTTTGAAGTTGCGTTTCAAGTCCCGCAGTCAAGTCCGATTAACAGCGGCACGGCCCCCGTGCCCGCTGCTTCGGCCGCTGCTCAATAGACGATCTCAATCGCGCTGCCGGCGAATTGGCCGCGCAGGTCGGCGAGCAGCTCGTCGGTCGGCTTGACGCGCCACGCGTCGCCAAGACGCATTTCGCCCTCGGCATTCTCGCTGCGGTACACCACCTGAACCGCGAGTCCATTCGGAATATGCACCGGCTGACGCTGACGGCCGTTGTTGTCGCCGTAGCCGCCAAAGCCGCCGCCCTGACCACCATTGCGACCGCCGCCGTTGCCGCGCGCGGCAGCGGCAGGCGCCGGCGCTGCCTGAGGCTCGTCCTTGCCCGCGCTGTGCGCTTCGAGGACGCGCCGTAACGCCTGCGCGTCTGCGTTGCCGTTCATCTTCACCTTCACGGCCTCTGCATAACGGCAGCGCGCGCGGCCGAGATCCATGACCGTTTCCACCGTGAAGCGGATGCCGCCCGTGAACGCGTCGTTACGCGCCTGGCCTTGCACGACAAGCAGCTCGTCTTCCTTGAACAACTGCTTGTTCGCCTCGAAGATTTCGTTGAACACCGTCACTTCGCATTGACCGGTGCCGTCGTCGAGCAGCGCGATGAGCATCTTGCCGCGTTGAGTCATCTGCGTGCGCAGCGATGCGATGATGCCCGCCACCAGTTTGTCGCGCCCTTCTTTCAGCTCGCCGATCTTCTGGCGCACGAAGCGGCGCACCTCGTCCTTGTAGGCGTCGAACAGGTGGCCCGACAGGTAAAAGCCGAGCGCGGCCTTTTCTTCCTGGAGCTTCTTCTTTTCGGGCCACTCCGGCTCGTCCACCAGTTCGTGCCCTTGCGAAGGCGCGTCGCCCATATCGAAGAGGCCCGCCTGCAATGCATTGGCGCTCGCCTGCTCGGCGGCTTCCATGGCGAGCGACACCGAGGCGATGAGCTGCGCGCGGTTCTGATGCAAGCTGTCGAACGCGCCGGCGCGGATCAACGCTTCAATCGTGCGGCGATTGACAACGCGGCGGTCAATCCGGTTGCAGAAATCAAAAATGTCGATAAACGGGCCGTCTTCGCGCGCCCGCAGGATTTCTTCAATCGCGTTCTGACCGCTGCCCTTGATCGCGCCGAGGCCGTAGCGAATGGTCCTCGAGCGCTTACCGTCCGCCTCCGCGACCGGCTCGAAGCGATATGCCGACAGGTTGATGTCCGGCGGCAGCACGGCCATCTTGTTGACGATGCAGTCTTCGAACAGGATCTTCACCTTGTCCGTGTCGTCCATGGCGAGCGACATATTCGCCGCCATGAATTCCGCCGGATGGTGCGCCTTCAGCCACGCGGTGTAGTACGCGAGCAGCGCGTAAGCGGCCGCGTGCGACTTGTTGAAGCCATAGCCCGCGAACTTCTCCATCAAGTCGAAGATTTCGTCGGACTTCTCGCGCGTCAGACCGTTCTTTGCGGCGCCTTCCGCAAAAAGCTCGCGGTGCTGGGCCATTTCTTCGGGCTTTTTCTTACCCATGGCCCGGCGCAGCAAGTCGGCGCCGCCCAGCGAATAGCCGCCGATGATCTGCGCCATCTGCATCACCTGCTCCTGGTAGACCATGATGCCGTAGGTCTCTTTCAGAACAGGTTCGACGCGCGGGTCCGGATACTCGACCACTTCGCGGCCGTGTTTACGCGCGCAAAAGCTCGGGATCAGGTCCATCGGGCCCGGACGATACAACGCGACGAGCGCGATGATGTCTTCGAAACGGTCGGGCTGCGCGTCCTTCAGCATGCCCTGCATGCCGCGGCTTTCCAGCTGGAACACGGCGACGGTGTTCGCTTTCTTGAGGATCGAGAACGATGCCGGATCGTCGAGCGGCACCTGCCCGAGCGACCAGTCTTTCTTCGACGGGTCCAGACGGCGGATATAACGCTCGGCCCAGTCGAGAATGGTGAGCGTGGTCAGGCCCAGAAAGTCGAACTTGACGAGGCCGACGGCTTCGACGTCGTCCTTGTCGTACTGGCTCACCACGCCGCTCTCGTCGCCTTGCGTGTAGAGCGGGCAAAAATCGGTGAGCTTGCCGGGCGCGATCAGCACGCCGCCCGCGTGCATGCCGACGTTACGGGTCAGACCTTCCACGCGCTGCGCGAGTTCGAGCAGCTGGTGCACTTCGTCTTCGTTGTCGAAGCGCTCCTGCAAGAGCGGCTCTTCCTTCATCGCGTCGGCAATCGTGACATGCTTGCCGGGCTTGAACGGAATCAGCTTCGCAATGCCGTCCGTGAACATGTAGCCGAGATCGAGCACGCGGCCGATGTCGCGCACCGCCGCCTTCGCCGCCATCGTGCCGAAGGTCGCGATTTGCGAGACGGCGTCGGCGCCGTACTTTTCCTTCACGTACTGGATCACGCGGTCGCGGCCGTGCTGGCAGAAGTCGATGTCGAAGTCGGGCATCGACACGCGTTCGGGATTCAGGAAACGCTCGAACAGCAGGTTGTAGCGCAGCGGATCGAGGTCGGTCACGCCAAGCGCATAGGCGACGAGCGAGCCCGCGCCCGAGCCCCGGCCCGGCCCCACCGGCACGCCGTTGTTCTTCGCCCAGTTGATAAAGTCCGCGACAATCAGGAAGTAGCCCGGAAAGCCCATCTTGATGATCGTGCCGCACTCGAATTCGAGGCGCTGGTAATACGTCTCGCGCTGCGCGGCGCGCTCCGCTTCGTCCGGATACAACTGTTCGAGGCGTTTTTCCAGGCCCTCTTTCGACAGATGCACGAGGTAGTCGTCGAGCGACATGCCGTCGGGCGTCGGAAAGAGCGGCAGCTTCGGCTTACCCAGTTCGAGCGTGAGATTGCAGCGTTTCGCGATTTCAACCGAGTTGGCGAGCGCCGACGGAATATCCGCAAAAAGCGCGGCCATCTCGTCCTGCGTGCGGAAATATTGCTCAGGCGTAAAGCGCTTCTGGCGCCGCGGATTCGCAAGAATGTCGCCTTCGGAAATGCACACGCGCGCTTCGTGCGCGGTGAAGTCGTCGGGCGTCATGAACTGCATGGGGTGCGTGGCGACCACCGGCAGTTTCAACGACGCCGCGAGCGCCATCGCCTGCTGCACGTACTGCTCGCCGCCCGGCTGACCGCAACGCTGCAACTCGATATAGAAGCCGCCCGGAAACACCTTCGCCCAATGCAGCGCGTTGCGCTTCGCCGCCTCCTGGTTGCCCGCGGCCAGCGCAAGGCCGATGTCGCCCTGCTGGGCGCCCGACAACGCGAGCAGCCCTTCGCCGAGTCCCGACTCGAGCCAGCCGGCCTCGACTTCCGCACGGCCCCGGTACTGGTTCGTGAGCGATGCCTTGCTCAACAACTCGCAAAGGTTCAGATAGCCGCGCCGGTCCTTCACCAGTAGCAACAGGCGCGAAGGTTTGTCGCGGTCGTCCGGATTGGTGATCCAGACGTCGCAGCCGGCAATGGGTTTGACCCCTTTGCCGCGCGCTTCCTTGTAGAAACGGACGAGGCCGAACGCGTTGCCGAGGTCGGTCAGGGCGAGCGCCCCTTGACCGTCTTTGGCGGCCGCCTTGACGACGTCGTCAAGACGCACGATGCCGTCGGCGATCGAAAATTCGGAGTGGAGGCGGAGATGGACGAAGCGGGGATCTGACATGGGCGACATTGTAACTCCACCCTCCCGCAGATTTCAGCGCAAAACACCCGCCTGGCCGTCCGGAATAGGACGCCGCCGCGCTGCGCCGCATCCGCCGCAATTTTTCGAATTTTGTTGGCCGCGCACGGAAACGATCCGCTGAAGTTCTGTCGCCCTTTGCGCTAGCGCAACCGACTGGCCATTCGGCCGACTCAAGGAAACCGCCGGGTTGAGGGATAATAGGGGTTTCGCCGAATCCCAAGTGGCGGCAGAACGGGCGTTGAGGGCATCGGAATGCCCTCAGGCCAGAAGAAACCTCGGGCTTGCGCTCGTGCGGCGGCGGAATCCAGGCCGCAATCGGGCGGGGCCCGCCCCACGCCGCCACTTATTACCGCTTTGCATCCATGAGTATCGTTAATCTCGCCGCGTATCATTTCGCGACCATCGAAGACACCGCCGCCTGGCGCCCGCACGTCATCGAACGCTGCAACGCGCTCGGCCTGCGCGGCACCGTGCTGCTCGCACCCGAAGGCATCAATCTGTTCGTCGCCGGCACGCGCGAGAACACCGACGCTTTCATCGACTACATCCGTCACGATCCGCTTTTTGAGGGCAAATTCGCGAACCTGCAATTCAAGGAGAGCCTCTCGGAGAAGCAGCCGTTCACGCGCATGCTCGTCAAGCTCAAGCGCGAAATCATCACCATGAAAAAGCCGGCCATTCGTCCGGAATTGGGCCGTGCGCCGTTCGTCGACGCTCCCACGCTCAAAGCCTGGCTCGACCGCGGTCACGACGACGAAGGCCGCCCCGTCGTCATGCTCGACACGCGTAACGCGTTCGAAGTGGACGTCGGCACGTTCGACAACGCGCTCGACTACCGCATCACCAAATTCAGCGAGTTTCCGGAAGTGATCGAGCAGAACCGCGCCGACCTCGAAGGCAAGACGGTCGTCTCCTTCTGCACGGGCGGCATTCGCTGCGAGAAGGCCGCGATCCACATGAAAGAAGTGGGGATCGAGAACGTCTATCAACTCGAAGGCGGCATCCTCAAGTATTTCGAGGAAGTGGGCGGCGCCCATTATCACGGCGACTGCTTTGTGTTCGACTACCGCACCGCGCTGAATCCGCAGCTTCAGCCGACGGCCACCGCGCAGTGTTTCGGCTGCCGCGCGGTCGTGACGCCTGAAGAGCAGAAGTCGCCAATGTATGTGGCCGGCAAGACCTGTCCGCACTGTCATCCGGACAACAAGGCGGCTCGCGCAGCCTGACTCTCGCGGACGAGTTGTGGCAGGTTGTGGCCGGAGCCCGTCGCGGCTCAATGCGAATGAACCTCCAACGCATCGATTCATGAACTATCGCGGACGCTTCGCGCCGTCGCCCACCGGCCCGCTGCATGTCGGCTCGCTCGTGAGCGCGCTCGCAAGCTGGCTCGACGCGCGCGCGCATCGCGGCACCTGGCTCGTTCGCGTGGAAGACATCGACGGTCCGCGCACGGTGCCGGGGGCCGCGCAAGACATTCTCGCCACGCTGGAGCGCTTCGGCATGCGCGCCGACGAGCCGCCCGTCTGGCAAAGCACGCGCATCGCGCGTTATCAGGAAGCGCTGGAACAGCTGAAGGCCGCCGGCTTCGTCTATCCGTGCGGCTGCACGCGCAAGGAAATCGCCGACTCTCTCCTGCATGCGCATGCGCGCAACACCACACTTGCCTATCCTGGCACGTGCCGCAACGGCCTGCACGGCAAGCGGGCGCGGGCGTGGCGCCTACGTGTGCCGGACGGCGAGGCGGCCGTCGTCAGTTTCGAAGATCGCTGCCAAGGCAAGCAAACGCAGAACCTCGCGACCGAAGTGGGAGATTTCGTGCTGAGACGCGCGGACGACCAATGGGCGTATCAACTGGCGGTGGTGGTGGACGACGCCGATGCGGGTATCACGCACATTGTGCGCGGCGCGGATCTGCTCGACTCGACCGCGCGGCAAATCTATCTGCAGCGGTGTCTCGGCGTGCCGACGCCCCGCTATCTGCACGTGCCGGTGGTGACAAACGAGCAGGGCGAAAAATTGAGCAAGCAGACCGGTGCAACGGCGCTCGACTGCCAGGAGCCGCTTCAAGCGCTCATGGTAGCGGCGCAGCACTTGGGATTGAACCTTGAGGAAAGCAGCGGGAGCGGCTTGGCGCCCACTACGCTGGACGATTTCTACGCCGCGGCCACGGCGGCATGGTCTAAAAAGATACGCCCGAGCACGTGATCGTGGCACCGAGCGGCTCGGTCGAGCTCACCGCACCTGAATGAGCGCCCAGCCAGCCTCAAAGACACTTGGCAGGCCTGCTGACGCGCGCGAGCGTGCCGCAAGCCCGCAACAAACAGACACTTACGACGACTTGCGCGGCATGCCGAACCCGCCCAGCAACGCTGCGAGCGGCTGCTTCGAAGACGGCTTCTGCGGCGCCGAGCGGGCGGCCTCCGCCTCTTCCACCTTGCGAACCGAAGCGGGCGACGGTTCATACGGCTTCAGGAAGAAATCATCCACGGGCTGCGCGCGGTGATGATGCGGCCGGTCAAACGAACCCGACGGCGCGCCCGCACGGCGGCGGCCGCCGCGTTCGTCGCGGCCCTCGCTGCGTTCGCGCCTCGGCGCGCGTTCTTCGTGATGATGACGCACCGGCGTATCCACGGTCAGGCGCTGCACCTCGAGCGGACGCTTGATCAGCTTCTCGATATCCGCCAGCTGCTTTTTCTCGTTCGGGCTGAAGAGGGACAGCGCGTCGCCGGAAGCGCCCGCGCGGCCGGTACGGCCAATACGGTGCACATAGTCTTCCGCGTTGAAGGGCAGATCGAAATTGATCACGGCCGGCAACTCGGCAATGTCGAGACCGCGCGCCGCCACGTCTGTCGCGACCAGCGCCTCGATCTCGCCGCGCTTGAAGGCGTCCAGCGCCTGCATGCGCTCGTTTTGCGAGCGGTCGCCGTGAATCGCCGTCGCGACCACGCCGTCGCGCTCAAGACTACGCGCGAGACGGCTCGCGCCGATCTTGCTGTTGCAGAACACGATCACCTGCTTCAGATTGCGCTCGCGAATCAGCTGGACGACGGCGCCGGTCTTGTCACCCTCGGCCACTTCATAGACGATCTGCGTGACATTCGTCGCCGTGGAGTTGCTGCGCGCGACTTCAATGGTTTGCGGATTGCGCAGGTAGGTGGCGGCGAGCTTCTTGATTTCGCCCGAAAACGTGGCCGAAAACAGCAGCGTTTGGCGCTCTTTCGGCAACAGATTCAGAATGCGCTGCAGGTCCGGCAGGAAGCCCATGTCGAGCATCCGGTCCGCTTCGTCGAGCACGAGAATCTGCACCTGCCCCAGGTTGGCGGTCTTCTGTTGCACGTGATCGAGCAGGCGGCCCGGCGTGGCAATCAGAATTTCGACGCCGCGGCGCAACTGGTCGGACTGCGGATTCATGTCGACGCCGCCGAACACCACGGCGCTGCGCAGCGCCGTGTGCTTTGCATACGACTGCACGTTCGCGGCAACCTGGTCGGCCAGCTCCCGGGTCGGCGTGAGAATCAGCGCGCGCACCGGGTGGCGGGCAGGCGAAGCGCTCGTGCTCGCGTGCGGCAACAGGCGCTGGATGATCGGCAACGAAAAGCTCGCCGTCTTGCCGGTGCCGGTCTGCGCGGCGCCCATCACGTCGCGGCCCGCCAGGACGACAGGAATCGCCTGTGCCTGGATCGGCGTGGGCGTGGTGTAGCCCGATTCCTTGACCGCTTTCAGGATGTCGGGCGCGAGACCGAATTGATCAAAAGTCGCAGTGCTGGGCATGACGGCTGTGTCGGACATGGTGGCTTTCGCTAAAAATGCGTCGGCGCGTTGCGCTTGGCGCGTGCGCGCGGCAGCGGTTGGAACCGCCGAAGGCATCAGGATGAAGGCGGAGCCACGGCGTTCCGCACGGACCCGTTGCTATTGCGGGAAAGGATGCGGCCGGCTCCGGCCGACGGAAACATCCGCCGGAAAGGCCGGTATTGTAGCACTTCAGCAAAAACACTCATGGCGCAGGCACGGGCTTTCTGCTTGGGCGGCCATCGTGGCGGCCGTTCGCCCCACGGCACCGGCCGAATCACCCCGCCGAACCTGCGCGATCTGCTGCGAGCGTACTGAGCGCAAACGACAGGTGCGTGACAAAGCCAGCACGCGCCGTTTTTGCCCGGCCGGGTGCTGCCGACGCAGACGGAGTCGCGCCCTGCCTCACCACGTCTCGCGCATGACCATGAGCCGCAGCTCGGTCATGTCCTCGATCGCGTAGCGCACACCCTCGCGCCCCAGACCGGATTCCTTCACGCCGCCGTACGGCATATTGTCCACGCGGAACGACGGCACGTCGTTGATCACCACGCCGCCGACTTCCAGTTCGTCCCACGCGCGGTGCGCATGCGCGAGCGAATCGGTGAACACGCCCGCCTGCAGGCCGAAATCGCTGTCGTTGACGGCGGCGAGCGCCTCGTCGAAATCGGCGAAACGTTCCAGTATGGCGACCGGGCCGAAGGCTTCCTTGCGATACAGGTCCGTGTCGCGCTTCACGCCTTCGAGCAGCGTGGCCTCGAACATCGCGCCCTCCACCTTGCCGCCCGCGATAATCTGCGCGCCCGCCTGCACGGCGCTCTCCATCCAGCCGGCGAGGCGTTTCGACTCCGATTCGGAGATCATGGGCCCGACGAACGTTTTTTCGTCCTTCGGATCGCCCATCACGAGCGACTTCGTTTTGGCGATCAGTTTCTCGCGCAGCGCATCGTAGAGACTCGCGTGCACGAGAATGCGCTGCACGCCGATACAGCTTTGCCCCGACTGATAGAACGCGCCGAACGCGAGGCGGTCGACCACATAGTCGAGCTTGCCGCCCTGATCGCCGTCGACGATCGCCGCCGCGTTGCCGCCGAGTTCGAGAATCACTTTCTTCTTGCCAGCCTTTTTCTTCAGCTCCCAGCCCACTGCCGGCGAGCCCGTGAACGACAGCAGCTTGAAGCGCTCGTCGGTGGTGAAGAGGTCCGCGCCGTCGCGATGCGCGGGCAGAATGGAGAACGCGCCTTTCGGCAGATCGGTTTCCGCCAGAATCTCGCCCATGATCAGCGCCCCGACCGGCGTGCGGCTCGCCGGCTTGAGCACGAAGGGCACGCCCGCCGCGATCGCCGGCGCGACCTTGTGCGCGGTCAGGTTCAGCGGAAAATTGAACGGCGAGATGAACGAACACGGCCCGATCGGCACGCGCCTCACATAGCCGTGATAGCCCTTCGCGCGCGGCGAAATTTCCAGATTCACAATCTCGCCGTCGATGCGCACCGCCTCCTCCGCCGCGACCTTGAACGTGTCGATCAGCCGCGTGACTTCGCCCTTCGAGTCGTTGATCGGCTTGCCCGCCTCGATGCACAGCGCGAGCGCCAGTTCGTCGTAACGTTCGCGAAAGCGCTTCACGCAATGTTCGAGCACCGCCTGGCGCTTGAACGGCGGAAACGCGCGCAGTGCGGGCAGCGCGTCCACCGCGAAGCCAATCGCCTTGTCGATGGCGGCCGCGTCGGCCATCGCGACACGCGTCGCCACTTCGCCGCTGAATTTGTCGGTGACTTCGAGATCCGTGTTTGCAGCCACCGCTTCGTTCGCCAGGTAGTACGGGTAGGTCTGGTTCAGCATGACGCGTTCTCCTTCCGATAGATGACAGCAGCAGCCGGCCCGCACGCGAGCCCACGCCGCTCACACGCCGCTCACAACACACGCCGCTCACAATTGCGCGGAGAGCCGCTTGATCTCGCGATTCAACACGCGCTCGTTATCCGAATAGTCGATGGGCACGTCGATCACATGCACGCCGGGCGTCGCAAAACATTCGCGCACGAGCGGCGCAAATTCCGCCGGCGAGCCGATCCGATGCCCCTTCGCGCCGTAGCTCTGCGCATACGCGACGAAATCCGGGTTCGCGAGCGTCATGCCGTAGTCGGGAAAGTTCATGTTCTCCTGCTTCCAGCGGATCATGCCGAACGCGTCGTCGCGTAAGATCAGGATCACGAGATCGAGCTTCAGGCGCACTGCCGTTTCGAGTTCCTGCGAGTTCATCATGAAGCCGCCGTCGCCGCACACAGCCATGACCTTGCGGTCCGGGTGCACGATCTTCGTGGCGATCGCTGACGGCAAACCGGCGCCCATCGAAGCCAGCGCGTTGTCGAGCAGCAGCGAATTCGGCTCGTGCGCGCGGTAGTAGCGGGCGAACCAGATCTTGTACATGCCGTTGTCCAGACACACGATGCCGTCCGCGGGCGTGGTCTCGTACACGTCGTTGACAAGGCGCACGGGATACATCGGAAAGCGGTCGTCGTGCTGGCCTTTTACGAGGTGCGCCTCGAAATGCTCCTTGATCTCCTTGAAACGCGCGAAGTCCCAATGCTCCTGGCGCTCCTTCAGACTTTCCTTCAGTTGCCAGACCGCGTTGGCAATGTCGCCGACCACTTCGATCTGCGGGAAATAAACCGTGTCGACCTCCGCGCCGAGGAAGTTCACATGAATCACCGTCTTCTCGGCGTCGCCGCTGCGCATGAAAAACGGCGGCTTTTCAATGACGTCGTGCCCGACATTGATGATGCAGTCGGCGTGATCGATCGCGCGGTGCACGAAGTCGCCGTCGGACAAGGTCGCGTTGCCGAGCCACATGGGGTGCGATTCGTCGATCACGCCCTTGCCCATCTGCGTGGTGAAAAAGGGAATACCGATCTGGTCGACGAACTCGCGCAGCATCTTCGTCGTGGTCTTGCGATTGCCGCCCGCGCCGATCATGAGGAGCGGATGCTTCGCGCGCGTGATCGCCTCCACGGCGCGCGCCACCGCCTTTTCCTCCGCGATCGGGCGGCGGCTGTAGCTCTTCGGAATCGGCTTGCCGTCGCCTTCCTCGTGCGCGACGTCCTCGGGCAATTCCAGATGCGTGGCGCCGGGGCGTTCTTCTTCCGCCTGCCGCACGGCCTCGCGCACGGCTGCCGGGATATTCGCGATCGACACGATCTGGCGCGTGTACTTGGTGAGCGGTTCCATCATCCGCACCACGTCGACGATCTGAAAATGGCCCTGCTTGCTCGACTTGATCGGCTTCTGGCCGGTCACCATCAGCATCGGCATGCCGCCCAGCTGCGCGTAGGCGGCGGCCGTCACGAAGTTGGTGGCGCCCGGGCCGAGCGTCGCGAGACACACGCCCGTGCGGCCCGTCAGGCGTCCGTAGGTGGCGGCCATGAAGCCCGCCGCCTGTTCGTGACGCGTCAGGATCAGGCGGATTTTCGAGCGGCGCAGCGATTCGAGCAGATCGAGATTTTCTTCACCGGGGATGCCGAACACATACTCGACACCTTCGGCTTCCAGCGATTTGACGAACAGGTCGGATGCTTTCATGGAGGGTCTCGCTTGATGGGACGGACGCGGGCGCACAGCCTTGCCGTGCGGTGAGCGGAAACGGACGACAGAACCAGCAGGGACACAGCAACGACAGCAAAGACGGCAGTAGCGGCAGGCGACGCTCGCGGCGGCTGGCCTGAAGCCACTGCGGACAGCTTACTACTCGGGGGGAAATGATGCGCGCAGCTTGACCCTATCGCGCGGCGGGAGAGGAAACTCGCGGCAGCCAGGAAGCCGCCGCGGGGCACTCAGCGATTGAGCGTGATGCAGTCGGACAGCACCGGCGGGGCATTCTCGCCGGCGGTGGCGTCGTAGAGATCGGCGCGCGGGCCCTTGGTCCACCACGTATAGCTGCCGGCCTGATATTTCGCGCCAGACGCCGCGATCGTATTGACGAACAGCAGTTGCTTACCCTTCACTGGCACGAGCGCGAAGCTCTGGCCGTTGGCCGTGTTCCAGTAAGTGACATGCAGAATTCTGCCGGTCGCGCAGGTGTACTTGCGTGTTTGACGGTTCTTGGTCTGGACGTCGTCGAGATGCAAGGGCGCGGCGAACGCCCCGCCGCAGATCGCCGCGAGGCTCGCTGCAAGCAGCCATTTCTTCATGGAATGCCTCGCTCGTGGCGGGTCAAGGGTCGATGACGTCGGCACAGGCATCAGTCGGCGCGGCGGCCACGTGGCCGACCACCGGCACGATCTTCAGGCCCGCCGACGCAATCCGGCATGGCGCGGCCGCGAGCCCGCAGCCGGTCAATCCCGCGCCGAGCGCGAACACGAGGCCGAGCGCGCGAAGCGTGCGCAGCGGGCCGGCCGCGGCGCGCCACCTTGCACTGCGGGGCGCTCCGTTACGCGATTCCTGCACCATACCTACCTCGACTTCAATGAGCCCGCGGTGTGTTCGACGGGCTCGAATCATTCAGACTGCGCGCCTCGCCGGCAAACGCCACCCACATCACGACGCCGATTTCCCTGACACGGGATGCACCGCCGCCGCGGCCTCTTTCGCGCGCGAGCGCGCTTCGTCGATATTCGCGCCGGTGGCGAGCGCCACGCCCATGCGCCGCTTGACGAAGCTCTCCGGCTTGCCGAAAAGCCGCAGATCCGCATCCGGCACGGCGAGCGCCGCGGCAACGCCTTCGAACGCAATGCCGGTCTCTTCGAGCCCGCCGTAAATCACGGCCGACGCACCCGGCGCCCGCAGCGACGTATCCACCGGCAAGCCGAGAATCGCGCGCGCGTGCAGTTCGAACTCCGAAAAGCGCTGCGAGCACAGCGTAACGAGACCCGTGTCGTGCGGACGCGGGCTCACTTCCGAGAACCATACGTCATCGCCGCGCACGAAAAGTTCCACGCCGAAGAGCCCCCGCCCGCCGAGCGCGGCCGTCACCTTGTGGGCGACTTCGCGTGAGCGTTCGAGCGCGAGCGGGCTCATCGGCTGCGGCTGCCACGATTCGACGTAGTCGCCCGCCACCTGCACGTGGCCGATCGGATCGCAGAAGTACGTGGCGACCTCGCCGTTCGACGGCGCGACCGCGCGCACTGTCAACTGCGTGATCTCGTATTCGAAGTCGATAAAACCCTCGACGATCACGCGGCCATGATTCACGCGGCCGCCCGCCATGGCGTATTGCCAGGCCGGTTCAACGTCGGCCTCGCTGCGCAGCACCGACTGCCCCTTGCCCGAGGACGACATGACCGGCTTCACCACGCACGGGTAGCCGACTTGGGCGATGCCGGCGCGCAGTTCGTCGAGCGAATCGGCGAATGCGTACGGCGAAGTCGGCAAGCCCAGCTCTTCGGCGGCGAGGCGGCGGATGCCCTCGCGGTTCATGGTGAGCTGCGTGGCGCGCGCGGTCGGGATCACTTCTGCGATGCCGTCGCTTTCTATTGCGGCCAGCGCGTCCGTGGCAATGGCCTCGATTTCCGGAACGATCAGATGCGGACGTTCCTGTTCGACGAGCGCGCGCAGCGCGGCGCGGTCGGTCATGTCGATCACATGCGAGCGATGCGCGACCTGGTGCCCCGGCGCATTCGGATAACGGTCGACGGCGATCACTTCGACGCCCAGCCGCTGCAGCGCGATGATCACTTCCTTGCCGAGTTCGCCCGCGCCGAGCAGCATCACGCGCGTGGCGGATTCAGAAAGGGGCGTGCCGATCCGTTGGCCGATCTGCATGGGGTCTCCAGATAAAAGTCGGATGAGGGTGGGATTGGATAGAGCACGATGTTAACATGCGTGCCCCTCGCCGCGGCTCGCGCGCGGCGTGCCGAGTGCGTTACCCTTACGCCTTTGCCAGTTTGAAGAGGAACGACGCCATGCAACCACGCTTGTCCACGCGACGTCTTGCGCGCCTCGCCCCCCACGCGCGCACGGCCCTCGCCGCGCTCGGCGTCGCGGTGCTCGTCGGCGCCTGCGCGATGCCGAAACATCCGGACTCGGAAGCACCCGCGCCCGACCCGTTCAACCCGGCCGCCACCCAATTGCTCGACGACACCAGCTGGACGCTCACCGCATGGAAACAGGCGGACGGCAAGGTGCGCACGGTTCCTTTCGCGAACCTCGGCGCGCCGATCACGCTCACGCTGTCGACGGCCGGCGGCCAGCGTCACGCGAGCGGTTTTTCCGGCTGCAACCGCTACATGGGCTCGTACGCGCTGAAGGACGGCAAGCTCTCCTTCGGCACACTGGGCGGCACGCGTATGGCCTGCGCGACGGCGGGCGGACAGATCGAGAGCGCCTATCTGAATGCGCTCACGCATATCGAACGCACCGGCGTGCAGATGCGCGCGCCGCAGCAGATGCAGCTCGTGCTCGACAACGGCGATACGCTCGTGTTCGAGCGCAGCGGCGACAGTGGCAAGTGAGCGGTCAAACGGTTGTCAAAGAGCGGTCATGAGTGGTGAATGAGTCGCAAACAAGCGGCGAGGCGCAACGGCACACGGATGGTCCGGCGCGCCCGCACGCTTTGCACGAGGTCGCAGGCATACTTGCGGCCGCCTTCGGAGCCTTCGGCTTCGCCGGTTTAAACTCGACGGATTGCGTTTTTGCCAATCCGTCATTCGTCGATGTCTAGTATGCACACGGTAGTTTTCGGCTGGTTCGGCGGGTCGGCCGTCTGGTTCATTCCTCTCATCTGGCGGCTCATCAAGTCGATGCTGCCGGGCGGCGCCGGTTTGCGCGGCCCGGGCACCATCCGGCTGTGGCTCGGCTTCGTCTGCGCGATGCTGGCAAGCTGCACGCTCGAAGCGTCGCTGAGCGGCGCGGCCGGCGGCGGCAATGCAATCGGCCACGCGCTCGCGGCGGCGCTCGGCCATCTGCTCGGCCCTATCGGCACGCCGCTCGCGGCGCTCGCGCTCTTCGTCGTCAGCCTGCCGTGGCTGATCGGCTTTCGCTGGCGCGAATTTCTGCTCTGGGCCGACGGCGCGTTCGGTCTCGGACTGGCTTCGCGCGGTCTCGCGAGGCGCGACGACGAGGCACGCCGCCATCGCAGCGTCGACGACGCCGCGCCGCCACGCATCTCCAGCCCGATCAACACGATGGCGCCCAAAAGCAAGGGTCGCTATGCGCGGCCGACTGTCTGGCGGCCGCCTGTCAAAGGACGCGCTGCGGGTGGTGCCGGTGCGGGCGCCCATCACGGCGCTGGGCTGAGTGCGGGTTTCGGCGGCGCGGCGGCAGCGGCTGCGGGCCGCGAGACGGCGCCCCGCGATACGGCGCCCCGCGATACGGCCGCCCGCGAGAGCGCAACCCGGGCGGCGGCGCAAGGCGGGCACGCCGGGCGAAATGCGACGCGCGCCCGGCCTTCGCAGGTCGAGCCGGTTTTGCGCACGGGTAGCGCGACGCCCGTGCGGCAGACACCGCCGCCTGCCCCTATGCATGGGTCCGGCGCCGGCAAATCGACATGGGCGCCGGCCGAACCCGTCGCACCGGCGGGATGGCTGCGCGAGACGAATCCGCGGACGGGCGTGTCCCCCGCACGGGCGCCAGCGAAAGCCGGTGCTGGCGGAGCCGGCTCGCCCGCTGTCGGCCGCGCGACTCGTGAGCGAGGCCACGGTGGATCGGCGGGCATTGCTGTGGGCGCTGCGGGAGTCGCCGCCGGTGCTGTGGGAACGGGCGCTAAAGCGGCTCATGCCGCGTCCGGAAGCGGCGCCGGCGCGGCAACTGGCGCGACGCCCGCGGGCGCGGCCGTTCATGGACGTCCTGCAGCCAACCGTGCTGCCATGCCCTTCAATCGCGCGGCATCGTCCGCACAGGGCTTGCCGTCTGCTTCGGGTGCAAACAACGCGACCGCCATGACCTCGGGCGCCCGTCGTCCATCCTCGCCGGCGCCAAGTTATACGCGGCCTATGGCGGCCGCGGAGAAAGTCACGCCGCCCGCCAGCGTGCAGGAAACGCTGCGCAGCATTGCGGAAAACGCTGCGCGTTGGACGGATATCGCCGGTGTCAGCCTCGCGCGCAGCACCAGCGCGGAAGGCGGGAAGATCGCGGGCGTGAGCGTGGCGCCATCGGATGCGGCCGGCGTTGCCAGCGAGATGGCCGGGCCCAGCGGCGCGGTCGCGGCGCCAACGCCGGACAGGGATGCGGCGGCTGACGAAACGGCGAAGCATCAAGCCGTGGGCCATGATGCCGCTCACGCTCCGGTTGCGCCGACTGTTGAATCTGCGCCTTCAGCGCCGGGCGGAACGTCGCCGCACCCGGCTGTCGAAACACCAGATCACACAGCGTTGGTGAGCGAGCCACAGCCGTCAGCGGCAAGCCGAGCGGAACCCGTTGCCCAATGGCCGATGGAGCCGCCCGTAATTCAACGGCCGACCGGCGCGTTGACGGATACAGCCGCAACTCATGCGACGCCCGGCGCGCCGACTCCCGCCGCACCGGCCATGATTGCGCCCGCTGCGCAAACGGTGACCGACACCGCGGAACCGGCCGCAGCCGCTGCGTCCGAGCCCGCGTCGGTGCCCGCACCGACGGTCACATCGGCGGACAGTGCAACGGCGCACGGCGCCACACCGACATTGGCTCGCACCCCGTTCGGAATCTTCGCGAGCCGGTTTGAGCAAACGGACGCGCCGTCGCAGACACCGCCGTGGGAAGAAGATGGGGCTGCAGGGTCGGAAGAGCCGCAGGAAGACGAGCGCGATGTCGCTAGCGCTGCCCCCGATGGCATTTTGCGCCGCGATCCGCAAGCCGAAATATCAGCCGCGCCGCCCGTGGACGAGCGGCAGTTCACGGCATCGGATAACGACCCGCCGATGTCCCACGCCGCCGGCGCCAACACAACTGCGGCCGCAAGCGCAGCCGCGTCGTCATTGCCGGCCAACAGCGAGCTGCCGCTGCCGCCTGCCCTCGCGGATGCCGAAGCGCCGTCCGCCGACAGCGACGGCCCCGCGGCGGCCGGTCTCGCGGCCGCGCCGACGCGAGGCGCCACGCCGCCGGCATCGTCGAACGTGGTCCGTTTCCCGGGTCTCGGGCCGCAAGCGCACGCGCCGGGCCATGCCGAACCGCGCGAGCAAGCCGACTTCCCTGCTGCGCCGACGGTTTCCCCCGTCCAACCGCCCCCGGTTGCACCCGCAGCGCTCCCAGTCTCGCCGGCTGAGGCTTGCGCACCATCGAATTCCGAGCCCCAATCCGACCCAGCGCCCGAACCCGCCGCGCAGCGCGCGCCGCTGCGCGGTCACGGCCCGACCAACGGCTTCGAGTTTCATGCGCCGGCGGCTTCCATGGTGGAACTGCCCACGCTCGATCTGCTCGCGCCCGCAGACACCCATGTCGAGCCGGTCTCCGAGGAAAAGCTCATCGAAACCGGCCTCCTGATCGAACAGCGGCTGCAGGAGTTCAAGGTTCCGGTGACGGTGGTCGGCGCGTCGGCCGGTCCGGTCATCACCCGCTTCGAAGTGGAACCGGCGCTGGGCGTGCGCGGCAGCCAGATCGTCGGCCTGATGAAGGATCTGTCGCGCGGCCTCGGCCTCACGTCGATCCGCGTCGTCGAAACGATTCCCGGCAAGACCTGCATGGGTCTTGAATTGCCGAACGCGAAGCGCCAGACCATTCGCCTCTCCGAAATTCTGGAGGCGAGCGTCTATCAGAACTCGCATTCGCAATTGACGCTGGCGATGGGCAAGGACATCACCGGGCATCCGGTTGTCGCCGACCTCGCCAAGGCGCCGCATATGCTGGTCGCGGGCACGACCGGTTCGGGCAAGTCGGTGGCGATCAATGCGATGATCTGCTCGCTGCTCTTCAAGGCGACGCCCGAGGAAGTGCGCCTCATCATGATCGACCCGAAAATGCTCGAGCTGTCGGTCTACGAGGGCATTCCGCACCTGCTCGCGCCCGTCGTCACGGACATGAAGCTCGCCGCGAATGCGCTCAACTGGTGCGTCGGCGAAATGGAAAAGCGCTATCGGCTGATGTCCGCCGTCGGCGTGCGCAATCTCGCAGGCTTCAATCAGAAAATTCGGGATACGGAAGCGAAAGGCAAGAAGCTGGGCAATCCGTTTTCTCTGACGCCGGAAGCGCCCGAGCCGCTCGCGCCACTGCCCCTCATCGTCGTCGTGATCGACGAACTGGCCGACCTGATGATGGTGGCCGGCAAGAAGATCGAGGAACTGATCGCGCGGCTCGCGCAGAAGGCGCGCGCGGCCGGCATTCACCTGATTCTGGCGACGCAGCGGCCCTCGGTGGACGTGATCACCGGGCTCATCAAGGCCAATATTCCGACGCGCGTCGCCTTCCAGGTATCGTCGAAGATCGACTCGCGCACGATTCTCGACCAGATGGGCGCGGAGTCGCTGCTCGGCCAGGGCGACATGCTGTTCCTGCCGCCCGGCACGGGCTACCCGCAGCGCGTGCACGGCGCGTTCGTCGCGGACGAGGAAGTGCACGCGATCGTCGAGTATCTGAAGCAGTTCGGCGAGCCGCAATACGAGGAAGGCATCCTCGACGGTCCGGCCGCCGAGGGTAGCGCCGCGCAGGATCTGTTCGGCGAGTCGCCCGATGCCGAAGCCGACCCGCTTTACGACGAAGCCGTGGCGTTTGTGGTGCGCACGCGGCGCGCGTCGATCTCGTCGGTGCAGCGGCAGTTGCGCATCGGCTATAACCGCGCGGCGCGTCTCGTCGAGCAGATGGAGACGGCGGGGCTCGTGTCGGCAATGGGGATTAACGGCAGCCGCGAGGTGCTGGCGCCTGGGCCTGCGGAGTAGTCTGCGGGCGGGCTCGACATGCGGCTCGACGCGCGTTCAGGTCGACTCGCGTGCCGGCGCAGCACTCGTCGCATTCAGCACGCGAGGCAGGCGAAGCGCAACAGCCTCACTCACCGCGCCAGCCACGCGAGCCGAGCCTAGCAGCTTCGCCAGCCACGCAACCGCGAAAAACAACGGGCCGCAAAACGCGGCCCGTTGTTCATTCGGCAAGCTCAACCCTCGCTTACGACGGCGACACCAGCTTGAAGTCCACCGGCGAGCCGATCTCGATGCGCTTTGGATTCGCTTCGAGCAAACCGCTTTGCTCATTGCGCCTGAACACATACACCGAATCGCTGTTCTGATTGCCGACGATCAGCCACTTGCCGGTCGGATCGATCGCAAACTCGCGCGGCGCTTTGCCGAGACTCGATTGATGCCCGATCTTCCGGAGATGCCCATTGGCGGGATCGACGGAAAAGATCACGATCTCGTTCGCGTCGCCGCGGTTCGTGGCGTAGAGAAACCGCCCGTCCGGCGACAGATGAATCGCCGCCGCGCCCACCTTGCCCTTGAAGCCGGGCTCGGTCAGCGAAATGGTTTGAACCTGCGTGAGCTTGCCGTCGGCGTAGTCAAGCGTGCTGACGGTTGCGGCGAGTTCGCTCGTGAGATAGGCGTGTTTGCCGTCGGCGCCGAACACGAGGTGCCGCGGGCCCGTGCCCGGCTTCTCCTGGGTGTAGCGCCAGTCGGTCGGGCCGAACAGGCCGCGGCTGCCGTCTGGCGTATAGCGGTACGAGTACAGCTTGTCGGCCCCGAGATCCTGCGCGAAGAGATAGTGCCCGTCGGGAGAAAACACGGTGGAGTGCACGTGCGAATTGTCCTGGCGCCCCTTCACCGGACCGCCGCCTTCGTGATGCACGGTCAGCACCGACGCACCCAACTGGCCGTCGGCCTGCACGGGAAGCACGGCGAAGCTGCCGCCGGGATCGGCCGCCACCGAATAATTCGCGACGAGCAGATATTTGCCGTCCGGCGAAAGGCTCAGGTAGCACGGGTCGTTGCCGTCGGCGGAAACCTTGTTGAGGAAGCTCAACTGGCCGCTCGCGGCGTCGAAGCGGAATGCGCTGACGCCGCCGCGCTGGCTCGCCGGCCCGTTGTCGCCGGGCAACTCGTTGACCGCGTAGACGAAGCGGCGGTCGCGGCTCACCACCAGATACGACGGGTTCACCGTCTGCGCGACCGACACGCGCGTGGCGTCGCCCGTCTTCGTGTCGAAGCGATAGACGTACAAGCCTTCGCTCTTGCCGCCGGTATACGTGCCGACCAGCATGTCGTAGACGCCGTCGGCGGGAACGGCACCGGAGCCGGCACCGGCATCTTGCGCAAACGCGGGCGAAGCGACAATCGAGACCATGAGCGCGAAACCTTTTATGATCGAGCGGGCGGCGTGCATGCGAATGACCATGCGCGCACGCCGTGAAATGGAATCAGCGTCGAAATACGAAGAAGACCGGTTAAAACCTCGCGCGGCATGCACAGCGGCCCGGTGACGACGAAGCATACGACCTCCTCTACAGGAATAAATGGCGTAAAGCGGTTGTAATCGTGCCTCTGGTCTGCCGCGCGGCGCTCGAGCGTTGTTCTTGTCGAGCAAGTATAAAAGCGTTGCAACGGATCATGCAGTGAAGCAGGCGGCGCTGCGGCAGCGAGCCGGTCGCGCGACGGCCGGCCGGCGGCATGGCAGTTGCCTCGGTAGCAACCTCGGTAGCAATAAGCAGCCCCGCCTGCACTTTTCTCACCGCGTCTCACCACTACGGAGTCTTCATGAACATCACACTCAGCCTGGGTCCGCTGGTTTCGTTGATTGCCGGCATTCTGATTCTCGTCATGCCGCGTCTGTTGAATTACATCGTCGCGCTTTATCTGATCATCATCGGGATCATCGGCATTTTCGGCATGGGCTCGTCGCACTTCTGACGACGGCAGCCGGGCGCAGGACAGCCCGGCTGCCGTCGGCGTTGGGTCGGCGTTGGGTCGTCGGTAACGAGGCGTGAATGCTGCGGATCAGCTTGCCGCAGGTGCGCCGCGGCGCGCGAAGTGCGCGGCAGTGAAGAAGGGATGGACGAAAGAACTCGCACGCAGATGCTCGCCGGCACAAGCGTGCCGGTCATTGCTGCGCGTTCGCGAGAGATACCATAGGTTCAGACGGCACATCGCATCCGGGCTCGGCCCCGGATCCGCGCGCCCTTGCGGCAAGCGCCGGGGTCAGCCGTTCGAAAGCTGTTCCAGGCGCCAACGCCCCTGCAACGACAGCGCGCCGACGGCATAATGGCCGTCACCTTCCTGATAGCGCCGGAAGCACGCGCGTTCGATCAGAAAGCTCGCGGCCGCCTGCATGCCGTTAAGCGTGAGACCGAGGCGCCCATGATCGAGCGGAAGCATGGAGTCGTCCGCGAGTTCGCTCGCGGCGGAGAGAATCGTGATGCAGTCGGATTTTGACGGATTCAGCATGGCTTTCGTCCTCCAAACGGCGTGTGCATGCGCGATGAGTGAGCCGGGTTCGCAAACCCGGAAGTTTTAGGCGTCGGCTGGATTACTGATTGTAGGCACCAATTTGACAATTACAACCCGCGTTTTGCCGCATTGTGTGGTGGTGAACCAAACGGCATCGCGCGAGTCCCGACAAAACAACCCATGGGGCCTGGCGGATTTCGCCGAGCCCGCTACCGAAATGTCCCTCAGGTATTGATACGCACGGCCATGCCCGCACTCATCGAAGACTATGCGCTCATCGGCGACGGCCACACGGCCGCGCTCGTCTCCCGCGAAGGTTCCGTCGACTGGCTCTGCTGGCCGCGCTTCGACTCCGGCGCCTGCTTTGCCGCGCTGCTCGGTACGCCGGAGCACGGCCGCTGGCTGATCTGCCCCGACACGGACACGCCCGCCAGAATCACGCGCCGTTATCGCGGCGAAACGCTGATCCTCGAAACGGACTTCGAAACGGCGGACGGCGCCGTCACGCTCGTCGACTTCATGCCGCCGGGCAACGGCTGGTCGGAAATGGTGCGCATCGTGCTCGGCAAGCGCGGCACCGTGCGCATGAAGATGGAGCTCGTGCTGCGCTTCGACTACGGCTTTTCCATTCCCTGGGTGGACCGGCTGAAACACGAGAGTGGCATCCGCGCGATTGTCGGTCCGGATAACGCCGTGCTGCGCACGCCCGTCGAACTGCGCGGCGAGAACATGAAAACGGTCGCCGAATTCACTGTCGGCGAAGGCGAGCGCGTGCCCTTTTCGCTTGCTTATGCAGCCTCGCATCTGCGGCTGCCGCCTGCGCGAGATCCGCATACGGCGCTCGCGCGCACGGAGAATCACTGGCTCGAATGGACAGCGCGCGGCACCATCGAAGGAAGATGGGCGGAGCCGATCCGCCGCTCGCTGATCACGCTGCGGGCGCTCGCGTATGAGCCGACGGGCGGCATCGTCGCGGCGCCCACCACGTCGCTGCCGGAACAGCTGGGCGGCACGCGCAACTGGGACTACCGCTACTGCTGGCTGCGCGACGCCACCATCACGCTGCTCGCGCTGATGCGCGGCGGTTACTACGACGAGGCGCGCGCCTGGCGCAGCTGGCTCGGCCGCGTGATGGCGGGCGCGCCCGACCAGTTGCAGATCATGTATGGGCTCGCCGGCGAGCGGCGCCTGCCCGAGTCCGAGGTGGACTGGCTGCCGGGCTATTGCGGCGCGAAGCCGGTGCGCATCGGCAACAACGCGGTCGGCCAGCGTCAGCTGGACGTCTACGGCGAAGTGATGAACGCGCTGCATCTCGCGCGGGTGGGCGGCCTGCAGGCGGACGACACGGCGTGGAACGTGCAACGCGAGTTGCTGCGCCACCTCGCCACCATCTGGCAGCAACCCGACGAAGGCATCTGGGAAACGCGCGGCGGCCGTCAGCATTTCACTTTCTCGAAGGTCATGGCGTGGGTCGCGTTCGACCGCGCGCTGGCATCAGCGGAAATGTTCAATCTGGAAGGGCCGCTCGACGAATGGCGCGCCATCCGCGCGCAGATCCACGCGGAAGTCTGCGAGAAGGCGTGGAATCCTTCGCGTCATGCGTTTTCTCAGGCTTACGGCAGCGACCAGCTCGACGCCAGCGTGCTGCTGCTGCCGCTCGTCGGCTTCCTGCCGCCGCATGATCCGCGCGTCAAGGGCACCGTGGAGGCGATCGAGCGGGACTTGATGCACGACGGCTTTGTGATGCGCTACCGCACCACCGAATTCGACGACGGCCTGCCGCCCGGGGAAGGCACGTTTCTCGCTTGTTCGTTCTGGATGGTGGATAACCTGGCGTTGCAGGGCCGTCTCGACGAGGCTATCGCCATGTACGAGCGGCTGCTCGGCCTCTGCAACGACGTGGGGCTGCTAGCGGAGGAATACGACCCGGCGCAAAAGCGCCTCGTCGGCAACTTCCCGCAGGCGTTCTCGCACGTGGCGCTCGTCAACACGGGCCTCAACCTGATGAAGCACGAACAGGCGATGGCGCGGGCGACGGGGCAGCCTTCCCATAACGGCACGGATCATGCTGAACTTAAGGCTGCGGCAAGCCCGGATAGCGGCACGGCAGCATCGCCAGTAGCATGATTCCATGACACTTTTACGGATCGACATCGCTCAATTGCTGCATTGCACAATTCCACTTGTTTCTATATGATCGAACCGTCTGTCGGCCGATAACAATGTGCCAACAACCAATATGGCCTGCCGCAACGCCACACGCGTGTTTGCGAAGCCCCATGCGAACCGCTTAAAACGGAGCACCCATGCTCTATCAACTGCACGAATTCCAGCGGGCTATGCTGAGCCCGCTTACCGCCTGGGCCCAGGCCGCGTCCAAATCGTTCGCGAATCCCGCCAGCCCGTTGGCCTATGTGCCCGGCGCCACACGCCTTTCGGCCGGTTACGAACTGCTCTACCGGCTCGGCAAGGACTATGAGAAGCCGGAGTTCAACCTGCATCAGATCGTCAAGGACGGCCACAACATTCCGATCATCGAGCAAACGATTATCGAAAAGCCGTTTTGCCGCCTGCTGCGCTTCAAGCGTTTCGCGGACGACAGCGAGGCCGTAAGCCAGCTGAAAGACGAGCCGGTCGTGCTGGTGTGCGCGCCGTTGTCGGGCCACCATGCCACGCTGCTGCGTGACACAGTGCGCACGTTGTTGCAGGACCACAAGGTCTACCTGACCGACTGGATCGACGCGCGCATGGTGCCGCTCGAAGACGGCGAGTTTCATCTGGACGACTACGTTGCGTACATTCAGGAATTCATCCGCCATATTGGTGCAAAGAATCTGCACGTGATCTCGGTCTGCCAGCCGACCGTGCCGGTGCTCGCGGCCATTTCGCTGCTGGCGAGCCGCGGCGAAGACACGCCGCGCACCATGACGATGATGGGCGGCCCCATCGACGCCCGCAAGAGCCCAACGTCGGTGAATTCGCTTGCCACGCAGCACTCCTACGAGTGGTTCGAGAACAACGTGATCTTCACGGTGCCGCCGAACTATCCGGGCGTGGGCCGCAAGGTCTATCCGGGCTTCCTGCAGCACACCGGTTTCGTCGCGATGAATCCGGAGCGTCACGCGGCGTCGCACTGGGACTTCTATCAAAGCCTGCTGCGCGGCGACGAAGACGACGCGGAAGCGCATCGCCGCTTCTACGACGAGTACAACGCGGTGCTCGACATGGACGCCGATTACTACCTCGACACGATCCGCGTCGTGTTTCAGGAGTTCAGTTTGGCGGAAGGCACGTGGGATGTGGCCGGCGAACGCGTGCGGCCGCAGGACATTACCCGAACGGCGCTCTTCACGATCGAAGGCGAGCTGGACGATATTTCCGGCGACGGCCAGACCTATGCCGCACACGAACTGTGCACGGGCATTCCGGAGAAGAACAAGCGTCACTTCACCGCGGAAAAGTGTGGCCACTACGGCATTTTTTCGGGCCGCCGCTGGCGCACGATCATCTATCCGCAGTTGCGTGACTTCATCCTCGAACACAACAAGGCGACCAGGGCGGTGAAGGAAAAGGCCGAGGTATGAGCGGCCGGTTCGCGTGCGAGCCGCGCGCTCCTTACCCGCAACCTCGCGCGCAACCCACAAGCAACCGAAGCAGCCGATAACAACGAAACGGCCTCCATACGGAGGCCGTTTTTTCACCTCGGGCGCCTCTACGTCGCGCACATAGGTCGAGCGCCTGGAGGGCGGGCGGCAACGCCTCGCTGCCCGGCAGTGCGCTCAACTGCGCGAAGCCGGCACCAGCGTTCCTGCTACTTTCGCAACAGATACGCGAGCAGCAATTCGGTGTTCATCTGGATCACTTCGCTGCGTTCGGCCGGACTGCTGAAATCGCGGCCGAGCGTGGCTTCGAGCGTGTAGCGGTTGGACACGATGTAGTAGCCCATGCCCGAAAGCGTCACGTATAGACGCAGTGGATCGACATTGGTACGGAACAGACCGGCGCGCTGGCCTCGCTCGAGAATGCCGCCGAGCGTGGCGACGATCGGCGAAATCATTTCGCGGATGCGCGTCGACTTCTGCATATAACGCGCCTCGTGCAGATTCTCGTTGTTGACGAGACGCAGCAGCTCGGGATGATCGCGGTAGTAGTCCCACACGAAATGCGCAAGACGCGTGACGGCTTCCACGGGTGCAATGCCGTTCAGCTCGAGCGTGCGCTCCGCTTCGTTGAGCGCGCTGAACGCGTGCTCAAGTACCGCTGTGAATAGCTGCTCCTTGCTACCAAAGTAGTAGTAGAGCATGCGTTCATTCGTCTCCGCGCGGCGGGCGATCTGATCGACGCGCGCGCCGAATAGCCCACCATTTGCAAACTCTTCGGCGGCCGCAAGCAGAATGCGACGCCGGGTGCCTTCAGGATCTCTTTTGATTTTCGGCTGATTCATGGTGGCATGGTCTTCGTGAGCCGCGTTATCCGGATCGCACCGCCGGCCTCTCCTCGGGCCTTGCACCGACAGCACTGGACGGGCTGGTTTGGGGGAAAACCCTTCTGCGGTCTTTCGAAAAAGGCGCTTCGATTATGGCACATGGATTGCCGATGGCAATTGGGGAAATCGGCGATAATGTGCTATTTAGTTCAAGCTGTGCGGCCGCCCGCCGAGTCCCGCCTGGCCCCACATCGTGACCGTGATCCAGATCAAGACACTCGCAGATCGCATTGAAGATCTGCTTCCCCAGACGCAATGCACCAAGTGCGGTTATCCGGCCTGCCGTCCGTATGCGGAGGCCGTCGCACGCGGCGAAGCCAACTACAATCAGTGCCCGCCGGGCGGTCAGCAAGGCGTCGCGCGGCTGGCGGCCGTGCTCGGCAAGCCGGTGATTGCGCTTAACCCCGCCAATGGCGTCGAACGGCCGCGTCCACTGGCGGTTATCGACGAACAGATCTGCATCGGCTGCACGCTGTGCATGCAGGCCTGTCCGGTCGACGCAATAGTTGGGGCACCGAAACACATGCACACGGTCGTCGCCGAACTGTGCACGGGTTGCGACCTGTGCGTGCCGCCCTGCCCGGTCGATTGCATTTCCATGCCGCCCGTCACCGGCGAGGCGACCGGGTGGGACGCGTGGAGCGAGGCCCAGGCTGAGGCCGCGCGCGAGCGGCATGACCGGCGCGAGGCGCGTCTCGCGCGCGAGCGCGAAGCCGCCGAAGCGCGTGTTGCGGCGCGGCGAAGCAGCGCTGCCGCGGCCAGTGCAGCCGTGGATACTCAGCCCGGCAATGCGGCAAGCTGGGCGGCATCGCCCGCCCCGGCTGCGCCTGTCGCCGACGACGCCGAGGCGAAGAAACGCGCGATCATTCAGGCCGCACTCGAACGTGCGCGCAAGAAGAAGGAAGAACTGGCAGCCAAGGGCCAGGGGCCGCTGAATACGGAGCATGTCAGCGCCGACGTGCAGGCGCAGATCGACGCCGCCGAAGCCCGCCGCCGCCGTCTGGGCCTTGCGCGCAACGACAGCCCCGAAGCTGCAGACACCACTGACATCGTCAACGCTCCTACGCCGCCGGCCCCGGCTGACACGCGCAACCCGCGCTAACCGCAACCGTCTTCGCCCGCTCAGCATGAACGCGAACAAACGCCGCGCCATCTACGAAACGCTTCAAAGCCTCAATCCGCATCCCACCACGGAGCTGGAGTACACCACGCCGTTCGAGCTGCTGATTGCCGTGCTGCTGTCCGCGCAGGCCACGGACGTGTCGGTCAACAAAGCGATGCGCAAGATGTTCCCGGTCGCGAACACGCCGCAGAAGGTGCTCGAGCTCGGCGAGGAAGGCGTCGCGAACTACATCAAGACGATCGGCCTGTACCGCAACAAGGCAAAGAACGTGATCGCCACTTGCCGCATTCTGCTCGACCAGTACGGCGGCGAGGTGCCGGAGGACCGCGAGGCGCTGGAAAGCCTGCCGGGCGTCGGACACAAGACGGCCAACGTGATTCTGAACACCGCGTTCGGGCATCCGACTATCGCCGTCGACACGCATATCTTTCGGGTTGCGAATCGAACGGGACTGGCGCCCGGCAAGGACGTCCGCGCGGTCGAAGCCGCGCTTGAAAAATTCACGCCCGCCGAGTTCAAACAGGACGCGCATCACTGGCTGATCCTGCACGGCCGCTATGTGTGCAAGGCGCGCCGGCCGGAGTGCTGGCATTGCGTGATCGAGCCGCTGTGCGAATTCCGGCCGAAGACGCCGCCGCCCGATCTTTGAGCGCAAGCACCCTCAGCGGGCCGCCGCAGCGGCGCGTAAAATGGTGCGTTGCGCCTGAAGCAGCGGGCCTCGCGAGCGGCGCCGGTTGACTGCATCGCCCTGGCGGCTCGCCGTGGCCCGCGTGCGCGACATGCTTTCACTCTTCACTCAAGACACCGATCCCACGATGTTCAATCCCAGCCGCGACGAAGTCCGTCAATTCTTCACCGAGACCTGGCGCAAGCAGCGCCAGGGCGAGATCCTGACGCCGCTCGAAGCGATCGCCGCCGACTGGATCAGCGAGCATCCCGAGTATCACGCCGAACTGACCGACGCCGAGGCGGCCCAGGCGCAGGACTACTCGCCCGAACGCGGGCAGACGAATCCGTTCCTGCATCTGTCGATGCACCTCGCCATCAGCGAACAGTTGTCGATCGACCAGCCGCCCGGCATCCGCGCCGCGCACGAGCGCCTCGCCGCCCGGCTCGGTTCGACGCACGACGCACAGCACGCGATCATGGAGTGCCTCGGCGAAACCATCTGGGAAGCGCAGCGCACGGGCCTGCCGCCGGACACGGACGCCTATCTGCAACGGATCGAGCGCCGCGCGACGCGGGACTAGGCGGATAGCGCGACATCCAGAGACATAGAAGCCGCGCCTCAAAGCAAAACACCCCGCACTAAGCGGGGTGTTTGCAATGGCCGGCGCAACCGCGCAGCAGCGCGGTCAATGTGGACGGTACGCGGTGCTTACTTCTTCTGCACGAGATCGCCCTTCAGCGATTCGATATAAGCCGCGAGATCTTTCATGTCGCTTTGCGACAGGCTTTGCACCTGGGCTTGCATGATCGCGTTATTGCGGCCCATGTGCGGGTTGCCGTTACCCATCTGATATTGACGCAGCGCCCAGTAGACGTAATCGGAATGCTGACCCGCGAGCTTCGGATATTCCGGGCTCACCGGCTTGTTCAGGTTCGGGCCGTGACATGCCGCGCAATTGTGGCTCTCGGACAGCACCTTGCCGTTGCCGGCGTCGGCCGCATGGGCGACGCTCGCAGCAACCAGACCGAATACTGCCGCCGACGCGCATGCAGCCTTGAACACCGTGTGGAGTGCCTGTTGGGGCTTATTCATGAATTCTCCTGTCCCGCGAAATGAGTAGCCGTTGACTGGTTCGATAACCGCAGCCGGTTACTTGTCGGGATTGCTCTTCGACGAGGAATTTTGCGCTGCGTAGTAAGCAGCGATGTCGGCGATGTCCTGATCCGATAGCGACGCGGTGATGGCGTGCATCGTTTCGAAGTGGCGGTCGCCCTTCTTGTAGCCGCGCAGGGCGTTTTCGAGGTACGCCTGATTCTGGCCGCCCAGCATGGGCACGCGGTACACCTCAGGGTAAGCCGTGCGATATTCAGGGATGCCGTGGCAGCCAATACACATTGCGACCTTGCCTTGGCCCGCTTTCGCGTTGCCGACGACATCCGCTGCCTGCGCACTGGCCGCATAGCCCGCGAGCACCGACAGCGCTGCGATCACGACGTGTTTGCCGACGAATTTGTTCATAGCATGTAACCTGGCTTGAGGGGAAACGGGCGCCCAAAAAGGCAACGGCCCGCGCCGTTTTTCTTATAGGGAGCCACGCAGGCCAAAAAAATCGGGCTAATTGTACCGCGTCGCCGCGCCGAACGTCCACCGCGCGGGGCGTGGGCGGCGGCCCGCCACGAGCGGCCGCGTGCGGCGCCGCTTGCGTACCCCATGTCCGCGACCCGCGCGCCGCCTGCGCGCGGGCGTCGCGCCACCAGCGCAGCAGCGCCGGCAGCCGACAGACAGCAACGCGGGCAACGCGGCTGCAACCTTACGCGAGCCCGTTTCAGGCCAACAGGGCTTCTGACTTATACTGGGTTTTTTCCCTCGCCAGAGAGCACCTCGCCATGCGTTTCGAAGGCTCATCGCAATACGTCGCCACCCACGACCTCAAGCTCGCGGTCAACGCCGCGATGACGCTCAAGCGCCCGCTCCTCATCAAAGGCGAGCCCGGCACCGGGAAGACCATGCTGGCCGAAGAAGTCGCTGCGGCGCTCGGCATGCCGCTTCTGCAGTGGCATATCAAGTCCACCACCAAGGCACAGCAGGGCCTCTACGAATATGACGCGGTGTCGCGCCTGCGCGATTCGCAGCTCGGCGACGAGCGCGTCAAGGACATCCGCAACTACATCGTCAAGGGCGTGCTGTGGCAGGCGTTCGAGTCGGACGAGCAAACCGTGCTCCTGATCGACGAAATCGACAAGGCCGACATCGAATTCCCGAACGACCTGCTGCGCGAACTCGACCGCATGGAGTTCTACGTGTACGAAACGCGCGAACTCGTGCGCGCAAAGCAGCGGCCGCTCGTCATCATCACCTCGAACAACGAGAAAGAGCTGCCCGACGCGTTTTTGCGCCGCTGCTTTTTCCACTACATCAAGTTCCCCGACCCGGCCACGATGCAGCAGATCGTCGAGGTGCATTACCCCGGCATCAAGAAGGAACTGCTGGCCGCCGCCATGCAGAGCTTCTTCGAATTGCGCAACGTGGCGGGGCTGAAAAAGAAGCCGTCCACGTCCGAACTGCTCGACTGGCTCAAGCTGCTGCTCGCCGAAGACATTCCGCCTGAAGCGCTGCGCTCGGAGGACCAGAAGCAGATCATTCCGCCGCTTGCCGGCGCGCTGTTGAAGAACGAGCAGGACGTGAGCCTGTTCGAGCGGCTCATCTTCATGAACCGCAACAACCGTTGACTTCCCATTGAGTGCTCGCGCCGCAGAGGACCCAGCATGCTGATCGACTTCTTCTACTCGCTGCGCGCCGCGAAGCTGCCCGTGTCGGTGAAGGAATATCTGACGCTGCTCGAGGCGCTCAAGGCGAAGGTGATCGCGCCGTCGCTCGACGACTTCTACTACCTCGCGCGCATGACGCTCGTGAAGGACGAGCAGTATTTCGACAAGTTCGACCAGGCGTTCGGCGCCTATTTCAACGGCGTCGCCAAAACCTCGGAGCTCGCCTTCGAGGTGCCGCTCGACTGGCTGAAGAAGAAGCTGCAACGCGACCTGTCGCCGGAAGAAAAGGCGCAGATCGAGGCCATGGGCGGCATCGACAAGCTCATGGAACGTTTGAAGCAACTATTCGACGAACAGAAAGAGCGGCACGAAGGCGGCAATAAGTGGATCGGCACCGGCGGCACCTCGCCCTTCGGCAATGGCGGCTATAACCCGGAGGGCGTGCGCATCGGCGGGGACTCGGCGGGCAACCGCACGGCCGTCAAGGTGTGGGAAGCGCGCGCCTACCGCGATTACGACGACCAGGTGGAAATCGGCACGCGCAACATCAAGGTCGCGCTGCGCCGCCTGCGGCGCTTCGCGCGCGAAGGCGCGGCGGAAGAGCTCGATCTGCCCGACACGATCCGCAGCACCGCCGCGAACGCCGGCTGGCTCGACCTGAAGATGGTGCCCGAGCGCCACAATAACGTGAAGGTGCTGATGCTGCTCGACGTAGGCGGCTCCATGGACGATCACATCAAGCGCACGGAAGAGCTCTTCTCCGCCGCGAAGGCCGAGTTCAAGCACCTCGAGTTCTACTACTTTCACAACTGCGTGTACGACTTCCTGTGGAAGAACAATCGCCGCCGCCACGCCGAGCGCACGCCGACGTGGGACGTGCTGCACAAGTTTACGCCGGACTACAAGCTGATCTTCGTCGGCGACGCAACCATGAGCCCGTATGAAGTGCTGCAGCCCGGCGGCTCCGTCGAATACAACAACGCGGAGGCGGGCGCCGTGTGGCTGCGCCGCCTCGCGGACCATTTTCCGCATCATGCGTGGCTCAATCCCGAACCGGAAGGCCTGTGGGCCTATCGTCAGTCGGTCAGCGCGATTCGCGAAGTGCTCGGCCACCGCATGTACCCGCTCACGCTCGCCGGCCTCGAGGCCGCCATGCGCATGCTGAGCAAATAGCCCCCGCTCCACCCTCAACGACAAGAAGTATTTGCATGCGCCGCTCGTCATCGCCTGAACTGGCCACCGCCGGCATTCCGCCCGGCCGTTTCAATCCTCTCGCCGACACCTCGCTGTCCGCTGTCGTCGCCGGCTTCGTCGCGATGATGACGGGCTACACCAGTTCTCTCGTGCTGATGTTTCAGGCCGGTCAGGCCGCGCATCTGACGGATGCACAGATTTCGTCGTGGATCTGGGCGTTGTCGATCGGCATGGCGCTCTGCACGATCGGTCTCTCGTTGCGATTTCGCGCGCCCATCGTGATCGCGTGGTCGACGCCCGGCGCGGCGCTCCTCGTCTCGTCGCTGCCGCACGTGCCGTACGCGCAGGCGATCGGCGCGTTTATCGTCTGCGCGCTGCTGCTGACGGTTGTCGGCCTGACAGGCTGGTTCGACACGCTGATGAAGAAAATTCCGGCAGGCATCGCCGCCGCCTTGCTGGCGGGCATCCTGTTTGAGATCGGCATTGAGATATTTCGCGCCGCGCAGTTCCAGACCGCGCTGGTGCTGACGATGTTTGTGACCTATCTGGTCGGCAAACGCATCGCGCCGCGCTACGCGATTCCGCTGACGCTGATTGCCGGCACCCTCGCCGCGGGCGCGCTCGGATTACTCGACTTCAGCCACTTCCAGGTGGCCATTGCGCATCCGGTGTTCACCATGCCGGCGTTTTCGCTCGCCGCCAGCATCAGCATCGGCATTCCGCTCTTCGTCGTCGCCATGGCGTCGCAGAACGTGCCTGGCATCGCGGTGCTGCGCGCGGACGGCTACACCACGCCGTCGGCGCCGCTGATTTCGACGACCGGCCTCGCGTCGCTGCTGCTCGCGCCGTTCGGCTCGCACGGCATCAATCTTGCCGCGATCACGGCGGCGATCTGCACCGGGCCCGAAGCGCACCCCAACCGCCACAAGCGCTACACGGCTGCCGTGTGGTGCGGCATTTTCTATCTGATCGCGGGCGTGTTCGGTGCGACGATTGCGGCGCTGTTCGCGGCGTTCCCGCGCGAACTGGTCGTCTCGGTGGCAGCGCTGGCGCTGTTCGGCTCGATCATGAGCGGGCTGACGAACGCGATGCAGGACGCGCGGCAGCGCGAAGCGGCGCTCGTCACCTTCATGGTGACGGCGTCGGGACTCACGCTGCTGTCCATCGGCTCGGCATTCTGGGGTCTGGTTGCGGGCGTGGTGACGCAAGTGGTACTGAACGCGCGGCGAGCATGAGGCGGCGCGGCGGGGCCGCGCGGACTGCAGGACTGGCCGCCCAGCTGGACTGCCGCCGCCCCTGCCTGAAATAGCGTGAACGGATCGGCAGCGCACGCTGTCAATACTGCATCAGGCGATCCGCCATAAAATAGAAGCATCCGGCAGCGTTTCCCGGCAAGATCATGCCGAGCCCGCGGCAACCCGGGCAGGCGCTGCAGCGTAACTCGCGGCCACCGGATCTGAAGCGGTCTTTCAGTCCGGCGGCAACTCATTCTCCTGAACCATGGCGCATGCGCCCCTGAAGGCACGAATATGACAACCGCACTCGATCAACTCAAGCAATACACCACGGTCGTGGCCGATACCGGCGACTTCCAGCAGCTCGCGCAGTACAAGCCGCAGGACGCGACCACCAATCCGTCGCTGATTCTGAAGGCCGTGCAGAAGGACGACTACCGTCCGCTGCTCGAAAAGACGGTGAAAGATCATGCATCCAAGCCGTTGGGCGCGATCATCGACCAGTTGCTGATCGCATTCGGCACCGAGATTCTGAAGATCATCCCGGGGCGCGTGTCGACGGAAGTCGATGCGCGTCTCTCGTTCGACGTGCAGGGCTCGATCGCCAAGGGCCGCGAACTGATTGCGCTCTACAAGGATCACGGCATCGACCGCGAACGCGTGCTGATCAAGCTGGCTTCCACGTGGGAAGGCGTGCGCGCCGCCGAAGTGCTGCAAAAGGAAGGCATCAACTGCAATATGACGCTGCTGTTCTCGCTCGCCCAGGCCGCGGCGTGCGCGGAAGCAGGCGCGAAGCTGATCTCGCCGTTCGTAGGCCGTATTTACGACTGGTATAAGAAAAATGCCGGCAGCGCGTGGGACGAAGCGAAAGACGGCGGCGCGAACGACCCCGGCGTGCAGTCGGTGCGCCGCATCTACGCGTACTACAAGAAGTTCGGCTACAAGACGGAAGTGATGGGCGCGAGCTTCCGCACCACCGGTCAGATTCTGGAACTGGCCGGCTGCGATCTGCTGACCATCAGCCCGGACCTGCTGCAAAAGCTGCATGAAAGTACGGACAAGGTCGAGCGCAAGCTCTCGCCGGACAGCTCGAAAGACGCGAACATCGAGCGCGTGCCGGTCGACGAGCCGTCGTTCCGCTTCCTCGTCAACGACGAGGCCATGGCAACGGAAAAGCTCGCGGAAGGCATCCGCGCCTTTGCCGCCGACGCAATCAAGCTGGAAAAGCTGATCGAAGCGCTGCGCTAAGCGCGTAGGCGCTTCCTGTTGCCGCTGCTTGCGGCAACCATGGCCGCGATGGCACGTAGCCGCGGTGCGAGCGCAACACGCGGCCCCGAATCGTGTAGATCGGGGCCGCGCGCCGTTTACCCGCCGTTTACCCGCCGTTTACCCGCCGTTTTACCCGCCGTTTTACCCGCCGTTTTACCCGCCGTTTTACCCGCCGTTTTACCCGCCGTTTTACCCGCCGTTTTACCCGCCGTTTTACCCGCCGTTTATCCGCGGTTTACCGTGTGCGCGCGTCGGTGCGCGTCCGTGAGCGTGTGCATCGCGGCTCAGCCGCTGAATTTCGCCAGCTCGTCACACCAGCTCTTCGCCTCAGCTTGTCGCGCCACACACTCTCGCTGTCCGTCTTTTCTCAACGACACAAAGTCACAATCGCCCGAACGCCGTTGCCTAAAATGGTCTGCACGCCCGCTGTTTGTCTTGCCGTCCGGCATAGGGCGTTCCAGATCCATATTTCGGGAGACGACGATGGAAGTTCAACCGTACGTATTCTTCAACGGGCGTTGCGAAGAGGCGCTCGATTATTACCGCCAGCATCTCGGCGCCCAGGTCACGTTCATGATGCGTTTCAAGGACGCGCCGCCCGATGCGCAGAATCCGCCGCGTGCCGGCGTCGAAGAGAAAATCATGCACGCTAACGTGCAGATGGGCTCCACCCAATGGATGGCGTCCGACGGCCACTGCGATCAGGACGCGAAGCCGCTCAACGGCTTCAGTCTCTCGCTGACAGCAGACGACACGGCGTCGGCGCAAAAATACTTCAACGCGCTCGCCGACGGCGGCCAGATCGTCATGCCGTGGGGCGAAACCTTCTGGAGCAAGGGTTTCGGCATGGTGGTAGACCGCTTCGGCCTGATGTGGATGGTGACGCTGCCGCCTGGTGAGACGTCGGTGAGCGGCAGAGCCGCCTAACCCTTCTGGAAAACCCGCGAGTGCCGCTCGATATTCCAGTTAGGCTCGGTTTCGAGAAGCGCCGCGCGCAAGCGCTCCACCTGCTCAGCGAGGCGCTGCCCGAGCCAGTACGGTCCTTGCAGATGGGGCGGCAGCATGAGGGCGGTGTCGGCGGGCGCGGGCGGCGGCACGGCTGGAGTGCCCGGCTCCGAAACTGAAGCTGGCAAGGCGCCCGCTGCAGGAGCGCCAGTCAGCGGCAGCCCGACCACCGGAGCTCCCGCCGCTGCACCTACTGCACCTATCGCGCCCGCCCCCACCACCTCACCCGCCGGAATCCCGAAATGCGTCGCGCGCCCAAAGCGCAGGCCGCGCGCGATCGCCAGCAAAATTCCGCGGACTTCCCGCACCTCGGCGCCGCATCGGTGCGCGTAGGCGGTGCGGGCGGCGGCGTCGGCCTGCATCAACGGGCCGGTCGCGAGCAGTTCCAGCGAACTGAGCACCGAACGATGCAAGCGCTGGATCTCCTCGAGCTTCGCCTGCGGCACGTCGATTTCCTTCGCCACCGAGGGCATCAGCGAGCGCAACTGCACAAGCCGCCGGTTGATCTCGAGAAAGCGCTTCACCTGCTCCTCTTCGCTGATCGTCTCGCCTTCCAGCAAACGCGTGTAGATGCGCGCGCATTCGCGCAGATTGGCGGCGAGCCCGTAACGCCACGAATAAGTGGCGTGCAACGGCAACGCGAAGGAAAAGGCGAGCGCAATCACAATGCCGATCAGCACGTTCAGCGTGCGCCAGAGGCCGACGTCGATCAGATTGTCGCCGTGCCCCGCGACGATACACATGGTGATAGCCGTCAGGAGCCCGATATACCCAGACGCGCCGATCGCGAACCATGCGCAGATCGCCGCAACGATCGACATCATCACGTAGGTGAGCGGCAGCGAGCCGATGAAATTCTGCTGCACGATCAGCAGCAGCCCGATCGAGGCGCCCAGCAGTGTGCCCACCGCCCGCTCCGCCGCTTTCTTGCGGATATTGCCGTGATGCTGCAAGCCGCCGATCACAACCAGCAACGTCACGGAAGACCAGATGCCGTGCGGAATGTCGATACCGGTGGTCGCGAGAATCGAGAACAGCATCGCAACGCCGACGCGCAGACTGTGCAGGACTTTTGCGTGCCGATAGCGGTAATACGGCGACGTGACCGCGCGAACCATGCGGCTCGCCGCCGAACGGGGCGGAACGACGGGGCGGGAATCGGCAGAAGCCATGGCGGGAGCGGGCAACGCGTTCGTAGGAAGTTCCGCTATCGTGCCCTGGAGTGCGCCTGAAATACAAACGCCCGCGGAGTTTCGTCCGCGGGCGTTTGTCTTGTTGCACTGCCTTTTAGCTTTCGACCACGTCCAGATAGTCTTCGGGACGCGTCCGGTCTTCGGCGCGCTGCATGCCGAACGCGCGCACCAGCAGGCTCACCACGACCGCCACGACCAGGTTCACGATCAGCGACCACACTGCGGCATAACCCGGAATGGCCATGCCGAACAGGTGGATCGTAAAGATCGAACCGGCGAGTTTGAGCGAAATAGCCATCCAGGTGCCCGTCGCGATGCCGGCCGCCCAGCCGAGCAACAGGCCGCGATAGTCGAGCACGCGCGTGTAGAGTCCGAGCACGATAGCCGGCAGCGTCTGGATGATCCAGATACCGCCCAGCAACTGCAACTGAATGGCATACGTGAGCGGCAAGCCCAGAATGAACGCCACCGCGCCAACTTTCACGATGAGCGAGACCAGCTTCGCGACGTTGGTCTCCTGGTCGTGCGTCATGTTGCGGTTGACGAACTCCTTATGGATGTTGCGCGTGTACAGGTTGGCTGCCGCAATCGACATGATCGCCGCCGGCACCAGCGCGCCGATGCCGATCGCCGCGAACGCCACGCCTACGAACCAGGACGGGAAGAAGTGCAGGAACAGGGCAGGCACCGCGAAGTTCGGGCCAAAGGCCTTGAAGTACGGCGCGAATTCCGGCATGTCCTTCACGCCCGAAGCGAGCGCCATGAAGCCGAGCAGCGCGAGCAGGCCGAGCACGAGCGAATAAGCCGGCAGCATCGCCATATTGCGGCGGATCGTGTTACCCGATTTCGACGACAGCACCGCCGTGATCGAGTGCGGATACAGGAAGAGCGCAAGCGCCGAACCGACCGCGAGCGTCGCATACGCGCTGTAACCGTTCAGACTCGATACGTCCGGCGCCTTCAGCAGCAGCTTGGCCGGCGGCACGGCGCCGAAGATGTGGCCGAAGCCGCCCAGTTGCGGCGGAATCACAATGATCGCGGCGAAGATCGTAATGTAGATCAGGATGTCCTTGACCACGGCAATCATGGCCGGCGCGCGCAGACCCGACGTGTACGTGTAGGCCGCGAGAATCGCAAATGCAATGATGAGCGGCAGGTCGCCGACAAAGCCCTTCGTGTCGAAGCCGAGCGCGCCGATCACCACTTCGATGCCGACGAGTTGCAGCGCGATGTAGGGCATCGTCGCGACGATGCCGGTCACGGCGATGGCGAGCGCGAGCATGCGGCTGCCGTAGCGAGCCGACACGAAGTCCGCCGAGGTCACATAGCCCTGACGCTTCGCGATGCTCCACAGCTTCGGAAACACGACGAACGCGAACGGATAGATCAGGATCGTGTACGGCAGTGCGAAGAAACCCGTTGCGCCCGCACCGAATACGAGCGCCGGCACGGCAATGAACGTGTAGGCCGTATAGAGGTCGCCGCCCAGCAGGAACCACGTCACGATAGTGCCGAAGCGCCGGCCGCCGAGGCCCCACTCTTCGAGATGGGCGAGGTCGCCGCGCCGCCAGTGCGCCGCGATGAAGCCGAGAATCGTGACGCCGATGAAAAACAGAACGAAGACGAAAGTTGCGATGGCGTTCATTATCGTGCGTCCCCCTGCGGACGGCCCGACGAGCGCGTCCTGGTCTTGAAGTACACGATCGCCGTGATGACCGCGCTGATCAGCACCCACAGGAGCTGATACCAGTAGAAGAACGGAAAGTCGAACAGCACCGGTTCGACCTTGTTATACGACGGCACCCAGACCATGGCGATCCAGGGCAACAGCAACAACCAGAGCCAGTGCTTGCTGGCTTTGTTCGCGTCGGCGTCGTGAGCCATGACGTCTCCTCTTCCCTATTATTGAAATGTTGGCCCGTGTTCGACGGGTGGTGAACCCCCAAAGCGGAGAGCCGCCTCGCGGTAGCACGCCCGCGGAGGATCGCCCCGCATGGGACACGAGTGCCCCGAAAGCTTCGAAAGAGTATAGGAGCCGCGAACGTGCGGTCAAGCAGGGACGACCCGAGGCGGCGGCGCGGCTGCTGGAGCCGGCCGCACGGCGTTTCAGCGGAGCGTGTTTCGGGAAAGAGGTGGTGCGGCGTATGCTGCGGCACGGCGCGGCAGCGAGGGCGCAAGCGCCTTCATCCAGGCCTCGGCGCTCTTCGGAGTGGAAGGCGCAAGCGCGCAACACCACCTCGATGCGCGATGGATAAGGACACGCTGTGCCGTCGCGTGGATGCGACGGTTCTGGCTTCACGATTTCGGCTTAGCGGCTTCCTCCATCAAGCCGGGCCATGGCTGCCCGGCCGCTTGATGCGCGCCTCGGTCAGATGACGAACGACGCGCCCGTCTGTCCCGTCGACTCCTGCAGCCCCTTGATCCATTTGCGTGCCGGCAAGCCGAGCTCGCTTTCGATCAGTTTGGCGCGCGCCTGCAGTGCCGTAAAAGGCACCTCGAGCGCGGGGCCCGAGAACGCGACGGCAATGCGGTTGCCGTCATGCACTTCGGGCAGCGCGAGCACACGGCCGTCGAACGCCTCGTTCAGACGCTTCATGTTGCGCACGAAGCTCGGGTGATCGCCGAACAGATTCACCGTGACCACGCCCGCGTCCGTCAGACACGCGCGCGCCGCGCGATAAAAGCCCACGCTGTCGAGCACCGGGCCGCGCGCGGTCGCGTCGTAAATGTCGATTTGCAATGCGCCGATCGTGCCATGGTTCGCGCGGTCGTTGACGAAGTCCCACGCGTCGGTCTCATGCACCGTGAGGCGGGCGTCGTTCGGCGGCAACTCGAACATGGTGCGCGCGGCCACCACGACGGCCGGGTTGACCTCGACCGCCTCGACCTTCGCGCGCTTCAGGAAGCGGTGCGCGAACTTGGTCAGCGCCGCGGCGCCGAGACCGAGCTGCACGATGCGCCTCGGCGTTTCGATGAAGAGCAGCCAGGCCATCATCTGCTGCGCGTATTCGAGTTCGATGTGATCCGGCTTGCGCAGGCGCATCGCGCCTTGCACCCATTCCGTGCCGAAATGCAGATAGCGCACGCCGCCCTCTTCCGAGAAGGTGACGGGCGCAAAACGCGGCTTGCGCGGCGTGTCGATTTGCGGCGCGTCGTGCAGGTCGTCCTCGCGCGCCGCGCGATGGCTGTTGCGCACCGCTCCCCGTTTGCCCGCGCCGTCGGCGGTGCGATTGCGGAATGCACGCACTTCAGCCGAAGCGCGCTTGATGAGTTTCGTCATGTAAGGATGTCGCGCCACAGGCGCAATTTTTGATCGAACGAGAGCATAGCATTGGCCGGACTCGACGAAGGCAAGACGAGCGTCGTATAGCCCGCCGCGCCGATCACCGGCGCGAAGCGGCCCGCCGTCTTGCCGTTGAAGCAGACCTTTCTGAGCAACGGCGCGTGGTCCCGCAAGGACGCGAAGTCGTTCGGCTGGGCATTGCGGATCGCCGCATCGAGACTGCCCTCGCGATGGCAGGCAGCCAGCACGTCCCACACGCCGATGCCGTGCGACAGCAGCCGCCGCAGCCGCTCTTCGTAGACGAGTTCGGCGAGCGGCTCGTCGAGCACCGCGCCGAGAAGCCGCCAGAACTGGTTTCGCGGATGCGCGTAGTACTGCGTCGCCGCCAGTGACGCCTCACCGGGAAAGCTGCCGAGAACGAGCGTCTGCGTGTCGGCGGCGACGACAGGCGGGAAGCCGCGCAACATCAGCGGCTCCGTTCGCCGGCAGCAGGGGCGGCGGAATGCCCCGTGGAATGCGCGCGAGAAGCGGTGTGCTCCAGCGGGCGACCGTGCTCGCGATGGCGCGGGTGCGCTGCAGGCGCAGGATCGGCGCAATGGGCGGTCTCGGCGGTAGCCGGACGGGTACCCACTTCGCCCGCCGCCGGCGACCGCGACGCGAGATGCACCCATAGCGCCGGCAAAAAGCATTCGGTGACCATCAGCGGTGCGCCATGCCGCTCGAACACCGAGCGGCGGGCAACCATCGCATGCGGCGGCGTTCCGCCGACCTCGCGCGCGGCCAGCCTGTGCAACGGATGCCGTCCGGTCACGCGGCGGCTAACCAGTGCCGAACGCGCGACGCTACTGTCGCTATACAGCAGTTCGGCAAGCGGGCGCGTGCGCAAGCGCCGCGTGGCCTGCCACACGCCGACGCTGGCGGCGAGAGGCGCAACGCTGTGCGCGGCGACAAACGGCACCCCGTCGACGGACAGCACGACCTCGCGCACCCACACCGGCGCGCGCGCATGAAGACCGAGCGCCGCATGCTCGTCAGCCCAAGGCAACGCCACGGCTTCACGCGTGACGCGCACGGCGACCGCGCCGAGCACGCGCAGATGCGCGGTCAAGGAACCGCCGCGCGTCAACCAGTCTTTCTGCGGGGCGCTCCAACAGGGCAAGGGAGCGACGCGCCAGTGCGCGTCGGCGGCATCGAAACGGATAGGCATGGGATCGGATTATAACGGCGCGCCTGTCAGACCATTGCCACGCCCACGGGCGCCTTTTCCGGCATTGGACGATGACCGCCTGATCGCTATCAAAAGCCAGGGCGAAGCCGCCTCTTTCGGAAAGGTCCGATTCTCTGCCGACCGCAGCGCGCGATAAAACCTCCGTGCTTTACGAACCGGCGATTGCCCGCTGTCGATGGGCTCGCCTTCCGATCCGCAAACGAACGAGAGGACAAACATGAAAAAACTTCTGGCTACCAGCGCCTGCGCAATGTCGGTGCTGTTCATGGCGGGCTGCACGGCGCCGCTCAACCGCGATACGGAGATGTCGTTGAACAAGGCCGCGGGCATCGAGGTCGCGCCTGTCGCGAACGGCGTCGCCGTCAAGCTGCCCGAAACAGCGCTGTTCGATTTCAACAAGTCGGAAGTGCGCCCCGACGCGAGCGCGGTGGTCGACCGCTCCGCCGTGCTGCTCAAGCGCAGCAAGAAACCGATCATCGTCGAAGGCTATACGGACAACGTCGGCACGCTCGAATACAACCAGCAGCTCTCCGAAGCGCGCGCTGTCGCCGTGGGCTACGCGCTCGTGGCACGCGGCGTGCCGATGGAGCGTAACCGCACGAAGGGCAACGCGTACAACAATCCGGTGGCGAGCAACGACACGCCCGAGGGACGCGCGCTCAACCGTCGCACGGAAATCGTCGTGCGTGGGGAGACGATGGACACCTTGATGGGTAAGAAGTAAAGACCGCCGCTTGGCCAGGCCAAGCCAGGCCAAGCCCAGGCTGGGTCGGCTCCGGCCCGCATCGACCTTTGAAGCCGGATGAGCCTCACACATCCGGTTCACCGTTCGACGTACTCCTTGAGCGCCTTTGCGACGTCAGCCAGCACCGGTTCCCATTGGTTCAACTCGCGCTGCCTGAAAAGACGCATTGACGGATACCACGGACTATCGTCGCGCGCGACCATCCAGCGCCAATCCGTGAACGTCGGCACCAGCACCCAGACCGGCGTGCCGCATGCGCCCGCCAGATGCGCAACCGCGGTGTCCACCGTGATCACCAGATCGAGCGATTGAATGATCGCGAGCGTATCAGCAAAGTCGTGAATCTCGGAGCCGAGGCACTCCATGTCGATACGGTCGAACGATGCTGCGGCGTCCAGTTGCGCATCGCCCTTCTGTAGCGAAAACCAACGCACGCCGGGCTGGTCAAAAAGCCCCTGCCATTGCGCGAGCGGAATAGACCGATAACGATCCAGCCCATATGCCGGGTTGCCTGCCCACACAATGCCGACGCGCTTTTCGGACGCATACTGCGCCGGCCCACCACCGCGCGCCTCCAAACGGTTACGCCAACGCTGCACGTTCGAAGGCTCGGCGTGCAAATATGCCGTGGCGAGCGGCAACATGGACAGTTGGAGATTCATCTGTGCGGGCATACGCAGCATGCGGCACCAGAAGTCGTAGGGACCCGGCGGCGCCGTAGTCCACGCCGCGTGCACGCCGGCGGCATGGCGCGCGACCTCGCCCAGCGGCTCCTCGACCCACACGTCTACTTGGGCACCACGCCGATGCAGCCAGTGGGCCATGCGCAGAAACTGGATCTGATCGCCCAGCCCCTGCTCCCCGATCAGCAGAAACCGGCAGCCGAACACCCGCTCGCCTTGCCATTCGGGATAATCCGGACGAACGAGATCGTGGTTTTCGGGCAATGCGTCATGCCAGCGGTACTGCGCCCAGCCTCGCTCGAAATCGCCCGCGCGCAGTTGCGCCGCCGCGAGATTGAACTGCATCAGCGCGTTGCCCGGCAAAAGACGCGCGGCCTCGGCCGCGTGCATGTGCATGTCTTCAAATTCGCCGAACATATTGAGCGCGAACGAGGCATTGTGATGCAACCATGCGTCCTGCCGATCGACTGCAAGCCCTTGTCTCGCGACACTGAGCGCGTCGGCAAAACGGTGGGCGCTGTTCAGAGCAAAGGCAAGCTGCTGGAGCGCGGCGGCGTCTGCGGCGCAGCGGGCGCGCAGCGCAGGCAACAGGGCGTCGAGCTCGGCATCGCGCGCGGCCTTTGACAACGCCGCAATCAGCGCAAACGCCTCCGCGATGTTCGAGGTGTCGAGCGCCCATGCACGCAGCCAGAAGTCGGCCGCTTCGGCATGCCGCGCCTGCTCCGTACCGATCTGCGCGAGCGCGCGAACGGCATGGTGCAACGCCGGTTCGAAACCGAGTGCGTTCAAATAGTGCCGACGCGCCTCGTCGAGTCGACCGGAAAGCCTCAGGCAATCCGCAAGATTTCGATGCAGGCTGGCACTGCCCCCGCTGATGCTCAACGCCCGATAGTAGTACGCCTCCGCCGCGATCCGCTCGCCGCTTAACGCGGCAAGCAAGCCGCGGTGCTCCCAGAAATCCGCACGCTGCGGCGCGGCATGCAGTGCCTGATCGAGCTGCTCGCACGCGCGGTCGATAGCGCCCTCACGAAAATAGGCAAGGCCGAGCTGATGCAGTGCGTCTGCATCATTCGGCAGTGCCTGATTGCTGCATGCATGGGTGGACGCATCGCTGGATGAATGGCCGGACGAACCCGATAAGCCTTGATCGATCATGGCTGTGCCGCCGCTAACCGTTCACGACGGGATGCGCCGGCGAGTCCGGACTGACGTTGCCTGCGCCCGCAGCCATCAGCGCCTTCAGACGCGCCGTGACTCGCTCTACCACCGGAGCCCATTGCCCAGGCTGCGGCTGCCGAAAAAGTTCGAGCGAGTCGTACCACGCCTGCGTCTCGTCATTGCCCCAAGCCCAATGCGACACGTGATCGAGCATTCCGAACACGGGCCGCCCGAGCGCGCCGCCCAGATGCAGCGGCGCACTGTCGATCGTGACAAGCGCATCGAGCGCGCAGAGATGCGCCGCGACGTCGTCAAACCCTGTCGGGTAATCGGCTGTCATGTCGCAGACGGAATAGCCCTGTGCGTTCATGACAGCCACGTCGGCCGCCCGACCCGGCGTGAGCGAATAGAACGCAACGTCGGCGAGCGACAGCAGCGGTTCAAGCGCTGTGCGGGCAATGGAGCGCCTGTCGTCACGACGATGCGTCGGGTTGCCGGCCCACACCAGCCCGACGTGCAACTTTGCCTGCGACTGCTGCCCGCGCAGCCGCTCGCGCCACACGGCGACCTTGCCGGGATCGGCGTGCAGGTAGGCATCGCCGCGTACCTGCTGCGGCTGCAGATCCAGCACCAGCGGCAGGCTCATCATCGGCAAGCTGTAATTCGGGGCGCCGAGGGGCCCGTGCTCGATCGACACGCAGTCCTCGTAGAAGCGCTTGAGCAGCGCGTGCAACGACGTCCTCACACACAGCACGAGTCTGCCGCCCTGCTCGTGCACACGTGCAGCGAGCTGCGGCACATAGCGCACCATATGGATGTCGTCGCCGTTGCCTAGTTCGCTGTGCACGACGAGCGTCTTGCCCGCGAGCGTCTCGCCTTGCCAGCGCGGACACAGGCGCGTCATGACGGAAACGATGTTGTTCGGCTCGCGGTCGTCGCGCGCAAGGCGCGCCTCGAAACGCTTCCAGCCGCTTGTCCACGCGCCACGCCGCAGTTCGAGATCCGCGAGATCGACCGCGGGCGTCACCGCGTTCGGGTTGGCTGAGAGCGCTTCACGCAGCATGGCCTCGCTGTCTTCATAGCGCGCCTGCTCGCACAAGTAGAAACCGATGGTCGCCAGCACGTCCGCATTGCCCGGCGACGCGGCGTGGGCGGCACGCATGGTCGACTCGGCCGCGGACGCGTCGTTGCGTTGCCATTGCGCGTGACTGAGCTGCCACGCCATTTCCGCGTCCGCCGGGTTGCGCGCCAGTGCTTCGCGGCAAACCTGCTCGAGCGCGGGCCAGTCGCGCGCCTCGCGCAATGCCAGAGCAAGCTGGAGCGGCAACGCGGGATCGACGGCCGGGTCAAGCGCATGCGCGCGGGCGAGCGCCGTGCGGCGCTCATCGCGGACGCCGGGCCCGTCCAGCGCGCCAAGTGAAATTGCGAGCCACCACGGCCCGCGTGCGTCGCGCGGCTCGCGCCGCTGATAGGCGCGCAGCATGTGCGCCGCGGCCGAATGCGCGCCGCAGTGGTTGATCAGCCAGACGATCCATTCGAGCGTCGCGGCGGGCGGCTGCGCGGCGACCGCCATATCACTGTGATGTCGCGCGACCTCGCCGCGGCCCGACGCGTCGGCGAACAGCGCAAGGCGGGCATGGCGCGCGCCATTCGCCTCGGCTTGTGCCTGCGAGGCGCTGTGATACGCCTGCTCGAAGTGACCCGCGCTCGCATGCAGGTCCGCGTGCAACTGCGGCGTGACGCCCGCGACGGCCAGTTCGGCGGCACGCGAAACGGCCGCCTCGAAGCCCTCCTCACGCAGGATCGACCACAGAAGATACACAGTCTCCCGAGGCGTTGTCACAGTGACCACAACGGGGGAGTCAGCCAGAGCGAAATCGGACATAAACATTCAGAAGATGCCGCGGCGCGCGTATGAGTGAGCGAGTGAGTGCGTTTTGACCACACACCACTTCGGCGCACGCAGCTTATACAAAAACCGACGTAAAGAACCCGCGTGGTTCTCACGTCTCCAGTTCAAAGCGGGATTTCTCAAGATAATGCCGCGCGCCGCGTCTCATAAATCAATCTCAATTTATGGTCGTTGATAAGTTTTAGTTAGTTAACCATAATGATTTACGCCCAGCGCGTAAAAGCGCCCGTGGCGTCCAGCAAATCAACAATTATCAGCAGGGAGTCAGGTTGAATACTACTAACGTGAAGGAAACATCTGACCGCATTGCGCATCTTGCTTCGGTCATCTTGCGTCGTCCGGGCGCCACGCATATCGAGAAGGAGCTGGCCGGCTCCGCACTCGCGCAGCACCACACGTCAAAGCAAACCAGTGCGGGAATTGGGAGCCTTGCGGCGAAAGTACTGGGCGATCCGCACTCGAGTTTTGAGGCGAAGGAGCTGGCCGGCAGCGTACTTGCACAAGTGCGGCATTTGCATGGGCTGATGGTGTAGCACATAACGCAAGCAGTAAGACGAAGCCCGATTTCGCCCGCTGGGTGATACGGTTGCGGGCACTGCAAGGCGAAAAAAATGCGCTGCTTCGGCAGCGCATTTTCAGTTGTTGCATGGCGCGTCAGCCGACGCTGCGCAGTCGCGCTCAGTTCGCGCGCGCGAGCAACAAAGCGTTGGTGCGCTTCACGAAGCTCGCCGGATCGTCCAGCGCGCCGCCTTCAGCCAGCAACGCCTGGTCGAACAGCAGGTGGCACCAGTTGTCGAAGTTGGCGCTGTCGGCATGCAAGCCCTTCACGAGTGCGTGCTCCGGATTCACTTCGAGGATCGGATGGAACGAGGGCGCCTGCTGACCCGCCGCCTTCAGCATGCGCTGCAGGTAGCCGCTCATTTCGCCGTCGTCGGCAACAAGGCAGGAAGGCGAATCGGTCAGGCGGAACGTGAGGCGCACGTCCTTTGCCTTGTCCTTCAGCGCTTCTTTCATCTTCTCGACGAGCGGCTTCAGCTCTTCGCTGACCTTTTCCTGCGCCTTTTTTTCCTCATCGTTCAGCGCGCCGAGATCGAGGTCGCCGCGCGCCACGCTTTGCAACGGCTTGCCATCGAATTCGTTCAGGAACGACAGCATCCATTCGTCCACTCGATCGGTCAGCAGCAGCACTTCCACGCCCTTCTTGCGGAACACCTCGAGATGCGGGCTGTGCGTTGCCGCCTGCCACGTATCGGCGGTCACGTAATAGATCTTCGTCTGCTCGGGCTTCATGCGCGCGACGTAGTCCGACAGCGACACGTTCTGCTCGGGCGTTTCAGTATGCGTGGAAGCAAAGCGCACGAGCTTCGCAATCCGCTCGCGGTTCGCAAAGTCTTCGCCGATGCCTTCCTTCAGCACCTGGCCGAACTCTTTCCAGAAGCCGGCGTACTTCTCGCGGTCGGCTTCGTTCTCCGAGTTGGCCAATTCTTCCAGCATCGACAGCGCGCGCTTGGTCACGCCCTCGCGGATCGCCTTGACGTCGCGGCTTTCCTGCAGGATTTCGCGGGACACGTTGAGCGGCAGGTCGCTCGAATCGACCACGCCCTTCACGAAACGCAGATACGACGGCAGCAATTGCTCCGCGTCGTCCATGATGAACACGCGCTTCACATACAGCTTGAGGCCGCCGCGGTGATCGCGGTTCCACAGGTCGAACGGCGCGTGGCTCGGCACGTACAGCAACTGCGTGTACTCGCTGCGGCCTTCCACGCGGTTATGCGTCCACGTGAGCGGGTCCTGGTGATCGTGCGACAGATGCTGATAGAACTGCTTGTACTGCTCGTCCGTAATGTCGTTCTTCGCGCGGGTCCACAGCGCGCTCGCCTGATTGACGGTCTCGTCTTCGTCCTTCGTGACCATCGCGCTCTTTTCCGCGTCCCACTCTTCCTTTCTCATCAGGATGGGCAGTGCGACGTGATCCGAATACCGCTGAATGATCGACTTCAGACGATGCGACGACAGCAGGTCGTCCTCATCAGCACGCAGGTGCAGCGTGATGGTCGTGCCGCGCGCGGCGCGCTCGATCTGCTCGACGGCGAAATCGCCCTCGCCCGTGCTTTCCCAGCGCACGCCTTCGGAGGCCGGCAAGCCGGCGCGGCGCGTTTCCACGGTGATCTTGTCCGCGACGATGAAGCCCGAGTAGAAGCCCACGCCGAACTGGCCGATCAGCGCTGCGTCCTTCTGCTGGTCGCCGGAGAGTTTGCCGAAAAATTCCTTCGTGCCCGAACGCGCGATCGTGCCGAGGTTCGCGATTGCCTCGTCGCGGCTCATGCCGATGCCGTTGTCGTCGATCGTGACGGTGCGCGCTTCCTTGTCGTAGGACACGCGAATGCGCAGGTTCGGGTCGCTTTCGTACAGGCTGCTGTTTTCAATGGCTTCGAAGCGCAGCTTGTCGGCCGCGTCGGACGCATTGGAAATCAGCTCGCGCAAAAAGATTTCCTTGTTGCTGTACAGCGAATGGATCATCAGGTGCAGAAGCTGTTTCACTTCCGCCTGAAAGCTCATGGTTTCTTGTGCCATGGTCGAACTTCCTCTCTGTTGCGAATCGGTTTGGCGAATCAGGTTGTGCGAATGCGGTGCGGACGCGGCAGCAGGACGCGCGGGGCACGGGAGCAACCCGCCGCGGCACCGCGAGCCTCCGCACCGGCGGACCGCTGGAGCGCCAGATTGTCTACCTAAGTGGGGGCAAGCCCGCGCGGTTTCAAGAGGCGCGGCGCGCAACGCCGTCGAGATAACGGCACAAAAACGTCGCCAGCTCGGGATCGCCGCAATTGGCGACGTTAAAGCGCATCCACGTGGTCGGCGATTGTTGCGGCGAAAAAAGGCTGCCAGGCGTGAGCAGAAAGCCGGCCTCATGGCCCGCGGCGGCGAGCCCGTCGGCATCGACGCCCGTGTCGGCCCACACGAACATGCCCGCCGTGGGCGTGAGAAAGAGCTTCAGGCCGGTCTTTTCCAACATCCGCACGGATTTTTCGCGCACGCCGTCGAGCCGCACCCGCAACCGCTCGACATGGCGCCGGTAGTGACCCTCCGTCAGAATCTTGTACAACACGCGCTCGTTGAGTTCCGGGCTCGTCATGCCGACAAGCATCTTCTGGTCACTGACCGCTTTCGCCACGTCGGGCGCGCACGCGATAAAACCGACCCGCAGGTTCGGCGCGAGCGTCTTCGAGAAACTGCCCAGGTAGATCACGCGCTTTAACTGGTCGAGGCTTGCGAGCCGCGTACCCGGATAGCCCGGTGGACACAAATCGCCGTAAATGTCGTCTTCCACGACGATAAAGTCGTAAGCTTCGGCAAGCCGCAAGATGCGGAACGCCTGCGCGGCGGTCAGCGAGGTGCCGGTCGGATTCTGCAGCACGGAGTTGATCACCAGCATCTTGGGCCGCCAGGTTTGCACGAGCGATTCGAGCGCGTCGAGGTCGGGACCGTCCGGCGTATACGGCATGCCGACGAGCCGCGCGCCCTGCGACGCGAAGCGCCCGAACATCTGGAACCACGCGGGATCGCCGACGATCACCGAATCGCCCGGCTTCACGTAAATGCGCGAAATCAGGTCGATGGCCTGCGTGATGCCCGACACCATCACGATCTGATCGGGCGACGCGCCGATCTCCAGCTCCTCGAGACGCGTCTGCAACTGCTGGCGCAGCGGCAGAAAACCGAGCGGCGTGCCGATGCCGAGCATCTGGGCGCCGCTTTGCCGGCCCAGCGTGCGCAGCGCATTGGTGATCAGTTCGCCGTCGAGCCAGCGCGCCGGCAGATAGCCGAGGCCCGGACTGCGCTCCGGGCGCGCGCCGGTATGCAGCATGTTGCGCAGCAGCCAGACCACGTCGATGGTGGCCGGCGCGCTCGCCTGCGCGGCCGGGCGCAGGTCCGCCACGGCAGCCACCCCAGCCCCCGCCGCGCCCGCCAGACGCTCGCGCACGAAAAAACCCGAGCCGCGCCGCGACTCCAGATAACCCTGGGCGACGAGCCGCTCATACGCTTCCACCACCGTGAAGCGCGAAACGCCCTTGTCTAGCGCTAGCTTGCGGATGGACGGCATGCGCATGCCGGGGCGGAACACGCGCTCCTCGATCCGGCGGCGCGCCCACTGGACGAGCTGCTCCACCAGCGTCAGCGACGCCGTGTCGTGCGGGGCGGGAATCTGCGTAAGCGGAACGGACATGAGAGGCTCCAACTGTACCGAACGGTATCGAGTCGATTGTACCGTTACTGTGCCGGTCCTCGCCGTTACATTTGAGATGAAGGGCGCGCCTCGGCGGGTGAAACGTGGCCCCCCGCTTGGCCGGGCTCGCGGGGGGCGCCGCCATGGAAGTTCGGGCGGCCAGTCGCCATGGCCGAAGCGCGCCCATGAGCCGGATTGGCGGCAAATGAACCGTACCGGCGGCAAGCGCGGCCAGCGGCCGCCGACCCGCCGGCGGTCCGCAAGGAAAGACGCCAACGGAGATGCGCCGCCGCTCCATCAGCCAGTCCGTCGATCCAGCCCGCGCCAACGGTTATGCTTACGACCCCGGCGCCTGTCGCAAGCGGCACGCGGCGCGGGGCCGGCCTACCGTAGAAACCCGTTTCCTCAATCCGAATGACCGCACATCCGCTTCGTCTCGATCATCTCGTCGTTTCCGCCCGCACGCTCGACGAGGGCACGCAGTACGTTGCCGACCTGCTGGGCGCAAAACCGGCCGGCGGCGGCGCGCATCCGTCCATGCGCACACACAACCGGCTCCTGAACCTGTGGGGCGGCGCCTATCTGGAAGTGATCGCCATCGACCCGCAAGCTGACGCAGCCGGCAAGACTCCGGACGCCGCGCCGCGCCCGCGTCTCTTCGCGCTCGACGATCCGGCGACCCGCGCGCGCCTCGAAAGCGGCCCGTATCTGTCGCATTGGGTGGTGCGCGTGGACCGTCCGAAGCATCTGCCGACGTGGCAGGCGCAATACCCGGCGCGCATTCCGCCGATCCTGCCGCTCACGCGCGGCGACTTCGCGTGGGGTCTGTCGGTGCCCGAAGACGGCGCCTTCCCTGCCTGGCAAGGCGCCGGCGACGGCGTGCTGCCGTCCCTGATTCAGTGGGACACGGCGCGGCATCCGTCGGCGGTACTGCCGGACAGCGGCATTGCGCTCAAAACGTTGAAGGGCCTGCATCCGCAAGCGGACACGGTGGCCGCGCAATTGCAGTGGCTGGGCGCCGCGCACCTGATCCAGTTGCAGGCGACGGACGGCGCGCCGGCGCTCATCGCCGAGTTCGAAACGCCCGGCGGCCTACGCGCCCTTAAATAAGCAGCGCGCGCGGGTCGCCGACTCGCGCGATAATCGAAGTTTTGACCGGTTCCAGAGACACCAGAGAGAGGAGACCATGGACCAAAGCGACCTGAAAGCCCCCATGTGGCAATTGTCCGAACGCGCACGCAAGCTCACGAGCTCGGCGATCCGCGAAATTCTCAAGGTCACGGAACGGCCCGAAGTCATTTCGTTCGCGGGCGGCCTGCCCTCGCCGGCCACCTTTCCGGCTGAACGCATGCGCGAAGCGTCCGACCGCATTCTGCGCGACACGCCCGCCGCGGCGCTCCAGTACAGCGCAACCGAAGGCTATGCGCCATTGCGCGAATGGGTCGCGCAACGCTATTCGGTGAACGGCGTGCAGATCCGCGCGACGCAGGTGCTGATCACGACAGGCTCGCAGCAGGCGCTCGATCTGCTCGGCAAAGTGCTGGTGTGTCCGCAAAGCCCGCTGCTCGTCGAAACGCCGACCTACCTCGGCGCGCTGCAGTCGTTCTCCATGTACGAGCCGCGCTACGTCCAGGTGCCGACCGACGAGCAGGGGCTGATCCCCGAAGGGCTTACGCCCGAACTCACCGCCGGCGCGCGCCTGTTGTACGCACAACCAAATTTCCAGAATCCGACCGGGCGCCGCCTGCCGGTCGAGCGCCGCCGCGCGCTCGCCGCATTCGCGAAGACGGCGCCGTTTCCGGTGATCGAGGACGATCCCTACGGTGCGCTCGACTACGCGGGCGAACCGCTGCCCACCATGCTGTCGATGGCGCCGGATCACATCGTCCACCTCGGTTCGTTCTCCAAGGTGCTGGCGCCGGGTCTGCGGGTCGGCTATATCATCGCGCCGGAAGAGTTGATCTTCAAACTCGTGCAGGCCAAGCAGGCCACCGATCTGCACACGCCGAGCTTCACGCAGCGCATCGTGCATGAAGTGGTCAAGGACGGTTTTCTCGATACGCACGTGCCGACCATCCGCGAGCTCTATCGCGCGCAGTGCGCGGCGATGCTGGCCGCGCTCGAACGCTACATGCCGGAAGGCGTGAAGTGGAATCGCCCGCAAGGCGGCATGTTCATCTGGGTGAACCTGCCCGCGCAGATCGACAGCATGAAGCTGCTGGAAGAAGCCGTCGCGCAGAATGTCGCGTTCGTGCCGGGCGGTCCGTTCTTCGCGAACGAGGCGCAGCACAACACACTGCGCCTGTCGTTCGTCACGGTGCCGCCTGCCAAGATCGACGAAGGCGTCGCGCGCCTCGCCGCGCTGATCCGCGCGAAGGTCTAAGCCCGCGCCCGCTTCTCCGTTTTTTACTACCGACCGAGGTGAACATGGCTCAAACGAACGTTTACGACAAGCTCAAGGAACTGGGCATCGAACTGCCGACCGCCAGCGCGCCGGCAGCCGCTTATGTGATGAGCGCGCAAAGCGGCAATACGGTGTACCTCTCCGGCCACATCGCGAAGAAAGACGGCAAGGTGTGGGCCGGCAAGCTCGGCGCCGATCTGAACACCGAGGAAGGCAAGCTTGCCGCGCGTTCCATCGCGGTGGACCTGCTCGCCACCCTGCACGCGCATGTCGGCGACCTGAACCGCGTGAAGCGCATCGTCAAGCTGATGAGCCTCGTGAACTCCACGCTCGACTTCACCGAGCAGCATCTGGTCACCAACGGCGCGTCGGAACTGATCGCCGACGTGTTCGGCGAGCGCGGCAAGCATGCGCGCTCGGCATTCGGCGTCGCGCAGATTCCGCTTGGCGCATGCGTCGAGATCGAGATGATCGCCGAAGTCGAATAAGCTGGCGCCGCAGACCCGCCCGGTTTGACGACAGCCCGGCCCGGCTCGACCGGGCGCCAGACAGAACGCGTCGCGAGGTGCAGGCACCCGCGGCGCGTTTTGCATTTGTGGCGAGGTGGATCGTTCCGGCGGCAGCGGATAGAATCCGCGAACCATACCAACCGCAGGAATCGCCGGACCGCGCCCGATGCCCGCCACAACCGTTCGTTTCAAACAGGTCGACGTCTTCACGTCGGTGCCGTTCAAAGGCAATCCGCTCGCCGTCGTGTTCGACGCCGACGCGCTCAGCGCCGATCAGATGCAGGCCATCGCGCACTGGACCAATTTGTCCGAAACAACTTTCCTGTCGCAGGCGACCGACCCGGCCGCCGACTATCGCGTGCGCATTTTCACGACTCACGGCGAATTGCCGTTTGCCGGTCACCCGACGCTCGGCAGCGCGCATGCGCTCCTCGAAAGCGGTTATCAGCCGAAGCAGCCGGGCAAGCTCGTCCAGCAATGCGGCGTGGGGCTCGTGCAATTGGAGCAATGCGCCGCCGGTGAGCCGGACGACGGACTCGACGCGTGGGCCTTTGCTGCGCCGCCCGCGCGCATCGCACCTTTGTCAGAACGACAATTCCCTACACTTTCTACGGCTTTGCGTAGCGACGCGATCGACTTCAGCGCCCTGCCCTGTGCCGTCGACAACGGCGCGCCGTGGCTCGTCGTGCGAATGAATTCCGCGCGCGATTGCCTCGCGCTCGAACCGGACGCGGCGGCGCTCGCGCAGATCGTGCAGGCGGTCGGCGCGCACGGCGTTGCCGCGTATGGTCCACACGTGGCGGGCGGGCCCGCCACGTTCGAAGTGCGCTGCCTGATGATGGGCGGCGCGTTCGGCGTCGGCGAAGACCCGGTGACGGGCAGTGCGAACGCGGCGCTGGCGGGCTTGCTGAGCGCGCAGAATCTGCGGCCCGGCGCGAGCTATACGGCACGCCAGGGTACCGCGCTTGGGCGCGCCGGCCAGGTCTTCGTTCGCTATGACGACGCAAACGGCAAGACATGGATCGGCGGGTCGTCGGTGACGGTCGTCGACGGTACGTTCCGGATGCCGTGACCGGCCCGTCGTTTGCTTGCTTGATGCCCAGCCTGACGAAGCAATAGCAAAGCCGTCACGATAAGCAGCACGCGACTTGCCTCATTTAGCCACGCTTAACCACGTTTAGCCACAAAACGCCGCTTGCGACGCTCGCGCGATGCAACTTGCATAACGAATCCTGCCTGACGAAGGCCACGCACGCATAAGCCGCCATGCCGGAACGCCGAATTTCGATGGACCATCCGAACCTCACGACCGCCCGCGCGCGATCGCCTGTATGCGCCGGTTCGCCGCCTGACAGTGCAGGCGCCGGACTTTGCGGCGAAGTTCGCGGCACACTTGTGCAGGGAGCGTCAAAAAGCCCTGAAAACAGGCTGCAAAACAGTGTGCGGAAGCCCGCAGACAGCGCCCGTGTATACCCGATGCCCGGACCCTTCCTTAATCTAGTGGCATTAAGTAATATCGAAACGTACCCGACCCAGTGCGAACGATCAGGCGCCCAGCCACGCCCCTTCTTCTTGCGCAGCAGTTCCGGCAACTCCATGCAGCCACCCATGAAAACAGCGCAGTCGACGCTCGCGTGTTCGCAACCGGCCGGCAGCTGGGTACGGGCCGCCTGATGAGCAAACCCCGCTTCTCCGATCAGCGCGAAGCTCCAGGCCGCCGGGATCCCGCCGCGTCGCGACGGCGCGCGTTGCTCGCCATTCCCGCGCTCGGCGTACTTGTGCTGATCCTGCTTTGGACGGTCATCTTCGCGCGTCTTTCGGTCGAAAAAGAGGCCACCTACCGCGAAGCCATGGCATCTGCCGCCATTCTCTCAGCGGCGCTCGAACAGCATACGATCAAGGCGATTCACCAGGTCGATCAGATCACCCGCTTCGTCAAATACGAGTTCGAGAAAACGCCGGGGCATTTCGACCTGTCCAGCACGGTCGAAAAAGGCGTCGTGCAAAGCGAGACGCTCGTGCAGGTGTCGTTGATCGACGAGCACGGCAAGCTGATCGCCAACACGGCCGAGCTCAATCCAAAGCACATCGATCTGTCGGACCGCGAGCACTTCAAGGTCCACGAGCACGAAAACGACGATCAGCTGTACATCAGCAAGCCGGTGCTCGGCCGCGTGTCGGGTCACTGGACGCTGCAGATGACGCGCCGTCTCAATCATCCGGACGGCTCGTTTGCAGGCGTCGTGGTGGTGTCCGAAGACCCGAGCTATTTCACGAGCGACTTCTACAACAACGCGGCAATCGGCCGCGAAGGCGTGATTGCCGTGATCTCGGACAACGGCACGGTGCTCGCGCGGCGCACGGGCAATGTCGTGAACGCAACGGGCACCTTTTCCGCAAGCGGCTCCTATCCGACGTCGGAGCACGTTTCGGGCACCTATGTCGATTCGATCGACAACGTCACGCGCATCGTCTCGTACCGGCATATCGACGGTTATCCGCTGGGCGTGCTCGTGGGTTTGTCGCAGGCGGAAGAATTCGCGGACTACAACCACACGCGCAACGTCTATCTGCTGATGGCGGGTTTCATCTCGCTCGCCATGCTGAGCTTCTTCGCGGTGGCGACCGGCCTGATCGGCAAGCTGCTCGGCCGCGAGCGCGAAATGACGCACCTCGTCGAATACGATCTGCTGACCGGCTTGCGCAATCGCTACGCCACCTTGCGCACGCTGCGTCAGGAAGTCGCGCAGCCGGCCAACCTGGGCCACCTCGCGATCCTGTTCATCGACCTCGACAACTTCAAGACGGTCAACGACACGCTCGGTCACAACGCCGGCGACATCGTGCTGCAAATGACGGCCTCGCGGCTCGCCACCGCGGTAGCGGAAGGTGGCACGCTGAGCCGTATCGGCGGCGACGAGTTCGTGGTCGTCATCAAGGGCGACGACGTCGAGAAGCGCGCGGTGGCGCTCGCCGAGGCCGCCGCGGAAGCCTTCTCGAAACCGTTCGAAGTGCGCGGCAGTTCGTTCGTGCTGCATGCGAGCATCGGCATTGCGCTTTACTCGGTCGCCAACGAAAGCGAAATCGACCTGCTGAAAAAGGCCGACCTCGCCATGTACAGCGCGAAAGACGCGGGCAAGAACTGCTACCAGTTCTATTCGCCGCAACTGTCGCATCGCGCGGACCACCTGATGAAGTGGGAGCAGCAGCTGCGCGTCGCGCTCGCCGAAGGGCAGCTCTTTCTCGCCTATCAGCCGAAGATCGACCTGACGCGCCGCTGCATTACCGGTTTCGAGGCGCTGGTGCGCTGGAATCATCCGCAGCACGGTCTGATTCCGGCCAACGAATTCATTCCGGTTGCGGAGTCGACAGGGCTCATCGTGCCGATCGGCGACTTCGTGATCGAGACCGCGTGCCGCCAACTCGCGCTGTGGCAGCAGCAAGGCTACGACACGTTGTCGCTTGCGGTGAACATTTCGGCCGTGCAGTTCTGGCGCGGCGATCTGTACGAAACGGTGTCGCACGCCATCGAGGAAAGCGGCATTTCCGCGCGCCGCCTGGAACTCGAAATCACCGAAACGGCGATGATGGAGTATCCGGAACTCGTCTCCGAAAAGATCTTCGCGCTCAAGCGCCTCGGCGTGCGGATCGCGCTCGACGACTTCGGCACCGGTTATTCGTCGCTGTCGTATCTCAACCGGTTCTCGGTCGACACACTGAAAGTGGACCGCTCCTTCGTCCAGGCCATTCCGGGCGACCGCAGCGTCTGCGTGATGGTGACCGCGATCGTCAATCTGGCGCGCTCGCTCGGGCTCACGGTGGTGGTCGAAGGAACGGAGACGGAGGAGCAGATTGCGTGGCTCGCCGCGCTCGGCCACATCGAGGCGCAGGGGTTTCTCTTTTCGCGCCCCGTTCCCGTCGACGCGATTCCGGCGCTGCTCGAACGTTTCGGCGTGTGCGGCATGAACGGCCGGCGCCCAATCCAGGAAGCCAACAGCACGAGCACCAGCACGAACGGTTAGACAGTGCACGCCCGAGGCGCCGGCTGTGGGCTTCGCCCCAACGCTGCGGCGCCGGCCCTTCGTGCCTCCATACCGCCGGCGCCTAAAACCGGCTACATTCTCGCTGTATTGCGTTCTCGCGCGACGCCGTCGGACCGGACGGCCGCGCGCAACATCACAGGATCCACAGGACGGGCGCGCACACCGCGCGCCCGTGGCGCCATGCAGACGATAACAAGCCACGATGCTGCAAGACGAGGGGAGCGGGAACCGCTATGGACGCTGTTCAAGGTCGTGTTCGGCCTGTCGGCATTGTCCTGGGGCGGCCTCGCGCTGATGGCGCAGCTCGAAAATCACTATGTCGAGCGCGAGGAGCGGCTGTCGCGCGTCGCGTTTTCCGATCTCATAGCGCTCGCGTGGATGGTGCCGGGACCGGTGGGCTGCAACGTCGCCGTGCAACTCGGACACGCGCTGCGCGGACGCGCCGGCGCATGGGTCGCGGGCCTGGCGAGCGTGCTGCCCTTCTTCATGCTGATGACGCTCTTCGCGATCTTCTACCGGACGCCGCTCGTGCGCGCCGCCGCGTCGCAAACCTTGCTGAACCACTTCAGCGTGGTGCTCGCCACGTTGATCGGCATCACCTGGTATAAGCAGACGCGCGCGCTCGTGCGCGGCAAGCTCGAATGGACCGCGGCGGTGGTCGGCTGCTTCGCGCTCTTCTTTGCGCATAGCCCCGCCGCTTATGTGCTGATGCTGAGCGCGGCCTTCGGCACCGGCTGGGCGATCAGTCCGGTGCGCAGCACGCGCTTCGCGGTGTCGTTTGCGCGCGGCGACTGGCAGATACTCGGCATGCTGTGCGCGTTCGTGCTGTTGTTCGCGCTGCCGCTGCCGCATCGCTTCGATCTTGCGCTGCTGTGGCCGCGGCTCGCGGGCGCGGGCATGACGCTCTTCGGCGGCGGCTTTTCCGCCTTGCCGGTGCTCAAGACCTTGTTCGTCACGCCGACGATCGGCATCTCGGAGAACGACTTCACGCTGGCTTTTTCGTTGTCGCCGATCTCGCCCGGACCGCTGCTGAATGTGGTGCCGTTCTTCGGCTATCTCGTCGACGGCTGGGCGGGCGCGGTCTTCGCCACGCTCGCGCTGTTCGTGCCGTCGGGCTGCCTCGTCGTGCTTGCGCAGCGCCATCTGCATCAGTTGAAGATGAACCCGCGCTTCGAGCACGGCATGCGGATTCTGCGCGCCGTCACGACCGCGTTCCTCGCGGTGGCCGTGCTGCGTATCGCCGGACGCGTGCCGCTGCAGCCGGTCTATCTGCTCACCGCGTTCTTTTCAGCGATAGGCTTCGGCAAGCTCAAACTGCCGGTCTACGCGGTGTACGGCACGGTGGCGGTGGTGTGCGGGCTGTGGCTTGCGTATGGGGCGTGGGGCTAGCGTCCCGGGTGAGCGACGCTTTGGCGAGCGATGCGCTCTTCGGCGGCGCTCGAGCGGATCATGCGCTGGCTCGCAACGCTCCGGCGGCTCACGCGATGCGCGGCACCGCCGCAGTCGCTTGACGCGCGCCGTCAGAATCCGCGCGACAGCACGGCGACGCCCACCGTCACCACGCCCAACACGATGTTGACCAGCACGAGGCGCCGGATCGTGCCGACCGCCTGCGCGCCGTCAGGCCATTTCTGCGCTTGCACGGCGCGGCGAATACGTGGAAAAACGGCAAAACGGATATGCCCAAAAATCAGCATCATGACGATGCCGAGACCGGCCATGGCATGCAACGGCCACGTGGCGTGACCGCCTCCGAACTGCATGAGCAGGAAGCCGCCGGTCAGCAGAATGACGAGCACCGAAGCCGCGACCCAATTGAAGAAGCGGCCGAACACCGATTCCCACAAAGGCAGACGCAATTGCGGCGAGAGATCGGCCATTGCCGGGCGCAAGCAGAAATGCGCGAAGACCATCCCGCCCACCCACACCGCGACTGCGAGCAGATGTAGAAAGAGCGCGAGTTCGATAGCCTTGTTCATGTTGTGTTTTCCTCTCCGACGATGCCGCGCCGCCTACGCCAACGCTGTGACGAGCGGCTATTGAGCGCGTTCGACCGCACGCCCTGTGTGCAGTTCCAGAACGCTCATGGCTTCTGTCGTTTTTCTTGTTGTTATTGCAGCGCGCCGGCTGTCTCGACGAAGTGCCGTCACCCGGCACTTCCACGCGACACCATGACGCTGCCCCCGGATTTGCCGCATCTTGCCCCGCCTGCGACGACTGTTACTGCCATTACTGCGCACGGCCAGCGCCTCGCATGCTAGCAGACGCCGGCCGTTTTCAACATCAATCTTCGTCAGCCGGCGAGCGCTGGACGCATGCCTTCGAGCTTCAACTTGCTCTCCGGCGCACGGCCCTTGCGCGCCCGCTTGCCGACGTGCGCGGCGAGCGCGGCGCCGCTCAGCTTTTCCTCGTCCAGCCTGCCGCCGCGACGCGCGCCGATCAGCATGACACCCGCCCCGTTGATGGCGAGCGCCTGCACCAGCGTTTCCTTGTCGTCGAGCGCCATCAGCGTGACGCCGCGTCCGCCGCCCGACAGCGTCTTCATTTCGTCGATGCCGAACACGAGCAGGCGCCCCGTGGACGACAGACACGCCACCTGGCTCGCGTCCGGCAGCATCGGCATGGGCGCGAGCGGCGCGGCGCCCGCGTCGATCGTCATGAACGACTTGCCCGCTTTCACGCGGCTCACCATGTCGCCGACCTTCGCGATGAAACCAAAGCCGTTGCTCGACGCGAGCAGCAGGGCCTGGTCCGCGGCAGCCGCGTAGTAGTGCATCAGATGGCTGCCCGACTCCAGTTCGATCAGCGACGTGACCGGCACGCCGTCGCCGCGGCCGCCCGGCAGCGACGCCACCGCGACCGAATAGACACGCCCGTTGCTGCCCCACGCGATGAGCGTATCCGGCGTGCGGCACTGGAACGCGGCGTACAGACCGTCGCCGGCCTTGAACGTGAAGCCGGCCGTGTCGAGACCGTGGCCCTTCAGCGCGCGCACCCACCCCTTTTGCGAGACCACGACCGTAACCGGTTCGTCGATCACGCGCGCCTCATACGTGGCGCGCTTTTCCTGCTGGATGAGCGTGCGGCGCTCGTCGCCGTATTGCTTGGCGTCGGCTTCGATTTCCTTGATGAGCAGACGCTTCATCGCGGATTCGCTCGCGAGCAGTTCCTCGAGCTTCGCCTTCTCGTCGCGCAGATCCGCGAGTTCCTTCTCGATCTTGATCTTTTCGAGCCGCGCCAACTGCCGCAGCCGGATTTCGAGGATGTCGTCGGCCTGCCGGTCCGACAGCCCGAACGCGGCCATCAGCGCGACCTTCGGTTCGTCGGACTCGCGAATGATGCGGATCACCTCGTCGATGTTCAGATAGACGATCATCCGGCCTTCGAGGATGTGGATCCGGTCGTCCACCTTCGTCAACCGGTGACGCGTACGGCGCGTGACCGTGGCAAAGCGGAACGCGATCCACTCGTGCAGGATTTCGCTCAAGCCCTTCTGGCGTGGCCGGCCGTCGCCGCCCACCATCACCAGATTCAGCGATGCGTTCGACTCCAGACTCGTATGCGCAAGCAGCGTGTTGACGAACTCCGTCTGATCGATGCGGCTCGACTTCGGCTCGAACACGAGGCGCACCGGCGCGTCCTTGCCGGACTCGTCGCGCACTGCGTCGAGCAGGCTCAGCATGGTTTGCTTTGCCTGCAACTGCTCGGGCGTGAGCGCCTTCTTGCCGAGCTTGATCTTCGGGTTGGTCTGCTCCTCGATCTCTTCGAGCACCTTCTGGGCCGCCGTGTTCGGCGGCAATTCGGTGATCACCAGTTGCCACTGGCCGCGCGCGAGGTCCTCGATCTTCCAGCGGGCGCGCACCTTCAGGCTGCCGCGGCCGCTCTCATACGCCGCCGCGATTTCCGCTTCGCTCGAAATGATCTGGCCGCCGCCGGGGAAGTCGGGCCCCGGCATGTGCTGCATCAGGTCCGCATGCGCGATCTTCGGATTGCGGATCATCGCGACCGTGGCAGCCGCCACTTCGCGCAGATTGTGCGACGGAATCTCCGTGGCGAGGCCCACGGCAATGCCCGACGCGCCGTTCAGCAGCAGGAACGGCAGGCGCGCGGGCAGTTGGCGCGGCTCCTGTTCGACGCCGTCGTAGTTGGGCATGAAATCGACCGTGCCCTGATCGATTTCGTCGAGCAGCAGCTTCGAGATCGGCGTGAGGCGCGCTTCGGTGTATCGCATGGCCGCGGCGCCGTCGCCGTCGCGCGAGCCGAAATTGCCCTGCCCGTCGATGAGCGGATAGCGCATCGCAAAGTCTTGCGCGAGACGCACGAGCGCGTCGTACGCCGACTGATCGCCGTGCGGATGATACTTACCGATCACGTCGCCCACCACGCGCGCCGATTTGACCGGCTTGGCGTTGTCGCTGAGGCCCAGCTCGTTCATGGCGTAGAGGATGCGCCGCTGCACGGGCTTCTGCCCGTCGCAGACGTCGGGCAGCGCGCGCCCCTTCACCACGCTGACTGCGTACTGAAGATAGGCCCCTTCCGCGTAATTGCCGAGCGTGAGGAAGTCGCCTTCGGGCGGCGGCGGCTCGGTGAAAAGGTCGAGAGTGTTATCGTCGTCCATCTGGAATCCGTATCGTGTTTGGCGTGAAGTGTCGTGCGGGAGCGCTTATGCCGCTCAAATGTCCGCTTCGACCTCGTTGCCCTTTTCTTCGAGCCAGCTGCGCCGCGACGCCGCTTCGCCCTTGCCCATCAGCATGGTCATGCGCGCGACCGTGGTGTCGTAGTCGAGCTCGCCGAGCGCGACCGGCGTGAGACGCCGCGTATCCGGGTTCATCGTCGTATCCCAGAGTTGCTCGGCGCTCATTTCGCCGAGGCCTTTAAAGCGGCTGATCGACCATTGCGTCTCGCGCACGCCGTCCTTGCGCAGCTTGTCGAGGATCGCTTCGAGTTCGCCTTCGTCGAGCGCATATAGCTTCTGCGCCGGCTTCTTGCCGCGCGCGGGTGCGTCGACGCGAAAGAGCGGGGGACGCGCGACGCACACGTGACCGCGCTCGATCAACTGCGGGAAGTGCTTGAAGAACAGCGTGAGCAGCAGCACCTGAATGTGCGAGCCGTCCACGTCCGCGTCCGACAGAATGCAGATCTTGCCGTAGCGCAGGTTGGAAAGATCCACCTTGTCGTCCGGACTATGCGGATCGACGCCGATCGCCACCGAAATGTCGTGCACCTCGTTATTGGCAAAGAGACGGTCGCGCTCGGTTTCCCACGTGTTCAGCACCTTGCCCCGCAGCGGCAGAATGGCCTGATATTCCTTGTCGCGGCCCATTTTCGCGGAACCGCCCGCGGAGTCGCCCTCGACGAGGAATAACTCGTTGCGCCCGATATCCGTCGATTCGCAATCGGTCAGCTTGCCCGGCAACACCGCGACGCCCGAGCTCTTGCGCTTCTCGACCTTCTGGCCGGCGCGTGTGCGCGCCTGTGCCTGCTTGATGACGAGGTCCGCGAGCTTCTTGCCGTGCTCGACGTGCTGGTTGAGCCACAGCTCGAGCGCCGGCCGCGCGAACGAAGCGACCAGTTTGACCGCGTCGCGGCTATTCAGGCGCTCCTTGATCTGCCCTTGAAACTGCGGGTCCAACACCTTCGCCGACAGCACGAACGACACGCGCGCGAACACGTCTTCCGCGAGCAGCTTCACGCCCTTCGGCTGCAGGTTGTGCAGCTCGACAAAGCTCTTCACCGCCTGATAAAGCCCTTCGCGCAAGCCCGATTCGTGCGTGCCGCCCGCGGGCGTCGGAATCAGATTGACGTACGACTCGCGCGTGAGCGGGCCTTCCTCGCTCCACGCGACGACCCACGCCGCGCCCTCGCCTTCCGCGAACGTCTCTTCGCTCGCGCGCGAGTTTTCGGCATAACGCTCGCCTTCGAAGAGCGGAATCAGCAGATCGCTGCCGTTCATGCCTTCGAGCAGGTAACCGCGCAAGCCGTCTTCATATTTCCAGCTGTGCTGTTCGCCGGTCTTTTCGTTGACAAGCGTGACTTCCACGCCCGGCAGCAGCACCGCTTTCGAGCGCAGCAGACGTTGCAGTTCGCCGAGCGGCAGATTCGGCGAATCGAAGTACTTCGGATCCGCCCACGCGGTCACGCGTGTGCCGGATTTCTTTTCGCCTTTCGCCGCGGCGCGGACTTCGAGCGGCTTCGCCACGTCGCCGTGCGCAAAACTCAACGCGGCAACCTTGCCGTCGCGCCACACGGTGACGTCGAGGCGCGTGGAGAGCGCATTGGTGACCGACACGCCGACGCCGTGCAAACCACCGGAGAACGTGTACGCGCCGCCGGCGGCCTTGTCGAATTTGCCGCCCGCGTGCAGGCGCGTGAAGACGATTTCGACGACCGGCACGCCTTCTTCCGGATGCAGGCCGAAGGGAATGCCGCGGCCGTCGTCTTCGACCGACACTGAATGATCCGCGTGCAGCGTGACCGTGATTTGCCGGCCGTAGCCGCCGAGGGCTTCGTCCGACGCGTTGTCGATAACTTCCTGAATGATGTGCAGCGGATTCTCGGTGCGGGTGTACATGCCGGGCCGTTGCTTGACCGGCTCGAGACCCTTCAACACCTTGATCGACGCTTCGCTATACGCGGCGTTTGGCTTTTTCGTAGACATGGTTGACTCGGGTGCGTCGGTTCATCGTTGTCCACAGGTCCTGTTCATAAGTCCGTGGACAATGCGTTGAGTTTTCAAAAAAAGCGAAACGAAACAATGTGGTTAGGTGGGGTGCCCGCGGGGCGGGCAGGCTGTTTTGCTGCACGGCTTCCGGTTGTTAGCCGCTCGATCGTCACGCGATTGTCACGCGATGCCACGCGATTGCGGTGCGGTGGCCGCGCCGGCTTTCGTGCGCATTGTCATGTTCGGTGCGGCATCCGGACCGGCTGCCGGCCCGCTACCGCCCCCTGACGAGGCAGCGGCGCGGCCGGTGAAAATGCCGGGAAGCCCTTTTCGCGGGGTATTTTACTGATTTCGAACCTGGCGGCAATTGACAGCGCACGCGAGTGGCCGTCCGGGCAAGGCTTCGCGCTTGCGCGAGCGGGCGCGCCGGCGGCGCAGCACGCCCGCGTTCGTCGCGTCATTTGCGGCGGTTTTCGAGTTCGTCCCAGCGTTCGAGCGCGAGCAGCAGTTCCTCGTCGATCGCGGCATAGCGTTCGGAAAGACGCGCGCCTTCCTGCGGGTCCTTCGCGAATATGGAGCCTTCTTCAAGCTGTGCGCCGATGGTTCTCTGCTCCGCCTCGAGCGCGGCGATTTTTTCCGGCAACGCATCGAGTTCACGCTGTTCCTTGAAGGAGAGCTTCGCGGCGCGCTGCGGATTGCGGGCGGATGAAGTGTCTTTGGCCGGTGTGACTTTAGTGGCCTCTTTCGTGGCGTCCTTCGTTGCTTCTTTTGCCGCGTCCTTGTTTGCGTCTTTCAGCGCTTCCTGCGCGAGCTGTTGCGAGCGCTCGCTTTGCACCTGCCAGTCGGTGAAGCCGCCGACATACTCGCGCCATTTGCCCCCGCCTTCGGACGCGATCACCGACGTCGCCACGTTATCCAGAAACGCGCGGTCGTGGCTCACGAGCAGCACGGTGCCGTCGTAGTCGGTGAGCAGTTCCTCGAGCAGTTCCAGCGTGGGAATGTCGAGGTCGTTGGTCGGTTCGTCGAGCACCAGCACGTTGGCCGGCCGCGCGAAAAGGCGCGCCAGCAGCAGACGGTTGCGCTCGCCGCCCGACAGCGACTTGACCGGCGAACGCGCGCGCTCCGGCGCGAACAGGAAGTCGCCGAGATAGCTCATGACGTGCTTTCTCTGCCCGTTGACCTCGACCCACTCGCTGCCGGGGCTGATGGTATCGGCGAGACTTTTTTCCAGGTCCAGTTGCGCGCGCATCTGGTCGAAATACGCGACCTGCAGATTGGTGCCGACGCGCACCGTGCCTTCGTCGGGCTTCAGTTCGCCGAGGATGATTTTCAGCAGCGTGGTCTTGCCCGCGCCGTTCGGGCCGACAAAACCGATCTTGTCGCCGCGCATGACGGTGGCAGTGAAGCGGTCGATCACCGTGCGTGAACCGTAGCGCTTCGTGACATCCGTCAATTCCGCGACGATCTTGCCCGACTTCTCGCCCTGACCGACGTCCAGCTTGACGTTGCCCTGCACGTTGCGGCGCTCGGCGCGCTGCTTGCGCATTTCCACGAGCCGCGCAATCCGGCCGACGCTGCGCGTGCGGCGCGCCTCGACGCCTTTGCGGATCCACACTTCTTCCTGGGCAAGCAGCTTGTCGGCCTTCTCGTTTTCGACGCGCTCGATCTCCAGTTGCTGCGCCTTGCGCGTCTGATAAGCCGAAAAGTTGCCCGGATAGGACAACAGACGCCCGCGATCCAGCTCGACGATGCGGGTGGCGACACGGTCGAGAAACGCGCGGTCGTGCGTGATGAACAGGAGTGCCGCGCGCTGCGACACGAGCAGTTCTTCGAGCCAGCGGATGCCGTCGAAATCGAGGTGATTGGTCGGTTCGTCGAGCAGCAGCACGTCGGGCTGCACGACGAGCGCGCGGGCGAGCGCCACGCGCTTTTGCATGCCGCCCGAGAGCGAACCCACGCGCGCCTCGCCATTCAGGCCGATCTGCTGCAGCGTGGTGGCGACACGCGTGCTCCAGTTCCAGGCGTTGGCCGCGTCCAGCGACGACTGCAGCGTGTTCATGCGCGCCATCAATGCGTCGTGCTGCGCGCCTTCGGGCTCGTCCGCGAGCTGGTTGGCGACCACGTCGTATTCGTCGAGCAGCGCGCGGGCGTGCGTGAGGCCGGCCGCGACGGCGTCGAACACGGTGTCGTCCGCATCGAACTCGGGTTCCTGCGGCACGTACACCGTGGTCAGATTCTGCTGGCGCGTGACGAGGCCGTCGTCGGGCCTGGCAAGATCAGCGACGATTTTCAGCAGCGACGACTTGCCGGCGCCATTGCGGCCGATCAGCCCGACCCGCTCGCCCGCTTCGAGAGAAAAGTCCGCGTGATCGAGCAACGCGACGTGACCGAACGCCAGCTGGGCTCCGGTAATGGTGTAAAGCGACATGGGAAATTGGCGAAGACAGCGATGACTCGGAACTGCTCATTGTACCGGGCGCAAGGGCCGCTGCCTGTATGCCTGAAGATATAGGACGAACGGCCGCGCTCGAGATGGCCGGCGCAGAGGGCCGTAAGAAACACGCTGCGGGGCGGTCGCGACGGGCGCGGGCATTGAAGGCGCCGCCGGTGGCCGCGGGTCGCGGCGGGGCAGCTGTCGGTCGCCGCCAGCGGGCCGCCGGGACTCTGTCGGGAACTCGCGAACGCCGCCGCTCGCGGCCGGGCAGCTCTCGGGAACTCCGGGCGCCGCCGGGGCGCTATGGGTCAGCGCCCGGCAAACCATGAGCCGACCCGCGCTTATCTCACATGCACGGTGATCGTCTTGCTCAGTTCGGGACCATAGGAGCGGTGTGCGCCGTCGCCGAATTGCAGCGTCAGCGTATGGTCGCCGGGCGGCAGCGTCAGATCGGTTTCCGTCTGGCCCTTGCCGAAGTGCAGCGATTTATCGTTGGCAGGAATCACCTCGCCTTTCGCGAGCGGCTTGCCGTCCACCAGCAGATGATGATGGCCCGTGCCGTCCGTCGTCGTGCCGGCCGGGGCGACTTTCATGCCGTCGAGAGCAAAGACCACGTGGACCGGGTTGCTGACGGTCGCGCCGTCTGTCGGCTGCACGAAGGACACGCTTGCCGCCTGCGCCGCACCGGACGCCGTCAGTAATCCGGCCAGCGCCGCGCCGCTCAATTTGCCGCTGAACCATTTCGTTTTCAACATCGTCTTCTCCTGGTTAGAAACACGAGCCGTACACGAGCCACACTCGATCGAGACATGCGCGAGCCACACCAACGCAAAGCCGCCGTGAGTCAGCAGAATACACGCAGTGCATGACACAGCCGGAGCTTCGCGCCTCGACGAGCATCAAACCGGATCGCCGATGCATTTGACAAATTCCGGTAATATTGCGGGTCGCCGCCGCGCCCCAAAAAGGGGCAGACCGAGCGGATCATTGCATTGAAGAGAGAAGACTGCGTCGTGAGCGAAGTAATGGATGTGACTGACTACAAGAGCTGGGTTTGCCTGATTTGCGGCTGGATCTACAACGAAGAGGAAGGCCTGCCCGACGAAGGCATCGCGCCCGGCACCCGCTTTGCCGCGATTCCCGACGACTGGCGCTGCCCGCTGTGCGACGTCGGCAAGGCCGAGTTCGCGGTGGTCGAATTCTGAGTGTGCTGTCGCTGCGCGGTTCGGGACACCGCACCGTTTAGCCGAAGCGACATCACGCGAGTAGTGTGCGCGGCCCAGCAGGTCATGCCTGCCGGGCCGCTTGCTTTTTGGGCGCGCAATCGTCGAATGGAGTCCTTGCGCATCGCTCTCGTCGTCCTTTGATGTTCGCCTAAAGACGCGCGTCTGTCTTTCGCGTCTTCTCTTCCCCCGTCCTTTTCGTCCTCGCTCGTCCTTGCGCCGCGCACAGGCCTACGCCGGCCGGCGCTTCGCCTGTGTGGCGCAGCCCTCACAGATGGCGGAAGGTTAGTCTTTCAGCGCACATCCGCACTCACGTCGCCTGCGTAAAACGTAGAGCCATGGCGACGCATTGGCGCGGATACCGGTCCGCAAGCGTCTCCATAAAAAACATAAACCAAGGGGGAAAACAACATGTGGACGACATGGAGACACGGCATCTGTGTTGCGCTGATGCTGGCAGCAAGCGCAGCGGCACACGCTGACATTGACTGCGGCGGTGGGCGCGGCGGGTACCGCCTGCAGACATCGGACGGCTGGCTTCATACCGACAAGCTCGAGCACTTCGCGGTGTCGGCGCCGTTCGGCGCGCTTGGCGCGTATCTGACGCGGGACACGGCGCATCCCGTGATTTACGGGACGCTGATCGGGACGATTCCCGGGCTCATCAAGGAAGGGATCGACGGCACCTGTCGCAGCAGCGGCTTTTCCTACAAGGACCTGGCCGCGGACGTCGCCGGCGCGCTCACGGGCGCGCTGCTCGGCAACTGGGCGATCATGTATAGCCGCTCGGCGCGGGGGCAGACCGTAGGTGTTGCTTATTCGACGCGGTTTTGAGGCGTTCTCGGCGCAAGCTGGGCCATGCGGGAGCGTGGCGCCGTTTCCCACGTTTTTGCTATACTCTGGCCCTCGCTCGCGTCGCCGAATGCGCGAGCGGCTGCCGCGAGAGTCGAGCGCGGCGGTTCGAGATCAGGGGTCCGGTCCGCCCCGTTTATCGCTATCCGCTCCCTGTAGTTCAATGGATAGAACAAGTGCCTCCTAAGCGCTAGATGCAGGTTCGATTCCTGCCAGGGGGACCACCCCACTTCCACCGCGCCGACGCAATCTCGTCGTTGCGGCGCACGCTCCGGCAGCTACCGCCCTACCCCCGCTCCCCCCGCATATCGTCCACCAGCGGCACAGCCGCCAGCGTCAGCAGGACAATTGCGAGCGGCACCGTCGACACAAAGCCCAGATGCTTGAATCCGACGGCGCCCGCGAGGCCGCCCGCGACAAACGAAAGCAGCAGCGATCCCAGCAGAACCAGTTTCTCCCGGTCCGCCTGCACCAGTTCCTGACCTGCAGCCGGCCGTGCGTTCCAATAGACCATTTTGCCGAGTTCGATGCCCACATCCGTGACGAGGCCGGTTACATGCGTGGTGCGAATTTCCGCGCGCGAGAGCTTCGTAATCATCGCGTTCTGCAGGCCCATGACGAAGCAAAGAATACAGACCGTCACCGGCACAAAGAGCACGCGATGCTGCTCGAGATTCGCCCCGACCAATCCGAAACAAAGCAGGAGCACCGCTTCGATGGCAAGCGGCGTGGCGTAGACGCTGCGCAGCTCCCGTCGACGGCCCCAGTTGATCAGAATCGCCGATGCCGCCGCGCCCATCACGAATGAAAGCAGCGAACTCAGCCCCGCAAAGAAGAGGCTCACGTCGCCGAGCACCGCATTGTCCGCGAGCGACGACACGATGCCGGACATGTGCGACGTGTACTGGCCGACGGCGAGAAAACCGCCCGCGTTGGCCGCACCCGCCACGAATGCCAAAGACCGGCCGAGACGCCGATTGGTCGCGTCCGTCCGTTCGGGGGCGGTGAAGCCGCGCAAATAGTTGATGGGCATCGTAAAAACTCACTTCTCGTCGCGTGCGCCGGCCGACCGGCGGGCGCTTCGTCGCGGAAAATCGTAGCACGGACGGCGGGCCCGGCATGCCGCGGCGCCGTCGCGCCCGCTCGCGACTATCCCCGCTTCGGACTATCCAGGCCGCGGATCACCGCCGGCCGCGCGGCGAACGCCGCCAGCACGCGCCTCACGTTCGGAAAGTCCTCGATGCGCACCAGTTCGCCCGCTTCATAGAAACCGATCAGATTGCGCACCCACGGAAACGTCGCGATATCGGCAATCGAGTACTGATCGCCGAGAATCCACTCGCGTCCTTCCAGACGCTGTTCGAGCACACCGAGCAAACGCCTCGATTCGGCCACATAGCGATCGCGCGGGCGCTTGTCTTCATACTCCTTGCCCGCGAATTTGTGGAAAAAGCCGACCTGGCCGAACATCGGGCCGATGCCGCCCATCTGGAACATCACCCATTGGATGGCCTCGTAGCGGCCGGCGGCGTCCTGCGGAATCAGCTGCCCGGTCTTGTCCGCGAGATAGATCAGGATCGCGCCGGATTCGAAGAGCGGCAAAGGCTTGCCGTCAGGGCCGTTCGGATCGATGATCGCCGGAATCTTGTTGTTCGGATTCAGCGACATGAACTCCGGCGTCATCTGGTCGTTGGTGTCGAAACGCACCAGATGCGGCTCGTAAGGCAAGCCGGTTTCTTCGAGCATGATCGACACTTTCACGCCGTTCGGCGTGGGCAGCGAGTAAAGCTGAAGGCGCTCGGGATGCTCGGCAGGCCATTTTTTCGTAATCGGAAAGGCGGACAGATCTGTCATGTGATGAGGTAGCCCTGTGCGGAATGGCAGACGAAAAAACATCGGGACAACGAGCGCAGCCGGCTCGCCGGCGCGGCTCGTCCCGATGCGGACCGCTCAATATAAACCGACTCGGCGCAACGCGTGCGCGAGCCGGCAGGTCCGCGCCTCAGGCGAGGTTCACCACAAATCCTTCGTCGCGCCGCCCGCCCGCACGTTATACCCCTCGCGCCACAACGCGGCGCCCACGGTCACGAGCTGCGTGCGCTGCCCGGCCTCCAGCTGCTCCCACGCCGAGGCGAGCCACGCCGCAAAATTCGCGCAGGTTTCCTCGATGTCGACGGGCGCTCTGCCCTCCAGATACTGTCGTTCAAACATCGAAAGCACTTTTTCCGGTGTCATTGGCGCGGTCTCCATGTAGGGTGTATTGAGTCTAAAGGCGCCGCGGTGCGCGCGACACATTCGACGCGCCAAAGCCGGGTTACTCCCAGGCCGCGCATGCAGTGGACAAAGGCCGCAAAAAGGAAAAGGCGCACGAGGCGCCTTTCCGTGAAGACCCATCACACGCATTACGGGTTATTGCGTTTCGCCTCGTCCTTGGCGTCTTCCTTCGCGTCGCCGTAGCTCTTCTGCACCTTGCCCGCGCCCTGCTGGAGATCGCCCTTCAGTTCCTTGCCGGGGTTGTCGGTGGCTTTGCCCACGGCTTCGTTGATCTTCCCCTTCACCTGTTCACCCACGCCTTTTACCTGGTCCTTGTTCATCTTCGACTCCGCTTTAAAAAGGAATGCCGACGCGAGATTGCGCCAGTGCCCGCTTCGAGCAACGCGCATGCCCGACATCTCATCAGATGAAAAACGGCCAGAAAAATCTTTCACCGGAACCCTAAAGTTCCCCTCCAGCCCGCCGTTATAGCGGCCATGGAGGAGCCATGGACCGCACACCCATCACCCAGTCCGCATCATCGAAAGCGGCTTTGATCGACGGCGACATCACGCACATCGCGCGTGCCATGCGGCTGTCCCTGCAAGGCGACCTTGCCGGCCCCATCCTGCCGCCGTCCTACTGGCGCGAGCGCCTCAATAGGCTGCTCGACATGGGCAATCTGACGCACCCGCAGCTGTGCGCGGTCGACAGTCTTCTCCTGCAGCTCGACCAGTTCGAAGCCGAACCGCCCGTCCCGTGGGACGAACTGGCGCCCGCCACAGCCGCGCTCTTTCCGCCCACGCACGAAACCGGCGCCGGCCACCCGGCCTGACACACCGCTACGGGCTTTGCCGAGGACCGCGCCGCGCGAGCCCGAAACGCGCTCTTCGCGGACCTTTGTGCCTAAAAAACGGCCGCGAACCACGCCGCGGCCCCAACACGTCGCAACGCAGGGACTTCGCGTCACGGCGCAAGCGTACACATCCAACTGTGACAAGCGCATTTCGCGGCTGAGCCTGCAAGTGGGCCGCATTGCGCCCCAAAATTCCTGGACAGGCGGTTATCGAACGGTCAAAATGTCCGCCAAAATTCCCAGCGAAACAGCAATATGACCCGCGACATGACTCTGGCCACACGGCAGGACCTGCTCACACAAGCGTTGCAGGTGTATAGCCAGACGGAAATCGCGGCGCGCTGCGGAAAAAACGTTCGCACCATTCGCCGCTGGAAAACCGATCAGCGTTGTCCCCGCATTGCGGAAGCGGCTTTGCGCGAAATGCTGCAGGCCGGGCCGCGCACGAGGCTCGCCGCAAGCGAGCCCGATTTTCGTTTCATCGACCTGTTCGCGGGCATCGGCGGCATTCGGCGCGGCTTTGAAGCGCATGGCGGCCGGTGCGTGTTCACGAGCGAATGGAACGAGTTTTCGAAGAAAACCTACCAGCAGAATCATCGCGATGGGGACGGCACACACCAGTTCGTCGGCGACATCGTTTCCTTCGCGGAGAACGACGTCCCCGCGCACGATGTGCTGCTCGCCGGTTTTCCGTGTCAGCCTTTCAGCATTGCGGGCGTGAGCAAGAAAAATTCGCTTGGCCGCCCGCACGGTTTCGCATGCATGACGCAAGGCACGCTCTTTTACGACGTCGCGCGCATCATCGATGCAAAACGGCCCGCGGCGTTTCTGCTCGAGAATGTGAAGAACCTCGTATCGCACGACAAAGGCAATACACTGCGGACCATTCTCGAAGTACTGTGCGACGAATTGAAATACGACGTTCACTATAAGGTCATCGACGGCCAGCATTTCACGCCGCAGCACCGCGAGCGGATTGTGATTGTCGGCTTCCGCGAGGAGACAGGATTTTCTTTCGACGACCTGCGCTTGCCTGCGAACGGGCCGCGCCTCGCGTCGATCCTCCACAAAACCGACGGCAGCGAGCCGCTGCTGCCGCACGACGGCGAGCGTTTCTTCGACCACGTTCGCCGCAAGGTGCAGCCGAAATACACGCTAACGCCGAACCTGTGGGCCTACCTGCAGGCTTATGCGGAGAAACATCGCGCGGCCGGCAATGGATTCGGCTTCGGTCTGGTCACGCCTGCCAGCGTCACGCGCACGCTGTCGGCGCGCTATCACAAGGACGGCTCCGAGATTCTGCTCGCGCAAGGTAAAGGCGAACGGCCGCGCCGCCTGACGCCGCGTGAATGCGCGCGTCTGATGGGCTTTCCCGACGACTTCGTGATTCCCGTGAGCGATACGCAGGCGTATCGCCAGTTCGGCAACAGCGTGGTGGTGCCGGTCATGCAGGAAGTCGCGCGCATCATGACGCCGCATATCGGGGCGCTGCTCGCGCGAGACGTTCAGTCTGCGCGAGCAGCGGCGCGCCTGCGCGCATAGCCGTTCGTGCAGCGCGGTTCGATCAGACCTCAGCACATGACCGAACCGCGTGCCGGCAAGACCTAGCCTGCCGAGTCGATCGCAGCCTCGTGAATCAGCGCTGCCACTTCCACCGGCCGCGAAGCGAGCGACGCGTGACTTGCGCCGAGCGTCACGATCTTCCTCGCGTTGAGCCGCGCGGACATCATCTTCTGATTCTCCGGATGAATCATTCTGTCTTCACTGGAAATCTGATACCAGGAAGGCTTCGTGGCCCATGCCGCAGAAGTAATTGGGTCTCCGAACGTTCCGGCAAGCGGCGCCTTCTGCGTCACGGCCATGACAAGCGCCTCGTCTGCCGCCAGATCCTGGCAGAAACTCTGGTGATATTTCGCCGGTTTGATCCACAGGTAGCCGTCGCTGTCGGGCTCGAGATTCGCCGCGGCGTCCGGAAGACGCTGCTGGGTGATGGCGCCGGGACTCTCACCCTTGTCCGGCGCAAACGCCGCGATGTACACGAGCCCGGCCACATTCGCATGGTTGCCCGCCTCGGTGATAACCGCTCCTCCATACGAATGCCCGACCAATAGAACCGGTCCGGCACACTGCGCGATCATCTTGCGGGTTCGCTCGACGTCATCCGCGAGCGACGTCAACGGCAATTCAACGGCACGAATCGACTCGTGACCTCTCCGCGCGAGCTCAACGATGACCTTGCTCCAATGGGCGGCGCCGCCCCAAAAACCATGTACCAGCAAGATCGTAGGCTGATTGCTCATTACAGTACTCCTGTTATTCGAATGGTAATTGCTCTGCACTGAACGCGGCATCAATCGAGGCCGCGCTCGGCACGAGACGCTTCAACCGCTGCCCTGAAAGACAGTGGTCGATACCAGCATAGGTCCAATAAAACAAAAAACGAAAAAGTTTTATCGGTGTGTGGAGACGTCGGGCGCAGTCCGGCCGAGTGCGTCCAGATGGGAGCGGAGAACCTTGATGAAATGCCGTGTCAGCAGGGACGGTGCTGTGTGCGCAGGCATCGCCATGCGCACAGGCACGTCGATCGCCGGCTCGAACGGTTTGACCAGCAACTGGCCGGCAAAGGTGCCGGCGACATAAGGATTGACGATGCCTACGCCGTTGCCCGCGCTGACGAGCGCGCAGATGGTGATCGACGAAGTGGTCTGGATCGCGAAGTCGGTCGGCATGTCATGTGCTTCGAGCACGGCCTTGATCGCAATGGTGAGGTCGTCCATTTCGCCGAGCGAAAGCAGACGCTCGCCCCGCAGCGCCTCCGCCTGCACGGTGCGCAGCGCTTCCAGGCGATGGCCGAGCGGCAGCACGCAAACCGCCGGCACGGTCTTGATGATCTCGGTCTCGAAGTCGAGTTCGTCGAGCTTGCCGGTCGTCAATATCAGATCGAAGAGGTCTTGCCGCAGCAGGTCGGTCAACTGGGGCGTCGCGGCCGTCTGCACATTCAGATACGCCTGCGGGAAGCGCCCACGGAACTCGCGAATGACCTGCGGCAACAGGCCGGTGCCAAGCGTGGGCGTACAGCCGATGTGCAATGCGCCCGTACCTGAATTGCGCAGAATCGACACGACGGATTCGATGCTTTCCAGACCGTTGAAATGCTTCTGCACCGTCTTGTACAGCAGTTGCCCTTCGCTCGTCGGCCGCAGCCGCCCATTGTGCATCTCGAACAGCTTCAGCCCGGAGGAACTCTGCAGTTCGGCAAGACGCCGGCTGATGGAGGGCTGGGTGGTATTGAGCGCGGCGGCAGCCGCGGTCGTCGTACCCATCTGCATGACGGCGCGAAATGCCTGTATTTGCTGGAAGTTTAGTGGCCGTGTCATGTAGGGCAAATCCGATCGACTTGTCGGGCGCGACTATACCAAAAATGAATAGTCATACAGCAAAAATGAATTATCCGACGTTGCAATGTGTCGATATTCTTCAGCCATTGTTCGCCCCGGCACAGCCCGACGGCGTTTTGCTACCTGCACCAGACTCAGCCCGCTCATGACCCCTTCGCCGCATCGCACTATTGCCCCTCTTCCGCTGCATGCGCGATCTGTCAGGCGTCTGTGCCCCATCCGACGGCTGGGCACCGGCGAGCGCCACCATTTCTTCGGCTACTACAACAAGAGCGTGTGGGACCGCACCGGACGCTACGTGCTCGGCAACGAAGTCGCCATGATGGATGCACCGCTTGTTCCGGAACTGCCGGCGGCAGTGGGCTATTTCGATGTTCAGGAAAACGAATCGTTTCATCCGATCGACACGACCACTGCGTGGAACTGGCAAATGGGCTGCCAGTTGCAGTGGCTCGACGGCGACGCCGGCCGCAAGGTGATCTACAACACCCGCACCGGTGACCTGTCCGCGCGCTATCCAGGCTTCGGCGCGACAGTTTTCGACATCGACAGCGGCAGGAAAACTGCGCTCTGCATGCCGGTCTACGTGTGTTCCCCCGATAGCCGCTACGCTCTGTGCGTCGATTACCGGCGCCTTTACGTCACGCACGAAACCATAGGCTACAGCGAGCACGGCGGCCCATTTGCGCTCCAACTCGCACCGGCGGACGACGGCATACACCGTCTCGATCTCGCAACAGGCGAAGCCGCATTGATTGTCAGCTACGACGATTTGCGCCGCTTTCACCATGTTGAGTCGATGGAGCGCGCCATTCACTGGGTGAGCCACATTGAAATCAATCCGGCATCGTCGCGCGTGCTGTTTCTGCACCGCTGGACCGAACGCACCGCAGACGAAACCTGTTTCCTGCACCGCCTCATTACCATGAACCCGGATGGCTCGGACATGCGCCTGCTCGAATGCTCGGATCATCCACTGCCGCAATTAGCGGATGATTTCGATCCTTCCGCGGTCGGCACCTTCGACTATGAGAAGTCCGAATACCAGATCTCGCATCCGTTGTGGCAAGACGATTCGCACATCGTCGTATGGGGCCCACACGCGGGCAGCATCCACTACCACCTGTATGAAGACAGCGATAACGGCCGCGTGCAAGTTATCGGCCGGGATCTGCTGACCGAAAACGGACATATGAGTTTTTCGCCCGTCGACACGCGCTGGCTGCTATCCGACACCTATCCGGACTCGCAAACGAACACACGTATTCTCTTTCTGTACGACATGCACGAAGGTCTTCGCTACGAGATCGGCAAATTCTATGCACCGCCGGATCTGAAGAAGGAAAACCGCTGCGATCTGCACCCCCGCTGGAACCGCGACGGCCTCGCCGTGTGCATCGACTCGGTTCACGAGGGCGCTCGCCAGATGTATGTGATCGACGTATCGCAGATTACCGGCGCACGCTGAAGCCGCGCCAGCACGCAGGAATCGACGCGTGGTCCGCCGCCGCGCCTGTCGGAGAACCGACAACAAAGCATGTTCAGGAGACCCTCATGAAACAGCAGCAACCTGCCCGTGCCGTATCGAGCCGCCGCGGCGCGATCAGCGCCTTCGCCGTGTTCGGCCTTGTCGCGTTGCATGCGCCGAATGCTGCGCGAGCGGCGGAAGCTGAACTGACAGGCACACTGCTCAGGGTCAGCAAAGAACGTGTGATTACCATCGGCTATCGCGACGCATCGGTTCCCTTCTCTTACTACGATGCGAACCAGCAGCCTATCGGCTACTCAATCGACATCGCCAATCTGATCGTCGAGCGCATCAAGACGGAAGTCAAGCTTCCGGACCTGAAGGTACGCACCATTCCGATCACCTCGCAAAACCGCATCTCGCTGCTGCAGAACGGCACGATCGACTTCGAATGCACGAGTACCACAAACAACGCGGAACGCGCGCAACAGGTGTCCTTTTCGAACACCTTCTTTGTGATCGGCACGCGATTGCTCGTCCGCACGAAATCCGGCATCAAGGACTTTGCGGATCTGAAGGACAAAACGGTGGTTGTCGGCGCGGGAACGACTTCCGAGAAAATCCTGCGCAAGATGAATGTCGAAAAGTCGATGAACATGGACGTCATCAGCGCGAAAGATCACACCGAATCGTTTCTCATGCTTTCCACCGGTCGCGCCAAAGCGATGATGATGGACGACGCGTTGCTCGCCGGCGAACGTGCGAAGGCGCGCAATCCAGAGGACTACGAAATTGTTGGCACCCCGCAAACTTATGAAGCCTACGGCTGCATGCTGCGCAAGAACGACGCAACGATGAAAGCCGTCATGGACGCAGCAATCGCCGATGCCCAGAAATCCGGTGCTGCCGCAAAACTGTATCAGCGCTGGTTCCAGCAGCCCATTCCTCCGAAACGCGTCAACCTGGGCTTACCGCTGTCTCCGCGCATGCAGACCCTGTTCGCCCATCCCGACGACAAGCCCACGTCCTGAGCCGCACCGAACAACGATGACGACATACATTCACCGCGCGCCGACGCGCGCAGATTGAGGCACTCATGGATTACAGATGGCACTGGGACGTCCTGCTGCAGCCCGTTGCTACCGGCGAGCCCGCGACCTATCTCGACTGGCTGCTGTCCGGGCTCGTCAACACGGTCGAATTGACGCTGCTCGCTTTTACACTCGCACTCGCGATGGGCACCGTGTTCGGCGTTCTGCGTACATTGCCCAACCGCGCCGCACATGCCGCGGGTGCCGCGTACGTTTCAATCTTTCGCGGCGTGCCGCTGATCGTGCAGTTTTTTATCTGGTTCTTCGCCGTGCCGGAACTGCTCCCTACCGCTTCCGGCGACTGGTTCAAGAGTCTCCCGTCGCATCCGCAGTTTCTGCTTGCGTCGGTGGTTTCACTCGGCGTCTACACAGGGTCGCGAATCTGCGAACAGGTACGCGCCGGAATATCGGCGCGCCCCGTCGGGCAGTTCCATGCGGCCTTCGCACTCGGACTCACCCGCACACAGGCATATCGCTATGTGCTGCTGCCCGTCACCTTTCGCACGATCCTCGGACCGCTGACCTCCGAGTTTCTGATCATATCCAAGAACTCCGCCGTGGCTTCCACCATCGGCCTGCTGGAACTGTCAGGTCAGGCGCGGCAACTTGTCGACTACACCGCGCAGCCATATGAGTCGTTTATCTGCGTAACACTCGCGTATATGGGACTCAACTTCGCGATTCTGCGCGGCATGGGCTGGGTGCGCCGGCGCACCGCGCTGCCTGGAATGATCGGGAGCTGATATGTTCGAGATGGACTGGCAATCCCTCATCGATTCGAGGGACGTACTGTTATCAGGCATGCTAATCACTTTGCAGATTACCGTGGTGGCGATCCTTTTCGGTCTCGCCTGGGGCACAGTGCTGGCGATATTCAGTTTATCCACTCACAGCGCTCTGCGGGTCTTCACGCAAGCGTATGTCTCGCTGTTCCGTTCGATTCCGCTCGTCATGCTGCTGTTGTGGTTCTTTCTGATCGTGCCGCAATTGCTGAAGACGCTTTTCAATCTGCCGTCCACGATCGACTTGCGACTCATTTCGGCACTGACCGCTTATTCGCTGCTCGAGGCCGCATTCTTTTGCGAAATCATTCGCGCGGGCATTGCAAGTCTGCCGCGCGAACAGCTTCAGGCCGGACACGCACTCGGCATGACGTCCGGGCAGACGCTGCGCTATGTGATTCTGCCGCAGGCATTTCGCGCGATGGTGCCGCTCGCGCTCACGCAGTGCATCGTCATCTTCCAGGACACATCGCTCGTCTATGTGATCGCGCTGGGCGACTTCTTCCGGCGAGTGACCGCGATCGGCGAGCGCGACGGCAACATCGTCCCCATGCTGATCGTTGCGGGCGTGGCTTACTGGGCGATCACGACCATGCTGATCGCAATCACCAACGGCGTTCGGATGAGATTTGCAAAATGATTGCATTGAAAGACGTGTCGAAATGGTACGGGCAATTCCAGGTCCTCGACAATTGCTCGATGCGCGTGAGCAAGGGCGAGGTGGTCGTCATCTGCGGACCTTCAGGCTCGGGTAAATCGACGTTGATCAAGACGGTCAATGGTCTTGAGCCTATTCAGCAGGGTGAGATCGCGGTTGACGGAATGTCGCCCGGCCGTAAAAGTGCCCACCTGTCGAAGCTGCGCGCGAAGGTCGGCATGGTATTCCAGCACTTCGAGCTGTTCCCCCATCTTTCCGTCGTAGACAATCTTGCGCTTGCGCAGATCAAGGTGTTAGGCCGCCATCGCGACGAGGCGGCGGCCAGAGGCCTGAAGCTGCTTGAGCGCGTGGGTCTACGAGCGCACGCGGACAAATATCCGGGCCAGCTCTCCGGCGGTCAGCAACAGCGCGTGGCCATAGCGCGAGCACTGTCGATGGATCCGATTGCCATGCTCTTTGACGAGCCGACTTCCGCACTCGATCCGGAAATGATCAACGAGGTACTCGACGTGATGATCGAGCTCGCACAGGAGGGCATGACCATGATGTGCGTCACGCACGAAATGGGCTTCGCCAGAAAGGTCGCCCACCGCGTCGTTTTCATGGATCGCGGACGTATTGTAGAAAACGCCCCGAAGGAAGAGTTCTTCGGCGCACCGAGCACGGATCGCGCGAGAGAGTTTCTCGCGAGGATTCTGCATTGAACACCAGACGCTCTTCTCAGCGCAGCCGATGACGATCAGCGCAAGCCATGACACGCAACTGCGTATGTTTGTCGCCGTGGCGAAATGCCATTCGCTGCGCGCAGCCGCCGACGCTGTCGGCATCACGCAGCCAGCCTTGAGCCGGCATATTCAGTCGCTTGAGCTGAAACTCGGTCACGCACTCTTCAGGCGTCATGGGCGCGGCATGCAACTCACGTCGGACGGCGAAGCGCTGTTTCGCACAGTCGAACCGCTCCTCGATGCACTCGACGAGTCCATCTCGCACGCCGCCGCGCACGGGCCGGGCTGGGGACTGTCGCTACGCATCGCCACGGTGCAGACGTTAATCGGGCACTTCATACCCAGTTTCAGCAAGGAACTGCTGCGAATCTACCCGCAAACGCGCCTTTCGCTGCAATGCGACAGCTCCAGCCACGTGGTGGAAATGGTTTTACGAGGCATGGCCGATCTGGGGCTCACGTATTCGACGGACCTGAGCACCACCGACCTTCAAAGCGTAGCGCTTCACGAGGAACGCCTCGCGCTCTACCACTGCACCAAAACCGATCTCAGCCGCGAGGCCCTGTCGCGGCTCTCGGAGTTGAAGCTTATCTTGCCGCCCCGTCATTTCGGAGTGCGACGCTACGTGGAGCGCGTGCTGGGCTGCCCGATACGGCCGTCGATTGAATGCGACTCGCTGGAGCTCTCATTGCGTATGGCATCCATTAGCCGATCTATTGCCCTGTTGCCGGAACATGTGCCGGAAGATCTAATAGCAAGCTGCAATTTAAAGCGCATAATTCTCGCGGATATTCCCCCCCGGCGGCTTGTCGCCTTCTGGCGTGTACAAAGCAGAAAGCCTGTCGTACTGGACGCGGCGATCGACATCGCCATGCGGACCCGTCCCGTCAAACAATAACATTACGTTAATTCAGCATTATTTCTGAGAGCATGGCACTGCCCCTTGGCCACGCTCATAATTGCACCGCGTTGCTTGACATGCACGCGAACGCTAAACACCTCCTGAAGCCGACAGATAATCAGGCCCAAATTGTCGAAGAAGATCCATTGCATCGTCGAGCGGCTTCATCGGGCAGCAACGCATATTTTTAAACGGTGAGGACACGATGAAGAATCATCAACTTCGCGCGCTCGTCGCCATTGCAGACGCCGGCAGCGTTCGCGGCGCAGCCCGCGCTCTGGGACTGTCGCCCTCCGCGATCACCCAGGCGCTGAAAGATCTCGAAGACTATGTGAACGCGCCCTTGTTGCAGCGCGCGTCGTCGGGGGCGACGCTGACCGAATGCGGCAATACGCTTCTCACTCATGCAAGGCTTATCGTGTCGCAAGTCGAGCGTGCTCATGGCGCGTTGAATGAGATGCGTGGTGAACCGTGCGGCAAGCTCTCCGTCGCGATCACGCCCTGGATTGCCTTATGTTTTCTGCCGGAGATCTTTATCCAGTTCCGCAAGCGCATGCCGAATGTGCAACTGGAGATGTTCGAAGGCCTCATGTCTATTGCGTACCCGCGCCTGCGCGATGGCAGTGTCGAGGTATTCGTCGGCCAGCAGGCACCGGACACGGTCAATACGGAATTCAACTTCCGCCCGCTGTTCTCCTGTGGAGTCACCGTCGTTGCGCGGAAGGGCCATCCACTCGCGCAGTCCCGCTCGCTTGCCGATCTGCTGGATGCGGACTGGCTGGTGTGTCTCGACTCTGACATGGAGTGCCGCCTCTCAAAGAAAATGTTCTATCGCAACGGCTTGCCGGAACCCCGCAACATTCACTTCACCCATTCATTAACGGTAGCGGCGTCGGTACTGCAAAGAACCGATGCAGTCAGCATTTTCCCGTGGCCGCTGGCAGAACTCTGTGTCTCGCGCTTCAAGTTCTGCGCATTTCCGCTGAGAGAAGAGCTGGAAGACACTTCCATCGGCATCGTGTCGCGCAATGCGCATCCTCACAGCGCGGCGGCGAACTGCCTGATCGATATACTTCTGGAAACCATCCGCAATAGCGATAAGACAGGAAGCGTGGAGGCGAGGCGGGTTCTGCAATCCACCGAGTTATTGTTCTGACTCGCGCAGCCGCGAGACCGGCGGCTATGCCCTCTCCGCCGGCTTATCGCTACATTCAGCGAATCGGTTTGCCGTCGCGCGTAATGAGAACCGCTGTTTCGGCGCGATATTTCGCATGCACGCTGTCGCCCACGGCAATCTTGTCGAGCGGTACATCCGGAGCGATTTGCAGCAGAACGCTGCGGGTCGGCCCGCGCAATACCACCTGGCGACGCTTGCGATCGAGGCTTTGCACCGTCGCGACCACGTCGACGTTGCGAAGCTTGACGGACATACCATGCGACATGGGCGTGGCCGACTCTTGTTCGACCCGCGAGCGCACGCCCTTCGCCTCGACTTTTTCCGCCGACAACAACAGTGCGCCTTGATATTCGACGTGAACTTCGTCGCCCACCTTGAGGAGCCTCACATCGGCGACCTCGGGGTCGACCGCGATGATCACAGTCTCTCCGCGCGATCCTTGCACGGTGATACGGCTCGTCGCTGTGTCGACGTTGACGATGCGGCTGGTGAGCCGGGCAATCGCCTCCGCGCCCGGGGCACTGGCCGGCGCGCCGGCGCTCGCGTGTTGAACCTGCGGCGGCTGCTGCGCGCGACTCGCCGACGGATGGACCACCACGATGGCCGCGGCAAACGCTAGGTTCAGCATACTCGACGATCGCACTGTAAGTGCACGCATATCTTGCTCCCTGTTTGTGATGAGTAGGTGTGACGGACAGCGGTCGTGACAACATCAGCGCGTCGAGCAATCAGTCGCCTGTCAACTGTCAGTCGCAAACGTATCGCGCGCACCTGTAGCCTGGGAAGACGCGCATCCGTGAACACGTTAATTGCCTGCGAACAGCGCCGGAACCCGCACGGCAACTTGCGCATTCCATCCATGTCGAAGGCGCCGTCTGTTCACGTCGTCTTCAACGAGCCGTGTTCGGTTTTTCTTTACGCGTACGCCATTCCTGTTCTTCCCGCCCAGAGTTGCTTGCATTAACTTTCCAACACGTTGCAGCGAGTAACGAACCCCGAGCCGCCACTTTCCAAGGTCTGAGTGGTGGACTTTCGCGGCCGCTTAACGCGGCCGCTTTTTTTTCGAGCAGGAGTGTCCATGAAAAAGATCGTTTCCACTTTGTTGTTCTGCATGTTCAGCGCCGCATCCGCATGCTGGGCACAGACGGAAGTCGATAAGACGCCGGCGGGCACGAACGATCAGATCGTCCAGATGCATCAGCGCATTTCCGCGGCTAACCGCACGTATGACGCAAAGGTAGCCGCCGCCAAGCGCGTGTATTCGCGGCAGAAAGCTGCGGCAGCGAAGGAGCGCGACGCCGCGGTCGCCGCCGCGCGCGACGGCGTTCCCTCCGCCGAAACGCAGTAAGCGGCTTGATCGGCGCGCTCGGAGATGCCGATTCCAGCGCGCGATGTGAAGACGATCCAGCACTGGTAAAACAGGTAGAGAAGAGGCGTCGAGCATGAGACGGGACAGCACTGCACGAGCGTTATCGCGCGGCATCAAGGCAAGCACCGACGAGAGCGAACTTCTTGATTCGGATAGCCAACTAATGGAGAACGATCCAGCAAAGGAAAGTAAAAAAGAAAAGGACAACGACGCAAAGAACCGGGAGGCGGCAAAGCGCAAAAGGCTCACTGCATCGAACCTCGATGCAATCATGACGCCCGGCGTCCGCTACACCTGCGTTGCCCTCGCAAGTCAACTGAACAGCAGCACGCGACAAATCAAGGCCTCACTGAGCCAGCTTGTCGACGCCGGCACCGTTCGTCACGTGCAAGAAGCCCGTACGGGCATCTACTGGGTCCCGACAAACGACGAGAAGCAGAGATTCGAGCAACGGCGCAGCGCACGCAGACAGCAGCTCGGCCATACGCTCGAAGGCTATGACGCGGAGTTGCGCAGGCTTCAAAGTCTGTGCATGCTGGTACGCCGGTCTTGAGCCCGCGTCAGCGCTCCTCCGACGCCGCGCGCAATACACCTGCAATCCGCAGCCGACTCCCGCAAGCCACGCGATTTTGCGTAAACTGGCAACTGCCGGTTAGAGCCGGCTTGCCTGCGCGCGGTTTTCATTGAATACCGAGCACGCCCCACGTGGCGCGCATCGTGCTCCCGACCAGGCAATCGCTGCCTAACGAGGAGCCGCATGAGTCCACCGAAGTGCCTTCCCTCCACGCCAGAGCGCTGCCGTTGCGCACACTCGCGTAGCTAGCCATGGTCGATATCGTCGACAGCGCGACGCGCAGCCGCATGATGTCCGGCATTCGCGGCCGCAATACGAAGCCGGAAGTGCTGATCCGCAGCCTGCTGCATCGGCGGGGTTTTCGCTTTCGGCTCGACGCGCGCGATCTGCCCGGACGCCCGGACATCGTGCTGCCCCGCTACCGTGCGGTCGTGCTGGTGCACGGCTGCTTCTGGCATGGCCACGACTGTCATCTTTTCAAATGGCCGCAGACCCGCCCGGACTTCTGGCGCGACAAGATCGGCCGCAATCGCGCGAACGACGACGAGGTCCACGCCGCGCTGCTCGCCGGCGGCTGGCGCGTCGGCGTCATATGGGAATGCGCTTTGCGTGGCGCCAATCGCGATATCGGGGGCGTGCTCACGCGGCTCGAGCAATGGCTGAAGAGCGACGCGCCGAGCTTCGAGGAACGCGGCTAGAGCCGCTCCAAACCCGGGGCGTTGTGCGAGCGAACCGGAAGCCCTCGGTGATACACTCGATTGGCTAACCCGAAGCGGCGCTCACGCGCCGGGCATCGCGAATGCGGCGCGCCGTACCGTTCGCTTCGGCCGTCAAAACCCGCCAAGAAGGGAGGCACACAATGGCTGATTTTCGTCTCTGGTCCGACGATTTCCCCAACAACGGCTTTATGCCGAAAGCGCACGAATACGACGACAAGGCGTTCGGCGTCGACGGCGAGAACATCTCGCCCGCGCTGCAGTGGGAAGGCGCGCCGGCCGACACGCAAAGCTTCGCGCTGACCGTGCACGATCCCGACGCGCCGACCGGCAGCGGCTTCTGGCACTGGGTGATCGTGAACATTCCCGCCGACGCGCGCTCGTTGCCGCGCAACGCGGGCAAGGCCGACGGCTCGCTGCTGCCGCAAGGCGCATTGCAGGTGCGCAACGATTACGGCACGGTGGGCTTCGGCGGCGCGGCGCCGCCGCGCGGCGACAGAACGCACCGCTATATTTTCCGGCTGCATGCGCTGAAGGTGCCGCATCTGCCGATCACTGCCGAAACCACCAACGCGGTCGCGCGTTTCATGACGCACATGAACGAAATCGACTCGACTACGCACACCGGCCTGTACGAGCTCAAATAACGACGCGCTTGCCGCTTGTCGGGTCGACCCGATAAGCGGCGCGGCACTGGCGCGCGCTACGAGCCGCGCGCAAGCCGCTTGCGACGGCATGCATGACCCGCGGCTCGCCGCCACGCGGCGGACCGCTCAAGGCGATTCGACTGATCGATGCACGCACAACCATCCCGCAACGACGGGACAGCCCTGCCCGACGCAGCGGACACGCTTGCCCCGGACAGCGCGCGGGCACCCAATACGGAACACGGCCTGCCGACGCCGCAACGCTATTGGGCGATGCTCGTCATCGCGCTTGCGCTGACGCTGGCAGTGCTCGACAGCGCGATTGCCAACGTCGCGCTGCCCACCATCGCGCGAAATTTGCGGGCGAGCGCGGCCGGCTCCATCTGGATCGTCAACGCCTACCAGCTCGCCATCACCATTTCGCTGCTGCCGCTCGCCTCGCTCGGCGACCGCATCGGCTACCGTCGCATCTATCTCGCCGGGCTGATCCTGTTCACGCTGGCCTCTTTCGGCTGCGCGCTATCCACTTCGCTGGCTACGCTCGCCATTGCGCGCGTCGTGCAGGGCTTCGGCGCCGCTGGCGTCATGAGCGTGAACACCGCGCTCGTGCGCATGATCTATCCGCCGACGCAGCTCGGCCGCGGCGTCGCCATCAACGCGATGGTGGTCGCGGTCTCCTCGGCGGTCGGCCCGACGGTGGCCTCCGGCGTGCTCGCCGTGGCGCCGTGGCCGTGGCTCTTTGCGATCAATGTGCCGATCGGTATCGCGGCAATTGCCGGCGGCTTCAAAGCGCTGCCGATGAACCGCGGCCACGAGTCGCCCTACGACGTGCTGAGCGCGCTCATGAACGCGCTGGTCTTCGGCCTGCTGATTTTCGCCGTCGACGGCCTCGGCCACGGCGAACGGCTCGGCTACGTCGCCGCCGAAATGATCGGCGCCGTGGTGATCGGCTACTTCTTCGTGCGCCGTCAGTTGAGCCGCCCAGCCCCGCTCTTGCCGATCGATTTGCTGAGGATTCCGATCTTCGCGCTGTCGATCGGCACCTCCGTGTGTTCGTTCTGCGCGCAGATGCTCGCGTTCGTGTCGCTGCCCTTCCTGCTGCAGGACGCGCTCGGTTTCTCCCAGGTCGACACGGGCCTCCTGATGACGCCGTGGCCCGCCATCATCATCATCGCCGCGCCGATTGCGGGCGTGCTGTCGGACAAGGTCTCGTCCGGCTGGCTCGGCGGCGTGGGGCTCGCCGCGATGACCGTCGGCCTGCTCCTGCTCGCCACGCTCGGCGCGCATCCCGACGCATGGCAGATCGCGTGGCGCATGGCGCTGTGCGGCGCGGGCTTCGGCATCTTCCAGTCGCCGAACAACCGCACGATGCTGTCGTCCGCCCCGCGGGAGCGCAGCGGCGGCGCGAGCGGCATGCTGGGCACCGCGCGCCTGACCGGTCAGACGCTCGGCGCGGCGCTCGTCGCGCTGATTTTCGGCGTTACGCCGCAGAATGGGCCTGTGATTGCCCTCTACGTCGCCGCCGGATTCTCCGCGGTGGCCGCAGTGGTCAGCACGATGCGCGTCGTGCAACGCGTCGAGCCGCGCCCGGCGTCAGGCTCGCGAAGCGGATAAGCAAAGGGCGCGCATCCTGCGATGCACGCCCTTTCTGCCGTTACCGCCAGTCTTCTTGCCCGCTGCGACGTGACCCGCTCACGCGGCTGAGCAAGCGCCGCGCAACCGCCGAACCGCTTACGACGATGCCGTCACGTCAGCGAGCTTTACCGCTTTGGCCGTCACCGAGGACGCCGTTGCCACGTTGCGCAAGTCGCCGAGGAAGGTATCGCGCCACACGGACAGGTTGTTCTCGCGCATCGGCGCCATCATGTCGGCGTGCCGCGCCTGGCGCTCGGCGAGCGGCATCGAGAGCGCGCGCTCGAGCGCCTCGGCCATCTGCGAGAGATCGAACGGATTGACGACCAGCGCGCCCGGCAACTGCTCGGCCGCGCCGGCGAACTGCGAGAGCACGAGCACGCCCGGATCGGCGGGATCCTGCGACGCGACATATTCCTTTGCGACCAGATTCATGCCGTCGCGCAGCGGCGTCACATAGCCGACCTGCGATTGACGGAACAGCGCCATCAGCAGATTGCGCTCATATTTGCGGTTCAGGTATTGGATCGGCGTCCAGTCGAGCTGCGCGAAGCGGCCGTTGATGCGCCCGGCCTCGCCTTCGAGCGTCTGGCGAATCCGCTGATAGGTCTGCACGTCGGAGCGCGTCGGCGGCGCGATCTGCACGAGCGACACGCGTCCGTGCCAGCCGGGCGCATTCAGCAGCAGACGCTCGAACGCCTGGAAGCGCTCGACGAGCCCCTTCGAATAGTCGAGACGATCCACGCTCATGATCAGCTTGCGGCCGCGCATGCCGTCGCGCAGGCTGCGTACCGGCTTGCGGTCGGTGAACTGCTCGGCGGCTTTGGCGATCGCATCCGGATAGATGCCGATCGGATACGCGGCCACCTTCAGGAAGCGGTTGTACGCGTGCACCATGCCGTCTTCGCTCGAGGTGCCATGATGGCCGCGCTCGATGAAATCGACGAACGACTGGCGATCGGCTTCCGTCTGAAAACCGATTACGTCGTAGCTGCACATCGCCTTCACAAGCTCGTCGTGCGGCGGAATGGTGCGCAGCACTTCGGGAACCGGAAACGGAATGTGCAGGAAGAAGCCAATCGGATTCTTCACGCCCAGATCGCGCAGGCAGCGCGCGAACGGCAGTAGGTGATAGTCGTGCACCCAGATGATGTCGCCGGGCTTGAGCAGCTCCTTCAGCTGCTTGGCGAGCGTCGCATTGACGCGCTGATAGCCCGCATATTCCTGACGGTCGTAGCGCGAGAGGTCGTTGCGATAGTGGAATGTGGGCCACAGCGTCGCGTTCGAAAAACCGCGGTAGTACTGGTCGTAGTCGCGTTTGGTCAGCCCGACGGTCGCATAGGTGACGTTGCCCTGCTTCTCGATCACGGGCGCGGACGGTTCGCTCACCGTCTCGCCGCTCCAGCCGAACCATACCCCGCCGGTTTCCTTCAACGCGTCCAGCACGCCGATCGCCAGGCCACCCGCTGCGGGCCGGCCTTCCTGGGTCGGCGCAACACGATTCGATACCACGATCAGTCTGCTCATTGGCGCTCCACCTGGTTCAGTTGTTTCGTTGCATACGGACATGTGCAAGAGCAATTGCACGCAAGTCGCGTGCCTTTTTTTCGTGCACCGAAAATAAAAATGTATGCAATTGTGACGAACAAGCAGGAACTCGCGATGCAAGTTCAATCTGCGGAATTTTCTTCCAGCCAAGCGATTGCCAGGGAAGATACGTTGCTCGCGGCAAGACGAACTTCGGCGTCGGCCCGTTCAGGCGTCCTGTTCTGAGCCGAGGTCGCGCTGATAGTCGATGCCTTCCTGGCGCACGCCGCCCTGGTTGAACTCGCCGTCGGGCGGCGCGTCCGGGGCGACGCGGTTCTGCGCGGACGGATCGTGGTGCTGTGCGGCCGAAGGCGCCGCTGGCGTGACGGGCGCGCCGGGCGCGGCCTGAGAGTCAGGAACAGGGGCGGAAGACGCGGGTGGAGCGTCCTTGCTCGCAGGACGGCCGTCGCGCTTCGAGTGGCGTGCGGAGCGCCGCAGCGCTGGATGTCTCATGATCGATGCCTCCGGGCAAAGCCGCGCCGCCAGGCGACGGCGGCATCAACACAGTCTAGGAGCGGCAACGGTAAATTGCCGGTAAAACCTGCGTCGCATTTGTAACATGTACACAAAATCCCTACGGGAGGCTAGAGGCGCAAGCCACGATCACTCAGACGCGCAGAGAGATTGGCGGACGCCGACTGGCCTGGGGAGTTTGCGTGGGCTGCGGCGGCGGATCGCCGATCGGCGGCTCGACCGGCTCGATGGGTTGCGGACTCGGATCGGGCACGGTGTCGGGCTCGCCCGGTGTCGGCGGCGCGGTGGGCGGCTCGATCGGCTCCGGACGATGCGCGTGCTTGCGAAGGGGCTGCGCGGGAGCGGCGGCGGATTGCGGCATTGTCGGTGATCCTCGCGATGCGTGTCCGTTCGGATTCAGCAAGGCCTGTGCCGGCTTGCCGTCTGTGAGAGTCGCAGCCGCGCTCCCGGCTGAAGGGCGGCTTGCGGCGCTACGCGTCCGCGCCGCCCAACGCGCGCGATTCGTCGGCGGAATCGCCCTCTTCGCGCGCGTCGTTGCCGTATTCCACGAGGCGGTTGTACAGCGTCTTCAGGCTGATGCCGAGAATCTCGGCGGCACGCGTTTTGACGCCGCCGCACTGCTCGAGCGTGGCCAGAATCAGCTGACGGTCGGCCTCGGCGAGCGACGTACCGAACGGAATCGTGATCGCCGTGCCCGCCGCGGGCTTCGACAACGTGATCTGCAACGGCACCGTCGCGGTGCTGTCCGAGTCGGCGCCCGACATAATGTGCGCACGCTGCACATAGTTCTTCAGCTCGCGCACATTGCCGGGCCACGGGTACGACAGCAGCATCTCCTTCACTGCTGGCGGGAAATGCTTTTTCGTGCCGTGCCGCTCGTTGAGCTCGTCGAGAAACGCCTGCGCGAGCAGCTCCACGTCCTTGCCGCGATCGCGCAGCGGCGGCAGGCTGATCGGAAACACGTTCAGCCGATGGTAGAGGTCGAGCCGCAGCTTGCCCTCCAGCACCGCCTGCTCCGGATCGCGGTTGGTCGCCGCGATGAGACGCACGTCGGTCTCGATTTCCTTCGTGGTGCCCACCCGCATGAACATGCCGGTTTCGAGCACGCGCAAGAGCTTTACCTGCAGCTCGATCGGCATTTCGGTGATTTCGTCGAGGAACAGCGTGCCGCCGTTCGCGCGCTCGAAATAGCCTTTGTGCTGACGGTCGGCGCCCGTGAACGAACCGCGCTCGTGGCCGAACATTTCCGACTCGATCAGATTCGGCGAGATCGCGCCGCAATTCACGGCGAGAAATGCATGTTTGCGGCGCAGGCTCAGCTCGTGCAGCGTCTGCGCGGCCACCTCCTTGCCGGTGCCGGATTCGCCGACGAGCATCACCGAAGCCGCCGTCGGCGCGACGCGGCCGATCTGGTCGTAGACCTCCTGCATGGCCGGCGAATTGCCGAGCATCAGGCCGAAGCGGCCCATGCGGCGCAGTTCGCCGCGCAATGTGCCGATTTCCGCCTTCAGGTCGCCGGCGCGCGGCAGGCGCGACAGAATCGCCTTCACGCGCTGCATGTTGATCGGCTTCACCAGATAGTCGGTGGCCCCCATCTTGAGCGCGTTCACCGCCGACTCGACGGTGGCATGGCCGGTAATCACGATCACTTCCACGCCGGAGCGCGGGTCGAGATCTTCGAACAGTTCGACCCCGCTGCCGTCGGGCAGCTTGAGATCGGTAAAGACAACGTCCGGCATCTGCCGGACCAGTTGAATGCGCGCTTCCCGCAGATCGCCCGCGGTGGCGGTGGTGAGGCCGTCTTCCCCGATGATGGCGGAAAGCGCCTCGCGGGTACTCGCGTCGTCATCGACAATCAGTACATGTGGCATCGCGTCTCGAAAGCCTGCAAGCGTGGGAGGAACAGCATGCGGCGGGGCATGCTAAAAACGGCGACGACCTCGCGCGAGAAGCGGGCATCTATCTCTCAAAGTGAGCATACGCCAACTTCCGTAGACCGCTTGGTCACCGATTTCGCTCAATATTGCAACAATGCACGCGAAAAATTGGGCGTGATCGGCACTATTGTTGTGTATTTACCTATTATAAGGCTTTACTGAGACAATTTAACAGTCCCGGCCCACGCCGCACGCCGGAAGGGCCGGCGCGGCGCGGGGCCGCGAAGCAGCCTCAGCTGCTGTGCGGGAAAGGCCAGGCGTCGGGGTGGGCGGAGCCGTTCGGGCCGTGTGCGCCGGGACCCGCGGTTGCCGCGACGCTTCCGCCGGACTGCGCCGACGAGGCCGACGGCGTCACGACCGCGCCGCCCTCGTCTTCCCAGCGGTTCAACTCGCGCCCCGTCGTCGACTGGGCCGCGCGGCTGCGCTGCACATAGCGCACCGCGAGATAGCCGCCGAGCGCCATGAGCGCACCGAAAATGCCAATTTTGGGTCGAGCCATCATGAACTCCTTATGTTGGGCTGGGGTGGGGCCGGGGTGGGGCTTGCGTTGGCTTGTGCTGATCAAGCGCCAGGCAGGTAAGCACCGGCGCGCGTCCGCGGCGATCGCGGAGGCAGCCGGCCGAACTGCGCTCAGCGCGCGGTCAGCACGCCGAGCACGAAGCCGACGCCCGCAGCGATGGCGACCGAGCTCCATGGGTTCTGTCGCACGTAACGTTCCGTGTTGACCGTCGCGTAGCGGTAGCGCCGGTGCGCGTTTTCCTGCGCGTCGCCGAGCGCGGATTGCAGCGTCTCGACGTGATTGCCGAGCTTCTGGCGCAGTGCGCCGACGCCCTCGCCCGGCACGTTCGCGGCTAGCCGCAGCATTTCCTCCGAATCCTTCAACAGCACTCGCAGATCCTCGACGATCTTCTGGCCGCCGAGTGCAAGCTGTTGCGTCGTGTCAGTCATCTTTCGCTCCTCGTCCAGGTTCAGATGTTCGCGTCGCGCGGGAGCCGCGCTATGTGGCCCAGCGCACGCATGTCGCGGCCGAGCCGCAAGCGCTGTGCCCGGTAAATCTGGGCCGCCCGGGTCGCAACGCGATGACGTCGAAAGCACTTTCGACCGACTTTGTGCGGCGCTTGCCCGAACGCTGTCACATAGATTGCAGGAAGCGCCGCCAAAGTGGTTAAATCGACCTTTGTGAGATAGGACTTTTGCCATCTCGTTCCCAGGCCTGCGCGCCGCAACAACGAAATTCATTTGCACAGGACTTCCCCGTTTATGGCGTCAATCGATCTGGACTCGCCCACTGTGTCCGCCGGCGGCAGCGCTTCCGCCCAAGCGAAGCAGCGCGTCGCCGACGGCATCGCGGGACTCAAATCGTACGGCCTGCTGTACGGCTCGTCGCCGGTGATGCTCGATCTGTACGAGCAGATCGAGCGCGTCGCGAGCACCGATGCAACCGCGCTGATCATCGGCGAATCGGGCACCGGCAAGGAGCTGATCGCCCGCACGATCCACGACCAGAGCAGCCGCCGCGAGGCGCCCTTCGTCGCCGTGAATTGCGGCGCGATTCCCGACGAACTGATCGAAGCCGAGTTGTTCGGCCATGAAAAAGGCAGCTTCACCGGCGCGGTGCAAGGGCGCGTCGGCTACTTCGAGCATGCGAACGGCGGGACGCTCTTTCTCGACGAAGTCACCGAAATGGCGCCCGTGCGCCAGGTGAAACTCTTGCGCGCGCTCGAAACCGGCACGTTCTATCGCGTGGGCGGAAATGAGCTGATCAGCGGCAATGTGCGCGTGATCGCCGCGACCAATCGCGACCCGGCCGTGGCGGTCAAGGAAAACGGTTTGCGCGAAGACCTCATGTACCGCCTCGCGGTTTTTCCGTTGCGCGCGCCCCCGCTGCGCGAACGCGAGAACGACCGCGAACTGCTCGCGCAGCACTTTCTTGCGCAGCTCAACCAGCAGGAAGGCACCAACAAGAGTTTCAGCAAACGCTCGATCGAAACGCTGCGCACGTGGTCGTGGCCGGGCAACGTGCGCGAGCTGAAAAACGCCGTGTACCGCGCGTTCATTCTCGCCGAGAAGACAGTCGAGCTGCCGCATCCGCACCTCGCGTCGAAAGTGAAGCGGCCCGTCACGCAAGGCGATGCGATGAGCGTGTGGATCGGCACGCCGCTCGCCGACGCGCAGAAGCAGATCATTCTCGGCACGCTGAAGTACTGCGGCGGCGACAAGCGGCGCGCGGCAAAAGCGCTCGGCGTCAGCCTCAAAACGCTCTACAACCGCCTAAGCGCATACGGCGACGAAAGCACGGAAGAAGATACAGAACAGTAGACGGGCGCGCGCAGCACTTTCCTCTCGAAACAGTTCGCACCACCAATCAAACCGGCCTGCAGGCCGAGCAGAAACCGGTTTGACGCGCATCATCTTTTGCAATTGCTTGCACTTTCCCTCTGCCATTTACAAAACGCATCCTGCAAAATGCAGCAGCCCATTTTTAACGATGGGACGATCTGCCGCGGGTTCGACGCTTCCTTCGCGCGAACCGCGGCACTTGCAAGAACAGAGACAGGGAATGCAAAACAAAACAGTGTGCGGCGCGTGGTTCGGAGCGCGCCTGGAAACGCTCCTGACACTGCGCTTCGGGTCGCGCGTTGAAGCTGGCGGCCAGCAACCGGCTGCCCGTGGACGTCGTGGGGCCACGGCGTTCGCGGCCCTCGCCGTGGCGCTCGGGTCGACGCTCTCCGGCTGCAGTTCGGTCTACACGGAAGGCGCGACTGCCGGTGCGGGTATCGCCGGCGCCGCGCTCGCCGCGAAAGTCACGAGCAATGCCGCCGTCGCGACCGGCATCGGTCTCGGCGCGGTGGCCGCGGCGCGAGCCGGCGTGCAGTACTCGGAGCGCGTGGTCCACAAGAACACGCAGGACGGCATCGCGAAAATCGCCGGCCCGCTCGACGTCGGCGCAGTCGCCCCGTGGAGCGTCACGCATTCCATGCCGATCGAAGACGACGAGCACGGCCGCGTCACGGTCAGCCGCACGATCAGCGCGGGCGCGCTCGACTGCAAGGAAATCGTCTTCTCCGTCGACCACATCGCCACGAAAAACGTCCCGGCCAGCAGCGCGTTCTACGTCGCGTCGATCTGCCGCGACGGCGATACCTGGAAGTGGGCGTCGGCCGAACCCGCCACCGAACGCTGGGGCGCATTGCAATGACGGCGCGTGCGCTCGCGGCTGCCAAGCCGCTTCGTCGCGTGAGCCTGACGGCGTTCGCCGGTGCGCTGTGCATCGGCGCGAGTGTGCTGATGAGCGGCTGCTCGTCGATCGGCGCGGCCAGCGGCGCGGCCGCCGGTGTGGCGTCCGGTCTCGTCACCTCGAATCCGGCGGTGGGCATCGGCGTCGGTATCGCCGTGCAAGCGGCAACCGACGAGGCCGTCGGCCGCTACATGCGCACCATGCACAGCGATCAGCAGAACCTGATCGCGGCATTGGCCGGCGCCATGCCGGTCGGCGAAACACGGCCGTGGTCCGTCAAACATACGCTGCCCATTGAAAACGGCCACGGCCAGGTGCGCGTCACGCGCGCGTTCGGTTCGGCGCTCGCGCTGTGCAAGGAATTCGTGTTCTCGGTGCAGGACGGCGACGGCCCCAACGCGCACGAAGACTGGTACACGGCCAGCGCGTGTCAGCAGGACAAGGGCTGGAAATGGGCGTCTGCCGAGCCCGCGGTGGAGCGCTGGGGCACTCTGCAGTAGCCGCGACGCGCATGGCGCCCGACGCAGGACAATCCACGGTCCGCGCGGCAGAACGAAAAAACGGCAGGGTCTCCCCTGCCGTTTTCATTGAACCGGGCGCATGAACACGCGTGCGATCACGACTCCACGTCTTCCAGACTGAAGATTTCGGTCTGGTCGTTGTACGAGAAAATCTCGCCGTAGCGGCCCCAGTTGATGACCGCGTCGAGCGTCTCTTCCGCGGCGCTATCCGACAAAAAGTCTTCCAGTTCCTGCTCGAAGCGCACGCGCGGCGCGCGGTGCCCCGGGCGCTCGTTGAGCACCTTCTTGATTCGCGCGGCAAGCGGCACATGGCGCAGCAGATGCTCGGCGAACATCATCTTGCGCTCCTGGGTGCCGAACTCGGCGAACACGCGCGCGGGCGGCGTCAGGAAAATATCGCCCTCGCGCACGTCCGCGAAACCGAGATGCTGGAGCACTTCCGCGACCGGGAACAGATCATCCACTTCCAGGTGCAGCGAACGCGCAATTTCCGGCATGTCCGCGCGGCCGTGGTACGGCGCCGCGGCGAGCGTCTCGATCAGGCCGGCCATCAGGTTGGTCGACACATGCGGCAACCAGCTGTGCAGTTCCAGCCCCTTCCTCGTCTTCTCGTCGGTCTGACGCGCGGTCATCTTCGCGTAGATTTCGTCGACCAGCCGCCGGAACGCCGGGTCGAGACGATTGCGCGGATGCTTGAACGGCACCTTGATTTCGGCAATCACGCGGCCCGGATTCGACGACAACACGAGAATCCGGTCGCACATGAAGACGGCCTCTTCAATGTTGTGCGTGACGATCAGCACCGACTTGATCGGCATGCGGCCTTGCGTCCACAAGTCGAGCAGGTCGGTACGCAAGGTCTCGGCGGTCAGCACGTCGAGCGCGGAGAACGGCTCGTCCATCAGCAGGAGCGTCGGGTCGACCACCAGCGCGCGCGCAAAACCGACGCGCTGGCGCATGCCGCCCGACAGCTCGCGCGGATAAGCGTTTTCGAAGCCGTCGAGGCCGATCAGGTCGATTGCCGCGAGCGCGCGCTCGCGCCGCTCGCGCGCCGCCACGCCCTGCGCCTCCAGTCCGGCTTCCACGTTTTGCAGCACGGTGAGCCACGGGAACAGCGCGAACGTCTGGAACACCATCGCGACGCCCTTCGCCGGGCCCTCGAGCGGCTTGCCCATATAGGTGACTTCGCCGTCGGTCGGCTCGATCAGACCGGCGATGATGCGCAGAAGCGTCGACTTGCCCGAGCCCGAACGCCCGAGCAGCCCGACGATCTCCCCTTCGCGCAGCGACAGGTTCGCGTCGTCGAGAACAAGCAGTTCGCCCTGCGTCTTGTTGAAACCGCGGCACACGTCCTTGACGCGCAGGATTTCTTCGCCGAGGCGCGGCGGCTTCGGCGGCGTCTGGATCGGCGCAGCGGTCATTGCAGCTTTAGGATTTTGCATCGCGTTATGCCTTCAATTCTCAGGAAAACGCCGGGCCGCCCAGGTCTTCGTGCTTCCTCGGGGCCGGCGCGTAGCGGCAGCGGCGGGGCCTCAGTCCAGCCGAAGCTTGGCTTCCGCGTAGGCGTACATCGGGCGCCACAGCAGGCGGTTGAACAACGTCACGAACAGCGACATCACGGCGATGCCGACAATGATCTTCGGATAATCGCCCGCGGCAGTGGACTGCGCGATATAGGCGCCGAGCCCGTGCGCGGCAACCCTGGTGTCGCCCCACTGCACGAATTCCGCGACGATGCTCGCGTTCCAGGCGCCGCCCGACGCGGTGATCGCGCCCGTCACGTAGTACGGGAAGATGCCCGGCAACATGGCCTGACGCCACCATTGCCAGCCGCGAATATGAAAATTCTTGGCCGCCTCGCGATAGTCGTTCGGATACGACGTCGCGCCGGCAATCACGTTGAACAGGATATACCACTGCGTGCCGAGCACGATCAGCGGCGAGAGCCAGACGTCCGGGTTCAGATGGAAGCGCACGATCACGATCACGAACACTGGAAACAGCAGGTTCGCCGGAAACGCCGCCAGGAACTGCGCGAGCGGCTGGATCTTCTCGGCGAGCGCCGGCCGCAAGCCGATCAGCACGCCGACCGGCACCCAGATCACAGAAGCCAGCGCGATCAGCAGCACCACGCGCAACAGCGTGATAAGACCGAGCAGAAACACGTGGCCGACCTCGTCCAGCGACACGCCGGTGCGCACGTAGATGAACACGCGATACACCACATACACGGTGCCGAGCAGCACCAGCGCGCCCCACACGATGTCGCCGACGCGCGAGCTCTTCTGCATCTGCGGAATCGGGAAGCGCGGCCCTTGCAGCGCGGGCAGGCGGAACGGCACGCGCGCCGCCTTCGCGAACATCCAGCCGAGCGGCACGAGCAGCCGGTGAATCAGGCGCGTGCGGCGAATCAGGTCGAGCAGCCAGGATTCGGGCGCGTCGCCGGAACTGGTGTTTTCCATGCGGAACTTGTCGGCCCACGCCACCAGCGGGCGGAACAGGAGCTGGTCGTACGCGAGAATCACCACGGTCATCGCCAGAATCACCCAGCCGATCGCGTGCAGGTTCTTCTCCGTGATGGCCGCTGCGAGATAGGCGCCGATGCCGGGCAGCGTGATCGTGTTGTTGCCGACCGTGATCGCCTCGGAAGCGACCACGAAAAACCAGCCGCCCGACATCGACATCATCATGTTCCAGATGAGGCCGGGCATGGAGAACGGCACTTCCAGCTTCCAGAAGCGCTGCCACGACGTCAGATGAAAACCGCGCGAGACTTCGTCTAGATCGCGCGGCACCGTGCGCAGCGACTGGTAGAAGCTGAACGTCATGTTCCACGCCTGGCTCGTGAAGATCGCGAAGATTGCCGCGAGTTCGGCGCCGAGCACGCGCCCGGGAAAGAGCGCAAGAAAGAACGTGACGGTAAACGAGATGTAGCCGAGCACCGGCACCGACTGCAGGATGTCGAGAATAGGCACCAGCACGAGGCCGGCGCGGCGGCTTTTCGCGGCGAGCGTGCCGTAGACGAGCGTGAAGATCAGCGACGCGACCATCGCCGCGAGCATGCGCAAGGTGGTGCGCATCGCGTACTCGGGCAGATTCGCCGGATCGAGCGAGATCGCCTGGGTTTTCAGTGTCGACATCGGCGCGAGCGTCTCGTGAAAGCCGATCGCCGCCATCGCGATAATGCAGATGATGAGCGGGAACGCGACGAAGTCCCAGCGATTGGGCAGCACGCGCCATGCGGACGCATTGGCGGTGCGCTTCAGGTCAAAGCTGAAATCCATCAGACCCACTCCTTATGTATACAGGCGCTCGAACGCGAGAAGGAGGCCGCGGCTGCCGCGCGGCGGTCTGAAGATCGGTCCGGAAAGCGGAAATCAGGCATGGCAAAACGCGTGTGAGCGGTAAATCGTTAGCGTAGGAGACATCTGGACCGGCAACGCGAGCGCCGCTGGGCAAGCCGCCCCGGAGCGTCGATCGTCAAGCCAGAGTCCTGTCGCCGCAGGCGCCGCCCGTAGGCTGGCGAGCTTTCCTTTGTTTTGGACGGCACGACACTACACCATCCTATGTTTCAGGCACAACCTTTGACGGCAATTCTTGGCAACTTGCAGTGGCCGCCTGACAACGGGCCCGCAATGCGCTGACAGGGGCCTTCCGCCGAAGAGCGTCGGCCATGCCGCGATCATTGGCGCGTGCGCCTCGGGCATCCCTGCGCGCACCATCAAGAAACGTGCGCGGCTGCCGTTAAAAGCTGGATGGATGCCGCCACAATATGGATTTCATTCCCCAATAACGATGCCGTCTGGCCCCATGGCGGTTAAAATCCACAAAGATGCACCTTTATTGGTGGTTTTATCCCGGGCCGCTGCGGCGGCGTACGACCGCCTGGTGCAATAACGGCAAAAACCGACGCGGCCAGAAGGCGCGCGGCGCAACCCCGAGCGAAACGCGGGGCGAGGCGTCGGACCGATCGGCGCCGCGGCGCTGCCACGAATAAGCTAGTTGCATGTCTCAGCCAGACGGATCAGAGGGTCGATGAACAGGACAACCTTGCGCCAGGCAACCGGCCCGATCGGCTTCATGCTGATCGTACTGGCTTGCTGGTTCGTGGCCGGCATGGTCGCGGACCGGATGGTACAGCAAGAGCTCGACGCGGCGCTGCGCGCGCAACGCCAGATGGCCGCGTCGATCGTCGACAACATGGCCGAGGTGATCGCGAGCGACCTTGCCATGTCGCGGGCTATCCCCGCAACCATGGCCGAAATGGACGTGGTCCAGAACGCCCTGGTGCAATCCCGGAATTATGCCGCGAACGGCGAGGCGACGGAACCCGCGCTGCGCGCCGCGTTGCTCAAAGACGCGCGCATGAACGCGGTGAACACCTTTCTGCACCGGGCGCAGGGCTTCTCCGGGCTCGATCAGGTGTGGCTCGTCAATGCAAACGGCATCTGCGTGGCCTCGAGCGACGTGGTAGGCGGCTCACAGGCGCGAGGCGCTTCTTTCGTCGGCGTCGACATGCGCGTGCGCGCCTACCTCACCAACGCGCTGCTGGGCGCGTTCTCGGAGACGTATGGCGTGGGCCGCACGAGCGGCGAACCCGGCATCTTCATCGCGGTGCCGGTCTATGCGGACGGCGAGCTGGCGGGCGCGGTCGTCGCCAAGGTCGGGATCGCGCGGCTGCGCCACTGGGTCGCGCACGTCGGCACCTTCGTCGCCGACGACAACGGCGTCATCATCATGGCGCACGACAGCAAGCTCGAAGGCCGCGCGCTGCCCAACTCTCGCGTCACGAAAATGAGCACCGCCGAGCGCAGCGTGACCTATCGGCGGGACGTATTCCCGGACATCGAGATTCGCGTCGATCCCCTCATGCGCGAGCAGGCGCCGTGGGTCTCCCCCGCGATCGCCGAGCAGCTGTTCGGCTCGACCGGACGGCCGGGGCCGTCGCTGTATCAGACGCGCGGCGGCCTGAATTCGGGGCTCTCGGCGCATCTCGTCGAGCCGCTGTCGGCCTGGCCCGAGCTCCTGCGCAACCATAAACGCGATCATCTGCTGGTGTTTCTGACGCTTGCGGGAACCGTGGCGCTCGCGTGGGTCATCACCGTGTCGTATGTGCGCGAGCGGCGGCATCACCGGGCCACGCGCGATCTCGCCGAGCAGCTGCAGTCGGCGAATACGCTGCTGTCGGCCGAGGCGCGCCACGACGCGCTGACGGGCGCGCTGTCGCGGCGCTATTTCCTCGACCTGCTGCGTCACGAGATCGACCGCGCGCATTTGGGGAACCAGCCGCTGTGCATGGCGATTGCCGACCTGGATCACTTCAAGCAGATCAACGACCGCTTCGGCCATGCGGCCGGCGACCGCGCGCTCGAACATTTCGTCGACACCTGCCGTGCGGAACTGCGCGGCGCCGACGCGATCGGCCGGCTCGGCGGCGAGGAGTTCGGACTGCTGCTGCCGGCCACCGACCTGGCCGGCGGCCGCGAAGTGGTTGAGCGCTTGCGCTTGCGTCTGAAGGCCGTGCCGTCGGCGCAGTTGCCGGCTTCGGTCACGCTCTCGGTGAGCATCGGCATCACCGAGCTTTCCGTCGACGACCTCCCGGAGCGGATCATGAGCCGCGCCGACACGGCGCTCTACGCGGCCAAAACCGGCGGCCGCGATCGCACGGAGGCGCTGCCGCCCGACGACACCGCCCCGCCGGCGCGCACGGTCGCCAACGTCTGGTAACGTCCGTGACGGCGAGTCCGCCGTCTGGTGCCACGCAAGCCGGCCACCGAGCCTCCCGCGAACGAGCAGGTATGATCGACACTGAGTTCGAGTTGTCGCTACCGCTTTAACGGGAGATTCGCATGAAGGGAAATCTGGTCATTGTCTGCCGCGATCAGGACGCTGACGCGTTCGACAATTTGCTGGCCGAATATGGCGCGTTCCAGACGCGGCTGTCGTCCACCGCGTGGTATCTGAAGCTGGACGTCGCGCCGGAAGTCATTCAGGAAGAAATACTTGAGCGCCTCGGCAAATATACGACCCACTATATTTTCGAGGCCGAGAGCGCGACGTGGAATACGGTGGACAGCGAGGCGGCGAACGCGCTGAATACACTGTTCTCGGATTAAAACGCGAGGGTTTGAAGCGGCGGCGGCCGAGGTCGAGCTCGTGGTCGTGGCGGGCAGCCGCGGCGGCGATCAGGAGCCGCATCAGGAGCGGCATCACAGGTCAGCAAGAAGGCCGCCCGGCGAGCGCCGCGAACCAGGGTACAAACCATTCCACAAACCACTCGCGAGGCGGCCGGGCGACCCACGCCGCGCCTGCATCCGAATCACCAGACCGTTTCCGAAGCCGCCCTCGCCTGAGGCACCGCGGCAAACGGAAAGCTCATCAAGACGCGCAAGCCACGGCCTTCGTGATTGCCGATCTGCCACTCGCCGCCGGCACGCCGCACCAGCCGCTCGACAATGGCGAGCCCGAGTCCGCTGTGGCCATTGCCGCCGCGCGCCGGATCGAGCCGCACGAAAGGCCGGCTCGCATTGACGAGGTCTTGCGCGGCGATGCCCTTGCCGTTGTCGCTGACCGACAGCGTAAAGCCCTCCGCGGTGCGCGCAGTGGCGACCACGATGGGCGGCGCGCCGTACGCATGCGCATTGTCGAGCAGGTTCGACAGAATCCGGTCGAGCGTGGCGGCGGGCAGCAGGAAACCCGGGCCCGCCCGCAGGTCGGTTTGCACGGTGGGCGCGCCGGAGGCCACCGCCCGATAGCTGCGCACCACGCGCTCGCACTGCGCGTCGACCTCGACGGCTTCGCTGCGATCCGCGCCGTCGTGCGCGAACACGAGAAACTGTTCGACGATGTGCGTCATTGAATCCACGTCGCGTACGACGCCGTCGCGCATCTTCGCCTCGTCCATCATTTCGGCGCGCAGCCGCAAGCGCGCAAGCGGCGTCTTCAGATCGTGCGCGACGCCCGCGAGCATCACGGCACGGTCGTTTTCCGTGCGCGCGACTTCCTGCACCATCTGGTTGAAGCCATGCGTCAATTGCCGCAACTCGCGCGGCCCGCGCTCGGGCACGGGCGGCACCGGCAGGCCGCGGCCGAAGCGCGCCACCGCCTGCGCGAGAGAGCGCAACGGCTGCTGCAGCGCCCACGCGGCGAAGAGCGCTGCCATCACCGCGAACGAGAAGATGATGACGAGCCACAGCACCGTGCGGTCGAGCGAACGCGGCGGCCGTAACGGCTGCACCGGTACGACGATCCAGCTGCGGTCGGCGGGCGCCCGCACCCACAGCGTGGGCGGACGGCCGGGCAGACCGACGCGCACCTGCGTTCCGGACGGCATGCGGTCGCGTACGTCTTCAATGAAGCGCTCGAGCGGCGGCGGCATGTCCGCCGTGTCGGGCGGCACCTCGGGGCTCGCCGGGTCGACGAGCTTCACGCGCGACGGCAGCGGCTGATCCGGGTTGCGGGCCACGTGCTGACGCACCGCGTCGACGAGAAACGTGGCTTCTTCGACGGCGTAGCGGGTTTGCAGCTGGCTGCGCTCGAGGCGCATGAGCGCATACCACGCGAAATGCGACAGCAGCAGCACCGCGACGACCAGCAACGCCAGCCGTCCGAACAGTGAGTCAATGGGCCGGCGCATGCTGTTCGCCGTCCGGCACGAACACGTAGCCCCGCCCGCGCACGGTCTGGATGAAGCGCGGCGTGGACGGGTCGGTTTCGAGGATGCGCCGCAGACGCCACACCTGCACGTCGATGCCGCGGTCGGTGCCGTCGTATTCGGGACCATGCAGCAGCTCGAGTAGACGCTCGCGCGTGAGCGTGCGCATGGGGTGATTGACGAAGATCTTCAGCAACGCGAACTCGCTGCCCGACAGCGTGAGCGGCTTGTCTTCCTGATGCAGCGTGCGCGACTGGAAATCGAGCGTGAAGCGGCCGAAGCTGAACGGCTCGCGCTGCTCCGGCGCGGCGGCCGAAGGCGACGTGCGGCGACGGCGCAGCACCGCCTGCACGCGCGCGAGCAGTTCGCGCGGATTGAACGGCTTGCCGAGGTAGTCGTCCGCGCCGAGTTCGAGACCGACAATCCGGTCGACGTCGTCCGCGCGCGCGGTCAGCATGATGACGGGAATGTCGTCGCCCGACGCGCGCAGCTTGCGCAAAGCGGTGAGCCCGTCCACGCCCGGCATCATCAGGTCGAGCACGATCAGGTCGGGACGCTCGCGTTCGAGTCTGCGCTCGAGCGAGCCCGCGTCGTGCAGCACCGACACCTCGATCCCCTGGCGGGCCAGATAGTCGCGCAGAAGATCGCGCAATTCGACGTCGTCGTCGACAACAAGTATTTGAGTAGCCATGGAATGGAGTTTAACGCGCGGCAGGAGCGGTTTTCGATTTCAGGCAGGCCTCAAGGGTTACCGGGTGTTACGGTGAAAGCTGCACGTAATGACCCGTAACAGCGGCGCGAAGCCGCGTAACACAGCGCGGCAGGCAGTTCTCTACGCTCTGTCTTACCGAATGCAGGCCGTCAACTGGATCGGATGCATCGTCGGCTATTCCATTACAAGGAGCCTTACATGTCCAACCAAAAAATCTCGCGCGCTCTCGCCGTTGCCGCCACCGCTCTCGCCATCGGCGCGGGCGCGGCCTACGCCGCGCAACCTGCTCACGAGGTGCACGGCGGCCCCGGCGGCTGGCACGGCCACTTCATGAAAGAGCTCACGCAGCTGCACGACCAGTTGAAGCTGAACGCAGACCAGGAAAAGCAGTGGCAGGCCGCGCTCGACACCATGAAGCAAAACCATGAGGCGATGCGGACCAACCACGAGCAAATGAAGAGCCAGTTCAAGGCCGCGCAGCAACAGCCGATTCTGGATCTCAACGCGATGGCCGCGGCTCATCAGCAGATCGAGCAGAAAGACGCGCAACTGCGCCAGCAAACCACGGACGCCTGGCTCAAGTTCTACAACAGCCTGAACGATCAGCAGAAGACCACCGTCAGCACGGCGCTGAAGCAGCGCTTTGCGAAGATGGAAGCGCGTCATGAGAAGATGCGCGAGCGCTGGCAGGAACATCGCGGCGCGGCGTCGGCGCCGGCTGCGAACCAGTAACCCCGCGCCGCCGGCACGGCGGCTTGCGGCTGTCAATGCAGGAACGCCACGGGAACCTTGCGATCCCGTGGCGTTTTCTTTCTTTGTATAGCGGCAGCGCCCCTGTCAGTGCCTCCCGGCGCACGGACTGGGCGGCGCCCGCGCACTCGTTGCGCGCTCAACCATCTGTCGACAGGCGGCGCGCTACAACCCGCTTCAGCCATCCAGCCGGCCCAGGTCGAAGAGCAGCACTTCGGCTTGATTGCCCTGTTCCAGCGTCACCGTGTCCGTGTCGCTGAGCTTGGCGGCGTCGCCGGCCTGCAACACCTCGCCGTTCACCGTCAGCGAACCGCGTGCCACGTGCACGTAGACAAGCCGTCCGTCAGGCACTGCGAAGCTGGCCGTTTCCGCACCGTCGATGAGCGCGGCGTAAATCGACGCGTCCGCATGAATTGTCACCGAGCCGTCGCGGCCGTCGGGCGAGGCAACGACGCGCAGACGGCCGCGCTTGTCCGCGGCGTCGAAGCGCTTTTCCTCGTAGCCCGGCTGATCTCCCGCGCGGCGCGGAATCACCCAGATCTGCAGCAGATGCGCCTCTTCGTCCGGCGACGCGTTGAACTCGCTGTGCATGACGCCCGTGCCGGCGCTCATGCGCTGCACGTCGCCAGGACGGATGGTGGAGCCGTTGCCCATGCTGTCGCGGTGCGCGAGCGCCCCTTCGAGCACGTACGTGACGATCTCCATGTCGCGGTGTCCGTGCGTGCCGAAACCCTGCCCGCCCGCGATGCGGTCTTCGTTGATCACCCGCAGCGGCCCGAAATGGACGTGCTCGGGGTCGCGGTAATCGGCAAACGAAAAGCTGTGATACGAGTCGAGCCAGCCGTGGTTGGCGTGGCCCCGTTCTGCGGAGCGGCGAATTTCGATCATGACGTACTCCCGGTCAAATTGGCGATGACGAGAATGTATGGGCTCGCCGCGCGCCGGACAATCGGGCGCAAGCGCACCGGATCGTTTCGTAAATCCGCGTAATCCGACACGACCTTGCCGTGGCACGCCGCTGAGCGCGGCGGCGCAGGGATACGTCGCGCATACGCAACGCCCGCAGCACGGGGCGGGCGCGGGGGGCATCGCGCACTGGCGCCCGGCCCCTCTTCGGGTAAAATACCGCGCTTTTCTATGCTTGCCGTGGCGCAAGGCGCGTCCGGCACACCCGGACACCGCGCCGAGAGCAGGCCAGCACGATGCCAACGCGGGTCTAACGCGAGGCCCACACCCGGCCAACAGCGGGGCAACGTCAGGCCGACACCGGGCCAACCGCAGGCAAAAAAGCGCGGCGGCGCGGGAATTTTGACCGCCTAGAATAGCGACGGCCGGCCACAAGCCAGGCTCAGTCGGGATCGGACGCGAGGCCGATCAGTTTGACCCAGGAGAAACATGAAGAAGCTCGCACTGTGCGTAGCGCTCGCCGTCATGGCCACCGGCGCCATGGCCAAAGAATGGAAAACCGTACGCATCGGGGTTGACGCCAGCTATCCGCCGTTCGAATCGAAGGCGGCCAGCGGCCAGGTGGTCGGCTTCGACGTCGATCTGACCCGCGCGCTGTGCGCAAGAATGAACGTCAAGTGCGTGTGGGTGGAGCAGGATTTCGACGGCATCATCCCGGCGCTGAAGGGCAAGAAGTTCGACGCGATCGTGTCGTCGCTGACCGTCACGGACAAGCGCCGCGAGCAGATCGATTTCTCCGACAAGCTGTTCGACGCCCCCGCCCGCATGATCGCCAGAACCGGCTCGCCGCTTCTGCCCACCGCTGACTCGCTGAAGGGCAAACGCGTCGGCGTCGAGCAAGGCACGACCCAGGAAGCGTACGCCAAGGCGTATTGGGAACCGAAGGGCGTGACCGTCGTGCCCTACCAGAATCAGGACCAGGTCTACGCCGACCTCACCTCCGGCCGGCTCGACGCCGCGCTGCAGGACGAAATCCAGGCCGACGCCGGGTTTCTGAAAACGCCGCGCGGCAAGGGCTTTGCCTGGGCCGGCCCGGAAGTGAAAGACCCGAAGACCATCGGCGAAGGCACGGCCATCGGTCTGCGCAAGGACGATGCCGAACTGAAGGCGATGTTCAACAAGGCGCTCGCGCAGGTTCATCAGGACGGCACGTTCAGGAAGCTCGAAAAGCAGTACTTCGACTTCGCGATCTATCCCGAACACTGAGCGCTGCGGGTACGCGTCGCGCGGCCGCCGTCTCGCACACCCGCTAAGGGACCTGACTGAGGGCTCCCGTCGAATGCAGCAAAAAGGAGACTCGGGGCTCGCCCGCATGGGCGTGTCCGGGGCTTCGTAATACAGTCGGTCTGGTTTCAAAGAGAGTCGAAAAGCGCGCTGCAGGTCCGGCAACGGCCATGCAGTCATGATTTGCACAGCGGTGCGCTGTGCGCCGCGGATCACGGCGAGCCATGCTCGCGGTACTTGCGGCGCCACGCCGCCCGCGTCTTTCGCGGTGTGTCGCAAACGCATCGTCAAGGACCCCCTTATGTTCCTTCAAGGCTACGGCCCGCTGCTTCTCAACGGCACTTGGCAAACCGTCAAGCTGGCGGTGTTATCGCTGGCGCTCGCTTTCTTGCTGGGCCTGCTCGGCGCGGCGGCGAAACTGTCGAAGAACCGTCTGTCGTACGGCGCCGGCACCGTCTACACGACCCTCGTGCGCGGCGTGCCCGACCTCGTGCTGATGCTGCTGCTCTTCTACAGCATCCAGATCTGGCTCAACAATCTGACCGACATGCTCGGCTGGGATCAGATCGACATCGACCCGTTCGTGGCCGGCGTCGCGGTGCTCGGCTTCATCTACGGCGCGTATTTCACCGAGACCTTCCGCGGCGCGTTTCTCGCCGTGCCGCGCGGCCAGCTCGAAGCCGGCGCGGCCTACGGCATGACGAGCTGGCAAGTGTTCTCGCGCATCATGTTCCCGCAGATGATGCGCTTCGCGCTGCCCGGCATCGGCAATAACTGGCAGGTGATGGTGAAGGCCACGGCGCTCGTGTCGATCATCGGTCTCGCGGATGTGGTCAAGGCTTCGCAGGACGCGGGCAAAGGCACCCTGCGGTTTTTCTTCTTTACCCTGCTTGCGGGCGCGATCTACCTCGTCATCACCACAGTGTCGAACTTCGTGCTGATGTACCTCGAAAAGCGTTACTCGACCGGCGTGCGAAAGGCGGATCTATGATCGAGATCATTCAGGAATACTGGCGTAACTATCTCTACACGGATGGCTACCGCTTTACGGGCCTCGCCATTACGTTGTGGCTGCTCGTCGTGTCGATCGGCCTCGGCTTCTGCCTGTCCATTCCGCTCGCCGTGGCGCGCGTCTCGAAGAAGAAATGGCTCGCGGGTCTCGTGTGGCTCTACACCTACATCTTCCGCGGCACGCCGCTTTATGTGCAGTTGCTGCTGTGCTACACGGGCTTGTACAGCCTCGAAATTGTCCGCAATCACGAGCTGACCAACGCGTTCTTCCGCGACGGCATGCATTGCACGCTGCTCGCGTTCACGCTGAACACTTGCGCGTACACCACCGAAATTTTCGCCGGCGCGATCAAGGCGACGCCGTATGGCGAAATCGAAGCGGCGCGCGCGTACGGCATGTCGTCGTTCACGCTCTACCGGCGCGTGATTCTGCCCTCGGCGCTGCGCCGCGCGTTGCCGTACTACAGCAACGAAGTGATCCTGATGCTGCACGCCACGACCGTCGCTTTTACCGCGACCGTGCCGGACATTCTGAAGATCGCGCGCGACGTGAACTCGGCGACGTATCAGTCGTTCAATGCATTCGGCATTGCCGCCCTGCTCTATCTGTGCATTTCTTTCGCGCTCGTGTGGCTGTTCCGCCGCGCGGAGCGCCGCTGGCTCGCTTACCTGCGGCCGCAAGGCAAATAACCGGGCCCGCGCCCAGCACGTAAGCACGCCCAAGGATTCTGATGAACAACACGAAGCAAAAGCTTTTCGTCGACGAGCTTCATAAACAATATGGCGACAATGAAGTCCTCAAGGGCGTTTCGCTGAAGGCGAATGCCGGCGACGTCATCAGCGTGATCGGCTCGTCCGGGTCGGGCAAGAGCACGATGCTCCGCTGCATCAACTTCCTCGAACAGCCGAACGCCGGGCGCATCTTCGTGGACGGCGAAGAAGTCCGCACGCAGATCGCGAAGAACGGCGCGCTGCGCGTGTCCGACCCGAGGCAACTGCAGCGCGTGCGGACCAAACTGTCGATGGTGTTTCAGCACTTCAACCTGTGGTCGCACATGAACGTGCTCGAGAACATCGTCGAGGCGCCCGTCAATGTGCTCGGTCTCAAGCGCAAGGAAGCGGAAGACCGCGCGCGCGAGTACCTGGAAAAAGTCGGCCTCGCGCCGCGTCTGGAAAAGCAGTATCCGTCACATCTGTCGGGCGGCCAGCAGCAGCGCGTGGCGATCGCCCGCGCGCTGGCCATGCACCCCGACGTCATGCTGTTCGACGAACCGACCTCCGCGCTCGATCCGGAACTCGTCGGCGAAGTGCTGAAAGTCATGCAGACGCTCGCCGAGGAAGGCCGCACGATGATCGTCGTCACGCACGAAATGGCGTTTGCGCGCAACGTGTCCAACCACGTGATGTTCCTGCATCAAGGCCGCGTGGAAGAAGAAGGCCACCCCGACGAGGTGTTCAGAAACACTCGCAGCGAGCGCCTGAAGCAGTTCCTTTCCGGCAGTCTCAAATAGCACAACCTATCGCACAACCTGGTATTTGAGATTCGTCGACGTATCTTGATAACGGGTTGTAGTCGAAGTAGTTTTACAAGGCGCTTACGAGCGCCTTTTTTTGTTTCGGTCACCTGTGTAATCGCCTCGTTTCGGCCCGCCGAACCCCATCCCATGGGCCTCCCAGGCCGCCTTTTGCGCACTAACCTGCCGTATCGCAAGCGTCAATAGTGGCAATCCTTAATCTTGCTGCGCGCGATCCGTGATTCCCTTGTCGTGTAAGGGGTTTCGCCGTTTTAGCGAACCGTGCAACGGGTCTTTGCGCACATCGGTATTGCAATTTGGAGACACAGGTCAACGCCGGTACTAATTTCTTCTCACACTCAAGTCTATTTTTGATAAATTAGTAACCAAAGTAGCAAAACTAAGTTCATTAAAAGTAGTTTTACTTCAAAGCACAGAGGAGAACCGGTCGGCGAGGGATCGGCATGACCACCAGACAGCCCCAAGGCTGCAGGTCAGGACAGGAGACCAATCCGCCCGCTAATCTCCCTGGTACCGATTTCTGTTCGGCGCGGCTCGCGTCCGAACACCATTCGCAGTACTGGGTTTCACTTTTTGACAGGGTATGGAGGAGAAGATGAAGAAAGCTTTGCTCGCCGCTGCGCTGATGTCGGCCGGTGTTGTTGCGCATGCTCAAAGCAGCGTGACGCTGTATGGCCGCCTGGACGCAGGTCTCGAATACATCAGCGGGCTGCCGAACGCCAACTATACCGGTTCGACCTCCCGCTTCCGCGCGGAAAGCGGTGACTGGGGTACCAGCCTGTGGGGTATGAAGGGCGTCGAGGACATCGGTGGCGGCAACAAGGTCCTGTTCCAGTTGGAAGGCTCGTTCAACACGATGAACGGCCAGGGTCCTGGCGGCGGCGGTCTCTTCAATCGCTGGGCAACGGTCGGTCTGTCGAACAGCGCATACGGTACGTTGACGATGGGCCGCATGCTCTTCATCTCGAACGGCGTGTGGGACTTCGACCCGTTCGGTCAATCGAACTGGTCGTCGGCATCGCTGGTGCGTGGCCGCAACTGGCCGCAATCGAGCAACAACATCGCTTACCAGTCGCCGAAGTTCTACGGCTTTGACGTGTACGGCCAGTACGCGCTGTCGAACGCGACGAACTGGAACGGTAACGGCACGACGCCGCAAGGCCGTGAAGCCGGCCTGCAACTGACGTACACCTCGTCGCTGTTCCAGGTTCGCGGCATGTACGACGAAATCCGCAACTCGGCAAACGGCAACTTCACGAACCCGTTCACCGCATCGCGTGAATACACGGCTGCCTTCAACGTGTTCCTCGGCCAGTTCAAGGTCCAGGGCGCGTACCAGGCAGTGCGCACGTCGTCGGCTGCCAGCGCGGCAGGCACCTCGCCGACGTCGCTCGATCACGAATGGGGCGGTGTGACGTGGCAAGCCACGCCGGCTGCTGCACTGATCGCGGCGGTCTACCACGTGAACGCGAACAAGGGCGGCGGCAACGCAACGATCTACACGATCGGCGGCTCGTACAACCTGTCGAAGCGCACGCTGCTCGACATCCAGATCGCAACCGTGCGTAACAGCAAGACGGCCAACTTCGGTCTGGACGCCAACAACGCAGGCAACGGCGGCAACATCACCGCCTCGGACGGCACGGTCTCCTACAACGAGAACCCGCTGCCGGGCCACAGCCAGACTGGCGTGTACGCAGGTATTCAACACTCGTTCTGATCAAACGGTGTTCCCCGAAGGCATTGCCTTCGGGGCTTAGATGGTCTTCAAGAGAATCTTTTTCACGCTGCTGCGAGAGGCGCGTATCGGTGCGATGTCCGCAAGGGTATCGCACCGTTTTTTATTGGCGCGCAAGTTTTGCGATGCGCCGGCGCACCGCTTCGGTGCGCGAATGACTTAGACCGCCGCCTCGTTTTCCTCGCCGGTGCGTATGCGGATCACCCGCTCGACGTCCGCGACGAAAATCTTGCCGTCGCCGATCTTGCCGGTGCGCGCCGCGCCGATGATCGCGTCGATCACCTGATCGCACTGGTTGTCCGCCACCACCACTTCGATCTTCACTTTCGGCAGGAAGTCGACCACATACTCTGCACCACGATAGAGCTCGGTATGGCCTTTCTGCCGGCCGAAGCCTTTGACCTCGGTAACGGTCAGGCCCGTGAGGCCGACTTCTGCGAGCGCCTCGCGCACTTCGTCGAGTTTGAACGGTTTGATGACTGCGGTGATGCGCTTCATGGCGAACCTCGTCTCGTGACTGGAAGAGTGAAAGGAAAGGGGATGATTTTTATTCTACGCCGCGCCGGATGCCTTGAGGCAGTCCGGCGCGCATCGGCGCGCCGCCGCGACGGCTCACGCCACCGGTTCGGTGTAGCGTGACGTGATCGGATAACGCCAGTCGCGGCCGAACGCGCGATGCGTGACGCGAATGCCAATCGGCGCCTGGCGGCGCTTGTACTCGTTGATCTTGATGAGCCGCGTGACGCGCTTCACGTCTTCGGCCGCGTAACCGGCCGCGACGATTTCGGCGAGCGAGCGGTCCTCTTCCATGTACATGCGCATGATCGCGTCGAGCACGTCGTAGGGCGGCAGGCTGTCCTGATCGGTCTGGTTCTCGCGCAATTCCGCGGACGGCGCGCGCGTCAGAATGCGCTCCGGAATCACGTCCTGCTTCTCGAAGCACGCAGCCTGATTACGGTAATGGCACAGGCGATAAACCAGCGTCTTCGCAATGTCCTTGATTACCGCGAAGCCGCCCGCCATGTCGCCGTAGAGCGTGCAATAGCCCACCGCCATCTCGCTCTTGTTGCCGGTGGTGAGCACGATCGAGCCGAACTTGTTCGACAGCGCCATCAGCAGCGTGCCGCGAATGCGCGCCTGGATGTTCTCCTCGGTGGCGTCTTCCGGGCGTCCTTCGAATTCCTGCGCGAGCGAGCTGCGGAATGCGTCGAACATCGGCGCAATCGCGATTTCGTCGTAGCGCACGCCCACGCGGCGGGCCATGTCGGCTGCGTCGGTAGTGGAGATGTCGGCCGTGTAGCGCGAGGGCATCATTACCGCGCGCACGCGCTCCGCGCCGAGCGCATCGCACGCGACGGCCAGCACCAGCGCCGAATCCACGCCGCCCGAAAGCCCGATGATCGCGCCAGGAAAGCCGTTTTTGTTCACGTAGTCGCGCACGCCCATGACGAGCGCCGCGTAGACCTGTGCCTCGAGCGAAAGCTCGGGCGCCGTTGCGCTGCTCACTCCGCTGCCCGCGTTCGCTATGCCGTCGGCCTCGCCGCGCACCGGCGCGCCGTTGTCGAAGTCGACAAGTGCGGTCGCTTCTTCGAACTGCGCCATCTTCGCGACGAGTTCGCCTTGCGCGTCGAGCACGAAGGAGCCGCCGTCGAACACGAGCTCGTCCTGTGCGCCGACCATGTTCACGTAGACCATGGGCAGCCCGGTTTCGCGAATCCGCGCGCGCAGAATGTCGAAGCGCACCGCCTCCTTGTTCAGGTGGAAGGGCGAGCCGTTCGGAATGAGCAGCACTTGCGCGCCCGCCGCTTTGGCCATTTGCGCGGCCGACGCATGCCACGCGTCTTCGCAGATCACCACGCCGTACTTCACGCCGTCGAGTTCGAACACGAACGGCTGCGGGTCGGACGCGAAGTAGCGTTTCTCGTCGAACACCTCGGTGTTGGGCAGATCCTGCTTGCGATAAGTGCCCGCAATCCTGCCGTCGACGAGCAGCGAGGCCGCGTTGAACGTGTCGACCGGCGGCAGGCCGCGCTCGATCGGCCTGTTTGCATTACCATGAGCCTGGTTCGCCCCGCCGTTTGCACCACCGTTTGCACCGCTGTTCGCCCCGCCGTTTGCATCATCACGCAGCGGATGGCCGACGATCACATGCAGCCCCGCAAATTGCTTCAGCTGCGTGGCGAGGTCCGCGAGCGCCGCGGCGCTTGCGGTGTAGAACGCGGGGCGCAGCAGCAGATCTTCGGGCGGATAGCCGGACAGCGCGAGTTCGGGCGCGATCAGCAGTTTTGCGCCGGCATGGTGCGCGTCACGCGCGGCAGCGACGATCTTCGCGACGTTGCCGGCGAAGTCGCCGACGGTGACATTGATTTGAGCAAGAGCGATTCGTGTCTTCATGGCAGGATCGACGGGCAAGCGAGAGCTTGCGCGTCACGCGGCGTGTTATTGGCTCGACGGAACGGACAACTCGGATAAACGAACGACGCAGTACGTGCTTGACGGACCGCGTCGCTCATTGGAACTGTCACACAGATTGAATCAGGAACGCTTTGATTATCGCACGGGCATTCTGGCGTCGCCCTCCGACGTGGACGCCGCCGAATGGAACGCCCTCCTCGCGCGGCAGCCGCAACCCACGCCGTTTTTGCGGCACGAGTTCCTGAGCGCGCTGCACGCCACGCGTTGCGCGGTCGCGGACACCGGCTGGGCACCGCAATTCGTCACGCTGACGGACCCGCTGACGGGCAAGCTCGCGGCGGCCGCGCCGGTTTATCTGAAGGGCCACTCGTACGGCGAGTATGTGTTCGACTGGGCCTGGGCCGACGCCTACAAGCGCAACGGGCTGCCGTATTACCCGAAGCTTCTGTGCGCCGTGCCCTTCACGCCCGTGCAAGGCACGCGTCTCCTTGCCGCCGACGCCCGTGCGTTGCGGCATCTCGCGGCCACCTTGATGGCATTCGCCGAGCAGGCCGACGTGTCGTCGCTGCATGTGCTGTTTCCGACCGAAGCCGAGGCGAACGCGCTCACCGACATGGGCATGATGCAGCGCGAAGGCGTGCAGTTTCACTGGCTGAACGACGGCTACCGCGACTTCGACGATTTTCTTTCGACGCTCGAACAGAAGAAGCGCAAGAACATTCGCGCGGAGCGCCGCAAGGTGCGCGACGCCGGCATCACGATGCGCCGCATCCGCGGCGAGGACATTCAGGACGCCGACTGGCGCTTTTTCAGCAAGTGTTACCGGCAGACTTACCGCGAGCACTTTTCGAGCCCGTATCTGAATCTCGACTTTTTCCGCATGATTGGCGCGTCGATGCCGGAGAACCTGCTGCTCGTGATCGCGGAATACGAGGGCAAGCCGATTGCGAGTTCGCTCGTGGTCTATCAGCGCGACGCAAAAACCGGCGGCACGCTGTACGGCCGTTACTGGGGCGCGCTCGAACACGTGCCGTGCCTGCACTTCGAGACCGCGTACTATCAGCCGCTCGAGTTCTGCATCGAAGAAAAGCTCGGCGCGTTCGAAGGCGGCGCGCAGGGCGAGCACAAGATGGCGCGCGGCTTCCTGCCCACGGTCACGCGCTCGGCCCACTGGCTCGCGCATCCCGCTTTCGCCGATGCGGTCGGCCATTTCCTCGACAATGAAAAGAACAGCATCCACGCGTATGTGGACGAGCTGCGCGAACACAATCCGTTCAAAGGCTGACGCGCGTCCATGGCGTGGTTTCTCTATCTGCTCGAATGCTCCGACGGCAGCGTCTATACGGGCATCGCCACCGACGTCGCGGCGCGCTTCGAAAAACACGCGAGCGGCCTCGGCGCGCGCTACACGCGCTCGCGCAAACCCGTGCGCGTGCTGGCGTCGTTCGAACTGACGGACCGCGCGAGCGCTTCGCGCGCCGAGTATTGGGTCAAGCGGCTCACGCCGGCCCAGAAGCGCGGGCTGGCGGCCGGCGAACGAACGCTGGAATCGGTGTTGCCTTTGCCCGAGCCGGAGTTGGCGGCCGACGCCGACGAAAGCGCGAAACAAGGCGATGCGTCGTAAGCCGGGCGCTTAACCTAACCCCGTGCTTCGCGCATCCGTTCGGTGAGCAGACGCTGCATCAGTGCAAGCTCGCCCACCGCGTCCGCTTCCAGCGAGCTCAGGCGCTCGCGCGGCGGCAGCTCGTGCCGCAGCGGCACGATCGTCCGATTCAGCGCGGCCTCGATATCCGCGCTGACCGCCGTGACCCATGCGCGCAACTGCGCGTCCATATCGTGCTGTTCGTGCCGGTTGGCGCTTAGCCGCAGCTGCGTCGCCGTCCCCGCCATCTTGCGCAGCAGACTCAGCACCGTCAGCGTGACGGTATCGACCATCGAGTCCTCGAGCTTTTCCAGCCGAACGCGCGCGACCGCTTCCTCCGCATTGTTGCTGCCGAGCCCCGCCGCCCTGCGCAGGCGCTCCACGTCCTTTTCGTTGCGGCGCGGCGACTCCAGCGCGGCGAGCAGGTAGGCGAGATTGGCGCGCACGGCATCGCCGAGATACGCGCGGTAGTCGGTTTTCTCGCGCGTCGGCCACAGGTAGAAGGTGGCGAAGAGCGCCAGCACGCAGCCGAGCACGTTGTTGCCGAGGCGCGTCAACGCAAACGCGAACTCGCTCGCGCCGGGCGTCGCGAAGTCGGCGACAAGCACGAAGGTCGGCGTGAGGAACAGCACGAACAGGCTGTAGCTGACAGGGCGCAATGCCATGGTGGCCATGACGAGCGGAAAGACGGCGAGCGAAATGCCGAGCGGCGAATGAATCGCATAGCCGATGCCTGCCGCCAGCACGCCACCGACAATGCTGCCTGCCGCGCGCTCGATGCTGCGCGGCCAGGTCGCGGCAATCGACGGCTGCAGAATCAGCAGCGTCGCCATGGTCGCCCAGTAGCCGAACGGCAAACCCAGCGCGCGAATCACCAGAAAGCCGGCCGTCGTCGTGACGCCGACGCGCGCCGCGTGGCGCAAACCCACGGACTCGAAAGACAGATTCGCCTTGAGCGTCGACCACACTCGCGCGAGCGTGACTGCGACGCTCCCGGCGAACCGCGGCGGCGCCTGCACCGGCGTGAAGTCGACCAGTTCGAAATCGGACTTCAGCTTGACCGGCTCCATCAGCGCGGGTTCGAGACGCCGCGCGAGCCGGCGCAAACGCATCTGCAGCCAGGCGAGATGGGTCCAGCGCGCTTCGTTCGCGTCCACGCCGATGTTGCGCAGCAGTTCGCCCATGCCCGCGAGCAGACGGGCCGCCCGCACGGTATGGCGCGCGGGCGGCTCATTGTTCGCGCCGGCGGGCATCTTTTCGCACGCGCCCGAGACGGCGATCAGATAGGCGAACAACGCCTCGCCTTCGGTCAGTAAGCCGAGCAGCGTGTCGTATGTCTCGCGCGCGCCGGTGCGCGTGGCCGGCACGCGGGCCAGCGCCTTGCGCGAGCGCTCGAGCGCGGCGCGCGCATCGGCGCGAAACTGCGCGGCATGGGTCGCCCACTCGCGCGGCGTGCTGCGCTGCTGCAGCAGACGGGCGCTGTCGAGCGCAATGTCCGCGAGCCGCCAATACACCGTGCGCAACGAAGCGCGGCTCGCGCCGAACGGATGAATGCGCCACACCGTCAGGCTCAGCGCGACCGCGAACAGGCAGCCGAGCAGGTAGACGCCGAGAAACGCGAGTCCTTCGCGGACGTCGCGCATGGGCCGGTCGACCATCACGACGCAGGCGGTGGCGGCGAGAATCGTCACCTGCGAAGTCGCCGCGCCCCAGATGCGGCCGAACGCGCCGAGGCTCGTGAAGACCAGGACTGCGAGCGCCGCGACCGCCGTTCCGCTCGCCGACGCCAAGGCGGTGAGCCCGCCGCATAGCGTGGAAAGCAGCGCGAAGCCCATCATCGACGCAAAGCGCGCGCGGTTGGAACCGGCGGCATCGGCGAGACAGGTCCAGAACGCGCCGATGGCCGCCCAAGCAAAAGTCGGGTCGTGCAGCAGGTTGCCGACCGCCAGCATCGCCGTCGAGGCGCACGCGGCCCGCAAGCCTTCGGCGAGGCTCGCCTCGCTGGCGGAAAACGACACCATCCACACCGGCCGCTTGCGATAGATCGCCGAGGCGATCGCATACAGCCGATTCGACCAGCGGGGCGAGAAAGACGGCGGGTGCGACTTGCGGTTCATCATCCGGACGGTGGGTTCCTGAAGCGGGCGTGTGAGCGGCGCCGGAGCGGCAACCACGAGCCACGAATCTTAAGGGTTTACACCAGGATATAAAAATGGCTTTGGTTCATCCACGCGATGCGTTTCGGCTATGCGAGCGTGCGCGAGGCTGGGCGAATGCCTGGCAGGTCAGCTTGCCCGGCCCCTGGGCGCAACAAAAAACCGCGCGGCCCTGGGCAGGCTCGCGCGGTTTTCTGCTGCATGCGCCGCGGTCAACGAACCGATGACCCGGCCCGACCGGCGCCTAGGCGAATGACATCGGCGACCGAGACGGTGATTTACTTCTTGTAGTTCGCCACGCCTTCGCTGATTTCCTTGTGTGCGGCGTCGATGTCGGCCCAGCCTTCGACCTTCACCCACTTGCCCTTTTCCAGCGCCTTGTATTGCTCGAAGAAGTGCTTGATCTGGTCCTTCAGGTACGCCGGCACGTCGTCGATGGACTTGAGGCTCGCGGTCATCGGGCAGATCTTGTCGTGCGGAACGGCGATCAGCTTCGCGTCCACGCCCGATTCGTCAGTCATTTGCAGCATGCCGAGCGCGCGTGCGCGCACCACCGAGCCGGCCAGCAGCGGGAACGGCGTGATCACCAGCACGTCGACCGGATCGCCGTCGCCCGACAGCGTTTGCGGAATGAAGCCGTAGTTGGCCGGATAGCGCATGCCGGTGCTGATGAAACGGTCGACGACGAGCAGGCCCAGGTCCTTGTCGGCTTCGTACTTCACCGGGTCGCTTTGCGCCGGGATTTCGATGATGACGTTGAAATCTTGCGGAAGGTCTTTCCCTGCGGGGACGTTATTGAAGCTCATGAGCGCTCTCTGGTCAGATGGAATTCGGAGCACGGCATGCGGCGCGCGGGCTCGAAGCGATAGCGATACGGCGAAACTCGCCTCGAACGGTGCGCTGCGGCCGCACAGTGCGGAATGCGCCATTATAGCCAATCGGCCGATGGCATCCCGCGGCGGATCGGCGCGATAATCGTCTGGCGTCTTTCGATTGTGCCTCTCGTTTGTGAACACCGCGCAGCGGCGTTCAGCTCCGTGCTGGTTCGCACGAGCGCCGGCTGCGCGACCTCAAGGAGTCTGCATGCAAGAAGCCCGGCATTTCATCGGCGGCGAGTGGGCCGCTGCCTCAGGCGGCGAGACGATCGCCGTGCTCGATCCCTCGGACGGTCAGCCGTTCACTCAACTCGCGCGCGGCACCGCGGCGGACATCGACGCCGCCGTGCACGCCGCCCGCCGCGCCTTTGAAGGCGCGTGGGGCGCGGCGAGCGCGGCCGAACGCGGACGCGTGCTGTACCGGCTCTCCATGCTCGTCGCCGCCCATCAGGAAGAACTGGCGCAGCTCGAAGCGCGCGACACCGGCAAGCCGCTCAAGCAGGCGCGCGCGGATTCCGCGGCGCTCGTGCGCTATTTCGAGTTCTACGCGGGCGCGGCGGACAAGCTTCATGGCGAAACGCTGCCCTACCAGGCCGGCTACACGGTCATGACGATCCGCGAGCCCCACGGCGTGACCGGCCACATCGTGCCGTGGAATTATCCGATGCAGATATTCGGACGCAGCGTCGGCGCCGCGCTCGCGGTGGGCAACGCCTGTGTCGTCAAACCTGCCGAGGACGCGTGTCTGTCGGTGCTGCGCGTCGCCGAACTGGCGGCCGAAGCGGGCTTGCCCGCAGGCGCGCTGAATGTCGTCACCGGCTATGGCCACGACGCCGGCGCGGCGCTCGCGCGCCATCCGGGCATCGATCATATTTCGTTCACCGGTTCGCCGGAAACCGGCAAGCTCGTCACGCAAATGGCCGCTGAGAACCACGTGCCGGTCACCCTGGAGCTGGGCGGCAAGTCGCCGCAAATCGTGTTCGCCGATGCCGATCTCGACGCCGCCCTGCCCGTGCTCGTCTCGGCCATCGTGCAGAACGCCGGGCAAACCTGCTCGGCGGGCAGCCGCGTGCTGATCGATCGCGCCATTTACGAGCCGCTGCTCGACCGGCTGAGCGGCGCGTTCAATGCGTTGCGCGTCGGGCCTTCGCATGCCGACCTGGATTGCGGGCCGCTCATCAACGCGAAGCAGCAGCGGCGCGTGTGGGACTTTCTCTCCGACGCGCAGCACGACGGCATTGCCATGGCCGCGCACGGCGAGGTGATTCCCGAAGCGCCGGAACGCGGCTTCTACCAGGCGCCCACCTTGTTGCGCGATGTGCCTGCGAGCCACCGTCTCGCGCGCGACGAAGTGTTCGGCCCCGTGCTCGCCGCCATGTCCTTCAGCGACGAAGACGAAGCGCTCGCACTCGCCAACGGCACGCCATTCGGCCTCGTGGCCGGCATCTGGACCCGCGACGGCGCGCGGCAGATGCGTCTTGCGCGGCGCATCCGCTCGGGGCAGGTGTTCATCAACAACTATGGCGCGGGCGGCGGCGTCGAATTGCCGTTTGGCGGCGTCAAGCATTCGGGCCATGGGCGCGAAAAAGGCTTCGAGGCGCTGTACGGCTTCACCGTGCTGAAGACTATTGCGATTCGGCACGGCTAGGTCGTGCGGGGGTTGTCGCTTCATGGTTCACCAGGTCGCGACGTCACAACATAAACAGCGGAGACATTATGCGGTTGACAGGTAAAACGGCCATCGTCACGGGTGGCGGCTCGGGTTTCGGCGAAGGCATCGCAAAGACTTACGCGCGCGAAGGCGCGAACGTCGTGGTCAACGATCTGAACGGGCCGGCCGCCGAGCGCGTCGCAAGCGAGATTGCGCTGGCGGGCGGCAAGGCGATTGCGGTCGCGGGCAACGTCGCGCAACGCGAGGACTGGCAGAAGCTGCGGGAAGCGGCGCTGGAAGACTTCGGCAGCGTGCAGATCGTCGTCAACAACGCGGGCACCACGCATCGCAACAAGCCGGTGCTCGAAGTCACGGAGGCGGAGTTCGACCGCGTCTATGCGGTGAACGTGAAGAGCATCTACTGGAGCGTGCAGGAATTCGTGCCGTATTTCCGCGAGCAAGGCGGCGGCACTTTCATCAATATCGCCTCCACGGCGGGCGTGCGGCCGCGGCCGGGGCTCGTCTGGTACAACGGCAGCAAGGGCGCGGTGATCATCGCGAGCAAGTCGCTTGCCGTGGAACTCGGACCCGACCGCATCCGCGTGAACTGCGTCAATCCGGTGATCGGCGAAACGGCGCTGCTGTCGGAATTCATGGGCGTCGAAGATACGCCCGAGAACCGCAAGCGCTTTCTCGCCGGCATTCCGCTCGGGCGCTTCTCGACGCCGCAGGACATTGCCAACGCCGCGCTGTATCTGGCTTCGGACGAAGCCGAGTTCATCACCGGCGTGTGTCTGGAAGTGGACGGCGGGCGCTGCGTGTAGCGGTACATTCCGTGTTCCATCCGCACTTGCTTGCGTTTGCCAATGAGCCCTTGAGCCCTTGAGCAAGCACCGTTCACGCCCGGCGCTTGCCGGGCTCAGTGTTTTCCCCCGGTATTCAATAGACGTGCGAGCCGCGCCGCACAGCTAGAATCGATTGACGCGGCACTTCAATTCCACAAGAAAAGAGGAGACACCATGGCTAGTCCCGCAGATCCGCTCCACCATCCCGGCGCGGGTGCGCCGCCTTCCACGTTCGAGGAGGCGACCTACCGCAAGGTCAACTGGCGGCTCGCCCCGCTTCTCATGCTCTGCTACGTGGTCGCGTATCTGGACCGCGTGAACGTCGGCTTCGCGAAACTGCAAATGACGAGCGACCTCGGCTTGAGCGACGCTGTTTATGGCTTCGGTGCAGGCATTTTCTTCGTCGGCTATTTTTTCTTCGAAATCCCAAGCAATGTGATCCTGCACAAGGTGGGCGCGCGGGTATGGATTGCGCGGATCATGGTGTCGTGGGGCGTGATCTCCATGCTGACCATGTTCGTCACCACGCCGACCCTGTTTTACGTGATGCGCTTTCTGCTCGGCATTGCCGAAGCAGGCTTCTTCCCCGGCATTATTCTTTACCTCACCTACTGGTATCCGGCGCATCGGCGCGGGCGCATGACGACGTGGTTCATGACGGCAATTGCGCTCTCGGGCGTGATCGGCGGGCCGGTGTCGGGCTATATCCTGAAGACGTTCAACGGCATGAACGGCTGGCATGGCTGGCAGTGGCTGTTTCTGCTCGAAGGCGTGCCTTCGGTGCTCGTCGGCATTCTGGTGTTCTTCGCGCTTGACGACCGCATTGCGAAAGCCAAGTGGCTGACGAAGGAAGAACAGGAGTTGCTGCAGCGCCACGTTTCCGCGGAGGAAGCCACCAAGCACGACATGCCGATCCGCCAGGTGCTGACGAGCGGCCGAGTGCTGATGCTGAGCCTCACCTACTTTTCGTTTGTGATGGGTTTGTATGGCGTGAGCTTCTGGCTGCCGACCATCATCAAGGCGACCGGCGTGAAGGATGCGTTCGCGATTGGGCTGCTCTCGGCGATTCCGTTCGCGGCAGCGGTAATCGCAATGGTGCTCGTCGCGCGCAGCGCGGACCGCACGCGCGAGCGGCGCTGGCACATCGCACTGCCCGCGTTGGCCGGGGCGATCGGGCTCGTGCTCTCGGTGGTCTGGGCGCAGAACACGTTGCTCGCAATGGCCGCTCTCACGCTCGCGACCATGGGCATTCTGACTACGTTGCCGCTCTTCTGGAGCTTGCCGACGGCGATTCTGGCGGGAACGGGCGCGGCGGCCGGCATCGCGATGATCAATTCAATCGGCAATCTCGCCGGGTTCCTGAGTCCGTATGCGGTGGGCTGGCTCAAGCAGGCGACCGCGGCTAACGATTCCGGCATGTATATGCTCGCGGCGTTTATGGTGTTGGGCGGGTTGCTGGCGCTCAGCGTGCCGGCGCGGATCGTCAACCGGTGAGTTGAAGCAGATTGCCGGTGTTCAAGCCCTGGCGGCGACGTGCCGCCGGGGCTTTGTGTTGATGGATGGCGCCGTTACGTTGCTGCGCCGCCAATCGCACAGGACTCGACATGAGAACAACGTTATTCGCAGTCTCTCTTCTACTGTTTACAACGCTTTGCCATGCGGCTGGAATCAGGTTGAGGTAAAGGGTGAGGCGCCGATCACGAAAACGCCAGATAGTGCTTCGTAAAACTGTCGCTTAACACTTCCCATAGCGTAGACGTTCCCTTTTCCACAAACCATGAATCGCCTGCACGGAATAGCGCGCTTCGCCCGGTCGACTCGTCGGTGATACGCACTTCTCCCTGCAGGATCGTTGCCTGTTCACTGAACGGGTACGCGAGGCGGTATGTGCCTTTCGACGTACCGAAGTAGCCCGCGTTGATGGGATCGGCGGGCGCGCCGTGCGTCGCGTCGCCATACGCCTGTACGTCTCCCCCTTCGAGAATCTCGGCTCCGAGCTTGCTCAGGCTGCCCCACGGATGAAGACGCGCGATTGTCATGCTGCGATCGATGATGGTCAGACTCATGATAAAAAATCCCGTGTCGAAAAAAGAATGAAACTCAACGGCGTCCATTCCAGCAGCCGGAGATCTGGTGAAGCGCCTTGCCAAGGCTGACGAGCAACGCGCGATAGCGGTCCTTGCCGCTGATTTCCGCTCGACTTATCGCGCTGATCAGTCGATACCGCTCCGAGCCGCCGAGGACACCCTCCGCAAGAATCTTGCAGATGATCTGGCTCGGCGTGACGCCGAAGCCGGAATAGCCCTGTATGAAGAAGACGTTGCCGTGTCCCGGCAAGGAGCCGATCTGTGGAAAAAGGTTGCGCGTTGTCGCCATAGGACCGCCCCACGCGAGATCGATACGGACATCGTGCAGGTACGGAAATACCTCCAGCATCAAGCGCCGGTTCCATTGCTTGAGATCGGTGGGTACGCGTTCTATCAGCTGCGTCGACGAACCGAACATCAGCCGGTTATCGTTCGTCACCCGGTAGTAATTGATGATCGGCCGGATATCGCTATACGCACCGCGAATCGGGCTGATCTGCTCGATCAGTTCCTGGGTGAGCGGTTCCGTCACCGAGTTGAATGCATACACGTTGATCGTGCTGCGATGCAACTCCGGCTCGATCCTGTCATTGAATCCGTCTACGGCCCACACCAGCTTGCGCGCGCTCACCGAGCCCTTTGCTGTTCTGACTCTGATGCGGTCGCCATAGGTAACCTCCAGCGCCGGGCTGTCTTCGAAAATGCCGACGCCGTAGATTTCTGAAATCGCCTTGGCCTCGCCCAGCAACAGATTCAGCGAATGCACATGCCCACCGCCCATATGCAGCAGCGCGGCTTCATAGACGCTAGAACCGACGATCTGCATGACGTCGCGCCCTTCCATAAAACGTATTTCGTACGGAGAGCCAAGCGACTTGAATTCCTTCTCCCAGTTGCGCAGGGTCTTCGCCTGGCGCGCGTTATAGGCGAGATAGCCGTATCCGCTGCGGAAGTCCGCATCGATGTTGTATCTGGCGATGCGCTCACGCATGATCTGCGGTCCGAGGTCGCTGAGCGCGAATATCGCCCGCAGGCCCTCTTCGCCGACATCGGCCTTGATCGCGTCGAGATCGTGTCCGATCCCGGCCATGACCTGTCCACCGTTGCGCCCCGTGCCGCCATATCCCAGGTAGCGCCCTTCGAGAACCACGGTGTCGGTCACACCCTGCTCCGCCAGCTCGAGCGCCGTGTGAATCCCGGAAAATCCGCCGCCGACGATTACCACGTCTGTTTCAATATCGCCGTCGAGCGACGGGAAACTCAAATCGTATTTCCTGGTTGCCGTGTAGTACGTCGGCGTTTCGTCCGTGTGCATTGCGCGTTCCGTCTGTTTGGAAAGCGTGCGGGCCGGCAACGACCCGCACAATCCTGATGTGCAAACGATCTTAAGCAGACACAACCCACGCCGTTATCACAAATCGGCAGCCGCTCGACCGAAACAAGAGCGCTCTGCTCGCGTTGTTATTTCCCGCGCGGGTCCGCCCTTTCAGAACATCACCCTGAGTCCCGCCATTAACGCGAGCTGGCGATTCGAATTGCTGTTCACGAGGTTCGGAATCTGCGCGTAATTGGCCGTGCCGCCTGTCGCCGGATCGATACCTAGTCCCTGCCCGGAGGCCACCTGCCCGATCGCGACGCCGTACAGCGCCGTGCGCTTGGACAGCGCGTAGGTGGCGCCCAGATTGACCTGATGCAAGCGTGTCGAACCGCCGCCTTCAACGTGCGCGCGGTTGAAGATGTATGCTGCGCCAAGCGTCCATGCCGGCGTCAGGTTGTACGTGGTGTTTAATTCGGCGATATCGAAAGTCACGTCTGCTCCGTCAGGACGTGCGCTGCTCGCGAAGTACGCGCTTTTTTCGAGCTTCGTGTGCGTATAGACGAGCGCGACCATCGCCGGGCCTAACGTGATCGATCCACCGACACCTGCCTCCTTCATGGTGCGGGCATTCTGCAGATTGCAGTACATCGCCGCCGCGTTGCTGCAGGAAAAGTCGCCTATGTAGCCGGAGGTCCCGCCGAGCGCGGCATCGAGCGGATTGTTCAGAGCGAGATAACCGGCGCTCACCGACACGGGGCCGTGGGTATAGGCCGCGGCAACTGCATAGCCGCGCCGTGCGCTGAAGTCGCCGGCCTGGCCGCCCAGACTGAACGTGCCGCCGAAAGTAAACCCGCTAAAGTCGGCGCTTGCGAACTTCACGGCATTGTTCATGTTGAACGCTTCGTTGAGGTTATCGACATCACCGAAGTGCGACCCGTAGAGCGTCGACCACGCGTTGCTCGATGCATAGACGCCGAGAAAGTCGGAGTACGAATCGTATTGCCGGCCGAGGCTGAGGGTGCCGTAGCGATCGTCTCGCAGACCGACCCACGCCTGGCGGCTGAAGAGCGCGCCGTTTTGCAGCATCGCGCCGTTGCCGGTCAGGAACTGGTTCTCGAGCGCGAACATCGCTTTAAGTCCTCCTCCCAGATCCTCGGTCCCCATGAGCCCCCACCTTGACGGCATCAGATAACCGCCTCCGAGCTGCACCGCATGCCCGCCGTGCACGGCGCCGCTCGCGTCGGTGACCTGCTGGTTGGTCGAGTAGATAACCCCGGCATCCACCGATCCATACAGCGTCACGCTGCTTTGCGCGTGTGCGTGGTGAACCGCCGCGCCGAACAGCATGGCGCACACGGCGGCACGTCTCGCTTTAGCTTTCACTTTCTACCTCCTGTGTTTTATCAAGAATTCTGTTGTCCGAACTACTTCGATCTCGCGTGCGACGAACCGCGGGCAAAGCCCATCCCGCTGAGCGGCGCAGAGCGCCCTCATCTGGCGTGCAAGCAGCGGGAATAAATCGGTCGCTACGCGGTGGATCAGAGCGGTGACCTAACGCGGTGACTTAAAGCGGTGACCTGAAGCGATGGGTTACAGCCGCGAGTTGCCGAGTGCGTCGAACGCACGGGGATTGCGCCTCTTGAGCCGGCGAGCAGCGGCGATTCCGGCAATCGCGAACACCGGCATCAACACGGTGAGCCCGTACGAGAGCCCGACGCCTGCGCCGGTCAGAACCGGGAAGTTGACGATGGCGAGCACGAGTACGCCGAGGAGCGCCATACCCGAGAGCACCGGGAACACGAACACGCGCAACGCGCCTTCCTCTCGCTTCGCCGTCCGCGTAAAGAACCGCAGCACGGCCGCGGACGACAGCACCATCAAGGCGATGATGCAAAGCGTCGCAAGATTCGTGAGCCACGAGAACAGCGTGAGCACGGGATCCGACTTGCCGACGATGAACGCAATGACGACACACGCGGCAATCACGGTCTGCAGAACCGAGCCGACGTGTGGGCTGCTATGCGTGGCATGCGTATGCCCGAGCGATGCCGGCAACAGACCTTCGCGCCCGCTTGCATAGAAGTAGCGCGCCGCCGAATTATGGAAGGCGAGAAGACCCGCGTAGACACTCGTGATGAACAGCACGCTCATCGCGTCGGTCAACGCATGGCTCGCGTAGTGATCGGATAGCGAATAGAGAAACGTTGTCGGGTCGGCAAGTCCGTTCAGGGTCTTCACGATCTCGTCGGCGCCCGCGCCGAGCACCATGCACCACAGCGAGAACGCGTAGAAACCGCCGATCAGCAGCACCGAGATATAGGTTGCAAGCGGCACCGTGCGGCGCGGGTCTTTCGCCTCCTCGCTATAGATCGTGGTGGCTTCGAAGCCGACAAAACTGGCAAAGCAGAACAGAAATCCGATGGCAGGCGTGCCGCTCAGAAACACGTGCGGCGTGAACGACGCGAATGTGACGCCGTGCGCGCCGCCCGACTTGAGGATTGCCACGTCGAGAATTAGCACAACGATGTATTCGCCGAACACGAGCAGCGACAGCAGCTTCGCCGACAGGTCGATTTGCCGGTAGCCGAGCACCGCTATGCTGGCCAACGCGACGAGCGAACAGACCCACCACGGCACCGTGACGCCGAGACGCGCGGACAGAAAGCCGGACGCCACTGCCCCGAACATTCCGTACAGCCCGATCTGCATCGTGTTGTAGCCGAGCAGCGCGAGAAACGCCGCAGCACCGCCCGCGGTTCCGCCGAGCCCACGGGACGTGAAGGCGTAGAACCCGCCGGCGTTCGTGACGTAGCGCGACATCGCGGTGTAGCCCGCGGCGAACATCAGCAGGATCAGCACGGTCGCAATGAGCAGTGCCGGCGTGCCGGCTCCGTTGCCCAGCATGATGCCAATGGGGAAGCCGCCCGCAATGGCGACGAGCGGGCCCGCGGCCGAAATGACGAAGAAAACGATGAAGCCGAGGCCGAGCGCGCCCTTGCGTAGCTCGGTCGACGGTGTAGGGTCCATTGCGACACTCATTTGATTCGCTCCCGATGGAATTGCCTGTCTGCTGTCGTAGTGCACGGCAGCGGGGCTCGTCGTGGGCGGTCCAACCGGACCGCACGCTAGCCCGCCGTGTGAATGGCACTGTATGAAGCCAAAAATCGGGTCCGGCAGCACAGATTGGCAAGACGTCGCACGCCTGGGGTTTACGTGTTTGCGTAAGCGCAGGCCGCACGACGAAGTGGCACGAGCGAGCCGGCATTCATACACAGCCGGCCGTGCGGGAGAAATGGGAAGCGGCACTGCATGGCGCCACGAGCGTCAACTTTTTCTCGGCGTCTGCGAGGGCAATTCGCCGAACAGGTCGCGATACTCCCGCGCGAAGTAGCTTAGATGGGTGAATCCCCAGCGGGCGGCGGCATCGCCGATCAGCAATTCGCCCGCCGCTGTGGAGCGCAACAGCTGGCGAACCGCGTTCAGACGGATGGAGCGCAGGTATTCGACCGGCGTGACATTCGCGACGCGCTGAAAGCTCGTCTGAAGCGTGCGCCGGCTACAGCGCAGATGACGGCACAAATCCAGCACCGTGAGAGGCTCTTCGGCCTGGTCCTGAATCAGACGTTCGCAACGCCGCACGATTTCACTGTAAGTGCTGTGCGTCAGGTCGCGTGTCTCATCGGTGGCGGCCTCGAGAAGACCGAGCATGAGGCTCACCACCTCGTCCTGGAAAAGCCGTGTGGCCGCCGGGTTCACGAAGCCAGCCGGGTTGCGGGCCGCGGCCTCGAAATAACGCGTCAGACCTTCGCGCAGGATGCCGACGCGTTCGCCGGGCACGGGCAACACGTGCTTCCTCAACTGACGCACGGCAGCGTCGCCGACCGTGATTCCGACGAGCTCCTCCATCGTGCCGGCCGCGAGGCTGACGACGGCGTAATGCATCGACTCCGGGGTGTAGAGGCGAAACTCCTCGCGCGTGCCGAGTGCCATGATGGCGTAGCCATCGACACGCTGCCCCTGGAACGTGCCCTCCATGGGCGCGGTCAGCGGCACAGCGATAGACGAGAGGCCGTCCGGCGAGACGCCCGACTGCACGACCCGCCGGTTGGTCGCTTCCAGGAAAAACTGGAAGCCGGGGCTGTTCACCTGGAACAGCGTGCCTTCGAAGCGACCGGGCGTGATCTGGCGATACACCTGCTCCCAACCGTTGACGGCATGCGACAGATCGTGGACGTCGGCGAGGGCGGCAATGCGGAATTCCATGGTCCTCTCCTGCGAAACTCAACGCATCGTGCCCGATCAAAATTCGGATTGCGACAAGGTCTTCGGAATTTTCGTACCGCCGATGCCGCGCGCTTCAGTGCGCAATACAGACCGATTTCGTTTCGGTGAAACCCTCGATCGCGTGCCGGCCAAACTCGCGCCCGATGCCCGACTGCTTGTAACCGCCAAACGGCATGCCGGGATCGAGCGGCACATGGCAATTGACCCACACGGTACCCGCTTCGATCTGTGGAACGAGGTTCATCGCCGCGCGCAGGTCGTTGGTCCAGAGGCTCGCGGCCAGTCCGTATGGGCTGTCGTTCGCAAGACGCAAGGCATGAGCCACATCGTCGAACGGCGCGAGCGCCAGCACGGGGCCGAAGACTTCGTCGCGCACGATAGCCGCGTCGGGCGGCACATCGGCGATGACGGCGGGCCGCACGTAATAGCCCGGCTCTTCGACCCGCGCGCCGCCTGCCGCAAATCGCAGCCCCTCGGCGCGGGCGCGCACGAGGTGCTCTTCCACGCGTGCGCGGTGGTGCGCGGAAACCAGAGGGTTGATCTGCGCAGACGGGTCGAGGCCGGGGCCCATCGTCATGGCGCTCACGCTGTCAGCGAGTCCCTCGACCACCTTCGCATATTTGCTGCGATGCACATAGATGCGCGACACGGCCGCGCACACCTGCCCCTGGTTAAGGAGCCCGCCAGCCAGTGCACCTTGCACGGCCTGCTCGACGTCGACGTCCGCCAGCATCACCGCCGGATTCTTGCCGCCGAGTTCAAGCGAAAAGCGCGTCATGTTCTGCACGGCCGCTGTGCCGACCCGCTTGCCGGTGGGCGTCGAACCGGTAAACGAAATCTTGTTGATACCGGGATGCGCCGCCAGCGCCGCCCCGCATTCGGCGCCGCCTGTTACCACGTTGAATGCGCCCGCCGGAATCCCCGCCTCGACGGCAAGTTCGGCCAGCCGCAGCGCCGTGAGCGGCGTTTCGGGCGACGGCTTGATGACGACCGAGCATCCAGCCGCGAGCGCGGGAACGAGCTTCCAGACCGCGATCATCATTGGAAAATTCCACGGCACGATGCCGGCTACGACGCCCACCGGCTCATGCCGCGTAAAGGCGGTATAGCGCGCGCCGGGTGGAAACGGAATCGACACGTCCAGCGTCTCGCCGACGATCTTCGTCGCCCAACCCGCCATATAGCGGACATACTCCAGCGTCGCGCCCACGTCGATCGCACGAGCGACGTTGATCGACTTGCCCTGGTTGAGCGTCTCGAGTTGCGCGAGTTCCTCGGCGTGCGCCTCCAGCACATCCGCGAAACGAAGCAGGATGCGCTCGCGGTCCGCGGGCCGCAGCCCCCGCCATACGCGCGCCTCGAATGCCACGCGAGCGCTGGTCACGGCCCGGTCCACGTCGGTCGCGTCGGCATCCGGCACGGTGGTCAGCACATTGCCCGTCGCGGGATCGAATACGTTCGACCGGCGCGGCGAATGCGCGAGGCAAGCGGCGCCGTCGATGAAAAGGCCGTGTTCCCGTCCGACGAATGCACGGACGGCGTCGCATAGCGCGACTTTCGCATCGATGCTCATATCGTTGATCTCTCGACTCTGGGGTGAAATGGCGTGCCCGGTGTATGTCGGCTCGCGGCGTTCGCGGATCGGACGCCGAGCGCTGCCCCCGACTGTAAAGAACCGGCGCGACGCGCGTTAGCGCAAATCGGCAGATGCGGATTCCTCAGTGGAACAGCACACCGACCAGTTCGGTGCGACTCGATACGCCGAATTTGCGGAACATGCGCAACAGGTGGGTCTTGACCGTGGGCTGGGCGAGCGCCAGATCGCGGGCAATCTGCTTGTTGGAGAGCCCGTTGCGCACCAGCCGCGCGACCTGTTCCTCGCGGTGCGTAAGCCGCGCCGCACGGTTCGCCGCCTCCGGTCCGGCCTGGGAGAAACGCAGCGCAGGTTCGCGGCGCAGCCTGGACGCCAGTGCGACTTCGAGCAACGGCGCAAGCGCGTTCGCGCTTTCCACCTCCGTCCGGGAAAAGGGCGCCTGCGGCGCGAAGCGCAGCAGCGAAAATGCGCCGACGACGTGGCCGTCGGCTCGCAAGAGGACTTCCATCACGTCGACCACCTGGTGAGGTCGCAAGAAGCGCTGCCAGTAGACCGACCGGGCGCGCAGCGTCTCGGGCAGTTCACCGGCGAGCGTGAGCACGCTGGCTTGCTGTTGGACACAGCGCGACGGATGTAACGGGTCCAGCGGGCAATAGCGCTGCAGGTAAGTGCGATGCATGCCCTCTGCCAGGCCGAACAGTTCGAATCCCGATGGCTCGCGATCGCTGCCGATCCGGTAGAACACAGTCGCGCCGGGCCGCACGAGTCTGGCGAGTGTGGCCACCGCGGCTTCAAGCGCATGATCGTCGTGCTTTGCGTGCTGCCGAACGGGGCGAGGACGGATACCGCGGTCACAGATCATGACGTCTCCTTCATGAGCCAATCGAGGCCAGTCGAGGCTTTGCCGATCGATAGTAATGACCGACGCCTCGAGGCCGTGAGCCCAAATCGGCAAATCCCCTGCCCTTCGCCAACATATCGCCTCGCGTTGTCGCGCTCTTCGCGGGCCGGCGCGCGTACCGGTGCCCCTTGCCCGCCGTCAGGACGACATGTTCATTCGGGATGCCGCGTGACGTTGAGCACCCGGGCGTGCGCACCGACCGGGAAATTGGAAAGAGCGTCGAAGCGGTCGCCGTGATAGCCGAAAATCTTGCCGTCGGTCTTCATGCGATCGAGGTCGATCATCACCACGCCGAGCGTCGGCACGATCTTCTCGCGCCAGATGAACAGATACAGCGCGGTGTCGATACCGATTGTGTGGCAACGGTCGACATCACCGAGCCCCGCCTCCACGCCGGACAGACATTGCCACGCGTAGAAGTTCTCGTTCAGATAGATGTGCTCGTAGCGCTCGGTCGCGCTGTAGATATACAGGTTACGCATGCCGATCAATTCCGTCGTCGGCTCATGGAGCGCGGCGCCCTGGGCGCCAGCCTCGGCACCGATCCGGCCGTGGCGTATCTGCGCCTGCACGCCCGTCAGTTCCATTCCGCGCTCGATGCGCGTGAATGCGTCGATCCGCGTTTCCTTTTCGCCCGGCAGCACACCCACGACCACCGTGCAGAGTTGTTTGTTCAGGTCGAGCACATAGCTGGTGCTGGACGCTCGCGCCTCGCCTTCCCCATCCACGAGCGGCTCGTCGGCGCCGATGTAATCCACGAAGTAGATGCCTGCGCGCACCGAGGTCACGCGGCACGCGTGCCGCTCGCGCGGTTGTGCCGGCCGCGCGGCCCCCGGCAGGACACGTTCGACTTCCACCGATTGCGCGGTGTCGAAATGCAGCGTGTCGACGCCTCCGTCTGCGAAGGTCAACACCAATGTGCGTCCTTCGAGATCGCCGACGGGCGCAAGAATGTGACTATTGGGCGCAAAGCCGTCGGCGAGCGCGCCGACTTGAATGAAGGTGGGTTGGGAAGTCATGACGAAGCGGCTCCTGTGGGACGAAGGCTGAACATGCGCCGCTCATTGAACGGCGGCACATGCACCCACTCTACAGACGCGGCGCCGCGCTCGACATCGACCAGAAGGATGACAACGGCTGCTGGGGCTTCATTACATCAAGGAAGCCATCACCCCAGGGTCTGCGCGAACGACTTCAGATACTTCATGCCTGTGTCGCACATGATCGTCACGATGGTGGCGTCGGGGCCCAGCCGTTCCGCGAGTCGCAATGCGCCGGTTACGTTGGCTCCCGTCGAGGTTCCGCAGAGGAGCCCCTCCTCAGCGGCCAGCCGGAACGCCATAGCTCTCGCATCGTCCGTCGAGACACGCTCGAGTTCGTCGGCGATGCCGTCGTGCCAGAGCGGCACGACATAGCCCGCGCCGATCCCGTCTATCTTGTGCGCCCCAGTCGGGCCACCCGACAGCACCGCGGATTCTGCCGGCTCGACCCCGGTGATCCGAATGCGTGCATCGTGCTCGCGCAAGCGCCGCGAAGTCGCGCGCAGCGACGCGGCCGTGCCGACGCTCTGAACGAAGCCGTCGAGACGGCCGCCGGTCTGCTCCCAGATCTCGTCGGCCATCTTCGTATAGGCGTTGAGTTGATCGGTGTTTTCCATCTGCGCAGTAATGTAGGCGCCCATCTCTGCGGCAATCCGATGCGCTTCGCGAATCATGTCCTTGGTCAGCTTTTCGGTCTGCTTGCCGTTGTCGCTGGGGACGATCGTCAGCTTCGCGCCAAGCAGGCGCATGTGGTCCAGTTTCTCCTCCGAGAACGCATCCGATGAAACCAGATGCAGCGGATGCCGCTTGACCGCGCACACCAGTGCGAGCGACACGCCTGTGCTGCCGCCGGTGTATTCGACCACTGCGCCGCCGGGCTTCAGACGCCCGTCGCGTTCGGGCGCTTCGATCATCTCGAGCGCGATCCGGTCTTTCATGCTGCCAGTCGAATTCTGACTTTCGAGCTTGACGAAAACGCGCGCGCCGTTCTTCGGGACCACGTTTCGCAAAGGGACGAGCGACGTGTTGCCGATCGTGTCGAGGATATTGCCGGGAGTCGATTTCATGGTGACCTCTGGAGTAGGCAAACCGGTAAGACGCAAAGGGGCGGCGGAACGACGGGAATGCCTGCGACGTAGACCACGCAGCGAACGCGCCGAGCGCCCAGTTGGAATGCCTCGCAGTCTAGACTCGCGGCGGGGCCGTGCGCCATAGTCAGAAATGACATTAATGGCGACAATTGCGACATTCCTCCCGAGGTGGAATGCCGCCCTTCGTTTGGCGTGGAGCCCGCTGCGCAGGCGGAGCGTCGCGCGCTCGCGCCACGCGTCGCCCGCCGAATGGGTTCAGACCGTACGCGACACAAGTTCGCCCAGAACCGTCTCCAATGCGACGTGGCCGTGCAAGATTTCGTCAGGAGAACTCTCGAAATCGATCCAGCCTTCGTTGAAGCCGTCCAGCATGCGCATGCGCGGTAACGGATGCTTCATGCCCTGCGCGCGGAACAGCGCCTCCCAGGTTCGCCTGTCGACCGCTTCCGCGCGTACCTCACGGCTCAACACGCGGGCGAAGGCCGACGCGAGGTCGTTCGGACTCACCCGGCGGGGGCCTTCGAGCTCGACGGTGCGCACACCGTGCCATGTCTGCTGGAGTAGTTCTGCCGCGACGCGGCCGACGTCCGCGGTGGCGACCATCGGCACGGGCTTGTCGAGCGGCTGGAGGTAACTGGCGACGACGCCGTTGTCGCGCGCGGACGCGACGTCCCACGCGGCGTTCTCCATGAACCAGCCAGGTCGCAGGAACGTCACCGGCATCGGCATCTCGCGCAGCGCCTGCTCCATCAGCGTGAGTTGCGTGAGCAGATTGGGCTCTTTAGCCTGCGCGCCGATTGTCGACAGGCAAACGACCCTTTCGGGGAGCGCCTTCATAAGCGCTGCGGAGACGGCTTCGATCACCTTGCGTGCTTCCGGATACCCGAGCTGCGGATCGAACTCCGGAGGCAGCAGGATAAAAACGCCCGTCGCGCCTGCAAACGCGTCGGCGAGCGATGAAGGGTCTTCCATGCGAGCCGTCGCGATCTCGCAACCGCGCTCCGCCCACGATCCGGCCCGCGTCGCGTCGCGCGCGACTGCGCGCACCGGCTGACCTGCTGCCAGCAGCTGGCGGGCCAGCGCGCCGCCGACCTTGCCGGTGATTCCTGTTATTGCATACATTGCTCATCCTCCAGGTGTGAATACGTCGTTCGCATTCTGGGCAAACACCGAACGAAACAAAACAACATGGATGGCATTAGATAAGTGACAACGAGTCACCAATTCGGCATGATCGACGCGGACGGCACGCATTGCTGCACCGGGTGCCGTCGGCGCGCCGGCCTTCAGTGGCCGCTCGCGATTGGCCACCCCTATTCACTGGAACCACCATGAGATCCAGTAGCGAGAAGCTGTCCGGCAGCATCAGCGTGTTCGCCGCCGTGGTGGATGCCGGGACGTTCGCGGCCGCCTCGGAAGTGATAGGCATGACGCCGCCGGGCGTCAGCCGGGCGATTGCGCGGCTGGAAAAAAGGCTGAACATCCGGCTCTTCAACCGAACCACGCGCTCCGTCTCGCTGACTGAAGAGGGCCGCCGCTTTTACGAGCAGGTCATGCCCCACCTCGCGGGACTGGAGGAAGCGGCCGCGGCCGCGGCAGGTGGCGCCTCCGCGGTGCGCGGAAAGCTGAGAATCAATCTGGACCCTGTCGTCTACCGGACCATTCTCGGGCAACCACTCGATGCGTTCATGGATGCGCATCCCGAACTCGACATCGAGTTCATCGCGCGAGACAGTTTGGGCGACCTCGTCATGGATGGCTTCGACCTCGCCGTGCGATTCGGCGAACCGCAGGCGTCGACGCTGATCGCGAGAAAGCTGCTCGATACCCCGATTGTGACGGTCGCGGCGCCCTCGTACGTCGCGCGCCGTGGACGGCCAGCAAAACCCGAGGACCTCGAAAGCCGAAGCCACCGATGCCTCGAATTTCGCAACCCGGAGACCGGCAAGCCGTTCCAGTGGGAATTCCATCGCAGGCGCAAACGCCTTGTGGTCGACACTCGGGGGCGCCTCACGGTAAACGATCCGGGCGCCCTGCTCAACGCGTGTCTCGCCGGTTCCGGAATTGCGCAGATGCTGCTGCTCGGCGCCGAGCACCTGATTGCCGACGGCCGGCTGATCAATCTCTTTCCCGAGTGGACCGACGAGCGGTACCCCTTATACGCCTACTACCCATCCCGGCATCACGTACCGGCAAAGACCCGGGCGTTTCTTGACTTCATCGTCGAACTGACGGGCAACCAGGAGCGAGCCCGCACGCGCTAGTGCATCGCAGCGCAGGACCGCGCCGGTGCCGACGCAGCGACGGTCCTCGACGCTGCGTCTCTCCACGTCGGCGAGAAATGCCGATCCGTGCCGCGGACGCTACCGATTGCTCGCGCGCAGCTCCCGCACGCCACGGCCGAGCCTGCGACGCAGCAAGGCTCGCAACGTCGCGGAATCCGCGTAGCCCACCTCGCTTGCGATTTTCTCCAGGTCGTAACCCATGGAGACGAGACTCTGCGCCCGCTCGATGCGCAGATCCTGGAAGAACGCCAATGGCGACTTGCCCAGTACCCCCTCCGTACGGCGCTGCAGCGTGCGCGGTCCGACGGCTAATGCGGCTGCCGCGCTCTGAAGCGAAAAACCCACGGAAAGGTTCTCGCGAGCCCATCGCTCGAATCGCGCGACCAGGGGATCGGCGTGTGCAAGGTAATCCACAGCATGCCTAAAAATATTCTGATAACCGGCGCCAGCAGCGGCTTCGGCCGCGACACTGCACAGACGCTCGCACGCGCCGGGCACCGGGTCTTCGCGTCGATGCGCGACAGCGCCGGCCGAAACCAGCCTCATGCCGATACCCTCAGGGCGGGAGGCCTGCATGTCATCGAACTCGACGTGACGGACGATGCGTCCGTCGAACGCGGCGTAGCCTTAGTACTGCAAAATGCGGGTCGTCTCGATGTTCTGATCAACAACGCAGGTATCGGGTCAGCTGGCGTTTCCGAGGCATTCACGACAAGGCAGGTACAGGCACTCTTCGACGTGAATGTATTCGGCATCCAGCGAACCTTGAGAGCGGTATTGCCGGCCTTCAGGAAACAGGGTGAAGGCCTGGTCGTGAACATCGGCTCGATACTCGGCCGCGTGACGTTTCCGTTCTTCGGTCTCTATGGCGCATCGAAGTTCGCCATTGAAGCTTTAACCGACAGCTACCGTTATGAGTTATCGACGTTGGGCATCGACGTCGTCCTCGTTCAACCCAGTCACTATCCAACGAATATCTTCGTCAGCGCGCAGTGGCCCGCCGACGCCGCGCGTGCGCCTGGCTACGGTGAAGCCGGTGCGATTCCGGACAAGATGGTACAGACGTTAATGGCGCTGTTCGCGAGCGACCACGCGCCGAATCCGCACGATGTGGCCGATGCAATCGTGCAGCTAGTCGAGCAGGCAAACGGTACGCGCCCTGCACGTTGGGTCGTGGGGCAGTCATTCGGCGCGGATGCCGTCAACGCTCAAGCGGCATCGGTTCAGGCGCAGGCGCTCGAGAGCCTCGGACTGGCCTACCTCGCCGAGACGAAAAGGCGGTCCGCCACGGCTTGAAGATACGTCCGGGGGAAGGCCAATACCGGTCCGAGTCGCTGCACCTCCGGTGCCGCTTCGCGCAGGCTAACGGCCGTAAGTTGTGTCGAGCGGGTTCTCAGCGTTGAAAACCCTCTCCCGGACCGTTGCGGCGATAGGCTGCGGGCGGGTACATGAACTGTCCGAGGATCTCCCAGCTGTTGAGCATCACCTGCGCACTGAAGGCAGGGGACGAACCGCTCGCCGCCATTGCGCGGCAAATAGGCTATGAGTCGGCAACGGCGTTCAGCCTTGCCTTCAGGCGGATGTACGGGGTGAGTCCGGGGCGCTAGCGGGTTCGATCGCGCGTGGGGCGTGGTGGCGGCGCTGGCGCCGTGAGCATCGCTGAGGCCTAGGAGGTCATCCATAGCGAGCCTTCGAGAAGCTGGGCGGGTTGGTGTGCTTTAGCTGCCGCAGCGATTTGCTTTCGCACAATATTTCGAATATATTGGAAATATGGAAAATAAAGACGTTATCCGCGCACTTGCGGCGCTCGCCCACGAGCTACGCCTGCGTGTGTTCCGCATGCTGGTCGTCGCTGGTCCGAGCGGCTTGACGCCGGGCGCCATGGCGGAGCAACTCGGCGTTCCCAACGCGACGCTCTCCTTTCACCTGAAGGAGTTGATGCACGCGGGGCTCGTCACGCAGGAGCGCGACGGGCGGAGCCTGATCTATCGGGCCGCCTACGACCAGATGAGTGCGGTGCTTGGCTTTCTGACCGAAAACTGCTGCCAGGGACAACCTTGCCTCCAGCCAGGCGCGGACTCGTGCAAATGTTGACGGAGAACCACCATGAAGGGGCTTCACGTCCACGTCTACTCCACGTTGACGATATAACGCCATGACCACGAACGTACTCATTCTGTGCACACACAATTCTGCACGCAGTGTGCTTTCCGAGGGCATGCTGAACCACTGGGCGAAGAAGCTCGGCAAGGACGTCCGCGCGTATAGCGCCGGCAGCGCCCCGAGCGGGCGCATCAATCCGTTCGCACTTGAAGCGCTGACGAACGCAGGTATCGATATGCAAGGCTATCGCAGCAAGAGCTGGGATGAATTCGCGCAGGATGGCGCACCGCACATGCGCATCGTCATCACGGTCTGCGACAGCGCAGCGGCCGAACAGTGCCCGTTCTGGCCGGGAAGCCCTGTCAAGATTCACTGGGGCTATGCCGATCCGTCGAACGTGCCGGGCGGCGATGAAGGCAAGCGGCACGCCTTCAACCTCACGCGCGAAGCGATTGGCTACCGCATGCTGCAACTGCTGGCACTTCCCCTCGAAAGTCTGGACAACGCCGAGTTGCAGCAGGCGCTGAACGACATCCTTCAAAGCTGAACCCTTCCCGTCGAGTCACACAATGAACACCCCCAATGTTGCCGCTTCGGGAACGCCGGCCGCAAAACCGGCCATCAGCTTCTTTGAGCGATACCTGACCGTCTGGGTCGCGCTGTGCATCGTCGCAGGCATTCTGCTTGGGCAGGTCCTGCCCGGTGTGTTCCAGACGATCGGCCGGTTGGAATATGCGCATGTCAATCTGCCGGTCGGCCTGCTGATCTGGGTGATGATCATCCCGATGCTCGTCAAGGTCGACTTCGGCTCGCTCCATGAAGTGCGCCAGCACGTCAAGGGCATCGGCGTCACGCTCGTTGTGAACTGGCTGGTCAAACCGTTCTCGATGGCGCTGCTCGCATGGATCTTCATCAAGCACATGTTCGCGCCGATGTTGCCTGCAGAGCAACTCGACAGTTACGTCGCGGGTCTGATCCTGCTTGCCGCCGCGCCCTGCACGGCGATGGTCTTTGTCTGGAGCCGGCTGACCGGTGGCGATCCGCTGTTCACACTTTCGCAGGTCGCGCTGAACGACAGCATCATGGTGGTCGCCTTTGCGCCGCTCGTCGGCCTGCTGCTCGGCATCTCGGCGATTACGGTGCCGTGGGCGACGCTGCTCACGTCCGTCGTGCTCTACATCGTGATTCCGGTGATCCTCGCCCAGGTTCTGCGCAAGGCGCTGCTCGTCAGGGGGCAAGCGGCGTTCGAAGCCGCGATGGCGAAGATCGGCCCGTGGTCCATCACCGCTTTACTGGCGACGCTGGTGCTGCTCTTTGCGTTTCAGGGCGAGGCCATCCTGAAGCAGCCGCTCGTCATCGTGATGCTCGCCGTGCCGATCCTGATCCAGGTGTTCTTCAATTCGGCGCTTGCCTACGGGCTCAATCGCGCGGTCGGCGAAAAGCACAACATTGCCTGTCCGTCGGCGCTGATCGGTGCGTCGAACTTCTTCGAACTGGCCGTCGCCACTGCAATCGGCCTGTTCGGCTTCAACTCGGGGGCCGCGCTCGCGACGGTCGTGGGCGTGCTGATCGAGGTGCCCGTCATGCTGCTCGTGGTGCGCATAGTGAACCGCTCAAAGGACTGGTACGAATGCGCCTGACGAATATGGAATCAATCACAGAGGGCAAACGTGTCCGATCTCGCTCCTGACCTCCCGCAGGTGGACCCTGCGCTGTTTCGCGTGTCTGACATCAATCGCCTGCAGAAATTGTTCCGGCTGTTGAGAGTCACTGGCACACCAGGACCCGCATCATGCATCTTCGATCAGCAGTCGCAACCGACCTCGCCGCGATAGAGGCATTGCTCAAAGCCAACGAATTGCCTACGGCCGGCGTTGCGGAGCACCTGCCCCATTTCGTCGTAGGAGTGGGTCCATCTGGGACCATCGCGTGTGGCGGCGTTGAATATTACGCCGAGTTCGCTCTCATGCGCTCGATCGTTGTGGCACGGGACGCCCGTGGTCGCGGCCTCGGCGAAACCATCATCGCCCATTTGTTGGCAGCGTGCCGAACGCGGGCGGTTCGATCGGTAGCATTGCTAACGACAACGGCAGAGCACTATTTTGCTGGTCAAGGCTTTGCCCCCGTTGCGCGCAACGAAGTGCCTCCGCCTCTGCTGGCATCCAGCCAATTCCGGGGCCTGTGTCCGGCGTCTGCTATCACAATGCAGAAGGTGCTGATCGTCGACGCTCGGCCCCCACGCCCTACCCCATCCTGAACACCCGAACCACCTCCTCCCATTCCTGCGACTGATGCCGCAAGCTCTCCGCAGCCGCCGCGGCCTCCTCCACAAGCGGCGCGTTCAACGCGAGGATTGACCTCCCGGCAGGCGAGCGTACAAGTGGCGTCCTAAGCATTTAATAAGTTTCGACGGCTAAGATCGTGCTGTTCGACCGAATGCACATCCCGGTCCGCGTCGTCAGCGCAGCTTCGCGCCGGACGTTTGCCCGAACGACGGATGCCTGCGCCGCACGAAGTACGACGCGACGATCGCAAGCGCCGTGGATACTGCAAACCAGAACTGAAAGCGCGATTCGGGGTTGAATGCCTGCGACCCGAGTACGGCGGCGAGCGCAAGCAGCGCGACCCAGTTCGACACGGGATAGAACCACGCACGGAACGCGCTCGGGTCGCGTTGCTCATGCTTCGTCTGCCGGCGCATCGCGAAGTGCGCGACGATAATGAAGATCCACACGATCATAACGAACGCGCCGCTGCTCTTCGCGAGCGTCAGGAACAGGTCGCCGCCGCTCACGAAGTGAATGCCGAGGATCGACACGCAAATCGCAAGGCACAGCGCGAGCGCGTTCATCGGCACGCCTTTCGAGTTGGTGCGACCGAACATCGCGGGCGCATGGCCGCGCTGGCTCAGCGAGAACAGCATGCGCGAATTGGAGTACAGGAACGAGTTCATCACCGACATGAACGACACGAAGAGCACGACCTTCAACGCGACGGCCGCGCCGGTGAAGCCCGCCATGCTGAACAGCGATACATACGGCGACTTCAGGTTGGCCTTGTCGGTCCACGGCATGCACAGGATCAAGATCGATACCGAGCCGACGTAGAACACCATCACGCGCAGAATCACACTCTTGATAGCGCGGATCACGTTCTTACCCGGGTTCTCGGATTCGCCTGCGGCCACTGCCGCGATTTCGCTGCCGCCAAGCGAGAAAATCACGACCATCACGCCGGCGATCACGGGCGAAATGCCGTTCGGCATAAAGCCGCCATGGTCCGTCAGGTTCACGAGCCCGGGCGCGGGGATGCGCGGCTGGAGGCCGAACAGGATCGAGGCGCCGAGCGCCATGAACACGATGATCGTTGCCACCTTCGCGAACGACAGCCAGTACTCGGCTTCGCCGAACGCGCGCACCGAGTACGCGTTGCTCGCGATCAGCGCGGCCAGCATAAACAGCGCGCCAGCCGGGACCGGTAGCCATGGCAGGAAATCGTGAAGGATCACGCCGAGCAGGATCGCCTCGACGGTAATCGTAATCATCGATTTGAACCAGTAAAGCCAGCCGACCGCGAAGCCGGCCCATTCGCCGAGATAGCTGCTCGCATACGTGGAGAACGAGCCGCTGTCGGGATTGCGGGAAGCCATTTCGCCGAGCATGAACATGACCAGCGTCACCATGATGCCACCGATCAGATACGACAGAATCGCCGCGGGGCCGGCGGTTGCGATAATGGATCCGGAGCCGACGAACAGGCCCGCTCCGATGACGCCGCCGAGCGCGATCATCGTGATGTGTCGTTGTTTCAGGCTTTTCTTTAATGAGTAGTCCTGCATGTCTACCTCCATGGTTTGTCTGGATTTATCAATGAATGTGTCTACACCTTGTCTTTTGCGCTAGCGGGCCGGGATGCGTCGGATTCTATGCAGTATGTGACGCGCTTCCATCACGCTCCTGTCCGCCGCGGCTCAAAAGATCCAGAGCCACGTCGACGATCATGTCTTCCTGGCCGCCGACCATCTTGCGCCGGCCGAGTTCTACGAGGATATCGACTGTTTTTAAACCATACTTGCTTGCAGAAAGCTCGGCATGCCGCAAGAAGCTGGAATACACGCCGGCATAGCCGAGCGCCAGTGTCTCCCGGTCAACGCGCACTGGACGATCCTGCAACGGGCGCACCAGATCGTCTGCTGCATCCATCAGGCGGTACAGGTCGCAACCATGATTCCAGCCCTGACGTTGCGCCGCGGCGATGAACACTTCAAGCGGTGCGTTTCCTGCACCTGCACCCATTCCGGCGAGACTGGCGTCGATGCGATCGCAACCTTCTTCGACGGCGACCAGCGAGTTTGCAACGCCAAGGCTCAGGTTATGGTGTGCGTGCATGCCGGTCTGGGTCTGCGGGTCCAACATGTCCTTGAAAGCGCGGAAACGATCCCGGATGTCCGCCATGCCAAGGGCGCCGCCCGAATCCACGACATAGACACAGGTCGCGCCGTAGCTCTCCATCAGTTTCGCCTGCTGCGCAAGTTTCTGCGGCGTCGTCATGTGGCTCATCATCAGGAAACCGACGGGATCCATGCCGAGTTCGCTAGCATATTCGAGGTGTTGGCGCGACACGTCGGCTTCGGTGCAGTGCGTGGCGACGCGCACGATGCGTGCGCCCGCATCATATGCGTTGCGAAGATCATGGATGGTGCCAATACCGGGAATCAGCAGCGTCGCTATCTTCGCAGTCTTGACGCTCTGCGCCGCTGCAGCAATCCATTCGACGTCGCTGTGCGCGCCAAAACCATAGTTGAAACTCGACCCTTCGAGGCCATCGCCGTGCGCGACCTCAATGCTGTCGACACCGGCTTCATCGAGCGCCCTCGCGATAGCCCGGACGTCGGCAATGCTGTATTGATGGCGGATTGCGTGGCTGCCATCACGCAACGTGACGTCGGAGATATAGATTTTCTTGTCGGGCGATGTCATTGAATAGTCTCCTTCCGGCCTCGGACGATGCCGGCAGCTAGGCGTCGGCGTGCCATCATGTCGCCGCATGCGAGCGCGGCCGAGGTCATGATGTCGAGATTGCCCGCGTACGAGGGCAGGTAATGGGCGGCACCTTCTACTTCAAGGAATACCGACGTCTTCAGCCCGTGCTTTGCGCCGACACCAGGCACATTCAGCGGCTTTTCCGGCGAGACAATGTCGAACTGAATCTTCTGTTTCAGGCGATAACCGGGAACATAAGCCTGCACGCTGGCAATCATCTGCGCGACGCTATCCTCAACGGCGCTAACATCTACCAGATCAGACAATACAAACACGGTATCGCGCATGATCAATGGCGGCTCCGCCGGGTTGAGCACGATGATTGCCTTGCCGCGAGTTGCTCCACCCAGCGTCTCGATTGCACTGCGGGTGGTCTCAGTGAACTCGTCGATGTTTGCCCGCGTGCCCGGCCCCGCAGATTTGCTCGAGATAGAGGCGATGATTTCGGCGTAATGGACCTTCGCGACACGCGACACGGCTGCAACGATCGGAATCGTCGCCTGGCCGCCGCACGTGACCATGTTCATGTTGGACGCATTTTCGGTCTCGAGATTGATCGCCGGAATCACATAGGGGCCAACCGCAGCCGGCGTCAGGTCGATAACCTGCACGCCGTGCTTTTGCAGCACATCGTTGTGATGCTTGTGCGCACTGGCCGACGTGGCATCGAAGACGATATCGATGTTCTTGAATGCATCGAGTTTCAAGAGCCCGTCGATCCCCTGCGCTGTCGTCGCCACGCCCATCCTTCGAGCGCGCGCGAGTCCATCCGATTTCGGGTCAACACCCACCATCGCAGCCATTTCGAGGTGCTGGCTGTTGCGCATCACCTTGATCATGAGGTCTGTCCCGATGTTGCCGGGACCGATGATCGCAACTTTCACCTTTTCGTTCATATCCACTCCGAGATTTGGGGTTACGCCGCGGCGTGAAATCCCACACGGCCGAGCTGCTCTATATCGACTGATATGTACTGCCCTGGCTTGATCCACTCCGCTGGCGTCGCACCGCCCGCCATCACAACCCATCCGGCCTGAAGGGGCTCGCCAGCCGCCGCCGATAAACGCGCGGCCGCAACGAGCGAACGTAAAGGATGGCCCAGCAGCGCGGCCGTGGATCCAACCTGGACGACCCGCCCGTCGACGCACACTATCAGCCCGAGGTTAGAAAAGTGGATCTTCGGGTCGCACCAGGCGCCGATTAAAAACCCGCTAGAGGACGCGTTATCTGCGATCACTTCTGGCAACGAGAACTTGAAATTCTTGTAGCGCGAATCGATGATCTCGATTGCAGGAGCGATCGCTTCCACGGCCGCGAGAGCTTCAGGTCCGGTGGCGTTCCCTTCGAGCGGCCGCTTTAGTATGAAAGCGAGCTCCGGTTCGCAGCGAGCATGAACGAAGCGCGAAAGATTAATCGCCGTTCCCTCCTCGATCTGCATTGCATCGGTCAGTCGTCCCCAGATCACATCGGACAGCCCCATCTGAACCATTTTGGCCCGGCTGGTAAAACCCATCTTCACACCGACACGGCGTTCACCGCGTTCGAGTCGGCGGCGGATCGATTCGGCTTGAATACGGTATGCCTCGTCAAGTGACAGACGGCCCTCGGGATCGAACTGCGTGACCTCCGTTGCGTTGAGTGCCGCGTCGTCGAGCAGCGTGGCGAGTTCGGCAATGTTGCTCATGCGTGCACCTCGTTTGTTGATAGCGGTTCGAACACGGCGCGCACGGACCCTAGTCCGTGGATCCGCGTTTCGAACACGTCCCCGGGGATGACGGAGACCATGGGTCCCAAGGCGCCTGATAACACCAGGTCTCCGGCTCTTAAGGGCTGGCCTAGCGATGCCATCGTCCGGGCCAGCCAGACAACTGCATTGACGGGATTTCCCAGACAGGCGGCACCTGCGCCGACCGATACGGGCTCGCCGCGACGCTCCATCACCATGCCGCACAGGCGGAGGTCGAATTCGGACAATTTGCGAGGGATGGTGCCGAGCACGTACGCCGACGAGGACGCGTTATCCGCAATCGTGTCGGTGATGCGAATATTCCAGTCCGCTATCCGGCTGCCGACAACCTCCAGCGCTGGCAACGCGTACTCGATCGCGTTGAGCACCTCAACCTGGGTTGGGTTGTCCATCGCCAGGTCACGTCCGATGACAAAGGCGACTTCGGATTCAATCTTGGGTTGCGTGAGTATCGATGATGGAATTGGCTCACCGTCGCCATATCCCATATCGTCGAAGAGGATTCCGAAGTCGGGCTGGTCCACACCGAGCTGCTTCTGCACGGCGACCGACGTGAGGCCGATTTTGCATCCGACGACGCGGCGGCCTTCGGCCTGGCGACGCTCGGTGTTCACGCGTTGGATCGCGTAGGCATCGTTGATACTTAGTTGGCCATACGTTTCGCGCAACGGCGGGACGTGTTGGCCGCTGCGCTGCGCCGTTGATAGCGCAGCCGCTGCTTCCTCGATAAGGAGCGGCGTCATTTGACGCTCTCCAGAGCGGCGGTGTTGAGTTCGTCCTTGGTGCGCTCGCCTATTGCCCAGTGTGTCGAGGGCACCTCGTTTGCATAGACCCGAATGCTTTCCAGCGGCACATGGAGGGTCTCGTGCACGCTACGGGCGATTGCCTTAAGGCACGCCTTGACGGCGTTGGCGTCGCGGCCCTCGATGATCGAGATGTGGATGATTGGCATGACTCGTTTCCTGGCGTGATATGTGCGACGTCATGATGTACGATGCAAGCCATGACGGTCCAATACCGTTTAGACTCATATTGATACCGAGCCGGTATCGGATCCTGCGCATTGCCTGGAGGAAAGATGGACCTGAAGCAGATGCGCTATTTCATGGCGCTGGCGGAGGAGGCGAACTTTGGACGGGCGGCGGAACGCCTGCACATGGCGCAACCGCCGCTCACACGCAACATCCGTGCACTCGAAGAAGAACTCGGTACGCAACTGTTCGTCCGAACCACGAAGGGCGCCGAGCTGACCGAGGCGGGCCGCGCGTTGATGGAAGAGGTGCCCAACATTCTTGCTCTTGCCCGGCGTGCGGAGGAACAGGCTCAATTGGCCGGGCAAGGCTACCTGGGACGGCTCGATGTCGGCATTTTCAGTTCGGGGATTCTGAACGTCATTCCCCGGCTGCTCGCCGAATTCCATACCGAACGGCCCGAGGTCAAGATTGGCTTGCACAATATGTCGAAGGCCGAGCAGATCAGTGCGCTGCGTGAGCGGCGCATTACGATCGGTTTTAATCGTCTCGTGCCCGACGAGCCCGACATCGCGGTTGAATGGGTTCTAAGAGAACCGTTTCTGGTTGCTCTGTATGAAGGACATCGGCTGTGCGCGAAGAAGACGGTCACGCTGCGGGATCTCGACAACGAGCGGATGATTCTTTATCCCAACGCACCCGTGCATGGTCTCGCGCAAGAGGTGGCCGCTGCGTTTCGCGCCGAGAATCTGCAACTGCGTGTTGAGCAGGAAGTCGAGGACGTGGTGACGTGCATCGCATTGGTTGCGAGCCGTTTCGGCATTTGTGTGACGACAGAATCGGCAGTCAATCTTCGGCTGCCTGGGGTTGTGTACCGCCCGCTCAGATCGACACAGTTGCGGGAAATAGAGTTGACCTGTCTGTATCGTCGTGGGGACAACTCCCCTATTCTGCAAGCGTTTTTGAACCTGGTGCGGAAGTCGCGAGCACACCGGATTCGTGCGCGGCTTTGAGCTGCGGCGGCGAGTTATTCCGGGAGCGTCGAGCAGGCGTGCGGTCGGCAGAGCATCACTTGGTTTGCTATTCCTGATGCTTGAACTCATGTTGGCTTGCTCGCGTCTGTCTGCGTCGTTTGAGTAGCGCCATAAGCATTTCATAAGTTTCGATGGCTAAGATCGGCACATTTCACTGCGATCTAGACCGATGAATGCACTGGAAGCGCTGAACCGCGCACTCTTTCTGTCGATCAACGCGACGCCCTCGACGCCCGTCTGGCTCATCGACGCGGCGCGCTTTATCGCCGATGACGTGATTTACCTCGTGCCGCTCGTGCTCGCCGCGTTGTGGCTCGCGGGCGGCGAGCACCGACGCGCCGCCGCCGTGCGGGTATGCTGCGTGGTGCTGCTGGCGCTCGGCATCAATCAGCTGATCGGTCTTGGGTGGATGCATCCGCGGCCGTTCATGATCGGCTTGGGCCATACGTTTATCGAGCACGCGCCGGATTCATCGTTTCCGAGCGACCACGGTACCGTGTTGGCAAGTGGTGCGTTGACGTTGCTGCTCGCAGGCGAGCGGCGCTACGGGCTGGCGATGCTGCTGGCGGGGTTTGCGGTGGCGTGGGCGCGCATCTTCATCGGCGTGCATTTTCCGTTGGATATGGCCGGCGCTGTTGTTGTCGCTTGCGTCGCATATGCGGTGGTTGCTCCGCTGTGGGGGATGTCCGGCGCGGCGCTGACTCGTGGGCTCGTTGCGGTGTATAGGAAGGTGTTGGCGTGGCCTATTGGGCGGGGGTGGATTTCGTCGTGACGGGGGGCGGTGGGCGGCGTATCGGGTCATCGACGGGATCGGTCGCCGATCATGAGCGAAGGTCACACTTCCTCTGGCACGCGCTAGGCCGCGTCGCGGTTGGCAGCACACAATCCTGTGCGGGTGCTGCTTCCTGAGGTCGAATTAACGGACGTATCGGCAGCAGTCAGCCCGAAGGGGGTTATTTAAACTTGGATTTCGAGCGGCCGTTCGCGAGCGTCTACCTGCCTCCCCGCAGTTAACGGAGTTCGCACGTATCGTCTCAGGCCCCCGGAACGTCTGGTTCGCCCAGCTAAACCGCTTTCGCAACACTAACTGGGATTGTCAGAGCAAGCCGTCGGCGCAGTTGCTTATGAAAGCGGGCAAGATAGTCCTTTGAGACAGGCTACCCGTATGGCCACGTCCCATTTCCCGCGACGGGCGTATGAAACGACGCCGTTTTCAAGCAGACGAACTGCGTCCTTCTCAATGCCTGGATATGCCGTAGGCGTTTCGTAGTCTGCCCAATAAGCAAAGAGCCGAACGAGGTTAGGTTGATCAACTACCCTATACCATCCCGTCAATGAATACGCTGCGATCACCGACAATATTGCCGCAGCGAATGCATCTGCAAACATAACCATTGTCAGCCTCCATCGACTATTCACGAGACGTTTCTGCGAATCATATTTAGAAGGCAGCAGATTTAGCGCCCCCCGAATAAAACCGTCGATGGGCGGTTGCGTGGACAGGGCAATCAATGCGGCGATGATCAGGAGAATTACATAGACAGCGAGGAATACGACTGTGGCGAAGCTGATTGCGACTGCAGGATAGCAAAGAATTGTCCAAAACGTCAGAGTCGTCGGGAAATCATTCGCCGGCAGACTCATTGCTCCGGACACGACGTGCCTGGCCGGCACGCTAGCGATGACCGCAGTAAACGCACTGCAAAATGCCAGCAGCAGTTTGCCGAATGCAGTTCCCCAAATTTGAGCCAAAATCGGCTGCACCCGAATCAAGAATCCGAGTGTCAGGGACACCGCGCAGAGCGCGGCAAGGCCGCTGCTGAAAATTGTGGCCTGAAAATTTTTGCCCATGGCGAGCAAAGAAAGAATGCAGCACAGTAGGGCCACTCCATAGAGCGAATACGCCACTTTCGTTTTATTTTTTTGAGACTGCTGCTCGAGTATTAAGTCGGCTTTCATTCTGTATCTGCATTTTTTCTCAGCATTCGCGGTGCTCATTGCAACCGGTTATATCTAGCACCGTGTTCTGCAAAAACGGCCTTGGCGCACTCCTACGTGACCAAGACGCTATAAACGCTCTACAACCCGCTCACAACTTCGCCGACTTACTCTGATCCGCAGTCGCCGGCGCCACCGGCGCAACCGGCTGATTGTGCGTCCAATTAATAAACCCATTCAGCATCGGATGAAACAGCGGATCATCCAGTCCAGCCATGTTGAAAGCCGTCATATCGATCAGCAAAACAGTTTTTCCGGTGCTCGCATCCGTCGCCTTCAAAGTCCCTTCGAAGTTATAGCCGCCCTTGAACACGGCATTCGGCTCGACGATCAGAAAAGGACCGATCTCTTTACTGAGGTTATTGAGGCCGACCAGATCCGACACGCTCGGAACCTTGCTGCCCAAGTTGCGCTCGATAACAATCGCCTGCAAGTCATCCTTCGTCACGATCTTCTTGAAGGTGTGCATTTCCTTGAAGGCCGCCATGAAGAAATCCACGAAACGCGGGTTGGGATTTTCCGCGTTGATCTTCAGATAAACCATCTGGCTGTAGGCCGGATCGAACTTCTCGGCTACGCGCACGTCCGCGGGCTTAAGGACCGTGTGAGTTGCGTAAAGGCCGGACGTCGGGTCCGGCTTCTCGACGTGCAGCGTCGAATTGCAACCTGCGAGCAGGGCGGCGAACAGAAGTGCAAATGCGATACGAATCATGGACCCCTCGAATTAGTTAGTAATTGGTCGTCATATCGGCATCGCGCGTAAAAACTTGAGTCCTCGCATGGGCAAGCGGCTCTGTCTCGCCGCGTCCACTTTGCCGCCAGGAGTTGACAACCCTTCACAAACCGCAACCATCCAACCGCTAAAAACCAAATCCGAGACAGCCACGCCTTTATAATTATCAAGTCGCCGGGAAACACTCGGCGACCAGGTTTAGCAGCCTGACGTTCCAACCGCACACCCGCCCAGGCGGGTCGTGCGTCCGCTGCTGCACGTCTATATTTCTATGGGCGGGCTGTGGTGGGGGAGCCGCGAGGCTCGCCGGATTGTTGGAACGCCGGTCTGCTAACCCCGCCACGTGCCCGCTCACCCCTTCCCCAAAAAGCGGTTGTCCGGGCGATCCAAAAAGCATCACAGGGAGATCGCACATGACCAAGCCCATCAAAAGCCAACAAGCGCAACGCGCCCCCGTCGACGCCCTCCAGTACGAAAAACTCGCCCTCTCCGCATTCGATCTCTGCGACCGGCAGGTAGCTCAACTGGACACCTTGATTACACTCGCGTCCTCAATACTTAGCAATCCTGCCATTTCACGCGACGAACGGCGTCGCCGTCGAACGCTTCTTGAACTCCTGCTGGACACAGCAGAGCAATACCAACAGGAACTGGAATGCGACCGCGAGCTATTCCAGGTCATCGCGCTCGACGCCAAAGGCGTCCCGCACAGCCGCCTCACCGCGCACCACGCGACCAGGCTGCTCGCCGAGACATCGCAGAAAGCCCAAGCCGCAGAGAACAAAGAAAGCACCACTGCGGCCTGCAAAGAAGCACTCACCAAGCCCGCGCACCTCGCCCAACCGCCGCACACCGCGCCCCACTAACGCGGCAGCACCAAAAAAAATGGCCGCAGCACACGCTGCGGCCATCCATCAAAACAGGCAAAACCACCTCAAACGATATTCATCGCCAACGCACTCTCGCGATAATGCAGGCTCGCCTTCTCGGCATCCCCGAGTTGCTCGTGCAAGCGAGCCAACGCGCGATGCGAGCGGATCTTCAGCGTCTCGTTATCGGCGAGCTTCAACGCGCGCTCCAGGAACGATTGCGCCTTGCCCCACAACTGCTGATGCAGGCACAACCGCCCCAACGCAAACAGCAAGTCCGCATCTTCGGGACGATCCTTCTGCCACGCCTCGGCCTTCTGGATCAGCGGCAATGCGTCGCCGCCCGCAGTGTCCGGATAACGACGCAGCAAGCGCGCATCCCAGTTTTGCGCGAGCGCGTCCTCGACAATCTTGCGCGCTTCCTGCGGCCGATTCAGCGCGACCAGCAGCTCGGCGGCGAGATCGGCGAGGCGCGGCGAATGGCGCTCCGTCGGCGTCAGCGAATTCCACAGCTCCAGCAGCGCATCCGCGTTATGCCGACGATCGCGCAGCAAGTTCTCCGCTGCCAGTTGCCGCAGACGCACAGCCACAGCCGGGTGAATCGCCTCGCGCTTTTCCAGCGTCTTGACGAGCTTCAGCACTTCGGCCCAGTTCTTCAATTGCTGTTGCGCGCGCAACGTGATCTGCTGCGCGTGAATGCGCCGCCCGCCCTGCGATTGCATTTCCTTCAGCGCGGCCAGCGCGCCGTCGGCGTCGCGGCCGTCGGCGCGCATGTCGGCGGTGGCCATGAGACGCGCGTCCTGCCAGTCGGCGCCGTCGATCTGCGCGAGCCATTCGTCGCGCCGCGCATATTCATGCATGCGATGCGCCGCCGTCGCCGCAATCAAACCGGCCGCGCCCTTGTTGTCGCCATTCGCGAGCGCGTCTTTCGCGGCCTTTTCGGCGCGCGAAAAACGCCCGGCGTACAGATTGCCGATCGCGTCACGCAGCGCCGCGCGTGCCTTCGCGACCCGCGCGCGCGCACGATACGCGGCCACCCGCTGCGGCATGTGCCAGATACTCCGCACGATGCGCAAAAGCGCATACAGCAGAATGAACAGCACGACGAGCCCGACCACGAACAGATTCAGCGACATGTCCACGCGGTACGGCGGATACACGAGCAGCACCTGCCCCATGTCGAAGCGCCCGACCACCGCGAGCACGACCGCGACGGCGAACAGCAACGCGAGCCATAGAAGTCCCCGGATCGCCATGATTAACCTCGGCTCCGGTATTGATTAACGGCTTGCAGGCTCGTATTCAGATTAGGCAATTCGACGGCGGCGGAGCCGGCCTCGACCTGCTTGACCAGATCGACCACATTCTGCGTTTTCTTCGACGATGCATCGAAATAACGCGTCAACGCATTCTGCGCCGCCTGCAGGTCGGACTTGAGCGTGGTCTCGTTGCGCGACAACAGCGCGAGCCGCGCCGACAGCAAACGCAGCTTCACATTCTCACGCACGAAATAGCCCTGGTCGGGCGCGACCATCATCGCGTCCGCGTTGTCGATGCGGCGCACCTGCACGAGGCTCGTCAACTGCTGACCGATGCCGCTCGTCACTTCGCGCCACCACACTTTCCAGCGCGGCTCGCCGGTGGCCGCCGAGACCTTCGCCGTGTCGGCCCATGTCGTCGCGTGCGGCGTGGCGCGCGCGATCTGCGCCTCGCCCGAGAGCGGCAGGCTGTCGATCTGATCCACCGCGTTGTCGAGCTTGATGGCAAGACCCGTGAGATCGGTGGAAGGCGCAGCCTTCAGCTTGTCGATGTCCTGCGCAATCGCCTTGCGCACCGCCACCGCCTGCGCGCTGTCCGACGCCGCGAGCCGCGTGTCGGCGCTTTGCAGCGCGAAGAGCGCGAGTTGCGTGTTGCCGGTCAGCTGCAATTGCTGGCTCGCGGCGGACAGCATCTGGCCGACTTCGGCGAGCGTCCAGTCGTCGCGATTGCGCGCGAGATCCGCGTACTGTTGTTGCAGCGCCTGCTGCGCGGCCTGCGCATCGGCGAGCTTGCCTTCCAGTTGCGCGACCTGCGAGTCGGACTGACGCACCGTGGCAAGCGCCTGCTCGGTCTTGATGCGCAGTTCGTTGGTCTGCGTGTCGTTCGCCTGCTGGCGTTGCGCGATCTGCTGCTCGGTGCGCTCGAGCTTGCGATTGAGCGCATAGCCGCCCACGCCCGCGGCGCAAGCCAGAACCACGACGACAAACCACAGCAGCGGTCCGCTCGCGCTGCGGCGCTTTTGCGCTTCGTAGGGCGTGAAGGGTGGGTTCGGCGGCAAGCTTGCAGTCGCGGCCGGCTGGGGTGCAGCGTTCGTGGATGCGTTCGTTTCAGTCATGCGTGATTGAGCCGGTGAATAAGCCGGATTGGACGGTACCGGTTGAACTTCGGTCGGCAGCGCGGAGAGCAAGGCTTGGGCGATGCGCTCGTCGCCCGTGCCGGACACCGTAATCCTATCAAAACCCAATGCCCGCGCGGTCTGCGCGATACGGGGATGCGGCGCGACGAGCGTGGCGCGCTTTAACTGCGCGATTTCGTCGGCGGTGAGGTGTTCTTGCGCGAGTTCGTGCAGATTGCGCACGCCCTCGGAACTGGTCAGGAGCCACGCGTGCGGTTCGCCCGCGAGCAGCTGATGCACGCGCGCCCAAGCGGCGATGGACGGCTCCGGCACGAGGCGCCGGTATGCCGCGACCGTCTCCACTTCGGCACCCGCTTCGCGCAGACGATCCGCGAGCCACTCGCGGCCGCCGTCGCCGCGCACGATGAGCACGCGCTTACCTTCCAGATTCGCTTCGCCGAGCGCTGCGTCGATGGCGGCGAAAAGGCCTTCGGAATCGAAGCGGCCGTTGTCGTCATCCACGCCCGCCGCCGGGCTGATCACCTGGTGCGCGGGCGCACTCACGCCGTGACGCGCGAGCGCGCGCACGCTGCCCGGCCCGACCACGCCGACCGGCAACGCATGCGGCCAGATCGCGCTGCTTTTAGCGAACGCGTGATCGATCGCATTCGGCGAGACGAACACGACGAGCGCGTAACGTTCCAGCGAACCGAGCGCGGCGCGCAGCGGCGCGTCGTCGGCAACGGGGGCGATGTCGATCAGCGGAAAGTCCAGCGCGGCGACGCCGGCCGCGGCCAGCCGCGCAATCAGTTCGCTCGACTGACCGGCCGGTCGCGTAATGACGACCGTGAACGCCGCCTTACCGGCGGTTGATGACGACGCGTTGCGCGGAATATCGGCCGCCATCAGTCGCCGGACGCCGTGCTGTCCGCCGCGCCCTTGCCGGTGCCTTGACCGGCCCCTGCGTCCGCGTTGGGGCTCGACGCTGCCGGACCGCTCGCGGTGCTAAGCGCGCGGACAATCTCCATCGCGCCTTGCTGTTCCAGCGCGCTCGCCACTTCGCGACCCAGGGCGACGGCGCGTTCCGTGGTCGGCGCGGGCGCCGACGCGTGCGCGCTCAGCACGCGCTGGCCGTCAAGCGTAGCGACGACGCCGCGCAGATGCAGCGCGCCGTCATGCCACGTGGCATACGCGGCGAGCGGCACTTCGCAACTGCCGCCGAGCGCGCGCGACACCATGCGCTCAGCCTCGACGGCGGCCGCCGTATGCTCGTGATGCAGCGGCGCGAGCCACGCCGCCAGGTCCGCGCGGTCGGCGCGAATTTCGATGCCGAGCGCGCCCTGCCCCGCGGCGGGCAAGCTGTCTTCCGGATCGAGCAGCGCGCGGATGCGCTCGGCGAGACCCAGGCGCTTCAAACCGGCCGCGGCGAGAATGATCGCCGCGTAATCGCCGCGATCGAGCTTGGCCAAGCGCGTGTCCAGATTGCCGCGCAGCGGCCGCACTTCGAGATGCGGATAGCGCATGCGCAGCATCGCTTCGCGGCGCAGGCTGGACGTGCCCACCACGGCGCCCGCCGGCAGTGCGGCCAGCGAGTCGTAATCGTTCGACACCAGCGCGTCGCGCGGATCTTCGCGCTCCATGATCGTGGCGAGCGCAAAGCCCGCGGGCAATTCCATCGGCACGTCTTTCAGCGAATGCACGGCGAGATCCGCGCGGCCGTCGGCGAGCGCAGCTTCCAGTTCCTTGACGAACAGCCCCTTGCCACCCACCTTCGAGAGCGTGCGATCGAGAATCTGATCGCCGCGCGTCGTCATTCCGAGGATTTTTACGTCGCAAGATGGATATAATTTGTGCAGCGCACATCGCACATGCTCCGCCTGCCACATGGCCAGGCGGCTCTCTCGCGAAGCAATCACAAGCGTGTGGGGTGGCGCGGCAAACGTCTCGGTGTTCATTAGCTTGTCGATTGAATGACGGGATGGAATAACAAGGAATGTTAGCACGCGCCTTTGCGTTCTCCGCTCGCTGCGCCCGCCTGCCGCCCTTGCGGATCAAGGCTCGCGTCGGGTTTCAGAGGGCGCCGTGCCGACGGTATCGATGGAGGAGACGGGCCTCGCGCCATGCGCGGCGGTCCGCGGTGTGGTGCGGCTGCCTCGCGGCCGTCTCGACGCGACGCCTTCACGCACGGTCGTTCGCGCATCGCGGCGCTGCATGCGCGATGATTCAATGCGGCGCAACATGTGCCGTATGCAGACTTGCCGACTTCGTGCGGGCGCGGCCATCCTCTCCGGCGTATCGCCATCGGTGCATACCGCTTCATGCAGTTCACGTTGCAGTTCCAGTGCAGTTCGAGTTCCGCAGTCGCAGTTCATCACTTAACAGACCCTGGCTTCCCTGAGGAAACCCATCGTGACGTCTTCCGGATCGGCGCGCTCCGCCCGCCGCAACACTGCATCGCCCAACGCTTCCCTTGACGACGCCGCCGCGTCCCCGGCCGCCGCATCGTCCACTGTCGAGACCACGCAGCCGCCCAAAGCCAAACGCGCGACATCCGGCGCGAAGGCCGCCAACGCGGCAAAAGCCGTCAAAGCCGAGAAAACTTCCGCGCCCGTCAAAGCGGACAAAACCGTGAAGACGTCGAAGGCGGACAAATCCGGCGAGGCCGCGCCTTCCGCGAAGAAGGGCAAAGCCAAAGCCGCCGGCAAAGCGCCGGTGCTGCAAGCCGTATCCGAAGACACCGTCATGGCCGCGCCAAAAACCAACGGCCGCACGCGCGACGACAAGGATCATCCGCTCTTCCAGGACATCCGCTACCTGGGACGGCTGCTCGGCGACGTGCTGCGCGAGCAGGAAGGCGACGCGGTGTTCGACGTCGTCGAAACGATCCGGCAGACAGCCGTGCGTTTTCGCCGTGAGGACGACAACGCCGCCGCGCAGACGCTCGACAAGAAGCTGCGCTCGCTGAGCCCCGAGCAAACGGTGAGCGTGGTGCGCGCGTTCAGCTATTTTTCGCATCTCGCGAATATTGCCGAAGACCGTCACCGCAACCGCCGTCACCGCATTCATGCGCTCGCCGGCTCGGCCGCGCAGCCGGGCAGCATCGCGTATGCATTGGAGCGGCTTGTCGAAGCCGGCGCCGCGGCCACGCCCGTTTTGCAGCAGTTTTTCAACGACGCGCTGATCGTGCCCGTGCTCACCGCGCACCCGACGGAAGTGCAGCGCAAGAGCATTCTCGACGCCGAGCACGACGTTGCACGCCTGCTCGCCGAACGCGACCAGCAGTTGACCGACCGCGAGCGCGCGCAGAACGAGAGGATGCTGCGCGCGCGCGTCACGTCGCTGTGGCAAACGCGGATGCTGCGCGACTCGCGGCTCACCGTCGCCGATGAGATCGAGAACGCGCTGTCCTATTACCGCGCGACGTTCCTCGAGGAAATTCCCGCGCTCTACGCCGATATCGAAGAAGCGCTCAAGGAGCACGGCCTCGAAGCGCGTCTGCCGCCCTTCTTCCAGATGGGCAGTTGGATCGGCGGCGACCGCGACGGCAATCCGAACGTCACCGCCGAAACGCTCGAGCACGCTATCGCGCGCCAGGCCGAGGTGATCTTCGAACATTATCTGGAGCAGGTGCACAAGCTCGGCGCGGAACTGTCCGTGTCGAATCTGCTGGCCGGCGCGAGCGACGAGCTGAAGGCGCTCGCCGAAATTTCGCCGGACCGCTCGCCGCATCGCACGGACGAGCCGTATCGGCGCGCGCTGATCGGCATGTACACGCGGCTCGCGGCAAGCGCGCGCGTGCGTCTCGGCGAAGGCGCCGTGCCGCTGCGCAGCGCCGGCCGCGGCGCCGCGCCGATCCGCGCCACGCCTTACGACGACGCCTCCGAGTTCGTGCGCGACCTGCATGTGCTGATGGATTCGCTCGCCGCGCATCACGGTGCGCCGCTCGCCGCACCGCGTCTCGCGCCGCTCGCCCGCGCGGCCGAGGTGTTCGGCTTCCATCTCGCGAGCATCGACTTGCGCCAGAGCTCGGACATTCACGAAGCGGTGATCGCGGAGCTGCTCAAGCGCGCGGGCGTCCACGACGACTACGCGGCGCTCGACGAAAGCGCGAAGCTCGAGGTGCTGCTCGCCGAACTCGCGCAGCCGCGTCCGCTGCGCCTGCCGTACGCCGAGTATTCGGATCTCGTGAAAAGCGAACTCGGCGTGCTGGAGCAAGCGCGTGTGACGCGCGAAAAGTTCGGCGCGCGCGCGGTGCGCAACTACATCATTTCGCACACGGAGACGGTCAGCGATCTCGTTGAAGTGATGCTGCTGCAAAAAGAAACCGGCTTGCTGCAAGGCCGACTCGGCAACGCGGACAACCCGGCCAAAGCCGCGCTGATGGTGATTCCGCTTTTCGAAACCATTCCCGACTTGCGCAACGCGCCGCACATCATGCGCGATCTGCTCGCGCTGCCGGGCGCCGATTCGATCATCGAGCACCAGGGCAACGAGCAGGAAGTGATGCTCGGCTATTCGGACAGCAACAAGGACGGCGGCTTTCTCACGTCGAACTGGGAGCTGTACCGCGCGGAACTCGCGCTGGTGTCGCTCTTCAACGAGCGCGGCATCACGCTGCGGCTCTTTCATGGGCGCGGCGGCACCGTCGGCCGTGGCGGCGGCCCGACCTATCAGGCGATTCTGTCGCAGCCGCCGGGCACCGTCGACGGTCAGATCCGCTTGACCGAGCAAGGCGAAGTGATTGCGAGCAAGTTCGGCAATCCGGAAATCGGCCGGCGCAATCTGGAGACGGTGGTCGCGGCCACGCTCGAAGCGTCGCTACTGCCGCACGGCAATGCGCCCGCCGATCTGCCCGCCTTCGAGGAAACCATGCAGCAGTTGTCCGACGCGGCCATGGCCTCGTATCGCGCGCTGGTGTATGAGACGCACGGCTTCAAGGAGTATTTCTTCGAGTCGACGCCGATCTCCGAGATCGCCGAGCTGAACATCGGCAGCCGGCCGGCCTCGCGTAAGTTGCAGGACCCGAAGCATCGCAAGATTGAAGACCTGCGCGCGATTCCGTGGGGCTTTTCATGGGGCCAATGCCGGCTGCTGCTGACCGGCTGGTATGGTTTCGGCAGCGCGGTCGCCGCCTATCTCGACAGCGCGCCGAGTGACGCCGAGCGCGGGCGCCGTCTTTCGCTGCTGAAGAAAATGCACAAGAGCTGGCCGTTCTTCTCGACGCTGCTCTCGAACATGGACATGGTGCTCGCGAAGACCGACCTCGCGGTGGCCTCGCGCTACGCGGCGCTCGTGTCCGACAAGAAGCTGCGCAAGCACGTGTTCGAGCGGATCGTCGCGGAATGGGAGCGCACGTCGAAGGTGTTGTCGGAGATCACCGGCAAACGCGAGCGGCTCGCGGAGAATCCGCTGCTCGCGCGGTCGATCAAGAACCGCTTTCCGTATCTCGATCCGCTCAATCACCTGCAGGTCGAACTGCTCAAGCGTCACCGCGCGGGCGACACCAACGCGCGCGTGCGGCGCGGGATTCATTTGACCATCAACGGGATCGCGGCGGGGTTGCGGAATACGGGTTAGTGGTTGGTGGGGCGGCGCTTTCTGGGTGCGCCGCTCGTTGATGGGTGTTTGGGTAAAGCCGGGCGTGGTCGGATGACTGCGGCCGGCTTTTGTTTTTGCGGCGTGGCATTGAATGCGATCAAGGCACCATTCAACCCGCCTCAATCATCACCGCATCCAGCTTGAACGACCCGTCTTCCTTCACGTCGAAATACTGCCTTACCTCGTCCGGCGAACCGCGCCACAGCGACTGAATCGCGACGACGCGCGGCTCGGGCGTGCGCATGCGCGCCACCCACGAGCTGAACTCGATGTCGATGCGCCAGCGCTCGCGAATCGACGCCTCGAAACCCGCGGCCTCGAACATGGCTATCCATTCGTCCTCACGGTAATCCCGAATGTGCGAGCCGTCGCGCAGCAATTCGATCGCCTGAATATGCGTGTCGAGCAGCGGATGGTCGATGCCGGCAATGTCGATGAACAACACCTTGCCGCCCGGTTTCAGCACGCGCCGCACTTCGGCAAGCGCGGGCGCCACGTCATGCCAGTGGTGCGCGCTCATCCGGCTGATCACCCAGTCGAACGTGTGATCGTCGAACGGCAGTTTTTCGGCCGCGCCCTGCTGCGTGCGGATGTTGGCGAGGCCGCGCTCCTTCGCCGCGCCTTCGACGGTGGCGAGCATCGGCGCGGCGATGTCGTACGCGATCACCTCTTTCGCGTGCGGCGCGACCGCGAAGCTCGCGTGGCCCGCGCCGCAGCCCATGTCCAGCACGCTCGCACCGGGCGTGCCGGCGATTGCCTCGGCCAGCGTGCGCAGGTCGGCGCCGGTTGCATGCGTCGGACTCGTCAAATAGGCGGCGGCGGTCGAGCCAAAGGCGTCGGCGACCTGATCGTGATGCTTCATGGATAGCTCCGTTTGTCTGCGTGGGACGAATTGTCGTGTGAGTCCGCGTGTAGCGCGTGGCAGCGCGGCCTGCCGTTCATGCCGCTACGCCGCTACAATAGAGCCCGCTCGGTACCAGTACAAGTTAAGCAATTATTCTGGTATCTATACCACCCTCCTCACGCGCCGCAAGAATCGAATGACCACGCGAACGAGCCCGTCCGTTTCCGCCGACCACCCGCCGCCGCTCGACGCCACGCCGGCCCGCGCGCTCGGCGACTTCATCCGCGCGCATCGCGAGCGCCTGTCGCCGCAAGCGGTCGGGCTGCCGCCCGGCCCGCGCCGCCGAACACCGGGCTTGCGGCGCGAGGAAGTGGCGCAACTGTGCGGCGTGAGCCCGACCTGGTACACGTGGATCGAGCAGGGGCGGCCGGTCTCCGCTTCCGCCGACGCGCTCGCGCGCATCGCCGTCGCGCTGCAACTGTCGCGCGCCGAACGCGCGTATCTGTTCGAACTGGCGGCACAGCGCGATCCGGCCGAGCCCGACCCGGCCGCCGCCGACGCGCCCGCCACGCTGCTCCAGACCGTGCAGCTCGTGGACGCGCCGGCCTATGTGCTCGACCGTCAATGGAATGCGCTCGCCTGGAACGAGCGCGCGGCCGCGCTGTTCGTCGGCTGGCTGGACGGCGCGCACGACCGCAACCTGCTGCGCTATACGTTTACCGAACCGGCGGCGCGCGAACTGATCGTCGACTGGGAAACGCGCGCGCGGCGGCTCGCCGCCGAGTTTCGCGCGGATTCGATCCGCCATCTGAACGACGCGCCCACGCGTGCGCTGATCGATTCGCTCAGCGCCGCGAGCGACGCGTTTGCGCGCTTCTGGGCATCGCAGGACGTGGGCGGGCGCGAAGGCGGACGGCGCGAGTTCAACCATCCGCGCGAAGGCAAGCTCGTCTACGATCAGATCACGTTCAAGCCCGCGCATCGCGAAGATCTGAAGCTGGTCGTGCTGGTGCGCGAGTAAGCGCGTGCCGCGGCGTCGCGGCGTCTTCTGCTCGCGCACAGCGCGCCCTTCGGTCATCGGGCGGGCAGCGCGCCAGTGTTAAAATCGTTTTCTTTCTTCGCTCCGGCGGGGCGCACGGTCGTGCCACGTGCATCCGCGCCGTCAGCCTCTGCATCGCCCGCTCCACTGCCCTTTAACCGCTGCTTAACTGCTCAACACCATGACGTCCCAACTGCACAAAAAAGGCGAAGCCTGGTCGGCTCGCTTCTCGGAGCCGATGTCGGAGCTCGTCAAACGCTACACGTCGTCGGTTTTCTTCGACAAGCGTCTGGCGCTCGTCGACATCGACGGGTCGCTTGCGCACGCCTCGATGCTGGCCGCGCAAAAGATCATCGCCGCCGACGACCTCGCCGCGATCCAGCGCGGCATGGCGCAGATCAAGGGTGAAATCGAGCGCGGCGAGTTCGAGTGGCAACTCGATCTGGAGGACGTGCACCTGAACATCGAGGCGCGCCTGACCGCGTTGATCGGCGACGCGGGCAAGCGCCTGCACACGGGCCGCTCGCGCAACGACCAGGTGGCGACCGACATCCGCCTGTGGCTGCGCGGCGAAATCGACCGGATCGGCGAGTTGCTGAAGGAACTGCGCAGCGCCCTGCTCGACATGGCGGAGAAGAACGCGTCGACCATCATGCCCGGCTTCACGCATTTGCAGGTCGCGCAGCCGGTCACGTTCGGCCATCACCTGCTCGCCTACGTCGAAATGTTTACGCGCGACGCCGAACGCATGCTCGATTGCCGCAAGCGCGTGAACCGCCTGCCGCTCGGCGCGGCGGCGCTCGCCGGCACGAGCTATCCGATCGACCGTCATGCGGTGGCAAAGACGCTCGGCTTCGACGGCATCTGCGCGAACTCGCTCGACGCCGTGTCCGACCGCGACTTCGCAATCGAATTCACGGCTGCGTCGGCGCTGATCATGACGCACATCTCGCGTTTCTCGGAAGAACTCGTGCTGTGGATGAGCCCGCGCGTCGGCTTCATCGATCTGGCCGACCGCTTCTGCACCGGCTCGTCGATCATGCCGCAGAAGAAGAACCCGGACGTGCCCGAGCTCGCGCGCGGCAAGACCGGCCGCGTGAACGGCCATCTGATGGCGCTCCTCACGCTGATGAAAGGCCAGCCGCTCGCCTACAACAAGGACAATCAGGAAGACAAGGAACCGCTCTTCGACACCGTCGACACCGTGGCCGACACGCTGCGCATCTTTGCGGAAATGGTCGCGGGCATTTCGGTGAAGCCGCAAGCCATGCGCGACGCCGCGTTGCAAGGCTTCTCGACGGCAACCGATCTCGCCGACTATCTGGTCAAGCGCGGGCTGCCGTTTCGCGACGCGCACGAAGCCGTCGCGCTCGCCGTGCGCATCTGCGCGGACCGCGGCTGCGATCTTGCGGATCTCACGCTCGACGAAATGCGCGCCGAGTTGCCGAACGTCGCGCATCTGATCGGCGAAGACGTGTTCTCGTATCTGACGCTGGAAGGCTCGGTTGCGAGCCGCAATCATCCCGGCGGCACGGCGCCCGAGCAGGTGCTCGCGGCGGTCAAGGCAGCGCGGCAAGCATTGAACTGAAGCAAGGGCGCGCCGTGATAGTGCGCGCTCATGCACGGCAAATTGCGAAGGCGAACTCATTGGCGAGTTCGCCTTTTTTCTTGCATGCGTGCCTGCTCGCACAGGGATGAACGCGGATTGAAACCGCGCGGTTTTTGACTACCATCAAGACACGTTCTGCCTTTTTCGTGGTTCATCATGCTCACCCGCACGCGCGTCCTTCACCTTCTGACTGAATGCGGCGCATGCCGCGGCCCCGCATGGTTGCTGCCCTTGCGCGGCACCGCTCTCGTCGCCTTGCTTGCCATCGCCGGCTGCAATTTCACCCTCACGCCGCCGACCCGCCCGGTCGTCGCCACGCCGCCTGCCGCGGTCAACAGCGCGACGCTGGATCAGTATCGCGAGGCCGTCGCGCGGCGCATCATCGAACGCAATCCGTCGTATGTGCTGCGCGGCACCCCGCAGGCCATGCTGCGCTCGCTCGTGGTGGTGTCGTTTACCGTCGATCGCGACGGGCGCGTGGTGCAATCGTCGGTCTATCGCACGAATGGCGACGACGATGCCGAGGGCACCGCGCTCGCCAGCTTGCGGCGCGCCTCGCCGCTGCCGTTGCCGCCGGGCAAACTGTTGAACGGCCGCGGCCAGCTCGAGCTGTTCGAAGACTGGCTTTTCAACGACGACGGCAAGTTCCAGTTGCGCGAGCTCGCCGCGCCGCAGGCACTGACCATCGACTGAACGCGGCCTGGCCGATCGGCGAGGCGCCTTGCTGCGCCCGCACCGCGCTCGCTATAATTTTCCGATTCCCTCGCCGGAGCCTTCCGGCACGGCTCAGGCCGCCCGCTCATCCGCCGGCGCGCCCGCAGCCGAGCGTCGCGGCGCCGCGTCATCCGTGCGCGCTGCGCAAGCGCCTTTGTGCCATGCGTTGTATGTTGTGCGTTGCGGCTTCTGTCGCTACGCAAACCCGGCGCGTGACCGGCACAAGCGCGCACGAAACCTCAACAAAGATACCGACTCAGCGCGCCGCTTTCCGGGCGCCGCCGCCATTGACCGGTTGACCGCGCCGCGGGCAATCAGGCTGCGGCGCGCCGCGACGCGAGCGGCCAAGCGGCATCACGACACATGGAGACCTTGCATGTCCACATCGCCGATTTCAGCGGCCAAGCCCAATGCGGCCGGGCAGACCAACAGCGCGCGGATCATCTTCGCGAGCTTCATCGGCACCGCGATCGAGTTCTACGATTTCTATGTCTATGCGACCGCCGCGGCGCTCGTCATCGGCCCGGTGTTTTTTCCGCACGGCTCGGCGACCGCTCAGGCTTTGTCGGCGTTCGTCACGTTCGGCATTGCGTTCGTCGCGCGGCCCATCGGCTCGTTTCTGTTCGGCCATTTCGGCGACCGCATCGGCCGTAAATCGACGCTCGTCGCTTCGCTGCTCGTCATGGGCCTTTCGACCACGCTGATCGGCTTCGTGCCGGGCTATGACTCGATCGGCAGCCTTGCGCCGATCCTGCTGTGCATCTTGCGCTTCGGCCAAGGCATCGGACTCGGCGGCGAATGGGGCGGCGCGGCGTTGCTCGCCACCGAAAACGCGCCGGCCGGCAAGCGCGGCTGGTTCGGCATGTTCCCGCAACTGGGGCCGTCCGTCGGCTTTCTGGCGTCGAACGGCCTGTTCTTCGCGCTCGCCATGTCGCTCACCGACGAGCAGTTCCGCAGCTGGGGCTGGCGCGTGCCGTTTCTCGCCAGCGCGGTGCTGGTGGCGCTCGGGCTCTATGTGCGCCTGAAGATCGCCGAGACGCCGGCTTTCCAGGCCGCCATCGAGCGGCAGGAGCGCGTCAAGGTGCCGATCGCGACATTGCTGTCGCGGCATGGGCTGCCCACGCTGCTCGGCGCACTGGCGATGGTGGTCTGCTACACGCTCTTCTACAACGCGACGACCTTCTCGCTGTCGTATGGCGTGTCGGTGCTGCACATTCCGCGGCAGACGTTCCTCGGGCTCCTGTGCATCGCGGTGGTGTTCATGGCGCTCGCCACGCCGCTCTCGGCATGGGCAAGCGACCGCTATGGCCGCAAGCCGGTGCTGATCGCCGGCATTGTCGCGGCTGTGCTGTCCGGCTTCACGATGGCGCCGCTCCTCGGCAGCGGCCAGACGCCGCTCGTGCTGCTGTTCCTCGTGATCGAACTGTTCCTGATGGGCGTGACCTTCGCGCCGATGGGCGCGCTGCTGCCGGAGCTTTTCCCTACCCACGTGCGTTATACCGGCGCGGGCGTGTCGTATAACCTCGGTGGGATTCTGGGCGCGTCGGTCGCGCCGTATATTGCGCAGATGCTGGCCGCGCGCGGCGGCTTGCCGTGGGTGGGCGCGTATGTGTCGATTGCGGCGGCGGTCAGCATGATCGGCGTGCTGTGCATGCGCGAAACCCGCGACTCGCGCATGATGTGAGGCGAGCGTTCGCGAGGTGGCGAGCTTCGGCAGCGTATCGCCGAAGCCGCCGCCTGGCGCCGGTTTCACCGGTGAATCCCCTGTCTTGCGCGGCTTTTTGACTTGCCTATACTCGAATCGAAATAACCCTATGGCAAGCAGGGAGGCCCGGATGAATCTTCATCTTCACAATGCAGACATCGTGATGATCATTGCGCTCGCGCTTCTGTGTTCGCTGCTGCTCGCGCTGCGTTTTCGACCCGCCAGTTGGAAAGGCATTGTGGTCGAGGCGCTGGCGGCGAACGCGGCGGCCATTACCGCAGTCGTCGCGTTCGAAATGCTGCTTGCGTGAAGCCTCGACCCTTTTTTTGCAGCGCGCCTCGCGACAGGCCGTCTGCTCGGGACGACTGAGCGGACGACTGAGCGGACGACTGAGCGGCCTGACCGATCTCAGCGGTAATAGTAGCCGTGGTGGTAATAGCCGCCACCGCCGTAGTAGTAGCCCGGCGCCGGCGCAACAATGCAGCCGCCGAGCAGGCTTGCAAGCACGGTGCCGGCGATCAGGGTCAGGATCAAGCGTTTCATGTTGTTCTCCGTCGAGTCAGATTATTCGAGTTATGTCCCGAATGACTCGATTGAACACGACGCGCGCCCGCAAGAACGTTGCCAGTTGTAAGGGAAGATCACGCCGGTGTTACACCTTGGGGTGCGTTTTGTGGAGAGGGACCGGGGGGCGGCGCCCCGCTCGCCCCGGTCAGCCGGCGCGAGTCACTCGCGCAAACCGCATGACGCGTGTAACGGCCAACGAAAAGCGACAGATTTAACAACCGTGTAATGGGGGCACTGGGGGCACACTGGAGCGACACTGGGGGCGCACGGCGTTTGGCACGCCGGCACGCGCCGCGGGCGGCACTGCAGACGGCACTGCGGGAAGGCGCTGCCACCAGCGACGCGTGCAACGAGCATCTTGCGTGCGCCGCACGTTCGCGCGCAATCCATACTCTCTTCGCCCGACGTTCCCCGACGCGGGCGTTTCTGGGCGTCACGTGACAGGGCCGGTTCGCTTCGGCACCCTGCGCGTCACGCCCTTTTCTTTGGAGCAAACGATTGCGCGGCGAGCCCTGCTCAAGCCGCAGCCGAGCCCTGCTCAAGCCGCAGCCGAGCCCTGCTCAAGCCGCAGCCGAGCCCTGGTGCACGGCGAGCGCCTGCGGCTCCATATGGACGTAGTCGATTGCGTCGAGCACGTCGCTGATAGGCGGCACCGAAAAGCCGTCGCCGACCGAGATAGAACGGAACGGCGCGTCCACGCCGCAATGCGCTGGCGAGGTGGCTACGAAGACCATCACCGTGCGCTTTTGCAGTGCATGGGCCAGATGGACGAAACCGGTGTCGGTGCCGAGCACCAGCGCGCACGCGTCGATCATCTGCGCGATTTCAGTCACGCTCATTTTCGGCAGAATCCGCGCGCCCGGCACCTGCGCGGCGATCTGTTCCGCTTCGCGGCGCTCGCCTTCCGAACCCCACGGCAGCACCACCCGGAAACCGCGTTGCGCGAGTTCCGCTCCGACCACTGCCCAATGCGAGAGCGGCCATTTCTTGTCGTCTTTCGACGTCGCGTGGAACAGCGCCGCGACGGGCGCACGCTCGCCGGCGAACGGCGGCTTTGCCGGCTCGGGCAGTTTCAGGTCGTAGACAGCCGGCCCCTGCACCTCGTAGCCGAGAGCCTCGCCGGCACTGATGCGCATGCCGTGCCACGCATTGCATTCCGGACGCGGACCGAAGCGCCCCGTGTAAGCGAACGCGGCGCCGCGCTCGCCCAGATCCTGCGACTGATAGCCGATGCGCCGCGACGAACGGGCAAGAAACGCGATGATCGCGCTTTTGTACACGCCGTGAATGTCGATGATGTAATCGTAGCGATGTGCGCGCAGCGCCGCGATGGACGCCGCGATTGCCTTGAAGTCGGCCCAGCGGCGCGCTTTCTTGAAGCGGCGCAGCGGCGCGAACAGCACGCGGTCGATGCCCTCGCACCATTGCGCCACTTCGGCGAAGGCCTCGTCCGCGGCCCAATCCACCTGAACGCCAGGAAACGCGCGCTTGATATCCGCCACGACGGGCAGCGCCTGGACGATATCGCCGAGTGAGGTGACCTTGACGATAAGGACTCGCTTCATTGAGGGCCTTTAATTGTTCCGACGTCAAAACATTTTAGCCGACGAAAGGAATAGTCTTTGCTGAACCAGGCAAGACGGCGCCCGGAAAATAATACGGCGGTTTACAACCCAATCATTACAGTTTTCCTTCGCATTATATTTCAAAATGCTTTCATACGGTTTTCCGCGATCCGCGCGCTTTATACTTCGTCCTTTGCTTTTCTAGATAGTCATGCCGCAAGCGCAACCTCTTCTTTCTTCCGGGATCGTGCGTCGAGCCCGACGCCTTTGGCGGCAATACGGGATTTTCTGGCTCGGGGCGATCGCGGTCGGCCTCATCGCGGTGCTCTACGCGCGGCTGATCGACTGGGGCTACGGCGAATTCCGCGCGGTACAGCAAGAGCATGTGTGGGCGCCGCTCGTCATCACGCCCGCCGTCGCGGCGCTCGCCGTGTGGCTCACGCGCAAGTTCTTTCGCGGCGCGGAAGGCAGCGGCATTCCGCAGGTGATCGCCACGCTTCATGCGAAACCCGGCGAGTACGGCTCGCGGCTGCTGTCGCTCCGTATTCTGCTCGGCAAGATCGCCGTGTCGTTTCTGGCGATTCTCGGCGGCTTTACGATCGGCCGCGAAGGTCCGACCGTCCAGGTGGGCGCGGCGCTCATGTTCAACCTGCGCCGGCTGTATCCGCGCTCGAATGCGCTGATCGAGCGGCAGCTCGTGCTGGCCGGCGCGGCGGCGGGGTTGTCGGCGGCATTCAACACACCGCTCGCCGGCATTGTGTTCGCCATCGAGGAATTGACGCGCAGTTTCGAGGCGCGTGCGAGCGGCGTGCTGATTACCGCGATCATCATCGCGGGGGTGATCGCGCTCGGGCTGAACGGCAACTACACCTATTTCGGCACGATTCAGATCGGCGCGCACTTTCCGGATGTGCTGGCGCTGGCGGTACTGCTCACGGCCATCGTCACGGGCATTGCGGGCGGCGTCTTCGGCTGGTTGCTGCTGAATACGGCGCGCTGGATTCCCGCGCCGCTGCGCCAGCTGCACGGCGAGCGGCCCGTCGCGTTCGCGGCGCTGTGCGGCTTCGTGATTGCAGGAGTGGGCCTGGTTTCGGGCGGCACCACGTTCGGCAGCGGCTATGCCGAAGCGCGCGGCCTGCTCGACGGACACGAGCAGTTGTCCGTGTTCTATCCGTTCCTGAAAATGATCTCGATGGTGGGCTCATACCTGCCTGGCATTCCCGGCGGCATCTTTGCGCCGTCGCTGTCCATCGGCGCGGGGTTCGGCAATCTGCTGCACATGGTGTTCGGCTCCATGCAACTGCCAATGCTGATCGCGCTCGCCATGGTCGGCTATCTGGCGGCCGTCACGCAGTCGCCGATCACGTCATTTGTGATCGTGATGGAAATGATCAACGGCCACGCGCTCGTGATTTCGCTGATGGCGACCGCACTGATCGCAAGCCGCGTGGCGCGACTTTTCGCGCCGCCGCTTTACGAAGCGCTCTCGGAGCGCTATCTCGCGCCGCTGCCGCGCCCGGCGCCTGCTCCGGTGCCGGAAGTGCCCGAGGTGGAGGCGCCTGAACCGGCGCCGCAGGAAACCGCTGCGGACACTTCCGTCGATGCGCCGGCGGACATGCCGGCGGATGCGTCCGCCGTTGCGTCCTCAGGTACGCCCGGCGTCACCGCGACCGATGCCTCGGCGCAGACCTCCGTCGAGCGCGGCCCAGCCGCGCCGCAGCCGTAAGCCACGCTCAACAGCAGCTCATTCGCGCGGCGCGCGCATCGGCATGCGCGCCGCCCGCCCGTCAGGTCTGCGGGATTTCGATCTTGACCTCGAGCACCTCGAGGTCGTCCTGGCGTTCGAGACTCACGCGGATGTCGTCATCCGAGATTCTTACGTACTTCGAAATCACGGCCACCAGTTCGCGTTGCAACGCAGGCAGATAATCGGCGGGAGCATGGCCGCCGGCGCGCTCGTGCGCGATGATCAACTGCAGGCGTTCCTTCGCTACCGACGCGGACTTCTTCTTCTCGCCCAGCAAAAACGAAAGAATCGACATAACGTGCGCTCCCCTTACTTGGTGCCGAAGAGGCGCTGCAGCAGCCCGGGCTTCTGGTAATCGATAAAGCGAAGCGATTTCTGCTCGCCGAGGAAACGCGACACCACGTCTTTATAAGCTTCCGCGACGTCCGTGCCGTCGAGGTGCACCGCCGGCAGGCCCTGGTTCGACGCATGCAGCACGGCTTCCGACTCCGGAATCACGCCGATGAGGTCGATGCGCAGGATTTCCTGGATGTCGGTCAGCGACAGCATTTCGCCTTCGCTCACCCGCTTCGGGTTGTAGCGCGTGATGAGCAGATGCTCCTTGATCGGCTCCTTGCCTTCGATCGCGCGCTTGGTCTTGGACGAAAGAATGCCGAGGATGCGGTCCGAATCGCGCACCGACGACACTTCCGGGTTCGTGACGATGAGCGCTTCGTCGGCGAAATGCATGGCGAGCAGCGCACCCGATTCGATGCCGGCCGGCGAATCGCACACGATGTATTCGAAGTCCATCGCGATCAGGTCGTTGATGACCTTCTCGACGCCTTCCATGGTCAGCGCGTCTTTATCGCGCGTTTGCGAGGCCGGCAGGATAAACAGGTTCTCGCACTTCTTGTCCTTGATGAGCGCCTGATTCAGATTGGCTTCGCCCTGAATCACGTTGATCAGGTCGTACACCACGCGGCGCTCGCAGCCCATGATGAGATCGAGGTTGCGCAGGCCGACGTCGAAGTCGATCACGGCGGTTTTGCTGCCGCGCAATGCGAGGGCCGATGCAAAACTCGCGCTCGTGGTCGTCTTGCCCACGCCACCCTTGCCCGATGTCACCACAATGATTTTTGCCATTACCCTTACCTTGTGTTCGTCAAATTCGTCAATTATGTGCGGCCCGATTTCGCGCAAAACGCCTGCCGCCAAGCTTCGGCACGGCGCGCCTCCCGGCGCTTACGTGAGCCGCAATGGTTCGATCATCAACTTTTCTTCTTCGAGCCAGATCTGCACCGGCTTGCCGAGTACGTCGGCCGGCAGCGGGTTCTCGGTCGTGCGATAGATGCCCGCAATCGAGATCAGTTCCGGTTCGAGACACGTGCAGAAAATGCGCGCGTCGTGATTGCCCTGCACGCCGGCGAGCGCGCGGCCGCGCAACGGCGCATAAATATGGATATTGCCTTCCGCGATGACTTCGGCGCCGTAGCTCACGAGCCCGAGCACGACGAGATCGCCCTTTGCGTAGATGCGCTGGCCGGAGCGCAGCGGTTTTTCCACCACCATGGTTTGCGACGACGTAGCAAGACGCACGGGCTCGGCGGCGGCCGCTGGTTCGAGCGATGCAGCGCCCGGCGCTGCGTTGGTGCCAGCGGCCGTGGTAGCGGTGCTTGCCGCGCCATTGCCGGCTTCGCCGGTGTCCGCCGACGACGCGCTCGCCGGTTCCCCGTCAGCCGGCTTGGCGGCCGCGCCGCGCCGGTCGCGCGCTTCGAGGAGCGGCAACGCCGACTCCGCGGCCCAGGACTGCTGCGTTTCCGCGACCACCCCGACCGGACGCATGCGCACGCTTTCGAGCAACTGAGCGATGTCCGCGAGCGGCACGCGCTCGTTTTCCGCGAGGCGGCGTACGTCGATTGCGACGACGTCGTTAGCAAAAAATTCGGGAGTCGCCTCGAAGCGCCGGGTCAGTTCGGCACGCATGGACTCGAGGTCGGTTGTCTTGACCACAAACAGGAGCGTGTCGACGGAACCGCTGCGGAGTTCGAAAAAAGGCGATTTCTTGGGCGACATAGCGTTCGGCAAAAAATTTTGCGTATTTTACAGGCGTCGCGGCACGCAGCGAGATTTTTTGCCCACCGTGCAGTCGATATCCGTAAGCTGCGCGCACAAAACCGGCACGCCGCACTGCGCCGCGATGGGCGCCGCGCGATGGCTGTCGGTGTCGCTGTCGGGATACGAGTGGAAAAGCGAAGGGATGGGGCGGCAAACGTCGGCGCCGCCCGGATAAATCACGAGTCGACTGCAGAGGTCGTGGAGGGCACGTGGCGAATCAGCAGGCTTTCGGCCTGCTCGGGCGCACGCGCCATGCGCCGATGTTCGCCGGTCGGCCCAAAACCGAGCGCTTCGTAAAAGCGCATGGCGTTGCGGTTGGAGTCGGCGACCCATGCGTAGATTTCCGTCGCGCCTTCGTTCGCCAGCCAGCCGCTCGCGGTGTCGACGAGCAACTCGCCGCCGCGCAAATGGCGCACCGCCGGCGCGACCCACAACTCGCACACGAAGGCGCGACGCGGAGCCGCATCTTCGAAATGCGCTTCGATCAATCCTGCCGGATGACCCTCGGTATAGAGGATAAAAGTGCTGACCGTGAGAGAAACCGCGTGCTTCGCGGCGATGACGTCAAAGCTGGCGGCATCCGCGGACAATGCGTCTTCCAGCGTCGCACCGAAGGCATAAGGCGCCTCACGCAGCGACGCTGTACGGAGTTCGCGAAAAACGGCGCCCTGATCGGCGGCGATACGGCGAACGGTCAATGACGGACTCATGCAGACGAAAACCCCTTGAAGCCTTAACGTGTAGCTTTAACCGAACCGGCGCGCGAGTCAAATCATTCTTTGCCGGGCGATCTTATCGCGCGAACCGGTTCTCGCAAAGCGCGCATTGAGTCGGCAGCATTTGCCGCGCCCGGCGCGGGGTGCGCAGAGCTGTCCACCGGATGGCGATACAAGCCTCGCGGGCTAAGGGGCCGCGTAGTGTCCGGTGCCGTCGGGCCAGGGCGTGAGGAGTTCGTAGCCGTCGTCGGTGACGGCGATCATGTGTTCCCATTGCGCCGACAGCGAGCGGTCTTTTGTGACCACGGTCCAGCCGTCGCGCAGGACGGTGGTGCCGGCGCGGCCCGCGTTGATCATCGGCTCGATGGTGAAGACCATGCCGGGCTTCAGACGCACGCCCTGCCCCGGCTGTCCGTAATGCAGGACCTGCGGGTCTTCGTGATACACCTTGCCGATGCCGTGGCCGCAATAGTCGCGCACGATGGAGAAGCCGTCGCGCTGCGCCACCTTCTGGATCGCATGGCCGATATCGCCGAGCGTGGCGTTCGGTTTCACTTCGCGGATGCCCGCGAGCATCGCTTCATAGGTCGTATCGATCAGTTGGCGCGCCACCGTGCTCGGCTCGCCGACGCAATACATGCGGCTCGTGTCGCCGAAATAGCCGTCCTTGATGATCGCCACGTCGATGTTGATGATGTCGCCGTCCTTCAGCACCTCGTTACGGTTCGGAATGCCATGGCAGACCACCTGATTGACCGACGTGCATACCGTCTTCGGAAAACCGAGATAGCCGACGTTGGCCGGAATGCACTTCAGCGTGTTGACGATGTAGTCGTTGCACAGTGCGTCCAGTTCGTCGGTGGAGACACCGGCTTTCACGTGCTCGCCGATCATGGCCAGCACGTCGGCCGCGAGGCGGCCCGAAATGCGGAGTCTGGAGATGTCGTCGGGCGTCTTGTAGGTAATGGCCATGAATTCGGTCGATGGGTGCGAAGGTAGGTCGATGTTCAATCGAACGGCCAATTGTACAGAGGATCGGGAAGGGGTCGGGCAGAGGGGAAGCTGCAAGGCGTGGAACGCAGACAAAGCGCATGGCTGCTCGGTTGTTCACGCTGCCATCGCACCCATGCCGTTAATTTAGCATCGCTTACGAAAGCGACACGCGGGCACGAATATGCACACTCAATGCAATTGCCGACCGGAAACGAAAACAGGCCCCGAAGGGCCTGTTTTCTGAATTTGGCGGAAAGGGTGAGATTCGAACTCACGGTACCCCTAAAGGTACACCGGATTTCGAGTCCGGCGCATTCGACCACTCTGCCACCTTTCCGTGTTTTCCAACTCGCCGCCGCCTTGTTAAGACAAGCGGTTTTGTCAGATCCAAGCGGGTCGTTGCTTGGGAGAGAAAGATTATAGAACAGCTGACTCGACTTTCCAAGCCCCTCGTCAAAAAAATTTCAGAGAGACTCGCTTCGACCACTCATTGACCGATGATCCGTCAGGCCGCCCCGACGCGCGGTGACGCAACTCACACCGCCGGCACTTCCAGACACTCCACGCCGCCCAGGTACGGCCGCAGCACTGCGGGGACCGTGACCGAGCCATCCGCGTTCTGGAAGTTCTCCAGCACGGCCACGAGCGTGCGGCCAACCGCGAGCCCCGAGCCGTTCAGCGTATGGACGAGTTCCGGCTTGCCTTGCGCGTTCCGATAGCGCGCCTGCATCCGGCGAGCCTGGAACGACTCGGTGTTCGAGCAGCTCGAAATTTCGCGATAGGTGTTTTGCGCCGGCAACCAGACTTCCAGGTCGTACGTCTTGGTCGCCGAAAAGCCCATGTCGCCTGTGCACAGCGTGATCACACGGTACGGCAGTTCGAGCTTCTGCAGAATCGTCTCCGCGTGGCCCACCATCTGTTCCAACGCGTCGTAGGACGTTTCGGGCGCCACGATCTGCACCATCTCGACCTTGTCAAACTGATGCTGACGGATCATGCCGCGCGTATCGCGTCCATACGAGCCCGCTTCCGAACGGAAGCACGGCGAATGCGCCGTCAGCTTGATCGGCAACGCGTTCGCTTCGACGATGCTCTCGCGCACCGTGTTGGTCAGAGAAATTTCCGACGTCGAAATCAGATATTGCGTGACCGTATTTTCGCCGCCGCCCTTTTCCACGCGGAACATGTCGTCCGCGAACTTGGGCAATTGGCCGGTGCCGTACAGAATTTCCGGATTCACAATGTACGGCGTGTAGATCTCCGTATAGCCGTGCTGCTGCGTATGCGTGTCGATCATGAACTGGGCAAGCGCGCGATGCAGCCGCGCAATCTGTCCGCGCAGCATCGTGAAACGCGCGCCCGAGAGCTTGGCGCCAGTCTCGAAATCGAGGCCGAGCGGCGCGCCCACATCCACGTGATCCTTCACTTCGAAGTCGAACTGGCGGGGCGTACCCCAGCGGCGCACCTCGACGTTATCCGCTTCGTCGCGGCCGACCGGCACGCTCTCATGCGGAAGATTCGGCACGCCAAGCAAAAGGTCCGACAGACGCTTCTGAATATTGTCCAGCTTCGCGGCCGACGCCTTCATCTCGTCGCCGATACCGCCCACTTCGGCCATTAGCGCCGACGTGTCTTCGCCCCGCCCTTTCATCGCGCCGATCTGCTTGGACAGGCTGTTGCGGCGCGCCTGCAGCTCTTCGGTGCGGGTTTGGGTATCGCGGCGTTCCGCTTCGAGCGCGGTGAAGGCCGCGACGTCGAGGGTATAGCCGCGGTCGGCGAGGCGCTTCGCGACGCCGTCGAGGTCTTTGCGCAGCAACTGGATGTCGAGCATGGGATGGGGCGGGTATTCGTTGTGTGAAGGTGGGATTTTAGCGCACCGGCGTGGCCGGATCGAAGCAGCAACGTGGGCGGCACGACGCGCGCATGGCGTGGGCGGCGTCAGCCTTTCTTCGGCTTGTTCTCGCTGCGCCACTGCGCGTCGAGCTCCGCAAGACGCGCCATCTTGTCGCCGATCTTGCCTTCGAGTCCGCGCGGCGTCGGCGTGTACCAATGCGGATCGCGCATGTTCTCCGGCAGATAGGTTTCGCCCGCCGCGTAAGCATCGGGCTCGTCGTGCGCGTAACGATACTCGTGACCGTAGCCGAGCTCCTTCATGAGCTTCGTCGGCGCATTGCGCAGATGCACCGGCACCGCGCGCGACTTGTCCTTGCCGACGAAGCGCCGCGCTTCGTTGTAGGCGTTGTAGCCGGCATTCGACTTCGGCGCGACCGCCAGATAGATGATGGCCTGCGCCAGCGCGAGTTCGCCTTCGGGCGTGCCGAGCCGCTCGTAGGTTTCGGCGGCATCCAGCGCGATGCGCGCGGCGCGCGGATCGGCGAGACCGATGTCCTCCCACGCCATCCGCACGATGCGCCGCGCCAGATAGCGCGGGTCCGCGCCGCCGTCGAGCATGCGGCAGAACCAGTACAGCGCGCCGTCCGGGCTGCTGCCGCGTACCGATTTGTGCAGCGCGCTGATCTGGTCGTAGAACGCGTCGCCGCCTTTGTCGAAGCGGCGCAGATTCTCGGCGAGCGCGCTGCCGAGCAAAGCCCCGTCGATCTCCGTCTTCTTCTGCTGGGAAGCCGCGCGCGCGACGATCTCGAGGTTATTCAACAGCTTGCGGCCGTCGCCGTCGGCGGAGCCGATCAGCGCGTCGCGCGCCTCGTCCGTGAATGTGAGGCCGCCCAGTTCGTGCTGCGCGCGCTCGAGCAACTCGCGCAGCTCGTCTTCGTCGAGACTTTTCAGCACATACACGGCGGCGCGCGAGAGCAACGCGCTGTTCACTTCGAACGACGGATTCTCCGTCGTCGCCCCGATGAACACGAACAGCCCCGACTCCACGTGCGGCAAGAACGCGTCCTGCTGACTCTTGTTAAAACGATGCACCTCGTCGACGAACACCAGCGTCTGATGCCCGTTCGCGCGATGAATCTGCGCCGTTTCGACCGCCTCGCGAATGTCCTTCACGCCGGACAGCACGGCCGAGAGCGCAATGAACTGCGCGTGAAACGCGTCCGCCATGAGCCGCGCGAGCGTCGTCTTGCCGACGCCCGGCGGGCCCCAGAGGATCATCGAATGCGCCTCGCCGGATTCGAATGCGACCCGCAGCGGCTTGTTCGGGCCGAGCAGATGCTTCTGGCCGATCACTTCGTCGATATTGCGGGGCCGCAAGCGTTCGGCGAGCGGAACATTGGCACGGGTTTCTTCGAACATGACGTTTTGGGGATAATCTCGGCTTTCCGGACGCGCTGCGCGCAGGTATCCGCGAGGGGTCCAGAAGCGGCGCGCTGCCGGACAAGCGCAAAGCCTGCGCGAGCAACGCGCGGGCAACGTCCTGCATTATGACAGTGACGGCGCCCGCGCGAGCGACGCATCCTCGCCCGGGCGCGAATTCGCTGCGAGCAGAAACAGGATCGGCAACAGACACATCACTCAGGGACACGACCCGATGACTCAAGACCCGCTCACCGGCGACGCCGGTTCCACCTACGCACCGCTCACGCCGGTGCCCGACGCGCGCCGCGCCTTCCGTACCGGCGACGCGTTCGCGCTCTGGTTCTCGCTCGGCATCGGCCTGCTCGTTGCGCAAGCCGGCGCGCTGCTCGTGCCGGGGCTGTCGCTGCCGCACGCGCTGCTGGCCATTGCGATCGGCAGTGCGATCGGCGTGGTGCTGCTCGCGCTCGCCGGCGTGATCGGCACGGACACCGGCCTCGCCGCGATGTCGTCGCTGCGTCCGACGCTCGGTGTGCGCGGCGCCTCGGTGCCCGCGGTGCTGAACGCGGTGCAGCTGGTCGGCTGGGGCGCGTTCGAAGTGATCGTGATGCGCGATTCCGCCGACGCCCTCGCGAAGCAGGCGTTCGGCTTCTCCATGCCGCTCGTCTGGACGGTCGCGTTCGGCGTGCTCGCGACGCTGCTCGCGATCAGCGGGCCGCTCTCGTTCGTGCGGCGCTTTCTGCGTACATGGGGGATCTGGCTGCTGCTGGCCGGCGCCGCATGGCTCACATGGAATCTGCTCGCGCAGCAGGACCTGGCCGCGATGATGCGCCGCCCCGGCACCGGCGAGATGTCGTTCGGCGGCGCGATCGATCTCGTGGTCGCCATGCCGCTCTCGTGGCTGCCGTTGATCGCGGACTACACGCGCTTTGGCCGCCGCGCGGGCGACACGTTTCGCGGCACGCTGCTCGGCTTCGGCATCGCGAATATCTGGTTCTACTCATTAGGCGCGATCTATGGCCTCGCCGCGGGCGGCGGCGACGCGCTGCTCACGAGCGCGCTTGCACAGGCGGGCGGCGGCCTCGCGCTGCTGCTCATTCTGATCGACGAAGTGGACAATGCATTCGCCGACATTCATTCGGCAGCCGTGTCGACCGGCACGTTCTGGGCGCGCGGCAGCGTGCCGATCCTGTCGGCGGCATTCGGCGCCCTGTGCACGTTGATCGCGCTCGCCGTGCCGATGGCAAAATATCAGAACTTCCTGCTGCTCATCGGTTCGGTGTTCGCGCCGCTTTTCGGCGTCGTGCTGGTCGACCATTTCATCGTGCGCAGGCGCCGCATCGAAGCAGCCGTGCTCGCCGACGTGCGCGGCCGCTATAGTTTTTCGGGCGGCTGGCATCTGAGCGCGTTCATCGCGTGGGCAATCGGCATCGCCGCTTATCAAGCGATCAACCAATGGCTGCCGAATCTCGGCGCGACGTTACCCTCTTTGGTAATTGGTGCGGTGTGCTATCTCGCGTTCGTGTCGACGCGCAAGACTGCTTACGCGTAAGCACGCGGTCCACTTCTGTGACGAAAAAGGCCTGCACATGCTGTGCCTTTTCGTTGCAAGCAGCCTGGTTGCGACGCCCACCTCGCGTGAGGCTAACGCGCCGCGGCGCTCCGGTATTCGACGCCCGGCAGAACGCACAACAACTCGAACGCGAGGTTCGCGCCCAGCAGTGCGGTCGTGCCGAACGGATCGTACGGCGGCGCGACTTCCACAAGATCGCAACCGACGATATTCAGGCCGCGCGCGCCGCGAATGATCTCGAGCGCCTGCGGCACCGTCAGTCCGGCGATTTCCGGCGTGCCCGTGCCGGGCGCGAAGGCCGGATCGATTCCGTCGATGTCGAACGTGATGTACACCGGCGCGTCGCCCATGCGCTCGCGCACGCGCGCCATCAGCGGCGCAAGCGACTGGTTCCAGCACGCCTCCGCCTGCACGACTTCGAAGCCCTGGTCGCGGCACCAGTCGAAGTCCTCCGCCGCGTAACCCGTGCCGCGCAGACCGATCTGCACGACGCGCTCGCAGTCGAGCAAACCTTCCTCCACCGCGCGCCGAAACGGCGTGCCGTGCGCGATCTTCTCGCCCATCATCGTGTCGTTGACGTCGGCATGCGCGTCCACGTGAATCAGCCCCACCTTGCCATGCTTGCGATGAATCGCGCGCAGGATCGGCAGCGCGATCGTGTGATCGCCGCCGAGCGTGACCGGCTTGCAATCGTGCTGGAGAATTTCGTCGTAAGCGCTTTCGATTCGCGCGATCGAGTCATGCAGGTTGTACGGGTTGATCGCGACGTCGCCGAGATCGGCCACGCGCAGCGAATCGAACGGCGCCGCACGCGTCGCCATGTTGTACGGCCGCAGCAGCACCGATTCGCTGCGGATCTGACGCGGCCCGAAACGCGCGCCCGTGCGGTTCGACGTGCCGAGATCGAACGGCACACCGACGAAACAGGCGTCGAATCCCGCAGCCGAGCCGACGTTCGGCAAACGCATCATGGTCGCGATTCCGCCGCAGCGCGGCATCGCATTGCCGGACAGCGGCTGGGGGCGCTCACCGGCTTCGGGGGAAATGAAGGAGGAAGTATTCATCGTGGCTCGGCAATGAAAAGGCGCCTGGCGGGCGGGAATCGGTCAACCGGCCAAAAACTGGCTTCCAGAAAGCAATCTGCCAATGCATGGCCGGACCGAATCCCATTCTTGAGCAGTTCCCGCGAACTTGAAATAGCCGTGCAAAAAAGTTCACATCGATCCCGGGCGATGTATCCTGACGCATGTTCTCCCAACCGACCGATCTCGACCTGCGGCTCATCCGCGTCTTTCTCGCCATTGTGGATGCCGGTGGCGTCTCGCCGGCGCAGGCCACACTGAACGTCGGACAGCCGACCATCAGCACGCAACTGGCCACGCTGGAAACGCGCCTCGGCTACCGGCTGTGCGAGCGCGGCCGCGGCGGCTTTCGCCTCACCGCACGCGGCGAGCAATTCGTGGATGCCGCTCGCGCGCTGCTCGCCGCGGTGGACAGCTTCGGCGTGCAGGCGCGTAACGTGGGACGCAAACTCGTCGGCACGCTCGACATCGGCATGATCGGGCACACGCCCGTGTCGGCGAGTGCGCGCATCAGCGACGCGATTGGCCGCTTCCGCTCGCGCGATCAGTCCGTGCGCTTTTCGATTCTCGTGCGCTCGCCGGGCGAACTCGAAGAACTGCTGCTCAACGGACGCATTCAGATCGGCATCGGCTATTTCTGGCATCGCGTGCCGTCGCTCGACTACACGGAAGTGTTCGCCGAAGACCAGTTTGCCTACTGCGCGAAAGGCCATCCGCTCTTTGCCCGTGCCGGCGATGTCACGCCCGAGCAGGCCGCGGCGCACGAATGGGCGTGGCGCAGCTATCCGTTGCCCGAGGCCGAGGGTTCGCAGGCGCCGCGCAACATCACCGCCGTCGCCGACAACATGGAAGCCGTCGCCATGCTCGTGCTTTCCGGGCATCACTTAGGCTATCTGCCGGGGCATTTCGCGGCGCCGTTCGTCGCGCAAGGGTTGCTCGCAGCGTTGAATCCGGCACGCATGCGCTACCGGGTTGCGTTTCATATGGTCGCGCGGGCACGACAGCATCGAACGGATATTGTGGAAGCGTTTCTCGAAGACATGAAGGCCACGCACGCGGCCCACGCGGACCCATAGCGCGCGGGTTTGACAGGAACCGCGCCTTGGCGGGCACGAAGACCGGCCGCACGGGTCTGCCGCAAACGTAGGCCACGAATGTCGGCCACAAATGTCGGCCACAAAAAAAGCCGCGCATTCGGCGCGGCTTTCCTCGTCAAGCGCAACCGCAGAGCGGCGCCTTAGCCGTTGATCACGTCGGCGCCCTTCGGCACCGTGAACTTGAAAGCGTCGGCAGGCAGCGGCGGATTCTTCTGGATGTTCGAGAACGTCAGCAGCGTGACGTTGCCGAACACGTCGTGCAACTCCATGGCTTGCAGATTGCCGTCCTTGAAGCCGATGCCCACGCGCTGGAATTGCGTGTCCCGCGTTTTCGGCGTCAGTTCGAGCCAGTCGATGCCGGCCTTCACGCCCGCATCGCGCAACGTGAAGTTCTTGTCCAGATCGTTGCTGCCGAACAGGATGGCGGCCGGGCTCGCGCCGAGTGCGCCGCCAAGGCTTCGCACCGTGACCTGGTTCAGGTCCTTGTCGTACACGTAGAGCTTGTCGCCGTCTGCTTGCAGCAGCTGCGCGTAGGGCTTCTCGTATTGCCAGATGAACTTGCCGGGACGCGCGAACGTGAATGTTCCGCTCGACGTGCTGCTCTTGCCGCCGCCGTTCGTCGACAGCACGCCGCTTGCGCCGCTCGCCGCCTGTGCCTTGCTGGGCGCGCGCACTTCCTGCTGCACGAAGGTGCCGCGCGCCGAGTGGACCTGCGCGACGAAAGCCCTCAACTGCTCGGTGCCGCTCGCGAAAGCCTGCGAAGCGACGAGCATCGACGCGCCGATCGCCAACGCGCCGATCCGGCGCGCGACGGTCCGTGCCAGCGTCCCTGCCGGACGACCGGCGCCGGTGGATGGTGCGTGCTGCTGCGCAAATAGCTGCATAGTTTTTTCTCCCTTGATCTGGGTTTATCGAGCGGCCGCGGTGCCTGCGGCGCATGTATTGGGCAGTGTTGCCGCTGGCTGCCGGCCGCTGGCGAACCGGGCGAGAGGCGGGGCGTCAGGCGTCACCCTTGATTTCGGGGTTGCGTGCGAACGCGCAAGTCCGTCGCGCTCCGTTCCACTGTGGTGGCTTTCGTCCCGGAGCTTAGGCAGTCAGTCTTAAGCGAACCTTAGAAGCGCACGTTTCGAAACCAACGTTACAAGCGGCAAAAACACACGACTCGGCCACGCGTCTCGGGCAGGCGGCAACGTTCAGGTTGCCAACGTAGGCCGCAAGAAACCGCCCGTGTTCCCGCCGCGAGGCGCGAGCCGCGCGCCTCACTCCGCCTCGCGCGCCGGCGCAAGAATCTCGCGATTGCCGTTCGACGACATTGCCGAGACGACGCCGGAGTTTTCCATCTGCTCGAGCAAACGCGCGGCGCGGTTATAGCCGATGCGCAAATGCCGCTGCACGAGTGAAATCGACGCGCGCCTGTTTTTCAGCACCACGTCCACCGCCTGGTCGTAAAGCGGGTCCGACTCGCCGTCGCCCGTACCGGCACCGCCCGCGCCCGCCGAGCCCTCGTCGCCCTCGCCCGTCACGCCGCCTTCGAGAATGCCCTCGATATAGTTCGGCTCGCCCTGCTCCTTGAGCTTGTCGACGACGCGGTGCACTTCCTCGTCCGACACGAACGCGCCATGCACCCGCACCGGCAAGCCGCTGCCCGGCGGCAGGTAAAGCATGTCGCCCATGCCGAGCAGCGATTCCGCGCCCTGCTGGTCGAGAATGGTGCGCGAATCGATTTTCGACGACACCTGGAAGGCCATGCGCGTGGGCACATTCGCCTTGATGAGACCGGTAATCACGTCGACCGACGGACGCTGCGTGGCGAGAATCAGATGGATGCCGGCCGCGCGCGCCTTTTGCGCAATTCGCGCGATCAACTCTTCTACCTTCTTGCCGACCACCATCATCAGATCGGCGAGTTCGTCGATCACGATCACGATATTGGGCAGACGCGTGAGCGGTTCGGGATCGTCCGGCGTGAGGCTGAACGGATTCGGCAGCTTCTCCTCGCGCTTCGCGGCCTCGTCGATCTTGTTGTTGTAGCCGGCGAGATTGCGCACGCCGAGCTTACTCATGAGCTTGTAGCGGCGCTCCATTTCGGCGACCGCCCAGTTGAGCGCGTGGCCGGCCTGGCGCATATCCGTCACGACCGGACACAGCAGATGCGGAATGCCTTCGTAAACGCTCATTTCGAGCATTTTCGGATCGATCAGAATCATGCGCACCTGATCCGCGCTCGCCTTGTACAGCAGCGACAGGATCATCGCGTTGATCCCGACCGACTTGCCCGAACCCGTCGTGCCGGCCACCAGCAGGTGCGGCATTTTCGCGAGGTCCGCGCAGACGGGCTTGCCGCCGATGTCCTTGCCGAGGCCCATGGTGAGCGGCGACGCGGCGTCCGCATAAACCGCGGAGCCGAGAATCTCGGACAGACTCACCGTCTGACGGCGCTGATTCGGCAATTCGAGCGCCATGTAGTTCTTGCCCGGAATCGTTTCGACGACACGAATCGACACGAGCGACAACGAGCGCGCGAGGTCTTTCGCGAGATTGACGATCTGGCTGCCCTTCACGCCGGTGGCCGGCTCGATCTCGTAACGCGTGACGACGGGGCCCGGATACGCGGCGACCACGCTCACTTCGACGCCGAAGTCCTTCAGCTTTTTCTCGATCAGACGCGAGGTGAATTCGAGCGTATCGGCGGAAATGGTTTCCTGCGCGGCCGGCGCGGGATCGAGCAGCGAAATGGGCGGCAGCGTCGAGTCGCCCGGCAGGTCGGTGAAGAGCGGCACCTGCCGTTCCTTCTCGACGCGCTCCGACTTTGCCGGCGTGACGACCGGCGGCACGATCACGACCGGTTCGTGCTCCTCGATGCGCACGCGGCCCTTTTCCACCTTGCCCTCGCGCTTGACCGCGGCGGCTTCGCCCAGCTTGCGGTCGCGGCCCGCCTCGCGGCGCAGCTTCGCGAAAGTCACGGCCGAGATGATCGACTCGCCGACTTTTTCGCACACGGAAAGCCAGGAAAAGCGGAAATACAGCGACAACCCGATGGCCAGCACGATCAGCAAGGCCAGCGTGCCGCCCGTGAAGCCGAGCGCATGCGACACCCCACGCGCGACCGCCTCGCCGATCACGCCGCCCGGCGCGCGCGGCAACTGGACTTTCAGCGACCACATGCGCAATGCCTCGATGCCGTCGCACGCGAGCAGCACGAGCAGGAAGGCGAAGGCGTCCGCGAGCCAGCTCGCGTCGCGCGGCGCGTCCTCCTGCAATTCCTCATGGCGCGTGATGCGCTTGTAGTTCGCGGAGATGTGCCGGCCGAGCAGCACGATCCACCAGTAGGCGGAAAGTCCAAACAGCAGCAGCAGAATGTCCGAGGTCCACGCGCCGACGCGGCCCGCCCAGTTGGCGATGTGGTCGACCTGCGCGGCGTGCGTCCAGCTCGGATCGCGCCGGCTGTAGCTGATAAGCGCCATCAGCAGGAAAACGCCGAGCGCGACCTGCAGGATCCAGCGGATTTCGGTGAAAAGGCGCGACATGCGGTGCGGCAATGCCTGCGCGCTCGCGGAATAAGGAGCTTTTGCCATTGATCCTGTTGCGTGTGTGGCCGATCCGGTGTGCCGGGCCTCGTTCGACGCGGCTGCGGTCACGGCCTCGGCGACCCGGAACTTCGATCCGGCCTATTGTAAACGCAGTGCCCCGGGTGAGGCTGTAAATGACGGTAACCTGGCCGATTGGCCACACGCGCTTGGCGCTTAAGCGAGGCGCCGGACTATCGGCCCGATCGGAAAGCTTCATGGAGCAGCCCGCCGCCCTGCCCTTTATAATGCCGGACTGATGCCCATCTACAGTTTCAGCCAAGTCGCACTGCCCGCATGGGCGGACGGTGCGCCGTAAAAGGATTCGATCATGCCCGCAACTTCCACGAAACACGCCAAGGTTCTGATTCTCGGTTCCGGCCCCGCCGGCTACACGGCAGCGGTCTACGCGGCGCGCGCCAACCTTGCGCCGGTACTCGTCACGGGTCTCGCGCAAGGCGGCCAGCTCATGACCACGACCGACGTCGAAAACTGGCCCGCCGACGCCAACGGCGTGCAGGGCCCGCAACTGATGGCGCGCTTCCTGGAGCACGCTGAGCGCTTCAACACCGAAATCATCTTCGACCATATTCACACGGCGAAGCTGGACGAAAAGCCGATCCGCCTGATCGGCGATTCCGGCGAATACACGTGCGATTCGCTGATCATCTCGACGGGCGCTTCGGCGCAGTACCTCGGCCTGCCGTCGGAAGAAGCCTTCATGGGCAAGGGCGTGTCCGCCTGCGCGACCTGCGACGGCTTTTTCTACAAGCAGCAGCACGTGGCCGTGGTCGGCGGCGGCAATACGGCGGTTGAAGAAGCGCTGTATCTGTCGGGCATCGCGAAGAAGGTGACGGTGATCCACCGCCGCGACAAGTTCCGCGCCGAGCCGATCCTGATCGACCGCCTGCTCGCGAAAGAGAAGGAAGGCGTCGTCGAAATCAAGTGGAACCATACGCTCGACGAAGTGACGGGCGACCAGTCCGGCGTGACCGGCGTGCGCATCAAGCACACGCAAACCGGCGAAACCACGGATATCGCGCTGCAAGGCCTCTTTGTCGCGATCGGTCACAAGCCGAACACGGACATCTTCGAAGGTCAGCTGGAAATGAAGAACGGCTACATCATCACGAAGGGCGGCCTGAACGGCTTTGCCACCGCGACGAGCGTGCCGGGCGTGTTCGCCGCCGGCGACGTGCAGGACCACGTGTACCGCCAGGCCATCACGAGCGCGGGCACGGGCTGTATGGCCGCGCTCGACGCGCAGCGCTATCTGGAAACCATCAACGAAATGGCCGGCGAACACGCCATGAGCCAGGAAGCGGAGCGTTGATCGAGCGCGCTCTCGCGCCCATGCAACGGTAAAATGGCGGCTGGGCCTTGCCCGGCCGGTCGATCGGGTTCGAATGAAGGCCGCGGCTCACCAGCCGGCGGCCTTTTTTCATTTCACCATGACTCCAGCACCGAACTTTGCTGGACTACGCCGAAGCCCGATACAGCAGGTTTATCAATAACTTAGGCGAGTCCAACATATGCCGGTGCTTTCCG
>NZ_CADIKB010000003.1 GCF_902859825.1 Paraburkholderia phenoliruptrix | reverse complement strand
ATTACTGTGTGAGACTTGATACTTTCGCTTTTTCCGCCAGACCCCGGAGAGTCCGGCGTAGCGTCGTCGCATCAAGCGCCCACACTTATCGGCTGTTAGTTTTTAAAGATCGGTTCGCACACTTCGCAGCGCCTGACTTCAACCACCCGGCACCGCTTCGTTCTGCGTCGCTGCATCAGCAGCAGAGAAGCGAGATTATGAAGAACTTCCGTCGCGCCGTCAACAGGTTTTTGTTACTGACTGAACCTGCTGCCACCGCCGGAAGCCTTGCCACTGCTGGCTTTCCCGCTTCCCGTGCCCCGGCGTCCGGAGCACGAAAGAGCGAGATTCTAGCGAGCCCCGCGACGGGTTGCAAGCGTTATTTCGGCATAGGGAAATCGCGCAGAAAATAGCGCAAATTACAACCGGCAGAGCAACGGGAACTGCAGCCGTTCGAGTCAGGCCGCTGCGCTCTTGCGCATGACGCGCTCGAACATGCCAAGGTAGTGGTCAAGATCCGGCGTCGCGCGATTTTCTTCTTTTGCGCGGTCGTCCCACTTACGCAGACGCAGCGCGTCCTGTGCGTACGGCTTCTGCAGAAACGTGTCCGCTTCCTCGCGGCTGAAGATCCCACCTTGCAGTTCGAGGCTCCGTACTGAGTCGGCAGAAAGCTGACCAAAATACGTCCGGTCGATGGCGCACAGGCAGCGTTTCGCGTCTACGTGCAGCCGGATCGGCTCCAGCACCGCGTCCGGCAGCACGGGCCTCAAAAACGGCAAGGCAAAGTATTGATGCAGATCGTCGATGCCCCGCTCGGTCGGCGTCTCGCCTTGCAGATTGAGCAGATGTCCGAGGTCGTGCAAAAACGCGGCGACGACGAGCGCCTCGTCCGCATCTGCTTCTTCCGCTAGCGCACCGCTTTGCAATGCATGCTGAAGCTGCGTGACCGGTTCGCCGCTATAAGCGATGTGCCCAAATTGCTCGAACAGCGAACGGATGTCGCTCACACTCAATGCCACGCTGTTACTCCCACGGTAATGAAAAAGTCTTCAGGTTGGTGAAGCTCTTCATCGCTTCCTGCACGCCTTCCTTATAGCCGAGCCCCGAGTCCTTGATGCCGCCGAACGGCGTCAGCTCGATCCGGTAGCCGGGCACTTCCCACACGTTGACCGTGCCTACCCGCAGTTCGTTGATGAAGCGCGTGATCGCATCCTGCCGGTTCGTGCACACCCCCGACGACAATCCGAACTGCGTACCGTTGCTGATCCGGATCGCGTCGTCGAGCGTGTCGAAACTGATGATCGGCGACACCGGCCCAAAGGTCTCCTCGCGCACCACGGTCATGCACGGCTCGACGCGGTCGAGCACAGTGGGCGAGTACAACGCGCCATTACGCCGGTTGCCGGCCAGCAAACGCGCGCCGCCCGCAATCGCCTCGTTCACACGCGATTCGAAGAGCTGCGCCGCCGCCACATCGATCACAGTGCCCATCTGATTCTCTTCATCGAATGGATCGCCGAAGCGCCAGGCCCGCGTTTTCTCCACCACCAGATCGGCGAAGTCCGCCGCGACGCGCTTCTGCACGAGCATCCGCTTGACGGCCGTGCAGCGCTGCCCGGAGTTCTTATAAGACCCTTGCACGGCGAGCGTCGCCGCGCGCTCGAGGTCGGCGTCGTCGAGCACGATCAGCGGATCGTTGCCGCCCAGCTCGAGCACAACGCGCCGGTAGGCCGCTTTTGCCGCGATGTATTTGCCGATCGCGACGCCGCCCGTAAACGTGACGAGTTCAGCCAATGGATGCGTAATCAGTTCATCGGCGATCTCGCGCGGGTTGCCGGTCAGCACCTGGAGCATCGGCGCGGGCAAGCCGGCTTCATACAGGATATCGGCAAGATAGAGTGCCGACAGCGGCACCTTTTCCGACGGTTTCACCAACACGCGATTATTGGTCGCAATGGCGGGCGCCACCTTATGCGCAACCTGGTTCATCGGATGGTTGAACGGCGTAATCGCGACGATCACGCCGGCAAGCGGCTCGCGCTGAGAAAACACCCGCCGCCGCTTGCCGTGCGGCGTCAGATCGCAGGCGAAACTCTGCCCGTCGTCACGCAACGCCTCAATCGCGGCGAACTTCAACACGTCGGCCACGCGGCCGATTTCATAGCGGGAGTCCTGCTTCGACAACCCCGATTCGAGGGAAATCAGATCCGACGCCTCTTCGGCTCTCTCGCGCAGCAAAGCACCCGCGCGCTCGAGAATCTGCGAGCGCTCATAGCGCGTGAGCTTCGGCTGATAAGCCGCGGCGTACTCGAACGCGGCGCGCACATCGTCGACGCTTGCGAGCGCGGCTGTGCCCACACGCGTGCCCGTGTACGGATCGAAGACGTCGAACGAACGCGCCCGCGCCGCGCGCTCGCCCTTGAGCCGCAGCGCTTCAGCCCGGAAGGCCGGATGGTCACGCAGCGTCGTGTTCATGATGCCGACGCGCGGTTCAGGGCGACGTCGAAGATATCGAAGTTGCGCAGCCGTTTACCGCTGTCCGCGGTTGGCAAGCCCTCGACACGCCGATTGAAAAGCAGCGGCACTTCCTGTTCCGACAAGCCGCCATGCGAGCGCAACGGCACGGTCAAGCCCGACAGATCGTGCTCGTCGCGACGTGTGCCGAGCACCACGTGCTTGGTGCTGATCACGACGATATCGCCGACGCGGTCGTTCGGCAGCTCGAAGCGCTCGCACGCGGCGCGGTTATCGAGCGCGAGCTCGACTCCGGCGAGGCCGCGAATCCGCTCGATCACCTGCGCGGCACTCACCTCGCGCGGCAAATAGACGGTCGCAAACGAACCCAGCGCGCCGTGATGCACCACATACGGATCCGTTATCGGCAGAATCACGCGCGCCTCGCGGGGGCCGAGCCATTCGTCGAGCACATCCTGCAGATAGATCACCTTCGGCTCGCCGGTTTGCGGATCGTGCTTCGCATTCATGCCGTGATCGGCGGTCAGGCCGATCACCCAGCCGAGCGCGTCGAACTGCGCGAGATAGACGTCCATCATCGCGTAGAACGCGTTCGCGCCTTCCGTGCCCGGCGCCCATTTGTGCTGGATGTAATCGGTAGTGGACAGATACATCAGGTCGAGCTTGCGCGTTTGCGCGAGCCGCACGCCCGCCGCGAACACGAACTCCGAAAGCCCCGCGCTGTAGACGTCGGGCAGCGGCAGGCCGACGAGATCGAGGACGTCGCCGATACCGTTTTCCTCGCGCGTCGCCTTGTCCGCTTTCTCCGCGGAAAAGCAGATGCCGTTCAGCTGCCAGCCCAACAGGCTGCGCAACTTGTCTTTCGCGGTGACGACAGCCACGGCGGCGCCCGCTTCGCTCGCGGCGGCCAGCAAGGTGCCGGCGCGCAGATAGGCGGGATTGTTCATCATCACCTCCGCGCCCGCGCCGCCGTTCGCCTCGGGATCCCAGAAGTAATTGCCGCAAATGCCGTGCACCGAAGGCGGCACGCCGCACACGATCGACAGATTATTCGGATTGGTGAACGAGGGGATCACGCAATCGCCCTTGAAGGCCGCCCCGCCGTTGAGCATGCTGCCGATGAACGGCGCGACGCCCGCCGCGACCGCGGCTTCCAGGTAAGCGAACTCGCAGCCGTCGACGCACACCACCACTGTCGGCTGCGTGGGCAGCCTGTAGCGGCGGCCGTTGACTTCGATCATGCGTCCCGACGCGATCTCATTCGCACCTGAATTTTCCCCTGCGCTTGCCATCGTTCCCGTCCCTGCGTGCCGCGCACGCTCATTCGAGTCAATCGATCAAGACAACGTTTTCGCTTCATTCGTCAGATGCCGGCGCACTCGGCGCGGCACTCCACTGCTCCGCCGCCCCGCCCTGTTCTTTCTGCTCTCCCTCCTTGCACGCAGCCCGCGCGCGCTGCAGGCCGCCGCGCACGTGCGCCTGCATCAGCGCCGCGGCGTGGCCCGCGTCGCGCGAGGCCAGCGCCGTGAGAATGGCGCGATGCTCGGCGAGCGAGCGCTCCATCGCATCGGCATGCACGACCAGCGCGGCGCGCCGGAAGAGACTCAGTTCGCTCACCAGCCTTCGATACGTCTCATACAGTTTCCGGTTGCCGGCCGCCGCCACAATCGCGTCGTGAAACGCGACGTTGGCGCGCGCGTAGGCGTCGGGATCGTGCGCATCGAAGGCCGCGCGCATCGCATCGAGCCAATCGCGCAGCACCGCCAGTTGCCGCGCGTCGATACGCCCGGCCAGCATCCTGCACGCCGCCTCTTCCAGCACCGCGCGCACCGCGTAAATCTCGTCGGCTTCCGCGAGCGACACCGTCCGCACGAACACGCCGCGATTCTTCTCGGTGCGCACGAGCCCCGCCTGTTCCAGCGCGCGAAACGCCTCGCGCACCGGTCCGCGCGATACATGCAGGCGCGCGGCCCACTCCGCCTCGTTCAGCTTGTCGCCCGGCGCCAGCTCGCCTTCGACGATGTGTCTTTCAATCTCGTCGCGAACCAGCGCCGTCAGCGAATGCCTGCGCACGACCTCGATCGGATCGACAGAAGCAGTTTGCATATACTCGGTCATTTTGACAACTTTTGCCACATAAAAAAGACGTATACGTGAGGCGCCTCGTTGCGGGGGCGCGCGGGGCGGAAAAAACGGAGAGGCAGGCTCAGTCGGTCCGGCGACGCGGCACGCGCGCCGCGATCACGAGCAGCGCAGCAAGCGAAACCAGCAGCAGAATCAGCGAAAGCGCGGATGCGGGCAGGTAGTAGCCGCGCTCCACCTGACCGACGACGACAATCGGCACCGTCGCAAAACCGGGCGGATAAACGGTGAGCGTCGCGCCCAGTTCGCCGAGCGACAACGCAAAACCCAGCGCGAGACTGGCGCGAATCGCGGGCACGAGTTGCGGCAGCACGACGCGGCGCAATACCATCGACGGAGGCGCGCCGAGGCTCGCGGCCGCTTCGCGCAGCACGGTGAGTTCGGGGCGCAGCGCGGCGGCCGCGCACCGGTAGCAGAACGGCAGCACCAGCGCGAGCTGCACGAACACGACGATCGCGGCGGAACTCGACAGATCCAGCGGCCGCTTGTGATAGGCGATCAGCACCGCCAATCCGAGCACGACGCTCGGCACGCCGTTGGGCATCATCGCGATGGTGTCGACGAAAGCGCCGAGGCCGCGCCGGTCGCGTCCTTCGAGCGCAAGCGCGAGCCACAGCCCGAGCACGGTGCCGAGGACCGCGACGCCCATGCCGATTTCGAGGCTCGTCGTCAGCGCGTCGAAGTCGCTGGACGCGAGCCGCTCGAACCAGCGCGTGCTGAAGCCGTCGGGGAGAATCGTGCCCGACCAGTGAGCCGCAACGCTCGACAGCGCGACCACGATCACCGGCAACACGAAAAGCCAGAAGCACAGCAGCGCGGCGAAGCCGAGAAATAGTCCTCCGAGCATCCGCACGACAAGACTGCGGCGCACCGGCCGCGCCTTCATGTGCATGACCGGCAGCACGGTCGGGTCGAGTTCATCGGCCATGGCCGGCTCCTTTCACCTTGCGACGATTGACCTGGCGGTACAGCGCGTACAGCGACAACGACATGATCAGCATGACGACCGCGCCGGCGGCGGCCGTCGGCAAATCGAGGTCGACGGTGGCCGAGCTGTAGATGGCGACCGGCAGCGTGATCAGATGCGCGCTGCCGAGCACGAGCAGAATGCCGAATTCGTTCAGCGTCAACAGAAAGCACAGGATCGTGCCCGCGGCGATGCCCGGCCAGGCGAGCGGGAGGATGACCTTGAACGCGACCATCGAGCCGCTTGCGCCGAGACTGCGGGCGGCTTCGATCAGACGCATGTCGAGCGTGGCAAAGGAGGCCAGCGTCGGCCGCACGACGAACGGCGCATAGAACACGACTTCCGCGAGAATCACGCCGCCTACGCCGAACAGGAAATCGAGCGGCGGTGCCTGAAGATGAAAAAGCCGCTGCAAACCGATGCTGACCGAGCCTTGCGAGCCGTACAGAAAAATCAGCGTAAAGGCGACCAGAAACGAAGGAAACGCGACGAACAGCTCGAGAAAGCGCGTGACCATGCGCGCGCCCGGAAACGGCTTGAAGAACAGCAACGAGGCAAGCGCCACGCCGAGCAGCGACGCGAGTCCCGCGCTCGCGAACAGAATCCACAGCGTCGTGCCGATCACGCCGCGCGTCTCCGGATTGCCGAAGAACGCCGAATAAGCCTGCAGACCGATGCCATGCGGTCCGCTCAGACTGAGCGCCACGAGCCGCACGAGCGGATAGATGACAAGCGGCCCGAGCACGAACACCGCGATGAACAGCAGATGCCACTGCGCCGCGCGCCGGCGGCGCTTCACCGCGGCCTCGTGCGAGGCGGCGCTCGCACTGCGGCGCGCATCGGCGGCGGCGGACGCGGTCAGCGACGCCGACGCCTCAGGGCTGGATAAGGACGACATCGTCAGCCTCGTAACGCAGGGAAACACGCGCGCCTTTCTCGGGCATCATGCCTTGGCCGCGCTGCAGGGTGACGAGCACCGGTTCGTTCGGCATCGCGTCCAGCACGACGGACACCGACAACACGGCGCCATACCATTCCACCGAAGCAATCGCGCCATGCAACTGCCCTTCTCCGAGCGGCACGATGCGCAGCGCTTCGGGCCGCAGGCACGCAACGCGCTCGCGCTCGTTATAGCGCGCGTCGTCCATGCTGAAGGCGACCGGCGGCGGCAGCAGGTTAGCCGCGCCGAGGTAGCGCGCGACAAACGCATCGCTCGGCGTGTCGTACAGCTGTTGCGGCGTGCCGAGCTGCGCGATGCGGCCGTCGCGCATGAGCAGCGTGCGGTCCGACAGCACGAGCGCGTCGTCCTGATCGTGCGTCACGCAGACGATGGTCAGATTCGGCAGGCGTTCATGCAGCGCCTTGAGTTCGGAACGCACCGACGCGCGCAGGTTGGCGTCGAGGGCGGAGAGCGGCTCGTCGAGCAGCAACACGTCCGGCTCGATCACGAGCGCGCGCGCCAAGGCGACGCGCTGCTGCATGCCGCCCGAAAGCTGCGCGGGCATCACGTGCCCGGCGTCGCCGAGTTGCACGAGCTTCAGTGCGTCGGCCACGCGCCGCGCAATGTCTTTCGACGGAACGCGCCGCGCGCGCAAGCCGAACGCGACGTTTTCGAACACCGACAGATGCGGAAACAGCGCATAGCTCTGAAACAGCAGGCCGAGATTGCGCTTATGCGGCGGCACATGCGTGAGATCGTGGCCGGCGACGGTCAACGTGCCCGACAGCCCGTCGGCCTCGATGAAACCGGCAATGAAGCGCAGCAGCGTGGTCTTGCCGCAGCCGCTGCGGCCAAGCACGGTGAGCAACTCGCCGCGCTGGATCGTCAACGACAGATCGTCGAGCACGGTGCGCGAGCCGAAGCGCACGGTCAGGTGGTCGATCTGCACGCCGCCGGGTGCGCCGGCACGCGCGGCATCGAGCGCGTCAGGCGCGGCCCCGAGCGGGGCGGGATGAGCAAGACTGGCCGTATTCACCGGGTTCATCCTCCAACAAAATTGAGGCTCGCGCAGCGCCACCGGTTCCGAACTGCTCACGACGGCGCTGCGCGTTTTCACTGGACCGCGAAGCGCGGCTTACTTCGGCTTGACGACTTCAGTCTGCTTGCCGGACGAACCGATCACGTCGTTCTTCCAGCGTGCAGTCCAGTCGGCTTTCTTCGCCATGACCTGGTTCCAGTCCACCGGGATCAGCTTCACGCCGGAGATGGCCTGCTTGACCGCCTCACCGTTCTTGCCGGCGAGCGGTACGTCGCTGCGGCCCGGAATGCCGAAGATGTCAGGCACCTTCGACTGCACGTCCGTCGACATCAGATAGTCGATCAGCTTCTTGCCTTGCGCCTGATTCGGGCCGTTCTTGATGAGGCCGATCGCGTAAGGCAACTGGAACGTGGTCGGCTGGCCGCCCGGCGCCGCAGCGAGGAACACCGGCTTGAGCGACAGGCCGCCGTTCGCCGCGTCGTCGAGATCCATCTGCAAGTCGCCGTTTGCGAAGGCGATCTCGTTGCGCGAGAGCAGCACGTCGAGGTAGCCCGTGCCCTTGGTGTGGAACTTGGCGCTCTGCTCGAGCTTCTTCAGATAGTCGAACGCCTTGTCCTCGCCCATCAGCGACGACGTCAGAATGATCACCGCCATGCCGTCGCCGGCCGTCGCCGGATTCGAGTAGGCGATCTTGCCGCTGTAGTCCGGATGCAGCAGATCGGCAAAGGTCTTCGGCTGGTTCTTCGTGACTTCCGGGTTGATCGCGAACGAGAAATAGTTGTTCACGAAGGTCGCCCATGCGCCATTGGGCGCCTTGGCGATGGCGGGAACGTTCTTGTAGTTCGCGCTTTGATAAGCCTGCAGCAGGCCGCTCTGGTCCGCTTGCTGGATGAACGGCGGCAGCGTCACGATGACGTCGGCCTTGGGCTGATCTTTCTCGATGGTGGCGCGGTTCACCACTTCGCCACTGCCCGCGGTCACGATGTTGACCTTGACGCCTTCCTTCTTTTCGAAGGCCGGCAGCACGTCCTTGTAGAGATTTTCGAGGCCGTCGGCGGTGTACAGCACCACGGCGTCGGCCGCATGAGCCTGTATGGCCGCGCCGCCGAATACCGCGGCGGCGACGAGCGCCGGCAACAGCTTGCGTGCGAGGCCCGTGGCCTGAGGGGAATTTGTCTTTGTCATCTCGCTTCTCCGAAAGGCAATAAAACCAGACGGTCGGGAAAACCCGATACCTGTTGTGATTGACCGGCGTGGGTTGCGCGCCGCTTGCGCTTGATCTGCTGCTTGCTGCTTCTCGCGTACTGTTGCGAGTGCTGTCTACTTCTTTGTTGCATATTGCCTGCAGCGGACGCCGGCGTGGCTCAAGATTGCAGATTGCCGACAACCCGGCTGCGTGGCGCCCCGTGCGGCTTACGGCTGCCTACGACATTCTCGCCGCCAGCCCCGCCTGTCGCGGCAGGGCAAGAATCTCAGGTTTCGATGACAACGCCATGACTATTCTGTCGAATTCCAAAAAACAACACAATTCGCCAATAATAGCCAAGCCTCAGCCGAGCGCCAGAAGAACTTGCAGGGGAATTCGGACGTTGCCGTCGGCGCTTGGCGGCTAATCGCGAACGGAGCGCGTGGAGCGCGAGTCTGCGCACGCGTGGAGCCGTCGAATCGTCGGATCGTCGGGTCGTCGAACCGTCGGACAGGCGCGGCGCGACGGCGGATGCGGCGCCCGTCCGCCTGCTCCACCGCTTACACGCCCGGTTCAGGCGATGACGATTTCGGGGCCGTGCGCCGTAATCGCCTTGGCGAGCGAGCGCTCGGGCGCGAGTTCGGTCACGAGATAACGCGCCGACTCGATGCCGTTGATGCGCACCGGCGTGACGCGGCCGAACTTGGAATGATCGGCCACGATCACGACGGTATCCGCGGCGGCGATCATGCGGCTGCGCACTTCGGCGGCCATGCGGCTGTAGTCGGTGAGGTAGCCGTCGGGCGAGATGCCGCCCGCGCCGATGAACGCGAAGTCCGCGTGGTACTGCGTGAGCTGCTGCACCGTGTCGAGGCCGAAGGTGGCGTCCTCGATGTCGGACAGCTCGCCGCCCAGCAGCGTGACGCGGTTGTCGTTGCGCCGGCCGAGCAGCAGGGCAATGCGCCAGTCGTTCGTGTAGACGGACAAGCGGTGGCGATCGAGCAAGGCGCGCGCGACGGCCTGCGTGGTGCTGCCGGAGTCGACGATCAGCGACGCGCCGTCCGGAACGAACTCGGCCGCGCGCTCGCCGATCGCGCGTTTCGCGCCGGCATTCGCCGCTTCGCGGGTGTCGAGGTCGGGTTCGCGACGGTCGCTCGACAGTGCGCCGCCGTGCGTCGTGACAAGCAGGCCGCGCCCGGCCAGCGCGTTCAGGTCCCGGCGGATGGTCTCGCGCGACACGTTCAGTTCGCGCACCAGTTCGGCGACCGAGAGCGCGCCGGTCTTGGCGACCTGCGCCAGAATGTATTGGTGACGTTGTTCTGCGAGCATTCGGGACGTTTCCTTCATCATTGCGCGAGAGTCGCGTCGGTCGGGGCACTTCTGCCCAGAAAGGCCGTTCAGTAAGGCTTCCAGAGCTTCGAACCGACGCCAGGAGCCGCATCTACACTCGTCTACGAGTTGCTAAACTTCGAAGGCTGGCGCAGGTTTTTCTCTCGTTCCGAAAAAACCTACGCCGACATGCGATTCGATGCCAAGACTGCAAAACAGCTCAAGCCCGGCACGCACATGAGCTTCCATTCTTTCCAAGGTCTTCGTCTGGAAGCGACCGCATCGCGGCGCAGCTGGACTTACCGATTCAAGTCACCCGTCGATGGCCGGATGCGTCAGCAGAAGCTGGGAGAATGGCCGGCAATGTCCTACGCATCTGCGATCGCAAAATGGCAAGAGATCCGAGCGCGCCGTGACTCTGGCGAAGACCCTGCGCTCACTCGAAGGGCATCAAACCGCCCTGTAGTGGCTTTGACGCCGGAATCATACACGGTGAAGGAACTCTGCGAAGATTTCCTCGCAGGTCACATCGAACGGCATCGGGATTCTGTCGGAGCGGCCAGTCGCGCCGGCGCATCATCGGCAAGGTCGCTCCGATTGCCTGCATGCCAGCCGCTTCCATCACTCGGAAACAGGCCTTCGACCTGCTTGATAGTCAGCGTCACGCACCTCGGAACGCGGCAATTCTGCGCTCAGAGCTTGCGCAGCATGGGACTATGCTCTAGACGCTGGACGCATTCCAGAAGACACACCGAATTGGTGGCGCCAGGTGATCCTTGACCGCCGCAGCTGATGGTTGTGCCAATGCACAACTCCTCAGCCACAACTGCGAATCCCCGCCCTTGCTCGCCGGCACGCGCTGCGACTCCCGATGCTGGCCGTGAGGCGTTCTCCTGCGGCCAACTTCAGGGCGTGGCCGGAGCGATGCAGTGCTCGGAGCCACTGCGCTCCCAGGGGCTGCGGCTCGCGAGATGGACAACGGCGCCACGGACGGTGTGGACCATCCGATAACTGCAGAGACACGGGCGCCGGTTGACGGGCTAACGGAAGGCACAGCTTTTGCTCACTGCAAAAAGACGGCCTTGCCCGTCCACGTGAGCCCCAACCCCATACGTCGGCCGTGCGACGGCGCAAAGGAGCACGAAGTGGAGCCATCGGCGCTTTCGCCCGCTGCGATACCACCGCTTCCCGTTGTCCTGGTGCATTTGGAGGAATGCAGTACAGCGCGGGCTGGTCACGAGGTAGGCACGCTCCGGGAACTCGCCCGGCAGATCGCGGAACTGAAAGGCACGCGGGTTACGGGCGAGTTCGACCCAACGCTGACTTATGCTGCCCATCGTTATCTGATTCCGGACCACACGCTAACGCTTACTGAAGCACATAAGCTCGGCGTGCGTTCGGTCCGCGATCTGTTCGGCGGGGTCGTGCCATTCCCGTTCGTCGCGACAAAGCTGATCGCGCACCCGTTGACCGAAGACGCGCGGCTGGCACCGCCAGGCTGGTCGCGGGCGTTCAGCGAGCACACTGCCTCGCTGGTTCTGCCGGGCTACTCTGTCTTTTCGCACGATGACGCCTGCAACGCGGCTCGCCGGCTGTGGCGGGATGGGCCCGTGAGGATCAAGCGGCCATCGGGCATTGGCGGAGCGGGCCAGTCGCTGGTCGCGAATATGGATGAACTCGAAACGGAGCTTACGGCGCTCGGCGAGGCGGCGTTGCGAACTGAAGGCATCGTCGTGGAGTGCAATCTCGATCCGATCGAAACGCTGAGCGTCGGCCAGGTCACGCTTGACGAACTCGTGGTGAGTTACTACGGCGTGCAGCATCTGACCATGAACAACCACGGGCATCGCGTGTATGGCGGCACGGATCTCGTCGCGGTGCGAGGCGGCTTCGACATACTTGCGCGACTCGACCTGACGAGCGACATCCATGAGGCCATCGCCAAAGCGCGTGCGTTCGATGCCGCCGTGCAAAACGATTATGCGGGCTTCTTTGCATCGCGACGCAACTACGACGTCGCATGGGGCATCGACGCGCAAGGCGCGCGCCAATGCGGCGTGCTCGAGCAGTCGTGGCGGATCGGCGGTGCTACGGGCGCCGAAATTGGTGCCCTACGCGCGTTCAGGGCAGATCCGTTGGCGTATGCGGTGAGCGCCTCGACACGCGAGATCTATGGGGACGAGGTGCAGATACCGGACGGCGCCTCGATTGTTTATCAGGGCGTCGATCCACACGCGGGCGCCATCACCAAGTACTACACGGTGGCTCGCCATACCTTGCAAGGGAGTGACGACAGATGACAGCAGAACGTTACGGCGTTCAGATAAAGCTGGAGCGCGGATACCTCGACGGTACTGTCCTCGCACCGACGACTGCCGTTCCGGGTGTTCTTTTCGTGCATGGCTGGGGCGGCAGCCAGGAGCAATATCTGGAGCGCGCCAGGCAGGCGGTGGCACTGGGCTGCATTTGCCTGACGTTCGATCTGACGGGACATGGGCGAACACAGGACGAACAGCAGAACGTGACGCGGGAGACCAATCTGCAGGATCTGCTCGCTGCGTATGATGCGCTCGTTGCACACCCGTCGATCGACCGGGAGGCAATCGCCGTCGTCGGCAGCAGCTACGGAGGCTATCTTGCGACAATTCTGACCGAGTTGCGACCCGTGCGTTGGCTTGGTCTGCGCGTGCCGGCGCTGTACCTCGACGACGGCTGGAATACACCAAAGCGCGCACTCCATGTCGAACATGACCTGGTGGCGTATCGCAAACGAATTGTGGCGTCGTCGGACAATCGCGCATTGCGGGCGGCCGCCCGCTTTGGCGGTGATGTGTTGCTCGTAGAATCGGAGCACGACAAGATCGTGCCGCACCCTGCAATCGCCAGCTATCTTCAGGCGTTTCTGAACGCCCACTCGCTCACCTACCGGATTATCGCTGGAGCGGATCACGGGCTGTCGGACGACGCCAGCCAGCGGGCGTATACCAGCCTGCTGGTGAACTGGCTGACGGAGATGGTTGCCGGCCAGCGCGCAGGCGACCGGGGAGGCGCGCCACATTAGGCACCCGATGGAAAGCGCACGAGTGTCCCGGTGAGCCAATGCGACGAACGGAACGCCCCGTTCGAGCGAAGGCATTCCATTGCCTGCTTTCCGTTCGCTGTCCTGAATGCCGCGGTTTCTCCCCGGCAAAGCATGGTGCCGTGAGACGGTCGAACACGCACGGGCCTCAGGCTTCTATTGCATTCCCCAGAGAGATGTGAAACCCGGGCTGTACGAGTGTAGCACCGTCCCTTGAGACCCATTCGCCGAATCGGAAGCCGTCCGGGTTTACTATCCCGCCGGCCTTTCAGTTACATGACGGGCCTCCTATTTTTATCCGACTATTGGCATTGGCGCCAAATGGGAAACACCATGTCTTCCTCCACGACGCTACCGTTCCCATTCGAGCCCCGTTACTATCAAACCGACGTTGCCTTGGAAAACCTCGACTGTCTGCGCCGAAGGAATGGCCGAACTTCACGATCGTTCGTTCCGTAGGCGAGGCTTCGACAGGTCAACGACTGAAAGTCAGAACGCGTATGACTGAACCTGAGATCCGCCATGGACGACAACAAGCTGCAACCTCCTCCATTTTCCCTCCTCGACAGATATCGAGGGCGGGATTTTCATCCGCTCTACACGACGACGGTCACCGTTTCCAGGGGCGAAACGGGACGCGGCCGAGCCTCGGGCGTGGCCCGTTCAGATGACGGAAATCTCGTCGTGGAATTGCGGCTGCCCACGGAGTTCGGCGGACCCAGCAACGGGACCAATCCAGAACAGTTGTTTGCAGCGGGGTTTGCAGCGTGCTTTCACGGCGCGCTGAAGCTGCTCACAAAGCGCGCCGCAATGGATCAACGATACCGTTGTGGAGGTGCAAGTTTCGTTTGGCCGCGATCCGATGGATGAAGGCTACGCATTGGTCATCAACCTCCGGGTCCGGATGCCGGGTGTTGACCGATCCGTGGCGGAAGAAATGGTTCGCACTGCGGAACGCTTGTGTCCGTATGCGAAGATGGCCAGACAAGGGACCGTCAATATCTTGACCATTGTTGACTGACTCGGTGACCGACCAGCACGTCGTAGGCATGCACCAGCGCGTGAGTGCCCGTAGCCGAGCCTGAGCGGCGGCGTCGCCGCGCCCGGCTGGGCCGCCGCGTTGAGCGCGACGGCTCGAGCAGCGCCAACGACTCAGTTAGAGGAGCCTTGCGGGTTACCTGCAGCGAGAGCCTCGGTGCGATTCGGCGACGGCGGATAGATCCACTGCTCGGAGGTCGAGGCACGTCGCATAGAACGGCCGCCTATATCCAAGCGTCGGCACACCAATCAGATCCGCAGCTACGTTGTGCCTCCCCGGATTGTCCCCTCGTCGCGCGTTGCGGCCAACGTACTCTATTTTTCCGGCACGAGAACAGGCGCGTCTTTGTCCTTCAGAAGCAGCACGATGAACTTCGCGGGTTGAGTCTGGCTCGCATTGCGGCCGACCGTGTGCACATCGTTAGGACCTTCATAGAAAGTTTGGCCGGGCGTTAGCGTCACTTCCTTGCCGCCTCTGACCTGCATCACGATCGCGCCTTCCAGTACATAGATGAAAGCGTGAGCATGATGCCGATGGACGGGATCGACCGACCCCGGCGGGTAAGTCACGGTGATCATCAGCGCTTCTTTGCCCGGGTAATCGTCCAGCGCTTTCGTCATCAGCGGCGCCACGATCGCTTCGGGCGCGGCCGCCCGGGCCGCGCCCATAAGTGCGCCCGTAGCGACGAACATTGCCATGACGGTGTTCTTCAGTCGAAACATGGTGTGTCATCCAAAAGACCCGCCCCGCACGTGGGGGACGAAGGTTGAAGGCGAAAGGCTAACGGGCCGGTTCAGGCGAGATTCGCCTTGTCGAGGCCGAATGCCTTGTCGGCCGATCCGGGCACCGTCCTGCACGCGATGTTTGCGCGGTTCCATGCGTTGATGGCCATCACTTCGTAGGTCAGGTCAGACAGTTCCTTCTCGGAGAACCGCGTGCGCACACGCTCGTAGATATCGTCGGATACGCCGGATTCTTCGAGTCTCGTCAACGCTTCAGTCCACGCAAGCGCGGCACGCTCGCGCGACGCGAACAGTGGCGAGTCGCGCCAGATCGCCAGATGATGGAGGCGCAGTTCACGCTCGCCGTGAATGCGTGCCTCTTTCACGTGCATGTCGACGCAAAAGCCACAGCCATTGATCTGCGACGCGCGGATCGAAACGAGATCGCGGATCGATTCTTCGATTTTGCTGTCCTTTAGCTGATTGCTGAATTCCAATAGCTTTTTGAACAGTTCCGGGGATTGCTGAATGTAGTTGATACGCTGCGTCATAGTTTTCTCCTGGGACAGTCGCGCCTGACGGAAGCCTTTAGCCGCAATGGACGGCACGAAGTCATCGTAGGCCGACGCGGCGAAGAGCGGTAGACACGCGAACGGGACCACGGTGTTGTCCTGAGGACACCAATCAAACGCCCTCGGCCGGAGTACGCTCAGCCATTAGTCCCAGCGGCTGGGACCGCGCGTCAGACGTCCTCGCTCATTTGTTACTCACCTGAGTTTGCCTGAGACACACATATGCACCTTGGAAAATCGTATAAGGTAACGGAGTTTCTGGTTTGGACTCGCCGGCAAATCTACTGGCTTCTGATCTGGGGTTGTGTACCGGTCGTGCTGTACAAGCTCTTTTCTTTTACCTGGTTGTCGGTACCCCTGACTATCGTTGTTCTGCTTGGAACTGCAACGTCGTTTATTGTCGGCTTCAAAAATGTCCAAACCTACAACAGGGCAACGGAAGCCCTGACATATGGGTTGACATTCTGGGCAAAAGCCGCCGCTTGGGACAAATCTCAGGATGCTTCACACTACGGGGTGTCTGGAGTCCAACTTCTACATGGAGCTTCAAAGGGCGCTCGGCGACTTCATAGCGCTGCAGTCAAGAGCGGAAGGTTTCAAGAATTTCCCCTATCCACGTCAATACGCAACGGTCAGTTCCTTATTTGTGAAGTTCTTCTGCCTGCTATTTCCATTCGGACTGCTTCATGAATTTGACAAGCTCAATGATGGCATGACGGGCTTCATGCAAGGCAACATGATATGGCTAGTAGTGCCATGCAGTGTCGCGGTGTCGTGGATGTACACGTCGCTCGAGCAGGTTGGGGAAAGCACGGAGAATCCGTTTGAAGGCGGCGCAAACGACGTTCCCATTTCAACGTTGTGCAGCATCATCGAGCGCGATCTGAAGGAAATGCTGGGGGAGCAGACCGCCGACCCAACCGTGGGCGTAATCATTGCACTTTAGCTGCCGCGCAAAAACCCACGCCGACCGCGCAATTCGACGCCGAGGCCGCAAAGCGGGCACGGAACTACTGCGTTCGGTGGGGAACGCTGTCGGGAAAAGGATACGGCGCGTGAGGGCCCGGCCATTCCGGCGCCGGCGGCCCGCTCAAGGCGTCGCACCCAGCCAGTGCAGATAAGACTATTGCGGCGAGCAAACTGATTGCGATCGTTCGCCGCACCGATTGTGTGCCCATCCTTGCCTCCGGGCGAACCTCATTTCCTCATTGGACTTTTGACTGCTGGGCAGGTTGCATTCCGCGGAAGGCGACGCCCCACGCCAGCCACTTCCGCGTGTGCCGTGATGCATTAGCGGCCGGCAGCACATGCAGTTCGTCGCCCAGCCGCCCTTCTGTCACGGTGGCTTCTGCATCTCGCGACGGCGGCATTGATGCAGATCAAGCCGGTTACCCTGCACGATGGCTTAAATGGACAGACGATCCGATCCTCGCGCCACCCGAAGACCTTTCAATGACACTCATCGAGAAACACAGTCGCACTTCGGCGAATGCCAATGCAAACGCAAATGCAAACGCGCAGGCCCGCCATGCCGACAGGGCGTGCGGCGCACGGGCCGAACGCGTGCGCCGCCTTATCGAGAGTCCGACCTATCTGCAAGCTGACGAAGATCCCGACTTTCTGCGGCGCCCGGAAATGTGCGGCGTTCGGCTGCAACTGGACTATTGGAAGACCGAAGAGACATTGCAACGCCACGGTATAGCGCACACGATCGTCGTGTACGGCAGTACGCGGATTGTTGCGCCTGCGGCGGCGCGTCGACTGGTGCGCAACGCACAACGCATCTGCGAAAGCGCACCTGAGAATCCGGCGCACCAACGCGCCCTGCAGTCAGCGAAGCAAGTGCTCGCGAGAAGCCGCTATTACAGCATCGCGCGCGAGCTGGGGCGTATAGTCGGTCGCGCTCGCTGCAGCGCAGGGCTGTCGTCCCTCGCTACTGTCACCGGGGGTGGGCCCGGCATTATGGAAGCAGCAAACCGCGGGGCGCATGGCGTCGGGGCGCCCAGTATTGGCCTGAACATCGCGTTGCCCCGCGAACAGCAGCCCAATCCGTATCTCACACCAGAACTTTGTTTCCGGTTCCATTACTTCGCCATCCGCAAACTTCACTTGTTGGAGCGCGCGCAAGCCGCTGTCTTCTTTCCGGGCGGCTTTGGCACCTGCGATGAGCTGTTTGAGGTGCTCACGCTGCTGCAGACCAGCAAGATCCGGCCGCTACCCGTCGTTCTCGTCGGCGAATCGTTCTGGCGGCGGGCCATCGACTTCGATTTTCTGATCAGCGAAGGAATGATCGCCCCGGAAGACATGGCGCTCTTCAGCTTCTGCGAAACGGCCCCGGAGATCTGGGCCACCGTGGCGCGGTGGCACCGGCAGCGTGAAACGCAAGCAACGTGCGTCACTTGCGTACCCGTTACGAAGGAGCGCGCGATCGAATCTCTCGCGGCATCCTCGCCGCATGTTCATGGTTGACGCGCGTCAAGCCGCGCCGGCCCGGCGCTGCTACCGTAAGAATAGATGCGCCGATCCGCGTGTGCATGCATGGCCGTTTCGTTGAATGGAGTCGATCATGACCGATGTGCAACCGCTGCTCTCCTACGAACCCGCGCCGCAGCGCGCGCCCGCGAGCGCGCAAGGCGAGACGCCTGCCGTCATCGGACTGCCCCGGCCGGATATGGCCAGTGGCTGACCGCTCATGAAAGCGCTGGCGCTACGCCTCCGCACGCGCGAGTTCTCCGATGCACCGCTGAAGGCTGCGACCCTCGGCGCATTGCTGTGGGCCGCCGACGGCGTCAATCGTCCTGCAACAGGAGGCCGTACTGCGCCGTCTGCGCATGCATTCAATGAAGTCGACGTCTATGCGGTGCTGTCCAACGGAGTGTATCGGTACGATGCATCCCAGCATCGGCTCGTTCTGAAACACGCAAGCGACGCGCGCAATCTGACGGGATATCAGGACTTTGTCGGAGCCGCGCTGCTCGATCTCCCGACGTCGCCAACGACATTGCGTTCCTCGCGATGGACCTGCGGGTGCATGCCGGAGACCGCCTCGCCAGCCGGCTACTGAACCACTGGCTCGAAACCTCGGGGGACTACGACGCGCTCTCGCTCATGCCCTTGTATAGCGTGTATCGTGCACTCGTGCGCGCCCGGGTCGTGTGTCTCAAAGCAAAAAGCGCTCCGCAGGAAGAACGCGCCTCGGCCACGCGCGGCGCCACGCGGTACATCGACCTTGCGCGGGCCGTGGCGCAAAGGCCGGATACCGTCCTGCTGCTTTGCCACGGCTACTCGGGTTCGGGCAAGTCCGTCGCGAGCCGCGCATTGGCGGATTTATGCGGCGCCGTGCGCGTGTCGAGCGATACCGAACGCAAGCGCTCGCCAGGGACTGTCCGCGCCCTCGACAGGAACGTCGCCCTACCTTACACGCAGGAAGCGCGACATGCGATCTACGAGCGCCTTCTTGGCCGCGCGTCGGACGTGCTTCAAACCGGCTATAGCGTGATTGTCGACGCCACCTTTCTCGAGCGTCGTCATCGCGATGCATTTTTCGTACTTGCTAGGCGTCTTAGCGTACCTGCCGCACTGCTCGATTTTCGCGCGGAAAAGCAGGTGCTGCGAGAACGGATCGATGCGTGCAAAATGGGCCCGGCCGATGCGTCCGACGCTGATAGCGCCACGTTGCAGCTGCAGCTCGCGGATTCCGACCCGCTCACAGCCGACGAAATGTCGCGAACCGTCGTGTTAGACACCGCCGTGCCGCTCGCGCAGTTCGACTCGGCGGCGTTCTGGGAACCTGTGCTCGACTTCGTCAACGCCGCCCGGTCTCGCCCGCATCCATCGCATAGGATAGCTGACGGCTTTTTTCCGAGCGGCTAGTCGCAGAAGCGGAAGTATCCGCTGTGCATGAGCACGGGCTTTGGCCCGATTTCCTCGAGCAGATTTGTTGCCGCTTGCTGGATGTGGCGCCGATTCGACTCAAAGGCGGCGAGCAAGTCCTCCTCCCGCAGCGAGGCCGCGCCGAAATGGTCTTCCAGCGCCTCCGCGGTAATGGCGCACTGCACCGGCACACCGTCTGCTTCTGCAGGAAAGGCAACGACGAGATCGCGCGCGCAATACTCGGGGCTTTCATTGGGGAAATAGATCTTCATGAAGTCCACCTGATCGAACGACAGCAGAAAAGCTCACAGGCTCACGTGCCGGCATGCTTCGTACGGCGTCCGCCACACGTGTGTCTGTCAGTCAGAATAGTGGCTAGCCGCACGTCGTCGAATTCACGCCGCGGTCTGCGCTTGATCGAGGTCAATAGCGGTGAAGGCGCTCGATACATGCTTCAATTTCCTCTGCCGATAAGGGACGGCGAACGGCTGACCGTGCTGCTTTACCTGCGCGGCACATTACAATGGTTTCGCCTGCCAGGAAACGCTGCGGCAGCACAGTCGGCTGTGCCCGTCGTCGCTGGGCACGGCTCACGCCGATCTGAATGCGACACCGTCGAATCGGACATTGCCATGTACAAGTCGATAGCGTGCATCGCCGCCTGCATCTTGTGCTTTGCGGGCTGCGCGCAGAGTCCCGCGATCCCGCCGCCAACGGCATGCACCGCCGGTGCGCCGCTCGATCTCACGCGATACATGGGACGCTGGTACGTGATCGCGGACACACCGTTTCTGAGCGAGCACGACTACGTCGGCAATTACGACGAATTTACGCTGCTGGCCGACGGCAAGATCGACGACCGATATCTGGGTCGACGGCATGATTTCGGTCAGCCCGTCACGGGAAGCCACTTCGTCGCGAAAGTCATTCCCGGAACCGGCAACACGAAGTGGCGCGTGGGACTTATCTGGCCTTTTGAAATCGTCGTGATTACTGCCTACGTTGACCCGGAATATCGCTACACGATCCGCTGCATGGCCGATGGCAATATGGTCTGGGTGCTGGCGCGCGATCCTCAAATGGACGAAGGCGCCTACCGGGACGTGCTGGCCCGGCTCGCCGCGATGGGGTTCCACACCGACCTGCTGCGCCGGGTCCCGCAGAAGCCGGAGCAAATGGGCCAACCGGGCTTTCAGTGACTCAGCTGCTCAGCCAGCTACCGTCTCCCGCGCGGATTCGTGTGCCTTTCCTTCTATCGCCTGCTGCAGCATCTCGTGGTCGAGCACTTCGCGCTCGAGCAATAACCGGGCGATGCGCTCGAGCGTCGCGCGCTGCGTGTCGAGCGTCGCGCTCACGCGCGAATGCGCTTCGTCCAGCATGCGGCGGATCTCCTCGTCCACAAGGCGCGCCGTGTCGTCGCTGCAGAACGCAGCACGCCATCGGTCAAAGCCCTGCGCGCCCAGATGTTCCGTGGAATCGCCGACGGTCGCAAGTCCAACACGCTCGCTCATGCCATAACGCGTCACCATATGGCGTGCCATGGCGGTGGCGCGCTCGAGATCGTTCTCCGCGCCCGTCGATACATCGCCGAATATGAGCTCTTCCGCCACGCGGCCGCCGAGCAGCGCATCCAGCCGGTCAAGCAGTTCGCCATGCCGCAGCACATAGCGATCCTCGGTCGGCACCTGCTGGGTGTAGCCGAGCGCCGCCACGCCCCGCGGAATGATCGACACCTTCTTGACCGGATCGCAATGCTTGCGGCTATGCGCGACGAGCGCGTGCCCCGCTTCGTGATAGGCAATCGTGATCTTTTCCTGCGCGTTCATCACGCGGCTCTTGCGCTCCATGCCCGTCATCGCGCGGTCGATCGCCTCGTCGAAGTCAGCCATGTCGACCGCTGCCTTGTCGGCCTCCGCTGCGTGCAGCGCGGCCTCGTTGACGACATTTGCCAGATCGGCGCCAACGAATCCCGGCGTGCGCGACGCGAGCTCATTCAGATCGACGTCGGGAGCGGTTTTCACGTGACGCATATGGACCGCGAGAATCTGGCGGCGGCCATTCAGATCGGGCCGGTCGATGGCGATGTGCCTGTCGAATCGCCCCGGACGCAACAGCGCCGGATCGAGCGTTTCCGGCCGATTGGTCGCGGCCACGATAATGACGCCGGAATTCGACTTGAAACCGTCCATTTCGATCAGCAATTGATTAAGCGTCTGCTCGCGCTCGTCGTTACTCGAAGTCAGGCCGGCTCCGCGCACCTTGCCGAGCGCGTCCAGTTCGTCGATGAAAATAATGCAGGGCGCCTCGGCCTGGGCCTGCTCGAACAGGTCGCGCACACGGGCCGCGCCCACACCGACGAACATCTCGACGAAAGCGGCGCCGCTCACCGAAAAGAACGGCACCCCTGCCTCGCCCGCCACCGCTTTCGCGAGCAGCGTCTTGCCGGTTCCCGGCGCGCCGACGATCAGCACACCCTTCGGTATCTTGCCGCCAAGCCTGCGATAACGTTCGGCGTCGCGCAAGAAGGCAACGATCTGCCGTAGCTCGGCCTTGGCCTCGTCGATTCCCGCGATGTCGTCGAAGGTAATGCCGGTTTCGTCCTGCACCAGGATGTGGGCGTTCGCCTTGCCCATCTTCGTGTATTGCTGCAAGCCGCCTGAGCGTCGTAAGAGGAGATGCCATACGAAGAAAAGCGTCACGAGCGGAATCGCCCAGGAAACCAGCATGCCGGGCCACGCACTGTCGACGTCGCCGGTATAGCGAATTCCGGCGGCGGACAGTGTTTGCGCGAGCTGGTCGTCGGCGACGCGGGTCGTCGCGAACCGCCACGGCTCGCCGCGCTTCCTGAGGGCCATTGCATCGGATGCCGGCAGGTAGGGTGCCGCGCCTGGCATCTTCAACGAACCGCGAATCCGCGTTGGCGTGACTTCCAGGTTGTCCACCTGGCGCGCCGCGACAAGCTGCTGGAAGTCGCTATAGGCCACTTCAGTGATGCCATCCTGAAGCGCCAGGAATTGCATGGCGGCAAGCAGGACAAAGAACAATGTCAGCGCAATGCTCGCCGCGTCCAACCGGCGAGTGGGCTTGCGTGCATCGCGCGACGAACGCTGAAGCGGCATCATGATTGCTCCGGCACGAGCAGAAGCGGTAGGTCGGTGACTTGCGCCACCGCGGCCGCCACGCTGCCGTAGCGCCACATGGCGCGCGGCATGCGGCCGTGCGTGCCGAGCACCAGCAGATCCGCGCCCCACTCCCGCGCTGCCTGCACGATCGCGTGCGCGAGATTGTCGCCGTGATGCGCGGCGGCGAGAGCGATCGAGGCCCAATCCCGCGAATTGCCCGCATCCGCGTCGAAAGCAATGTACGCCCGGCGCAACTCGGCCGTGTCGCCGGCCACTCGCGCTGCCTCGTCGAGCGCGCACCGGGCGCTCGCGCTGTCGTCGCTCGCAACGAAGATACGGCGCGGCGGAACATGGAACCGGTGCGATTCTTCCGAGGGAAGGTAGAGCACGTTGCACGCCGCGCTCCGGGCGACATGCGCGGCCGAGCGATCGTCGCACAGCACGATGTCGGCGCCGAAGCGGTGCGCAAGTTCGCCGAGCGACTGCGGCGACGCGGCGCCCGCGTCTGCTCGTGGCAGACACGATCCGGAGACCTCGATACCACGGCTCATCAGCGCACAGCGCACCGCCTCGGCGCTGGCGACGTCAGCGCCGAGGCTGCCAGCCACGCCTCGCGTCGCGCCGTCGACCGGGGAGGCGGCGTCCGTCAGCGCGGCGACCTCGACGACCGCATCGGGCGCGGCCCAAGCGTGGGCGTAATCGACGGCCATCAGGGGGAAAGCGCCCCCGCCTCGCACCGCGACGAGGAGCCTGCGATAGCCGCCGCGCACCGCGCGCGCTGCCGGGTTCGTGCGCTTTTCTCGCGCCTCGCGCAGCGCTTCAGCGGATTTCATCGTGCTCTCCAATGGCGAACGGCATTCGTCCAGCATCGGCGATAGCGCGATAGGCGGCTTGACGTCGATCAATCCGCGGCAGGAATCAGCCCGCCCCCCAGCGCGGCATAAAGCGCGACCGTATCCTGAAGACGTTGCGCGCTCGCCTGCAGCCAGGCAAGGCGCGCCTGATGATACTGCCCGTCGGCGATCAGGATCTGCACGTAGCCGACCGTGCCCGCCTGATACGACGCCTTCATGAGCCGCAGCGCATCGGCGGCGGACTGCACCGCGCGCGCGTCGGCCAGCACCGCTTGTGCGTCGTGTTCGAGCGCCCGCAGCGTGTCGGCGACCTGGGCAAACGCCGCCAGCACCACTTCGCGATAGGCGGCCTGCGACTCGTCGTACGCGTCCATCGCGGCCTTACGCTCGAACCACAGCGCGCCGCCATGAAACACAGGCGCCGTCAGCCCTCCCGCGACGCTCCACACTGTCCCGCTCGCGTTGCCGAGCGAGTGCAGCACCGTACTGTCGAAACCGCCCGACGCCGACAAAGTGATTTGCGGAAAAAGCGCCGCTGTGGCCACGCCGATATTGGCGCTCGCCACGTGAAGCACCGCCTCTGCCTGCAAAATGTCGGGACGCCGCCTGACGAGCGAGGACGGCACGGTTTGCGGCAGCACGCCCGGCAAAGCGATTTCGTCGAGTGACAGACCGGGCGCGCTCCACTGTTCCGGATACATTCCCGCCAGCACGGCGAGCAGATCCTCCGCCTGTGCCCGCTTCTGCTCGAGTTGCGGCACCGACGCTTCCAGCGTCGCCAGTTCACTTTGCAGCGACAACACGGCCGACCAGGCACCCGTGCCGGCGCTCACCTGTGCTTCGGTAATGCGGATCTGCTCGCGCACGAGTTCGATCATCTCGCGCGTCGCGACAATCTCGTCGCTGTAAGCCGCACGCGCGATCATCGTGTTGACGACATTGGCGGCGAGCGTGAGATACGTCGCTGCAAGCGCATAGCGCTGCGCCTCTACCTGAGCAGCAAGCGCTTCGACCTGGCGCCGCTGACCGCCCCAAATATCGAGCGTATAACTGACGCTCGCCGACAGCGTGAACAGCTTGAAGATCGACGCGGCACCTGAGCCTCCGGTGCGCAACGGCGAAAAGCGCTCACGCGCCGCGCCCGCCTGCGTGTCGATCTGCGGGAAAAATGCGCCTGCGCCTGCCCGCAGAAGATGCTCGCTCTGTCGCAACGTGGCCTGCCCGCGTTCGAGCGTCACGTTGCCCGTCAAGCTTTCGTCGACGGCCAGATCGATCGTGCGACAGCCGAATGTAGTCCACCAGTCGTCGCGCATCCGTACTGCCGGTGAAAGCGTCTGCGCGGCGCCGGGCGCCTCGAAGCTCGCGCGTTCCGCCGTCACATAGTGCTCCACCCGCGGCGTCGACGGTCGCGAGAAATTCGGACCGACGGTGCATGCGACGACGAGCAGGGTGGCCGATGCCAGCGCGACGCATCTCAGCACGCGCCACGGCGTGACAGGCGCGCGACGCTCATTTCGCGGCAATGTACACATCGACGATCTGCCCTGGAAAGAGTCGCATGCCGTCGCGCGGCACCACGCGGAACAGTACCGGCAGCACGCGCACGTCGACGCGTTCCGTGCGCTGGTCGGTCAACTGGATCTTGGGCGTCACATAAGGCTGCACGCGCATGAATTGCAGATCGGCCTGCACGGACGTCCCGCGGATGAACATTCGCCCCTTCAACTGATGAACGTCGGCAAGCCGGCTGATCAGTATTTCGTCGACATAGCAGCGCACCGCGAGCCGGTCCGACGGCGTACCGATCACAAGCACGGGCGCATTGCCCTGTGCATAGGCGTCATAGACGCCCTGCGGCGACAGATAAGCGCCGAGTGCCGCATTGATGGACAGCACCACGCCGTCGGCGGGCGCACGCAGCGTGTAACGGTCGAGTTGTGCCGATGCCGCTTCGGAGGCCTTGCGCAACGCCTCGACCTGGCGCTCCTGATTGCGCACGTCGAAGGTCCACGCTCCTGCGCGCGTGAGTCGGTATTGCCGCGTGACGACGTCGAGATTCGCGCGCGCCACGGCCACGCCGTTCGCGGCGTTATCGAGTGTGTCGCGGCTCACCGCCTTGGGATCGATCTGATACGCACGCTGTTGCTTGTCGAACTGGTCCTGCGCCATCTTGAGACTCGCACTTGCCGCGCTCACCTGGGCACTGGCGACGTTCAGCGTTTCCGGTCGCGGCTGTGCGCGCAGTTCGTCGAGCAGCGATTGCGCAGCCTCCGCCTGCGCGGCGAGCTGCGCAACCGTGGCCCGCTGCACGGAATCGTCGATGCTCAGGAGTGGCTCGCCGCGTCGCACGGTCTCGCCGTCGTGGACGAGCACCTTCGTCACGGCGCCCGACACGTCCGGATAAATGTTGATATTCACGCCCGCCGGCTGATCGCTTTCCACGATGCCCGTCGCGTAGACGCCGCGCGCATAAGGGTTGGAGGCGGGTTCGAAAACCGGTGGCTGCGGCGGCTGCTGCACGCCGTACACCCACGCGGCCACCACGCCGGCGACAAAGCCCGCGAAAGCGAGCAGAAAGAGCGCTTTCCGTTTCACTTTCCTTCTCCCGCGTCGATGGTTTTGAGTTTGCCGTCCTCCATGTGCATCACACGATCCGCGTAGTCGAAGATGCGGCTGTCGTGCGTCACGATGACAATGCAGCGATGCGCGTTCAGAATCTTGTGTTTGACGAAATCGATGATCGAGCGTCCGGTGTCGCCGTCAAGTGACGCAGTCGGCTCGTCGAGAATCAGAATGTCGGGCTGACTCACCATGGCGCGCGCAATCGCCACACGCTGCTGTTCGCCGCCGGAGAGTTTCATCGGCGGTAAGGCTGCGCGGTTTCTGAGGCCTACCACGTCGAGCCAATTCAGCGCCTCGTCGATGGCTTTGTCCCAGTCGCGGCGCTTCAGAATGAGCGGAATCGCGACGTTTTCCGCGGTGGAAAGGCGTGGGAACAGGTGATAGTCCTGGAAAACGAAACCAATGCGATTGAGGCGGAAATCGGCAATGGCGTCGTCGTTCTGCTGCCAGAGATCGACGCCCTCGATGGAAACCGCGCCGGAATCCGGCCGCAGAATGCCGGAGATCACGCTCAGCAGCGTCGTCTTGCCGCTACCCGACGGACCGACGATCAGCAGCATCTCGCCGAAGCGCGCCTGCATGGCGACGTCGGCTAACGCCTGGGTGCGGGCCTCGCCTTCGCCGAACCACTTGTTCAGGCCTTGTGCGTCGATCGCAACGGTGGGCATGGCTAGCCCCTGAAGATATCGAACGGTTCGATGCGCAGCACGCGCCTCACACCCAGGTAGCTCGACAGGGTCGCAATCACCACCACCATCGCAAACGCGAGGGCAAGGTTGCCGAACGTGATCATCGCGGCATAGTCCGCCACCCGCAGGCGCACGAGACTGATCGACGCCGCGCACAACCCGACGCCCAGCCCATATCCCGTCAGGGCCGTAAACGTCGCCTGAAACAGGATCATCGCGACAAGCTCATGGCCCTTCGCGCCGATAGCCTTCAGTGCTCCGAACTTTTCCAGGTTTTCGAGGATGAACGTATAGAAGGTCTGGCCGGAGATCGACAGACCCACGAGAAAGCTGATCGCCGTCATCAGCAGGATGTTGGTGCCGAGGCCGGTTTCATATTTGTAGAAGTGCGAGATGCGCTGCATGAACTCGGATTTCGTATAGGCGACGTATCCGAGCGAAGCGACAACCTGCTTGATATGCGCGACATCCGCGTCGGTTTTCGGCTCGACCAGAATGTATGACGTCGTGTAGCGCGCCGATGGGATGTACTGAACGGCCCGCGTGTAAGTGGTGTAAAGCGTGGGTGTACCGAACAGACCGCTGCTCGTCACGGTGGCGATGCCGACCACCACCCCGCGATGGTCGTTCAGTTCGAAGTCGGTGCCGAGCTTAGGATTGTGCAACTTGTGGATTTCCGCGTCGTCGATGGCGATGAAGCCGTTTTCAGCGTAAATATCTTCGATACGGCCGGCTTTCATCTTCGGCCAGCCGAACAGGCTCGCGTCGTCGAGCCCGATCACCGTAACGGCCTGGTAGGTGCCGTCGCGCAAACGGACGAGCGCCGCTCCCGAATACAGCGGCACGGCATATTTGACTCCGTCGACGCTGCGTACCGCGTCGATCACGTAGTCCGGCATGCCGATGCTGTTGGCGATGGTCTGGACGGCAGGGTCCATCACCCACACCTTCGCACCAACGTTGATCACCGTAGCCGAGGATTTGTTGAGAATGCCGGCAAAGAGTGACGTCATCTCGATCATCAGAAACACCGCGAACGTAATGCCGACAATCAGCGCCGTGAACTTGGCGCTGTCGTTCACGAGCAGCTTGAAAGCGAGGCGCAGAATGCCTTTCATCTCGTGGTTGTCCGTGCACGGTTGAGAAAGGCCGGCATCGTCGCGAGCCCTCCTTATGAGGCCTCGGGCGCTACCCTGCCCGCCTTCGCGATATCTTCAATGCTGGCGTGCTCGCCGGCTTGACTTGTGTCAACGGTGAACGCGACGCAACCCGCATGGCCGGCACGCAAGCGGCCCGAAATCAGGCCGCGAAATCAGGCCGCGAAGAGCCGCGTACCCATGGCAGCCAACGGCGGCGGCGGCGGGAACACGTCCCACGCGCCGCTGCCGTGCCTGAAAAAGACAATGCTCAAGGGCCGCGCCGACACCTCGCCTTCCAGACAGACATAGCGCACGCCATTGCTGCCGAAGCGTCCGGTCTGCGTGATGTGAGCCGGAATTGACCGCGTCGGCGCAAGCCATTTGTCGACAAGCGCTCTGAGGGACATGCTGTTGCCGTTCATCTCGTGCTCCTCGGTTTGTCTTTGACGGCGCCCGAATGTGTTTCGGCCGTTCGTTGAATTCATTATTGAGGACACGTCTCGCGATTTAAATCAGCGACGCTTGAATCGCTTGTAGTCGGCAGGGTGAGGCAGTAGGAGTTTTCTTACTTGCTGTTGTCGTTTGGCTGAGGAGGCGCCATAGTTCATTCAATTAAGTGAATCACCGGCACGCGCCGCCCGTCGACCGCGCCCGCTGTCAGCGCACCACGAGGCGGTCCACCACCGCTTTAACGCCGGCGGTGGAGCGCGCCGCGCCCTTCACGATGGCACGCTCGATGGGCGAACTGACCCTGCCCGACAGAATCACCCGGCCGTCTTCCACTTCCACGCCGACATGCTTCAGTTCGCGATCCGTGTGGCGCTGAATCGCCTTGCGGATATTGCATTCAATGTCGACTGTGGACGCCGAACCCCGGATCCTGATGTTGTTCGTCACGCCCGTCACGCCGCGCATATGCACGATGTTTTTCTCGGCGATACGGCTACGGTAGCCGTCTTCGACCTCGCCGCTCAGTGTCACCCAGCCCTTCTCCACCTTGATCCGGATGCCGCTGTCTTCCAGCCCGGCGATCCAATCGAGCACCGCGCGCACGCTCAAGGCGACGTCTTCGTCCGTACGCTGCTCCGTGGCCGGCAGTTTGACGTCGATGCCGATCACCACCGCGTCGACACCCTCGATTCGAAGCGCGCACTTTTCGGCCGCGACCTTCGCCGCGTAGTTTGGAACATGCCCCGTGAGCGTGACGATGCCGTCGACCACTGCAACGCCAATTCCGTTTGCGTCGACGGCCGGACTGTTCGTCAGTTCGTCCTCGACTTCCTGCTTCAGTTGACTATCCGGCTTCATGGCTTCGTCCTCGTGAAAATGGCTCGCGGCACGACGATCGGCGTACGCCTGCCGATGTGCGCATTCTGGGCGCGCCGTCTCGATGATGGTTGATGCATATCAAGCGCCAGCCTCCGGCCGAGATCCTGCGCTCGGTGTGGTTATGAAGATTCGTTGCGCGCGCGTTTGACTGTGATCAATCGTTTGGCGGCGACTGCGCCTATGCTGCACTACACAAACGGACCGAGTCGCGGGATCGCAGCCATTCCGATCCGCCAATGGACTTTGTCCGATCTCGTGCACGACCGCCCTGCAACCCTCGAATCGGATCCGTCGAGCCCACCCATGGTCACCGTCAACCGCAGTGAGCACGAGCTTGCCCACATCAGCTCGATGATCGGACAGCTCGAACGATTGCTGGAGCGGGAGTCCTCGCCCTCTTCGCACGCCGTTTTCCACGCGGAATACTGGCGACGCCGCGTCGAGTCGCTGTTGGCGCAGGCCGGCACGGCGACGCCGGTCGCGGCCCGCGCGGCCGTCCTCATGGCGAGACTCGACGCACTGGACGACGCCCTCGCGTCGGCGCCGCGCAGCGCCCGCCCCGTCAGCCGATAGCGCCGCACGGAGACCCGCCCTATCATGCCGCGCCCGCTCGCCTGCCGCGCTTCGCACGTTGCGCATACCTGCCGGCGCGGGTTGTCGCTGATGCTGGCCCTGCTCGTCTTTTCGTCGCCCGCGCGCGCACAGCCGCCTGCTCCTCGAGTGTCCGTGCTCGTGTATCACCGCTTTGCGGCCAGCGTTGAAGATTCCATGACAGTGCGGGTTTCGACGTTCGAGGCTCAAGTGCGCTTCCTCAAGGAACGCGGGTATCGGTTCGTGCCGTTAGGCGATGTCGTCAACTGGCTTGGCGACGCCGCTGCGACCCTGCCGTCACGATCGGTCGTCATCACTGTCGACGACGGCCACCGCTCCGTTTTCGATCAGCTGCTGCCCATTGCCCAGCGCGAGCACCTGGCGGTTACGCTCTTCGTCTATCCGTCCGCGATTTCGAACGCGCAGTACGCTCTCACCTGGAACCAGTTGCGCACGCTCAGGGAATCCGGCCTGTTCGACGTTCAATCGCACACCTACTGGCATCCGAACTTCAATATCGAGCGGCGTCGCCGGACATCCGCGGATTTTCGGCAGTTCGTGCGTATGCAATTGGAGACGTCGCGCCGGCGCATCGAGACGCAATTGGGTGGCAAGGTCACGATGCTCGCGTGGCCGTTCGGCATCTACGACGAGGAATTGATGACGCTCGCCGCCGAAGAGGGCTACGTGGCTGGCTTTTCTCTGGAAGCGCGAAGCGTTGACCGGCATTCCCGTATGCTGGCGCTGCCGCGCTTTCTGATCGTCGATTCACATGGCGTAGCCGGCCTCGCCGCCCTGCTCGGCGAACCCGCGCCGCCCCCCAACGGCAACCCAGGCGGCAACTGATCATGGGCCATATTCCGCTTCCGGCTGCTCTCGCGCTCGCGTTGACCGCTCTGCTGACGAGCCTGCCGTGCAGCGCGGCGACCGGCAGGGTCGTCGACGAGCTTTCGGGAAAGCCGGTTCCGCATGCGCTCGTGACGAGTACCGCTGGCGTGCAACATGCAGACGAAAACGGCAACTTTGAGTTCGAGCCGTCCGGCGCCGGCATCGCCGCGCGCGCACCCGGCTACCTGCGCACGAGCACGCGCACGAGCGGCGAGACGCCGCTCAGGCTCAAACTCACGCCGTTTCGGCCGAAAGCCGTGTATCTGTCGGTCTACGGCGTCACGAGCCCCATGTTGCGAGACGAAGCGCTCGCGCTCACGCAGACCACGGCGATTAACGCGTTAGTGATCGACATGAAAGGCGACCGCGGTCTCACGCCCTATCGCAGCCCGGCGCGCGAGGCGGCTGGCGCGTTCGCGCAGATCAAGGACAAAACCCCCATGGAGCGCGATTTGCCGGCGCTGCTCGCGAGCCTGCATCGCCGCCACCTTTATCTGATCGCGCGAATCGTCGTGTTCAAGGACGACCCGCTGGCCGACGCACACCCCGGCTGGACCGTACGCGATGCAAACGGCGCACCCTGGCGCGACCGCGAGCATCTGCAGTGGATGGATCCGTTTTCGCGCGACGTCTGGGCACACAACCTCGATGTCGCCGAAGAGGCCGCGCAAATGGGCTTCGACGAGATCCAGTTCGACTACGTGCGCTTCCCGGATGCAAGCGGCCTGCGCTTCTCGCAGGCCAACACGCGGGCCAATCGCACCGCCGCCATCGTGGGCTTCCTGCAGGCCGCGCGTGCGCGCCTTGCGCCCTACAACGTGTTCGTTGCGGCGGACATTTTCGGCTATGTCTGCTGGAACCTCGACGACACGGCCATTGGCCAGCAGATCGAACTGCTCGGCGCGTCGCTCGATTACATTTCGCCCATGCTGTATCCGTCCGGGTTCACCTGGGGCTTGCCGGGCTGCACGAACCCGGTTTCCGACCCGGGCCAGATCGTGCGCCGTTCGCTTGCGGAGGCGGCCGAGCGGACAGGCCTGCCGGGCGTGCGGTTTCGCCCCTGGCTGCAGGCGTTTCGCGACTATGCGTTCGATCATCGCGAATTCGATGCCGCCGAGATTCGCGCCCAGACTGCCGCGGCCGAAGCCGCCGGCAGCGACGGCTGGATGCTCTGGAATCCGCGCAATCGCTACGACCCCACGGACCTGCCGCGATGAGACCGCCGCTCGCGCGAAGCGTCTTTGCGCTCGGACTAGCGGTGGTGCTCATGCACACACCGTTGCGCGCGCAGGCTGCTCCGCTCGACACCGCCATAGAGACCGAGCTGCGCCATATCGTTCTCGGACAGATCGAGGCCGGCCGTCTGCCGGGCGCAGTCGTGATCGCCGGCACCGCACACGAGGTGCAGTATCGCGAAGCGTTCGGCCTACGCATGACAGAACCGCACGAAGAAGCGATGACCGTCGACACGGTTTTCGATCTCGCTTCGTTGACGAAGGTAATCGCGACCACAACCGCCGTTCTCCAACTCTCCGAAGCGGGCCGCATCGACCTCGACGCGCCTGTCATGCGCTACTGGCCGCAATTCGCCGCGAACGGTAAAGAGACGGTGACCGTGCGCCAATTGCTCGCGCACACGTCGGGCCTGCAGGCGGATCTCGCCGCGCGTCCCGCGCGCGGGGGCCGCGCGGGCGTACTGCGCGCAATCGCCCAGCAGCGTTTGCAGGCGGCGCCCGGCGAACGGGTGATCTACAGCGACCTGAACTTTGCCGCGCTCGGCGAGCTGGTCGAACGGATAACCGGGGAGCAGCTCGACGAATACTGCCGCGCGCATATTTTCGGCCCGCTGCGCATGCACGACACGGGTTTCCTACCCGACGCCCGGCATGCGGCTCGCAGCGCGGCCACGACGGCGGGGCGTGCGGGCATGCGCCAAGGCAACGTGCACGATCCGTTGGCGAGCTGGATGCAAGGCGTGGCCGGCAATGCGGGGCTTTTTTCCACCGCCGGCGATCTGGCGCGGTTCGCGCAGATGCTGCTCGACGGCGGCGCCGCCCCGGCCGCACCCGACGCGCCGGCCGTTCGCGTGCTCTCGCCTGCCAGCATCGAGGCGCTGACCGCCCCCGCCTCTCCTCTCGCGACGCCGCCATGGCGAAGCCTCGGCTGGGCGCTCGCCAGTCCGTTGACGGCGAACCGCGATCGGCTGCCGCCCATCGGCATGATCGAACACACGGGCTATACGGGCACGGGTATCTGGATCGATTTCGTCACGCGCCGTTTCGTCGTCATATTGACGAACCGCGTTCATCCGGACGATAGCGGCGACGCCCGGCCGCTGCGAGCGCAAATCATCGCCGCAATGGCAAGCCTGGCGCCGCCGATCGGCGCCGCCGGGATTGCCGGCGCGCTGCCCGGCGCGACGGCTGCGTTGGCCTCGGTCAGCCGCCTGCCGGTTGCCACGGGACCGGTCAGAAGCGGTCTCGACGTGCTCGAGGACCAGCAGTTCGCCCCGCTCGCCGGCCTGCGTATCGGTCTTGTGACCAACAGAACCGGTTTCGACGCAACCGGAACCCGCACCGTCGACGTGCTCGCGCACGCGCCACGCGTCACGCTCGTCGCGCTGTTTTCGCCGGAGCACGGTTTGAACGGCGATGTCGACGAACAGGTGAGCGATTCGCGCGACGCAGCCACCGGACTCATCGTGCACAGTCTCTATGGCAGCACGCAGCGCTTCCCGCCGGACGCGCTCGAGGACATCGACGCACTCGTGTACGACATCCAGGACGCGGGCGCGCGCTTCTTTACCTACGAAACGACGCTCGGCTACGCGCTGGAGGCCGCGGCCGCGCGTGGCATTCCGCTTTTCGTGCTCGACCGGCCTGATCCGCTTGGCGCCGACCGCTTCGGCGGTCCGGTGCTCGACTCCGGGCACGAGTCGTTCACCGGCTACTACCCGCTGCCGCTCGAGCCGGGCATGACGGTCGGCGAACTGGCGGCGCTCTTCAATCGCGAGCGGCATATCGGCGCGGACTTGCGCGTGATTCCCATGACCGGCTACCGGCGCTCGATGCGTTTCGCGGACACCGGTCTCGGCTTTGTGCCCCTGTCGCCCAATTTACGAACATTGGCGCAACTCGACCTGTACCCGGAAGTGGCGATGCTCGAAGGCGCGAATCTCAGTGTAGGACGCGGCACGGCCGCGCCGTTCGAGCTCATCGGCGCACCGTGGATCGACGGCGAACGTCTTGCTGCGGGCCTGAACGCACTCGATACCGGTGTGCGCTTCGCGGCAGCGGACTTCGTGCCGACCGAGTCGAGCTGGCACGGCCGCCTGTGTCACGGCGTCCAGATCGTGCCCGGGCCGCATGCGCCGGCGCCGCACGCGGGCCGCCTCGGGCTCGCGCTCGCCGCGACGTTGCGCGCGCTCTACCCGATGCACTTCGATGTCGCGGCGACACGCGACGCCATCGGCTCGCGCGCCGTCTGGCAGGCACTCCGCGACGGCGCTGGGCTCGATCAGCTGGACGCGCTGGCCGTCGAAGAAAGCCAGCGCTTCGCGCCGTTGCGCGACAAGTACCTGCGCTATTGATCAAGCTCAACGAGTCCCGCCTCCCTCCGCCCACAATGAATCGATAGACGGGCAGCGGCAGCCACGCTCCGTTTTCCGTTTTCTTCAACGAGCAGATGAGGAGAGACGACATGGCGGAGCACCTCTGCGAACTTTGCGGCGTCCGGCCGGCGACCATCCGCGTCGCGGTCATTCAAGGCGGCCGCAAAAAGCAACTCGACGTGTGCGATTACCACTACGCGCAACTCACACGCCATCAGCGGCAGATATCGCCGCTCGAATCGCTGTTCCGCGGCGGATTGTTCGACGGTCTGCTCGATGCGGGCACGAACGGACGGTACACCGGACGCGCCGCCGTGCCACCCGAGGCACCTGTCAGTAAAGGGATCGACCTGCAACAGCATTTCAGCGAGCAGGCAAAAGAGATTCTGCAACGGGCCGCCGAGCGAGCCGTGCAATTCGGCCGCCGCGAAGTGGACACCGAGCACGTGCTGTACGAGCTCGCGGACACCGAAGCCGTTCAGCGGATTCTCGCGTCGCTCAAAATTTCGGCGGCCGACCTTCGTCGATATGTCGAGACCCATGCGCCCAGGGGCGATAGCGCGCAAAAGATTCCCGAGGGCGGCGACATCTCGGTTTCTCCGCGGCTGAAGAGCGCGCTGGAGCGCGCCGTCATCGCGTCGCGCGAATTCGGGCAGAACTACGTCGGCCCCGAACATATTTTGACCGGCCTGGCGGAGGTTATCGACAGCTTCGCCGGCGATCTGTTGATGAAGTATGGTCTGTCGCCGCACCAGCTGCGCCAGCAGACATTGCGCGCGGCAGGCCAGGAAGATGCCGTGCAGGCCCCGAGCGACACGCCGCAGCTCGACAAGTACAGCCGCGATGTCACGCGGCTCGCGCGCGAAGGCAAGCTCGATCCGGTCATTGGACGCTCGAAGGAAACCGAGACGCTGGCCGAAGTGCTCGCGCGGCGCAAGAAGAACAACCCCGTGCTGATCGGCGAACCTGGCGTGGGCAAGACCGCGATCGTCGAAGGCCTTGCGCTGCGCATGATCAGCGGCGATGTGCCCGAAACGTTGCGCGACAAACGCCTCATCGAGCTCAACGTGAATTCGCTCGTCGCGGGCTCGAAGTACCGCGGCGAGTTCGAGGAACGCGTGAAGCAGGTCATGGATGAAATCGCCGCGCATAGGGACGAGCTGGTTCTCTTCGTTGACGAGGTGCACACCATCGTGGGCGCGGGCCAGGGCGGCGGCGAAGGCGGGCTGGATATCGCCAATGTGTTCAAGCCGCCGATGGCGCGCGGCGAACTGAATCTGATCGGTGCGACCACGCTCGCCGAGTACCAGAAGTACATCGAAAAGGACGCCGCGCTGGAACGGCGCTTTCAGCCCGTGCTTGTCGGCGAGCCGAGCGTCGAGCAGACCATCGGCATTCTGCGCGGGCTTCGCGATCGCCTGGAGGCGCACCATAAGGTCACCATTCTCGACGAAGCCTGTGTCGCCGCCGCCGAACTGTCCGACCGCTATGTCACCGGGCGCTTCCTGCCCGACAAGGCGATCGACCTGATCGACCAGGCGGCCGCCCGCGAGCACCTGTCCTCGACTTCACGGCCTGCCGAGGTGCTCGAACTGGAAGCGGAAATCGCGCAGATGGGCCGCGAGCAGGAGTATGCGGCGTCGCACAAGCAGTTCGAACGCGCCAAGGCGCTGGGCGAACAGATGACGGGCAAGCAAAGCCGGCTAAACGACGCAACGCTTGAATGGAAGCGGCGCGTGAGCACCAGCAGCGCCGAAGTGACGCGGACCCTCGTCGCTGAGATCGTCGCGAAAATGACGGGCATTCCGGTCGCCGATCTCACTCAGGAAGAAAAGGAAAAGCTCCTGCATATGGAGGCTCGCCTGCACAAGCGCGTGATCGGTCAGGAAGAAGCAATCGGCGCGGTAAGCGACGCGGTGCGCCGCAGCCGCGCGGGCTTGCAGGGCGGCCACCAGCCGCTTGCGGTGTTCCTGTTCCTCGGTCCGACCGGCGTCGGCAAAACCGAACTGGCCAAGGCGCTCGCCGAAGTCGTGTTCGGCGACGAAGACGCCATTGTGCGCATCGACATGAGCGAATACATGGAGCGGCATGCGGTGGCGCGGCTCATCGGCGCGCCGCCCGGCTATGTAGGCTACGACGAAGGCGGCCAGCTGACCGAGCGCGTGCGGCGCCGCCCGCATAGCGTGATTCTGCTCGACGAGATCGAGAAGGCGCACCCGGACGTCTACAACGTGCTGCTGCAGGTATTCGACGACGGCCGCTTGACCGACGGCAAGGGCCGGGTGGTGGATTTCTCCAACACGCTGATCATCGCCACCAGCAATCTGGCCTCGGAGGTGATCATGGGAACCTCGCGCAGCCGGCCCGGCTTCATGTCGGCAGGCAACGGCGGCAAAGCCGGAAAAGCCGCCGCGAACCGGCAGCCGGACGCTATACGCGAAGGCGTCATGACGGTCTTGCGCTCGCACTTCCGGCCCGAATTTCTCAATCGCATCGACGAAATCATCATCTTCGAGTCGTTGAGCGCGGATCAGATCCGCTCGATCGTGCGTTTGCAACTAGACCAGGTGGCACGCGTCGCGAAGAGCCAGGACATCGAGATCGCGTTCGATCCGAGCATCGTCGAACATCTGGCGACCGAGGCCTACCGGCCCGAGTATGGCGCGCGCGAGTTGCGGCGCCGCATCCGCCAGGTCATCGAAAATCCGCTCGCCAGGCAGATGCTCGACGGCGCGGTCCGCGAGGGAAACCGGGTCGAGTGCCGTTTCGACGGCGACGCAAACGCCGCAGTGTTCGAGCTTCGCGAAGCGTCGCAGCACGAAGCGACCGATCCATCGCGATCGCAAGAGGGTGCACGAGACAACGGCGCGGACGACGCGAGGCCCGCTGCCAGGCCTGCCCGCAAGCGTGCAGGCCCGCCACGCAAACGTCCGGAGTCCGGGGGCCACGGCGGAAGTCGAGCCGCTGGTTGACGCCCGATGATCCAGATCAACTCCAGCGTCCCTCGCGGGTGAGCTAATCGACGTATTCGCACGAGTGGTGAGGTCCGTCATGAAAAATCTGGCCGATTCATTTCCGGCATCGTCCGTACCCAAGCCGGCCGAGCAGCCAAGTCATGTTGCGGCAAAACCGCTGCGGCTCGGCTTGCTGACGGCGCTCGTCATCGGCTCGATGATCGGCAGCGGGGTGTTTTCCCTTCCGCAAAACATGGCCTCGGGCGCGGGCGCCGCCGCGGTGCTGATCGGCTGGCTGATCACCGGCGTGGGCATGCTGATGCTTGCCTTCGTCTACCAAACGCTGACTACGCGCAAGCCGCAACTCGACAACGGCATCTACGCCTACGCGCAGGCGAGCGCCGGTGACTTCGTCGGCTTCAATTCGGCGTGGGGCTACTGGGTCAGCGCGTGGATCGGCAACGTCGGCTATCTGGTGATCGTATTCGGCACGCTTGGCTACTTCTTCCCTGTATTCGGCGACGGCAATACGCGTGCTGCGGTGCTGGGAGCGTCGATCGTGCTGTGGACCATGCACGCGGTGATTCTGCGCGGCGTGCGCAGCGCAGCCGTGCTGAACGCCATCACGACGATCGCCAAGGTCATCCCGCTCCTGCTGTTCGTCGCACTCGCTGCGTTGGCATTCCGGAGCCATGTCATCGCGCAGGATTTCTGGGGCAATGCCAGGCTCGGCAGTGTGTTTGCGCAGGTCCGGAGCACGATGCTCATCACGGTGTGGGTGTTCATCGGTATCGAAGGGGCGAATGTGTTCTCGGCCCGCGCGCAGCGGCGCGAAGATGTCGGGCGCGCAACCCTGCTCGGTTTCAGCGTCGTTCTGCTTCTCCTGATGGCCGTTTCTCTGCTCTCGCTCGGCATCGTCTCGCAAGGCGAACTCGCCGCGATGAAAAATCCGTCGATGGCCGGCGTACTGCAAAAGGCGGTCGGCGCCTGGGGCGCGGTGCTCATCAGCCTCGGTCTGCTGGTGTCGGTGGGCGGGGCATTGCTCGCGTGGACGCTGCTCGCCGCCGAAACGCTCTTCACGCCGGCAAGCGGCGGCGTGATGCCCAGGTTCCTCGCCCGTTCGAACAGCCGTGGCGTACCTGCTAACGCGCTGTGGGTCACAAATGGACTGGTGCAGCTGTTCCTCGTCATCACGCTCGTCTCCAACGCGACCTATCAGGCGCTGATCTCGCTCGCCACCTCGATGATCCTCGTGCCGTATCTGTTCTCCGCGGTGTACGCGACGCGCATCGCGATGCGTGGCGAAGGCTACGCGCCAACCGATGGTGCGCGATCGCGCGACATGGCGATCGGCGCCGCGGCAACCGTTTATTGCTGCTGGCTGCTGTATGCGGCCGGGCCCAAATATCTGCTGCTCTCGGCACTGCTGTATGCACCGGGCGTGCTGCTGTACGGCTGGGCCAAACGCGAGCGCGGCGCGCGAATGTTCAAGCCGTTCGAAATAGCCATCCTCGTCGCACTGGTTGCGCTCGCCGCGACTGCCGGGTGGCTCCTCGCAACCGGCGCGCTCGCTATCTGATGCGCCGACTTTCCGGAGAACCACAATGACACCCGGCGTCTATTCGGAAATCGGCACGCTGCGCAAGGTGATGGTGTGCCGCCCAGGTCTTGCGCAGTCCCGGCTGACACCGGGAAATTGCCGCGAATTGCTGTTCGACGACGTGCTGTGGGTGTCGCAGGCCAAGACGGATCACTACGCATTTGTGAACACGATGCAGGAACACGGCGTCGAGGTATTCGACATGCACGACCTGCTCGCCGACATCCTGCACTCGCGGGAAGCGCGGCATTGGGTGCTGGCGCGAAAGCTGGCGGCCGGCGCCGTGGATGCCGAACTCGCCTTGCAACTGAAAGTCTGGCTCGACCAGATACCCGCCGCGGAGCTGGCCGAGCGGCTGATCGGCGGAATCGTGCGCGCCGAACTGCCTTTCGAGCCAGACGGGCTGCTCGCGCAATGCACGCCGCCGTCGGGCTTCATCCTCGCGCCGCTACCGAACACGCTATTTACCCGCGACAGCAGTTGCTGGATCAACGACGGCCTCGTGCTCGGCTCCATGTACTGGCCGGCAAGGCGCGGGGAGACGCTGCTCGCCGCCGCCATCTACCGGTTCCACCCGCTTTTTAGCGGCGGCGTGCGCATCTGGTGGGGCGGTCCCGACGTGGACCACGGCGGAGCGACGCTCGAAGGCGGCGATGTAATGCCGCTGTCTCGCGACGTCGTGCTGATCGGCATGGGCGAACGAACGTCGCCGCAAGGCGTTGCACAACTTGCGCGTACGTTGCTCGCGCGTGAATCGGTCAAGCAGGTGATCGCCGCGCAACTTCCGCGCTCTCGCGGCGCAATGCATCTGGACACCGTATTGACGTTCTGCGATCGCGACCTGGTGACGATCTTCCCCGAAGTCGTCGACGCGATCCGCTGTACGAGTCTGCGCCCCGGCCGGTTGCCCGGCGAACTCGACGTGCGGTTCGAAAAGGCCCCTTTTCTCGAGGTCGTGGCAAGGGCGCTCGGCATTGCGAAGCTGCGCACGGTGGCCACCGGCGGAGACGCCTGGGAGTCCGAACGCGAGCAATGGGACGACGGCAACAACGTGATCGCACTCGCACCGGGCGTCGTGGCCGCTTATAACCGCAATGTGTACACCAACACGCTTTTGCGCAAGGCCGGCGTGGAAGTCATCACGATCCCGAGTGCGGAACTCGGCCGCGGGCGCGGCGGCGGCCACTGCATGACCTGTCCCATCGAACGTGGCCCCGTGTGACGCACCACAGGCGTAACACCGCCGCTAACCTCAGGAGAATTCGCGCATGGCATTCAATCTACGCAACCGCAGCCTGCTGAACATGCAGGACTTCACACCGCGCGACATCCGTTTTCTGCTCGATCTGGCCGCGGAACTCAAGCGTGCGAAGTACGCGGGCAACGAAGTGCCACGACTGCGCGGCAAGAACGTCGCATTGATTTTCGAAAAGACCTCGACGCGCACGCGCTGCGCCTTCGAGGTCGCGGTGCACGACCAGGGCGGGCACGTCACGTACATCGATTCCTCGAGCTCGCAGCTCGGCCGCAAGGAGTCGCTCAAGGACACCGCGCGCGTGCTCGGACGCCTCTACGACGGCATCGAATACCGCGGCTTTCATCAAAGCGTGGTGGAAGACCTCGCGGCCTATTCGCACGTGCCGGTCTGGAACGGCCTGACAGACGAATTTCACCCTACCCAGGTGCTCGCCGATCTGCTGACGATGCAGGAATTCGGCGAAAAGCCGCTGCATGAGCTGTCGTTCTGCTATCTCGGCGATGCGCGTTTCAATATGGGCAACTCGCTCCTTGTGGGCGGCGCGCAAATGGGCATGGATGTGCGCATCGCGGCGCCGCGCGAATTGTGGCCGCACGACGAACTCGTGGAAGAAATGCGCCACCTCGCCGAACGCACCGGCGCGAGACTCACGCTCACCGACGAACCTTATGAAGCCGTGAGCGGCGCGGATTTCGTCTATACCGACGTTTGGGTGTCGATGGGCGAGCCCGTCGACACATGGCGGCAACGCATCGATCTACTGCTGCCCTATCAGGCCAATGCGAGGCTGATGCAGGCGACCGGCAAGCCGCGCACACGCTTCATGCATTGCCTGCCCGCCTATCACAACCTCGAGACGGAAACGGCGCGCATGATTCACGAACGTTTCGACCTGTCCGAACTCGAGGTGAGCGACGAAGTGTTCGAATCGAACGCGTCGATCGTTTTCTCCCAGGCAGAAAACCGCATGCACACGATCAAGGCCGTGCTGGTGGCCACCCTTGCTTAGGCGGTACCGATGCGCGTGCTGATTGCGCTCGGTGGCAACGCACTGCTTCGCCGAGGCGAGCCCCTGACGATGGCGCGCCAGATCGCCAATGTTCGCCGCGCCGCCCTCCAGATTTCCAAGCTCGCGGACCGCAACGAGCTGGTCGTCGCGCATGGCAATGGGCCGCAGGTCGGGCTGCTTGCGATGCAGGCCGCCGCAGCACATCCGCAAGACACAGCGCCGCTCGACGTGCTCGACGCCGAGTCGGAAGGCATGATCGGCTACCTGCTCGAGCAGGAACTGGCGAATGCTTTGCCGGCGACGCGCCAGGTAGCGACATTGCTGACGCGTGTGGAAGTGGATGCCCACGATCCGGCTTTCGCTCATCCCACGAAGCCGATCGGTCCGGTGTATACGCAGGCGCAAGCGGAAGCGCTCGCGAGGCGCCACGGCTGGTCGATCGCGCCGGACGGAGCGGGCTACAGGCGGGTCGTCGCGTCGCCGAAACCCCTGGCGATCGAGGCGCTGAAGCCGATTCAATGGCTGCTGGAGCACGACGCGATTGTCATCGCAGCCGGAGGCGGCGGCATTCCCGTGCTACGCGGGCCGGACGGGCAAAAGCGCAGCGGCGTGGAAGCGGTGATCGACAAGGACCTGTGCAGCGCGCTACTGGCCGCGAGGCTCGGCGCCGACCTGCTGCTGATCGCGACCGATGTAGAGGCCGTCTATGTGGACTGGCATACGCCGCGTGAACACGCGCTGTGCAGGACTTCGGCCGCCGCGCTGCGACGGCTCGAATTTCCCGCCGGCTCGATGGGCCCCAAGGTCGAAGCTGCGTGTGATTTTGTCGAGCGCACGGGCCAGCGCGCCGTGATCGGCTCACTGGAACAGATCGAGGCCATGGCAGGCGGCTCGGCCGGCACGCAGATCACACCCTGAAGATTACGCCCTGACGCGCCCGGCACTGTTCTGCCTTCCCTTGGCATGCGAGAGCGGGTGCGTCAATTGCGCGGCGCGCTTACCTTCGACAGTTCGCCTCGCAACTCGCCCGTAACGCCCGGCGCCTGACGGCGCTTCAATATTGAACCTGGGAGTGCTCAGCACTGAACCGGACATGGCGGCGCCTGCCCGGGACAACTCCCTGCATTCGCTGCGGTGGCGGACGCCTTTCGGTAGAATCTCTTTTCGATTCACACATTCGTCCATTTCCGGAGGCAGATGTGCCAGGCTTACTTCCTGATGTCGACCGCGAGGGACTCCTCGAATATTCGGTCGTGTACACCGACCGTTCGATCAACCATATGTCGCAACTCTTTCAAGGAGTCGTACGCGATATTTCCGGCGCACTGAAAACCGTCTACAACGCGAAGTCGGCCGTTATCGTGCCGGGCAGCGGCACTTTCGGCATGGAAGCCGTTGCCCGTCAGTTTGCGACGGGCAGAAAGTGTCTCGTGATCCGCAATGGCTGGTTCAGCTTCCGCTGGTCGCAGATTTTCGACATGGGTGGCATTCCGTCGGAATCCATTGTATTGAAGGCGCGCCCGGTAGAAGCTGGAAGGCAGGCCGCGTATGCACCGGCGCCGATCGAAGAAGTGGTCGCGGCGATCAGGGAAAACAAGCCGGATCTGGTTTTTGCGCCACATGTCGAAACGGCATCCGGAATGATGCTGCCTGATGCCTACTTGCGCGCAGTGGCCGACGCGGTGCATGCCGTCGGCGGCATGTTTGTGCTGGATTGCATCGCCTCCGGCACGGTGTGGGTCGACATGCAGGCCACCGGTGTCGATGTCCTGATCAGTGCGCCGCAAAAGGGTTGGAGTGCGTCGCCCTGCTGCGCGCTGGTCATGCTGAGCCCGCTCGCCCGTGAAAGAATCGACGCAACGACCAGCACCAGTTTCGCCTGCGACCTTCGCAAATGGCTGCAGATCGTGGAAGCCTACGAGAACGGCGGCTTTGCCTACCACGCCACGATGCCCACGGACAGCCTCGCGACATTGCGCGACGTCATTAAGGAAACCGAATCATATGGCTTCGACAAAGTCAGACTGGAGCAGCTCGAACTCGGCAAGCGCGTTCGCTCGCTATTGACTGGAAAAGGCTTTAGAAGCGTGGCGGCCGAAGGTTTCCAGGCTCCCGGCGTCGTGGTCAGCTACACGGACGACGACGGCATACGAACCGGCAAGAAGTTCGCCGATGCCGGCTTGCAGATTGCGCCTGGCGTTCCGCTCGAATGCGACGAACCTGAGGACTTCAAAACTTTCCGCATCGGCCTTTTCGGCCTCGACAAACTGCATGACATCGACGGCGCGGTGGCGAGGTTGGCCAAGGCGTTGGAGAGGATCGTCTAGCGCGACGACAGTCATGCCCCGCTCCGCCCATCAGCAAGACGGGCGAGCGGGCATGCGCCTCATTCGGGACGGATCATTCCAAGCGCGTCGTCGCGCGACAAGGGCGCATCGGCTGAGAGCAGCCGCATCGTCGTGCCCTTGAACAGTTCAGCCACGCCGCCGACATCGCTCTTATGGGTAATCGTGTTCAACAGCAGTTTCAGCACGACCTAAAAGAACCGGCAGGTGGGCGGCGCTCATTTCTCACCTGAAAACGCCGGCGGCGTCGGCTGTGCTCGAAAAGACGGGACTGGATCCCGTCCAGCCCACGAAGTGAAACCTGACCGGGCCGCAAGCCCGCGCGGCGCAAAAGCTTAGCTAGCCGAAGTTGTCCGGATAGAGTTCCGCGCTCATGTCGAGATTGCCGGTTCGCGCGTAGATCAGCGGCTCGCCACGGGCGTCCACTATCGCGCCATCCACGACCCGGCCTGTCACCAGGCGGTGGTCTCCCGCCTCGAATTCGTTCACCACCTCGCATTCGAAGTGAGCGAGCGCATCGGGCAGGAGTGGCGCTCCGGTCTTGCCGGCTCGCCACGGTACGGTCGCGAGTTTGTCGACGCTACGCCCCGACTGCGTGCCGAAGTGCTTCGCAAGCGGCTGTTGGTCCGCTCGCAACACATTAATGGCGAACACGCGACCGTTCCGCAGGAGTTTGTACGACTCGTGCTCCGGGCCGATCGCGATCGCCACGAGCAACGGCGAGAACGAAACCTGCATGATCGAACTGGCGGTAAACGCATTACGGCGTTCGCCGTCCGCCACGCCGACCACATAAACGCCAGCCGTCAGGTGCCTGAAAAGATCTGCGATGCGCTTGCTCATCGTGAGTCCTGGGTGAGTCATGCCATGAATCCCGCCGTGAATCCTTGTGTCGGCGCAAAGCCTGTTTCATCATAGCGCCGCCGATCGTGCCGCGCCACGCACTCGTCGGGAACGGGACTTGCGGCGCGGACAGGTTCAAATCACTTTCGGCTCTTCATCATGAAAGACTCCAATCTCAGCAACCGGTTTCACTCGAAAGTAGTCGTTGTCACAGGCGCCGGCTCGGGTATCGGCGAAGGCACGGCGCGTCGCTTCGCGGCAGAAGGCGCATCTGTCGTGCTGGCCGGGCGCACTCGCGAGAAGCTCGAGCGGGTCGCGCGCGATCTGGACGGTGAGCGCACGCTCGTCCATCCTTGCGACGTCTCCAGTTACGAGGCGGCCGCGCAACTTATGGACGCAACGCTCGCGCGTTTCGGTCATCTCGATGTGCTCGTGAACAACGCGGGCGTTGCACCGACGGGCCGCATCGACGAAGCCTCGCTCGACGACTGGCGTGCGATCATGTCGACCGACCTCGACGGCGTTTTCTATTGCAGCCGTGCGGCCATTCGCCATTTGATCCAGACGCGCGGCTCCATTGTGAATGTTTCGTCGGTGTCCGGACTGGGCGGCGATTGGGGCATGAGCTTCTACAACGCGGCCAAGGGCGCGGTCACCAATTTCACGCGCGCGCTGGCCCTCGACCACGGCCGCGACGGCGTGCGTGTCAACGCGGTCTGCCCGAGCCTCACGGCGACCGACCTGACGCAAGACATGTTGAGCGACGAGAAACTCATGGCCAAATTTCGTGAGCGCATTCCGCTCGGTCGCGCAGCCGAGCCCGACGACATTGCAGCGGTCATCGCGTTTCTCGCGAGCGACGACGCGCGTTTCGTGACCGGCGTGAATCTTCCCGTCGACGGAGGCCTCAGCGCCTCCAACGGTCAACCGCCACAGGCATGAGGGCAACGCGTGCTCGGCCCGCTCGATGAAACGCTGAAGCGCGCCGCCCGGCGCTATCGCCTGCCAGCCGATGCCGGCGCATTTCCGCCGGCGCCCGGGGCCAGTCCGTCGACAGTGCTCGCGGTCGTCATCGAGCGGGCCCGCGAAGCGTTGGCTCGCGGCGAAGCACCCGAGCCAACGCTAAAGGGAATGTTCGTTGCAGCGCTCGCGCAGCTGATCCGCGAAGCGATGCGCAAAGAATCAGGCGACCCTGTGTTCCAGGCCATGGCGTATCGCCATCGCGCGGCCGAGGTGCGCGAGTATGCGTCGCTGTCCGCGCATGCCGAGCGGGACCGCCGGGCGATTCATGCCGCCGTGAATGCCGTCGCTCATCCGGCGAAACAGCAACGCATGCCACCGGGGCCGCAACGTGAGGCGTTGGCCCTACTGCATGCGAGCGCGGCCTCAGAAGCGTGGCCCGACTTTTATGCCGTGCTGCAGCGTCTTTCCGTGGCGCAATCCACGAGCCCGCTTTCCTTCGATCACACCGTGAGGCAATTACTCGACAGTGCGGAGCTGGCGCGTTTGCTGCGTCTCGTGACCCTCGCGTCCGATGCGCGCGTGCGCGAATATCAGTCGCTGTGGGACCGGCATGGTCCTCGTCCCCAAAGCGCCTCGGCGCTCGCTCACGGCGTTGCATCGAAACAGCGCGGCGCCGAAGTCGAAGCGTTAGCCGCAGAGGCGCTCGAGCGACTCGCGCAGCGACTGAATGAAGCCGAGGGCGCGCTTGCATCGTATCGTGTCGTCAACTCGATGCGTGTTCCCGCCGCGCTGCCTGCGAGTCACGAGCGCGCCAAAACCGAGTGGGACGCGGTGCTGCTCAGGCGTGCCAACACGGCCAAAGAAAACGCGTGGGACGTCTGCCTGCTGGTAGAGGCAAAAGCCTCCGTGGACGCGGCCTCAACTGACTTTCCGCGTCTTTTGCGCGGCCTCGAACTGCTCGCTCACGCCGACGCAAACACCGCCTATCCGTTTCGCACGCAGCAAGGCACGGTGAGTTTGCACGGCGCTTCGCTGCGCGCCCTGCGAACCGACGAAGCGCGTCTTGCGGGAACCGTCCTCTATTGCTGCGCCGCGCCTGCAGAAGCGACGCCGCGTCTGCTCAGTGCCGCTGGCCGCATGCAACTGTTGTCGGCAGAGGCCAGTCTCGTGTTCGCCAACGCGCTAGCCGCCGAGCACCACGCCGATTCCAGCGACCTCGAGCCGGTCTGGCAGCAACTGCTGGAATCGCCCAAATGGCGGGCTCTGCTGAAGCAGTATCCGACGCTGTGCCGGGTTCGCGAGCTAATGGTGCATGCCGACGATCTGCTGTCGGCGGTCACGACGACGACAGGTCACTGTTAGGCGCGTGCGCTGCCAACAGAGTTGCATTTGCTTACATCACAGGCAGCACATAGTATCCGTAACCGATAGCGGCAGTTCGGTGTTCGAGTTGCATGGCGAACCCCGTGCAATTCTTAGCATTCCAGATCACTGGCGAACTGTTTGCGTTGACCACACACATACCGCTTCGCGTGCATCGCGTGAAATGGGTAGATGCGAGCCGCGGTATCGGCCACATGAAGCTCAATGCGCCTCAGCACCAGCGCCTGAATGCCGGTGCGTGTGCCGGAAATGGTGCGACAGGTGCAACAGATGAGGACCCGTCGCGGATCTGCTGGAGGACCGACCATGCGTGCACTCGACATCATGACGACGGCCGTCGTCACCGCCACACCGGACATGACCATTTATGACGCGGCACGGCTATTCGTGGACAACCATATCAGCGGCATGCCCGTCCTCGACGCCAACGGTAAGGTAGTCGGCATCGTGAGCCAGGGCGATCTCCTGCATCGTGTCGAAAACGGCACTCGCCACGGCAAGCGCCGATGGTGGCTCGAATTCCTGCTTTCGTCGCCACGCGAGCAGGCCGCACGATATGTGAAAGAGCACGGGCATAACGTGGGCGACGTCATGTGCACTCAGGTCATCACGATTGCAGACGACATGCCGCTCGACCAGGTCGCGGACCTCATGGAGCGCCGCCATCTCAAGCGCGTGCCGGTGCTGAAAGACGGCAAGCTCGTCGGAATCGTGAGCCGCTCCAACCTGATCCGTGCGCTTGCCAGCGTGCCGCCTATGGCGGATACCGCTTCGCACGACGACGCGAGCTTGCGCGACGCAATCGTCCTCGAAATGCATGGGCAACGCTGGGGATTGACGAAGCACAGCGTGCTCGTCAAGGACGGCGTGGCGCATCTGTGGGGCGTGATCGAGTCAGAGGAAGAGCAGCGCGCGATCCGTATCGCCGCGGAGAGCGTGCCGGGCGTCAAGCGCGTGGAAAGTCACCTGGAGCTGCCGAGCGTCATTCCGACGATGTAGACCGTGTCGCGTACTGCTGCGCCAGGCAGCGCGATGCAGCTACCTGTCGCATCGCTCTCTAGCAGGCGGACCGGCGGCTGCGGCGTAGCAACCGCGCCGGCCGCCGGCTCACCTCAGATCGACCGTCACGAAGCTTCGTGCGTGACTGCGCTGCACCAGCAACGCCGCCTTCTTGCCCGCGTTTGCCGCAAGCGACGCGAGTTCGTCCTGCGACGCGACGAGCGTGCCGTTTAACGACAGCACGACGTCGCCGGGCTTGATACCGGCAGCGGCCGCTGTGCCGGACGCGTCGTCGACCATCAGACCTTGAGGCAGGTCCATGCTGCGCCGCTCTTCATCCGTCAAAGGATGCATGGCGAGACCGAGACGATCGAGCGCGTGGCGCTGGCGCGAGCCGGCGTCGGAGCGGGAGCCGGCAACCCCGCCCGTACCTGCGTTCACCAGCTGCGTATCCGGCCCGGCAGCCACCATCACCGTCATCGGCTTGCGATCGCGAATCAGCTTGAGCGGCACGCTCTTTCGGCTCTGCGACGCCGCGTCCGCCGCGCTCAGATCAGCCGCGTGGTCGACCGGTTTATCCGCGAACTGGACGATCACGTCACCCGTTTTCAGATTGCTCGTCGCGGCGGGACTGCCCGGATCCACCGAGGTGACGAGCGCGCCGGCCACGCGCGGCAAACCGAAGGCGCCGGCCAGATTCGCATCGACGTCCTGCACCCGGATGCCCAGATTGCTGTGCGCGACGTCTTGCGCGTTCTGTTGCTGAGCCTGCTGGTCCGGCCCGCTCTGCAACTGCGAACGCAGCTTATCCGCCAAATTGATCGGGATGGCGAACGTCAGGCTCTGCAGGCGATCACTGTCGACATACACCTGCACGTCGATGCCGACCACCTCGCCTGCGCGGTTGAACACGGGGCCGCCGGAATTGTCCGGGTTCAGCGACACGTCCGTCTGGAAGAACGGAAACGTGCTGCCATCAGCAAGGGTTCGCGATGTCGCGCTGACCAGGCCCGCGGTGACCGTGTTCTGGTAGCTGTCCGGTGAGCCGATGGTCAGCACCTGTTCGCCGACGCGCACGCGCGTGGAGTCGCCGAGCTTGACGGTGGGCAGTTTCGTCGCGTCGATCTGCAGCAGCGCAATGTCGCTTTGCGCATCGACGGCGAGTATTTTTGCCTTGAACTCGCGCCGATCGGTGAGCCGCACGGTCACATCGTCCGACTGACCGACGACATGCGCGGTGGTCACGATAAGACCGTTCGGGCTGACGATAAAGCCTGATCCGACGCCGGACATCGCGCGCAACCCCGTGCCCTCTCTATCTTGCGATTGCGGCACGGCCTCCTTGAAGAACGCCGCGATCGGATCGTCGCCGCCGATCGCGTCCGAGGCAACAGCCGACGCGGGCGCTGCGTTCACGGATGCGTCCACCGGCACAGTCGCACGAATATTTACGACGGCCGGCCCATAGCGCTCGACGATCTGCGGAAAGTCGAGCGGCGCGGCCATGCTTGCCGCCGCAGCGCGCTTTGCTTTCACCGGTGCGACGACGGACGCCGACGGCACCGCAGAGGCTGGCGCAGCCGCGGCACCGGCTGTCTGCGCAGCGGCGATCGCAGCCGCGTAGGCAAAAGAAGAACCCGCCAGACCTGCCATGGCCAGCGCGAGATAAAAGCAGACGCGACACCGCCTCGAGCGGGTCGATTGAATGAGCTTGGACACAGCGCACCTCCCTTATGCCTTGCACTGTGAAAAGTTTTTTCGCGCACGTGGTCGCGCCGAGCGTCTCAAGGCGCCCGCGCATCGCCATGCGGTCGACTTCATGAAGTTCGTCGTTGTTCTATTTATAGGGAAGCCTCGCGCGAATTGCAGCGAGTACAAATCCTGGCGTGCATCAAAAACGCGTCGTCGCGTGTGAAAGCCTGCACAGTCATGGCTTGCCGGCAGATTACGCAAACTGCGTAATAGCGGCGGCGTCCGCGTCCGGGAACAACGAATGCTTCGCACGAGTGAATTCCTGCCGAGCCGGGTAATGAAAAAACTGCTCGAAATCTGCCTTGGCGTCGTGACGGGCGTCGGCGGCTTTCTGGAGATGGGGTCGCTCTCGACAGCCGTGCAAGGCGGAGCCGCATTCCGCTTCCAGCTGGGCTGGCCGATTCTCGTCGGCACGCTGTGCCTTGTCTTTCTCACTGAAATGGCAGGCCGCTTCGCCGCGGTGAGCGGGCATACGATCGCCGACGGCATTCGCGACCGCTTCGGCGTGAAGTTCTTCCTCTTGCCGCTCATCGCGGTGGTCGTCGTCAACGCGCTGGTCCTGTCCGCAGAGATTGGCGGTGTGAGTGTCGCGCTCGAAATGGCGACTGGCCTGAAACACGCATGGTGGGCGTTCCCCGTCGCGTTGCTTGCGTGGTTCGTGCTGTGGCGCAGTACATTCGGCGTCATCGAAAAAGGTGCGTCGCTTCTCGGCCTCGTCACGTTGAGCTTTGTCGCCGCAGCGATCGTACTCAAGCCGGACTGGCAGCAGGTGGCTCGCGGCCTCGTGCCCAGCATGCCGCACCACGACCCGGCGAACTACTGGTTCACCGTGGTCAGCATCCTCGGCGCATCGATCACGCCTTCGCTGTACCTGTTCTATTCGTCGGGCGCTGTGGAGGATCACTGGGACCGTGGCTACCTCGGCGCAAACCGCGCCATTGCCGGCTTGGGCATGGCATTCGGCGGCGGAATTTCGCTGGCCGTCCTGATTGCCGCTGCCGCCGTTTTTCCGGCCCACGGCATCACGCGGGTGGACGACTACCGGCAGTTGCCGCTCACGCTCGTCGCGGTCTTCGGCTTCTGGGGTTTCGTATTGTTCGTCGCCTCGCTCGCTTTCGCCTGTTTCGGCGCGACGCTGGAGATTGCTCTCGAACAGGCGTATTTCATTGCACAGGGATTCGGCTGGAACTGGGGCAAAAATCGCAAGCCGCGCGAAGACCCCGGCTTCAGCCTCGTCTACACATGCGCGCTTGCAATCAGTGCGGTTCCGATTGCGGCGGGCGTCGATCCGCTGAAACTGACAGTATTTTCGATGGCGCTCAGTGCGATCAGCCTGCCGCTCACCGTGGTTCCGTTTCTCGTGCTGATGAACGACGAGAGCTATATGGGACGTCACGGCAACGGCGCATTTTCCAATGTGGTGGTCACCGCGATCGTCGCACTGAGTTTCGTGCTGGCTATCGTGTCGTTGCCGCTGCAGATAGCCGGAGGCACATGATGGATCTCGTGCGAGACGTGCTCGACAAACAACTGGTGGATCGGCATGGAACGAAGATGGGCCGGGTGGATGGCATCGTCGTCGAACTGCGCCCGGGCCGGCCGCCGGAAGTGATCGCGCTGGAGACAGGCCCGCTCACGCTTGCGCGGCGTATTGCCGGGCGCTTCGCGACCTGGATGGCTCGTCTCGCCACCTGGGCCGGCGGCGCACAGTACGTCGAGCCGTGCCGCATTCCGTGGAAGCGCGTGTCCCGCATTGAAATCGACATCGGCGTGGACGCCGATGTGGCCGACACGCCGCTCGGCAAGCGCCAGGCCTGGCTGCGAGAGCACATTGTCGCGCGCATTCCGGGTTCGCAGCGATGACGCAACTGAACATCGAACTGCTGCTCGGCCGCGAGGTGCGGTCTCGCGACGGCAAGCGACTCGGGCACATCGAGGCGATCCATGCCGTGCGCGACGGCGAGTCATGGATTATCAGCGAATTCCATATCGGGCCGGACGCGTTGCTGGAACGTCTTGCGGTGGGGCTGCTGCCGCGGCGGCTGCGCGAAATGCTCCAGCACAGGCGCGACCCACGGCGCCATCGCCTTGCATGGGATCAGATGGACCTATCGGACGCTCGACACCCGCGGCTGACTTGCGACGAAGCCAGCCTCCAGAAAGCACACGCACAAGCCGGTGAAAAATAGCGCGGGGAGGCTGGAACTTCCGTTCAGGATCGGCGCTGTGTGAAGAGGCCATGCACGCCGACAGCCAGCCGGCGTGCATGGCCGCGGCTCAGGCGCGCAGCGCCTTCGCGAGGTCGGCGAGGCGATAGGGCTTCTGCACGAAGATCAGATCGCCAAGGCCGCTTTTTTCGTCGCGCAACGGAGCCGCCGAATAGCCCGACGTCAGCACGACCCTGATTGCCGGATACTGCGAGCGAATGAGGCGCGCCAGTTCGAGCCCGCTGATGCCGTGCGCCATTGTGATGTCGGTAAAGACGACGCCGATGTCGGTGCGCTCCTTGAGAATCTCGGCCGCCTCCGACGCACTGCTCGCGGGCACCACCTCGTAGCCGATGCTCATCAGCAGTTCCGACGCGACACCGAGCACGTCCGGTTCGTCATCGACAAGCAGCACCGTCTCATGCCTTGCAACAAGGGGCACACTGACCGCAGCCGCGGGTTGCGCAAGCGGCAGGTACAGATCGACCTTTGTGCCCTTGCCAGGCTGGCTGGAGAGGTGCACGTCGCCGCCCGACTGGGTGATGAAGCCATACACCTGGCTCAGCCCGAGCCCGGTGCCCTTGCCCGGCTGCTTGGTGGTGAAAAACGGCTCGAACGCCTGCGCCAGCACCTCGCTGGACATGCCCGAACCGGTATCCGACACCGAGATGCGCACGTAGGGCCCCACCGGCAGCGCCGGGGCCATGTCCAGATCCGATTGGACCGTCTCGGTGGCGATCGTGACAACGCCGCCAGTCGGCATGGCGTCGACTGCGTTGACAACGAGATTGAGCAGCGCGGCCTCGAAACGCGCCGCGTCGACGAGAGCGAAGGCCTCGCCGGGCTGCAGGGCCAACTCCACGTGCGTGCTGCGGTTACCTGCACGCGAGAGCATCGGCGCAAATTCGCGTATCAGTGCATTGAGCTCGTACACCTGCGCCTGCAAGGGCTGCTGGCGCGCGAACGAAAGCAGTTGCTGGGTGAGCGACGCGCCGCGGTCGATAGCCCGCCGCATGCCCTCGATCATCTTCTTGTCGATCGCCGTGCGCGAGTGGATCGCAAGCACCTCGAGACCGTTGGAGATCACCGCCAGCAGGTTGTTGAAGTCGTGCGCGACACCGCCCGTGAGGCGCCCGATCGCCTCCATTTTCTGCGCCTGGAACAGCGCGGCGTTGGCCTTTTCGAGCGCGGCCGCCGCTTCCTTGCGCTCGGTGATGTCGCGCGTCACCTTTGCGAATCCGACGAGGGTACCGGCTTCGTCGCGAATCGCATCCACCACGACGTGCGCCCAGAAGCGGCTACCGTCCTTGCGAACTCGCCATCCTTCGCGTTCGGCGCGGCCCTCTCTGGCCGCCGTGGCAAGTATCAAAGCCGGTGCGCCGGCCGCCTTGTCTTCATCGGTATAAAAACGCGAGAAATGTTCGCCGACGATCTCCGACTGCCGATACCCTTTGATCCGCTCCGCGCCGACGTTCCAGCTCGTCACGACACCTGCCGGCGACAGCATGAAAATTGCGTAGTCAGTCACGCCCTGAACGAGGATCCGGAACTGCTCCTCGGTTTCGCGCGTCGCGTCCTGTCTGTTGTCCATCTGACTCATATCAGGCTGTTCCGGTGTGAGGTGAAAAAATGCACTTCGAGGGCCTATTTTAGGCCTCACATTCCGCGGTCAGGCCGGCGGCACCCGTGCGCGTCAGTTGGCGGGCGCACGAAAGACCGTCCGGCCTCCCCGAGGCATGCGCTGCGGCCGGCTCTCCGGCGCGCCGTCATGCGTCCAGTTGGGCTGTCTCGTCGCTACTGGACATCGCACTTTCGGAAGCCGCACCGCGGGCTCGTGCGCGTCGCATGACATGCGGCGCGCACGGCTTCACGGGGCGCTCGCGCGTGGCAAGGGTGACCCGGGAAGGAGCCACCGTCCCGACTCTCCACTCCGAAATGGCGACTCCTACGCGCAAAAATGGCAACAGCGGCTAGTCGACGTCGCTGTATGTAGTAAACGTAACCCGGCTGAGCGAGGCGGTTCTTTCCGTACGGCTCGTCGGTCGTCTGGGTCGTCATGGGAATCTTGTCCCACAGCAGTGCCCTGCCCGCCATCTGTTCCCTGTCGACGTCTGGATGCGTTGCCTTGTATTGATTGAGGAACTGCTCGAAGGGCGACAGATAGAACCCTGCGTTAGTGACGGAATGCGCGTTGGGCGAACGGTTGAAAAATTTCATGCGACGTGCTCCTGACTCGTCATGCACCGGCCTCATGCGCCGCTAACGGCATGCCACCCGCTGCGGGAAGCCGGCTCGCGCGCTGGTCGATGCAGCGCACTGCGACGGGCGCTAGCGCGGCCCGTTGCGCTGCGCCGCCGCGACGCGCAGACCATCATCGCGCAAGCCCCGTTCCCGGAGGCGGTATCCGGCTATCTGGCCAAAGCCGCCATTTGCACCTCCCTAAGGGAACACGTCATGGAGCGAGCGCGCGTGCCTGCGTCACTCTTTTTCCGGCATGGCCGATGAGTGATGGCTCGTAATCAGCCACTGTCTCCCATCCCAGCGATAAGTGTACGTATAGCGGGCCTTGACCACGGCCCCGCTTCTCGCGAACGTGAAGGTGTAAAGTCCGGCGTCCACGGCCGAGTTGCATCCGAGTTCGATAAAGCGGAAATCGATCTTTCCCGACGGGCGATCTTGCAGGAAATGATGGAAGTAGTCCTCTTTCTCGGCCACCGTCAGGCGAGGCTGGTTGGAGACGGTAGCAAGAAGAATGGACCGCTCGGCATAATTGGCGACGACCTTGTGAGGATCGCCGGTTTGCAGGGACTGATTCCATCTATCGAACAGTGCGGCGATCTCTTCGTTCGTGGTCGCTTTGCAACTGGAACCGGCGGGCAACGACGCGCTGTTCGATACGCCCTGCTCGGCAGCGCATCCGGCGAACGCCAGCGCGAGAGCGGCAACGGTCAATGACTTCAAGCGGCACCTCCCCGATCGTGGGTGGAGAAATGCGTTCGCGTCCGATCTTGCCTGCGAGTCCAGAAGCGCGACGGCGCGAGGGCAATGAAACGATCCCACTTCAACAAGCAGGGATACCGTCGTCTGTGCGCTGGCGCACATTGCGCAGGGCTCTCGCGGCTGCCACGCGCCGCGCCGTTACACGAAAAAGCCCGGCTTGCGCCGGGCCGGAAATTCGCGCGTTCGCACGCGAAGGCAGAAGTAGTCAGCGTCTTTCTGATTGCCTTGCGCTACGCCCCGCTACTGGGCATCCGTAAACCCCTCCCGCTTCATCACCGCAATACTCGCGTCGAAGCGCGCTCCTTCGCCGCCGAGCGCAACGGTCGCCTGTTTCGCGGCGTCGAGCAGCGCCGTCAGCGCCGCGGTAAAGGCCGACGCCATGTCGAAGCGCGCTTTCGGTCCGGACAAGGCGAGCGCGCCGATCAGCTGCCCCGTCGCGCCGAAAACAGGCACGGAGACAGACGCCGTCTCGGGATCGCGCTCGCCGTGCGACACCGCCCACAGCCGCTCGCGGATAGTGTGGCCGCGCGGGTCGTCGACATCGCTGAACGCGAGCAGCACTTTGCCCGACGCGCCCTTGTTGATTGGAAACTCCTCGCCGATGCGAATGGACACACGCACGGCCCGCGCCGGTTCCACCCGAAACAGCACGAGCCGCTGATCGCCCTGCCTCACATAAAGCGACGCCGTCTCGCCGAGCTCGCGGCTCAGCCGCTGAAGAATCGGCTCGATCACGGGCCCGACCTCGAACGAGCGCTGATAAAGCGCCGCAAGGCGCAGCGGCTGCGGGCCGATGGCGTATTGCCCGTCGTCCAGCCGGCGAATGAATCCGCCGTGCTCCAGCGCGCCGAGAAGCCGCAACAGCGTGCTCTTGTACAAGTTCGTGCGGCGCGAAAGCTCTGCGAGCGAGAGCCGGTTATCCCCGGGTCCGAATGCATTGAGGATCGCGAAGGCGCGATCCAGCACTGCCACGCCGCTCGAGCCTTCGTCCGCTGTTGACGGGTCCGTACCCGTCGATGTTTCTATGTCGTGAGCCACGCTGCTACCTGTCCGTCGCCTGAGAGCAGACACTCTATCGTTCTACTGTGCAGAACGCAAGTTCCACACAATCATCGACCAAAACGGGTTTACCCCGGTTTTCTGATGGCACAGCCGGTCCTATAGTTCTGTTTAACAGAACGATGTTCTTTCACACAGAACATACATTGGAGCCGCCACTCATGTCAGCACCCCAGATTCTCGTCAGCGAAGTCGGTCCGCGCGACGGCCTGCAGAGCATCAAAACCGTCATGCCGACAGACGCCAAACTTCGCTGGATTTCCGCGCTCGCGGCCGCCGGCCTGAGGGAAATCGAGGTCGGCTCCTTCGTGCCCGCCCGATTGCTGCCGCAAATGGCCGACATTCGCGAAGTCGTCGCGCATGCACTGGCCATTCCCGGTCTGCACGTGGCGGTGCTGGCGCCGAATCTGCGCGGATCGCAAAGCGCATTCGAATCGGGCGTGCACAAGGTGACCCTGCCGGTCTCGGTGACGAACGAGCACTCCATGGCCAACATCCGCAAGACAACGGAGCAGATGATCGACGAAGTGCGCGAGATTGTCGCGCTACGCAACGCGCGCTTTCCGCACGTGCAAATCGAGGCCGGCGTATCGGTTGCATTCGGCTGCACGATTGCCGGGGCAGTCAGCGGCGACCGGACCTTGCGCATGTGCACCGCGATGGCCGAATGCGGCGTGGACGAAGTGGGCTTGTCGGATACCAGCGGCTACGCGAATCCCGCTCAGGTGCGCACATTATTCAGGCGACTGCGAGCCGAACTCGGCGACAAGGCAGGCGGCGCGCACTTTCACAATACGCGCGGCCAGGGTCTTGCGAACGTCGTCGCCGCACTCGATGCAGGCGTCACGACAATCGACGCGAGCCAGGCAGGTCTTGGCGGCTGCCCCTATGCACCGGGCGCAACCGGCAACATCGTGACGGAAGACCTCGCGTTTGTGCTCGAATCAATGGGCTACGACACCGGCATCGACATCGACGCGCTGGTCGCCGCGCGAGCCATTCTCGCCGAAGCGCTGCCCGGCGAGGCCCTGTACGGCCACGTGCAGGACGCAGGACTGCCCAAGGGATTCCGCTATGCGGACGGCCGCGCGCCAAGCGCGCCGCAGCCGGAAGGATGCCTGCTGGGAGTCGCGCAATGAGCGGGACCGACGCCAATCAATCACTGCCCTACAGCGGCGTGCGTGTGATCGAGATGACTCACATGGTGATGGGCCCGACCTGCGGCATGGTGCTCGCGGATCTCGGCGCGGAAGTCATCAAGGTCGAGCCGATGACGGGCGACAGCACGCGCGCGCTGCGCGGTTCGGGCGCGGGCTTTTTCGGCACCTTCAACCGCAACAAGAAAAGTATTGCCGTCGACGTAAGAGATCCGCGCGGGCTCGAGATCGTGCACAAGCTCGTCGCGCACGCCGACATCTTCAGCGAGAACTTCAAGAGCGGCACGATGGAGAAGCTCGGCCTCGGCTACGCGGCACTGTCGACGCTCAACCCGCGGCTCATCTACGTCTCGCATAAAGGCTTTTTGCCGGGTCCTTACGATCACCGGACCGCGCTCGACGAAGTCGTGCAGATGATGGGCGGTCTCGCCTACATGACGGGCCCCGAGGGACGGCCGCTGCGCGCAGGCACGAGCGTCAACGACATCATGGGCGGCATGTTCGGCGCAATCGGTGCGATGGCCGCGCTCGCGCAACGCGAGCGCACGGGTAAGGGGCAGGAGGTGCAGAGCGCGCTCTTCGAGAACAATGTGTTCCTCGTGGCCCAGCACATGATGCAATACGCGGTGACGGGCCAGGCCGCCGCGCCGATGCCGAGCCGCGTCTCCGCCTGGGCGGTATACGACGTGTTCTCCGTAAAGAACGGCGAGCAGATTTTTCTGGCTGTCGTCTCCGACACGCAATGGGCGCTCTTCTGCGATGCATTCGGCCTCACCGAACTGAAGTCCGACGAGCGCATAGCGACGAACAACCAGCGTGTCGAGGCAAGGGAATGGCTTCTGCCGAGTTTGCGCCGGCACATGGAAGCATTCACCGCCGCAGAAATCAGCGCGGTATTCGAGCGCATCGGACTGCCGTATGCGCCTATCACGAAGCCGCAGGAGCTGTTCGACGATCCGCATCTGCTTGCTACCGGCGGCCTCGCGAACGTCACGTTGCCGCCGGACGCCAGCGGCGCCGGTCAAGCCGTGGAGACACGAACGGCGCTGCTCCCGCTCACGCTCGGCGGCGAGCGCCTGCGGCTGCGCGCCGCGCCGCCGGCACTCGGTCAGGACACGGACTCGCTGCTGCGCCAACTCGGCTATTCGGAGAACGAAACGAAACAGCTCGTCGATGCAGGTGTCGTCCGCTGCCAGGCGCCGCCGGTGGGCGACCCGTCGAGCCCCTCGGCCAACGAGCTTGCCAGCGCCTGAGCGCAACGGCTTTCAAAAAATGCGGCAGAGCGGCTGCCATGCCGCCGACTCGCCAGCCAATTGTCTGGAGACGACAATGACCTCCCTCTCTTCTTCCGGTATGACCGTAGAGATATCTGCCACGCTCGAACAGCAGGCAGTCAGAAAAGCCGCGTGGCGCTTCATTCCGCTTCTCGCCCTCGCGTACTTCTTCAACTATCTGGACCGCACGAGCGTCGGCTTTGCGGCGCTCACCATGAACCGCGATCTCGGCCTGAGCGCGACGCAGTTCGGCTGGGGCGCCGGCATCATGTTCGCCGGGTATTGCCTGTGCGAAGTGCCGAGCAATCTCGCGCTGTATCGCTTCGGCGCGCGCCGCTGGCTCGCCCGCATCATGATCACGTGGGGTTTGATGGCCGCCGCCACGGCGCTTGCAGTCGGGCCGACCAGCTTCTACGCGATCCGGCTACTGCTCGGGATCGGCGAGGCAGGCTTCTTTCCCGGCGTGATCTTCTTTCTCGCGGTGTGGTTTCCGCCCAGTTACCGGACACGGGTGCTCGCGTGGTTCACGGTCTCGACGCCGCTCTCGTCGCTCGTCGGCGGTCCGCTCTCGTCATGGCTGCTGCACATGGACGGCGTACTCGGGCTCGCCGGCTGGAAGTGGATGTTCATTGTCGAAGGCCTTCCGGCATGTCTGCTCGGTTATCTGGTGTTGAAGCTCCTCGCGGATAAACCCGCCGATGCGCAATGGCTGTCCACCGACGAACGCTTCGCACTACAAACGGCCTTCGACCGGGAAGGCTCGTCGGCGCAGAAAAAGAAGGACTTTCGCGCCGCGCTGAAAGATGCCCGCGTCTACATGCTCGCCATGATTTCGTTTGGCTTCACGATGGGCTCGTACGGCATCGGCATCAGGCTTCCCCAGATGCTCAAGGCGCACGGCATGAGCGTCACGCAGACCGGCTGGATTTCCGCCGTGCCCTACTTCTTCGCGACCATTGCGCTGCTGTGGTGGGCCAAGCGTGTGGACAGCCGCGGCGGCCACGTTGCGAACCTCGCGGCGGGCCTCTTCATCGGCGCGCTCGCGCTCGCCGTGTCGACCTACTTCCATCAGCTCTTGCCGGCGATGGTCGGCATCACGCTCGCGCTGATCGGCACCATTGCCGGGCGGACCATCTTCTACACGCTGCCCGCCCGCTTCCTGTCCGGCGAGGCGGCCGCCGGCGGGCTCGCGGTCATCAACTCCATCGGCGCGCTGGGCGGATTTGCGGGACCGTACCTCGTCGGCTACCTGAAGGACAGCTTCGGCACCTTCACCGCGGGCATGTTCGGTCTTGCCGTGGTGCTCGGCATCACCACGTTACTTACGCTTTCCCTGTATTTTTTCAATCGAGGTGAACGATGAGCACCCCGCTTCGCTCGCCGATGCGCAGACGGATCGTTCGCGCCGCGGCCGCAACACTCGCCATGCCGACCCTCGCCCCGACGCAGGCATTCGCAAAGGAAGAGACGCGCGCCATGAAGCCGACCAGCAACTACCTGCCCATTCGCTCCGACTGGCTCGCCTCCGGCACGGAAGCGGCTCTCGAACCGCAGATGCCGATCATCGACGCGCATCATCACTTTTACGACCGCCCGGGCTGGACCTACTTGCTCGACGAATACCTCGCCGATGCACAATCGGGGCATAACATTACGGCGTCCGTGTACATGCAGGCGCTCACTCATTACCGGGAGTCGGGGCCGGACGAGTTGCGGCCCGTGGGTGAGACTGCCTATGTCACGCGCGCGACGGCCTCCTCGCAGACGGGCAAGCCGCGTGTCGCGCAAGGCATTGTCGGCTACGCGGACATGCGTCGCGGCGCGGCAGTGCGCGAGGTGCTCGAAGCGCATCTCGAGGCCGCGGACGGCCGCTTTCGCGGGGTCCGTCATCTCGTCACGTGGGACGCGGACCCGACTCTCGTCAACCCGCTTTCGGCCGCGCCGCGCGGGCTGCTCCTGGATCGCAACTACCGCGCAGGCGTGGCGCAGCTCGGGCCACTAGGCCTTTCCTACGATGCGTGGCTCTTTTTTCCTCAGCTCCCCGAACTGTTCGATCTTGCCAAGGCCTACCCCGACACGCCGGTCATCATCAATCATTGCGGCGGCATTGTGCGGATTGCGAGTTACGAGGACCGGCGCAAGGAGGTGTTCGACAGCTGGTCGCAGTCCATGCGCGAGCTTGCGCAGTTGCCGAATGTCTACGTGAAGGTCGGCGGCCTCGGCATGCGGATCAACGGATTCGATTTCGAAAAGGGCGACTTGCCGCCGTCATCGGAGCAGTTGGCACAAGCGTGGAAACCCTGGATGCACACTTGCATCGAAACGTTCGGCGCCGAGCGCTGCATGTTTGAAAGCAACTTTCCTGTCGATAAGGGTTCCTATCCTTTCAGCAACGGCTGGAATGCATTCAAGCGCCTGACCGCCCAGGCAAGCCCGGGAGAACGCGAAGCACTGTTCCGCGGGACGGTTGCAAAAGTCTACCGCCTCGCATAGTTCACGCGAGATTTCCATGCTTGCCGCGAGGGACACCGGGGCATTCGTCACCGGCCGGCGCCCTTGCGGCAGCCGCCTCTTTCACTCTTCCGGTTTGCCGCCAATCGTGTTGCCTTGCCTCCACGCGCGTTTTCCCGCCTCCGACAATTCGCCGCAGCTATGGCTTTCATCGGGCATGGTGCCCGGCACGGCCATCTCGCCGCCTGGTTGCTCCTGCGCGGCGACGGGCTTGCCCTTACGCACGGCGACGCGCTCGTCGTGGGACTTGCCTGCGTAGTTTTCCATTTGGTCTCTCCAAAGCCGGTTGTCGCGCAACGCGCGTTCCCGACGGCAGGCTCGCCGATCTCCGCCGGCCCGGAAAAGCGGGTCACACCCGCGATGACGGCGATGAAGACGCGAGCCACAACACCGCGGCCGACCCGTATCCCTGATAATCTGAGCGTCCTGGCCCGCGGCGCGACACTCTCGCGCGCGCCGCATTGCCGTCCACCGAAAAACGATGCCGCCCCTGTTTCGCCGCTTACTGCTGCTTTACCATGCGCTGCGCTACGGCGCGCGCCTGATCTGGCTCGCCGCGCCGCCCGAGTGCAAGCTCCACTGGATGATCGAACTGGTCGGCCGCGTGCATGCGTCGGCGGACAGCGCGCGCAGCGTGCACGGCCTGCTGCCGGCGCTCGGACCGCTGGCCGGCCGCTTCGCGACCACGCTCGTCGAGCATCCGGAATTGGCGAACGCGACGTTGCACGACGCCATCGACGCAATCGATCACCTCGAAGCGCCGCTGCCGCCGCGCGAGTCCGAGGAAGCGTTGGCGCGCGCGTTCGGCCGCCCGCTCGCCACGCTGTTCAGCGCGGTGGACCCGGTCCCGGTGCAAAGCGGTTTCGCCGAACAGACGCATTTCGCGCGGCTCATCGCGCCGATCAACGGTCATCGCGAGGTGGCGATCAAGCTGCTGCGCGCCGGCCAGCTGCAGCAGATCGGCGACGAACTCGCGCTATTGCGCTGGGTCGCGCGCTGGCTCGAAAAGCTGTCGGGCACGGCGCGCCGTCTGCGGCTGCGCTCGCTCGCCCAAACCTTTACCGACGACCTCCTGCGCCGCTTCGATCTGCGCGCCGAAGCGGCCAACCTGAGCCAGACCGGCCACCATTTCGAAGGCGACTCGCGCCTCGTCGTGCCGGACGTGATCTGGGACCTGTGCACGAACCATGCGTTGACCGTGCAGCGCATCACCACCTTGCCGGCAAGCGACCTGAGCGGCCTGCGTGCACATCACGTGAAACTGGCGCCGCTCGCCGCGCATATTGTCGAAGTGGTGACCGAACAGGCCTTCGAGCATGGCTTCTTCCATGCCACGCTCGACGCGCGGCGCGTACGCGTGAGCATCGATCCGGATTCCCTCGGGCGTCTCGTGCTGGCCGAGTTCTCCATCATGTCGAGCCTGTCGACCGGCGAGCGCGAGTTCTTCGTGCACGGCGCGACCGCGCTGTTCGAGCAGGACTACGGCCGCCTCGCGCAATTGCATAAAGACGCCGGGCACGTGCCGCACGACACCCGCGCCGAGCTGCTCGAAGCGGAATTGCGCACGCGTGCGGAAGCGCACTTCGCCGCGGCCCCGCAAGACCGCTCGGCGGGCTCGCTGTTCCACCATCTGCTGTACGCGGTGCACCCCTTCGACGGCGCGGTGGCGAGCAGCCTTGCCACCGCGCAGCGCTCCCTCGAGCAGGCGGAGATGCTGGCGCGCGCGCTCCATCCGGGTGTCGACACATGGAATATTGCGCGGCGCGTCCTCGGGGATATCGCGCGGCGCGACATCGATCATCGCGGCTGGTTCAAGCGCATTTCGCGCGAGCTGCCGCATCTTGCGCACATGCTGCCGCGGGTGCCGCAACTGGCGGTGCGCTACTTGCAACACGAGCACGATCGCGCGCGCACGCCGGGGCAGAACGCGCAACTGCTTGCCGAACTCGGCCGCGAATATCGACGCACGCGCGCGCTGTTGTGGGCATGCGTGCTCTGCGGCGGAATGGTCGGCGCGGGCACGGTGTTGCTGATGCGCTGAACGGCTGACGCAATGCGGCGGCGTGTGCAGTCCGCCAAGCAGTCTGTCAAGCAGTCTGTCGATCAGTCCGCCGTGTCGGACCCCGCCGGCACCTTCGCATGCGCCTTCGCACCCGGCGCCGGTGCCCACGCGGGACGAGCGCTGCGCTCAGAATCCACCACGACGATGTAGCGGCCTGCCCACGGCACGATTTCCCGATCGCTCTTCAACACCCACAGCGATCTGCCTGAATCGACGAGCGCCGCATATTCCGCGTCGAGAATGCCGTAGTGATCCAGAAACGTGTTCAGCGACGCGGGAATCCGTACGCAGCCTTTCGAATGACGCACGCCGAGCAGCGGCTCGAGGCGCTCGGGATCGGTGGCGTGCATCTGGAAGCGCATCTGCGACACGCCGCCCTTGCCCCAGCCGCGCTCGGCCTGCGCCCAGCCGAGATCGAAGATGCGCATGTCGCGCTTGCCGTAGCCGCGGATGTGGTTCTCGTTCTCCGTGCCTTCGGAGCGGAAATCCATGTTGGCGGGCGTATGTTCGAAGACGCCGAGCGGCGTCACGAAATGATCGAACTCGCCGGGCCGGCCGGTGGACACGGGCGACGCGCCGATCATCCGCCACGCGTCGGCGGGCGTCGCGCGAAAGTAGATGAGGAGCGCCTGCACGTTGGCGTTGCGGTCGACCATCACGACGTATTCACCCGACAGCTGGCCGAGCGCGTGCTCGCGCAACGCCGCCTGGAGACGGCCGGCGTACGCCCTCTGCTCGCCGGCCGGCACGTTGAGCCGGCGGGTGACCTGCCGCACGAACACATCGTGCAGCGCCAGCGCGCGGCGCGGGTCCACGACGCCGGCCGCGTCGGGTGCGGCGACCGTGAGCCTGCCGGACGAGCCGACGGACGGAGCAGCGCCGGAAGAAGCCGCCCCGCTCGCCGCCGCGGGGGAAGTGACGGCGAGACTCGCGCAAGCCGGCACAACGAGCGCGGCGAAGCAAAGGAAACGCGCGAGCGCTGAAGCCGGTGCGCGCGCGAGGAGGCGCAACGCATCCACGCCTGCGCAAGGCTGGCGCGGCCGTCGCAATGCGCATTGCATAAGGAAGCTCATTCGCCGCGCGATTCGTGTGGAAGCCAGGCAGTTCAATACAGGCGGGCGAGGCCGCTCGAAGTCGTTCATCGCGGGTTCGCACTGATGTGATTATTATGGGCTGCTCGCAGGTCGATGCGGCGCTCGGAACCGGAGATGTTACGCAGCGCATGGCGATCTGTCGATTGCGCTCAGGCGGGTCCGCTACGTGCTCACGTGGCGGCAGACCTGTGTCAGATACTGCATCCGCGATGCAAGGAGCAACAGCACCATGAAGCAGACCGATCCGACCGCGCTTCAGGCAGACATCGCAGCGGAAATGCATCTCACCGCCGGGTTCGACGCCCACTCGGAGATCGAGCGTCGAGTGTCTTTTCTCGCGAACTACCTGCGTGGCAATGGCCTGACGAGCTACGTGCTCGGCATCAGCGGCGGGGTGGATTCGACGACGGCCGGGCGGCTCGCCCAACTGGCCGTCGAGCGTCTGCGCGGCGAACGCTACGATGCCCGCTTCATCGCGATACGCCTGCCGCACGGCGCGCAGAAAGACGAGGCGGACGCGCAGCAGGCGCTCGCCTTCATTCGCGCGGACGAGACGCTGACCATCGACATCAAGCCGGCCGCCGACGCCATGCTCGCGTCGCTGCACCAAAGCGGCCTGCCGTTTGCCGACGACGCGCAGGAAGACTTCGTGCACGGCAATATCAAAGCGCGGCAAAGAATGATCGCGCAGTACGCCGTGGCCAGCACGCGCACGGGCGTCGTGATCGGCACGGACCACGCCGCCGAATCGCTGATGGGCTTTTTTACCAAGTTCGGCGACGGCGGCGCCGACGTGCTGCCGCTCGCTGGACTCAACAAGCGCCGCGTGCGCGCGGTCGCGAAGGCGCTAGGCGCGTCCGACGCGCTCGCCTACAAGGTGCCGACAGCGGACCTCGAAGCGTTGCGTCCGCAACGACCGGACGAAGATGCCTACGGCGTTCCGTACGAGACGATCGACGACTTTCTCGAAGGCAAGCCGGTCAGCGACGAGGCGCGCACTATCATCTTGCGTTTCTATCATGCGACGCGGCATAAACGGGCGCTGCCGTACACGCCGTTCGACTGGCCGCAGCCGGCAGCGGGGGAATGAGGCGTTGGGCTTGGGGCTTGGGGCTTGGGGCTTGGGGCTTGGGGCTTGGGGCTTGGGGCTTGGGGCTTGGGGCTTGGGGCTTGGGGCTTGGGGCGTTGGGGCGTTGGGGCTTCGGACCTCTCGGCTGCTGAGCGCCGGGCCCCCGCCCTCGGCCCCGATAGTGGCGCCTAGTGAGCCGGCGGCGGGTCGTCGGTGAACAGATCGGCGCTTGCCTCCAGCGCCACGCCGCCTAGGTGCTTGCCGTGAATCTGCCGCGCGATGACTTCGCCGACATACGGCACTTGCGCGTCCAGTTCCACAGTCGCGTAGGCGCCGGGCTTGCCGGCGTCGATCACTTCGACGTTGCGCGCGTAATGCCCGAGCTCGCGCATAAGGAACTCGCGCACCTCCTGCTCGCTGCACGACGGGGCGATGTTGCGCACGATCAGGTTCATGCGGCCTACCCTCGACGGCTGCCGCGCCTGTCGGCGCGCACGCGCGCGGGGCGCAATCCCGCGCGCTCTTTAGCCCGTGCGACCGCCAGTTCGCGGATGAATGCGGCGCCCGCCGCGCCGAGCGCGGCCAATGACAGGTAGAAAGCAATCATTTGGAATCTCCGTATTTCGGTGGGCCCGCCCGCGCCCTGCGCGAGGGTAGTCACCGGCAATCGTACATGCGATGCGACGCGGCGTCAGAACGGCAAACATGCATTCGAGGAGGATCACTGCACTGTACCCGAACCACGCGATGTCCGTTCGTCAGCGAGGCTCCCTGCCGGCCGATGCTGTCTGAGCGCTGCGGCGCCGCCGACTCGTTACACGCGGAGTCCGGCCGCAAGAAGCGGGCCTCGCGGCGCGCCGCCGTTCGTTGCACTCATGCCGTCGATGGAAAAACCGGACACAGCGGGCGAGCGTCAGTCGGCGTCCTGTACATTGGCCGCGCTGACCCACCACGCGTTCTTGCCCTGCGGCAATTCGACCAGGACCGCGGAGGGATCGTCCACGCCGTCGTCAGCGACTTCGCACACTGCGAGTCCGTCCGGCAGGTGTTTCACTTCGCCTGCGGACTGGAAAAGCGCGATGCGTTGTGCATTGAGCGGACGCAACTGGCGATACACGTCGAAGCTGATGGCGGCGGGCACGTCGCCGCGGATCCGCAGCGCTTCGGCCGTGCCGCAATGGGCGGACTCGGCGGCGAAGACAGGCACGCTGCCGGCTGCGCCCGCCAACGTCAGCGCGGCCAGAGTCGCGGCGGCAAGAGATGAATGGGACATGGTAATTCTCCGGGGAATGAGTGTGGTCGGCAATTGAACGCGGACGCGCGTTGCTGGAGCGTGAGAGCGCCGGAGCCAGTCGGCTCACGGCTCGGGACAGCACATTCACAGCCGCGCCGCGACCTTACGGAGACGTACTGCGCTCCGCTCGACGCCGGTTCTCCGCGCCGGTCGCGACGTCCAGCCGGCTGATGTCGCAGGACGCCTGGCTGAATCCCGAATAGACCACAGACCAGTCGCCGACGATCGCCGCCTGCGCTTCAGCGAGGCTCAGCTTGCCTTCGCAGACGCAGCGCTTGAGCATGACCGCCGCGCGCGCCTTGCGCCGCTCGCCCTGGCGTCCCGCCCAAGGCAGAAGGCCGAGGTTGGACGGCGCATCCGGCGAACCGCCGAGCACCACCGGCACCCGCCGATCGAGCGCGAAGTCCGCGCCGTCGTCGGCGTCGATGCCGCGCTCGGCGAGCATGCGGTCCCTATGCGCCATGAGTTCATCGAACGGCGGCGCCACCGCGCTCGCATAGCCCGGCCGGCATATCGTCTCGCGGATCGATTGCTGGGTCACGCGCTCGTCGAGCATGCCCGCGTGCTGTGCGTGCGCCGCGCAGACGTGCAACGCCGCGAGCGCGCTCAAACCCAGCAGAAGCGAAACATGCGCGCGCCGTAGCCTCACCGCCGGTGAATAGGGTCGAAAGATACTGCCGCTGTGGTCGCCGGAACAGCCGTTGCGACGCCTGTCTGCAATGCCTGCGTTCATTCGTCGGCGCGCCTCTCAAGGCGCGCAGTAGTTCAATTCGCAAGACAATTAAAACATATCCACGAGGCATGCGTAAAAAAAGCCCGGTTAAGCGCAGCTTCGGCGTGCGTCTTAACGGGCTTTCCACGAACTCCACGGCGACCCGCTGCCGCCGTGGATACCTGCCCTGCCCGCTAATGCGCGACCCGCGCCTGAAGCGCCCGAATCCGGCCAAGCGCTTCGGTGTTGGCCACCGCCGAGTCGTACATGTTCGCGAGATCGGCCTTCAGCGCCGTGCGCGACGCGCCGTCCAGATAAACCATGTGGCCCGACGGATAAAAGCGCGCCGACAGATTCTGCCGAACCTGCTGACTGAGCAGCGGCATCTGCTGCAAGTCGAGCACGGTCTGATAGAACGGCGTGACGAAATCGTAAAAGCCGTTTGCCGACAGCACCTTCAGATCGGGATTGAGCGCCATGACCGCGGCCAGGTCGCCGGCCGTATAAAGGATCACGTTGCCCTTGTCGTCCACGCCCTTCTGCGCGCCTGTCGGGTCGATGTGGCTGAAGTCCCAGAACTGGAACGCCTGATCGTTGAGGTCCGTGAAGGCCGAGTTCGACGTGTACTTCAGCTGCTCGTTCAGGTAGACGTTCCACATGGTCGTGTAGACGCCCGACACCGCGGTCATGGTCGGATCGTTGCCGCCCGAGTTCGGGTCGATCTTGCCGGCAATGCCGGTGCCGATGGCGGTGACGCGGCCGTCATACGCGCCGAGCACGAGACCTTGCGACTTCAGCAGCGTGGTCAGAAAGAGCGAGTTGCCTCGGCTGTCGTACGACGCAATGTCGAGGCTCCACGCAAGCAAGGTCGTCTTGTCGATGCCGGTGTATTCCGAGAGCTTTTCGACCGTCGCCGAATCCGTGGTTGGAAATTTGCGCAGCGCCGCAAGATAGTCCGTGCGCGCGAACTGGGCGACTTCTTCGACGAACGCGCCGAGATCCGTCGGCCGGGGCGCGACACCGAGCTTCTTGTGATACCACGCGTCGGCGGCGGCCGTGGGCAATGCGCCGACGGGATTGCCAGCCTGCGTATAGTCGAGAATCGACGACTGCAGCGTGATGCCGTTCAGGTCGACGCCGCCTTCGTGCAGCCGGTATGCGACGACGCAGCTGCGCGCCGTGCCGTACGACTCGCCGAACAGATACTTGGGCGAATTCCAGCGGTTGTTCTTCGTCAGAAAACGCTTGATGAACTGCGCAATGGAATCGGCGTCCTGATCGACGCCCCAGAAGTCGCGGTTCTTCTTCGGCGCGATCGCCGCCGAATAGCCGGTGCCGACCGGATTGATGAAAATCAGGTCGCTCCGGTCGAGCAGGCTGTCCGGATTGTCCTCGATCGTGTAGGGCGCGGGCGGCGTGAAGTTCGGCATCGACGTCTTGATGCGGCGCGGCCCGAACGAGCCGAGCAGCACGAACACCGCCGAAGAACCCGGCCCGCCGTTATAGAAGAACGTGAGCGGCCGGGTTTCCTCTTTCTGGTTGTCCTGCGTGAAGGCGACGTAGAACATGCGCGCCGCCGGCTCCGAACTGCTCGGGTCGACGATCACCAGATGGCCGACCGTCGCGGTGTAATCGATCTTCTTGCCGCCTATCGTGACCGAGTGATGCGTGATCGCCGCGCTCTCGTCGGTCGCGGTGACGGAATCGTCCGGCCCGTTACCGTAGGCGACCGGATCGAAGAAAGGTTGATCGGCCGCCTTGCGCTTGCCGTGAGGCGCGGCGGGTTTCGCGGAAGCTTCTGAATTGTGCGGCGACTGCGGACTAACGGACGCTGGCTCTGTGCTTGTCATGATCGCTCCATGGGTACGTTCACGTCTTGTGCCGGTACTGCAAGGGGTTGCCGGGCTGGTTGCCGACCTCCTTGCCGACCCTCCTGCCGACTATAGTGCGGCGGCCACCTTCTGACCATTGGGACTGCCGAGTCCCGTGCAGGCATCCCAGCCCGCGGATGCCGCGAAACTGCCGTTGTTGCCCTGCGTGATGTCGTTGCACGCGCCCGCCGCCTTGTACAGCTTCGGATTCACGAAGCCCGCGCTCGCGCCTCGGGCCGCGTTGATGCGGGCGATCAACCCTGCCCACAGCGGCGCGACGGCGCTCGTGCCGCCCACCACCGTTTGCGTGCCCGCGACGAGCACCGTGTAGCCCGTGAGCGGCGAAGCGTCGCCGGCGACATCCGGCACGCCGCGCTTCGCGAGCGGCTTTTTGCCGCCCGCCGACGACACCACCGAGAGGCCATCCTGCCACGCGGGCAGCGCAAACGCGGCGCTGACGCCACCGCCGCCCGCGCCGCCTTGCGGCCCGTCGTTCCAGACCACCTCGTGCGTGATCGCGCTGCCCGACGCGCTCAGGCTCGTGCCGCCGCACGCGAGCACATAGGGACTCGACGCCGGAAAATCCACGTGATTGCCGCCGCCGGCGCCGTCGCTCGACCCGCTGTCGCCCGACGCCGCGCACACCGTCACGCCGAGCGCCGCCGCGCTTTGCAGCACGCTGTTGAACGCCGCCAGCGACTGGCTCGTCCAGATCGACTCCGGACCGCCCCAGCTGATGGAAATCACCGACGGTTTGTTGACCGTATCGTGCACCGCGCGGCTCACCGCGTCGATAAAACCGGCATCGCTGTTCGGCGCGAAATACACCGCAATCGTGGCGCCCGGCACGATTGCGCCGACAATCTCGATGTCGAGCGTGACTTCGCCGTCGGGCCCGTTGGGATCGCCGGTCGGTTCGTTGCGCGCCTGATCGACGCTCACGGACTTGACCGTGGGCGCGGGCACGCCGAGGCTCGCGAAATAGGATTTGAGATCCGCCGGATCGTAGCCGCCGCCCAGCTCGATAATGCCGACGCACTGCCCGCCGCCGTCGCCTTGCGGAAACTGGTAGAGCGAGGCCAGTTCCAGCGGCGTGAACGAAGCCTGGTGCGTTCGGGCGGCGCTAAACGGCGGCCGGATGCGAAAGTGCGGCCGCGCCTGAGGGCGGTTGTCGAGCCCGAGCACCGCCTCGACAACGCCATGCAGATCGTCCGGCACGTTGACCGCGCCGGTACGGCCGCGGAATTCCCCGGCCGTATGGTGCTCATATTTGTCGAGCCGGACTTCGAATGCGCTCTGGAATTGCGCGACGGTGCCGGACAGCAACACCGAGCGCGCGGCCGCGTCCTCACGCACCACCGTCAGTCCATGCGCGGCGGCAAATGCCTTGACTTTGGCGATGTCGCCGGGCGCGGCGCCATAGTCTTTGGCCAATGCCTCGCGCGACAGCGGTTGCACGTTGGGGTCGCCGGCCTCGATGCGGCTCATGAGCGCGTCGAACTGCGCCTGCTGCTGGCGGCGCAGCATGACGAAAACCTCGATCTTCTCCGCGGGATCGCAGGCTCCGATCAATTTCGAACCTTGTTCTACCGTTCGCTCGCTTCCGGGCAGCGGGTGCTTGGTGGCCATGTATCGGTTCTCCTCCTGGCATGACGGCGCCGGCTGCGACGCGGAGCGGCGCGGGCGCCCCATCCACTCGCTGACCGACGACAGCTATTACAAGGTGCTGCGCGCACGACTGCGCAAACCTTCGGACCCATGCATTCGACCACAGTTCCGGCATGCGCGGCAGTCGGCCGAATGGCTAATGCGGCGGCCGTCTCATGCACAGTCCGCAGCGCTCCGCTATGATGCTGCAGCGGCCATTGCGCCGTTACATTGCCTCGCGCGCGTCGTGCGCGCACGATCGAAGAATCCGAGGAACCCCATGTCAATTTCGATGTATCAAGCATCACTGCCCGTGCTGATCCGCGGCCTCGCCAATCTGCAAGCCATCCTCGGGAAGGCTCAGGCGCACGCCGCCGCGAAGCAGATCGAACCGTCGGTCTTCACGAACGCCCGCCTCGCGCCGGACATGTTGCCGCTCGTGCGTCAGGTGTATATCGCGAGCGATACCGCGAAGGGCTGCGCCGCGCGGCTGGCGGGCGTGGAAGCGCCCAAATACGAAGACGTCGAGCAGACCTTCGACGAGCTGCATGCCCGCCTTCAAAAGACGATCGACTATCTGAAGGAATTCAGCCCGCAGCAGATCGACGGATCCGAGGAACGCGCGATCACGCTGAAAATGCGCACCGGCCCGATCGAGTTCACGGGCCAGTCGTATCTGCTCGGTTTCGTGCTGCCGAACTTCTTCTTCCACGTGACCACGGCGTACGACATCTTGCGCCATAACGGGGTGGAACTCGGCAAGCTCGACTATCTCGGCGGGCTCAAGTAAGCGCAGCCGTCACACGCGCGGCTGGAAGGCGATGATCGCCATGCCGGCCAGCGTCACCGCGACGCCGGCCGCGTCCCAGAGCGTCGGGCGCACCTTGTCGACGCACCACAGCCAGGCAATCGCCACCGCCACATACACGCCGCCGTACGCCGCATACACGCGGCCGGCGGCGGTGCCGTGCAGCGTGAGCAGCCAGGCAAAGAGCGCGAGGCTGAGCGCGCCCGGCAGAAGCAGCCAGAGTGGGCCGCCCTCCTTCAGCCAGCGCCACGGCAAATAGCAGCCGAGAATTTCGGCAACGGCGGTAATCGCGTAAAGCAGCAGGGTTTTCATCGGCGATAAGTCATGTGTGTTCCTGGTGTGGCCGCGCGCGACGGCGCGCGCGCAGGCCGGCGCGCTATCGCCCTTATTAACACAATCACCTGGCGCACGAGTCGAGGCTGTGCGACAGTCGCGGCACGTCTCACCCGTTCACGACCCCTTTGCCCGACATGAGCACTGCATCGCCCTGCATCGACATCTGCAAATTCGACAGCGAAACCGGCTACTGCATCGGCTGCCTGCGCACGCGCGACGAATGCAAAAGCTGGAAGAAGATGAAAGACAAGCACCGCAAAAAAATTATCGACGACCGCTCGCGCCGCGAGCGCAAGCTGAACCAATAGCGCCGCCCCATGCTATCGGCACGGCCAGCCCGGCCACGCGCTCAATCGAGCGACAGCCGCACTGCAAAGCCGATCAGCGCCGCGGAGAAAGTCCAGCGCTGCAGCGTCTGCGCAAGCGGATGCGCGCGCACCCATTGCGCAATGCGCGCGGCGCCGACCGCATAGGCAAGGTCGAAGCACATGCCGACGGCAAGCAGCACCGAACCGAGCTCGATCATCTGCAACGAGACCGGTCCCGCCTCCGGCCGCAGGAACTGCGGCAACAGCACGGAGCAGAACAGCAGCGCCTTCGGGTTCAGCAGATTGGTCAACAAGCCTTTGACGAACGCAGCCCGCAACTGGCGCACGCCCGCGCCGAAAGCGTGCCCGGTCGAGCCGGCTTCATCGGCCGACTCAGCGCGCTTTGCGCCGGCGTCGGGCAGCGCAAACACAGGCGAACGGAAAATCTGAATGCCGACCCACGCGAGATAAACCGCGCCGCCGTAACGCACGACGTCGTAGAGCCAGGGCGCGTTGCGAAGCAGCGCGGCCGCGCCGCAAGCCGACAGCGTCACGTGGGTCGCGCGCGCCACGCCGAGCCCGCACGCGGCCGCGAACCCGCTGCGCACGCCGCGCCCGATACTCGTTTGCAGGATCAGCGCCATGTCCGGGCCGGGTATCGCGTAGACGACCAGCAGCGCGGCGATATAGACAGCGAGCAAGTGTGCGGAAATCATGTGAGCCTCCTTGTTTCAGGGCTCTATGTTGCTATCGTCGGCGGAGGGTTTGTTGGCGAATTTCCGGTCTCATGGAACCAGAAATGGAGGAATGCGCTAATATGGCCGCGTTTTCGACCGATTTTCGCCACGACACCCAAAGCGCCCGCCCATGTCAACCGACCTCGACAAGATCGACCGCGCGATTCTCGCCGCGCTCCAGAAAGACGGCCGCATGTCCAATGCGAAGCTCGCCGAACTCGTGGGCCTGAGCGAAACGCCTTGCGCGCGGCGCCTGAAGCGCCTCGAAAACGACGGCTACATCGGCCAGTACCGCGCCGTGCTCGCGCGCCCGGCGCTCGGTTTCGGCGTGGTCGCTTTCGTGCTTGTGCGCTTTGCCGTGCACGACAAGGATCTCGCCAACCGCTTCGAGCGCGAGGTGCAGGCCATCCCGCGCATCATCGCGTGTCATAACGTGTCGGGCAGCGCGGACTATATCCTGCAAGTGGTGGCGCGCGACCTCGACGACTACGGCACGTTCATGCGCGACCAGATGCGCAGCCTGCCGGGCGTGACGTCGGTGGAGTCGGCGTTATCGTTGCGCGAAGTGAAGGCCGACGGCGGCTTGCCGCTGTTGTGAGCGCGAACGTGGCATAGTCACGCCATTTCACGCGGCGCGAGCCGCATCGACGAACACGGAGTTCCCATGGACAACATCGATCACGAAAAAGCGCGCGCAGAAGAAACGGCCGCCATGGAGCGCGTCCTGACCGCGACGCAGCGGGTGAAAAGCGCCTTTGCGTCGTTGCAGTCGCAGTTCCCGCCGGCCGGCAGCGGCAAGCCCTCGCAATTCGCGCTGCAGACCTTCGACGCCGCGCTGCAGGAACTCGAAGACGCCCAGGCCGCGTTCGACGAACTGCTGGGCGAGCTGCTCGACGGCAATCGCTGAAGGCGGCGCCGGCGCCCCGCTTATCGCACGCGTTGCCGCCAGCCGCTCAGCTGGCGCGCGTTTCGATCACCGGCTCGCACAGAATCGGAAAATTGACCGAGTTTGCGATGTAGCACTTCTCGTGCGCCGCGTGATGCAGACGCCGCGCCGTTTCCACGTCGGCACCGGCCTGAACGACCACGCGCGGGCGCAGCACGATCTGCGAGAAGCGGCCCTGCTGCGGGCTGTCGCGCATGGTTCCTTCGGCGTCGTCGCGATAATCCACCACGACGATGCCCGCGTCCGAGCAAAGGTGCAGATACCATAGTTTGTGACAGGCCGACGCCGAGGCGACGAGCAGGTCTTCCGGGTTCCAACGGCTCGCGTCGCCGAGAAATGCGGCGTCGGACGAGCCGGAAATGGCCGGCTTGCTTCCCGAAGCGATCACATGATCGCGGCCGTAGTCGCGATAGCCGGAGGTGCCGCTGCCGCGATTGCCCGTCCACTGCACGGAAACCTTGTAGTTGTGCTCGCCGTATGCCATGCGCGCTTCCTGTAGTCGAATGAACCGGTGGATGGAACAACTATTTTAAGCCGCCGACCCGGGCTCAGGCGACAGACCGCGGCCGACCCGGGCCGACCCGCCGCGCACGCACGTCTGCCTAGCGCGGCACCGCGGACCTGCCGCTCAGGTTGGGCACTCGCGGGTCGGGGTTCTGATTCAGGCTCGTGCCGTTCGCGCGCATATTATTGGGCACGCGGCTTGCGCCGAGCCCGAGGCCCGTGCCGCCGGCCGGGCCGCTGCCCAGCGCGCCGCCAGGCGTCGCAAGTCCCGGCGTGGGGCTGAGCGTCGAGCCGATCGCGCCCGTGCCGCCCGCCGCGTTTCCACTCGAAGGCGCTGCGCTCAAGCCGCCATTGCCCGCGCGGTTGCCGCCTGTCTGCGCGCACGCCAATCCGCTCACGCCGGACAGACACGCCGTGATCATGACCGCCGCCGCAAGACGGCCAGTTGCGATATTCATTGCTCCACTCCGTCAGATAACGCGCTGCTCACCCGGTATGACGAGCCGGCGCGGGCTTCGTTCACGCTCGTAACAGGTTCTGTCCGCGTCGGCGCTCGCGCGGCTTGCCACCGTGGCAGGTCGTACAAATGCTTACAAACGCGCGCGGGCGGAGCGTGCACCGGACGCTTCGCGCGAGCGTTATTGCAGGCATCTACCCGCGGAGTCCGCCATGAACACGAACGTCACAACCAGCACTTCCCCGCGCAGCCGTATCCATCCGTTGATCGCCGGCGCGGCCGTCGCCGTCATCCTCGCAAGCGCGACGGGGATCGCCGCCATGACCGGCTTGTTGCCCACTTCGCATGCGGTGACCGAGCCGTCGCCCGCACCGTCGACAGTGGCCGCCCAAACCGCAAGCGGGGCGCTCAGTGCGACGCAGGCGCCGCGGGCGCAGGAAGCCGCGACGCAGGCACCGCAGCCGGCCATCGCGCAAACGGCACAACAGCCGGTCCCGCACGCAGCGCCTGTCAGGCCGCCGGTTCATCGCACGCATAGCGGCGGCACGGCCGCGCCGCGATATGCCGGCAATGACGGCTACCAGACGGCCAACGAACCCGCCGCGGCGCGGCCGGTCCCCGCGGACCCGTATAGCGGCGAAGTGGTCGCCATCAACACGGTGCAGTCGCCCGAGCCGACCACCGGTCTCGGTGCGCTCGGCGGCGCGGTTGCCGGCGGCCTGGTCGGCAACCAGATCGGCGGCGGACGCGGCAAGATCCTGACCACCATCGCGGGTGCGGTGGGCGGCGGGCTGGCAGGCAACGGCATCGAACACGCGGTACGCAAGCAGACCACCTACCAGGTTCAGGTGCGCATGCAGGACGGCAGCTACCGCAACTTCGACTATCAGACGCAACCGCCCGTGCAGATCGGCGAACGCGTGCACGTCTCGGGCGACACGCTCACGGCTTCCTGACCGTTTGACGGCTCTCGCGCGACCCGGCGTATGGACCGGCGTATGGACCGGCGTATGAACCGGGCTACCACCGGCGCGCGAGAAATGAGACTGAGCGAGCCATAGAACTGCTGCGTGCGCGTTATGATCGGTCGTCACGCCAAAAACGGCGCCCAAACGGCTGATCGCGCACGATGGAGCAAGCGTACGTCCACCTCCTGCATCTACTGGCCGGTCATCCGGAATGGATGCTCACGGTCGTGTTTCTCGCGGCCTTTCTCGAGGCGGTTGCCGTCATCGGCACGTTCATTCCCGGCAGTACCGCGATGTTCCTCGCGGGCGCGCTCACCGGCACCGGCTCGCTCGGCCTCGGCTGGGTGCTCGCGTGGGCGATAGCGGGCGCCATCGCCGGCGACGGCTTGAGCTTCTGGCTCGGCAGCCGCTACAAGAGCCGGATCGTCAGGCTCTGGCCGTTCTCCCGTCATCCCGAAGTCCTCGACGCCGGTTACCGGTTTTTCCGCAAGCACGGCGCGAAGAGCGTGGTGCTCGCGCGTTTCGTCGGGCCCTTGCGCGCGATCGTGCCGGTCGTCGCCGGCATGCTCGGCATGCCGCCCGTGCGCTTTTACGCGATGAACGTGCTGTCCGCGCTGCTGTGGGCGCCGGCGCATATCCTGCCAGGCGTCGTGTTCGGCGCGTCGGTGCTGCTCGCCGGCGCGGTGTCGTTCAGGCTCGTTGTGATTCTCGCGCTGCTCGTGGCGAGCATCTGGCTCAGCTATCGCGCAGCGGCACTCCTGCTTTCGCATGCCCACGCGTGGTCGAATGCGGCCGGCCGTCATCTCGGCAGTTGGGCGTGCCGCCACCCTGGCCCGCTTGGCCGTGCCGCGCGCAGGCTGCTCGACCCCGAAGCACCGGACGCGACGAGCATCCTCGTCGCCTCGGTGATCGTGCTCGCGTGCGGCGCACTCTTTTTCGGGATTCTCGAAGACGTGATCACGGGCGATCCCATCACGCATGTCGACCAGTCCGTCTATCGCTTCATGCAATCGGTGCGTACGCCGTGGGGCGACGCCGTGCTCGCCGGCCTCGCGACGCTCGGCAGCACCGGCACGCTCGCCGCGCTGATCGTCGCGGTCACGCTGTGGATGACGTGGGAGCGGCGCTGGCGCACCATCGGCTACTGGCTGGCGGCCGTGGTCTTTTCGCAGATGCTGATCTTCGCCCTGCAACTGGCGATGCAGCGCGCCGCGCCCAACGGGCTAATGACGCAGGCCTACGTGTTTCCGAGCAATCACGTGGCGGCCGCCGTCATCGTGTACGGCTTCCTCGCCTTTCTGCTCGCGAGGCGGGTCGGCATGCTCGAAGGGGTCTTCGTCGTCACGGTGACGACCCTCGTCGTGATCCTCGTTGCGCTCGCGGGCGTGTACTTCGGCGGTTACTGGCTGTCGGACGCGATCGGCGGCGCGGCGCTCGCCTATATGTGGGTCGCCATTGTCGCGCTCAGTGCGATCGTGCGGCACCCCGAGCCGCCGCCCGCGCGCCGCTGGATGCCGGCCATCATGCTGGGGGTCGTGCTCGCGAGCGTGGGCGTGCAATCCGGTCTCGGGATGATGGCCGCTCCGCCCGGCGCCGCCGCTGCGTTGCCGCTCGCGCACGTCACGCAGCAACAGTGGACCCATTCGGTGTGGAAGCAACTGCCCTGCTATCGCTCGGACATGGGCGGGGACCGCAAGGAGCCGCTCACGCTGCAATGGGTCTCTGACGGCGAATCGCTGCGCCGCCAACTGCGCGACGAAGGATGGCTGGAGGGCACCGATCTGTCCGCGCATAGCCTGCTCTCGCTCGCCTCGCCGGATGTGCCCGCCACCGCATTGCCCGTGTTGCCTAAGCTGAACAACGGCGTGCCCTCGTCGCTCGTTTTCATGCGGCCGGGCGGCACGCGCAACCAGCGCGACGTGCTGCGCTTCTGGCCGAGCGGCTATGCAGTCGACAACGGCACGTCCGCCATGCCGCTGTGGGTCGGCTCGATCGCACATGAACGGCTCTCGCGGGCCTCGTGGCCGCTGAACCTCGTGCGCGTCGACAGGCAGTTCTCTTCGTATGAGACCGGCGTGAAGCCAGGCGGCAACTCAGGCGTCACCGTGGTCGCGACAGAAAGCTGTCACGGAGTGCCGGTGTCGCTGCTTGCCTCCGTGGCGCAGTAACTCACGTTGCTCGAGCATCGCGCCGACAGTCTGACTGGCTCCGATCGCCTCGCCTTTGCTCGACGTTTGCGGGCTCTGCCGCGTCACTGCCTTCATAGCGCGTGCTATTGGACCGTGTAGCCCTTGCCTTGCATGCACGCGCCGTACGCACGCCAATAGGTGTTCATCGCCGATTGCTGCGAAGCCTCGGCAGCCTGCGCCTGTGCCGCGTGCTGTTGACGGCTGCGCGCCCCGCCGGCGAGCGCGCCCGCGGCCGCTCCCACTGCGGCGCCGTGACCCGCGTCATTGCCGCTCACGTCGCCGACGATCGCGCCGGCCGCCGCCCCGCGCGCCGCGCCTCTGACGCGTGCGCCGGTCGGGCCCGGTGGTGGCGCGGGCGTCTGCGCGACGACAGCCGGATCGATGCCGGTGCTCTGCTTCGCCCAGGCGTAACACGCACCGTCATCCGACAGTTGCTGCTGTTGGCTTTGTCCATGTGCGGGATAGGTTGCCGGTTTTTGAGCGTAAGCAAGCACGCTCGCGCTTGCCAGGACCACTGCGGCGAATCGCTTCATTTGATGCCTTTATTCAGTAAAGCTGATCTTTTGGATATTGCTGCCTAAGCACTATCTAAGCACTATCTAAGCACTATCTAAGCACTATCTAAGCACTATCTAAGCGCCACCCAAGCGCTGCCTGCGCAGCCAATACGCCACGCATACTACTTAACAGGTTTGCCGCAACGGAGCCCCATACAACTAAACGCGAACAGCTTTACTTAACACCGCGGACATCGATTCCTGCGCTACGATGCGGGTCATCAAGCCCCTCTCGCCTTGAAGATAGGAAAGCTCATGGCCAAAAGCAAGACGATGATTAGGTATACATACGTTTTTTCCAAACACTATTTGATCGCCCTAAAGTCATTTTTTGGGACGTTGTCTTAGGTGATCTTTTCGCCGACTTCAACCCGAATTTGTTCTATTCAGGCATTGCAATTCCGCATGAAAAAGAGCTAATAATCTCGCCATTGAAGGGGATAGAGGTTCCAATAAAAGCCCGACCCAGCGCCTCCAGATATTCCGTTCGGACACGCGTCATTTCGTAGTCCGATGTTTATCATGCCGCGCCCCCCGGGCCACGCACCACGCTCATGCGGGCGCGCAACGAGGGTTGGCGCCCGCCCTCACCCCTACGAGACATGCAACTTCGACACACGGAGATTTCATCGTGAAACGCTCAGGCGCAAACCAGAGGGCAACGCTTATTGCGCTTGCCGTGCTGGCCGGCTTGCCGGCCGTGCTCGATGCCGCGAGTCCCGCGGCTCAGGCACAGACCGCCGCCAGGATATCCAATCAGCAGCTGGATTCGTTAAGCGCGCCTATCGCGCTCTATCCCGACGCGCTGCTCGCGCAGGTGCTGATGGCCTCAACCTTTCCGCAGGACATCGCAGCCGCCGCGGCGTGGTCGCGCGCCCATCCGAACACGAAAGGCGACGACGCGGTGAGAGCGGTCGCAGGCGAATCGTGGGACCCGAGCGTGCAGTCGCTGGTGGCGTTTCCGCAGGTGCTCGCCACCGTGGCGTCCAAGCCCGACTGGGTCGCGCAACTCGGCAATGCCTTTCTCGCGCAGCCAAACGACGTGATGGACTCGGTCCAGCGTTTGCGCAGACAGGCGCAGCAAACCGGCAATCTGAAGACGAGCGAGCAGCAAAAGGTCATCGTCGAAGAGAGCACCATCCAGATCGTGCCGGCCAACCCGCAGGTCGTCTATGTGCCCACATATAACCCGACGGTGGTCTACGGAACGTGGCCCTACCCCGCCTATCCGCCGGTCTATGTGCCGCCGCCTCCGGGCTATGCGGCCGCGAGCGGACTCGCCGCCGGCCTCGCGTTCGGCGTTGGCGTGGCCATCACCAGCGCGCTGTGGAGCGACGTCAACTGGAACAACCACAGCGTCAACATCAATGTGAACCGGTACAACAACATCAACGTGAACCGGCGCCTCGACGTGAACAGCAACACGGCACGATGGAACCGCGACACGACGTTCAACCGCAACGCATCCGCCAATCTGGGCAGTGCGCAGCGCGACGCGTACCGCGGGCGTGACGTCTCGGCCTCTCGTGCGCAGGCACAGCAGGCGTTGCAGAGCCGCACTGGCCAGAATCTGGGCGGCAACGCTAGCGAGCGCCTGCAAAGCATTCAGCACGGCGGCACGAACGGTGGAAACGTTCGGGCGAGCGCGCAAAACCTGAATCGCGACAACGCGCTGCGCGGCGCCGGCAACGGCGCAGCCGCGCGGCAGGACATTCAGCGCGGGCAGGCGAGCCGCGAGGCGCAGGGTAGCAGCGCGCGCAATGGCTTCAGCGCAGGCGGCGGACAGGAGCGCGGGAGCTCGGGCGGAGGCGGCACTCCGGAGCGCGGGCGTTTCGGCACCAGTGGGGCACAGGAGCGCGGCGGTCTCGGCACCGGCGGCGCACAGCCACGCAACGCGCTCGGCCCAGCCGCAGCACAGCCACATGGCGGCCTCGGCGCGGGCGGCGGCGGCCAGCGCCATCTGGGCCGCCAACGTTGAACGACATCCAGGAGCCGCTCATGAACCGCATTCAATCGATTCGCGCTAGCGTCGCGAAAGTCACTGCTTTGCCTTTGTCGCGTCACCTCGCCCGCACCACGGTTGCGCTTTCGGCACTCCTTGCCTGCACTGCACCGGCGCACGCTCAGGCCGTCTACCCGACGCCGGACGCCGCCGTCGCCGCATTCGTCGACGCGCTCGCCACCAACGACCAAGCGGCGATGCAACAGGTGCTCGGCAAGTACTACAACCGCTTCATTCCGTCGAAGGACGTCGGCGAGGAAGACATCTACGAGTTCCTGGGCGCATGGGCTGCCGGCCATCGGATTATCGACGACGCCGCGCCGCTGCACGGCCGCCCGAGCAAGCATCTGTCGGTCGGCACGAGCGGCTGGACGCTGCCCATTCCGCTCGTGCAGGCAGCAGACGGCTGGCGCTTCGATCCCGCCGCAGGCAGCGACGAAATTCTCACACGGCGAATCGGCCGCAACGAGCACGCGGCGATCCAGACCTCGCTTGCTTATCTCGATGCGCAACGGGACTACCGCGCGTTGACCGGCCACTTCGCGCAGCGCCTCATCAGCGCGCCGGGCAAACGCGACGGACTCTACTGGCCCACCGCGTCCGGTGAAGCGCAAAGCCCGCTCGGCCCGCTCGCAGCCGCGATGCCGAAAATCGGTTCAGTCAGCAAGCAGGGCTATCACGGCTATCACTTCCGTATTCTGACCGCACAGGGTCCGCACGCGAAAGGCGGGCCGCTGGATTACCTGGAAAACGGCAAGCTGGCGAAAGGCTATGGCCTCGTTGCCTGGCCCGCCGAATACGGCAAGACCGGCGTGATGAGTTTTATCGTTAATCAGGACGGCCAGGTTTATCAAAAGAACCTCGGCTACGAATCATCGCGAAGAGCCGCTGCACTCAGAGCGTTCGATCCGGATCGTTCGTGGCAGGCCGTCGAGCCATGAATGATCGCGAGTGATGCAACGCACGGCGATGGCGGCAGTGCGCCGCAGTCATCGCCGAACCAGATGCCGACGTTCCTATGAATCACGACAACCTGATTGCCTGCCACGAGTGCGACGCGCTGTTCCGCAAGCCGCGGGCGCGCGGCAAGTCGTGCGCGTATTGCCGGCGCTGCGGCGCGGTCCTGTCTCGCGGCATGGCGCGCCCGCTCGACGGCATATGCGCCCTTACGCTTGCATCATTGTTCACGTTTGTCATCGCGCTGGGCTCGCCTCTCCTCGAACTGGAAACGGGCGGCATCACCTCGCGCACGAGCCTCCTGGGCGCGCTCGTCGCGCTGTGGAATCAGGACATGCAACTCGTCGCCGCAATGGTGTTCTGTTCGACCGTGCTGTTTCCGCTGACCGAGTTCGCAGCGCTGCTGTACCTGCTGGTCGCGGTTCGTCAGGGCTATGTACCGCCCGCCTTCAATCGCATTTTGCGCGCGATCCGGTTCGTGCGGCCGTGGGGCATGATCGAAGTGTTCATGCTCGGCGTGCTCGTCACCATCGTGAAGATGGTGAGCCTCGCGCACGTCGTGCCCGGCGCGGCGCTGTTCGCATTCGGTGCGCTCACGCTGCTTCTGGTGCTCGTCGTGATGTTCGATCCCCGCACGCTCTGGGACCTCGCCGATGAAATCCACACGCGTCGCGCCGCACCTCCTGGCGGCATCCGCAGCAACTCTCGGCAGACTGTCGCGCCGCGCGGTCCATGGCGCAACCAGCGTCCTGCGCGATGAAGACACTGACCGCCTCCCACGCCGGGCTGCTCGTCTGTCACTCCTGCGCGCGCGTCGCACCGCGCGCGGCCGGCCGCGGCGCGCAGTCCTGCACGCGTTGCGGCGCCCGCCTGCACGCCCGCCATCCCGCCAGTCTGTCGCGTACCTGGGCCCTGCTGATCTCGGCTGCCATTCTCTATGTACCGGCCAATCTGCTGCCGGTCATGCATACGTCGTCGCTGGTCGGTTCGGAAGACGACACGATCATCAGCGGCGTCATCTATTTCTGGACCTCCGGGTCGTGGCCGCTCGCCATTGTCGTATTCGTCGCGAGCATTCTTGTGCCGATGCTCAAGCTGAGCGTCCTCGCGTTACTGGCCGTCACCGCGCAGCGCCGTTCGACATGGCGTCCCATGGAGCGCGTAAAGCTGTACCGGATGGTCGAGCGCATCGGCCGCTGGTCGATGCTCGACGTGTTCGTGATCACGCTGACCGTCGCCCTGGTGCGCTTCGAGTCGCTTGCGGTCATCACCGCGGGCCCCGGAGCGCTCGCCTTCGGTTGTGTAGTCATCCTGACTATGCTGGCTTCCATGCAATTCGACCCGCGACTGATCTGGGACAACGTCGAAGGCGCAAGCCCGCCCACGTCCAGCCCCGCTATAGAGCCACCCCATGAATAAGCGAGAAGACTCCCCCATGCTGGATGCACCCGATCCAGACGTCGAGCCGCGCCGCAGCTGGCTCCCCTCCCTCGTCTGGGCCGTGCCGCTGATCGCGGCGCTGATCGGCGTCGCACTTGTCGTCAAGTCGATCACCGAACGCGGCCCGGTGGTCACGATCAGTTTCAACAATGCCGAAGGTCTCGAGCCGGGCAAGACCCAGGTCAAGTACAAAGACGTCGTGGTCGGCTCGGTCAAAGCGATCACGCTCTCAAAAGATCATTCGCACGTGGAGGTGGCGGTGCAATTGAGCAAGCAGGCCGACGACTTCGCGGTGAAGGACACGCGCTTCTGGGTGGTACGTCCGCGAATCGGCGCAAGCGGCGTCAGCGGAATCGGCACGCTGCTTTCGGGGGCTTATATCGGCGTGGACGCCGGCCGCTCGAACGACGCACAGAACGCGTTTGTCGGTCTGGAAGCGCCCCCGCCCGTCACCGGCGACCAGAAGGGCCGTCGCTTCACGCTGCATGGCGAGTCCCTCGGCTCTATCGACATCGGCTCGCCCATCTTTTACCGACGCATGCAGGTTGGTCAGGTGTACGGACTTTCTCTCGACAAGGACGGTAAAGGCGTCACGATGCAGGTGTTCGTGGCCGCGCCATATGATCAGTACGTCGGCACCAATTCGCGCTGGTGGCATGCAAGCGGCGTGAACGTGCGGCTCGATTCCAACGACTTCGTCGTCAATACGCAATCCGTCACGTCCATCCTGATTGGCGGTCTCTCGTTCCGCGCGCCGCCTGGTCAGGCGCCGGGACCGCAGGCAGCGGACCACACGAGCTTCCGCCTCGCGTCCGACGAAGCCGATGCGATGCGCGCCCCGGACGGCACGCCCGTGCGTGCGGTGATGAATTTCAATCAGTCGCTGCGCGGCTTGTCGGTGGGCGCCGCGGTGGATTTTCGCGGCATTGTGCTCGGCCAGGTGACGGACATCGGCGTCGACTACGATCCGGGGACCCATAGCTTTACGATGCCCGTCACGCTGGAACTGTATCCCGATCGCCTGAGGCGGCGCGCCCACGGCACACCGGTTCCCGAACGCGGCACGACCGAAAACCAGCAACTGCTGCGGCATCTCGTGGAGCGCGGCCTGCGCGGGCAGTTGCGCACCGGCAACCTGCTGACGGGCCAGTTGTATGTCGCGCTCGACATTTTCCCGAAGGCCGCGCCCGTCAGCTTCGACCCCGCCCGCGATCCGCTCGAACTGCCGACCATTGCCAATTCGCTCGACGCATTGCAAACGCAGATTGCCGACATCGCGAAGAAGCTGGAACGCATTCCGTTTGACCAGCTCGGCAACAACCTGAACAATTCGCTCAAGAACGCCGACAAGCTCTTTGCACAGTTGAGCACGGAAGTGATGCCGCAGGCGCGCGACACGCTTGCAGCGGCAAAGCAGACTTTCAGTTCCGCTGAGGCGACGCTCAGGCAGGACTCGCCGATGCAGTCCGACATGCATCAGGCGTTGCAGGAACTGACGCGCACGCTGCAGTCGCTCAATGCATTGGCCGATTATCTGGAGCGTCATCCGGAATCGCTCCTGCGCGGCAAAACAGGAGACAAGCCATGAGCGCCCATGCAAATCACGGGAAAGCGCCCCAGTTGCGCAATTCGCTCGCGGCGCTCGCCGTGTTCGCGGCGTGGGCCGGGTTGAGCGGATTGGCCCTGCTCAGCGCATGTTCGTCGCCGCCGAGCGGCTTTTACACGCTGGTCGGCGGTGTGCCGCCCAGTCATACCCGCAGCGCTGCGCCCCCGATGTTGATGATCGACGTCGCCACCGTCGACGTGCCCGCGCAAGTCGCGCGAACCGCGTTTGTCGTGCAGGCCGACGCGAATCGCGTCAATGTACTGGAGCAGACCCGCTGGGCTTCGTTGCCCGCCGACGAAATCCGTCTGGCGCTCTCGCAGGAACTCGCAGAGCGGCTCGATACGCTCGACGTCTCGCGTTCTCCGCGCCCCGCGGGTGTGCCGATATATCGCGTCCACGTGAGCGTGCAGCGTTTCGAATCGTGGCCGGGCTCGCACGCGCTGATCGACGCGGTGTGGAGCGTGCGAGCATTGTCAGAAGATGCGGCGCTGACATGCCGCAGCGTCGTGAGCGAATCGGTCGGCGCGGGCAACGACGCGCTCGTGGCCGGGCACCGGAAAGCGCTTCAACAGATCTCGGCGGATATTGCCGGCGGCATCCGCGCGCTCGACGCCGCGGCGCGCGCCCATCGCCTCGCGCCTCGTCAAGCGCCCATCCCATGTGTTGCGCAGTAAGGCCTCAAGGGAAAAAGAACCCTCTTCGCTCTGGCAATGCCCGTCAAGGCAGCACGCTCGCTCCCTTGAGAAAAAATTCTCACCGGCAACGATGGTGCACTGCAGTGTGATCTCCCGATTCGCCCATGCTAAAAAAGAACCGTGCGTTAAAGGCTTCGGAGACACCCGCTGCAGCGTAGTGCAGAATGTCTCCAACACCCTGATCCACGCTGAATTCATGCTGAATTTGCGCGGGTTTCGCCCGGAGGCTTCTCATGCCCTACGTTCCGTCCACGAGACATATCGATCGTATATGCAACGTCATCGAAGGACGGACGCAGCGTCCCGGCGCAGACGGCAAGCGGCTCGCGTCGTCGTATAGGCGTTCGCTCGAGCAATATCATCTCGATCCGGGCGCAACCGCCGGCCCGCGCATCCTCACGGTGCCGGAACTGCGCGACGTGCAGCATCGCGAGGAATCGTTTCTGCGCGCCTCGGGGCAATGTCTGTCGCGCCTGCATGAGATGGTGCGCGAAGCGGACTACTGTGTGATGCTGACCGATGCACAGGGCGTGACGATCGACTACCGCGTCGACAAGGATCGCCGCCACGACTTCAAGCGCGCGGGACTGTATCTCGGCTCGTGCTGGTCGGAAAGCGAGGAAGGAACTTGCGGCGTCGCGACCGTGCTGCTCGACGGACAGCCGATCACCGTGCATAGAAGCGATCATTTTCGCGCGGCCTTCACCACGCTCACGTGCAGCGCGTCGCCTATCTTCGGTTTGCACGGCGAGTTACTCGGCGTGCTGGATGCGTCCGCCGTGCGCTCTCCCGACGATCGCGAAAGCCAGCGGCTCGTCAATCACATCGTGCGGCAAAGTGCGCTGCTGATCGAAGACGCTTACTTCCTGAACGCCGCCGCCGATTGCTGGGTACTGCTCGCGCATCGCAACCGGCATTACGTGGAAGCGCAGCCGGAAATTCTGATCGCCATAGACGCATGCGGCCACGTCGTTGCTGCGAACCGGCGGGCGCGCGAATGTCTGCCGGCCCTGCATGCGTTGCCCCGTCACGTTTCGGAGCTTTTCGACGTGGCGCCCGAGCGCCTGTTCGATGCGAAGTCGAGCCGCGGTCTTGTGTCACTGAGGGTGAATGAAACCGGCTCGCCGCTCTATGCGCGGGTGCGTCCACCGTCGGCCGCGCGCATCTCGAGACGCAGCAGCGCCACGCCGGACGAGCGAAGCGCCACGAGCGGCAACACCGTGCCGCACGACACGCCGGTCATGTCAGAGAGCGACGCGCTCGAGCGCAGCCGTATCGTCGACGCGATGAACAATGCGAAGTGGCGTACCGACGTGGCCGCGCAAGCGCTCGGCGTATCGCGCGCGACCTTGTACCGACGCATCGCGAAGCTGCGCATCCTGCCGCCGCACAAATGCTAGCGGCGCGGTAGCGATTCCTTGAGCGGGCACAGAACCCGCATTCCCACCGAAGTTTAACTATCCGTTTCGTATGGAGGAGCAACCATGTCTGCCAACACCGCGAATCAGGCCATATCCAATGTGCTGGAAAGCCTCGAAGCCGCGTTGAAACGCCGCGACACGCAGGCTGCCGTCGACCTGTTTCAGCCCGAGTGCTACTGGCGCGACCTCGTCGCGTTCACCTGGAACATCAAGACGCTCGAAGGTCGCGAGCAGATTGCCGCGATGCTGGACGCGCAGTTGGGCGCAATCAAACCGTCGAAGCTTCGGCTCGCGGATGGCGAACCCGCAACGGAAACGGACGGCGTGACGCAAGGCTGGATCACGTTCGAAACGGGCGTCGCGCGCGGCAACGGCTTTATCCGTCTGAAGGAAGGCCGGATCTGGACACTGCTCACCACAATGGCCGAGCTCAAGGGTCATGAGGAACCCAAAGGATTGCGCCGGCCGATGGGCGCCGAACACGGTGCGCGTCGCGACCGCACGAGCTGGAAAGAGCGGCGCGAGGCCGAGCTCGACGCGCTCGGCGTGTCGGAGGAACCGTATTGCCTGATCGTCGGCGGCGGCCAGGGCGGCATTGGACTCGGTGCGCGGCTGCGGCAGCTCGGCGTGCCCACCATCATCGTGGATAAGAACGAAAGGCCCGGCGATGCATGGCGCAAGCGCTACAAGACGCTTTGCCTGCACGATCCGGTCTGGTACGACCATATGCCTTACCTGCCCTTCCCGGACAACTGGCCGGTCTTCACGCCGAAGGACAAGATCGGCGACTGGCTCGAGATGTACACGAAGGTCATGGAACTGAACTACTGGGGCTCGACCGTGTGCAAATCGGCGCGCTACGACGAAGCGAACGGCGAATGGATCGTCGAAGTGGAGCGAGCCGGACAGCCCATCACCTTGCGGCCGAAGCAACTCGTGCTCGCGACCGGCATGTCCGGCAAACCGAATATGCCGAGTTTCAAGGGCATGGATGTGTTCAAGGGCGAGCAGCATCATTCGTCGCAGCACCCCGGGCCGGACGCGTATCAGGGCAAGAAGGTCGTCGTGATCGGCGCCAACAATTCGGCTCATGATATTTGCGCGGCGTTGTGGGAAGCGGGTGTCGACGTGACGATGGTGCAGCGCTCGTCTACGCACATTGTGAAGTCCGATTCGCTCATGGATCTCGCACTCGGCGACCTGTATTCGGAGCGCGCGGTGTCCGCGGGCATGACAACCGCCAAGGCGGATTTGACCTTCGCATCCATTCCGTATGCGATTCTTCATCAGTTCCAGATTCCGGTCTTCAATGCGATTCGCGAGCGCGACGCCGAGTTCTATGCGCGCCTTGAAAGAAGCGGCTTTATGCTCGATTTCGGCGATGACCACTCCGGCCTCTTCATGAAATATCTGCGCCGCGGCTCGGGCTACTACATCGACGTGGGCGCGTCAGAACTCGTCGCCGACGGCAAGATCAAGCTGAAAAGCGGCGTCGACGTGGTCGAACTGAAGGAGCATTCCGTACTGCTTAGCGACGGCAGCGAACTCGAAGCGGATCTCGTTGTGTACGCAACGGGTTACGGATCGATGAACGGCTGGGCGGCGGACCTCATCTCGCGCGAGGTGGCGGACAAGGTCGGCAAAGTGTGGGGCCTTGGCTCGAATACGACAAAAGACCCGGGGCCGTGGGAAGGCGAACAGCGCAACATGTGGAAGCCCACGCGGCAGGAGGCGCTGTGGTTTCATGGCGGCAACCTGCACCAGTCGCGACATTACTCACAATATCTGTCTTTGCAACTGAAGGCGCGCATGGAGGGTATCCCGACGCCGGTATTCGGATTGCAGGAAGTGCATCACCTGTCGTAGGCGACAACGCTTAGCGGCCGGCTCGTCGTTTTGCCGGCCGCTCTATGCACTCATTTCCGCGAGAAGGAAATCGACCAGTGCGCGTTGATGTACATTCAGCACGCCGCCGGAACTGACGAGCGCGAGCTCTGTCGGCGGCAAAGGCGGAAAGCCGCTGCAGACGCGGTGCTCGGGAAGTATTGCTGTGGTGGGCAGAACGGAAATGCCGAGGCCCGAAGAAACCGCCGCCTGGATACCCGTCAGGCTGTGACTTCCGAATGCGACGCGCCAACGCCGATGGGCCTTGTCGAGCCCGCGAATCGCACGTTGCCGGTAGACGCAGCCTTGCGGAAAGAGGGCGAGAGGAACGGGTTCGTCGGAAGACTGCTCCGGCGCTTCTGCATTCGCCCCTTGCACCCAGACTAGCGACTCGGGCCAGGATGCGAGGCACTCGCCGCTCCCCGGCTCCCGCTTGATCAGTGCAATTTCTATTTCACCACCCGACAGCCTGCGCTGCAGGTCTGCACTCATGCCGGCCACCGTTTCAAGCCGCACGCCCGGCCTCGTTTTCACGAAACCCGACAGCATCGCCGACATGCGGCGCGCGTCGAAATCTTCCGGCACGCCTATGCGAAGCGGCGTGACTGCTACGTCGCTTGTCAGCGCGTCCTGAGCTTCCTGCGCGAGCGCAAGCAGACGTCGCGCGTATTGCGCGAGCAGTTCGCCGTGCTCGGTGGCCGTCACCTGATTGCCCGTGCGATCACGCATCAGCAAGGTGCGGCCAACCAGTTCCTCCAGCCGCCGCACCTGCTGACTCACCGTGGATTGCGTGCGATGCACGCGCTCGCCGGCACGCGTGAAGCTGCCCTCGTCGACGACGCAAATCAGCGTATTCAGGAGATCGAGATCAAGCATGAGAGGCTCGCTTCGTTATTTGCGATGCAACTGACGTTAAGAGGTTAATTTAATTTTCCAATAACTGTCAATGCGCCTAATCTGGACGCCATTCGCAGAACCCATCACTCCAGGAGCCCATTCAATGTCATTGCACAACACTGCACGCCCACGCTGGCTCACGTTCGACTGCTATGGCACGTTGATCCAGTGGGACGAGGGTCTGCAGGCGGCGGTACGCGAGATTCTGCAGACAAAGACCGGTCACAACGTCGATTCAGCGAAAGTCATCGAGGTTTATGACCGGCATGAACACGCACTGGAGCAGACCGCGCCGCATCGGTCGTTTCGCGAAGTGGCAGGCGCCGGTCTGCGTCTTGCGCTCGCCGAACTCGGTTTGGAGAGCAATCAAGAGGATGTACGCACGTTGACGGATCGCATTTCAGCCATGCCGGCGTTTCCGGAAGTGGTCGACACATTGCGCCGACTCAAGCAAGATGATTATCGGCTGTGCATTGTGTCGAATACCGACGACGACATCATTGCGGGCAACGTCGCACAATTGGATGGCTTGATCGACCGCGTGATTACCGCGCAGCAGGCGGGCGCATACAAACCCGACCGAAGGTTATTCGATTACGCGCACGCGCAACTGGGTGTGACGCGCGATGAAGTCGTGCATATTTGCGCGAGTCCGCACCTCGATCATGCGGCCGCGCGCGACGTGGGCTTTCGCTGCGTATGGATCGATCGGGGAACGGGCCGCACGCTGTTGCCCGATTACACGCCTGACGCAACGCTTTCTACGCTCGATCAGGTGCCTCTGCTTTTTGCTACGCTCGGCTGGTAACTTTCAGGAACATCCATTATGGCGCACACGCTTTCTTCCATTGGGTCGGCGAAATCGTCGTCGACCTTGCGACTCGAATCCGACGCCGTCAGCGAGGCGCGCGTTGAGCTCGCCGCCTGCTTTCAACTTGCGGCGCAATACGGTTTCGAAGAAGGAATCTGCAATCACTTTTCCGCGGTCGTGCCCGGACACGACAATCTTTTCTTCGTGAATCCGTATGGTTATGCGTTCTCGGAGATCACGGCATCGCGACTTCTGATTTGCGATTTCGACGGACATGTCGTGGCCGGTGAGGCCAAGCCCGAAGCAACGGCGTTTTATATTCACGCGCGTTTGCATCGGCTGAAACCCCGCGTGAAAGCCGCTTTTCACACACACATGCCAAATGCGACGGCGTTGTGCCTGCTCGAGGGTCCGCCGCTGCTGTGGCTTGGGCAAACGGCGTTGAAGTTCTACGGCCGCACTGCCGTCGACGAAAGCTACAACGGCCTCGCACTGGACGACTCGGAAGGCGACCGCATTGCGCAGACAATCGGCGACGCGAATATCGTGTTCCTCAAGAATCACGGCGTGCTGGTCGCAGGCGAGAGCATTGCCGAAGCGTGGGATGACCTGTACTACCTGGAACGCGCGGCGGAAGTCCAGCTCAAGGCCATGAATAGCAATCGCCCACTCAAGGCGGTGCCGCACGAAGTCGCGCAACGTACCTATGAACAGATGCGCGCCGGCGACAAGGAAAGCGCACGTGCGCACCTGAACAGCGGCATGCGCGAGCTACGCAGGCGCAAAATCGCATTCGAGCAGTAGAGCTATTTACGTGCTCTATGCGCGGAGGCAAGTGCATCGAGTCCTGCCATCACGAAGCGCGTAAAGTCTTCCACCAGCGCATTCTTGTCTTTTCCAACGGCAGGCAGCAAGGCTGCCTGCACCTGCCGCGGCGCAATCATCAACGCGATGCAGGGAAGCACGCTGAACATCAACGCTCGCTGCACGGCCGGCTCATGCGGATTCAACTGCAGTACTTCCCCGACCAGGCCGAGCAAGACAGTTGCCTTTGGCCGCACCGCCTTTTCGATGAGCGCAGGCATGGCCGGCGACGGCGACAGCACTTCGCGCAGCATCAGCATGAAACCCCACGGCGCGCCTGGGCCGGCCGAAAGCCCCACGAATCGCGAGATAACCGCGCGCAACTTGTCCCGCGGATCGCCCGGCGCTTCTGTCAGCGCCGACAATTCGTCGAGGCTCACGACCTGACGGTGCGCTTCCACGAGCGCCGCTTCGTACAGCGCCTCGCGACTGCCGAAGTGGTAGTTCACCGAGGCCATCGGCGTGCCCGCGCGCTCGCAGATTTCCTTGCTGGTGGCGTCGGCGAAACCGCGCGCCGCGAATACCTGGCCTGCGATGTCGAGCAGATGCTGGCGAGTTGCCGCGCCGTCGGGACGGCTCGCGCGCTTTGCGCGTCCTGATTCTTCCGCCTGTTTGCGCTGCTTCACTTCTTTCTGCTGCTTTGCATGTTCCGTGCGCATCGTGCGCGCCGCCGCTGTGGGTGTTCTCGCGGCTTTTGCCTCCTTGGCCCGGTCCGTCATTCTTGCAGGGGTGCTCGCGCGTTTCGTCGGCATGAGGGTGTGAAGGCTCAGAAAAATAGTTTGAATTCGAATTTGAATTCACATATATTTCATTGTACTTCATCCGGGTGGAAGACAAGCAATGAAGTACTCCATCAACTGGGCAAAGCGGCCAGTACGGCTGTGGATCATCGGCGCGCTGCTCGCGGGATGCTCGCATCGCGAGCAGAACGCATACCAGGGCTATGTGGAAGGCGAATACGTGTATCTTGGGTCTTCCCTCGCGGGCAAACTCACCCAGCTGCAAGTAGCTCGCGGCGAAACCGTCAAAGCCGGCACGCCGCTCTTCGCGCTCGATTCCGTCGACGAAACCGCCGCATTGCAAGAGGCGCAGCAGCAACTCGCGGCTGCGCGTTCGCAATTGGCCGACATCCAGACCGGCAAGCGCGTGCCGGAGGTCGACGTCAACCGCGCGCAACTGGCAGAGGCTGTAGCGAACGCACGCAAGGCGGCGCTGCAACTCACGCGCGACGAGGCGCAGTACAGCGCGGGCGGCATTTCGAAAGCGCAGCTCGACGATTCGCGCGCGAACGCTGACGCCCGCTCCGCGCAAGTGCGCGAACTCACGAGTCAGGTGGAAGTGGCGCGCTTGCCTGGACGCTCGCAGCAGATCGGCGCGCAGCAGGCCCAGGCCGCCGCGGCCGAAGCCGTCGTCGCGCAGGCTCAGTGGAAGCTGGACCAGAAACGCGTGAACGCGCCCGCCGACGGGCTCGTCTACGACACGCTCTATCGCAGCGGCGAATGGGTGCCGGCCGGCAGTCCTGTCGTGCAGATGTTGCCGCCGCAGAACATCAAGGTGCGCTTCTTTGTGCCGGAGACGCGGGTCGGCGCACTCGCACCAGGCCGCGCAGTGTCGATACGTTGCGACGGATGCGCAGCGGATTTGCCCGCCAAAATCACTTACGTGTCGAATAAAGCCGAGTACACGCCGCCGGTCATCTATAGCAACGAGAGTCGAGCGAAGCTTGTGTACCTGATCGAAGCGCATACCTCCGTTGCGGACGCAACGAAACTACATCCGGGCCAGCCGGTTGCGGTGGTGCTCAAATGAAAACCACTGCGCCCGAGTATGTGATCGACGTGCACGGGCTGAACAAGCATTTCGGCGACAAGCATGTCGTCAACGACGTGTCATTGCAAGTCGCGCGCGGCGAAATCTTCGGTTTTCTCGGCCCGAACGGCAGCGGCAAGACTACGTCCATCCGCCTCATGTGCGGACTGCTCACGCCAGATTCCGGCACAGGCACATGCCTTGGCTACGACATCCGCCGCGAGAGTGCAGAGATCAAGCGCAATGTCGGCTATATGACGCAGCGCTTCTCGTATTGGGAAGATCTGACCATTCGCGAGAATCTCGACTTCGTCGCGCGCATTTACCAGATGCGCAACCGTCGCGAGGTCGTCGACAAATCGCTCGAAGCACTCGGGCTGCAAAGCCGCGCCAGCCAGCTTACGGGGTCGCTGTCCGGAGGCTGGAAGCAGCGTCTGGCGCTTGCTGCATGCATGCTGCACGAACCGAAACTGCTGCTGCTCGACGAACCAACCGCGGGCGTCGACCCGACAGCGCGCCGCGATTTCTGGGAGGAACTGCATCGGCTCGCGGCGCGCGGCATCTCCGTACTGGTGACTACGCATTACATGGATGAAGCCGAGCGCTGTCACAAGCTCGCCTATATCGCATACGGCAAACTGCTCGCGCAAGGCACGTCGAAAGAAGTGATCGACTCGCAGGACCTCGCCACATGGTCGATCCAGGGCGAACGTCTCAGCGAATTGTCGGAGAAACTACGTGCCATGCCGGGTGTCGATCAGACCGTCGTGTTCGGCTCCGCGCTGCATGCGAGCGGCCGCGACCATGCAGCGTTGGAGCGCGCGCTGAGGCAGGCCACCGCCGGCACGCAGCTGCGCCTGCAGCCAATAGAAACAGGACTCGAAGACGTGTTCATCCATCTGATGAGTCATTCGCGAGACAATGTCGGAGCGCGATCGTGAGCGCAGTCACCGCCTTTTCGTTGACGCGCTGGTGGAGCGTAGTACTCAAGGAGTTCCTTCAGCTTCGACGCGACCGCGTCACTTTCGCGATGATTGTCGGCGTGCCCATCGTTCAGCTCGCGCTATTCGGTTTCGCCATCAACACCGACCCGAAACATCTGCCGACGGCTGTCATCGTTCACGATCAAAGCGAGTTTTCGCGCAGCTTTATCGCGGCAATGACGAACTCGGCGTATTTCGACATTGTCGAAACGCTGCCCAACGAAGAAGCCGGGCGCCGCGCGCTCGCCCAAGGCCGCGTGCAGTTCGTGCTGAACGTCCCCGTCGATTTCTCAAGGAAACTGCTGCGCGGCGAACGCCCTGCGCTGCTTGTCGAGGCCGATGCAACCGACCCCACTGCAACGCACACGGCCGTTGCTGCTCTACCCAATCTCGTTCAGCCCGTCGCCGACAAGGACATGATCGGCCCGCTCGCGCACCTGAATGGCGGGCAAAGCGCCTTCAGCGTGCAGGTTCACAACCTGTACAACCCGGAGGGGATCACGCAGTACAACGTGGTTCCGGGCCTCATGGGCGTTATTCTCACCATGACGCTCGTCATGATGACGGGTCTCGCCGTTACACGCGAACGCGAACGCGGCACAATGGAAAATCTGCTCGCCACGCCGGTTCTACCCATCGAGGTCATGACAGGCAAGATCGTGCCTTATGTAGCCATTGGCCTGATTCAGGCGTCGATCATTCTGCTCGCGACGCGCTTCGTGTTTCATGTGCCCTTTGTCGGGAGCACAGTGGCGATTTATCTGGCCGCACTGCTCTTCATTGCCGCTAATCTCACCGTGGGCATTACCTTGTCCTCGCTTGCGCAGAACCAGTTGCAGGCCATGCAACTGACTGTGTTTTACTTTCTGCCGAATATCCTGCTATCCGGTTTCATGTTCCCGTTCGCGGGCATGCCGCAATGGGCGCAATTCATCGGCAATCTGTTGCCGCTAACCTATTTCAATCGTCTCATTCGCGGCATCCTGCTCAAGGGAGACGGATGGACGGACCTATGGCCGTCGGTATGGCCCATGGCACTTTTCACTGCAATCGTCATGGCGGTTGCACTGCGCTTTTACCGGCGCACACTCGACTAGGAAGAAACGCATGAAAACGTTCCTTGTTGTGTGCGCGATCGTCTTGAGCGGCTGCGCAGCAGGCCCGGACTTTCATACACCGGCCGCGCCGGACATCCAACGCTACACACAAGACACCCTGCCCGAACATACGGCCACATCCAACGGCCCCGCGGGCGCGGCTCAAAGGTTTGCGACGGCGCTTCGTCCCATACCGATGTGGTGGCGCGAGTTCGAATCCGACGCGCTGAACCGTCTCGTGGATGAAGGCTTGCGCCACAACCCGACACTCGGCGAAGCGCGCGCGAGGCTGCGTGAGGCGCGCGAAAATTACACGGTGCTTGCCGGAACGACGCAATTCCCGAACATCGACGCAACCTTTTCCGGCGCGAGGCAACAGGTCGATCCTGCTGCGTTCGGTATTCCGCATGTGGAAACTCCCAGGCCGTTTTCGCTGTTCAGCGCATCGGTCAGCGTGTCGTATGTGTTTGATATCTTCGGCGGCAATCGTCGTGCACTCGAGTCAGCCATGGCACAGGTCGATTACGCGTCGTATGAGCTGGAGGCCGCGCGATTGAGCATAGCGGGCAATATCGTGGCCACCGTCGTGCGGCGCGCATCGTTGCAGCAGCAGCTTGCGCTGACGCGGCGCCTTGCGGATGCACAGGCCCATCAACTGTCGATCATGGAAGCGCGTCTCGCCGCTGGAGGCGTTTCGCAACTCGACGTGCGCGGCCAGCGCACACTGTTTGCGCAGACGCGCGCATCACTGCCGCCGCTTGCCACACAGCTTGCAGCCGCGGATCACGAGTTGGCCATTCTGCTCGGCAGAGCGCCGTCACAAGCGGATTTCGACGAACTCACTTTCGATGCGCTGCACTTGCCCCTCAAGATTCCCGTCACGTTACCATCTACATTAGCCCGGACGAGGCCTGACATCATGGCGGCCGAGGCGTTGCTGCATCAGGCAAGCGCGAATGTCGGCGTCGCAGCCGCCAACCTCTATCCGCAATTTACATTGTCGGCCGGAATGGGCTCGGAACGCACACGAATCGGCGACATTGTGAATGGCCTGAACGTGTGGAACATCGGCCTCAATCTGACACAGCCACTCTTTCACGGCGGCGAATTGCATGCGAAGAAACGCGCGGCAGAGGCGGCCTATGAAGGCGCATTCGATAACTACCGGCAAGTCGTACTTCAGGCGTTGCAACAAGTGGCCGACTCGCTCATCGCGCTGCAAAACGACGCGCGCGAATTGCAGGCGCGCGCCGAGGCCGCGGAGGACGCGCAGGCAAGCCTCGACATCGCGAGTCGTCAATATGCGGCAGGCGGCATCAGTCAGTTCGCTCTTCTGGCTGCCGAACGTCAGTGCCTGCAGAGTTCTATCGATCGAACTCGCGCGCAGGCGAACCGTTTTACGGACACCGCTGCGTTGTTCCAGGCACTCGGCAGCGGCCTGACACAGACCTCGGCCGACAGGACTCCGTGACGCAGCGCGAGTTTTGCCCGGTAGCTACAATTGCGCTTCAATAGCCGCTTTATCGATAACCGACCATACCTGTCCGATTCTCTCGCCGCGAAATTCGTAGAAAACGTTTTCAGTGAAAGTCACTTTCCTGCCGTTGACGCCGAGGCCGAGAAACATGCCCTTCGGAGTGCAGTTAAAACGCAAGCGGGCCGCCACATACGCGGGATCGGCAATCAGGAGCTCGATGTCGAAATGTAGATCGGGAATCTCGTGGAAATCGCTCTCAAGCATGGCGCGATATCCTGAACAGCCGATTCGCCGGTCGTTGTAGTAGACGTCGTCATGCACAAATTGCGGCAACTTCTCCCAGTCCTGGTGATTCAGGCAGGCAATGTAACTTCGGTAAATGTTGGAGAGGTCGAGTTCATTCATGGCAATCGTTCCGTTCCTGCTCAACAAGGAAAGCCGCGAATTCCCCGCCGCGCCGTACGGCAATAAGAGCGCGCGACGCGCGGCATAACCATTGCTGGGTTCATGCGATACGGCGCGCCCTGTGCCGCTTCAATGGACGCATTGCACCACTATGAAACCATTCCTTCTGTGCACCGCGATTAGCGCGGTTCTGCTGACCACCGTGGCGGGCTGTAACCGCTCTGGATCCGCGTCGTCCGATCAGACGAGCGGCGCAACCGCCGTAAGCGGCGCCGCGCAAAGCGGACCAGCGGTATCGGCGCCTGCTACAGCAGCAAGCGATGCACCCGCCGGCGCGAGCCAGTAGCGCTGTTCGGCCGCACACGCCGTGCGAGCTTAACTCCACGCGTTTATGCGATCCGCCTGGCGGGAGGAATAGCCGTTGCTAAAACACTGGCTGTTGTCGCGCTTTTCCTTCCACTCGCATGAATACGGAGTCCCTCATGAATGCCATTGTTCTGAATCAGCCCAACGTTCGCCCTGAAAGCAATGCAATTGCGGCTTACGAGTTCGCCGAAAAAGCCGTTGCCGGCTTTGAAAAAGTTGTCGAATTGAACGTACAGGCCGTCAAGACTTCATTGTTCGAACAACGGGCGCTTGTCGATGCGACGCTGTTATCGGAGTCGATGGATCAGATAGTCGATTTGCAGTTCCAGCAAGTGCCCGCAGCGATCAAAAAGGCCTGTGCGTACTGGGCACACGTCGAGGACATTGCCGTCGACACGCACAATGAACTCGCGGGCGTCGTACAGGACAGCCTGCAAAGCTACTTGTCCGCACTCTTTTCGTTGCTCGATAGCGCGGTGTCGATAGGCATGGGATCAAATGGCCGCAGCAACGTCACGAGCCCGCTTGCCATCGAACAGCCGCCGGCCCCGCCGAGCGAACCTGTGGTGATCGTGGACAGTTCGGGTAATGTCGTTTCGTCAAGCCCGCGGACCGACCTGCACTAGGTTAGACCACGGCGGCGCGGCCAGTCGGCGCGTCGCCGACGGCCGCTCAGTCAGGTGCCGCGCGCCACTTCGATAAGTTCTTTCACGCGTCGGGCAATATGGGTCAATATGTTCTGCGACGAAGCGGCCTGTTGCTTGCGATGCGGCATACGCTGCAAATCGTCCCAATCGCTTTCCAACGCACGCGCGTGGCTCTCCGGCGCGAACGGCCACTCCATGGCGACCGCGCGCACCGGCGCATCGCGACGACCTTCTCCGGAGCGCTCGACATAGGCATTGATAGCCGCCGCTTCCCGCACCGCCGCCTCTCTTGAAGCTGCCGCGATGAAATCGTCGGGCCCTTCAATATGGACGCACCACAATTGTTCGCTCACGCGACGTTCCTTGCCGGGTTCTGTCATAAGGGACCGGCGTTCAGCAGTTCCCACTTCAGGTCAGAAAAGCAGGGGCCCTGAGTTGCCTCACTGAACTTTACATCGTTGTGCTCGCCGTTCCATTCCATTACCTGCACCTTACCATCACTGTCCACCGTCACGTCCCACCCGATGCAGCGCGCAAAGGGCACCTTCCGATGAAGCAGCAGCACCGTATCGACGCAATCGCGGAATGCGGGCATCGTGAGGCCGGCGAATCCGATCTTCGAATCGGGGTGCTCCCGCGTCGCGCCCCAGTCCGTCAGCAAGCCTTGTTGCGCCAGTTCTCCTGTGACGAGGTCAACGGGCACGCACACTTCGTCATCCACACTAATGTGCGTATGACGCGCTCTGCCGAGCCTCAGAAATGCCGCGCGAAGCGACGTACGACCGAGATCGTCCACCGCCGTCGTCAAGCGCAGGGTGGCAACGGAGTTGGGCGCAAACGCGCTGAGAAGCGGGTGCTGAACGATGAACTTCTGAATGACGCCGTTGCCGAGCGATTTGATCAGACCGCAGTCGAACGATTGACGGTCGAAGAAATGAATGCCCTTACCTTGCGCCGAGCCGTCCAGTTTGAAGACGACTTTGTCGCTCTCGCGGAAGACCACATGCTCGAGCTCCTGCTCCGGCACCACCACATTGCGATCCGTAAAGAAAAGACCATTCGCGAAGTAAGCGATGTCGGGAAACGCGTCACCGCCGAAGATCACGCGGGACATCGGCTTCAGGTTCGAGATGCGCCCGTAGCCGCCTTTCATGCTGGGCACGACTACGCCGCCGTAATAGTTGTCGGGAATCCAGCCTTCCTTGAAGGTCCCGCTAAAGGCGGCATAAACGCGCAGCCAGGGCGCGTAAACGGCGTCACCGAATACGTCGCGCGCGTAGGTATCGGCGAGCTTGAGGTTGGCCGGATCGGGCGGACCATATTTTTTCTGCAGTAAGCGCATAACCTGTTTCGCCTGCGCGCCATGCACCTGGTGGAACGCGTATCGGCCCACCTTCTTCATTGAACGCCTGACTACTCTTTCAACGTCGTTTAGTCTCATAGTCCGCCCAGCGAGCCGATTCACGTATGCAACTCATGTACTGCAGGATCCATGCCGCCACCCGACGAATGGATCAGTAAGCGTTGGGATGATGCAGTCCCTTGAATATGGTCGCGCAAATGATCTTGACGTCCAGCGCGAACGACCAGTTTCTCAGATAGTACAGATCGTGGGCTACACGGCCTTCCATCTTCTCGATTCGATCGGTCTCGCCGCGGAAACCGTTGATCTGCGCCCAGCCGGTGATACCGGGCTTGATCCGGTAGCGGTGAATATAGCCCGACACGATGCCCTGATACAGGTCGTCATGTTCGAGGGCGTGCGGTCGCGGACCCACCACCGACATATCGCCGCGCAGCACATTGAAGAATTGCGGCAATTCGTCGAGGCTCGTGCGCCGCAGGAAGCGTCCGACAGGCGTGATGCGTGGATCGCCGCGCGTCGCCTGTTCCAGCACGCCCTGCTTCTGCTCGTGCAGGCGCATGCTGCGGAACTTGTAAATCATGAAGACGCGTCCATCCGCACCCTTACGGCATTGCTTGAAGAACACAGGACCGGGCGAACTCAGTTTCACCGCTATCGCACACGCGAGAAGAATGGGCGACACGGCAATCAATGCAACCAGTGCAAAAACGCGGTCGAAGAGCTCCTTTTTTACCATTGCATTGGGCGGCAAAGGCGACGCAGCCAGATTGATGGTGGGAAAACCAAGCAGCTCGGTCACGCTTCCATCGAAGAGAGCGAGCGCCCGCACATCCGGCATGAAACGCACATTGATCAGGTCGTTGCGAAACTCGTCGACCAGCTCGAGAATCGCACGCTCTTCCGACAAGGGCAGCGCGAGCCACACTTCGTCCACCTGCTGTTCGCGCACGTACCTGGCAAAGGCCGCGCGCTGGTCGAACATCGGCACGGCACTGGTGGTCTTCTTGCCGGGGCGCAGGTTGTAGACGGCGCTGGCGCGAAAGCCCGCTGCGGGCTGCTTCTCCATTTTGCGCAAGATTTCGTCGCAATGGTCGCCGCATGCTGCAATGGCGACTTTCTGCAAGTTGAGCCCCGCATTGCGCACACGCCCGAGCAGCACGTGAGTCACCATGCGGCCCGCGATCATCGCGCCGCCCGCGATCCCTGTCCAGTAAGCGAACCAGAGTCGCGATACGAAGTCGATGCGGTGCAGCGAAAACATCAATGCAAGCGCGCAGGCCTGAACGACCAGCCAGCCGAGCGCCACCTGTCCCACCAGAACGCGCTTTGAACGGCCGCGCCACGACTGATAGACGCCCAACGCAGGAAACACCGCGAGTGAGAACGCCGCCGCAAACGCGACGAATGCCAGATAAAAGTTATGTTGCGCGACGTCGTCGAAACGGATGTGAGAAGCGACGACCGCACCGCCCAGGATCATCGCGACGTCGAACACTCTCGCCAACAGACCGGTAATCAATCGCATAGCCGCCCCCTCAAACACGCTGTGGTTCGCCACGGTCGATCAACCCGCACGGCCATACTTGTCGTCGAACCGGACGATGTCGTCCTCTCCCAGATAGGCACCGGACTGCACTTCGATAATCTGAAGCGGAACGCAGCCGGGGTTCTCAAGACGATGGCGAACACCGAGGGGGATATACGTCGACTCGTTTTCGCCAAGCAGGAATTTTTCTTCGCCGCGCGTGACGAGTGCGGTGCCGCTCACGACCACCCAATGCTCGGCGCGGTGGTGATGCATCTGCAAAGACAGGCGTGCGCCCGGCATCACGACAATTCGCTTTACCTGGAAGCGGTCGCCGTGATCGATCGAATCGTAAAAGCCCCACGGACGACGCACTTTTCTGTGAGCCTCCGCTTCCGGCGATTTTTCGGCCTTGATGCGCGAGACAAGACCCTTGATGTCCTGCACATGCGAGCGATCAACCACCAGCACGGCATCGTCTGTTTCGACGACGATCAGGTCCTGGGTGCCGACACAGGCGACCAGGCGGCCACCTTGCGAGCGCGCATAGGTCGCCGTCGCACCCTCGAACAGCACGCGCCCGCTCGATGCGTTGCCGCATTCGTCCTTTTCCATTGCCTGCCACACAGCGTCCCAGGAGCCCAGATCGGACCATCCCGCCTGAAGCGGCACGACAATGCCCGCGAATTGCGATTCAGGCTTGCCGATGTGCTCCATCACGGCGTAATCGATCGAGTCCGACGGCGATTGCAGGAATGCTTCGGCGTCCGGGACGACACAACCGTCCGTGAGCTTCGCCCCTTCGTACGCTCGCACGCACGCATCGTGGATTTGCGGCTGGAATTGCTTGATGACCGCGAGCCACACGGAGGCCCGCACGACGAACATGCCGCTGTTCCACCAGTAATTGCCGGATTCGACATATTGCGCCGCGAGTTCGGGCGCCGGCTTCTCGACGAAGCGTTCGATACGATGCGCACCATCGTTCAACGCAGCGCCGAGGCGGATGTAGCCGAAACCCGTGTCCGCACCGGTAGGCGGAACGCCGAGGGTGGCAATCGCACCTGCGTCCGCATACGCTGCTGCAATTTCTATCGCCTTGTGAAGGGCCTTGAGGTTTGCAATTGCGTGGTCGGCAGGCATCGCCACCAGAATGACGTCCTCGCCTTCAGACGCCGCGGTGAGCGCAGCCAGGGTCAGCGCGGGAGCCGTATCGCGGCGCCCCGGCTCCACGACGATGCGCGCGTTCACGCCGCTCTCGCGGGCCTGTTCGTAAGTCGCGAAGTAATGTTCCGCGCCGCATACGATCACCGGCTCGGGCGCTACCTTCCACAGCGGACTGAAGTTGTCCATGCGCCCCATGGTAGCTTGCAGCAGCGTCCTGTCGCCGATCACGTCGATCAACTGCTTGGGAAACTGCTCGCGCGAAACGGGCCATAGACGCGTGCCGGAGCCGCCTGCGAGAATGACCTGGGAGAGCGTGCGGCATTCCTGCGACGCTTCGTTTCGAGCCTCGACGTGCTGCTCGTTAGCGGGTGCAAATACTTTATCCATTCTTATAGCTCCTGAGCATGCAAGCCGGACAGCAATTAATCGCATAAGCGCCGACGAAATAGGCTCAACGTCGGCACTGCTCCGGTCTCACATGTGATCAATGACGGGATGTGGGCATCAACGGGCTCGGCGAGCCGTCCTGTCCGCGCAAAGCTAGGAATGTGTCCCGGTTCTCTCCCGCCGCTCGCAAGGGAAAAACGGCACACATATCGGCGTGGCGCCAGAATGCAGATGCCACTGAAGCATTACTCGATGTGATCAATCATAGTCACCTCACGCTGCACCACAGCAATGGTGGCGCGTTCAGTTGAGGTTTTGGCCAGCCTCGTGGCATTAGCGTGCGCAGCCGCGCAGATGGCCGTTCTTAGTGGCCTCGCGTGTGCGCTACCGCGTGGAAATCAGTGCCTATACGTGGTACCTTCGTGTAGTCGCTTCGCGCAGCACCTTCATGGCAGTGCGAACTTCCTTCGTCCAAACGTAGGACCCCGATCCTGTTCAGGCGTGCTGCCGGTTGGCGCGCCGCCTCTCCAACCAGGTTGTGTTCGCACGTAATGGCACTGTCATTGCAAGCTATGCGCCATTTGTTTTTCGGGAGTCGCAATGGCTTACATTTCGCTACTTGCGCTGTTTCTCACAGTCACGAATTTCGTGCCTGTCAGCGCGGTCGGCTTCGTGCCGATCTTCGTGTACTCGTGGCGTTTTTTTGGTCGGCGTTATCCGGCGTTTATTACGCCGTTGACGGCGCTGACGGTCCTTATCGTCGTCTCGACGCTGCTCTACGACCCGAAATCGTTCACCGAATTCGATTTCTATCGGCGTGACGGTAACTTCTTCATTTCGTATGCTCCCATTTTTGCCGGTTGCCTGTACGTCCATCGCCTCGATCTGAACAAAGTACTTCGCGCGTTCTTCATCTTTGCGGTCGGCATCAACATTCCACCCTACGCTGTGTATATCGTCAGCACGGGGCTGCTCGGCATCTTTACCAATCCGGACAACAGCTTCGGCAGTTACTTTATCGCCCGTAATGCCGCTGGGGGCTTCTTCGCTATGCTGTTCTGCCTGGGCGTGGGGTGCTATCTGCAAAAGCGCAGCAGACTGGTGCTGGCACTGCTGGCCATGAACGCGCTCATGCTGTTTTCCACGTACAGCCGGGGCTCGCTGCTGGGCGCGGCCGTCGTACTGCCCTACCTCTATTTCGGCCGCAAGCGCTGGTTCCTCACCGCCCTGATGGGCCTCCTGATAGTGGGCTCTCTTGCGATGGCGGTCTACCATACCGACCCAACCGTCGACTACATGGGCTACCCATTCAGTATCCACAATCAGGACGCCAAGGTCGCCAATCTCAACATTCGCTACGAATGGCTGTGGCCGCGCGCGCTAACCTACTTCGAGCAAAGCCCCATTGTGGGCCTCGGCTTTGGTTCGTTCGACGACCATATCGGCCGTGTCACCTCCTACTTCCACCTGTTCGGTGCGCCGTCGGAGATTCTGGTCGATCATAGCGATTCGCACGCTCATAACTCGTACCTGAACTTCCTCGCCGAAACAGGCGTGATTGGCCTCTTCCTCGTGCTGAGCTTCTTCTGGAAGCTTGTGGAATGGAGTAAACTCGGCGCGGCCGCCGGCGCGCTGGTGGGAGGCGGTCAGAACTTCGCGGCATTCCGCTTCGTCGAAATCTCTTCCATCTGCCTGCTGGTCATGGCGGCAACGGAGCATCGCCTCGTGTCGCCTTCCAACGTTCTGATTCTCTCGCTCGTCATCTCGCTGCTGCTCGCCTCGCAATCGGCCAATGCGATCTTCGCAGAATTCCATCGACGGAACTCGTTGATCCGCTCGCGCGTCTGACCGACAGCACGCCCACTTCGTTACGCCGGCACGCAAGTGTCCCGGTGTAACGAACCCAACAAGAACGAGAACGCTATGTGGACTTTATTCACCAACATAGGCGATGCGGCCGTCACCTTACCGGTGGCAGCTGTCTGCGCCTGCTGGCTTGCACTATTGGACGTCAGACTGGCCTGCCGCTGGGCCGCAATGCTCGCGGCCGGCATCGCCCTTGTCGGCGCGAGCAAGGTCTTCTACGCCGGCTGGGGCATATCGTTTCCAGTGTCCGATTTCCGCATGATCAGCGGTCACGCCATGCTGTCCACCTCCGTCTGGATGGTCGCCCTCGCATTGCAACTGAAATGGTGGCGACTGCCGGCGTTTCCGGGCATCGTGGCAGGCCTTGGCATCGGCGCACTGACCGCTGCGTCGCGTGTGATGGATCTTTCGCATTCCGTGCCGGAAGTGGTCACGGGCTGGATCCTCGGCGCGCTCGTCGCCTTGCTGTTTCTGCGAAAAGCGCTTGCAGCGGATTTCGAAGGTGCGCGGCCCGCATGGTCGGCCGCGAGTTTTCTGTGCGTGTGCGTGCTCGCGTATGGGCACCAGGCGCCGCTTCAGCGGCTCATTGAAACGCGTTCACCGCAATTGCATAGCCATGCTCATTCGATCATGGCCTTTGCAGGACGCGTTAAATACCGCATTCAGTCTTACGAGGGCACGCTCGCGAGGTGACGTTTCTCGTCCGCGGTACGTTCCCGTACGAGATACGGACGAAGCTGTTCGATCGAGCTGCGCAAAAGCCGCGCGTCGATGAAGTCCGTCAATGCCGTCTTGAAGTTCTCGGTCGAGAATCGTTCGGCGTTCTGGCGGCAATTCACCGGATCGAATAATGGCGCATTGCGCTCGAAGCGCGTCACGGCCTCCAGCAGCGACTCCGCTGTCTGCTCGCCGAAGAAGACGCCCGTAGGCTGCTCGAGAGGCAGGCCGATAACGGACTCGAGTGCGCCTCCCCTGCCGAATGCAATCACCGGCGTGCCGCACGCCTGCGCCTCGACGACGGAAATCCCGAAGTCCTCTTCCGCCGCAAAAACGAATGCGCGGGCGCGGCGCAAGTGGTCAACGAGCACGTCCAGAGGCTGATGGCCGAGTATGGTCACATTCGGCCCCGCAAGCGCTTTTACGCGCTTCATTTCCGGGCCGTCGCCGATCACCACGAGCCTGCGCTCAGGCGTCTGCGAGAAGGCCCGCACGATCAGATCGATGCGCTTATAGGGCACCATTCGCGAGGCCGTCACGTAGAAGTTCTCTTTCTGCGTGCACATGACCATGTTGTCGAGGTCGACAGGCGGATAGATGACCGTGGCATCACGCTGATAGGCCTTCTTGATTCGCCGCGCGATGAAATGCGAGTTCGCCAGCAGATGATCGACGCCGTTCGCCGAGCGCGAATCCCAGCCGCGGATGTAGTGCAACAGCGCGCGCGCCATGATCGACTTCAGGCCCTTGTTCAGGTGCGATTCGCGCAAGTACTGGTGCTGCAGATCCCACGCATAGCGGATAGGCGAATGCACATAGCTGATATGGATCTGGTTAGGCCCTGTCAGCACGCCTTTGGCCACCGCGTGCGAGCTCGAAATGACGAGGTCGTAGGCAGACAGATCCAGCTGCTCGATCGCAATCGGCATCAGCGGAAGATAGGCGCGGTAGCGCTTGCGCGCAAACGGCATGTTCTGAATGAACGATGTGTTGACGGGCTTGCCTTTCACGCAATCGCGGTCTTCGAGAAAGTCGACAATCGAAAAGATGTCCGCTTTCGGAAAGCACTCGATGATGCTCTTCAATACCTTTTCCGCGCCGCCCGAAACTACCAGCCAATCGTGAACAATAGCGACTTTCACTTCTACCTCCCTCTGAGATTACGCACCGGACGCTTCTTCTTTGCCGGCAATCCGGTTCACTCGTTCTGGTTTCATTCGTCCTTGCTCGCGCTTGCCTGAGCTCTCGCGCCCCACGCAAAGCCCAGCATGCCGGCGGCACGGCGCGCGCCCGGCACGAGTCCGACCAGTTCAAGCCGGACCATGATGACCATCAGGATCACCGCGAGCGCCGCTTCGCCGGCTACGCGGGCCATTGCCATGCCCATCGCGCCAAAGCGCGGTGCAAGAATCAGTGCCGCGGCGAGATTGAAGACCCCGGAAGCGAGTCCGGCGAACGCCAGCAGGCGGTCTTTCTTGCGCGGAACGATTACATAAAACGCCACGAATTCATTGAACGCGACGAATGGGAACATCCAGGCGAAGCATTGGAGGATGCGGGCGGCGGGCTCGAATTCCGCGCCGAGAATGAGCGGCAGAACGAAAGGCGACAACGTCAGTGCGCCGCAAAATACGAGCAATCCGTAGCCGAGCAAAAGCGCTGCGCCGCGCCGGGTGGTGGCATGCGCACCCTCCTTGTCGCCGTGGGCGAGCTGCCGCGAAATAGTCGGCACGAACACTTGCGACGCCGGTCCCATCAGGCTCAGCGCGATCGTGGCAAAACGCTCCGCCGCGCCGAAATAGCCGACCTGCGCGGGCGTCGACAACAGCGTGAGCAAGTAGGTGGACGATGCCGTCAGGACCACCGAACCCGACGAGTAGCAAAAGAGCATCGTGGAGTTGCGAATGAGCGGCAACACGCCGTCGAATTTCAGCCGCGGCAGTCCCAGTTGCGAGGTGGTGATGCCATACGAAATGATCGACGACGCGACACCCGCAATCAGCAGGCTCGCCAGCACCCACACTGAGTCGGCCGGCACTCTCACGAGACTGAGTACCAGAACGAGGCTTACGGCAAAGCCGAATACCTCGATCATGATCGGCGTGCGAAAATGCTGCCGGCCCTGAAACAGCCAGCCGAGGTTCATCGCGGAGACAATGCCGAGCAGTGTGGCCAGTACACCGATAAGCGGTCGCTCCGACAATGTCGGCGAGCAGAAGGTCGCAATCAGACCGATCGATCCGCCCAAAACAGCGAGTACGAGCCGCGCACTCACATGCAATGAATAAATCGCATTGCACTCCCTCGCCGAGTGCGCCTTGGCGACTTCGCGCATGCCGACGAACACGAAGCCGTAGCTCACGAGCATCCAGATGACGTTCATGAGCGACATCGACGCGAGCACGCGCCCGTACTCGGCAACACCCAGAATTCTTCCGTAAAACGGCACCACGATGATGAGGTACACGTACCTCATCAGATATCCGCCGTAAACAAACGCAATGACGCTTGCGCTGTCTCGTCTTTCCATTCCGTTCTCCAAAAGCGTCTCCCGACCTTAGCGCTGTGCCACGCGGCGGCGAGCAAGCGGGTTCGATATATAGCGAACCACGAAGTCAGAAAGCGGCGAGTACGGCACGAGGCACAAGCCGGAAAGTACCAGGGTCCCGAATTTCTTCTTCACGCTCCAGAACGGATTGGCCAGGATCGCGTGAAAATAGCCGCGCGAGTCGCGCATCATCCAGCGCCACCGATGAGCGAGCGTGGCGCGATAGACGCTCGAGCAGAAGATCGCTTTTTCATGGCCGAAATCATGGAATGTCGGCGATAGCTCGATGCCCAGACGCGACTTCGCAATGTTGCGCAGGATCGCCCAGCGCATACCGAGCGCCTTGGGCGCTTTAGATATCTGCTCCGAGTTCGCAAAGGAGACGGTGCCGCCATCCGCGTTATGCACGCGATAGCCCCCGAGCGATTTGCGCAGCGTGGCCACTGGACCAACCAATGCGGCACCGTAGATCGCGAAGAAGTCGGCGCCGTAACGATTGATTCCCGGCGCAGGCACGGGAAAAACCTGTTTGAGCGCGCTCACCCGGTAAGCATTGCCCGATGCGGGCGGCGATGGATACAGCCAGCCTGCCTGCAATAGTTCTCCGCAGTTGGCGGGCGGTTCGGTATTCGGCACGTAAGCACCTGTCGGTTGTCCACTGGCGTCCATCACGTCGAGCCGGAACTGCACTTTTGCCCATGCACCGCTCGAGAAGACCTGCATGACTTCCGATACGGCGCTCGGATACAGAATGTCGTCCGAATCGAGGAGAATGGCGTACTCCGTTTGAAGCGCGCCGATCGCACGGTTGTAGGCGGACACCTGTCCGCCGTTTTCCTGGAAGATCGCTGTCACACGGCTGCCGTACTGCTCGATGATGGCTCGCGAGCCGTCGGTCGAACCGTCGTCGAGCACGACAACCTGCGTGCCCGGATAGTCCTGGTCGAGCGCGGAATCGATCGCAGCCGCTAGATAGCGCTCGTAGTTGTAGTTGCAAATGACAACTGTGACCTGGTTCATGGCATTCGACGCTATCTGAGGTATTCGGTGAATCGGAGTTGCTACGCAAACGAACGGACTGCGATATAAGCGAGGTGAGTCGGTGGATCGTTTCCCGCGCCATTGACCCGCTCAGGCACCTTGAAGCCCAATTGCAGACCGTCGTTACTCCAGGTGGTCGTCATCGCGTCAGGTGCACTTACCGTGCCTGTCAACGCGTCTATGAACTCAATCTTTACTTCGCGCGACGGGGGACGCTTCAGGCCCGCCACAGTCACCGTTCGCCAGCCGGGCGACGCATTCACCTGAAGCACGATGTCGCCGCCAGAGCGCAATCCGCTGCCCGCCGCACCTGGACCAAATTTCAACGGATTCGCCAAACTTGCCAGCGGGCCCGAAACAGTCTGATGAAGCACGACGAGGCTTCTCCCCGACACGTTGTAGGTCCGTACGGGCGGGCCGCGATGAGTCAGACGAAAAGGCTCGTAGCCGTCCCAGTGATAGATCATCGAAACGTATTTGTTCGGATCGTCCCAGTTGTGATCGAGCGCCCATACCGCGAAATCGAAAAAGTACTCCGGCAGGTAATGCGGATCCTTCATGTACGCATCGCCGATTTCGGTTTGCCAGATGCCTCTCGCCGGCCCGTTCTTCACGTAGCGCTCATACAGCTCGTTGAGATCGCTGACACCGAGGTAGTGCGTGTCGAGATAGTCGACCCAGTCCAGCATCCGTTCGTTGGAAGCCGCACTTCTATACTCGAGCCACTTGCAGTAATTCGACAGGCCGCCCTGATCCGGCCAGCCGCCGTAGACGACATAGGCGTTGTACTTGCGAATGATGCGGGCGGCAGGCAGGTGGATCCGCTCCACGTAGTCCTGCATCGCACGCTCGTACGGTCGCGCGTATCTGTCGTCCTTACTGAAATTCGGACCGTGCCAGAAGGTTGCCTGCTGCGCGCCGCCCGACAATTTCCCGGCCGCCTCATTCCAGATCTGGAAGTAGCGCAGATTGAACGGCGGTGCGGAGTACTTGCGCACGGCTGCCTCCACGTAGCGGGTCCACGCGCGCACATCCACCGGCGCGGAATTGCTGTCGCCCGGCACCATGGCATTCCACGGCGCCGTATAACCCAGGATCAACAGCGACTTGATGCCATTGCGGTTATTCAGAAGCAGTGCTGACGGAAGATCGTTGTCGAACTGCGACCCCGTCTTGTCGACACGGATGATTTCTTTCGGCGAGTCCGGCTGGCCCGGGCCTACCGAGTCGCGGCCCCAGCTAATGCCCATTTGCCGCCACATTTCGACATCGCGGCTGGCTCCCGCCCAACCGTTTGCGCCGATCAGGTCAGTTATCCTGCGATCGCCGGTGCTGCGCCCTTGCGGCGCTGCGCTCACCGACGGCGAAGTTTTGCCGTACACAAGCGGTACTGCGGCGCCCACGAGAGCCGCAAGGGTTTGCAACGCCCGACGCCTGCCGGCACTCTTCCGAATGCGATACATAGGCCTGCCCACCGCCATGCGCTAGCCCGCCGACGCGCTGGCCGGCACGCCCGAGAGCCGGACGCCCGCCTGCCCCTTGAGGATCTCCAGCACCGCTTGCGCCGTCATGTCCCAGCGGAATTCGCGGGCACGCGCGTATCCCAGTGCCTTGTAGCGTTGCCGGAGCGTATCGTCCGTCATCATGAGCGAGATCTTTGCTGCGATGTCGTCTGCCGATGTCGCGTCGCAATACAGCGCGGCTTCCCCACACACCTCGGGAATCGACGTCCGCGACGAAGCAACCACCGGACAGCCGCAGTACATGGCCTCGAGCGGCGGCAATCCAAATCCTTCGTAGAGTGACGGAAACACGAGGCATCCGGCGTTTTCATAGAGTGCTTTCAATTCGCCATCAGTCACGAAGCCGGCCCACACCACTCTTTCTGACTGCGGCTTTTCTTCAGCGAGCTCGCTATTGAAAATGCGCGTGTTCTTGCCGCCCACCACGACGAACTTCACATGGTCGAGATGGCCGAGCTTTTCTATAGCTTCGAGCACGCGTTGCAGGTTCTTGCGCGGATCGAGGCTGCCGACCACCACGCAATAAGCGTCCTTGACGAGATTCAACCGTTCCAATACCGCCGGCTCCGAGCTGACCCGATCAAGATGATCCGCAGCGGGATGCACCACTGCCACGCGCGACTCGTCGATCTTCAGGTGATGGCAGATGCGCGATCTGGAGAACTTCGACACAGTAAGAATCAGCGGCTCCATTCGCGGCAGCACGAAAAAACACAGGCGATACCACAGCACGAATTTCTTTGAGAATCCGCCGGGCACGTCGTATACCGCCATGTCGTGAACCATCACCACCTGGCGGCGTTTCACGATGGGATTCGTGTTGCACAGATTCAGAAGCCTCACGCCTCTCGCGGCAATGGGCAGCGTGATCTGTTCCCACAGCGTGCCGCGCAACCATGGAAAACGCCGTTGCCATTTCAGCCCCGCGCCTGGCTCCCGCGCATTGCGCGGGACGTAGATTTCCAGGTGCTCCCCTGCGGGAACCCGCATTTGCATTGCTCTCGTCAATTCATACGCGACTCGCTGCACACCCGTGACCGGCTGCGAAGTGAATTTCCCGTTGATTGCAAACGCCATCAGCTTCTCCGTTTTGCGAATTCATCGAACCACGGTGACAACGCACTCACGCTCCGGCAGATCCGCTGGCGGGTTCCGCATCGCCGTAGTCGCTCGCGTAGTTCGTCGCATAGCCATAGGTGCGAGTACTGCGCCGCAGCGGAATGCCGTTGAACACGGCGCCGGCGATGCGGCCTTCCGCGCGCTCCATCTTTTTGATGGTGTCTTCAATCTCCTCTTCGCTTTGCATGCCCGAGCGCAGCACGAGCAGCGACGCGCCGGCTTCGCTGGCAATGATCGAGGCGTCGGTGACCGCGAGGAATGGCGGCGTATCGAAGATCACCAGATCGAATTGCGAGCTAAGGCGTTCCAGCACTTCCTTGAAGCGCGGTCTCGCCAGCAAGGCGGCCGGATTGTCAGGACGCGATCCGCACGAGAGGAACGACAGACCTTCAATCCCCGTATGCCGGAGTGCATTACGCAGTGGCATGCGGTCGGAGAGAACTTCGGAAAGTCCGCCGCGGTTGCTCTGATTAAAGAGCGATGCCAGATGACCGCGGCGCATATCCGCATCGATTAGAAGAACTCGAGCGCCGATCTCGGCTTGCAACGTGGCGATATTGGCCGCGACAAAGCTCTTGCCCGCGGAAGGCGTGGGCCCGATCACCATCAGAATGTTGTTGCGAGAATGAGCGAGGTCACGCGCGAGAGAAGTGCGCACCGCGCGCAGCGCCTCCACGGAGGTATCGTTCGGGAAACGTTCCGCCAGCACTTTCGTGCCGCCGCCCGCGATCTGGATCTCGGATGCGCCGCCGGCTGCCGGCTGCGGCAAACCCGCGCGTGCCGGCGCACCGGGCAGCGACTTGGCTCCCGGATTGGTCCTGTCGAGCAACGACTGCTGCTGGCTAAAGAGAATCTCGCCGAATACCGGCATGCTCATTCTGCGTTCGACATAACGCGGATCGGTCACGCCGGTCAGCACATGGCGGCGCATGAACACCAGCACGATGCCCGACACGAGACCCAGCGCGAGGCCGCCGGGCAGCACGATCAGCGGCTGCGGTTTGACGGGCCGATGCGGCGTAATGGCCTGGTCGACGATATGGGCGCCGCCAGTCGTACTCGCACGACGCACCTGCAATTGCTCCGCCTTTTGCACCATGCCGAGGTAGATCGTTTCGGCCACCTTCTGCGCGCGCAGAAGATCGACGCTCTCGCGCTCGGACGCCGGCATACCGTTGAAGTGGCCGTTGAAATTCGCTTTCGCGCTGTTGAGCTGTGCGAGTTGCGTATCGACGCTCTGCACCCAGCGGCTTTGCGGCGTATAGCGCTCGAGCAGTTGCGTGCGCTGCAATTGCAGTGTCGCGATCTGCCTATCGATGTCGAGGCCGCCCTGCAAGTACGCTTGCGCCTCGGCAGTCGGCTGCATCGATTGCGAATTGGCGCGGAAAGCCTTGAGCGCTTCCTCGGCTTTTCTCAAGTCGCCAAGAAGACGCGGAAGTTCTCCGTTGATGAACGCAAGCGTCGTCGTATCGTTGAGTTGGCGACTCGCAATCGCCGTCGCGAGATATTGCTGACCCAACGCATTCGCGACTTCGGCTGCCTTCGGCGCGCTTTTGTCCGTGTACTCGATCTGAATGAGGCCCGAATCTTTCACCTTGTCGCCGACTTTGATGAGGCTGTCGAAACGCTTGATGGCGTCCACCTCATTCCACCGTACGACCGTGAACTCAGTGCCGGGTCGTGCGACGAGTTCTTCCACGCGCATTGAAATGCCATTGCTTGTGATCGGCTTGCCGACGGTGCCGTGAAGGAAGACCTGATCCTGCGGGCCGCGCAATTCGTATGTGTTGTCTTCACCCGCGACCAGCGTCATTTTTTCTTCTTCGAGATCCTTCGGCACGTCAAGCGTACCGATCTTGACCTGCTCGCCTCCCCATGCGTAGGACTTGAGTCCCAACCATGGCCGCGAGGGCTCGCCCGGCGTCGCGAACTTCTCCGCGATGTCGCCGAGCACCGGCAGTTTGCGCGGAGTCACCGAGACGTCGAAGCGAAAGCGTTGAATGACCGGTTCGAGCACCGAGCGGCTTCGTATCACGCCTATTTCCGTCACCGGCGAGGGCGCGGGCGGTGGCAGGTTTTCCTGATTCTGGAGTGCAAGGCCGAGCGCATTCGGCTCCGGAGGATCGACGCGAATCAGTACGTCTGCGGAATAAATCGGCGACGCAATCAGCAGATAGGCGGCAGCCAGGCTGAAAACGACCACCGTGGTCAGTACGATCTCCCAGATATGGTCGCGCATGAGACGAAGCATGGCACTCGCGCTGAGCTGGCCACGCTCTGTACTACCAGTCGCAGGGAGCGAATTCAGAGGATAGTAGTCCACCGGTTTGATCCTTCCATGTTTGATGGGCACAGTAATGAGTCGACACCGCCTGGCTGCACCAACGGTCCGCAGTCCAGAGCCGTATCCGGCAGGAATGCGTATGGCGTAGCGCGACGCCTGGTCGGAGCTACGTCATGGTTTTGCCAAGCCAAGTGGCTGTCCACCTGCTTGAACGATCAAAGGCTGCGCCGCAAGCAGCACGGCTCGCCCCGTCTCCAGACTCTAGAATCCCCCAGATAGCGGAACGACAGCTTGACGCCGCGCCTCGCCTTTATTTCGTACTACAAATGGTTAACGTGTTCAATACACCGACAGCCCGCACGACTTGCTTCGCCATACGCAGCGCGGCCCCGGACTCGATTGAGCGGTGCCTCTTCGTACGTCGTCAGTGCAAAGCACTTCAGGACACGGCAATAACTACACCTCAATCGACCCACACAAGCGAAAAGGCGAAGAAATTGCGCATTACTGGCATTCGATAGCGCCTACAAGGGCAAACCGCTATTGCTACAGTTGCTGCAGTGAAGCATAGCGCCCGTGCGAATAAGCGTATGCACAGCGGCATAAATTCGGGTGCTATTGGCCGATTCCGCCGAAGCCATTTCTGAGCAACACGCAATCTGCAAAGTCTTGTAGCTATGTGCAATGGATGTAACAGAGTGATACCAGCAACGCCATTTCCTGTCACATACATTTAGTGACACTTCAGTGCTTATCGGACAGCGCGAATGGCGGCGACTCGCTCGTTATGCCTTATCGGACGGGGCTTTCGCGCGGAAGCGTCTTGCGACCCTCAATAACCGCTTGAAAATGATGCGAAGCAAATCTTGCTGACTCAAGGGCCTTTTTGTATGGCTTTATTTAGGCAATCGAGGTAACAATTTCCCCAATCATCCCTATTGCGCCAAAACACCATCGATTACCGGCCAGGTTCGCCAGCCTGATTCGAGTACGCTAATCTCGTCACGTAGACAGTGATTCACCCTGTTTGGAGAACTAAGCGTGACGACTTCCACCGATTTTCTTTCGTCGTACCTCGATACGCACCGGCGCGGTCCAAGAGTGGCGACGCGGAAGCCTGCAAAGCACATCGGGCTTCTAGTTTCGCAGGAATGCTCGATGGCCACTGCCGGAGCAATCGGCGACGCGTTCCGGCTTGCAAACGAATTGTCAGATGGTGCCGCCGACGACTCGCCCTATCGTCTTTCAGTACTGTCCGAAAGCGGCGGACTGGTGACGAGTTCGTCCGGCATTTCGATCTGGACCCAAAGCATCGAGCGCAATCGGCTCGGCGATTTCCATGCATTGTTTGTGGCGTGCCGCGACGCTGCACGCGCGCTCGAGTCCAATGACCGACTGCTCTCATGGATAGCGCGTCAAGGCTCGATTGCGTCGTTCGACATCCAGCAAGGTGCGAACCTGATGGTCATTTGCAAGGACCCGATGCATTCCACCGTGCCGATCTTCCTGTTTGACGATGCGCCCACTACCGCGAGAGCCAATAGCGCGACGCCGACGGATCTCGCACTCGCGCAGATCGAGCGAGACCTGAGCACCGAAGTGGCCCGCAAGATTGCCGACATGCTGCAGACGAATTACGTCGAGTCCGACAAATTCGAACTGGACGATGCGAGCATCACCACGACAACGGAGAAGATCCGCGAATCGGCGCGTTGGATCAAAGAGAACTACAGCAATCCCATTTCCGTTGCGAAGGCCGCCGAATGTGCGGCGATGAGCAAGCGCAACTACCAGCGCCGCTTCAAATTCGAGTTCGGCATGACGCCGCTCGAGTACCTGTTGCGCACGCGCTTTGAAGTCGTCCGCGCCATGCTCCGCAATACCGATTTGCCCGTCGACAAGATCGCGAGACGCTGTGGCATGGGTGACGGCAATCGGCTGGGCCGACTCTTCAAGGAACGCTATGGGATGTCACCCACGCAATTCCGCGCGCAGCAGCGCCTCGAAGTGGCCGAGCGATGCGTGGCGATCGACGATTGACGGCTGAGGCCGACGCAGACGGGCGACGCGCAACTGTTACGTTGCATGGTCCGGCTGCGCACGCGGGTCGGATACCGACCCGCTATTCACCAGGGACTGAACAATGACAACAACCAAGTCAGTGCACTTCCCCAGCGACGCCGCTGTGCCGGCAGAGGTCGCACGCCATCACGGTGGGGAGCGTAAAGAGTCTCTCACAAGAAGGCTGAAAGAAGCGGCCAAATCGATGTTGCCCGCACCCGTGTTTCTCAGCCTGCTACATCATAAGGAAATTGGCCGCTATCCCAACCTGTTTCGCCCCACCACGTTCAACGAAAAGATCCTGCAGAAGAATCTGCGGCCGGACCCATGGTTCGTCGAATTGACCGACAAACTGACGGTCCGTGATTACGTGGCGAGAAAGATCGGCGAACAGCACGTCATACCGCTGCTTGCCGCACCGGAGGCCTTCACGGAAGAAGTATTCGATGCCCTTCCAGACGCGTTCGTCATGAAAGCCAATCACGGCAGCAGCTATGTGGAGGTGGTCAGAAGCAAATCCGCCACTTCATTCGAGCGACTGCGAGACCTGTCGAACTACTGGCTGACGCTCGACTTCTACAAGATCGCCCGTGAAAGCCATTACCGCCAGATCAGGCCGCGCATCTTCTTTGAAAAACTGTTGCTGGACGAGAGCGGCCAGATTCCCGCGGACTACAAGCTGCACTGCTTCGGCGGCCGAACCGGACAGCCCACCATCTACATCCTGGTGATCTCGGACAGGTTTGGTGGGAATACTCGGGGCGATGTCTACGACGTCGACTGGAATCATCTGGACATCGCCATCGGCTACTACAAGCGCAGTCCGATGCCAGCGCCGCGCCCACAGAACCTCGATGCCATTCTGCAAGCCGCCACGAAGCTGTGTGAGGATTTTGACTATGTTCGCGTGGATCTCTATGCGCCGGACAACCGTGTTTACTTCGGCGAGCTAACGTTTACGCCGGGCGCGGGCGTTCTGCCTTTCACGCCGGACAGGATCGACTATGAGTGGGGAAAATTGGTGCCGGACACCTTCTGTCGCTGAAAGATCGCAGTTGCCAATCGCCCGCGCATGCAGGGAAAATGCCGACGCAAATCAACCTGGCCTCGCCCTGCAGGCAGGACGAGAACCAGGTTGATTGACCGTGCAGCGAAGTCAGCTCAGGTGTCGGCGTGCGCGGACGTGAAGCTCGTGAACGCGTTGTAAGGCGCGTCGATCGGCTTGCCGTTGATCATGATGCCGTACGTGCTGTTGCCGCTATCCAGAACGTAGTACATGACCGACTGGATGTTGTGGCTCTTGCGAGCGTCGTAGAACGCCGCGAGTCTGTCCGAGATGTAGGTGCCGCGATAGCTCGCCGACTTCTCCGGACCCGTGTTCCACTCGGTGACGATAAGCGGGACGCCGTAACGGGCCTTGCAATACGTCGCCAGATCAAATCCCGGACCGGCGCCGTCGGTGCCGATGTCGAACAGGTCGCCGTACACTTCGTAATTGTGCCAGGTCGTGATGTCCCAACGCACCTGCGGATAGCCGCCGCTTCCGTCAGGCTGCCGGCCGTCCCACAGCGCGTCTGACGCACCCACGTCTGCCACGCAGAAATTGATGCCGCACTTCGCGGACGGCTGCACCGACTTGACGCCGTCGATCATGCCGCGCATGACACCGCGCATGATGGGCCAGTTCCGATTGTTGAAGTCGCTCGCCTTGGAGCCCGCGTACGTGAAGTCCATCACGGTCGCGTCTTGTCGGGTCAACTCGTTGCCGCATTCATAAATCGTCACGCCATACGGCTGCAGCGCCTTGGCTACAGTGGCGGCGATCGAGTAGCCGCGATCGTAGGCGACGGATTCGCTCGCCATCACCCCGCCCGACTCATATACGCCCTGGTCGATCAGCACGAGCAGCGTGAGTCCGGCCGACTGGAACGCCTTGGCAAGCTTGATAACCGCATTCAGGTCCTTGGGATCGTCCGTGACGCCCACACGATAGCTCGTGCAATTCATGCCTTTGAGAATCGACACGATCTCATCGGGCGTGTAGTTGTAATCGGCGTGACCGTTCATGCCATAGAAGCTTCCCGGCGCCGGTGCCACGTCGATGCGCGGATCGTTGCAAGGCAGCCATTCCTCGGCGACGTCCGCATTCACGTAGAACTGCCCACCCGTGCCGCAATGCCAGATCTTGCCGCCATACCAAAGCACGAGAGAAACGTCATACGTGTTGCCGACGGTCGAACCGTTGCGGTAGATGACGCCATTGGCGAGCGTCCAGACGTCGCCGGCACTGTCGGTGATCGAAGCCGCTGGCGGCATGGCCGTGCCGCTGGCCGACGCGGAAACGGAGCGGGCTTTCGCCACAGGATTTGCGGACACTTTGGCCGTTGAGCTTGCGTTACCGTCTGCGGAGCCACCGCCGCCACAGGCGCTAAGAAGATAGCTACCGGCAAGGGCCGTTAGGCCTCCGATGAATTGTCGTCGTTTAACCATGTTTGTTTTTTCCACTGTCGAGAAAATTCTCGATAAAAAATCAAAAGTTAAATTTTCGAAGTTCGATGAGAACTACGTTTCTTTGGCCCACTCTATTATTAGTTCGTTGTGCTTATAATGCACAATCGTACGGTGCGCCATTAGCACCTTTCAAAAGCGCCATCACATTGCCGCAGACAACGTGGAATAACCTTGTTCGCGCGGGAAAGGCTCCGCCCGCCGCGATGCGCTTAACGCCGCGATATATTGATAATCTTCTGGAAAAACCGCTTGCGGCCTAACTGCTGCCAAGCCGAACCGCTGCCGTGCCAACCTCTTACCAGCTGCGCCGGAACGCCGCTCGCTCGGAAAGTTGTTCGCTTCTGCGTTGCGACCGGGGTAAATCGTACCCGCTAATGCAGGGCCGGTCACATGGAAAGTAGTGCTTTTCGGCCAAAAAGCAGGAATCTTTCCGAGAACTTCGCATCGCGCGAAAATTCCTGCTTTCTGATGATGATCGGAAGATTAGATGGACTTAACGTTTAGGAATCCGACCCTAGAAACATCTTTTCAATCGGTGCATTTCGACAGTAATTCTTTCTTTGGCGCGGCGGCGTCGCTTCATCAATAAGAAATAAATGCCATCATCAGACGAAACCCAAGTGAAACGCAGTAACTGTCCAGCAAGTGCCGGATGGAATTTTCCGCAATGAAACATAGTACGAAATTTCTTTTCTCGTGGTTAACGCTATCTTCGGTCTCACTGCTCGAAGGGACCGCCAACGAACGCCGTTGTAAAGCACACTCAACGCGGTGCGCGCCTCAAGCGCCGGTGCGCCGCAAAGCGTGAAACACGACAGGCGATCGATAGAATCGGCCCGTGCACACCATCAACTCGCGAGGAGCCCCTTAAAATCGGAAACATGAATAATGCTGGCGCTCGATAAACGCCGAGAAGCTCCCGGACAGACAAAAATCAGGGGCGATATTTGATATGCAGGGATATTAGCTAGCGGTGCGAATGGATATTGCAAACGTCGCGTTGCGCTGCTGTCGGTTTTTTTATTCGGCGCTTTCACAACTGTTGCGCAGACTGACGCGCAAGAGAGACCGCGGCGGCGCGCGTCATGGAAACCAGGGTTGCGCGGAGTCCGGTCGACCGCACTCCCCACAGCAACGGCTGATGCAACTCGTTGCCCCGTCTAGCGGGACATCATGTTCATGCTGACATTGTGCATAACCCACACGGTGCCGCCGATCAGGAACAGCGCGGCCAGCGCCGTATAGGCGAGCGCCATGACGTTCCAGCGCTGTCCAGCCGACATGTCGACATGCAGAAAAAACGCCAGGTGCACGACTATTTGCACGAAGGCGAGAACCGACAGTGCGATCATCGCCGTTTGCGCGGGAAAAGCACCGCGCATGACTAGCCAGAATGCCGCCGCGGTCAGCACGACTGAGAGCACGAAGCCGCAGACGTAGCCTCGTACGCTGCCATGGCTCGAATTCGCCGAAAGTGATTGCATGTGAGCCATTACAGCACGCTCCCCAAATAGACAAACGAGAAAACGCAGATCCACACAATGTCGAGGAAATGCCAGAAAAGACTGAGACACGTGAGACGCGTGAGTTGGCGCTCCGACAATTCCGGCGTGCGCACCACCTGCACGGCCAGTACGGCCATCCACACAAGTCCGACCGTGACATGCAGGCCGTGCGTCCCGACTAACGTGAAAAACGACGACAGGAACGCGCTGCGGCCGGGGCCGGCGCCCTCTCCAATGAGATGCGAGAACTCGCGCATCTCCAGAACGAGAAACGCAAGTCCGAGCGCAAACGTGACAGCGAGCCAGCCGAGTACGGCAGCAGACTTGCGGCGCCGTGCTGCCAGCATGGCAAAACCGTATGTGATGCTGCTCAACAGCAGCGCGGCAGTCTCGACGGCGACGCCGCCGATGTCGAATAGGTCCTTACCCGAGGGGCCGCCTGCGAACTGATTCGACATGACCGCAAACACTGCGAAGAGCGAGGCGAACAGCACGCAGTCGGTCATCAGATACAGCCAGAAACCGAACACCGTGTCCGACGAACCGTGGTCGCCGTGCGCGTCGTCGAGCGAAAGGGAAAGTGTTTTGTGCGACATCGATCAGGCCTCCACGGCTTCCAGTTCGCGGCTCTCTACCGCAGCGGCGGCAGGGCCGCGCTTCCCTTCGATTTCCCGCACTGTATCCGCGGAGATGTAATAACCGCCGTTGTCGCCGAAGCTGCGCACAATCAATGTGGCCACAATCGCGAGGAGTGCAGCGACGGCCAGCCACGTGATGTGCCAGACGCCAGCAAACCCGAGCGCGAGACTGAACGCGCCAATGAACAAACCGGCACTCGTATTCGACGGCATGTGAATGTCGCGATACACCGGCACTTTTGCGTGATGGCTGCCGGCCTCCTTCATGTGCGCATAGGCGTCGAGTTCGTGTACGGTCGGGATGATCGCGAAGTTGTACACCGGCGGCGGCGACGCGGTCGCCCATTCGAGCGTGCGGCCGTCCCACGGATCGCCCGTCGTGTCCCGGTACTCGGGCTTCTTGCGGTTGGCCACGCTGACCCACACCTGCGCGACCTGGAAGGCCACACCCACCGCGATCAAAGCGACACCGCAAGCGGCCGCAATCAGCCACGGATGCCACGCCGGATTGTCATAGTGGTTCAGGCGCCGCGTCATACCCATGAAGCCCAGCACGTAGAGCGGCATGAACGAAGCATAGAAGCCCACGAACCAGCACCAGAAAGCGCACTTGCCGAGTTTCTCATTGAGCTTGAAACCGAATGCTTTCGGGAACCAGTAGTGAAACCCGGCCAGGTAGCCGAAAACGACCCCGCCGATGATCGCGTTATGGAAATGCGCGATCAGAAAGAGACTGTTGTGCAGCACGAAGTCCGCGCCGGGAATTGCCATCATCACGCCGGTCATGCCGCCAATCGTGAACGTGATCATGAAGCCGATCGTCCACAATACAGGCGCGGAAAATTCAAGGCGTCCCCGATAGATCGTGAACAGCCAGTTGAATATCTTCACGCCGGTGGGAATGGCAATGACCATTGTCATGATGCCGAAGAACGCATTGACGTCCGCCCCCGAGCCCATCGTGAAGAAGTGATGCAGCCAGACAAGGAATGCCAGCACCATGATTGCGCAGGTTGCATAGACCATGGTCCGGTAACCGAACAGCGGCTTCTTCGAGAACGTCGCAATCACTTCCGAATAGATGCCGAACGCCGGCAGCACGAGGATATAGACCTCCGGATGTCCCCATGCCCAGATCAGGTTCAGGTACAGCATTGCATTGCCGCCGGCTTCATTCGTGAAGAAATGCATGCCCATGTAGCGGTCGAGGCCGAGCAGCGCCAACGCCACCGTGAGAATCGGAAAGGTCGCCATGATCAGCACGTTCGAACACAGCGCAGTCCACGTGAACACGGGCATTTTCATCAGCGTCATGCCGGGCGCGCGCATCCGCACAATCGTCACGAAGAAGTTGATCGCCGTGATCAGCGTGCCGACGCCGGACAACTGCAGGCTCCATATGTAGTAATCGACGCCTACCCCCGGACTGAATTGCAACTCCGACAACGGCGGATACGCGAGCCAGCCGACCTGAGCAAACTCGCCGATCACGAGCGACAGATTCATCAGGATCGCGCTGATTGCCGTCATCCAGAAACTGAGCGAATTGAGAAACGGGAACGCGACATCACGCGCGCCGATCTGCAACGGCACGACCAGATTGAACAGACCGACCATCAACGCCATTGCCATGAAAAAAATCATGATGACGCCATGTGCGGTAAAGATCTGGTCGTAATGATGCGGCGGCAGATAGCCCGGCGAGTGATAGGCGAGTGCCAGTTGCAGACGCATCATGACCGCGTCGATAAAACCGCGCACCAGCATCAACACCGCGACGACGATATACATCACACCGATCTTCTTGTGGTCCACGCTTGTGAGCCACTCGTGCCACAGCCATTTCCATTTATGGAGCCGGGTCAGTGTCGCGACCACTGCAAGCACCATGACCAGCATCAGTGCGCCCGCCCCCATGATGATGGGCTGGTCGAACGGGATCGCGGAGAGTGTCAGATTTCCGAACATGTGCTAACCCTTTGTACGGCAATTGCTGTTCTGCAGATCAAGGACATTACCGTTGTTGTATTTGGCAATGATGTTGTTGAAGAGCCTCGAATCGACTGAGGAGAAGTACCCCACAGGCTCCTTCTCGCTCGGTTGCGCGACCGAGTTATACGCATTCATATCGAGCCTGCGCGGCGAGGCTTTTACTTTTTCGACCCACGCGTCGAACTGCGCAGGCGTGACGGCAAGCGCGCGGAACTTCATGTCCGAAAAGCCCTTGCCGCTATAGTTCGCGGAGATACCGGCGTAATCGCCCGCATGGTCGGCGATCAGATGCAGTTGCGTCTGCATGCCGGCCATCGCATAGATCTGGCTGCCCAGTTGCGGAATGAAGAACGAGTTCATCACGGAATCGGAGGTGATCTTGAAGTCGACTGGCGTACCAACCGGGAACGCCAGCTGATTAACCGAAGCGACACCGAGTTCCGGATAAATGAAGAGCCACTTCCAGTCGAGCGCCACCACCTCGACTTTGATCGGCTTGACCGCCGATTCGATCGGCCGGTAAGGGTCCAGTTCGTGCGTGGTATTCCAGGTCAGGATGCCGAGGAACAGAATGATGAGCGTGGGTACGGTCCACACCACCGTTTCGATCGCGGTGGAATGCGCCCATCTGGGCGCATAGGTCGCGTTGCGATTGCTTGCGCGATAACGCCACGCGAACACGAGGATCATGACGATCACCGGCACGACGACTATCAGCATGGCCATTGTCGCGGTACTGATCAGCGACTTTTCCGCCATGCCGACGCTGCCCTTCGGATCGAGCACGTCCAGTTTGCTGCATCCCGAAAGACACGCAACGAGCCCAGCCCCCAAGGGTATCGACACCCGTTCAAAGGTCTTATTCACCATATCTGCCTGATTTCCATGGACCGGTCTGAAACGCTACACAAGGTTCTCGCGATGAAGACCAGACCACTACTTCATGCGCCGTCGCATTCTAAAAGCGCCGTTGAATCGGAGACATGATCTCGGACAAGCTAAGTGCAATCGCGGCACGCCGGGCCTCTGCGCGAGGTGCGACACAGCGTTTGCAGCGCATACGGAGAAAAAGACGAGAGGAAGAGAAGAGTTGCAACGCCTCTGGACACGCGTCGCGAATCCCGGCGGTGTGCGAGAAAGACCGCCGGCGTATGACAAAGCACCGTCGCGCCTCGTCGAGCAAATAGCCGAAGCGCGCTTACGTGGTGGCGCGCCGAATGATCTCGAAGCCTACGTCGGTCACCCTGTTTTGCGCGGAACCGGCGAGCCGGTCCAGCAGGCATCGCGCGGCCGTGAGCCCGATGCGTGTTCCGTCGACGTGCACGGAAGTGAGTTGCGGCGTCGTCTCGGTCGCGAACTCCAGGTCGCCGAAGCCGCAGATTGCGAGTTGCGACGGTACGCTCAGCGCCAATTGCTGGGCCGCGCTCAATGCGCCTATCGCAAGGAGGTCCGACCCGCAAAACACTGCGTCAATATGGCGCGCCTCTTGGATCAAACGCGGCAGCGCCGCTTTGCCAATCGCCACCGAACTCGGCGGCGCGACGAGAACTTCGGGAATATCGTCGATGCCTGCCCGGGCGAGCCGTTCGCGAAAGCCACGGCGGCGCGCAAGTGCACGCTCGTCGTTGGCCGACACGAGGGCAGGCTTGCGCCTGTTCGTTTGCAGAAAATGCTCCGCCACCGCGACGCCGGTCTGGTAATGCGAAAAGCCGACCAGCATGTCAATAGGCTGTTCCGTCATGTCCCACGTCTCGACGATCGGAATACCGACGTTCGCAAGCCGCGCGCGCAGCGAATCCGTGTGCGCGACGCCCGTGAGCAGCACGCCTTCCGGGCGCCGGCTCAGCACTGCGTCGAGTAAAGCCTCTTCGCTCGAACCGTCGTAGCCGCTCAACGCGAGCAACACCTGGTAACCCGCACGCGACATGGCCTCGCTGAATACCTGAATCGTGTCGGAAAAGAGCGAATGTGCAATGGTCGGCACAATCGCGGCAATCAGCCGCGAGCGCGACGACGACAGACCGCCCGCCAGCCGGTTGGGTACATAGCCCAGTTTTTGCACGACCTGCCGGACGCGTTCGAGCGTTTCGGGCGCCACCGTCTCCGGACTGTTGAACACGCGCGACACGGTGATCGGCGCAACGCCCGCCTGCGCGGCGACATCGGTGATGCGCAAGCCTTTCGGACCGCCGCGGACGCGCCTCGCGGGCGCTGCCGCGTCGGGCAGATCGGCGCCGATAGTTGCGGGCGGTTCTTTGTTCGGCATGGTTGCTGACAGAAGAAAATGGGTCGCGCGTATTCTAAACTGTGCCGAGCCGCGCTAAAGCCCGCCACGTCGCGGACGGTTCAGCTCAGCGCGCGACAGGGCAAAGGGGCTCACCTCGCTCACTCGGTCACCGCCACTGCGCTTTGCGTCACGCGGGCGCTCTTATCGCGACGCAGAATAAAGACGGTAACAACGGCGAAAACAAGCAGACAGGTCGCCGGAATCAACATAGGCGCCTTGACGCTGCCCGTAGTCTGCCGGACCCACGGCACGAGGTTCTGTGCGATAAAGCCGCCAATATTGCCGAGAGAGTTGATCGCGGCGATGCCCGCCGCGGCACGCGCCCCGAACAGGAATTTCGGCGGCAAGGTCCAGAAGCACGGAATCAGCAGATACATGCAGGGTGCGCCGAAACACAGCGCGATGAAGCGCAGCGTGTTGGTGGGCAGAAACACGGCGCTCGCAAAACACACGACGCCAAGCAGCGCCGAAGCCAGCATTGCAATCAACGCGCGATTACCGACGCCACGCAGCCTGGAAGGCAGCCATGCCAGGACGATCGTCGCCATCAACCACGGAATGATGTTAAGCAAACCGTTGGTCGTGTTGCTCACGCCGAAGCCCTTTACGAGGGTCGGCAGCCAGTAGCTCACGCCGTAGACGGAAATGGACAACATCATGTAATAGAGCGCCATGCCGATCACGCGCGGCTCGGTGAGCACGCTCAGCAGCGAATCGCGCGTCGCGACGCTCGCCTTGATCTGCGCGCGCTCGGCGCCGAGCGTGCTGGTGAGCCAGGTTTTTTCGTCGGCGGAAAGAAACTTCGCTTCTTTCGGCGATGCGGGCAGCAGGAACAGCACGACCACCGTCAACAGCACGGAGGGCAGCCCTGTCACGATGAAGACGAGCTGCCAGCCTTCGAGACCCGCGAGGCCGCCCTTGTCCAGCAGCCAGCCGCAGACCGGCGCGCCGAGCATATTGCCGAGACTGCTGCCCACCGTGAAATAGCCGAGCATGCGCACGCGGTGCCGCGCCGGGAACCACAGCGTCAGATAGTAGATCACACCAGGATATAACCCGGCTTCCGACGCGCCGAGCAGAAAACGCAGCACGTAGAACATGGTAGCGTTCGTCGTGAAGGCGAGCAGTATCGTCACCACGCCCCACGTGAACATGATGCGCGCCATCCAGCGCGGCGCGCCGTACTTGTGCAGCATCACGTTGCTGGGCACTTCAAAAATCAGGTAGCCGATAAAAAACAGCGACGCACCGAGCCCGTACGCGACTTCGGAAAGCCCGAGGCTGCCGAGCATCTGCAGCTTCGCGAAGCTGATATTGGAGCGGTCGATATAGGCGACCAGATAAAGCAGCCCCAATAGCGGCATCAAGCGGAGGGCGAGGCGGTTGATCAGACGCGATTCGGCAATTTCCGGTGTCGTGGTGCTCACAGTGTCTCCTACGGCCGCGTACTTCGCGCGAGCCTGTGTTTCGCGATGAATGAGGCGTGAATGCCGCCGGCGAGCGAAAGGGCCGCGCCGCTTACGGCTGTTGTGCGCGCCATTGCGCGTAAGCGGCCATGGTTTCCTCGTTGGGCGGATAGGTGCCGCGCAACGGGCGCCCTTCTTCGATACGCTTTGCGATGAACACTTCGAGCTGTTCCTGCTCGGCGGCGTCGCGCGCGACGTCAGCGGCCATCTCGCGCGGCACGATGACCACGCCGTCCACATCCGCCACCACGACGTCGCCCGGATACACCGGCACGCCGCCGCACGCGATCGGCACATTCATGTCAACGGCATGATGTTTCGCGAGATTGAGCGGCGCGCTCGCGCCCGCGCACCAGATCGGCAAGCCCAGCGCCGCGATCGTCCCGCTGTCTCGCACGGGGCCGTCCGACACCATGCCCGCGACACCGCGCTTCGCGAGGCGCAACGCGAGAATCGAGCCGACGGAGGCCACCGCACGCTCGCCGCGGCAATCCTGCACGAGCACGCTGCCGGCGGGCGCGGTCTCGACGGCCTTGCGCTGCGGATGGTCCGGGTCCTGAAACACGCCGACGTGATCCAGATCTTCACGCGCCGGAATATTGCGCAGCGTGAACGCCGGGCCGACGAGATTCGGCGCGCCCGGCGCGGGCTTCACGAGCGGCGCGACGCCTTGCAGAAACATGTTGCGCAAACCGCGCTTGAAGAGCTGTGTGGTCAACGTAGCCGTGCTCACGTGTCTCAGTTGGTCGAGCGTCGCATCGCTTACGGCTATTTCAGATGCAGTCATAAGGACTCCGTTTTAATTAGTGGATCTCGGGTTCGCCGCGCTTCGCAGCGGGGGTGTCATGCACCGCCGCCGCGGCCGGCTTCACCGGCTCTTCCAAAAAGTCGAAGTCGCAGCCCTTGTTCGCCTGCAATACGTGCAACTGATGCATCACGCCGAAGCCGCGCTCGAAAGGCAGCTTCGGCGGTTGCCACGCCGCTTTGCGCGCGGCGAGTTCTTCGTCGCTCACTTCCAGATGCAAGCGCCGCGCGGCCACGTCCAGTTCGATGATGTCGCCGTCCTTCACGAGCGCGAGCGGTCCGCCGACAAACGACTCCGGCGCCACATGCAGGACGCAGGCGCCGTAACTCGTGCCGCTCATACGCGCGTCGGAGATGCGCACCATGTCGCGCACCCCTTGTTTCAGGAGCTTTTGTGGAATCGGCAGTTGCCCCCATTCGGGCATGCCCGGCGCGCCGACCGGGCCCGCGTGCTGCAGCACGATCACCGAATCGGCGGTGACGTCCAGTTCTTCCATGTCGATGCGCGCCGCCATGTCCGCGTAGTCCTTGAACACCACGGCGCGACCGCGATGCTTGAGCAGATGCGCTTCCATCGCGGCGGGCTTGATCACGGCGCCGTCGGGTGCCAGGTTGCCGCTCAGCACCGCGAGGCCGTCGCTTGCCACCACCGGGTTGCTGCGCCGGCGGATCACGTCGTCGTTGAAGATTTCGGCACCCTTAATGTTTTCGCCGAGCGTCGAGCCGTTGACCGTCATCTGCGAACCGTCGATCAGATCGCCCAGCTCCACCAGCAGCGCGCGCAGGCCGCCGGCATAAAAGAAGTCTTCCATCAGATATTGGCCCGATGGACGCAGATTGCCGATCACTGGCGTGATGCGCGAGAGTTCGTCGAAGCGCGCGGTCGTCAGGTCGATACCGGCGCGGCGTGCAACAGCCACCAGATGCACGATCGCGTTGGTCGAGCCCGACATGGCGAGGACGGTGGTCACCGCGTTATCGAACGATTTCGCAGTGAGAATGTCCGACGGCTTCACGTCGGTCCACACCATCTCGACAATGCGCTGCCCCGTCAGCGACGCGAACTGCGCATGGCGCGAATCGACGGCAGGAATCGACGAAAAGCCCGGCAGCGTGAGGCCGAGCGCTTCCGCCGCGCTCGTCATCGTCGAAGCCGTGCCCATCGTCATGCAATGGCCGGGCGAGCGCGCAATGCCGCTCTCTATACCCTTCCACTCCTCTTCGGTGATCTTGCCCGCGCGCAATTCGGCCCAGTATTTCCAAGTGTCCGAACCGCTGCCGAGCGTGCGGCCGTTCCAGTTGCCGCGCAGCATCGGACCCGCGGGCAAAAAGATGGCCGGCAGGTTCATGCTGATCGCACCCATCAAAAGGCCCGGCGTCGTCTTGTCGCAACCACCCATCAGCACGCAGCCGTCGAATGGATAGGACTTCAAAATTTCCTCGGTCTCCATGGCGAGGAAATTGCGGTAAAGCATCGTCGTGGGCTTCTGGAAGGGCTCGGCGAGCGTCATGACAGGCATCTCGACCGGAAAGCCGCCGGCTTGCCAGATGCCGCGCTTGACTTCCTCCACGCGCTGCTTGAAGTGCGTGTGGCACGAATTGATCTCGCTCCACGTGTTGACCACGGCGATCACCGGCTTGCCCATGTAATCGGACGCGTGATAGCCCATTTGCGCAGTGCGCGACCGATGACCGAACGAACGAAGGTCGTTCACGCCATACCAGCGATAACTGCGCAACTCCTCGGATGTTTTGCGGTTCGCCACTGCCGTCTCCATGGTATCGCTACCATCCTGTTGCACACGGTGCGGCAGGACAGGAGCTTTCGGGAATGAGGCCGATGGTAGCGATACCATGGCCGGCTGTCGCTCAGGGATATCACTGAGCCGGCCACCCGTCGACAAGATGCACGAGCCGTTGAAGCAACGGGGGCTGCATTACATCGACCGCACCATGCCGGGAGCCACGCAGCTCGAAGCGGTGCCGTTCAGGCCCGCTCCGAAGTCCGCTTCAAATCCTCGATGATCCACTCGAGGCACGCCTGCGCCAGATCGTCGAGCTGACGTCCCGCGAGTGTGATGACCTGGAGTCTTCGTTGCGCGAGCAACGGGTTGTCGAAGGCAATGGCAGTGAGATGGTCTACGGCGAGGCGTTTCGCCACCGACACATAGCCCGACGGCATGATCGCGTTCGGCACCACCTGCGCGAAACGGTAGAGCGCGGCGACGTAGCGGCTCGTCATCATCGGCTCGATTTCGATGCCCTCGACACTGCATGCAATGTCGAACAACTGCCGGTTGGTCGTGCCTTTGTCCTGCAGCAGCACCGGATACGCGGCGAGATCTTTCAGCGCGACCGTCGTCCTGCTCGCGAGCGGATGATCGTCGTGCATCAGCGCCATCACCGGCGCGCGCTGCGTGAACTGCACGACCACACCCGGCTCGGGCTTGAATGTGAAGGCGAGCGACATCGACGCCTCACCGGATAACAGCATCTGGCTCGCGCGCTCGGAAGGCACGACTTCCAGCTTGATGGTCACGTTGTGATGCTTGTCGCAGAACGCGCCTAGCGAGACAGGCAAGAAGTCGAAAGCAAAACCTTCGGTGCACGCAATGGTCAGCGTGCGCGCGCGGCGCCGCTCGTCGCCCTGGATTTCATCGAACACCGCCTGCGCGTCGGTGAGCGTGCGCTGCGCGTGACGAAAGAGCAGTCGCCCCGCGTGCGAAAGCACCATGCCGCGCGCGTGACGCTCGAACAGAGGCACGCCGATATCGCCTTCCAGCTTCGCGATATGCCGGCTCAACGCGGACACGGTGAGGCCGAGCTTCTCGGTCGCCGAAGTCAGCGAGCCGGTTTGAGCAACGACCGAAAAATAATAAAGCGAAGGCTCCAGCAGTTTGCGCATGGCGTCGATGAGCGAGGCGGCCAGCAGAGACGCGTCGCAGGCCGAGGTTTGCGTTGAACGCAAATGTACCTTGTTTGATTGCGAATACAAAAATACTTGCGCCCCGCTAATCTGGGGACACCGGATTTAAATCAGCCCCACGACCATGTCACGACAAAGCGCTCTCGCCCTCGCCCGTTCGCATTTCGACAGCGGCGACTTCCTCTCGACTTTGAGCCGGCGCGTCGCCATTGCGACGGAAAGCCAGCGCGCCGACGCCGCGCCGCTCTTGCGCCGTTATCTTTCCGACGAAATTGCAGGCGCACTCAACGCATTAGGGTTTACCTGCGAGATCATGGAAAACCCTGTGCCCGGCATGCCGCCGTTTCTGATCGGCGAACGCATTGAATCTCCGGCGCGCCCTACCGTGCTGCTCTATGGCCACGGCGACGTGATCGACGGCGACGCCGACAACTGGACCAACGAACGTTCGCCGTGGCAAGTGCGCGTGGAAGGTGAACGCTGGTATGGCCGCGGCATCGCGGACAACAAGGCGCAGCATTCCATCAATCTTGCGGCGCTGTCAGCCGTTTTCGCCGAACGCGGCGAGCTCGGCTTTAACGCGAAGATCGTGTTCGAAATGGGCGAAGAAGTGGGATCCCCGGGGCTCGACGCAATCTGCGCGAACGTGCGCGAGCGCTTGTCCGCCGATTTGCTGATCGCCTCCGACGGACCGCGCCAGCGCGCCGCCTCGCCCACCGTTTTCCTCGGCTCACGCGGCGCATTGCATTTCAGATTGCGCGTGGCCAATGCATTCGGCGCGCGGCATTCCGGCAACTGGGGCGGCGTGCTGGCGAATCCGGCAACCGTGCTCGCCAATGCGCTCGCGAGTCTCGTCGACGGTCACGGCAGAATTCGCGTGAACGGACTACTGCCGCCGCCGATTCCGCCGCAAGTGCGCGAGCGCGTCGCGCATCTGCAGGTCGGCAGCGACGAGGGCGATCCGCCGCTGTCGGTGAATTGGGGCGAGCCGGGCCTCACGCCCGCCGAACGCGTCTTCGCATGGAACACCCTTGAAGTGCTGGCGATGCAGGCCGGCAATGTGGCCAACCCGGTGAGTGCGATTCCGCGCGCGGCAGAAGCCGTTTGCCAATTGCGCTTTGTGGTCGGCACCGACTGGCGGTGCGCGAAGGAGCTGATCGAGTCACACCTCGCACGCGAAGGTTATAAGGATATCGAAGTAACGATCGAAGCGTCAGGCAACGCGACGCGGCTCGACCCAAACGACCCGTGGGTGGCATTCACCGAGCGCTCGATCGAGGCATCGACCGGCAAGCCGGTGACGTTGCTGCCCAACCTGGGCGGTACGATTCCGAACGAATGTTTCGCCGACACGCTGGGCCTCGCGACGATCTGGATTCCGCATTCGTATCCCGGCTGCCGTCAGCACGCGCCCGACGAACATGTGCTCGCACCCGTCATGCAGGAAGCCTTGCAACTGATGACGGGCGTGTTCTGGGATCTTGGCGAGCCCGATGTGCCGCACGCCGGTTGACGCAGCCTGGGTACGACCTGGCACCGCCTAGCCACGGCTTGCACGATTTCCGCTATTTCCGACACCCTGGGCCTCTCGCACGGAACACACATCATGAATTCGACTGTTATCGAGGATCGCGTGCAACCGACAAGCACCACGCCCATGCGGCGTTTGATCGTCGCAACGAGCATCGGCAATGCGCTAGAGTGGTTCGACTTCGCCGCGTATGGCTTCTTCGCTGTCACGCTCTCGAAGCTCTTCTTCCCCGCGCATGACGAAACCGTCTCGCTGCTGCTGACCTTCGGCACCTTCGGTCTTTCCTATGTGTTCCGGCCGCTGGGTGCGCTGTTGCTCGGCCGTTACGCGGACCGGCACGGCCGCAAGGCAGCGCTGCTCGCAGCGCTTGCACTCACCACGATCGGTACGCTGATCTGCGCGGTGATTCCGACGTATGCATCCATCGGCATCGCGGCACCCTTCGGTCTCATGACGGCACGCATTCTGATCGCGTTCTCGACCGGGGGCGAATTCGGCAGCGGCACCGCCCTCATGATCGAGCAGAAAAGCAAGCGCAAGTCGTTTCTCGGCAGCTGGCAGTTTTCCAGTCAGGGCATGAGCACAGTACTGGCCTCCTGCGCGGGGCTCGCGCTCAGCACGCAGCTTTCGCCCGCGCAAATCGAATCGTGGGGCTGGCGCGCGCCCTTCATCTTCGGGCTGCTGGTTGCGCCGGTTGGCCTGTATATTCGCAAGCACATCGACGATACGCTGCCCGCCGCCGGCCACGCCGCCACGCACAATGCGCCGGTGCGAGAACTGCTTGCGCACAGCAAGGCCCGCATTCTGATCGCCGCGGGCATCATGGCCGTCTCCACGGCCGCGAGCTATCTGATGATTCTCTATATGCCGACGTATGCGGTGAAGCAGCTTCATCTGCCGGCATCGACGGGATTCGCGGCCACGGTGGTGACGGGTACCATTCTGATGGTGTTCACGCCTCTCATGGGCCACCTGTCGGATCGCTATGGGCGCAGCCGCATGATGGTGATCTCCGCGATCGCCACGCTGGCCACCATCTATCCGTGCTTCGTGTGGCTCGTCAAAAGCCCTTCATTCGCAGTGCTGATTTCCATCATGGCGCTGGCCGGCATGCTGAAAGCGATCTATTTCGGTCCGCTCGCCGCCGTGCTCTCGTCGCTCTTTCCCACCCACGTTCGCAGCACGGGCCTCGGCTTCAGCTACAACCTCGGCGTGATGGTGTTCGGCGGATTCACGCCGTGGCTCGTCACCGCGATGATCGGCGCGACGCACGACCCGTTGTCGCCCGCCTTCTATCTGATGGCGTGCGCCGTACTGAGCCTCGCCTGCGTCGGGCTTTACCACTTCAGGCTCGTCAAGCACATCTGAGTCGCGAACATGCTCACCCAAACCATGGAAAAGCTCGCCATGCACCACGCCAAATCTGCGGATGATTTTAGCGGCTGGCTCATGTATCACTCCGTTGGCGTGTATCCCGGCCACCGCCAAGCGATGACCCGGGCGCTCGCCGAGTTCGCCGCAAGCTGGTGCGCGCCCGACGACAGCCGCTGGGACGCTGCCCTCGCGGCTCGCGGGGCACTGCTGACCGATTGGGCCGCCCTGCTCGGCGCACAGCCGGCCTATGTGTTCGGCGCGCAAAATGTCACCGATACATTTGCACGCTATCTTGACGGTCTCGCCGATGAAACGCTGCGCGGCCGCACCGTGCTCATCGCAGCGGACTGCTTCCCGAGCCTGCATTTTCTGCTGTCGGGCGTGGCTGCAAGGCGAGGCTTTACGCTGCGCACCGTTGCCGTGCGTCAAGACGAAGGGTATGTGCGCGACGAAGATTTCATCGAAGCATGGACCGCAGATGTCGCGCTCGCGCTCGTGACATGGGTGTCGTCGCTCACGTCGAAGCGCGTCAACTTGGCCGCAATGTGCGACCACGCGCGACGCCGCGGCAGTCTCGCGGCGCTCGATGTAACGCAAGGCATCGGCATTTTGCCCTTCGACCTGAACGCGACGCCGTTCGACTTCGTCTGCGGCTCCACGCTCAAGTGGCTGTGCGGCGCGCCGGGCACAGGGCTCGGCTACATCGCGCCGCATGCGCTCACGCAAGGCGCCGCGCCAGCCGTACGCGGCTGGTTCAGCCAGGAAGACCCGTTCAACTGGAACATCGACGCATTCGCCTATGCATCCGACGCGCGCCGCTTCGACACCGGTACGCCGTCAGTCCTGCCGTTCGTCGCATCGCAACCCGGCATGACGTGGATGCGTTCCCAGCCGCGGGGCAGCGTGCGCGAGCACAACCTCGCGCTATGCCATCAACTGATTGCGATGCTCGATCAGAAAGGCTACCGCCTGCTGTCCCCGCGCAACGACAACGAGCGCGGCGGCAGCATCATGGCCGAAGCGCCCGCGCACCTGAATACGGCGCAACTGGTCGTGCAACTCAAGCACGCGGGCGTGTTCGTCGATTCGCGCAGCCGCACGCTGCGCTTCTCGCCGGGCGTTTGCACGACGTCCGCGGGACTCGAACGGCTTGCGCAATGCTTGCCGCGATGAGATTCGCGCGCGCTCTTTCGCGAGCGCCGCGCCGCATTGGCATCGCCTGCGTGCTGACGGGGCCGCCGGTGTGCGCATGCATCATGCGCCACTTCTGCCCTTTCAAACCAAATGCGAATTCCCATGAACTCATCTTCTCAGGTCTGCGGCGACGTAGAAGCCGCTATCGTGGGCGTGCAGGGCTTTCTCGTGCCCATGAACTGCACGGACCTGCCGGCCACGATGCACTTTTTCATCGCGCGGCTCGGCTTTCGCCTCGACGCGATCTTTCCCGCCGATGGCCCGCGCGCCGCGATTCTTTCGTGTGACGGCTTCAGGATCAAACTAGGCCTCGACATCGCCGACGGCGTGCGCACATTGCAGGTTCTGTGCGACGACCCCGCGCAGCTGCCGGGCGATGCACGCGATCTGATTGCGCCGAACGGCGTGACGGTGCGCCTCGTCCACGCCAATCCGCCGATGACGCTGCCGTGCACGCGCCAGCAACTCGTGCTCGCGCATGCGGACGGCGATGCGCAGTGGAGCGTCGGGCGGGCTGGTATGCGCTATCGCGATCTTCTGCCCGAGCGCCATGGCGGTGCATTCATCGCGTCGCACATCCGCATTCTCGAAGGCGGGCCGGTGCCGGATTACGTGCACTTCCACAAAATCCGCTTCCAGACTATTTTTTGCCGCAAGGGCTGGGTGCGGCTCGTCTATGAAGACCAGGGCGAGCCCTTCATCCTGGACGCCGGCGACTGCGTGCTTCAGCCGCCTGAAATCCGGCACCGCGTGCTCGAAAGTTCAGCCGGCGCCGAAGTGGTCGAACTCGGCAGTCCCGCCGATCACATCACCATGGCCGACCACGACATGACGCTGCCGACGCGCTTTTTCAGGCCCGAGCGCGACTTCAACGGACAGCGCTTCGTGCGCCACATTGCGAAGGACGCGAGCTGGAAACCGTGGACTTCGCCGGGTTTCGTCGTCGCGGACACGGGCATTGGCTCGGCGACGAACGGGCTCGCGGGCGTGCGCGTCGTGCGCACGGCCCACAGCAGCGAACCGGCGACACGCCGGCATAGCACCGAATTCTGTTTCTTCTTCGTGCTGGCAGGCAGCCTCGAGGTCGCTCAAGGCGAGCAGCGCTGGCATCTCAAGGCCGACGACAGCATCGCGATTCCAGGCGATCTCTCCTACACGCTCGCGCAGTGCAGCGCGGATCTCGAACTGCTTGAAGTCACGCTGCCTGCGGATTTCTCGTTGACCTGATTTCAGCAAGCAAGAAGAAAGACGCGGCGCTCATTCGAGGCGCCGCACCTTTGTCGTGCCGCGTTGCACCAGGAGTCCATGCTGTTCCTCGCCCGTCCGCCGTGAAATTCAAATTTCCATTATTTCGCCATGCTAATTAACAGAAAACTACTGCCCTACGCTGTCATTCTTTCCGCTTGCAGCATCTCGCAAGCCCATGCCAGTTCCGTCACGCTTTACGGGCTTATCGATTACGGTGTGAACTATCAGAGCAACAGCGGCGGCGGTCGCGTGATCGGCGGGTCGAGCGGCATCATGCAAGGCTCCCGCTGGGGCTTCAAGGGCGTCGAGGACCTCGGCGGCGGCCTTTCGGCGATATTCACCCTGGAGAACGGCTTCGATCTCGGCAAAGGCTCGTCATTGCAGGGTGGAAATCTGTTCGGGCGGCAGGCGTTCGTCGGCTTGTCAAGCGAGACTTACGGCACGCTCACGCTTGGGCGCCAATACGACTCGCTCGTCACCTTCGTCGAGGCGCGAATGAACTCGGCGAACTTCGGCGGCGGCACGACCGCGCATCCCGGCGATCTGGACAACCTCAACAACAGCAAGCGCGTCAACAACTCCATCAAGTACACGAGCCCCAGCATGGGGGGCTTTACAGTAGGTGGCGTCTACGGCTTCGGCGGACAGGCAGGCGACTTTTCGCGCAACCAGATATGGTCGGCAGGTGTCGGCTACGAATACGGCAGCTTTTCTGCAGGCGCCGCGTTCATGAACGTGCGCAATCCCAACCAGTCGTACTTCACCAGCACGCCGACCAATGTAGCCGGCACCAATCTGAACAACCTGAGCGCGAGTCCGGTGTACAGCGGCTATGCGTCGGCGCACACCTATCAGGCCCTTGCGGCGGCCGGCCGCTATACGCTCGGTCCGGCGACCTTCGGGATCGTGTATAGCAATGTGCAGTTCAAGAATCTCGGCGATACCTCGTCGGGCGCGAATCTGCTGCGTCTGTCCGGCACGGCGAAGTTCGACACCGCGGAGTTCAACCTGACCTATTACTGGACGCCGCTTCTGCTGAGCGAGTTCGTGTATAGCTACACGCGCGGTTCAGGTGTCGGCACGATCGGCAGTTCGCGATACAACAATGTGTCGCTCTCGCTGGACTATTACCTGTCCAAACGCACAGACATATACGTGATCGGCAGCACGGAGTTTGCCGGCGGGACGGACTCCACCGGCAAGGCGGCGCGCGCGACGCTCAATGCGCTGAGCGCGTCGTCCACGAACCGGCAAACTTTCATCCAGTTAGGAATCCGTCACAAGTTCTGACAGGTTCGGGACCGCGCCGCGGACCCGCACCGCCTGGTCCTACCTGAGCGGCGTAACCGCGGATACGGCCGCGCGGACAAAGGCAAGCAACGGCTCGCTTGTCCACGTGCCGGCCATCAGTTCGGGCTCGTTTTGCAGCGCTTCACGGAATTTCATGTGCGTCGCGGGGTTGTCGCCCGCATAGCTGCGAAACAGCTCGAGCCAGCGCAACGCGAGTTCGCGGCCCTGCGGCGAATCCGGCGCGATGCCGGCGTCGATCGCATCCCGGACATCCGCCATTAATTGCGGCCATTCCATTGCGCGCGAGCCGTAATGCGCGCGCATGAAACGGCTTTCCTCAGCAGTCAGATAGCGCTCGTAAATCCGCATCTTGGTTTCGGAGAACGCGCGCAGCACATAGTCGCGCAATGCCGTAGATATGCCGAGTGTCTCCTGCATCGAAGGCTCGTTGTCATGCATCACATTCAGCTTTGCGAGGAGCCGCGGATCCCCGCTGGTATCGCGTACCAGCAAGGTCATCCAGCTAACCGACAACGCGCGCGGCGTTTCGCTTTCGGGCGGCACACCCGCATCCATCTGCGCGCGGACTTCGGCGACGAGATCGGCCCACTCGGGATCCGGCGCCTGCGTCTTGCGATACATCGGCATACGCGCGAGTTCGTCTTCAGTAAAGTATTTGTCGTACATGGTCATCAACTCCAGCGTGGAAAGCCAGTCGGAGAGGTCGGGCTCGTTGCCCGCGCGCAGCGTGTCCTGCAGCGTTTGCAGCCGCACACGCAGCTTTGTCGCCTGGACGATCTGCTGATCCAGCATGGCGACCTGCCGCGCGACGATCGTGGCGAGCGGCGTATCGGGGTCGGCCAGGTAGGCGCCAATGTCCGCCAACGCAAGACCGAAACGGCGCAGCGCCTGGATGCGATGCAGGCGCGCAATATCGTTGCGGTCGTACAGACGGTAGCCGTTCCCGGCGCGCGCCGAAGGCTTGAGCAGGCCGATCGCGTCGTAGTGATGAAGCGTGCGCACCGTAAGCCCGCTGCGCCGCGCCAGTTCCCCTACCTTCAACAGCATTCGACCTCCCTCTCTTACACGCGTTAGAGACTAAGGCCTCACGCTACGTCAGGGTCAAGGGCTATGTCTAGTGAGCGCGCGCGAGGAGGCGAGGCGGTACGAGCGCGTGGGCTGCTGAAGGCGGTGCGTTCAGCCTCGCGGTCAATTGTCGGGATGGCTCGCGACGGCGCTGACAAATGCGTTGTACGTGAGGTTGACTGTGACGCCGTCGATCATGAGGCCATACGTGGTATTGCCGCTGTCGAGTTCGTAGTACATCGTCGACTGGATGTTCTTCGTTTTTCGTGCCTGGTAGTAGCTGGCATAGCGCGAGCTGATGTAATCCGCGCGATAGGCCAGCGTCTTCTCTGGTCCCGTATTCCACTCGGTGAGCAGAAACGGCATACCGTAGCGCGCTTTACAGTAGGTAGGCAGATCGAATCCCGGGCCCGAGCCGTCGGAACCGATGTCGAAAATGTCGCCGTAGACTTCATAGTTGTGCCATGTCGTCATGTCCCAGCGCACTGTCGGGTAACCGCTCGTGCCGTCCGGTTGCGTGCCGTCCCACAAGGCATCGGCGGCGCCGATATCCGCCACACAGAAGTTGATTCCGCATTTCGCCGCCGGCTGCGCGGCCTTCACGCCGTCCATCATGCCGCGCATCAGACCGCGCATGATCGGCCAGTTTGCGTTGCTGAAGTCGACCGCCTTGGTGCCCGCATTCGTGGAGTCGAGAATGATCGCCGGGTCGCGAGTCAGTTCGTTGCCGCACTCGTACATGACCACGCCGTACGGCGCGAGCGCGCCTGCAACCGTCACGCCGCATGAATGCCCCCGGTTGTACGCCGCTGATTCGTTGGCGAGCAGCGCGCCGTTCGCGTCGCGCATGCCGATCTGGATGAGCACGAAGAGCGTGAGTCCCGCCGACTGGAACGCCTGCGCGAGTGCGACGACCGCGGCGAGCTGGGTCGAATCGTCGGTGACGCCGACGCGATATGTCGAGCAGCCCATGTTCTGCATGATCGACACGACCTGGGCCGGCGTGTAGCGGTAATCGTAGTGCCCGTTGATGCCATGAAATGTGCCGCTTGCGGCCGCCACGGGGATGCGGGGATCGGCGCACGGTAGCCATTGGTCGACATCGTTGCACACGTAGAACTGCCCGCCCGCCGCGCGATACCAGACCTTGCCGCCGTACCACAACAGCAGCGACACGTTCGAGGTCGCACCGACCGCGACGTTGTTGCGAAGCACGACGCCGCTCGCGACAGTCCAGATTGCGCCGGCTTTATCGATGATGTACGACGCGTTGGGGATGGTCGTGCCGTCGGCAGACGTAACGCCGAGCCGCGGGTCGCCGCACGCGTACCAGGCTGAACCGCTCCAGCCGTAGAACTGCCCGCCCGTGCCCTGATGATAGACAACGCCGCCGTACCACAGCAGCAGCGAGACGTTGTACGTGTTGCCCGCCTTGACGCTGTTGCGGTACACCGATCCGCTGACCACGGTCCAGACCGCCGCCTGGTTGTCGACGATGGATGCCGCAGGCGGAATGGATGTGCCGTCCGCCGAAGCCGGCGTGCCGCTGTTCGACGCGCCGTTCTTGCCGTTCGATCCTGCCGAGGTCCCATTGGTCTGCGTGCTGCCTGTGTTTCCGGTCCCCGCCGTGGTGCCCCTGTTGCCCGTGCCGGCGGTGCCCGTTGTCGCGCTGCCGGCCGAGCCGGAGGTTGCGCTCGTCGTGACGCCCGCGCTCGTCGCCTTGCCATCCCCAGCGCCACCACCACCGCCGCCGCATGCGCTCAGCACATAACTGCCGCCGGCAGCCGTCAGCAAGCCGAGAAACTCACGTCGTTTAACCATGGCAAGACAATCCAACGCCGGGGACGCCCGGACAAAAATCCGCGAAATACAAGGTGGGTTGCGCGTCCGCGAGGAATCAGGCGTTTTCATATTCGTTCGGCATCCTCATTAATCGGCGATGAACGCCGACAACAGGATCGTCGCGAATAATGGGGCCCGGTCAATTTTCCCGCCGGCAGCTTGAAACGCTCTTCAAGCATTGCAACTGATGCCTGGATGTCGGCAGCGAGGGACCGCTTGTGTAGGGCTCGCGCGAAAAAAAACGAATCTTCCGCGAGCGCTGGATACGCCGGAACGATCTGCTTTGCGGCAGACTGAAGAGAAAGAGGAAAGAAGGGGTGCCGCGGCTGCCGGGCAGCCGGGCGAATCGGCTAGCTGCGCACGATGCCGGTGAGCGGCTTCACACCGCCCGTCCGCCCGAACAGCACGCGCGCCGTGCGTTGCGGGTCGAGACCGAGGGCTTCGCCCGCCGCGCCCGCAATCAGCGCATCGAGCGAAGCAGTCGGCTTGAGGTCACGGCCTTCATACAGGTCGCGAGACGCGAGCCCCGGCCAATCGGCGACGAGCCGCCCGCCCGCGACCGCGCCGCCCAACACCATCGCCACCGATGCCGTGCCGTGGTCGGTGCCCTCGGTACCATTCGCCGCCGCCGTCCTGCCGAACTCGGTCGCCACCAGCACGGTGGTGTTGCTCCACGCTGCGCCCATGCCGTCGCGCAAGGCCGCCAGCAGGGTATCGAGCGCTTTCAACTGATTGGCGAGGCGCGCGTTCTGCGCACTGTGCGTATCCCAGCCGCCGGTTTCGATCATCGCGATGCGCGGCCCGTCGTCGCGTGCGAGAAAGCCTGCGGCCAGCTTGCCGACGCTCGCCGGGTCCTGGCGCGCGCCCGCGTTGCTCGCGAGCCCGCGTGCCGTCATCGCCGATTCCCATAACGGGCGCAACTGCGCGTCGTCGTCATAGAGTTGCGAAACGCGCATCAGCAGATCGTCTGGAGGCTGCGGTAGCCCGGACGGCGCATACGAAGCGACGGCCGCCGCGCCGCGCAGCGCCATGGGCACCGTAGGCGCGAACGCGATGGCGGTTTCGCGCGCGGCAGGCAGCAGTCCGGCGAGCCGGTTCAACCAGCCGTCCTTCACCTGATACGGCGACGCGCCGCCGGTTTCGAGCACGTTCTGTCCGTCGAAATGCGAGCGATCGCGATACGGCGACGCCACCGCGTGCACGAACAGCACCTCGCGATTAGCGTACATCGCGGCCATTTGGGTGAGCGCGGGATGCAGCGCAAAAGTTCCGTCGAGCCGGTGAGCGCTGGCCGGATCGATGGCGAGCGCGCCGCGCAACGTCGCATACGCCGGCTCCGCGTAGGGCACGACGGTGTTCAGGCCGTCGGCCGCGCCGCGCTGGATGATGAAAACAAAACGGCGCTCGGTGACGACGCGCGCGAAAGCGATGCGCGGCGCGACGAGCAGCGCGCCTGCTCCGGCCGCGGCGATCCGCAGAAATTGACGGCGTGAGGACATGGTGTTCATCTCCGTTGAAAGTCGGGCGAGACCAGCAAAAGTGCAATCGCCGTGGAGGCACTTTCGGCCCGCGCAATGGCCAATGCGGTGGGCGCGCCCAGCGAGCCGGGCAGCAACACCTGGCCGAGCGAGCGCGCGTCGAGCCGGTCGCCGACGCGCGCCGCGAGGCGCTGCGCCAGTTCGACCCGGCGCACCAATGCATCGGGCGCCGCCCAGCTTGCAGCAATATCGTCGTAGCCCGCGGGCGAGCCCGGACGCCAGACCGGCTGGCCGAGTTGGGCGAGAAGCGGTGCGGCCTGCACATTGCCGAGTTCTTGCCAGCCGAGGCCGCGCATCGACGAAATCGCCCACTCCCACGGCGTCTTGAATTTGACGGGCGTGGGCGCCCAGGCTTCGCGCAGGTCGAGCAAGGCACGGTAGACGGTGGGCAGGTCGCCGCCGCTCATCTGGAACGCGCTCGCCAGCTTTTCGCTCGCGCCCGCGGGCGGCGTGTCGGCGATGAAATGACGCGCCAACTTCGTGCCGATATGCTGCGCGGTCGCGGGCGCACTGGCGAGGTCACGCAGAATCGCGAGCGCCTGCTCTTCGCCGCGCTGATCATAGCGGCGGCCCATCACCGTGCGAACACCGGGCTCGTGCAGCGCCTCGCGAAACACAAAAGTGCCCGGCGCCGCGGCCGCCTGCGCCGCTTGCACCGGCGGCTTGCCGGGCATACCTTGCATGCCGGAAGGGCGCGCATTCATGGGATCGGCCACGACACTCCAGCCTGTCAGTGCACGGGCGAATTCCGTGACGTCGTCCTGGCTGTAGCCGCTGCGCACGCCGAGCGTGTGCAGCTCCATGATTTCGCGTGCGAGGTTTTCATTCAGACCGGGCTTGCGCTCCGGATTACGCGCCGCCGCGTGCATCGCCGCCATGCTGTCCGGCCCCACCGAGCGCGTCTGATCGAGGAACAGTTGCATCGCCGGATGACGCTCGACAGCCACCAGCATGTCCTCGAACCGGCCCAGCACGTGCGGGCGGATCGCCTCGGCTTCGAACGAGCCGGCGAGCGCAGCCACAGCGGGCTTTTCGGTCGATACCGCGAAGTGGTTCGCCCAGAAATGAACCAGCCGTTCGACGAAAGGCGTCTTCGTGGTCAAGGCGCTCACGACGCGCGCATTCACCGAAGCGCGGTACGTATCGCGTATTTCCACACGCATTGCTTTACGTTCGGCATCCTTATTGTCTTGAGCAGCGCTTTGCGAGGCCGCCGGCTGCTTGCCTGGCGCGCTGGCCTCTGCGTTGCGTTGTGCGTTGCCTTGCACATTGTTCTGCGCCGGCGCGCTCGCCGCGCCGGGATTGGCTTGTCGTTGCTGACGCAACCGAAGCCGCTCCTGCTCCAGTTCGCTCGACAGCACAGCCGAGTCCGGCTGAGCGGCCCATGCAGCGGGCCTCGGCTCGTATTGCTCGAATTGTGCGAGCAACCACGCTTTGGGCTCGGCGGGCGGTGTGTCGTCCGCACGCGCGCCAAGGCCGAAGCGGTTCAGCGCAATCGCGGCAGCGGTCAGATCAGGTGAGGTAGTCATACAGCCCTCTTCGGCATTCGATACTGCTTGAACGTTCGCGCGACAGAAGATCCGTCGCCACGATCAGCCATTTTTTCACTCGCTCGCAGCTTGATTGGCGGATGCGGAACTGGCCGGCCCGGCGCCCTTGGCATTCGCTTGCGGTTCGCGCCACTGTCCGCGCAAGCGCAGGCTGTCGGCGAATTCCACGCGTTCCTGCGGCGACAGTGTGGCGGCGAAGTCCGCCACACTGCTTTCCACTGTCGCGCGCAGGTTGCTGTCTGCCGCACGGGTGCGTGCCAGCGCTGCGTCGAGCGCGGCGCGGTCGAGCTGCGGCGCGGCGAGCAGACGCAACACCTCGCGGCGCGCTTCGCGCGCCTCGCGCCCATACTGGCGCCCTTCGCGACGTCCATTCTTCAGGCTGTCGGCGAAGGCCTTCTGGCGCGCAGGCGAGAGCGTCTCTGCGGCAAAGCGCAAGGCCCGCTGCTGTGCGGCGAGCGGCGCCGCGGCTTCGCGCGCCGCATACCATCGATACACGCCGCCGGCGATCGCGCCCAACAGAAACACATTGAGGACGAGCGACACCGCCAGCACGACTTTCCACGACCGGCTGTTCATTCGCCGCTCCAATCGGCGGACGACCCACCGAAACTCGATGTCAGGTAAGACTCGTGCACGGACGGTACCGCTTCCGTCAAAACAAAAAACGACACGGCCAACGCTCCGGCCACGCCGCCCAGCAGTCCCACGCCGGCGACGGCCGCGCCCGACCACCACCACGTGCGCCGCTGTGAAGCCGGCCGACGCGCGGGCGCACTGGCGACGATGCGCTGCTGCAATGCCGCGTCCGGCGGCGCCGCCGCGTCGGCTGCGAGCCACGCGTCGAGGGCGGCCGCTTGTGCGAGCCACGCGTCGGCTTGCTGACGATGCCTCTGCGCCCACGCCTGCCCCGCCGCCCGCTCGGCTGACGGCCAGCGGCGCGGATCGGCGCCATAGGCTTCCACGATCTGATGAAATCTTTCGGGCGTCATGACTTGTCCTTGCTAAGGCCGCTGCCGGCCAGTTGAACGCGAAGGTTGCGGCGCGCGCGGGCGAGCAGGCTTTCCAGCGCATCGACGGTGATGCCCATCAGCGCGGCGGCGTCGATGTTCGACATCTCCTGGTAGTAGCACAGCACCAGCGCCTCGCGTTGCCGCGCGGGCAATGCGGCGAGGGCTGCACGGATGCGCTCGTCGCGAGCCCGTGCTGCGAGCCGCACATCGGGCAATGCGGCGGGATCGACTTCTTCGGGCAGCTCGTCGCGCAGCTCTTCGCGACGGCCGCGCAAACGGTCGTAACAGAGATTGAGCGCGACCCGATGAACCCACGTGTCGAACTTCGCCTCGCCTTCGCGCCAGCGCGCCGCGTGTTTCCAGATCCGCACGAACACCTCCTGCGCGACGTCTTCCGCTTCCATGCGATCGCCCAGCATGCGGGTGGCGAACGCGAGCAGACGCGGCAGTTTGCGCGCGACGAGCGTGCGCACGGCCGCCGCGTCATGACGGCCGACCTGTTCGAGCAACTCCGCGTCCGGGTCGCGTTCGCTCAAGGCGTGGCGCTCCCGGGCGCACGTGCGGTGCAATTCACGTCGGCTTCAACCTCGCAGTTTGGTTGCGCGCGCAACGGTGGCCCGATGCGCGCGGCAGTCGGAACCGCCGCCATCAATACACGACGACTGCCGGACGATAGTAGACCGGCCGCGCTGGATACACCACACAGCCCGCCAACATCGCCGCAAGCAGGAATATCACAAGTGTTTTCATGACAGTCGCCTGACAGGTTGCGCAAAGCCGTTCACGCCCAATGACCTTCGACCCAGCGCCAGTGCGGACCGCGCTGCACCCAATGGCCGGGCACCCAGTGATAGCCGGGGCGCACCGTCTGCCAATGGCCGGGCACCCACACATAGCGGCCGCGATACCAACGCCAGCGGCCCTGATCCCACACGTAGCCCGCGCGCGGCGCCGGCACGACCTCGACGCGCGGCGGCGGCGGCGCCACCGGCGCGACGATCACGGCCTGCGCGAGCGCGGGCGCCGAGGTGAGCGCAGCGCCAGAGGCTAATGCGGCGGCAAGCACGAGGCTCGCGAGCCGAAGCGGTTTTGTCGATGTCATGCTGGTTTCTCCCGTTTGAATATCGAAGCACGATGCGGCTTCGTTTCCTCTTGAACGGAGCAGCTTCGAAAATCCGTCGCTGGATTTTCACGGACCAGCGCCCCGCTATGATCGCTGACGAACTGATCGCCGCCCAGCCACCGGCTCTAATTGCCTTCGGGGCAAGGCCAGCGGTACGCGGCAATCGGGCGTATGCTGGTTCACGACGCCGCCGCGCGCTGCATGCGCCACGTCTGCGCAAGCTGTCATGGCGACGCAGGCGCCGGCGGCGCTCGCCGCATTGCCGCAGCGCACAAAAAAATCACAGAGCGGTTTATCCGCAACTGGAGGATGACATGCACGTTGGCGTTCCAAAGGAAATCAAGAACCACGAATACCGTGTGGGACTGACACCGTCGTCGGTCCGCGAAATGGTAGCGCACGGGCATACGGTCACTGTCGAAACAGGCGCCGGCAACGGCATCGGCGCATCGGACGCAGTCTATGAAAAGGCCGGCGCGAAGATCGTGCCGCGCGCCGAAGAGGTGTTCGCAACGGCGGAGTTGATCATCAAGGTGAAAGAGCCGCAGGCGGGCGAGCGCGCCATGCTGCGCGAAGGCCAGATCCTCTTCACCTATCTGCATCTTGCGCCGGACCCGGCGCAATGCGCCGATCTCGTGAAGAGCAACGCCGTCTGCATTGCCTATGAGACCGTCACGCAAGCAGCCGGCGGCTTGCCGTTGCTCGCTCCCATGTCCGAGGTTGCGGGCCGCATGTCCATTCAGGCAGGCGCGTTTTGTCTGGAGCGTGCGCATGGCGGCAAGGGCATTCTGCTTGGCGGCGTTGCGGGCGTGCCATCGGCGAAAATCGTAATTCTCGGCGCGGGCGTGGTCGGCTCGAACGCCGCGCAGATTGCCGTGGGCACCGGTGCTCAGGTCGCGGTGATCGATCGCAATCTGGACGCATTGCGGCGCATGGACCGTCTGCTCGGCGCCCGCGTGATGACCGTGTTTTCGAATCAGGACAATGTCGAAAAACACGTGCTCGAAGCCGATCTCGTCATCGGCGGCGTGCTGATTCCCGGCGCGGCCGCGCCGAAACTCGTGACACGCGCGATGGTCGAAGCCATGCAGCCGGGCGCCGCGATCGTCGACGTGGCTATCGATCAAGGCGGCTGCTGCGAGACGGCGAGGCCCACCACGCATGCCGAGCCGACCTACAGAGTGGGCGACGTGGTGCACTACTGCGTCGCGAACATGCCGGGCGGCGTGCCGCGCACCTCGACGTATGCGCTGAACAACGCAACGCTGCCGTTCGCGCTGCAAATCGCGGACAAAGGCTGGCGCAAGGCATTGCAGGACGACGCGCATCTTCGTAACGGCCTGAATGTCGCGCTCGGCAAGGTGACCTGCCGCGAAGTGGCGGAGGCGCTCGACTACACGTGGGAGTCGCCGGAATCCGTCATGGCGATGTGATCGGCCAGGCGTTGTCCGGCAGCTTCGGGCACGCCGCTTCTTTGTCTGGCTCAACGAAGGGCGCGGCTTTTTCCCGCCCCGTCGACGGAAAACCGTTCGCCCACCGAAGTCTGCATGATTCTCTGCCATTCAGGAGTGAGCGTATGACAGAAGCGCCAGCACTAGCGGAATGGATATTCGATCAGATGGCCGATGCCGCCATCTACGCGGACCGCTCCGGCACCATCGTGCGCTGGAACCGCGCCGCCGCCGCACTGTTCGGCCACAGCGCCGCCGAGGCGCTCGGCCAGAATCTCGATATGATCATCCCCGAACGTTTGCGCGCGGCGCACTGGCGCGGCTTCGAGGCGGCCATGGCAAGCGGCGTGACCAGGACGCACGGCCGCGCGACCCTGACGAGCGCGATCCACAAGGAAGGCCGCAAACTCTATGTGGAGATGACCTTCGCGCTGGTCGTCGATGCAGACGGCAGCGCGTGCGGCTCCGTGGCCGTGGCGCGTGACGTCACCGCTCGCGTCGAACAAGAACGGGCCGTTGCCCGTCACGGCGGCCCTGTGTAACGCCTACTCGACGTGCGCCTTGACATGCTCCGGCCGCCCCGCCGCGTAACCGAACCAGGCCGACACCACGCATACGCCTGCACATAGCGCGGCCAGGCTGTTCAGCGAACCGGTTGCATGGAGCAGCGATCCGGCAATGAACGGTCCACATGACGCGATCAGATAGCCGATGCCTTGAGCCATGCTCGATAGCTGCGCGGCCACGTGCGAGTCGTACGAACGCAGGCCGATAACGGTGAGCGCCAGCGTGAACGACGCGCCCTGCGCCATGCCGAGCAGCAGTGCGGCTATCCATATGGTGGATAGAGGTGCGAAGAAGCAGCCCATCAACCCCACGCCCGTCAACAGCAGCGCACTCACATTCACCACGCGCTGATCGCGCAGACGAGCAAGCAGAAACGGCAGCAAGAGCGACGCAACCGCCTGCGTGACGACGCTCAGCGACAGCATGAATCCGGCGTCGACAGCGCTCATGCCGCGCGTGCGAAGCACTGTCGGCAGCCAGCCGAACACGATATAAGCCAGCGACGATTGCGACCCCATGAACAGCGTGACCTTCCACGCCAGCGGGTCTCGCCACAGTCCGCTCACCACATGGACGCGTCTTGCAGTATGCGAGGCCCTGGCGGGCAGACGCACGCCCCACACGAGCGTCGCGAGCGCAACCGGCAAGGCCCACAGTGCCAATGCCCACGCCCACGCGTTGCCGCCCGCGCCGCCGAACAGATGCCCGATCGCGTTGGCGGCGGGCACGGTGGCCGCCGCGGCCGCGGCGGCGCCCGCGCACATGGCGGCGCTGTAGATCCCCGTCATCAACGCGACATGATGCGGAAAGTCGCGCTTCACCACGCCCGGCAGCAGCACGTTCATCAGGCCGATGGCAAAACAGGCCACGATCTGACCGACATACAGCACCTGCCATGCTGGGACGACCCGCAACGCGGTGCCGAGTGTCAGCAGTATCAGCAGCGCGAGCAATGCGCGCTCACTGCCGAGGCGCCGTGCGAGCAACGGCGCAAGCGGTCCGAACAGGCCGAAGCACAGCGACGGCAAGGTGGTCAGCACGCTCGCGCCGGTGCGCGACAGATGAGTCGCCCGCACCGCTTCGAGCAGTATGGGACCCACGCTCGTAATCGGCGTGCGTAACGAGAAGGCGATCAAGGCAAGGCTCGCCGCCAGCGCGATCGTACGGGCGCGCGAATCGTGGGGCGCCGGCGTGTCCGCGGCAGCGCGCGCGGGCGCGCCGGACTGTGCGTGCTGAAGGTTGCGAGGCGTTTCGGGGGTTGTCATCGATGGCGTGCGTTTTTAAGGTTCGGCGAAGGCGACCCTTGTTCGTCTCGCATTGTATGCGGCAAAGGCGCTGAGCATCGGAGATCGGCAATTGCGGATACCGGGGATAAGGCCGTGAGTATCGGATTGCGGCGGATGCGCGCGCGGCTTGTGCCTGCGCGGAGTGGGTCGACAAGGCCATTCCCCCACCGCGAGTAGTGCCTCCATGCATATCGTAAAATTACGATATATACTCCGTTCCGTAGCGATAGAGGCGTCCGGCGGCCGCCGCCGCGCGCCTGACTGTTGAACAGCATGACGGTAGTTGACGAATGAAACGAACCCCCATCGCGCCGGACATCGACGCGATCCACAAGGCGCTCGCCAATCCGGTGCGTCGCGAGATTCTTGGCTGGCTGCGCGAGCCGTATGCGCATTTCGCCGATCAGGAGCTCCCGCTCGACCATGGCGTTTGCGCGGGCAAGATCGACGCGCGCTGCGGGCTCTCGCAGTCCACCGTGTCGGCTCACCTCGCGGCGTTGCAGCGCGCCGGACTCGTCACGTCGAAACGTGTGGGGCAATGGGTGTTCTTCAAACGCAACGAGCCCGTTATTCAGGCGTTTCTCGAGCATATGAACTCGAAGCTCTGAGCCGTCTCGCATCGCCGCTTTCCTTCACTTCTCGTTGCCGCGCAACTATTTTTCGGCAAGGCGTCCGCGCCTTCGCCAAAGGTGAACATTTATGCCGACTCTTTTCGATCCGCTGCAAATTGGCGACCTCACGTTGTCCAACCGCATCATCATGGCGCCGCTTACGCGCCAGCGCGCCGAGGAAATCCGCGTGCCGAACGCGCTGATGGCGAAGTACTACGCCGAGCGCGCAACGGCGGGCCTCATCATTAGCGAAGCGACCTCCGTCACGCCGCAAGGCGTGGGCTATGCCGAAACGCCGGGTATCTGGTCGCAGCAACAGGTGGAAGGCTGGAAGCTCGTGACGAAGGCCGTGCACGCTGCAGGCGGCAAGATCTTCCTGCAGCTGTGGCACGTGGGCCGCATTTCCGATCCGCTGTTCCTGAACGGCGAACTGCCGGTCGCGCCGAGCGCCATCGCAGCGAAAGGCCACGTGAGCCTCGTGCGCCCCGAGCGTCCGTATGTGACGCCGCGCGCGCTGGAACTCGATGAAATCGCCGGCATTGTCGAGGCGTTCCGCAAGGGCGCGGAGAACGCGAAAGCAGCAGGATTCGACGGTGTGGAAGTGCACGGCGCGAACGGCTATCTGCTCGACCAGTTCCTGCAGGACAGCACCAACCAGCGTACCGACGCATACGGCGGCCCGATCGAAAACCGCGCGCGTTTGCTGCTCGAAATCACCGACGCGTGCATCGACGTGTGGGGCGCCAACCGCGTCGGGGTGCATCTCGCGCCGCGTCGCGACGCGCACGACATGGGCGACTCGAACCCGGCAGCCACCTTCGGTTATGTGGCGCGCGAACTCGGCAAGCGCAAGATCGCGTTCATTGCCGCGCGCGAAGCGTTGGGCGAAGACCGCCTGGGTCCGCAATTGAAGAAAGCGTTCGGCGGCCCGTACATCGCGAACGAAAAGTTCACGAAGGAGACCGCGCAGCAAGTGCTCGACGCCGGCGAGGCGGACGCAGTGGCGTGGGGTCAGTTGTTCATCGCGAACCCGGATCTGGTGCGCCGCTTTGCGACCAACGCGCCGCTGAACAAGCCCGATCCGTCCACTTACTATGCACGCGGCGAAACCGGCTACGTCGATTATCCGGCGCTGGAAACGGTGGAGTAAGCAAGACTGAAGCAACAAGCGGCGGGCGTGGCCGGAGCAAAACTCCGGCGGCGGCCGCCGCGTTTTTTTGTGCCGTCCCGCCACGCCTCGCGTCTGCATCGCGCGGCTTGGCGTGTCAGCCAAGATCGCGGCGCATGAACACGCGTTTCGATTCGTCGAGACCGCGCGCGATATGCGCTTCGCGTCGCGCAATCAGTGCGGCGTCGAGGTCGGCTTCTTCGATATCGCTAAAGCCAAGACGCCGGTAATACGGCGCATTCCATGGCACCTCGCGATACGTCGACAGATTCAGTTGCATGAGCCTACGCGAACGCGCAAGCTGCGCGACCTCGTCGATCAGCGCCGCGCCAATGCGCCGCCCTGCATGCGAAGTGAGGACGTCCAGCTCCTGAACATAGATACGCGCGGGCTGCGGTTCGAACATCACGAATCCGGCAGACGTCCCATCGCGATCCACCGCGACGATGATCTCGCGCGCCGCAATCTTGCGCTCGACAAGCGTAAGGCTCATGGGCGGCGCATCCGCAATGCCCGCCATGCCGACACTCGCAAAGCGCAGGCCCGCGTCGAATTCGATGGTGCGAACGGTTTCGGCATCGTCAGGCGCGGCGAAACGGAAAGCGATGTCGCTGGATGGCTGCATGCAGATCGGAATTGATGGGTTGATCGTGAACTCGCCGTGCTTCAACGCGTTACTGACTCGACGAAGCAGCCGAAGCTGCCGGCGCCGCGCTGCCCGACTGGCCGGACGCCGCTGCGGCATCGCTCGCGCGCTTCGCGGCGTCGCTCTCACCGCTAGTTCCTTTTGCGCCGGCGGAATTGCTCATCACGCCGCTGCTCCCGGAACTCAGGGTGTCCTTACTGGTGTCGTCCACTTTCTTGCAGCCCGAGCCGCCCACGGCCAGCGCGGCGATCCAGACAGCCAGCAACGCGCTTTTCACATTCCAATGCATCGTAGCACCCGTTTAGTTCGCCGTCGCCCGAGGCGCGGCCTCTGTTAGTCGATATCCGCAGCATCGGCTGTGCCCGCGCGTGGGCGCGCAGCATCGCGCACGACCCGGCAAGCGGCTTGCTTCGAAGCTAATCTGGTCTTGGTTCGACACGCAGGAGGAAAACCGATCATGCTGCTCAGCGACGAAGAACTCGCGCGCCTCGACGGCGTGGCACCCTTTCTCGAGAGCGAAGCGAAGACGTCGCTCAACTTCGCACCCCACTACGAAGTGACGGCTGAATTCGAGGCGCATCTGCAGCCGGGCTTGCGCATTCGCGCACCGGCCTCCGACGCTGGTCGCGCGGAGCCCCGCGATGCCGACACCCCGCCCTATCCACTCAATCTGTTCGTCGGCGTGCCGCTCGACGAATTGCGCCAGCTTGCGCAAGCCGACGACAGCAAGCGCGAAGCGATGATTGCGAGCTTCGGCGCGTCGTTCACTCCGCGCCTGCTGCGGGCAATCGAAACGGAAATGCCTGGCGCGATCAATCTCGACGCCGGTGTGCAGAACGAAGCCGGCACACTCTCGGTCATGCTCGCCGAACTTTCGCAGACGTGACGGGCGCACGTCTGCGCAACGCGTGGCCACGGCGTCTGTTGCACGCGCCATTGCCGCGGTTTACTTCAACTTGTAGTTACTTCCGTCGCTTGCAGATTTGACAGCGGAGGCGGCGCCTCGCACATCGTGGCAGGCGCCGGTCCGCGCCACATTACTCGTTGCCCACGCCTTTCGAGACTTCCGCGGGACTGCCGTACTCCTGCTCCGGCAAGCGTTCGAGCGCGTCGAGCACCTCGTCGTCGGCGCCGTTGCCCTTCGCCGTGTCCAGCAGACTCGCCTTGTCGGCGGGATACGAGGCGCCCTTGAGCGCTTTCTGGACATCGATGAATTTGCGAATCGGGCCGCCGTTCGAATTCGAATTGGACGCCATATGCATCTCCTTGGGGTTCGCTAATCAGGTGGCAGACGTGCAGCATGGCGCGTTCCTCGCGGGCATGCGCGCCTCGCATCTGCTGCGTCCGTGCGAAACGTTAGATGGCGGTAGCGGGAATGAATCTGGCTCGTAGTACGGAAGCGGGCCGCCGCACTCAGGGCGGCCCACTTTCGTCTCCGTCAGCAAGCAAAGGAACTTGCCGTGAGTACTGCGGACCGCGAAGCAATTCTGGTGAACCAGCAGGCGATTCTCGCGCGATTCGGCGAGCTCGCGCTGCGCTCTGACGACCTCGACGAAATCCTCACCGAAGCGTGTCGTCTTGTGGCCGAAGCGTTGCAAACGGACATGGCGAAGGTGATGGAATTGCAGAAGGACCGTATCACACTGGTCGTGCGCGCGGGCGTCGGCTGGCCGCCTGGCGTCGTGGGCGTGGCGAAGGCGCGCGCCGAGCGCGGCTCGTCCGAAGGTTATGCGCTGCAAACCGGCAAGCCCGCCATCTCGCCCGACATCGAGAATGAAACGCGCTTTCGCTATTCGCAGTTCATCGTCGATGCGGGGGTGAAGGCGCTCATCAACGTGGTGATTCTCGGGGGCAAGGACCGGCCCGCGTATGGCGTGCTGCAGGTGGACAGCCGCCATCCGCGCAACTTCGACGACGCCGACACCGAATTTCTGCGCTCCTATGCGAACCTGCTCGCCGCGGCCGTCGAACGGCTCAGAATCGCCGCAGAAACCCACAAGCACGCGACGTGGCTGCGCGAAAGCGAAGAACGCTACCGCATGCTGGCCACGCAGATTCCGCAACTGGTGTTCACCTGCACGAGCACCGGTGAGCGCACCTGGGACAGTCCGCAATGGATCGAATACAGCGGCCTGCCGGAGAAGATCAGCCGGGGGCTCGGATGGCTCGACGCGATTCATCCCGACGACCGCGACGCGACGATGATCGCATGGAGCACGTGTGAGGTGAAGGGCGAATATGCGGTCGCGCACCGCATCCGCCGCGCGGACGGCGCTTACCGCTGGTTCCAGACTCGCGCGAGACCGGTGCGCCCCGAAGGACGCACGGTGACGTGGCTCGGCACATCGACGGATATCGAGGACCAGGCTCGCATACGCGAAGCGCTCGAACGCAGCGGCGAGGAACTTGAGCGGCGCGTCTCCGAGCGCACGGCCGAATTGCAGCGGGCATTGGACACGCTTCATGAGGAAACGCGCGAACGCTCGCGCGCGGAAGAGCGCCTGCGTCACAGCGAAAAACTGAAGGCGATCGGCCAGCTGACCGGCGGCATCGCGCACGATTTCAACAACATGCTGCAGGCGATCATGAGTTGCCTGAGCCTGATTCGCGTGCGCATGCAACAGGGCCGCCCTACCGACGTCGTCACTCTCGTGGAGCGCGCCGAAAAAGGCGCGGTGCGCGCGGCGACGCTCACGCACCGTCTGCTTGCGTTCGGCCGTCAGCAGACGCTCGAGCCGCGGCTCGTCAGCCTCGATGCCATCGCGCACGACATGGAAGACATGATTCGGCGCGTGGTCGGTGCCGGCATCAACGTCGAACTCAAACTCGGCGACGGCACCTGGCTCGTGCAATGCGACCCGACCCAGCTGGAAAGCGCGCTCGTCAATCTGTGCGTCAACGCTCGCGATGCGATGCCGGACGGCGGCTGGCTCACCATCAGCACAAGCGAGGTGATCCTGAGCGAAGCCGAGGTCGCCGACTTCGAAGACGCACAACCCGGCCGCTACTGCTGCATCGCGGTGTCCGACACCGGCATGGGCATGTCGCCGAAAATCATGGAGCACGCGTTCGAACCGTTCTTTACGACGAAGCCGTCGGGCCAGGGCGTCGGCCTCGGCCTGAGTCAGATTTACGGTTTTGTGAGGCAGTCCGGCGGCATCGTGCAGATTGAAACGGCGCTCGGCAAAGGGACCACCGTGCGCCTGTGCATGCCGGCCTCCGTGCAACGGGAAGATGCGGAAGAGGAGCACCAAGACCCGGCGAAAACCATCATGCTGGTCGAGGACGAAGAGATTGTCCGCGAAGTCACAGCCGAACAATTGCGGGAACAGGGCTACCGCGTGCTCGAAGCGGACAGCGGCGCCGCGGCGCTGCGGCTCCTGCATGCGGGCGCCCGTTTCGATCTGCTGATCAGCGACGTGGCCCTGCCCGGCGCGCTCAACGGACGCCAGATCGCGGAGTCCGTGAGGCAGCGTTATGCGTGGATGCCCGTCATTCTCGTCACCGGCTACGCGCCGGGGGACGCGCTCGTCGACATGGACGTGATCAGAAAGCCGTTCTCTCCGGAAGTACTCGCGGAGCGCGTGCGTGCGAAGCTGGAGCAACCGCAGACCGACGTCGACTAAACTAAGGCTCTCACGACGGCTAACGGCCCTTCATCATTCTTCTCACCGATCGACACCCATGCCAGTTTACGACTACGCGTGCGCCGAGTGCGGCAACTTTGAAACAGTCCGCCGCATTGCCGAGCGCGACGAGCCCGCGCCCTGCCCGCAATGCGGAAATGCCGCCGCACGCGTGGTGATCGGCGCACCGTCGCTGGGCGGCGGTTCGGCGCAAGCAAGCGAGGAAACCGGCAGCTATGGCATGCGGCACCGGGGCGGGTGCTCCTGCTGCTGACCCTCCTCGTCAAGATTACCGGCAACGGCTCCCGCGGTCGGCACGAGGCGTGCTATCAGCAAAGCAGAACCACTCCGGGAGAAGTAAAAATGGAACCAGCAAAGGTGCGCTCCAGCTCGGACAGCATGGAGACCGTTCCGCCGACCTCCAGCCCCGCCTATGCGGCAAGCAATCCCGTCACGCGCGCCTTCGACACGTTCGCAAGCTCCGTCACGCGAATTGCCGGATCGCCGATCGCCTTCGGCCTTGCGATCATCATCGTGATCGTATGGGGCATCACCGGCCCGCTCTTTCACTACTCCGACGCGTGACAACTGGTCATTAATACCGGCACCACGATCATCACGTTTCTGATGGTGTTTCTGATCCAGCAAAGTCAGAACAAGGACAGCGTCGCGATGCATCTCAAGCTGAACGAATTGCTCGCGTCGCATCGCGCGGCGAACAATCAACTGATCGGTATTGAAGACGCCTCCGAGGACGATCTACGGCGCCTCGCGGCCGCCTATCTGCGGCTTGCCAGCCGCGCGGGCGCGCACGGCAGGGAGAGCGTGGACGTCGACGCGTGCGTAGAAAAAACCGCCGCGGACAAGGTGAAGAGCGGCAACGAGGAAAGCGAGCGCGCCTGACCAAGGTGTCCCGCAGGATCGGCGCCGCGAGCGAGCTAGCTGCCGTCGGGGACGTTACCGTCCGGCCCGTTGTCCGGGCCGCTGTCCGGCCCCTCATAACCCGGCAGCCCGAGCGCTGCCTCGCTCTTCGCCAGGTCCAGCGCTCGCTTCACTAGTGCTTCGTACTCCTCGTCGTTTGCCGGACGCGGCAGCAGCTTGCGGAACAGATCCGCCCAACGGAATTCCGCCAACGGCACACTCGTTTTCCTATAACCGCCGGCCTCGCGCACCGACGCGGCCAGACTGCGGAACTCGTCGTCGACCAGTTCCCATACATGCAATGGCATCTCCGCGAAGGGCACTCGCTGGGCGCGCTCATCGTACGGATACGCCCAGCGATTGTCCTCGAGCGCGAGCCAGAATTCGGCCGGCGAGCAGGTGGACAAGTCTTTCACCAGCACGACCGGTACCAACTTGATATCCGCGTGCCACAGCGCCGCGGCCACGTGGTGATGATCGGTCGCAAACGCTTCGCCGCCCGGCCCGAGAACGATCGGAACCGGCTTTTCGGCGATCGCCATCTTCAGATCGTGACCGCTCAGCGATTGATAGAAGCGCGTCTTCTCACGCACCTCGCGCATGCCGTGCGTCACCTGAGTTGGCCGTATACGCTCGATTTCCAGCGTCTTCATCGTTGTCTCCCTGCCTGCAGCCTGTTATTCGTGCGGGGCGTGGTGCGCGCTTTGCGCACCTCACGGTTCCGGGTTCAGCAAATCCGCGGCGACCACTTCAGCGCCCTTACGCGCCGCCGCCTCGCGCGCTTCGAGCGCGGTGTCGAACGGACCGATCATCGGCGCACCGTCATAGGGGAAGATCAGGCGGTCGTCCGTCGTCCGCACGACCTTCAGGTCCCCGGTAAACGTGCCGGTCGCGGTGCGGCGATACGTCGGGTAGATCCTGTAGTCGCTTGCGCTGGTGGCGATACCGTCCGGCGATGCGAGGGCCCGCAGCGAACTATTGTGAAAGTGCAGCTTCCTTCTCACCATCTCGATGCCTGCAATTGCTATCGTCGACTGGTTAGGGGCCTTGAAAAAAGGAGCGTGGCGCTCGCGCATACGCGGGCGCGGCGCACATCGAATGCGCGCCGCGCTCTTTCCCGTCAGCCGGGACATCAGCGTCCGCAATGCGACGCCGCTACCGCTTGCAACAAAAAGTCAGGGCTGACGTTGTCCGCCCTGGTGCTGCGGCGTCTTCTGCTGGTTCTGCTGTTGCTGGCCGTTCTGCTTGCCGGCATTCTTCGGATTGCCAGGTTGTGCATTGGATTGCTTCGGATCGCTCATTTCGACTCCTTTTGATCAAAAGTACCTGTTGCGGCGCGTCCCCTGCCGCATGGCGCGACTATCGGGGACTGTCTTCCGCATATTCCGTACGTACGCCTTTCGGCAACCACGGCTCCCTGTGGCAACACCACAGTTCGTAACTCGGCTCATATACGCCGACGTTATCGAAAGCGCCGAGCGGGACGTCGAGTTCATCGCTTCCCACATATGCCATGAAGGCCACCGATCCGCACGCCGGACAGAAATACCTCCGTCCTTCAGGCGAGCTTTGCCATACATGGATCAGACCGGAGAACTCGACAGCGTCGCGCGCAAACATCGCGTAAGCGCCGAATGCGCTGCCATGTACACGCCGGCACGTCATGCAATGACACAGCGATACGCGCCGCGGCATGGCGCTCACGCGAAACCGCACGGCGCCGCAGGCGCATCCGCCTGTCTGCTCGATTTTTCCAACCTGATCGTGTTGTGCGCCTTCAGTGCTCATGCTGCAGCCTCCGGTCCGGCGTTGTGATGTCAATAGAGCGTGGTTCGTGCGCTACTTGTCACTCTTTTTCGGAATCTTTGCGCCGGATTTGCGGGCCTGATTCAGCGCGATGGCGACCGCCTGTTTATGCGGCTTGCCATGTTTCGTTTCGGTCTTGATGTTGCGCGACACGGTTTCTCTGGACGTTCCTCTTTTCAGCGGCATGATCCTCTCCTTCAGTCGACGCGTTAATCGGGACGCAACCGCGGCAAGCCACGGCTGCTATTAAAAACGCAGCACGCCACGTGCCACACGGCGTGCTGCGCACCGCGGCGTCGGACACGCCCGGGCGCCGCCGCATCAAGCCGTCGCGCGAGTGCAGCCGTTGCCTGTGACTATTCCGACACGCCCTTCTTCGACGCGAGTTGCTGCGCGCGCTGATAGTGCTCCTTGATGGTAGGCAGCCCCTTCTGCGCGGCTTCCTTGAGTTTCGCGTTCTGCCCGTCGGCGATTTCCTTCTCGAAGGCGGCAATCGTCTTCTTGTGCCCCTCGAGGGCGACCTTCTGGATATAGGCCTGATCGAATTGCTTGCCCTTCAACGGCTTGAGCGCGTCGAGCACGCTCGTATCCGAATTGTCCTTCGGCACTTCCACGCCATGCGGCGCGGCCATCTTCAGTTCGAGCGTCAGCTTCGTGTGATCGATCATCATGTGATGCGCGAACGACTTCACGTCCTTGTCGCTTGAGTTTTTGGTCGCCAGTTTGGAAGCGTCGATTTCCGTCGACGAAGACATCGAGGCCGCCTGCACGAAATCTTTGTCCACCTGCGGGAGCGGGTTGGCGGCAGTGGTCGAGGCGGCTTCCGTCTGCGCGTTCGCAGCGACCGGAACGAGGCTGAAACAACCGCACGCTAGTGCAATGACTGTCATCTTCTTCATGCGTTTCCTCACTGAGGTTCGAACGGGGTAGCAAAGTGGCGCAATGTTCGTTGCGACGCCCACGGCGCAGCAACCCGCATGCCGCGGCGCGTCAGAGCAGTGAGTTTTTTTTATCTGCCCCGCTCGAACGCGGGCACGGCTGCGGGACCGCCCCTTGCTGGTTGCCTTTGCCTTCCAACCAAACAGAGGGAGAACGCAATGACTACGAAACCCAAAGGTCCCGACGAGTCGACGCAAAACGAAGCCGGTGGCGAATCCGGCGAACGGACATTCGAAACCGACGTGTCGGAAACCGGTGATGACGGCACCACCGTCCGTCAAGCGGAAGTGAAGGAAAGCGACCTGTCGGAAGTGAAGAAGGACAAGTCCTGAAGCCTGTCGTCCTGAAGCCTGCCGCGAAGGCCGCGCCCGCCTTGCTTCGCGGACGCGGCCGCCATTCAACCTCAACACACGATAGCCTGTGAGAATCGCTCAAGTCGCACCCCTGTACGAAAGCGTTCCGCCCTTTGCCTATGGGGCGACCGAGCGCGTGGTCTCCTACCTGACCGAAGAACTCGTTCGACGCGGCCACGACGTCACCCTGTTCGCCACGGCCGACTCCAGCACCGCAGCGCGGCTCGTGCCGATCTGCGAGCGGGGGCTATGGCGCGACACGGCCGTGTGGGACACGCTCACGCATCATGTACGGCAGCTCGCGCGCGTCGCGCATCTCGCACATGAGTTCGACGTCGTGCATTTTCATGGCGACCCGCTGCATTTTCCGCTCGCGCGGTCGCTGCCGTGCAATTCGCTCACCACGCTGCACGGCCAGTTACTGCCGGTGGATCATGGGCCGCTCTTTCGCGAATTCGCCGCCGCGCCGCTCGTCTCGATCTCCGACGATCAGCGCAAGCCGGTGCCGTCCGCGAACTGGCTGGCGACGGTCCATCACGGCCTGCCGCGCGACGAATTCGAGTTCCAGCCGCTACCCGGCGACTATTTGCTGTTTCTCGGCCGTCTGATGCCCGGCAAGCGGCCCGACCTGGCGGTGGACATTGCAAGACGCACGGGGCTTCCGTTGAAGATGGCGGGCAAGCTGCATCCCGGCGAACGCGAATATTTCGCACAACAGATCGAACCGCTGCTCGAGCGGTCGCGCGATTTCACCGACTATCTCGGCGAAGTCGGCGGAACGCTGCGCAAGGAATTGCTGCGCCACGCGCGGGCACTGCTTCTTCCTGTGGAATGGGCCGAACCGTTCGGCATGGTGATGATCGAGGCGATGGCCTGCGGCACGCCGGTCATTGCGTTCGGACGCGGCGCGGTGCCCGAGGTCCTGGAGCACGGCGTCAGCGGCTTTATCGTCGACAACGTGGAAGAGGCCGTGCAGGCCGTGGCGCGCATCGGCGACATAGATCGCGCGCAATGCCGCCGCGCATTTGAAGCGCGCTTCACGGCGACCCGTATGGCCGACGATTACCTGCGCGTGTACGAGCACCTGCTCGCAGGAGCGGGCATGCGCGCGGCCGTGCCGGCATCCGGTAGCGACGCCGACGCACAGGCATACGGCTAAACGTTCGGCAAATCGCTCGCCGAATCGCCGAATTGCGGGCTCACTGCGGGCGTGAAAGCCACGGCCCCAGGAAGGAGCCGTGGCAAACGGCATCAACCGACGTTCACTTCAATTCGGCGCGGCCGCGCTTCTTCGCGTCGCGGAATGACGAGTTTCAGCACGCCGTCCTGCAGATTGGCTTCGATCTTCGACGTGTCGAATTCCGCGCCCAGCGTGAAGGAACGCTTGAAATGCGGCGCGCGGATTTCCGCGTGCTGCAGACGCAGGCCCGCGCGTGTCGGCACGCTCGCCTCCGCTTCGATATGCAGATTGCCGTCGTGCACGCGCACTTCCAGCTTCTCTTTGGACACGCCCGGCAAATCCGCCCACAGCGTGACGCCATGTGCGTTCTCGATCACGTCGACGGGCGGCGTGAGCGTCGCACGCGGCTCAGCCTGCTCGCGTTCACCGCGTGCCACCGGCTGCTGATCCTTCTGGACGACTTGAGTCGTATCGCTCATGATTCCCTCCATCACGGCTGATGATTACTGAATGGCGATGGCGCGAGGCCTCGACGATTCGCGCTTGCCGACGCTGATCGACAGACAGCCGTTCGAGTAGCGTGCCTCGACCTTGTCGGGATCGGCCTGTTGCGGCAGTTCGATCACGCGGCGGAAAGAGCCCGTGAACCGCTCCTGCGCGTACTGACGCGTGGACTCGTCGGCCTCGGGCGCGACGCGCTTGCGCTCGCCGGCAATCGTCAGCAAGCCCTTGTCGATGGACACGTCGAGTTGCGACGGATCGATGCCCGGCGCGAACGCGACAATCTCGATTGAGTCGTCGGTGGTGCCGATATTGATTTGCGGAAAGGCCGGCAGGCGGCCGGAGCGGATGCTCGAAGGGAAACCGCCGAACAGCGCCGACATCTGCTGCTGCAGACGGTCGAACTGACTGAACAGGTCGGTCGCGAAGTAAAGGTCACTCATGATCGTTTCCTCCTCGGTAGTGCCGGGGCGAGGAGACGGACGGGGACAACGCGCTCCGCTCCGCCTGCCCGCACCCGCTGACAGACAAATCGGGCATGCAGCGCGCCGCCGGAAGGGGCGTGTCTACTTCTCTACGTGCCCGGAACACTCACTGAGCGGAATCTAAAATAAATCCGCCCAACACGATTTCAAGACCCTTCCTGCAAATTTTTGCCCTTGAAAAATAGAGGCGAAACCACATAGTCGTGCGAGATCAAACAAGTGTCGGAGAAAGGCATGGAATTCGATTCGGACTGGCTGACTCTGGGACGGCACCGCGTGTGCCTGCGCTCGCCAAGGGGGTTTCCCACCGAGGGCATGCGCACCGCCGTCGACGTGATACGCATTGCCATCGAGAACAACATGAGCGCTCGCGCGCGCCTCGTGGATGTTGCGGTGCGAGAAGAAAAAGCGTACGACATCTCGGTGGGCACCACCTTCGCCGAAGACCGCCTGTGCGCCCCGCAACTGGAAGCGGCGATTGCCACGGTGCTCGGCTTGCTGCCGTCACAGGTGCGCATTTTCGTGACGGTGGTGACGCAGGAGGAGGTGGATCTGCATTTCGGCGTGTACGAGCGGATGCTGGCTGAAAAGATCAGCGGATTGCCCCCCATCAGACGGACTGCGCAAGAGGACGTGGACCGCCCGCGCGGCTTGTCCGATACGAGCCATCTTGCAGCAGAGCCGAAACCAGGCGGCCTCGCGGCTCGCGCGCAGCCTTAAGATTTCCTTCAGGATCGCGCGATAAATTCCAGGCAACGTCGGTTACCACACCATACCGGCGAGCCAGCCTCGCCGTACATTAATAAAAAAACCTGAGAGACCTCCATGCCGAAGGCAAAATCCGGCGGCGCCGCTGCAGCCAGCGCCCGCCTTGCGTACCTGCCGGAACTGGCGCGCGGCTCTTCGCATATCGGCAGTACCTTGACGCCGGAAAGCGAAAAGCGCGCGATTGCCGAAACCCTCGCCGAGTTCTGTCAAATGTATGGGGACGCGCAAGTCTCGCTGTTCCAGCAGCTCCTCGCGGAAGAGCTGCGGCACCGCGGCAAACGCGACGCCGCTGCGGCGGTCGCGCATTTCAAATTTGCCGGCGGTTCAGGCAGGCCCTGACAGCGCGGCCCGACGTGCCGTCATTCGTCGAAGCCGCGCAGCATTGCGTCCAGTTCGTCGATGCTGTACGGCTTGCGAAGTGCGCCCCAGCGAAACGGCAATGCCTTCACGGCAGGCATTTCATGGCCCGATGCAAAAATAATGCGTAGCGTGGGCCGCAATTGCGTGGCGCGTTGGGCCAGCTCGAGGCCGGGCATGGCCGGCATGGAGAGATCCGTGATCAGCACGTCGAACCGTTCTGCCTCAAGCAGGCGCAACGCCTCTTGCGGCGAACCCGTGATAGTCACGTCGTGGCCCACGAGCTTCAGCAATTCGCCAACGGCCTCCGACGTCTCCACGTCGTCGTCAACCAGCAGCAGACGCAGACTCGCGCGAGCCGCCGGCGCGGGCCGTGTTTCCTCCGACGCAGCGCTGCGGGCGAGCGGCGGCACGCCGAGTATCTGCCGTATCTTGTACGCGAGCTGCTCGCGGCTATAGGGCTTGCTTAGCAGTTCGACGCCGGGGTCGAGCCGCCCGCCGTGCACGATCGCGTTTTGCGTATAGCCTGATGTAAAAAGCACCTTCAGGCGCGGCAACAACTGCACGGCCTGCGCGACCATGGCCGGGCTGCGCAGCGGCCCCGGCATGACGACGTCGGTAAACAGCAAGTCGATATGCACGCCGCTGCGCACCACGGCGAGCGCCTGTTCCGCGTCGTTCGCCTTCAGCACGCTGTAGCCGAGGCCGGACAGCGTGTCGACCACGGTGGATTGCACCTCCTTGTCGTCTTCCACGACGAGGATGGTCTCCGTCCCGCCGAGCAGCGTGACGGGCTGCGGAGCCGGCGTCTCGACCGCTTCTTCCGTGGAGCGCGGCAGATAGATCTTGACCGTCGTGCCGTGGCCCACTTCGCTGTAAATCCGGATGTGGCCGCCGCTCTGCTTGACGAAGCCATAGGCCATGCTGAGCCCGAGGCCCGTGCCCTCGCCTTCCGGTTTCGTCGTGAAAAAAGGATCGAACGCGCGCTGCACGACTTCGGGCGGCATGCCCGTGCCGGTGTCGGTCACGGCGAGCATCACGTACTGGCCCGCCGGCACGTCGGGAAAGCCCACCACGTATTGGTCGTCGAGCATGGCGTTCGACACTTCCATGGTCAGCTTGCCGCCTTCTTTCATCGCGTCGCGTGCATTGATCGCAAGATTGAGGATCACGTTCTCCAACTGATGCACGTCGACGAGCGTATTCCACAGTCCGCCCGCCACCACGGTTTCGATCTGGACCGTTTCGCCGAGCGCACGGCGCAGCAGGTCGTCCATGCCGCGAATCGCGGCCGCCAGATTGATGACGATAGGCCGCAACGGCTGCTGGCGCCCGAACGCGAGCAGCTGCGAGGCGAGTTTCGCGCCGCGCTCCACTGCGTCGATTGCCTTGTCGAGGCGCTCGCGCGTCCAGCCGTCGCGCTTATGGCGGCTTTCCAGCAATTCCAGGTTGCCGCGCAAAATCTGCATGACGTTGTTGAAGTCGTGCGCAACCCCGCCTGTGAGCTTGCCGATGGCTTCCATTTTCTGCGACTGCACGAGCGCCACGCGGGTCTCTTCGAGCAGCCGCGTTGCTTCCATTCGCTCGGTAATGTCGCGCGTGATCTTTGCGAAGCCGACCAGCGTGCCGCCGTCGCGGATCGCGTCGATCACCACGTGCGCCCAGAAACGCGTGCCGTCCTTGCGCACGCGCCACCCTTCCGCTTCGAAGCGGCCGTCGCGCGCCGCCGCTGCGAGCCCGCGCTGCGGGAGTCCCTTCGCGGCGTCTTCCGGCGTGTAGAAGCGCGAAAAATGCGAGCCGATGATTTCACTCGCCGTATAGCCCTTGATGCGGCGTGCGCCCGAATTCCAGTTGGTGACCATGCCTTCCGGCGAGAGCATGAAGATCGCGTAATCGGTCACGCCGTCCACGAGCAGCCGGAAACGCCGCTCGCTTTCCAGCACGGCCTCGTGCACCGTCTTCTTGTCGGTCATATCGCGCACGATCTCGCCGAAGCCGACGAGCGCACCGTCGGGCGAACGCAGCGCCGTCAACACGACGCTTGCCCAGAACACCTTGCCGTCCTTGCGCAGACGCCAGCCTTCACCTTCGAAGCGCCCTTCGCGGCGCGCCGTGGCGAGTGCGGTGTGCGGGAGCCCTTTTGCACGCTCCTCAGCCGTGTAAAAGATTTCCAGCGGCTGCCCGATGACCTCCTCCTCGCGAAAGCCGTGAATAGCTTCTCCGCCCGGATTCCACGAGCGGATGCGGCCGTCTTCGGACAGCCCGGTCACGGCGTAGTCGCGCAAGGATCGAAGCCAGATATTGGCCCAATTCTGAACGATGTCATCCGGCTCGTATGCCTGCGCCATCAAGATGCTCCATGGAAAATAGGCCGAGGACCTATCTGCGATTTAATGCGCGGCGCGACGGCGCACCGCGTATTGTCTTCTACTGTTCGACCTTCTCTCGCACGTAAAGCCCCGGAAAAGCCGGTCCTTTGCGGCTTTATGCGCATCGTGACATTTTATTAGCGAACGCAAGCGAGATGAAGCGCTCTGAGCGAAGACGGCCTCAAACGGGTGTAAGTGTTTGAAAGACTCTGCGCAAATTGTCAGCGCAAGGCCGTGCGCCGGCCAACTCCGCGAAGGTACAGCGCTTGCTAACCACTCGCAAACGCCCACCACTCACCCCCCGCCGAAGCATGCACGCAGGCAAAGCCCCTCGAAGCCGGCAGACAAACCCTGCTGGAAAACGCCCGCGCGGCGCGCGGCGGCTGCGGATCGCGGCGGCTTCCTGCTGCGGGGTCGCGTTGCATGCGCGGGCTGCTTCTGCTGCACCGGCCCATGATGCGCTCAGTCCGGCGGGCGTGCAGGCGTCCCACATCTTTTCGCTCTGGACACTCACCCTGACGGTCTGCTCTCTGGTGTTCGCGGCGGTGCTGATCGCGCTCCTCGTCGCGATGACGCGCGCGCCGCGCGCGGACCGCGATGCGCGTCCCGACCTCGGCCCGCTGGAGCGCCCGGAAAAACGCGTGCGCCGCGTGGTGGGCGGAGCGGCGGCCGTGTCGGTCGTGCTGCTGTTCGGCCTGCTCCTCGCCGACGTTGCGACCGACCGCGCGCTGTCGCGATTGCCCGTCGCCGACGCCGTTCATCTGGAGATGACCGGACACCAGTGGTGGTGGGAAGCCCGTTACGCCGACGACGCGCCGGGCAGCGGCTTCGCTGTGGCGAACGAACTGCACATTCCGGTCGGCCGGCCCGTCGTCATCTCCCTAAAGGCCGACGACGTGATCCATACCTTCTGGGCCCCGAATCTGCACGGCAAAAAGGACATGATTCCGGGGCGCCAATCGACCATCGAATTTCGCGCCGACCGCGCCGGCACCTATCGCGGCCAGTGCGCGGAATTCTGCGGCCTCGAACATGCGCTGATGGCCTTCACCGTGGTGGCCGAGCCGCCCGCCCAATACGACGCCTGGGTGGCGCGGCAGCGCGCGCCCGCGCCGCAGCCCGTCAACGCGCTGCAGGCGCAGGGCGAACGCCTCTTCACGACCGGCAACTGCGCCGGTTGCCATACGGTGCGCGGCACCTCGGCGCACGGCGTGCTCGGGCCCGATCTCACGCACGTGATGAGCCGCCCGATGCTCGGCGCCGGCACGTTCGAGAACACCCCTGCGAATCTGGAGTCGTGGATCAAGGCGCCCGGCAGCATGAAGCCCGGCACCACGATGCCTGCCAGCCAGTTGTCGGCGCAGGACCTCAATGCCCTTGTCGCATGGATCGGAACCCTTCAATGAGCGAACGTCATTCTCCCTCTGGGCGGTCCCTCGAGCATCTCGTCGACGGCCCCGCCGCGGGCCCCGAGATTGTCGAGGCGCTGGCCCGCACCTGGAGCGACCCGCCGGGCTGGCTCGGCCGGCTGTCGGCGATCAACCACAAGACCGTCGCGCGGCGCTTCGTGATCACCACCTTCGTCTTCTTTCTGCTGGCGGGCCTTCTCGCGCTCGCCATGCGCCTGCAACTGGCGCGGCCCGGCAATCGCCTCGTCGGACCGGAGCTGTATAACCAGCTCTTCACGATTCACGGCACGACCATGATGTTTCTGTTCGCCGTGCCGGTCATGCAGGCCGTCGCCGGATGGCTCGTTCCGTTGATGATCGGCGCGCGCAGCGTCGCCTTTCCGCGCATGAACGCCTACGCCTACTGGGTCTTCCTGTTCGGCGGCACGACGCTATATGTCGCGTTCCTGCTCGGCGCGGGACCGGACGCCGGCTGGTTCAGCTACGTGCCGCTCGCCGGCCCCGATTATTCGACGGGCAAAGGCGTCGACATCTGGGCGCAGATGATCACCTTCACCGAACTCTCCGGCCTGCTCGAAGCGGTGGTGCTCATCACCACCATCTTCAAGATGCGCGCGCCGGGCATGTCGCTTAACCGCATGCCGCTCTTCGTGTGGGCCACGCTGATTACGCAGTTCATGGTGCTGTTCGCGATGCCCGCCGTGATGCTGAGCAGTACCGCACTGATTCTGGACCGTCTGGTCGGCACGCATTTCTACAACCCTGCGCGCGGCGGCGACGTATTGTTGTGGCAGCACCTGTTCTGGTTCTTCGGCCATCCCGAGGTGTACCTGATCTTCATTCCGCCGCTCGGTTTTCTCTCGTCGATTATCCCGACCTTTGCGCGCCGCCCGATATTCGGCTACCCCGTTATGGTGCTCGCGCTCATCACCACCGCGTTTCTCGCGTTCGGCCTGTGGGTGCATCACATGTTCGCGACCAGTATTCCGGCGCTCGGCAAGAGCTTTTTCACCGCCGCGAGCCTGATGATCGCGATACCGTCCGGTGTGCAGATCTTCTGCTGGATCGCCACCCTGTGGACGGGCCGCCTCAACCTGAAGACGCCCCTGTGGTTCGCGCTCGGCTTCTTCTTCATCCTCGTGATGGGCGGCATGACGGGCGTGATGCTCGGTTCGGTGTCGCTCGATCTGCAAGTGCACGATACCTACTTCGTGGTCGCGCATCTGCATTACGTGCTGCTCGGCGGCGCGGTGTTCCCGCTGTTCGGCGCGTTCTATTACTGGTATCCGAAAGCCACCGGCCGCCTGATGAACGAGACGCTGGGACGCCTGCAATTCTGGCTCTTTTTTATCGGCTTTAATGTGACGTTCTTTCCGATGCACATTCTCGGCCTGCACGGCATGCCACGCCGCGTGTGGACCTATCCGCCCGGGATGGGCTGGGACGGCCTGAACCTCACGGCGACGATAGGCGCGCTCACCATCGGCGTCAGCGTCCTCGTATTTATCGTCAATGCGCTGCATAGCTACCGGCATGGCGCCGTGGCAGGCGCGGATCCGTGGGGCGCGGGCACGCTCGAGTGGAGCACCGCGAGCCCGCCGCCGCCGCATAATTTCGACGCGCTGCCGGTGGTTCACGGACGCGATCCGCTGTGGGAACCCGGCGGCGAGCCCGCGTATGTCAGCGGCCTCGCGGCCGAATCGCGCGAGGTGCTGTCCACTACCGCGCTCGATGCGCTGCCCGATTTGCGTCTGCTCTTTCCGTCCCCGTCCATCTGGCCGTTTCTCAGCGCGGTCGCGACCACCGTGCTGTTTATCGGCTCGATCTTCTCGCCGTGGGCCGTCGTGTGGGGCTCCGTGCCCGTCATCGTCGCGATGATCGGCTGGTTCTGGCCCAACCGCGGGCAGAACAAACGCGCGCTGCAACTGGAGCAACGGCCATGACGGAACTGCGCAAAGTGCCCGCCGGTGCCGCATCGGATCAGAACGGCGCGGCGCCCGCCCTGATGCTCGACGTACGCCATCTGCCGAGCTTCGGCTTCGGGCATCGCAGCTTGATGTGGTGGGCCACCATGTGCCTGATGCTGATCGAGGGCACGGTGTTCGCCATCGCCGCCATGGCGTATTTCTATCTGCGCGGCCTGACTGCGAGCTGGCCGCTCAATGCCGCGCCGCCGCAACTGCTGTGGGGCACCGCCAACACGGCGATCCTGCTCGTCAGCATGTGGCCGAACCAGCTGGCGAAACGGGCCGCCGACCGTCAGGACCGCACCCGCTCGCGCCTGTGGCTCGCCGTATGCCTGCTGTTCGCCCTGGCGTTTCTCGTATTGCGCGCCTTCGAATTCGCCGCGCTGAACGTGAGCTGGTACACCAACTCGTACGGCTCCGTGGTCTGGCTGCTGCTGGGTTTGCACACGACCCACCTGATTACCGATGCCGTGGACACCGCGGTGCTCGCCGTGCTGCTCTTCACCGGTCCGTTTGAAGGAAAGCGTTTCGTCGATGTGAGCGAGAACGCGATGTACTGGTATTTCGTCGTCCTGAGCTGGTTGCCGATCTATGCGGTGATCTATCTGGCTCCGCGCTTGTGATGGAGGTCGCCATGCGAACCTGGCTTGCGCTGCTTGGTGCGCCCTCAGCGGTCCTCGCGGCGCTGAGTGCCGACTATGCGCTCGTCACGCCCGCGTGCTCGTGGCGCACGCTCTTGCCGCTCGGCAGCGTGACCGGCACCGCGCTGCTGTTTGCGATTATCGCCACGCTGCTCGCCTGGCACCGCTGGCGCGAAGCGGACATGGTTGCGCCTGCGAGCGCGCCTGCCCTACCCGCGCGACCTGCCATGCTCGCCTGTGCGGCCACCTGGGTCGGCATGATCTCGACACTCGCGCTCGTCGCAATGTGGATTCCGCAATGGCTCATCTCACCCTGCGTGCAATGAAAAAATCGACACGCTGGCTCGTCGCCGCGGCTGCGGCTTGCGCGTGTGCCGGCGTGCAGGCGCATGTGCTGAGCGCCGCGGAGCGCGGTGCGCCGCCCTTGCTGCGCTGGACCTTCGAGCCGTGGGTCGTCGCCTTGCTGCTTGTCAGCCTTGGTGTATACGTGGCCGGCTACCGGCGCCTGTGTGCGCGCAGCAGACGCGGCCGCCGCATTCGCGTGCGGCAGCTCGGCGCATTCGTGCTGGGATGGGGGACGCTCGTCGCCGCGCTCGATTCGCCGCTCGATGCACTGAGTGCGGCGCTCTTTTCCGCGCACATGATCCAGCATGAACTGATGATGATCATCGCCGCTCCACTGCTCGTGCTGAGCCGGCCCCTCGCCGTATGGCTCTGGGCCTTCCCTCCTGGAGCGCGTCACCGGATAGCCGCGGCGGTGCGCACGCCGGCATGGCGCAGCCTTTGGCGAACGCTGTGCGCGCCGGCCGTCGCGTGGCTGCTGCATGCCGCCGCGTTGTGGGCCTGGCATATGCCGCGTCTCTTCGAAGCGGCGCTCGCGTCGCCCGCTATTCATACGCTTCAGCACGCCAGTTTTCTGCTGAGCGCATTGCTCTTCTGGTGGGCCGTTTTCGGCGAAGGCGCGCGGCGCGACCAGAGCGGCTATGCGATGTTGTCGCTCTTTACTACGATGGTCCACACCGGCGCGCTCGGCGCCTTGCTGACGCTCGCACCCGGCCTCTGGTATCCGGCGTACATCGAGCCGACCTCGGCGCTCGGCATCGATCCATTGCAGGATCAGCAATTGGGCGGGCTCGTGATGTGGGTGCCGGCCGGTCTCGCCTATCTGATTGCGGCGCTCGCAACCGGCGCACGCTGGCTGGTGAATCGCGCGCCCCCGTCGCTCATGCCGACGACGCTCGCCGCGCCCCGGGACAGCAACTCATGACGCCGCGCCTCAAACATCTCGCACTGGCCGTGACGGCGGCGCTCTGCATCGTGCCGGCCACAAGTGTGTACGCACAGCAGTCGACTGCAGCGGATGCCGCGCTCGTCGCACGCGGCGACTATCTCGCGAAAGCCGCCGATTGCGCGGGATGCCACACGGCCGTCGGCGGTCCTGCGTATGGCGGCGGACTCGGACTCACGTCGCCGTTCGGCACCATCATGAGCAGCAACATCTCGCCGGATCGCCGCTACGGCATCGGCGCATTCAGCTATGAAGAGTTTTCGCGCGCCGTGCGCGAAGGCGTTTCGCCGGGCAACAAGCGGCTTTATCCCGCCATGCCGTATGCGTCGTTCTCCAAAATGTCCGACGACGACATGCGCGCGCTCTACGCGTATTTCATGCAGGCGGTGAAGCCGGTGCCTGAGCCCGCGCCGCCCACCAAGGTGCCGTTTCCGTTCAATCAGCGCTGGGTGCTGTATTTCTGGCAGCAGGCTTTTGCACCAAAGGCGCCGTATCGGCCGAAGCCCGGACGCGGCGCGCAATGGAACCGCGGTGCTTTTCTCGTGCAGGGCCCGGGGCATTGCGGCGCGTGTCACACGCCTCGCGGGCCCGGTTTTCAGGAACGCGGCTACGACGAGTCGTCGCCCATGTACCTCACGGGCGGCGTCAACGACAACTGGTTCGCGCCGAATCTGACGAGCGACCCGGGCTCGGGGCTCGGGCGCATCGGCGAACAAGATCTCGCGGCGTTTCTGAAGACGGGCCACGGTGCGGGCCTCGCGGCGTTCGGCTCCATGGTCGAGCAGGTGGAAGACAGCACGCAGTATCTGACCGACGAAGACGCGCTCGCCATGGCGCGATATCTCAAGTCGCTGCCTGCGCAGAAGCCGTCAGGCGCCTACGAGCCGCACGCCCAGCCGGATCTGCCGACGCGTAACGGCAATCGCGTCGATGCACCCCAAGCGGTCGGCGCGCGCGTCTACCTTTCTTTCTGCGCGCAATGTCACGGCGTGGAAGGCACGGGCGTTCCGAACGTATTTCCGCGGCTGGCCGGCAATCCGGCTGTGATCACAGAAGACACCACCTCGTTGGTCCGCCTCATGGTGGAAGGCGGCAACAGCCCCGCGACGATCGGCGGGCCGCCGCGCCAGGCCATGCCCGGCTTTGCTCAAACGCTCACCAATGCGCAAATGGCCAATGTGCTGTCGTGGATCCGTACGTCCTGGGGCAACGACGCTCGCCCCATCACCGCAAACGACATCCAGTCGTTGCGTCAGAAGCTGCACAAATAGCACCGCCCGAGACACGCTATTCCATACCGCGCCGCGTGTCGTGGGTCAGGCATCGCGCATGGTTTCCTTGCGCTGATTGTCGGGTGCCTGTCGGTCGAGGCGCTTCTCATAGCAGCACGCGTCCGCCTTGCTGACGTACGGTCCATACGGCGCAATGCGATGAAAGCCATGCTTTTCGTAGAACTCGATGGCGCGGCGGTTGTTCAGGTGGGTGCCGAGCCACAACGCCTGATAGCCCAGTTCTGCCGCTTCTTTCTCGAGCCGCGCGAGGATCGCGCTGCCCACACCATCCGCGCCGGGACGCGCATAGAGGCGCTTGATCTCCGCTATGTGCTCGCCGAGCGGACGGAATGCGCCACAGCCGAGCGGCATCGCGCAATCGCTGCGCGCGACCAGAAAGCGCGAGCATTCAAGCGCGACGTCGCGGATCGAGAAACGGCTCTGCCCACCGTCGCCGGTGAACACGGCGAGCGTAGCCGTCAATTCGTCGAGCAGCGTCTGTGAATCCAGCGAAGACGGATCCTCGCGGTTGATAACGATTGTGGGAAACATCATGGGCGTCGCCTCCCGTAGGTGGGTGTCTACCGTCGCGTGTCGTCGCATGCCATCGCATGGCACACAGGAAACAGCAATCGCTGTACCGATCGGCTAGACGGTTCGGCGTGGGTTTGCCCAAGGTCACCGCTGCTTCAAAAAAGCCCGCCGAGCTGGCGGGCCTAACCGAACAAACAACCATGGCGTCCCGCTGACGGGACCATCGTAGAGAGCAATCGGCGTGCCGCCCGATCAACATGCGTGCGCAACGGGTATTGCACTTGCTTGCAGACAGTCACAGGGAGTCACGTGCCCCTACCTTGAATGAACGAGGACGGAAAAATGAATATTCCCCGCAGCGTGGTTGGATTTCTGTCGTCGCGCGGTCTCGTGATGGCCACCGCCGAGTCGTGCACGGGCGGCCTGATTGCCTCGCTGATCGCCGATGTGCCGGGCAGCGGCGCATGCCTCGACATGGGGCTCGTGGTCTATTCGCCGCCGGGCAAGTGCGGCTTGCTGAAGGTGCGGGCGCAGACCATCGAAGAGCACGGCTTGACGAGCGAGGAAGTCGCCCGCGAGATGGCCACGGGCGCGCTCGCGCTTGAAGCCTGCTCGGCGCATATCGTCGTCGCCAATACGGGGATTGCCGGGCCGCCGCCGCAAGGCGAAGATCTCGCGCCGGGCACTCAATGCTTCGCGTGGCGCTACAGGCGCCGCGACGGCGAATACATGTTCAGCGAGACGCGCGTGTTCGACGGCGACCGCACGACGATCCGGCAGAATGCAGCGCTTTACGCATTGTCGCGGATAGAACATTATTTCAATGAGTTGCCGAACGCGAGGCGCCGCGCCTCGCCCTCCGCCTGAGCAGCGTGCAAGACGCTACGGGCTGTGTTCAATGCGGGCCGGCGAGGCGAGCGTCCGGCCTCTTCCACTGAGGCGCTGCCCATCATGACACGATCATTTTTCAACCTATACAGCCACGATTTCGCGCGCGTCGCGGTTGCGGTCCCGGTGTGCCGCGTCGCCGATCCGCAGTTCAACGCGAAAGAAACGCTGCGGCTCGCGCAGGAAGCTGCGCAACAAGGCGCCGTGCTCGTGGTGTTTCCCGAGCTCGGCATCTCCGCTTATACGTGCGACGACCTGTTCCATCAGCGCGCGCTGCTCGATGCGTGCGAGACGGCAATCGGTGAGATCGTTGCGGCGTCCACCAATATTCCTGCCGTACTCGTGATCGGCGCACCGCTGAAAATCGAACACAAGCTCTTCAATTGCGCGCTCGTCATTTCCAACGGCAAACTGTGCGGCGTGGTGCCCAAGAGCTACTTGCCGAACTATGGCGAGTTCTACGAGGCACGCCAATTCAGCGCAGCTGAGAATGCCTCGTCCACACATGTGACGCTGTGCGGACAGCAGGCGCCGTTCAGCGCGTCACTGCTCTTCGACGTTCCGGATGCGCCGCTGTTTCGCTTTCACATTGAAATATGCGAGGACGTGTGGGTTCCGGTGCCGCCTTCTTCGTTCGCCGCGCTGGCGGGCGCGACGGTGCTCGTGAATCTTTCAGCGTCGAACATAGTGATCGGCAAGTCGGCCTACCGGCATCAACTGGTTGGGCAGCAGTCCGCGCGTTGCCTCTCCGCGTATCTCTACTCGTCGGCAGGCCGCGGCGAGTCCACCACCGATCTCGCATGGGACGGCCAGGCGCTGATTTACGAAAACGGCGAACTGCTGGCGGAATCCGAGCGTTTCCTCGATACCTCGCACATCATTTACGGCGACGTCGACCTCGAACGCCTATCGCGCGAGCGGATGCGGCAAACCACGTTTGCGCAGTCCACGCGCCGCCACGCCGGCGAGGTCGCCCGATTCCAGACGGTCAGCGTGCCGGTTGCGCTGCCGGACGCCGAGCATCTCCCGCTCATGCGGGCGATCAACCGCTTTCCCTACGTGCCGTCCAATCCGGCCACGCGCGACGAACGCTGCGCCGAGGTCTACAACATTCAGGTGCAGGGGCTGCTGCAGAGGTTGGGCGCGGCCAACATCTCCAAGGTCGTGATCGGCGTTTCCGGCGGGCTCGATTCCACGCAGGCACTGCTCGTCTGCGCGAAAGCGATGGACCGGCTAAAACTGCCGCGCTCGCATATTCTCGGCTACACGATGCCGGGATTCGCGACCAGCAGCCGCACGCTCCAGCAGGCCAAAGATCTGATGCAGGCCGTGGGCTGTTCGATGGAGGAAATCGACATACGTCCAAGCTGCATGCAAATGCTGAAGGATCTGCATCACCCCTTCTCCGCGGGCGAAAAGCAGTACGACGTCACCTTCGAAAACGTTCAGGCGGGCGAACGTACGAGCCACCTTTTCAGGCTCGCCAATTTTCATCAGGCCATTGTGATCGGCACCGGCGACCTGAGCGAACTGGCGCTCGGATGGTGCACCTACGGCGTCGGCGATCACATGTCGCATTACAGCGTGAACGCGAGCGTGCCGAAGACGCTGATCACGCATCTCGTGCGCTGGGTCGCCGAATCGGGCCAGGTCGGCGAGGCCGGCTCGCATGTGCTGGAGCAGATTCTCGCGACGGAAATCAGCCCCGAACTGGTGCCCGGGAAAGTCGACAAAGTCATCGACCAGAAGACGGAGAGCATTATCGGCCCTTACGAATTGCAGGACTTCAACCTGTATTACCTGCTGCGCTTCGGCTTCAGTCCGTCGAAAGTCGCGTTTCTTTCGCATAGCGCGTGGGCCGACCGCGAGCGCGGTATCTGGCCGGCAGGCAAAAGCGTTACTCGCAACGAATACACCTTGGCCGACATCAAACGCAATCTGGCGATTTTCGCCGAACGGTTTTTCCGCACCAGCCAGTTCAAACGCTCGTGCATTCCCAATGCGCCGAAAGTAGGCTCCGGCGGCTCGCTCTCGCCGCGCGGCGATTGGCGCGCGCCGAGCGATAGCGAGGCCACCGTCTGGCTGCAGGACATCGCCAACATTCCTGACTAGGGGAGGCGTTGCAGGAATGCGGAGTGCGGTACCTCGCGCATCCGCGAGCGCCCGCATGCTCACTTGCGCATGCCGGCAATCCCCAATACCGACGCGCGGCGCCGCGTCATTCTGGAGAACTGCCATGCCCGATAGCCATTCCTCGATGTCTCCCACCATCACCGCGATGATCCGGCTCGATCATATGCATGTACTCACCGCGTTCCATCGCTACCATGCGGACACTGCATGGTGGCGCAAGCGCGCGATTGTCAATTCCGTCTGCGCCGCGCTCGAAATTCACGCGCAACTGGAAGAAGAGATCTTTTATCCGGCACTGCGCGGCGTGTTGAGCGACGACCAGACGCTCGACAAGAGCCGCCCCGAACACGACGAAATGCGCGCGACTATTGCGAAGCTGCGCGCAACGGGTCCGGAAGACGCAGCGTATGACGGCCTCTTCCAGCAACTGATGCGCGAAGTCATGCACCATGTCGCCGATGAAGAAACCGTGCTGCTGCCCGCCGCGGAGCGCGCCTTGAAGAGCGAGTTGCGTTCGCTAGGCGGGCAGATGACGCGCCGCAGACTGCAGCTTCTCGGCGAACGTCCGCGTGAAATCGCCGTGAATACCGCCGGTACCTTCCCGATTGCGACTTTTCTGCTCGGCTCGCTGCTTGTGATCGGCGCGACGCATTGCCTGCCGAAATCGCGCAGAATGCGCTACGCCGATTAGCGGCGGCGCATGCCACTCGAAGAAGATTGCCGGGCCGTCGGGGCCCGGCCTGTCGCTCGGCCCGTCGTTTTACGCCGAAGCGCGCACAGCCGGCTTGTCGACGATTCTCACCGGAATCGATTTGGCGCCGGGCACTTTGCTCTCTTCCGCGTAATGCCAAAGCGGCAATAACGGGTTGCACTCGGGGTAATATCCGGCGATGCAGCCGCGCGGAATGTCGTACGCCTTGACGCTCAATCCATTGACGCGCCGGTCGAAGCCGTCGTCGGCAATGGTCTGCAAGCCGATTTTGTCGCCCTCCGAAAGACCGCTCGCGCTCATATCGTCCTTATTCATCAGCACAACCATGCGTGAGCCTTTCACGCCGCGAAAGCGGTCCTCGAGGCTATAAATCGTCGTATTGAACTGGCTGTCGGAGCGCAGTGTCATGAGCCGCAAGGCGTCCGGTTCGCGCTCGGGCATGTCGGGGTCTTCGCCCAGTGCCTTCGGCACGATGAACTCCGCCTTGCCGCTCTTCGTTTTCCATTGCCGCTCGCGGGCAGGCAAAGGCTTGTGAAATCCACCCGGCGTCCACATGCGCTGGTTGAAGTCGTGAAAGATCTCGGGGTACGTCTTGGCGATTTCGTCGCGCACCACCGAATAATCGTCACGCCACGCATCCCAGTCCACGTTGAAACGATTGCCCAGCGTCGCCTTCGCAATGCCCGCCACAATGTAAGGCTCGGAGCGAATGTGCTCGCTCGCGGGCTCCGCCACGCCGCGCGAGCCATGCATGCAGGCCGTGCTGTCCTCCATGGAAACCGCCTGCTCGCCACCTGCCTGCCGGTCGATTTCAATGCGGCTCAGGCACGGCAGAATGTACGAAATCTCGCCGTGCACGAGATGGCTGCGGTTGAGTTTCGTCGCAACGTTCACATTGAGCCGCAAACCGCGCCACGCCGGCTCTATGCGCATGCGGTCCGGCACGGAACGCACCAGATTGCCGCCCAGATTGAAGACGCCCTTGACCTCGCCTTTCAGCATCGCCTCGAATGCTTCGACCGTATTCAGACCTTTTTTGCGCGGCGGTTCGAATGAAAACTGACTGGCCAGCTTGTCGAGCGGGGCGAGTTCGGGCTTCTCGGTAATGCCGACCGTGCGCTGCCCTTGCACATTCGAGTGTCCACGCACGGGAGACGGACCGGCTCCCGGTTTGCCGATATTGCCGCGCAAAAACAGCAGATTGCATACCATGCGGACATTCTGCACGCCCAGTCTGTGCTGCGTGAGCCCCATGCCGTAATGAATCATGACGGCGTTAGCTTTCATATATTCGTCGGCGGCAGCTTCGAGTGCCTCGCGCGGCAAGCCGCTCACTTTCTCGATCTCCGCCCATGACGCCTCGCGCGCATAGTTCGCGAATGCCTCATAGCCGGTGGTGTGCTCGCGAATGAAATCGACGTCGATCACGCGCGGCCGCGCCTCTTCGATCACCAGGTCGTCCGCTGCGATCACCGCCTTGCAGATGCCGAGAATTGCCGCGGTATCGCCCCCTGTCTTCAACTGATGGTACTGCGTGCTGATCTGCGTGTTGTCGGGCGTGAGCATCTGCACCGGCGACTGCGGATTCGCAAAGCGCACGAGTCCCGGCTCGCGAAGCGGATTGAATGTGATGATCGGCACGCCGCGTTTGCGCGCATCCTGCAACTGGTGAAGCATGCGCGGACTATTGGTGCCGACATTCTGGCCGAAGAAGAACATCAGATCCGTTTTCTCGAAGTCTTCGAGCGTAATGGTGCCGACGCCGACTCCGATCGCCTCCTTCAGGCCGACGCTCGTACTCTCGTGACACATGTTGGAGCTGTCCGGCAGATTGTTGGTGCCGTACATGCGCGCGAAAAGCTGATACATGTATGACGTTTCGAGCGATGCGCGGCCCGACGCATAGAAAACCACGCTGTCGGGCTCGAGTTGATTCAGCTCGCGCCCGATTTCGTCGAATGCCTGTTGCCATTCCACCTGCACGTACTTGTCGGTGGCGGGATCGTAGCGCAAAGGCGCCGTGAGCCGTCCTGCTTCCTCCAGGTCGTGATCGTGCCATGACAGCAGTTCCGTTACCGTGTGCAACTTGAAGAACTCCGGCGTCATTCGCTTCGAGGTGAGGTCCCACGCGGTCGCCTTCGCACCGCTTTCGCAGAACTCGAACACGTGCGGGTCGGCCGGCTTGGCCCACGAGCAGCTCACGCACATGAAGCCGTCCGGCTTGTTCTGCTTGCGCAGCGCCGCGCTGTCTTTCACACCCACATGCTCCTGCGCGAGAATCGTCGTGACCGCCTTCAATGATCCCCACCCTCCGGAGGCGAATGGGTAGTCACGTGTCGTATCCTTTTCTTTCATCGCCGTCTCCTCGCGGTCATCAAGGTATCAGCGGGCAGCAATGCACGTACCCGTGCAATCGACGGGAGCGTACCGCTGACAATCGGGTTACGGCCGCCCTGAGCGACCGTGCGGCACGCGACAAATCACGGCGTTCAGGCCACGTATTTGCTACCCTTCATGAGCTGCGTTGCAGTGCAAAACGGCCTCCTCCCGCTCCTTTCAGGTCCTTACTCGAGGTACGCGATGTCACCCTCGGCTGACGCTCTCTTTCTCGCCCGGACGCAATTCGGCTTCACCATCGCCTTTCACATTATTTTCCCGGCGATGTCGATCGGGCTCGCCAGCTATCTCGCGGTCCTGGAAGGCGCATGGCTCCTCACCGGCAAGCCGGTCTATCTGGCGGTATTTCGCTACTGGCTGACCATCTTCGCCGTGGTGTTCGGCGTGGGCGTCGTGTCGGGCCTCGTTATGTCGTACGAGTTCGGCACCAACTGGGCGGGGTTTGCCTATCGCGCCGGTCCCATCGTGGGTCCGTTGATGGGCTATGAGGTGCTCACCGCATTTTTCCTCGAGTCCGGCTTTCTCGGCGTGATGCTGTTCGGCATGAAACGCGTCGGCCCGAAACTGCATTTTCTCGCGACGGCGCTCGTCGCTATCGGAACATTGACGAGCGCCTTCTGGATTCTCGCCGTCAATTCATGGATGCAGACGCCGCAGGGTTTCGCGATGGTGGACGGCCGCTTTTTTCCCGCCGACTGGTTGAGCATCATCTTCAATCCGTCGTTCCCCTATCGGCTCGTGCATATGGTGCTGGCTGCCTACCTGAGCGTGGCATTCATAGTGGGCGCGGTCGGCGCGTGGCACCTGCTGCGCGACGCGAGTAACGAGCCCGCCCGGCTGATGGCTTCCATGGCGTTATGGATGGCGTGCATCGTCGCACCGATCCAGATACTCGCCGGCGACCAGCATGGCGTCAACACACTCAAGCATCAGCCCGCCAAGATCGCGGCGCTGGAAGGCGATTGGGAATCGAAGCCCGGGCAGCCGCTCATATTGTTCGGCATGCCAAACATGAAAACGGAAACCACGGACTACGCCGTCGAAATTCCGCATCTGGGCGCGCTGATTCTCACGCACACGTGGAACGGCTCGATTAAAGGCCTGAAAGAGTTTCCGCCTGCCGACCGTCCCTATTCGCCGCTGGTTTTCTGGGCCTTTCGCATCATGGTCGGCCTGGGCGTGCTGATGGCGCTGACCGGCTTCGCGAGTCTCGCACTGCGCGCAAGGCATTCGCTTTACCACGCACGCTGGCTGCATCGGCTCATGGTAGCAATGGGACCTGCGGGCCTGATTGCGCTGCTGTGCGGCTGGACCGTCACCGAAGTCGGCCGTCAACCGTACACCGTGTACGGCCACTTGCGCACCGTGGACAGCGTGTCGCCAATCGCCGCGCCGGGTGTCGCGACATCGCTCGCGGCATTCGGTGTGGTCTATATGATCGTGTTCGGCGCGGCGATGGTGTTCCTCTTGCGGCTCATGGCGAGGCCGCCGTCGCTCGCCACCGAGGGGCCCGCGAAGGATAAGCCGCATCGCAGTGCGGGCATCACGCCGGGGCCCGCGCAGCGGCAAGCCGTTTCGGCCACCACGGACAACGCTCTTTCACGGGACCCGCGCCATGACCGCCGCCACGATTGATCTGCCGCTCGTCTGGGCCGCCATTCTCGCGTTTGCCGTGCTCGCCTACGTGCTGCTCGACGGTTTCGACCTGGGCGTGGGCATCCTGTTCGCCGTCGAGCGCAATCGCGACGACCGCGATCTCATGGTCAATTCCATCGCGCCGGTCTGGGACGGCAATGAAACATGGCTCGTGCTCGGCGGCGGCGGGCTCTTTGCCGTTTTCCCGCTTGCCTATTCGATCATCCTGCCCGCGCTGTACCCGCCTATCATTGCAATGCTGCTCGCGCTCGTGTTTCGCGGCGTGGCCTTCGAGTTCCGCTTTCGCGCGACAGGCACGGGCCGCGCGTGGTGGGACGTCGCATTCTTCTCCGGTTCAGCCATGGCCGCGCTCTGCCAGGGGCTCGTGCTGGGCGGACTCCTGCAGGGCATCCATGTGGTGGGCGTGTCGTATTCCGGCGGCTGGTGGGACTGGCTCACCGGTTTCACCGTTTTATGCGGGCTTGCGGTCGTCGTCGGCTATACGCTGCTCGGCGCGTGCTGGCTGATCTGGCGCACCGAAGGCGCGCTGCACGAGCGCTGCCGGCGTCACGCGCGCACGACGGCAGTCGCGGTGCTCGCACTGATCGTGGTCGTCACCCTATGGACGCCGATGTTGCAAGGCGCGCTGGCCGAGCGCTGGTTCCGCTGGCCCGCCGTTGCATTCACCGCACCGGTGCCGGTCCTGCTGGTTCTTCTCGCGGTGGGCTTCTGGCGCAGTCTTTCATCACGGCGTCATGGTCTGCCCTTGCTGTTTGCGTACGGCATCTTCATTCTTTGTTATGCAGGTATCCTGATCAGCCTCTATCCCAATCTCGTGCCGCCCGGCATTTCTTTCCGCGATGCCGCCGCGCCGCACGCGAGCCTGCTGTTTCTTCTCGTAGGCGCCGCGATTACCGTGCCGATGATTCTCGGCTACACGATCTACGCGTACTCCGTCTTCAAAGGCAAGATGCGTCCAGGCGAGGGGTATCACTGACATGTGGCGACGCTTCGCATGGTTTGTGGGCCTTTGGGTGCTCGGCGTGGCGACCGTAGGCCTCGTAGCAGGCCTGTTGAAAGCTGTCTTACACGCGGCCACGCACTGATCGGCTCCAAAAAATGTGAGCCCCTTTGGGTCGGCCGACATGTTTGCTCGCTGGCCTGTAACGTTTTCAACTTTTACTTTGATCGACGAGCCAGTTAGAAGCGCGCCGGCCAATGCGGGGGATTCCCACATTCGCCGGCGCGCTTACTTTCCTTGCGCGGCTGTCTTTCAGGGGAGCGTGTAGGCGATCACATAGTCACCCTGCTTGGTTCCGAGCGAGCCGTGGCCGCCGGCCGTGACGAGCACGTACTGCTTGCCGCTGCTGTCGGCGTACGTCATCGGTGTCGCCTGGCCGCCTGCGGGCAAGCGGGCTTGCCACAAACGGTCGCCGGTGTGCACGTCGTACGCACGCAGATAGTAGTCGAGCGTGCCCGAGAGGAAGGCCACGCCGCCCGCCGTCGTGATCATTCCGCCGAGACTCGGCACGCCGAGCGGCATCGGAATCGGCAAGGGCGCGCTGTCGCGGATCGTGCCGTTCTTGTGTTCCCACGCGATCCGGTTGGTGCGCAGATCCACGCCGGCGACATAGCCCCACGGCGGTGCCTGGCACGGAATGCCGAGCGGCGAAAGAAACGCGTTCAACTCGAAGCCGTACGGCGTGCCGCGCGCGAGCTTGATACCGCTCGTTTCACTGCCCTTCTTGTCGCCGTTGTCGGACGGAATCTGCGAGCGCGGTATCAGCTTCGACGTGAACGCCATGTAGCTCGGATTTGCGATGAGTATCTGCCGCACGGGATCGACCGCCACGCCGCCCCAATCGAACACCCCGAAATTCCCCGGGAAAACGAGCGATCCCTGCTCGGAAGGGGGCGTAAACATGCCGTCGTAACGCAGCGACTTGAACTTCACGCGGCACCACAATTGGTCGAAAGGATTCGTGCCCCACATGTCGCGTTCGCGCACTTTCGGCGGCTTGAAGTTCAGTGCGGAGAAGGGTTGCGTCGGCGACGTATGGTCGCCGCTCGCGGCGCCCTGCGGCACCGGCTCTTCGGTGATAGGCACGATAGGCTTGCCTGTCTCGCGGTTCAGCACGTAAATGCTGCCCTGCTTCGTCGATGCAATCAGTGCAGGCTGCACGCCGCTCGCCGTCTGCAGATCGATCAGCGAAGGCTGACCGCCTACATCCATGTCCCACAGATCGTGGTGCGTGAATTGATAATTCCAGCGCATCTTGCCGGTGGCGAGATCCAGCGCGACGATGCCTGCCGCCACCTTTTCGGAAGCCGGCGTGCGAAGACCGCCCCATTGATCGGGCGTCTGGTTGCCAAGCGGCAGATAGACCATGCCGAGCTTCTCGTCGACACTGAACACGGACCACATATTCGGCGAATTGCGAACATAGGTCTGATTCGGGCCGATCGGCTGCGTCGCGTCGGGATTGCCTGCGTCCCAGTTCCACACGAGGTGGCCGTCATGCACGTCGAACGCGCGAGTGACGCCCGAGGGTTCATTGGTCGATTCGTTATCGGTGACGTGGCCGCTGATAATGACGAGATCGCGGGTGACCGCCGGCGGCGACGTCGAGTAATAACCGCCCGGCGTGAAAGGACCGATGTTCGTGCGCAGGTCAATCTGACCGTTATTGCCGAAATGCGTGCAGGGCTGGCCCGTGTCGGCGTTCAGCGCAATGAGACGCGCATCGGCTGTCGGCAGGAAAATGCGGCGCGGGCACTCGGCGCTCGCCGCCGCGTTGGCTGTCTGCTGCGTCGCTGCGGAAGCTTCGCTCGCGGCAATCGCGGCCGATGCGGGTTGCGCGGCGGCAGCCGCGCCGGATGCGCCGGCCTCCGTGCTCGCCGATGCGGTGTCGGCAGAAGACGCAGCAGCGGGCGCCGCAGCAGACGTGTCGCTACCCGGCGCTGCTGCGGCTGTCACATTCGAAGCCGCGTTCGCTGCCGAATTCTCGCCGCCGTTTGCCGCCGGGGCCGACGCACCCGCGGCATTGTCCGCAGTTGCGACCGTCGCATTGGCAGGGTACAGGGCGTCGTCGTGATACGACACGCCGCGACAGGTCATATGTTCCCAGTGCTTGAAACCGACCGGGCTCTGAATATGCGGGTTGTATCGCCACAACTCCTTGCCCGTGGCGGGATCGAGTGCAATGACAATACTATGGGGCGTGCAGAGGAAGAGCTTGTTGCCGACCTTGATGGGCGTATTTTCATCGGTCGTTTCGGTTGGGTCGCCCGGGCCCGGCTTGTCGCCTGTTTCGAACTGCCAGGCAACCTTCAGTTGCCCTGCATTTTGCGGTGTGATCTGCGTGAGCGGCGAGTAGCGCTGGCCGAGCGGCGAGCCGCCATAGTCGGTCCAGTCGCCCGCCTGCCGGTTCGCGTCGCCGGGAAGCGCCGGGCTGGGTGTAGCGGCGGTCGACGCCAGCGTGCCCGGGTGATCGTACGGATGATTGAATGCCGTGCCGATGCCAAGCAACACCGTAATGACGACGGCGGCCGCCAACGGCACGACACCCTCGCGATGCGCGGCCGGCGGTCCGAACACCAGCTTGCGCGTGACGGGCGGCAACAGCAGCCACAACGCGAGTACGAGCCAGACCCACAAACGCGGCAGCAATTGCCAGAAGTCGAAGCGCGCTTCCGTCACGGCCCAGATCGTCGAGCCGAACAGCACGAGGGCAAACAATAGCAGCGCCGAGCGCCTGCGGATGGCGAGCAGCACGCCCGTCAGCGCAATGGCGATCCCCGTGATCACGTAGTACCACGAGCCGCCGAGCGTAACGAGCGGGACTCCGCCCGCGGCTAATGCTAAACCGATAATGATGAATACGACAGCGGGGACCGCAAGCGCGGGGGGAAACCGATGCGGCTTCGACATGTTCGCCACCTCTACAGACAAAGATTCAAATTGAATTGCAAAAATAGCCCGCCTGCGCAGAGCTGGAAGGCGCTGCCCTGCGAGTAGCATTTGCGGTTCCCGGACCTGCTGGGAGAAGGCATAACGCATGCTTTGTAAGCTCGCATCTACTTGGGCACTCTGTCATGAAGCACCGAGCTACCGTCCTGTGCCTGCGCACCAATCGCATTCTGCTCGTCGCGAGATCGAACGGACGATGGGCGCTGCCCGGCGGCCGCTGCAAGGTCGGGGAATCCGTGTCTGCCGCCGCCATTCGCGAGTTGGTGGAAGAAACGCAATTGAACGATGTCGCGCTCCACTACATTTTTGAATTCTGGGGTGCGCGCACTCGCCACTATGTATTCGCCGCGCGAGTCCCCGAGCATATCGAACCTGTGCCGAGCCATGAAATCAGCCGATGCCGCTGGATCCGCGCGAACGACATCCATTCCGCATGGGTCAGCGTGTCCACGCGCGGGATCGTTCAGGTACTGCTGGAAAAAAGCAGCCCCGTAGGGCCCGCCCGAAGGTCGAGCCCCTTGCGGGTGTTCGAGCGTACGTGAGTACGTCTGCGCATGAGTGTGCGTCGCGCACGAGTCGGCCTCGTGACACCGGCGTGGCACAAGCGTTGCATAGCCATGCTTGTCGCGTACTTCACTCACGGAGTTTCAAAATGGCAGGAGATAACTCTTTCAAGCCCGGCGAAATCGTCAGGACGTCCGGTATCTATTCAGTAGTCAAAGACGACGGGAAAGACACTTTCGAAGTAACCTGCGTGGAGGGAGAACACTTTCCGCCGACCCGCAGCGGCAAAGGTGCGCACTTCGAGCTCAAGTATGCGGCCACGCACGCGCACCGTCACGGCGAGCTGAAAGGCAGTGAAGCCAGACAGCCCGCTTAATCAGAACCCCTGAACTGCCCCGCTTTGCTCAGGCGAGGAGCCGAGAACGGTGCCGAAGACTTCCGCCACGCCTTTCGTGCTCGCCGAACGGGCGATCATCGGCCTGTATGACGGCGGCGTGCTCTCGCCCGCCGTCCTCGAACGGCTACTCGCCGCGTTCGCTACAGCGAATCCCGACTGGGACACGGAGCCGACCGAACGCACCGTCGACGGACGGTCGCTTCATGAAGTCGTTGCCCTCACCATGTTGCCTGGCGAATCGCTGCGCACAGCGCGCAAGTCGTTTGCATCCGTCATCGAGCATATCGCCGGCGCGGCTGAAACAACCGGGGCAAGCCGCCAGTCGAGCGAAGTCGAAAGTGAGGAAGACGAAGAGCCGCCCGCTGAAGACGACGACAGCGCCGAACTGGCGAGGCAATTGTCCGGCGGCAAGCAAGGTAAGTCGGCGGGGCGCCGAAGCAGCGCCGCAAAGACGAAAGACGCGGGCACTTCCGCTCGAACCCCCGCACGAAACCCCGCACAAAAACCGGCGCGATCAGCCGCGTTCAATCCGCTCGTCAACGCAGCGGCCCCGCGCAAGAACAGGCGCTGAGCCGCCTGCGAACGGGCACGGTGTTTGCGATGCCTCTCTCAAACGTGCCGCCGCGCGGCGGCGTTCAACATGGAGAGCGACATGCCAGAAAAACAACCGACCCCTAACACCGACGACGCACTCGAACTGCTCACGGCGGATCATCGCGCGGTCGAACGGCTTTTCACCGCATTCAAAGAAGCCCGGGAGGACGACCTCGAAGCGAAGGCCACGCTCGCGCAACGCGCCTGCGAAGAACTGACCATTCACACCATCATCGAAGAAGAACTGCTTTATCCCGCCGCAAGCGAAGCGCTGCCCTCAAGCGATGTGGTCGACGTGGAAGAAGCCTACGTCGAGCACTTTCTCGTGAAAACGCTGATCAGCAAGTTCGAGACGCTGAAGGCGGGCGACAAGGGCTTTGATGCGACCTTCAAGGTCATGAGCGAGATGGTGCAACACCACGTCGAGGAAGAAGAGAGCGAGCTGTTCCCTGAATTGCGCAAAGCCAATCTGGATTCAAAGGCGCTTGGCCAGAAAATCGCGAAGCGAAAAATGGAACTGCAAAGCAAGCTGGATCAGGTGGGAAGCCGCGCCGTCGGCGACAAAACCTGATGCTTCTTCCGGCCGCGGGCCCTCGCCCAAGGCGTGGCCTGCTGAAATAACCGCATGGATACCCGCCCTCAGACGGGGCGGGATTCTCTCTATCGACACGTCAACATCCGGTCCACTCACTTCTGTTGTTTGGCCTTTTCGTTGCCGGCACGTTCGGCAAATTCGGTGAGCTTGAGATCCGTCGCCTTTTCTTCTTCTAGTGTTTCCTTCAGCAGATTCACGGCTTCGGTAAAGCCCAGTTGCTTGCCGATTGCGCAGAGGCTGCCATATGCCGCGATCTCGTAGTGCTCAACCTTTTGCGCAGCGGCGACGAGACCCGCATCGAGTACCGGGCCTTTTTCCATTTCGTCGATGAGTTCCTGCCCTTCTTCGATCAGGCCTTCCATCGCGACGCACTTCATTCTTTTCAACCTCACGCCACTCGTTTCTACAACCTTATCGATTCTTTCGACCTGTCCCTGCGTTTCCTCCAGATGAATCTTGAATGCCTCGCTCAGTTGCGGATCGGATGCGGCACGCGAGAGCTTCGCCAATGCTTTGGTCAATTGCTTTTCCGCACTGTAGATATCCGACAGCATGTGAACGAACAGATCGTCGATAGTCTTTCGCTGTGTCATGTGCAACTCCCAAAGGTGGTGGTCAGGAGCCTTGCATCGCGCAACGGATGTGCCCGCCAAAACCGGCACATGCCTCGCAGATGGTAGCGCTTCGCATTCGCACCGGGTACGGCGCATGCGCAGACAGCCGTGCAGTCCGAAGCTTTCCAACCATACTCAACGGAGAAGCCAATGTTCGTTCACAACAAGCGACTTCAATACACCGTGCGTGTCGCAGCGCCCAATCCGGGCCTTGCCAATCTGATGCTCGAGCAATTCGGCGGGCCGCAGGGCGAGCTGGCGGCCGCGTGCCGGTACTTCACTCAGGCCGTTGCCGAAGACGACCCGGGCCGCAAGGATATGCTGTTCGACATTGCCACGGAAGAACTGAGCCATCTGGAAGTCATCGGCTCGATCGTCGCGATGTTGAACAAGGGCGCCAAAGGCCAGTTGGCTGAAGGCGTCGAGCAGGAGGCCGAGTTGTATCGATCGCTGACAGGCGGCGGTAACGACTCGCACACCACCGCGCTCTTGTACGGCGGCGGACCTGCGCTCACCAACTCAGCAGGTGTGCCGTGGACCGCGGCGTATATCGACACGATCGGCGAGCCGACCGCCGACCTGCGCTCGAATATCGCGGCTGAAGCGCGCGCCAAGATCGTCTATGAACGCCTGCTGAACCTGACCGACGACCCCGGTATCAAGGAAGCACTCGGCTTTCTGATGACGCGCGAAATTGCGCACCAGAAGTCGTTCGAAAAAGCACTGCATTCCATCCAGCCGAACTTCCCGCAGGGCAAGCTGCCGGGCGTTCCGGAATTTACCAACGTGTACTACAACATGTCGGCCGGCGAAGGCGATGCGCGGGGCCCATGGAACGAAGGGCCGGAATGGGAATTTGTGGAAGCGCCGCAACCGGCGGTGGACGGCGGTGACGGTCTGCCGTCTGTCAACGTGACGCAGGCGGATGTCGAAGTACTCGGCGCGCTCGCTTCTCGCACTGCGTCCGACGCTACGACGGATCCCGTGACGGGGGCGGATCTCGGCTCGCGCAAGCAACCCGGCTAACTTCTTAGCCACTGTTGTCGGGACTTCGCTTATAAAGATCGCCGCGGAGCGCGTTGCACTCCGCGGCATCTGAACGTCAGGCATGCTCCTTTTGTGAACGGCTAACCAGCGAGATTGAGGCCGCGCTACCTCGCCGTCGCGACATGCGTTTTCACCTTGATTGCGGGCGCATTGTCGAATGGAGGCTGCGGAACGAAACTGCGGATCGCGCCCGGTTCGAACACGAGGCAGCAGGTCGAGCCGCCGTACTGGAAGTAGCCGATTTCGTCGCCCTTTGCGACGCGTTGCCCGGGCAGCGCTTCAATGATGCACGACGACACATCGGCCATGCCGACAAACACGCAGCCGACCTGACCGACAGCGGGATCGTCGCTTTCGATCACGATCACCGCGCGCGCTGCGAGCGCGGTGATGTAGCCCTGCGAGTCGTTGAGACCGCCTGCGTCGCGGCCTTCCGCGTCGGTATCGGAATAGTAGGTGCCGTCCAGTGCGTAGGCTTTTTTGATGACACCGTTTATGGGCGCATGCCAGCGGTGATAATCGAACGCATTCAGATAGCACTGGTAAATGGAACCGCCGGCAAAACGCTGCGCGAGCTCCCGCTGGCTGGCTGAAAACATGTCGAGCAGCGAATAGGGCTGTGCCTTGATCCAGAAGCTGTCGGTCAGTTTGACATCTGTCTGGATGTTATACGGAGCCGCCTCACAGGGGCTCACGATGATCTTGTCGTTATCCGGCTGATCCACCGTCCGAGCGCCGTCGCGAAAGCGGCGCGTGAAGAAGTCGTTCCATGAAAGAAAGCCCCAGTAGGGTGTGTCCGGCTCGCACACGAACTGCGAGAAGCCGATCTTCTTGTCCGCCTCGGGCGAAAACCAGCCGTTCGGCGACGACGTATTCAGATGTTCGCGCGAATGCGGCCCGCTCAGAAACGCACACCAGCAGTTCAGCACCTGCTTGATCCGCTGATTGAAGGCGGCGTCGCGAAAGAGCGCATAGCCGGAGGGCATGCACATCGGCCAGTCGAGCACCGCATTCAACGGACAGTGAATCAGACTGGTTTCGCTGAACGGCGGCGCGTAGGTCATCAGATAGTCGACGATGTCCATCAACTCGCCTATCGACGAATAGCCGAGTACATAGCCTTCGTCGCGCGCCTGGTTGATGGCCCGCGTCATATTCATGCGCAGCACGGGATCGCCGTCCAGCAGCGCGGCGAGCTGTTCCACCGCTGCCGTGCGGGGCGCGTGCGCCGCGCGGGCACGCGCTTTTTCGGCGAGTTCGGTGCGATATCGCGCGAGATGTTCTTCGCTGTTCGGCAGCCAGCCACCAAGCCGGCGCCGTTCGGCCGCTTCCTTGTCTGTCATGCGTGTCCTTCGCTCTTGCGTTCAAGTCATTAATGAAAAACCACGGCGGTGCCTTACACGAGGATGGCCCCGCAGTGCGGCAATCGACTATTTCGCACGCGGCGTGTGCAATGCGTCGCCTGGCTGCTTGTGGCCGCTGCGGATCTGATCGACGCATTCAGCCACCGCCTTGGCTACGTTGACGACCTCCTGCTGCATGTCCTCGTCGCGGTCCAGCGTCGCGTGGCTCGTCGCGTAGGGCTCGTAGTAGCCGATAAAGCGATCGAGCTGCGACTTCTGACCGGACTCGATCAATCCCATCCAGCCGAGCCAGTCGGCGAGCGCGCGGCGCGATCCTTCAATCCCTGCCACGTCGCCGTGCACTACCACGCCATAGGCCCGGCCCGCGAGGTGCTTCGGATAGTCCCATCCGGCCAGTTCGATGCGCTTCGCCTCCTCAGGCGTCTTGCCGTGCGTGGAGGTGGGATCGGGATTGCCGCCATCCGCGCACACGAGGCGATCCATCAGCAGCTTCAGCGGGCTCGTCACCTGATACCAGTAGACCGGCGTGACGAAAATCACGCCGTGCGCGGCCGCAAAGCGCTCATAGATCTCGTTCATCCAGTCGTTGACGAGGCCGAGCGAATGATTGGGGTAGCAACTGCATGGCCAGTGGCAAAGCGGCATCGCGGTCGAAACACATCCCTTGCAGGGATGGATATGCAAATCGCGGTCGGAATTCAGGCGCGACAGGTCGAGCAGGTCGACGTCGAACGCAAGCCGCTCCAGCACACCCTGCGCGATCTTCGCGAGCCGGTAGCTTTTCGACATTTCGCTGGGGCAGGTGTAGTCGTTTCGCGACGACGCATTGACGATCAGCACGCGCGAACGGGTAGCGGGGTCGCGCTGTCGGGTTTGCGCGGCCTTGATGCGCTCGCTCGCCGCGCGCCATTCGACCGACAGATCGTAATCGGGATCGGCATAGCCCGCGCCGGCTTTCGCCGTGATGGGCGCTTTACGCGAATGCGAATAGGCGTCCCACGCAATGGCTTCGAGCCTCGCGAGTGCTTCATCTTCAGCGCGAAATGCCGGGTCGTAGAAGCGCGCCATGAAGCGCTCGCGAAACACTTCACGCGGAAGTTGTTCGGTGACCTGCCCTCTGCGAACTTCAACGGGCACGGGTGCTATAGAAGGATTCTTCGTTTCGCTCACGAGATGTCATGCGTAAAACGGTATGCTCCTCAGCAAGCAAGGCGCATTCCTTGCGGTATGAGAAATCGACGCAGACGCCAGGTCCGTCTCTTGCTCATTACACCATTTGCCTTTCTTTCAAATAAATCCATCACGAAATGATGCAATCACACGCGCGCCTGCTCGTCGTTTCTCCGCACCTGGACGATGCAGTATTGAGCTGCGGACTGCTACTCACCGCTAATCCGTCGGCCATTGTCTGCACGGTTTTTACGGCGCCACCGCGCGAAAATATGTCTACCGACTGGGACCGCCAGGCAGGCTTCAACGACGCGTTCGAAGCCATGCGTGTCCGCCGGCAGGAGGACAGCGAAGCGCTTCAAATGCTCCACGCACAGCCCATTCATCTGCCCTTTCGCGACGCGCAATACCGCCACACACCCTCGCCCGAGGCATTGACCGAAGCACTCCGCCATACGCTCCTCGCGCACATGCCGGACAAGGTGGTGATCCCGCTCGGCCTCTTTCATTCGGATCACACGCTTGTGTCGGATGCCTGTCTTCCGCTCATCGCCGAGATGCGCGGCACGGTCTTTCATACCTACGAAGATGTCCCATACAGAAGAATGGAACAGGCCGTTCCAGAACGCATTGAAGAACTGAGGAATCGCGGCTACGTGCTGACACCCACAGACGATCTGCCCGCCACCACGCGCGAATCCGCTTCGCATGAACAGATGAAACGCGAAGCCATCGCCGCCTACGCGAGCCAGTTGCGCGCATTTGGTCCCGACGCCGAAACCACGCTCTATTCGACGGAAAAGTACTGGGAGCTGAAGCGGGACCACTAACGGGACCGCTAACGGGACCACTAAGCCGGACCGCCGAGCGCGGACCCACGAGCGTAACGTGAAGCCAGTTGAAAGCGAACGGCACATCGTTTGCTTGACCCGGGCATCGTCTCATTGAGAACAAATAACAGCATGGAAAAAAAACCGCTGTCCCGGCGCATTTCGGTCGTCGTTCTGACACACAACCGCGCCGACGAGCTTGTGGCCACTCTCGAGCGCTTACTCGCCCTTCCGGAAAACCCGCCCATTTTCGTCGCGGATAACGGCTCGAACGACAACACCGTCGCGCTGGTGAAGACGCTTTTTCCGACCGTATGCATCGTCGAATGCGCGGCGAATCTCGGCGCAGCGGGACGCAATCGCGCCGCGGCCTGCGTCGGCACCGACTACGTCGCCTTCTGCGACGACGACACCTGGTGGGAACCAGGCTCACTCGAACGCGCGGTGCAGTTGCTCGATGCATGGCCCAATGTCGGCATATTGAGCGGGCGCGTCGTGGTCGGCGAAGACAAGGTCACGGACCCGATGTGCTCGGTGATGCGCGCGAGCCCGCTTGGCAGCGAAGGACTGCCCGGCCCGGCGCTGATCGGCTACATGGCGGGCGCGTGCGCATTTCGCACGGCCCTGTTCCGCGAGTTGGGCGGCTACGAGCCGCGGCTATTCATCGGCGGTGAAGAAGAACTGGTGGCGCTCGACGTGCTCGCCTCCGGGCACGCCATTGTCTATTGCGATCAATTGACCGTGCATCATCATCCTTCGCCGTCGCGAGACAGCGCATTGCGGCGCCGCACGCTTGCACGGAATGCGGCGTGGATCGCATGGCTGCGTTTGCCCTGGCCCGAAGCGTGCCGCGCCACGGCGCAAGCACTCGCCACCTTCTCACGCGAAGGCACACTGGCCCGCGACGGCCTCCCGCTCCTGCGCGGCCTTGCATGGGCATGGAGAAACCGCCAGCCTGTGCCACCTCATGTGCTGAATCTGCGCGAACGCGTGAGAAGCGGCGAACGGCAGATGGCAGCGCCCGCACAAGGTGCTCGCGCAGAACCTGCAGTGAGCAAGGCGGACGCGCGCACGTGAACCGCGAGCGCCATCGGCCCCTGCTGCAACTGCATTAGAGCACTAGACGCCGGTGCGCGCAGACGCCATTGCAAGATTGCGAATTTCGCCGATCAGCTTTTCAGGTGCAACCGGCTTCGTCAAATGCGCCTGAAAACCAGCCATTTTCGCGCGCATGCGGTCTTCGCCCTGCGCGTAGCCTGTCAAGGCAATGGCCGGCACGCGGTCCTGCAACGGTAACTGGCGCTCGGCTTCGAGCCGCCGTAAACGGCGCAGCACGTCGTAGCCGTCTTCATCGTCGGCAAGCACGATGTCGCATAGCAGCGCATGCGGCCATTGCGCCGTCGGCGTGTGCGCGAGCCAGTCCAACGCCGTCGTGCCCGACGACGCGGTGTGCACGCGCGCGCCGCTCGACGTGAGCACGGCTTCGAGCGCGTCCAACGCGTCTTCCTGATCGTCGATCGCCATCACGAAGAGGCCTTCGAGCGGCGCCGCGCCATCGATGTCGGCGACTGGGGTCGCGACTTCCGTGCGGGTCGAGCCGGCATCGGCCACGGGACGCAGCGGCAACATGGCCACATACGCGAGCCGGCCATTGAGCGGCATCAGCGTGAAGCTGCCGCCGGCCGCGGAGAGCGCGTCTTCCATATAGCGCGCCGCCGCTTGCGACAATTCGGCGGGCTTCTCGCCCATGCCGAGCACGGTCACCCACACCTGATTGTTATGCCGCTCGACGCGCAATTCGATGCGCTGCCCCGGCTTCGCGTGCACGATCTCGTTGCGGCACAACTCGCCGATCAGCGGTTGCAGCACACTCGGGTCGCCGGTCACGCGCAGGTCGTTGTCGCTGATCTGCGGATACAAGGTCACGCGCTGCGCCGCAATCTCGTCGTGCAACGCGTCGATAACACCAGCCATCAGCGCCGCGAGACTGACCGACTGCGCCGTGAGCTTGCGCTGCGCGTGCTCCAACTCGCCCTGCTGCCATTGCAGGGACCACATCTTCGCGTACACGCCCTCACGCGCGAGCAGTTCGCGATGCGTGCCCTGCTCGACCACGCGGCCATGTTCCATCACAAGAATCCAGTCGGCGTCGACCACGGTCGACAGACGATGCGCGATCACAATCGACGTGCGGCCCTGCGCAAGACGCGTCAACTCCGTTTGGATCGCACGCTCCGAGCGGGTGTCGAGCGCGGACGTCGCCTCGTCGAATACGATGATGCGCGGATCCTTCAGAATGGCGCGCGCAATGGCAATGCGCTGCCGCTCGCCGCCGGAAAGCCGCACGCCGCGTTCGCCGACGCGCGTGTCGTAATGATCCGGCAATCGTTCGATGAATTCGTCCAGCTGCGCCGCGCGTGCCGCCCGCACGACATCCGCGCGCGTGGCCGAGGGCCGGCCATAGGCGATGTTGTACGCAATGGTGTCGTTGAACAGCACCGTATCCTGGGGCACGATGCCGATGGCTTCGCGCAGGCTCTTCTGCGTCACCTGCCCGATGTCCTGCCCGTCGATGCGAATCGTCCCGCTGTTCGGCTGATACAGGCGAAACAGCAGCTTCACGAGCGTGGACTTGCCGGAGCCGCTGCCGCCGACTATCGCGAGCGTCTTGCCCGGATACGCATGAAAATCGACGTCGCGCAGAATCTGCCGCGCCGGGTCGTAGCCGAAATCCACGTGCTCGAAAGAGATCTGCCCGGCGCTCACCATCAGCGGTTTCGCGGCCGGCTCGTCGATATCTTCGCCCACGCGTCCGCGCGCCGAGAGTATCTCGAACATGCGCTCGACGTTCACCATGGCGTCGTTGGTCTCGCGGAACACGAAGCCGAGCGTATTGAGCGGCATGCAGATCTGGATGATGTAGGCGTTCACCAGAATCAGATCGCCCACGGTCATGCTGCCCGCCACCACATGCTGCGCGGCCAGCAGCATGATTGCGCCAATGCCGAACGCGATCACCGCGCTCTGTCCGACGTGCAACGCCGTCAGCGCACGCTGGTTCGCGGTTCTCGCATGCACCCACTTTTCCAGCACAGCTGAAAGGCGCCGCGTTTCCGTCTCTTCAGTGGCGAAGTATTTGACGGTGTCGTAATTGAGCAGGCTATCGACGAGCCGGCCGTCCGACTGTGCCTCCAGCGCATTGACCGCGCGCTGGAACCCGACCCGCCGCCGCGTGAAGATGAACGTATACACCCCATAGCAGACGAAGGTCGCGGCAATCGCGATCATGAATTCGCGCGCGTAGTTGTGGACCATGATCGCGACAATGGTGGCGATCTCGAACGCGGTCGGCACGATCGTGAAGAGCGCGACGCCGAGTAGAAAGCCGATACCGTCGGCGCCTTTCTGCACATCGCGCACGATGGCGCCGGTCTCGCGCTTCGCATGAAAACGCGCACTCATGCGATGCAGATGCGCGAAGGTCCGCTCGGTAAAAGCCGCGACCGTACGCTGCGTGACGATGCTGAACACCACGTCGCGCGCTTCGTTCAACGCATCGCCGAGAAAACGCAGCAACGCATAGGTCAGAACGAGAAACACGGGAAACAGCGCCTGCGCAACGGGGTGCCCCAATTCGTCGACCACATGCTTGAGCACGAGCGGCATCAGCACGGTCGAGAGCTTGGCCGACACCATCAGCAGCAAGGCGGCGAGCGTCTGGTTGCGATAGCGCCAGACCGCGCGCATCAGGTCGGCGGCAATGCGGCGGGTCAACTGGGAACGGGGCAGCGTGGCGGGGTTCGGCATGGGGTCCCTGTGAGGCCGCCGCAGCGCGAGCTACTGGCGGACGTTAGATTCCACAACGCGATTCGCGAGGCGGCGCGACGCCCGGCGCGACACGTCGATAGGCGTCGAAGAGGTTCGACTGTGCGCCGAGGCCACTCCTGAGCAAGCGCTACGCCCGCTGTCCGACAAAAGTTAGCACATGCGGCAGGTGAACGACAGGCTTCATTCCTCTCGCATCGCAGAGAAAAAAATTCGCGCTTCTCGCTGAAGTGCTACTCGAATTTACATGGCAGTGTGTAGAAAAAGGGAACGCCACACCGCTTCTCGCGCGATAAAAAGGGAACGCTACAGCGCTTCTCCGTATCCACCGCCACATTAACGCTGGCGCGGCGCCTTGACCCGCATAGGCACACGGCATGCTGTCGGCAGGTAACAGCGTCGTATCGCGCGAAATTGCATAAGAGTGCTCAGCAAAGCGCGCGAGACACGCCCTGCCAATGCCTATCTCGCGAAGGAATGTCAATGAAGATCGCCCTCATCAGTGAACACGCCTCGCCCCTCGCCGTCGCCGGAGGCGTCGACAGCGGAGGACAAAACATTTACGTCGCGAACGTTGCGCGTGAACTCACGGAGATGGGCCATCTAGTGGATGTGTTCACGCGGCGCGACCGCGCGCTCCTGCCGCTCGTCTCCGACATGGAGGGCGTGCGCGTCATCCACGTTCCGGCAGGGCCGCCGATGCAGTTGCCGAAAGAACAGCTGCTGCCCTTCATGGATGAATTCGCCGCATTCCTGATCGAGTTCTTCCGCCGCGAGAAGAAGCACTACGATGTGATGCACGCCAATTTCTTTATGTCGGGCCTCGCGGCCATGAAGGTGAAAGCGGCGCTCGGTGTGCCGCTCGTTACGACGTTTCATGCGCTCGGCCGCGTGCGCCGCATTCATCAGGGCGCGAACGACGGCTTTCCCGACGAGCGTTTCGCGATCGAAGACGACCTCGTCGCGCAATCCGACGTGGTGATCGCGGAATGTCCGCAGGACGAAGCCGATCTGATCGAGCATTACCAGGCCGATCCCGCGCGTATCCAGACCGTGCCGTGCGGTTTCGACGCCGACGAGTTTCATCCGATGGATCGCGCCGCTGCGCGCGAAGCGCTCGGCTGGCAGCAGGATCAGTTCACCGTGCTGCAACTCGGCCGCCTTGTCGAGCGCAAAGGCATCGACAACGTCGTGCGCGGTGTGGGCGTGCTGAAGAAGGCCTTCGGCGCTTGCGCGCAACTTTACGTGGTGGGCGGCAACTCGGACGCGCCGAATGAAAAAGCCACGCCGGAAATCGCGCGCCTGCGCGGCATTGCGCGCGAATGCGGCGTGGCCGAGCAGACCCACTTCGTCGGGCGGCGCGGGCGGGCGCAACTGCGCTACTTCTATAGCGCCGCCGACGTGTTCGTGACAACGCCGTGGTATGAGCCGTTCGGCATCACGCCCGTCGAGGCAATGGCATGCGGCACGCCCGTAATTGGCGCGGACGTCGGCGGAATCCGCTATTCGGTGGCCGACGGCCTCACCGGCTTTCTCGTGCCGCCGCGGGATCCGGCCGCGCTCGCTGCGCGCCTCGACCAGCTGCGGCGCGATCCGGCGCTGGCGCGCCGGATGGGCGAAGCAGGTCTGGAGCGCGCGCGCCAGGAATTCACGTGGCGCGGCGTGGGCGAAGCACTTGCGCAGATCTATATGCGCACCGCCCGGCTCGTGCCCGCCAAAACCGCGGAAGAACGCGTGGAGGTACGAATGCGCGCGGCAGCCGGCGCGGCGTTCCGGTAGCACGCCACGCGTCATTGCAGCGCCAGCCAGCGCAGCCTGTTTCGTCACGCCGGGGCGGACGCACCGTCCGCTTCCGGCGAATCGTCCACGTTTTCGGCACCGTCCCCATCATGTTGCAACCCGCGGTTTTTCTCGACAAAGACGGCACGCTGCTCGACGACGTGCCCTACAACATCGAGCCAACGCTCATGCGCCTCGCCCCCGGCGCGCGCGAAGCGTTGACGCTGCTCGCGAGCCAGCCGTTTGCGCTCTTCGTGATCAGCAATCAATCCGGCGTCGCGCTCGGCAAGTTTCAGCGCGCGGCGTTAAAGGGCGTCGAGGCCGAGCTCGCGCGAATGTTCGCCGACTGCGGCGCGACGCTTGCCGGCGCGTACTGGTGCCCGCATCATCCCGAGGGCAGCGTGGCGCCGTATGCGACCGCCTGCGACTGCCGCAAGCCGGCGCCCGGCCTGCTGCTGCGCGCGGCTCGCGAGCATCGGCTGGATCTCGCGCGCAGCTGGTTTATCGGCGACATTCTCGACGATGTCGAAGCGGGCAATCGCGCCGGATGCCGCACGATTCTGCTCGACAACGGCCACGAGACCGAGTGGATCGAAGGGCCGCAGCGCGTGCCGGCCGCGCGCGCCGCCGACCTGCACGAGGCTGCGCAGATTGTCGTGCGCCAAGCCGAAGCCGCCCATGGCGAAGCCGCGTCGAGGCCCGCACCCGCCGGCGAGGAAGCCGCTCAATGAACGCGCCGCTTCTCATCGCTCAACCCACGCTCGCTCACGCTCGCGTGCCCGACAGCCCGCAGCTTGCACAGTGGGGCGAGGACATCAAGCGGATTCTGTGCGTGCGGCTCGACAACCTCGGCGACGTATTGATGACCACCCCCGCGCTGCACGCGTTGCGCGAGTCCGGGCCGGGCCGCCATATCACGCTGCTCGCGTCGCGCAGCGGCGTGGCGCTCGCGCCCTATCTCGACGACGTCGACGACGTCATCGAATACGAAGCGCCGTGGGTCGCGAGTCCGGCCGCGAGTTCGCGCTCGCTCGCCGACGATCAACGCATGCAGGAACGCCTGCGGCACGGCGGCTTCGACGCGGCCGTGATCTTCACCGTGTACAGCCAGAGCCCGCTGCCCGCCGCCATGCTGTGCTATCTCGCGGGCATTCCGCGGCGCCTCGCGCATTGCCGCGAGAATCCGTATGCATTGCTAACCGACTGGTTGCGCGAACCCGAGCCGCAGCAGCGCACGCGTCATGAAGTGGAACGGCAGCTCGATCTCGTGCGCCAGGTCGGCGCGCAAGCGCCCGACACGCGCATGCGTTTCGCGGTGCGCGAGACCGATCGGCGCAGCTTGGCACAGCAGCTCGCCGCACGCGGCGTACACGTCGACGCGGACAAAGGCCCACGCTGCATTGTGTTGCACCCAGGTGCAACCGCCGCCTCGCGCCGTTATCCGCCGGAGCGCTTCGGCCAGGTGGCGACGCGGCTCGCCACAGAGACGGGCGCGCCCATTCTGATTACCGGCAGTGCGAGCGAACGCGCCCTCGCACAAGCTGTGATTGCCGCCGCCGCGCCGCGCGTTCGCGCGCAACTGCACGACATGAGCGGTGCGCTCTCGCTCGGCGAACTGGCGGCATTGATCGAACGCGCCAGCGTGCTGGTGTCGAATAACAGCGGGCCGGTGCATCTCGCGTCCGCGCTCGCGACGCCGGTGGTCGATCTGTATGCGCTGACGAATCCGCAGCACACGCCGTGGCAAACGCCGCATCGCGTGCTGTTTCGCGATGTCGAATGCCGCTGGTGTTATCGCAGCGTGTGTCCGCAGCATCATCATGCATGCCTGCTCGGCGTCACGCCCGCCGAGGTCGTGACTGCCGCGCTCGAGTTGCGCGGCGAGGCGCAGTTGCGCGCCGCATCCGCGCGCGAACGCGCGCACTCTTCTTCCGCTTCTTCCTATAACGAATCCCACGCCCACCCCAGCGACGCGGCGCCGCCGCTCGCCGATCAGCCGGTGGTGCCCTGACAACCCACTCCTACTGCGAACGCTCATGTACACACTCGGAATCAATGCCGTCTATCACGACAGCGCCGCAGCCCTGCTGCGCGACGGTGTGGTGCTCGCCGCCGCCGAAGACGAACGCTTCACGCACGTCAAGCACGCGAAGCGCCCCGTGCCCTTCTCCACCTGGCAACTGCCGTTCGATGCAATCGACTACTGCCTGAGAGCCGCCGGCATCACGCTCGCGGACGTCGATCATGTCGCCTACTCGTACGACCCGGGCCTGTTCAGCGGCATGCCGAAGCGCCCCGGCGCGACCATCGAACTACCGTTCGACCCGGCCAACACGCGCCTTGCCGATCCGTCGGCGTCGCCGTGGGATCCGCTCTTTCTGAGCTATATCGCGAATGCCAAGGGACAATTGCTCGACGGCGCGCCGCATCATCTGCGCAAGCGCTTTCAGGGCGTGGACCGCGACAACGGCTTCAAGTGGCATTTCGTCGAGCATCACCTCGCGCACGAAGCGAGCGCGTTCCTCGCCGCGCCCTATGACAACACCGCCGTGCTCACCATGGACGGGCGCGGCGAAGGTGTGACGACCAGCATGGGCCAATTCGTCGACGGCGAATACACGCGGCTCAAACAAGTGGAGCTGCCGCACTCGCTCGGCCTGCTCTACGAAGCCGTGACCGACTGGCTCGGCTTCCTGCATTCGTCGGACGAGTACAAAGTGATGGCGCTCGCGTCCTACGGCAAGCCCGAGTATGTCGACGTGTTCCGCGACATCGTGCGTTATCGCGGCGACGGCAGCTATACCGTCGACGCCCCGCGCCTCGTCAAACGCTTCGGCCCGGCGCGCGAGCGCGGCGGTCCGCTCGAGCAACGGCACTTCGACATCGCGCATTCGCTGCAGCGCGTGCTCGAAGAAACCGTGCTGCAACTGGCGGGCTGGCTGCACGAGAAGACCGGCTTGCGCAAGCTCAGCATGGCGGGCGGCGTCGCCTTGAACTGCGTGATGAATTCGAAGCTGCGCGACGCCGGCCCGTTCGACGAAGTCTGGGTGCAGCCTGCCGCCGGCGATGCGGGCACCGCGCTCGGTGCGGCGCTCTGGATCGACTATCGCGAACGCAGCGAACGCGGCGACCGCAAGCGTCACTGGACGATGGATCACGCGTACCTCGGCCCCGAGTATCCGGAAGAAGAAGTCGAGCAATTCCTGAAATGGTCGAAGGTGCCGTATCGGCGGCTCGACGACATTGCGGGCGAAACGGCCGATCTGCTCGCGAGCGGCAAGGTTATCGGCTGGTATCAGGGCCGCACCGAATTCGGTCCGCGCGCGCTCGGCGCGCGCTCGATTCTCGCCTCGCCTGTCGATCCGCACATGCAGGCAAAGCTCAACGAGATCAAGGATCGCGAGGACTTCCGGCCGGTCGCGCCCGTCGTCATGGAAGAGCACGCGAGCGAATGGTTCGTGAACGGGGGCGTCGCGCCGTTCATGCTGTTCGTGTTCGACGTGCGCGCCGACAAGGCCGAGCGCATTCCTGCGGTGCGGCATGTCGACGGCACCGCGCGCGTGCAGACGGTGAACCGTTCGCAGCATCCGCTCTACTACGATCTGCTCGCCGCGTTCAACGAACGCACGGGTGTGCCGATTCTCGTCAACACGTCGTTCAACACGCGCGGTGAGCCGATGGTGAATTCGCCGCGCGACGCCGTGGAGTCGTTCTGGACCTCGCCGCTCGACGCGCTCGTGATAGGACCATTCCTCGTCGAGAAAGCGGAGGGCGGCGCATGAGTCCATCCGCAACGGGACCACTCGACGTACGAGGCAGCTTAAGCCATCCGCATAGCGAGGCAGAACCGATTGCGGCGGGCTATCCCGGCGTGCTGCTCGCGCACCTTGATGTTTCGGTGGTGGTGCCGACTTACCGGCGGCCCGACATGCTCGCCGCATGCCTGCGCGCACTGACGGAGCAGGACTTTCCCGCCGACCGCTACGAAATCGTGGTGTGCGACGACGGTCCGGACGAGGCGACGCGCACCTGCGTCGCGCGCATCGCCGCGGAACAGGCGACGCGTGGACTCGCCGTGCGCTACGTGCCGGTGACTCGCACGCAAGGGCCCGCCGGTGCGCGCAATGCAGGCTGGCAGCAGGCGCGCTCGCCGGTGATCGCCTTCACCGACGACGACACACTGCCGGACTCGCACTGGCTCGCAGAAGGACTCGCGGCGATTCGCCAGGGCGCGGCCGCCGCCGCGGGCAAAATCGTCGTGCCGCTACCCGCGTCGCCAACCGACTACGAGGCCGATGCGAGCGGTCTGGAGCGCGCCGAATTCGCCACGGCGAATGTCTTCGTAGCCCGAAGTTTTCTGACGATGACGGGCGGCTTCGACGAACGCTTTACGTCGGCGTGGCGCGAGGACTCCGACCTGCAGTTCACGCTGCTGCAGGCGGGCGGCAAGATCGTGCGCGCGAACGATGCGGTGGTCGTGCATCCGGTGCGACCCGCGCGTTGGGGCGTCAGCATTTCGCAGCAGAAGAAGAGCCAGTTCGACGCGCTGCTCTATAAGAAGCACCCCGAACTGTTCAGGACGCGAATCCGCTCGTCACCGCCGTTTCTGTATTACCTGATTCTGTGCGCCGTGCTGGCCGCCCTCGTCGGCGCGCTGGTGGGAGACGGCACGACTTTCACGCTCGGCTTACTCGCGTGGTTTGTACTGACGGCCTATTTCTGCGTCGTGCGATTGCGCGGGCGCGACCGCAGTTGGCGGCACATCGCCGAAATGGCGTGGACGTCCATTCCGATTCCGTTTCTGTCGATCTACTGGCGGCTCTACGGCGCCATCCGTTACAAGGTGCTCTTTCTATGAATGCAGGCTCGTTCCTGACGTCACTCGCACCTCGCCGCATCGCGATTTTTCGGGCGCTGCAACTCGGCGACATGCTCTGCTCGGTTCCCGCGCTGCGGGCACTGCGCAAGGCCGCGCCGCAGGCGCATATCGCTCTGATCGGCCTGCCGTGGGCGCAGTCGTTCGTCGAACGGTATGCAGACCTAGTCGACGAGCTGATTGTTTTTCCCGGCGCCGAAGGCTTCCCCGAGCAGCGTGAATCAAACGACGGCCTGCCTGCTTTTTTCGAATCGATGCGGGCGCAACGTTTCGATCTCGCTATCCAGTTGCACGGCAGCGGCGGCGTGGCCAACGACCTGCTGCTTCAGTTCGGCGCGCGTGCTAACGCGGGCTTCGTCCAGCCGGACGAAGCCCCGCGCGATGGCCTATTCATCGGCTGGCCGGACGATCTGCCGGAGCCGGAGCGCTACCTTGCGCTCATGCGCGCGCTCGGCGCCGACACCCACGACCGGCACTTATCTTTTCCGCTCAGCGACCGCGACGGTGAAGAGTACGCGTCACTCGCGGCTACGCACGGTATAGAGGCGGAGCGTCTCGTGCTGATTCATCCGGGCGCGCAATTGCCATCGCGACGCTGGCCCGCCGCGCGTTTTGCCGAAGTCGCGGACCGTCTTGCCGCCGACGGCTGGCAGATTGCGATCACGGGCACCGCCGCGGAAGCCTCGCTGACCGGCGAGGTGCTCGGCGCAATGACCGCGCCCGCCCTGCATCTGGCTGGCGCGACGTCGCTCGGCGGACTCGCTGCACTGGTTGCGCAAGCGCGGCTGGTGGTGTGCAACGACACCGGCATTTCGCATATCGCAGCTGCCATGGCAACCGCGTCCGTCGTGATCGCGTCGGGCAGCGACACACAGCGCTGGGCCCCGCTCGACCATGCACGGCATCGCGTACTCGCGGACTATCCGCCGTGCCGGCCTTGCATGTTCCGCGAGTGTCCGTATGGTCATCCTTGCGCGCTCAACGTCAGTGTCGAGCGCGTGGTCGAGACGGCGCGCGCGCAACTGGCCGGCGTTCAGGACGCTCGCCCCGCCGGTCCGTATGCATTACATACGCAGGCCGAAACAGGCCCTTTCGAGGAGTTGCATCATGCTGCGTAACTGCCGCCGTCTGCGTGTGCTGACATGGCACGTCCACGGCAACTATCTGTATTACCTGACCCAGGCGCCGCACGACTTCTATCTGGTCACGAAACCAGGCCATCCGCCCGGCTATGCAGGCAAGGTGGGCGTGCTGCCCTGGGGCGACAACGTCCACGAGATCAATGCGGACGACGTGCCCGATCAGGAATTCGACGTGATCCTGTATCAACACAAAACACATTGGGAATATGACCGCGAACACGTGCTGAGCGAAGCGCAGCGGCGTCTGCCGCGCGTCTATATCGAGCATGATCCGCCGCAGGAAAATCCGTTTCAGCAATGGCATTGGGTCGACGACCCGGACACGCTGCTCGTTCACGTCACGCACTTCAATCAGTTGATGTGGGATTGCGGCGTGACGCCCACGCGGGTGATCGAACACGGCGTGGTGGTGCCCGAAGGCGTGCGCTATACCGGCAAGCTCGAACGCGGCATTGTGGTGGTCAATCATCTTGCGCAACGCGGACGGCGTCTGGGCGCCGACGTGTTTGCCGACCTGCGCACACGCGTGCCGCTCGATCTGGTCGGCATGGATGCGGAACGGCTCGACGGCATCGGCGAAGTCGGCAATCTGGATCTTGCTGCATTCACCGCGCGCTACCGCTTCTTTTTCAATCCGATTCGCTGGACGAGCCTCGGTCTCGCCATTGTAGAGGCGATGACGATCGGCATGCCGATTGTCGGCCTCGCGACCACGGAACTCGCCACGGTGATTCGCAACGGCGAAAACGGCTTCGTGCATACCGACGTCAACGCACTCGTCGATGCGATGCATGAACTGCTGCGCGATCCTGCGCAAGCCCGGCGTCTTGGCGAAGGCGCGCGTCGCACAGCGCTGGAGCGATTTCATATAGATCGCTTCGCGCAGGACTGGCACGACGCCCTGCTGCAGGTCACCGCATGAGCTTCGGGTCGGGACGACCTGCGCCGAATCATCGATAAGGACGACGCAACATGAAAGAACTTACCCGCAAGCGGATTCTCGTCACAGGCGGCGCCGGCTTTCTCGGCTCGCACCTGTGCGAGCGGCTCGTAACGCAGGGCCACGACGTGCTGTGCGTGGACAACTTCTACACCGGCACGAAGGACAATATCGCGCACTTGCTGGACTGCCCGAACTTCGAACTGATGCGTCACGACGTGACGTTTCCGCTTTACGTCGAAGTGGACGAAATCTACAACCTGGCCTGCCCTGCGTCGCCCATTCACTATCAGCACGATCCTGTGCAAACCACCAAGACGAGCGTGCACGGCGCGATCAACATGCTCGGCCTCGCCAAACGCGTGAAGGCAAAGATCTTTCAGGCGTCGACGAGCGAAGTGTATGGCGATGCGCTCGTGCATCCGCAGAAAGAAGATTACTGGGGGCACGTGAACCCGATCGGACCGCGCTCGTGCTACGACGAGGGCAAACGCTGCGCGGAAACGCTCTTCATGGACTACCGCCGCCAGCATGGCCTGTCGATCCGTATCGCGCGAATCTTCAATACGTACGGGCCGCGCATGCATCCCGCCGATGGCCGCGTCGTCTCGAACTTCATGATGCAGGCGCTGCGCGGCGAGCCGCTGACGCTCTATGGCGACGGCTCGCAAACGCGTTCCTTCTGCTATGTGGATGACATGATCGACGCGTTCATCCGCCTGATGAACACGGACGAAGACCCGGGGGGCCCGGTCAATCTCGGCAATCCTCACGAAGTCAGCATGCGCGAGATTGCCGAGCGAATCGTCGCGATTACAGGCTCGAGCTCGCCGCTGGAATTGCACCCGTTACCGACCGACGACCCGTGGCATCGGCAGCCGGACATTTCGCGCGCCCGCGAGCTGCTCGGCTGGCAGCCGCACACCGCGCTTGACGACGGTCTGGAGCAAACCGCGCGCTACTTCCGCGCGCGGATCGAAGCAAGCTCCGAAGCGGGCGCGGCAAGCGCTCCCGCGGCTCAGCGGCCGGCTCTCACGTAGCTCGCGAGAAACGTGCGCGTGCTGCCGTCCGGAAACTGCACGGCCACCTGCTCGCCGCTCGCCAGCGCGACCTCGCCGGCGCCGTAACGCGGCACGCGCACTGCATCGCCGGGTGCCCAGACGTGCGGTTTTTCCGGCTCTTTCTTCTTGCGCGGCGCGGCCTCGTTGGCTGAAGTTGCGCCCGCAACGATCGCGTCCGGTGCCATATCGATCTGTGGCGGACGCACGCAGTTGTCGCACACGCCGCAGCGCTCCACAGCAGGCGTGTCGCCGTAATAGTCGAGAATGGCGCGCCAGCGGCATTGCCCGGTTTGCGCGTAGTCGAGCATCGCCTGCAGCGTTTCCCTGTCGTGCGCGCTCATCTGTTCGAACTGCTGCGCGGCCTTCTCCACCGTGTCGCGTGCGGACTCGCGCGTGTCGTCCCGCGTCCGCAGACGATAGCGGCGCTGCCGGTCGCGGCCCGCCACGCGTGCGTCGAGCAGCATGTTCAGCGCGACTTCCAGCTTGCCTGCGCCGACCTCGGGCAACGCGTCTTTGAGCGCCTTCAGCGTGACGCCTTTGGGTTCTTCGCGAAGCCGCGCCGCCAACGCGTCATACACGCGTTGTGCGAGTTCGACACTCGGGTAGCGCCCCGCCAGAAAGAACTGCTGAATGCGCTTATCGTTCAGATCGAAGAGCAGCACGCAGTCGGCGGGCTCGCCGTCGCGGCCCGCGCGGCCCGTTTCCTGATAGTACGCATCGAGGCTCCCGGGTATCTGGTAATGAATCACGAAGCGTATGTCCGCTTTGTCGATGCCCATGCCGAACGCGTTGGTGGCGACCATCAAACGGGTCGCGCCCGACATGAACTGCTCCTGCGCCTCCTCGCGCGCCGCGGCCGCCATCCGGCCGTGATAGCGCGAGACCGATTCGCCCGCTTCCGCGAGCCAGCCGTAGATGCGATCGACGTCGCGCACGGTCGCTGCGTAGACAATGCCCGCGCCGGCAAGGGACGCAATGAGCTTCGACAACTGCTCGCACTTCGCAGCCATCGCACGCGCCGCGCCGTCCTTGCCGCCCGCCGTGCTGACCTGCACGACGCGATAGCGCAGATTCTCGCGATACGTGCCCGTGCGAACCACGCGCGGGTCGCGCAACGCCAGCGAATGCACGATATCGTCGATCACGCGTTGCGTCGCCGTTGCGGTCAGCGCGAGCACGGGCGGTTCGCCCAGCGCCTTGACCGCGGCCGCGATCTCCAGAAACGCCGGGCGGAAATCGTGTCCCCAATGCGACACGCAGTGCGCTTCATCGACCACGACAAGGCCGACACGATTGTCCGGCCGCGCACGCAATGTCTCGATGAACGCGGGCTGCGCAAGACGCTCGGGCGTCACGAACACAATGCCGCTGTGGCCCGCTGCGATCCGTTGCAGCGCTTCGCGCTCGGCGCGGCTCCTGAGCGTACTGTTGACCAGCGTGCAGTCGATGCCCGCCGCCAGCAGCTTGTCGGCCTGGTCCTTCATCAGCGCAATCAGCGGCGAGACGACGAGCGTCATGTCGTCCAGATGCAGCGCCGGCAACTGATAACACAGCGACTTGCCGGCACCGGTCGGCATCGTGGCGAGCGTGTCGCGGTGTTGCAACACGCTGCGGATGATGTCCTCCTGGCCCGCGCGCAAACGGGCGATGCCGAACATGTCGCGCATGGTCTTGCGCATGCTGCGAAGCCGTTGGTCGACTGTCATGGTTGGAAGCGGGCGTCCTTGCAGGCGCAACTGCCTGCGGTGAAGTGAAAGAGGAGTCGAAGCGTATCTTCAGTACAGCAATTCACGTGCAGCACTCGGAGGCAGGCATGGCCTCACGCGCGCCGCGGGTATCGCGCTTGCTCGATTCGTCATGTGCATGAACGAATGCGTGAATCCACCAAAAGGAGAAAGCGATGAATCAGGAACCGTCCGATCCCGTCGAACGCGCGGACCAGCGGCGCGAACAACTGCGCGATGGCGACGTCAAGGTGAAGTCCGACGGCACGGTCGAACAGCGCCCGCATGGCAACATGGACGCCACGCTTATTCCAAAGGGAAAAGATCACCCGTCACAGGGGCCCTACACGCCCGAGCACGATCACGTCGATCCGGATCTCGAACCGGGCGGCGCGAAAGGTCATCCCACGGGTAAGGATGATCTCTCCGCGTGAACCGATGCGTGCCGTACCCGGTGCGCTGACGGGTACGCTCTTCGCCCTCATGCACCCTCATGCGCCGTTGTTGGCGCTGCCGATGCGGCCCGCTTCCGTTCGCGCAGACGACGGCTCGCCGCGCGTGTAGGGCGCCAATGCCTCGGGCGTGCGCATGTCGCGTGGCGTTTCGAAGTCCGCGAGCGCGGCGCCGCGCATGGCATCCGGCGAGCGGCCAAAGCCCGTGCGGTCGCTATAGTCGACCGGCGGCACGCTCGCTGCGTTAGCCGTGCACTTCGCCGCGTAGACGTCGAGCGCCGTGATACAGGCGACGTTGGCGGCCGCGACGCTCGCGCGTTGCCGGTCGCGCGCGCTCAACCGTTTCGACGATAGTGCCAGCGTGCCGAGGTCGAGTGCGTCGCCGCCCACACGCGCCCATAGGAACGGCCGAGGATTGCGCGACGCCAGAATGCCCACGCCGCACGCGATCTCACGCAGTCCGTAGAAACGCATGGCACCGCTTCCTGTCTCCACACCGGCGACGCGCGCCATCATGCGCGGTGCGACGAGCTCAGCGACACCCAGCGCAATGCTGAACCAGCCGAGGCCGCGCGCCACCGAATCCGGCTGCGGCAACTTGTCCTTCAGCGCGCGAGCGCCATCCTGCTTCGAGTCGTTACGAGATTCCATTCACATCACCTTCGTGGTGAAGAGCGGCGCGCGAGGCCGCTCCGGTAGTCAAAAGTGCAGCACGTCTGCGTGTTCGACCGAACAGGCACTCAAGGCTTGAGCACGACCTTGATGCAGCCGTCTTCCTTGTCGCGAAACGTCTTGTACATGCGCGGACCTTCATCGAGCGACACCGTATGCGTGATCACAAACGACGGATCGATCTGCCCTTCCTGGATGCGTCGCAACAGGTCGTCGGTCCAGCGGTTCACGTGCGTTTGTCCCATGCGCCAGGTGAGCCCCTTGTTCATGGACGCGCCGAACGGAATCTTGTCGAGCAAGCCGCCGTACACGCCCGGCACCGACAATGTTCCGGCGGGACGGCACACGTAGATCATTTCGCGCAGCACATGCGGGCGGTCGGTTTCGAGCATCACGGCCTGTTTCGCGCGGTCGTACATGGCGTCGAGCGAGCGCGTGGCGTGTGATTCCATGCCCACCGCGTCGATGCATTTTTCCGGACCCTTGCCGCCTGTCAGTTCCTTCAGCCGTTCGAGCACGCTCTCTTCCTTGAAGTCGATCGTGACCGCGCCGCCCGCACGCGCCATCGAAAGACGCTCGGGCACGCAGTCGATCACGATGACCTGCTTCGCGCCGAGCAGCACGGCGCTGCGGATCGCCATTTGCCCGACGGGCCCCGCGCCCCAGATCGCGACCGTGTCCGTCGGTTCGATATCGCATTGCACCGCCGCTTGCCAGCCCGTCGGGAAGATGTCGCCGAGAAACAGCACCTGCTCGTCGGTGAGGCCGTCCGGAATCTTCACATGCGTTTTATCCGCGTAGGGCACGCGCACGAACTCGGCCTGCCCGCCGGGATAGCCGCCCGTCAGATGCGTATAGCCGAAAAGGCCCGCCGTGGTGTGGCCGAACATCTTGTCGGCGATGTCCTTGTTGCGGTTGCTGCGCTCGCATACCGAGAAGTTGCCGCGTTTGCATTGATCGCATTCGCCGCAGATGATCGTGAACGGCACGACCACGCGGTCGCCAACCTTTAACGCCGTGTTCTCCTTGCCGACTTCCATCACTTCGCCCATGAACTCGTGACCCATGATGTCGCCGGATTCCATGCCGGGCATGAAGCCGCCGTACAAATGGAGATCGGAGCCGCAGATCGCGCAGCTCGACACCTTGACGATCGCGTCGCGTGGATGTTCGATTTTCGGATCCGGCACGGTGTCGCACCGGATGTCTTTCTTGCCATGCCACCTGAGCGCCTTCATATATTCCTCCGCACTGTACGGTTGATGTGCTCCCGGGCGGGCTCCGGACCTGCGCATAAGCAGGAGCGCGCCGCGCGAACGGCGTCGCGCGACCGTTGCTACATCGCGCTTGTAAATTCGCGGCGCCCGTATCGACGCACCGCGTCATGGGTCAATGCTGGAACACGCTTCGCGCGGACCTGGTGAGCCACGCCATCACGCTGGTGCGTGCCAGCGTTCCGATCGCCTTGCGCGGTCCGAGCAGCACGGCGGCGAGACCGGCCGCCAGCACCAGTGCCACGTAGGGCGTATCGGCGAGCGAGGTCATTACGTTGACGGCCGGCACGCCGGCCTTCATCGCTCGACGCGGCGTGCGCAGCGCGAGATTCGCGGCCAGCAATTGCGCTCGCGATGTCGCCATGCGCTGAAGAATGGCCGCACGGTGTTCCTGATGCCAGCGTGGATCGTGTTTCATTTCAGGGCATCCTTCAGGGCTTCGAGATCGCTCGACACTTCGTCGCGCAGCACGTGTAGCGGCTCGGCGGGCCTTTGCGTCTTCATCATCGCGAAGGTGATGATCGAGATGACCAGCCACGCGGCGGCGACGCCCCACGCGACAGCCACGACGTAGGGCGTATTCCACGCCGTGACGATGATGGCCACGCAAAGAAAAGAGAGGGTGAACATGGCGGCCACCGCGAGCACCACCATCGCGATCACCTCGCGTACCAGCCGCGCTTTGGCCTCGTCCAGTTCGAGCGCGAGGAGTTCGGCGTAGTCGACTGCTCGACTGGAACAGAAGCGCGCCACGTTGCGCCACTGGCTCACCTTGGTATGTATCGACATCGTGTATCTCCCGCCAGCAGTTGCCGTCGCGCGCGCTCGCCGCCGGATGTGCCGGCCGGCGGCGAGCGCTTCATCGGACGATGCAATCGGCTCTGTGCCAACCGTATCTAACGGTATTCCCTGTCGCGCACATCGCGCGCAGTCGCCGAGCGCAGCGCACCGAGTATGAAACCCGCGGCAGCTGCGATGGCAAGCGCGGTGAAGGGCCGCTCGGTGGTGGTCTCGCGCACGACGTCCGCGAGATCGGCCCACACCTGCTGAGCTTTGCCACCGAGTTCCCGCGCGGTGCCGGCCATTTGCGTGCCGGTGTCACCGAGCATTTCACCCGCCGTCTGTTCCAGCTTGCCGCCGATTTCCTTCACCGTTCCTTCTACTTTCCCTGTTTCCATGTCTGCTCTCCGTGGTTTGCGCGCACGAGGGTGCACGGCACTGGCCGCGCAGCCGGAGCTCCGGCATGCGTTGCCGTCACGCCGCAAGAAGCGCGCCGCGCGAACGCGTGAGGAAGAGCCGCCTGGTCAGCACGTGACAATGCCGCGAGTCATGCCGGCGCGCGCGAAACAAAAGCAGTGGAGAAGTGAACGACTAAATAGAAGAGAAACGATGAAGTAAGACCCGCGCGTTGCACGCGAGGCCGAACGCAAGACAAAAGCGCAGGGCAAAAGCGAAAAGCAAAAACGCAAATAGTCCGCGACCCGCGAATGCATGAATGAACGCATTCGCGCAACCAGGGCAATTCACGACACTCGGTGATGCGCTCGACGAGCCGCGCTCAAGCCGTGTCGAAAGAACTCACGAAGACAGGGTTAACCCGGCGAAAGCTCGGCGTCGAGAACACGCTGCAAGCTGTCGATCTTGCGAAGATGCACGCCCCACAGCTGGCCGCCGTCCTTGATGCGGCGCAAGCGGTCGTGCCAGTAGCTAAGAGGTAAAGCGGAGTTGTCGCGCGCGCTCGCATGCGAGTGCAGCAGCACGTGTTCGATATGGGCGAGGTCTCGTTCGATCATCGCCTGTCGCATGGAGCCGAGGGCTTGAGGTGAGAAAGTCTGTCGCATGGACGTGGCGGGCAGCAGTAAAAATAACGGAAAGAGCAAGCGCCGTGCCGGACCGTCTCGCGCGAGCCGTCCAAAACCGCCGAAACCCATGCCGGGCGCGCTACAAACGCAGGGGAAGCGCATTAAAACGAGCATCGCCGTCCCGCTTTCACGCGTGTTTGCGTCGCGTAAAAGCGACCTCTCCATGCCCCTTTTTACAATCGTCTCGCCCGCCACCCACACTTCGTGGCCGCGCTACGCGTTGCGGCGGCGGCCGTGCCGCTATCAAGCTTCGCCTCCGTCAGCCGATAACAAAAAGGTGACGATCCATTTCGAGGAGCGTTCCCCCAAGATCTATCGGCTGTCATGGCTCCCATTACGCGCGTTCACTCTTCCATTACGCACCGCCTGGTCATTTATTCGGTCGCTGGACTGGCGACGCTCTGTTCGCCCGGCGCATTTGCCGACAACAGAACCGCCGGCGGTATGGCGCCGGTCCCGGAGACGGCCGAGCTGGCCGCAATGCCGCTGGAAGCACTCATGGAGGTGACAGTCAATACCGCGTCGCGTTTCGACCAGTCCGTCACCGAGGCCCCGGCCGCAGTGGTCGTGCTGAGCGCCGACGACATCCGCCAATTCGGCTGGCGCACGCTGGCGGACGCGCTCGCCTCGCTGCCCGGCCTGTATGTCACGAACGATCGATCATACGAATACCTCGGCGCGCGCGGCTTCCAGCGACCCGGCGACTACAACAGCCGCTTCCTGCTGCTGATCGACGGCATTCGCACGAACGACGGCGTGTATAACCAGGCGCCGATCGGTTCGGACTTTCCGCTCGACATGGACCTCGTCAAGCGCATCGAGTATGTGCCGGGCCCCGGTTCGTCGGTGTACGGCGCCAATGCGCTCTTTGGCGTCATCAACGTGATTACGAAGAGCGGCAGCGATCTGGCGGGCGCGGAAGCCGCCGTCGCGGCGGGCAGCTTCGGCGAAAAGAAGGCGCGTGCGTCATACGGCTGGCACGGTGCGCACGGAGCCGACATTCTGCTTTCGGCAACAGCATATGGACGCAATGGCCAGGACCTCTATTACCCGGAGTTCGACACGCCGGACCAGAACCACGGCATCGCAAACCGGCTCGATTACGACCGCGCACAGGACTTTCTCGCGAAAGCCGCTTATGGCGATTTCCGGCTGAGCTTTATCTACGGCAACCGGACCAAGGGTATTCCCGACGCGCCGTACGGCGCGGTATTCAATGCGCCGTTCAGCGTCTCGGACACGCACAGCTATCTCGACCTGAGCTACCAGCATGCGCTCTCCGATGGGGTGATGCTGGCATCGCAGCTTTACTGGGGCCGCTACGACTATCGGATGCCGGCAATCAACGGTCCGCAACCTTACGTGGTCAACGTCGACGGAAGCCATGCGCTCTGGTATGGAGCGGACGTACACGCGACGATCTCGTCGATTGCAAAGCATCGCATCGTGATCGGCACGGACTTCGCGAGAGACGCGCGCCTTGATCAGTACAACTACAACGTCGCCCCGTACTCGCAGATTCTCGACGACCATCACAGCGGCAATCGCGCCGGCGTCTATATCGAGGACGAAATCACGCTGCCCGCGAATTTCACGCTGAATGCGGGCTTGCGTTACGACCAGCAGACGGCCGCGGGCGGCAACCTGAGTCCGCGCATCGGGCTCATCTACAAGCTCACGCCGCGCGACACCTTCAAGCTGCTGTACGGCGAGGCCTATCGCGCGCCCAATGCGTACGAGATGTACTACGCGATCAGCGGCCCGGACGGCCAGTTGGGAAATCGATCGCTGAAAGCCGAGCATATCTCGACGACCGAGCTCGTCTATGAGCGAGCCGTATCGGCCACGGGGCGCGCCACGCTTTCACTTTTTCAGTACAACGCGCGCGATCTGATCAGCGAGACGCTCGACTCATCGGGCCTTTTCATGTTCCGCAATGTCAACCGCGCGACCGCGCGCGGCGCCGAACTCGCCTATGAACAGCGGTTTGCGCTCGCGCGTCTGCGCGCAAGCTATTCCTATCAGATGGTTCACGACTCCGACACCGGCGCCGCGCTGCAAAATTCGCCGCGGCATCTCGCGAAGCTCAATCTCGCCGCACCCTTTTTTGCCGATGCGTTGATGACGGGACTCGAAGTGCAATGCACGTCGTCGCGTCTTGCGGCCGTCGGCGAGGCAGGCGGCTTCTGTCTTGCGAACCTCACGCTCAGTACACGCCGGCTGATTCGCGGAGCCGAGCTGTCTTTCTCGATCTATAACCTGACCGACAAACGGTACGCCGACCCAGTGGGCCCCGGCTTTACACAGGAGACTGTTGCGCAGCAAAGCCGGACCTTCCTCTTCAAGGCCGTCTACGGGTTCTGATATGGATCGCGTTCGCATCCAGATCATTGCGGCGTGTTTGGTGTTGGCGTCCCCGCTCGTCGTGCAGACATCCGTCGACGCGCAAGTGGATCTGCCCGCGCTCGAGGCCGCGTACATCTTCAACTTCGCGCAGTTCACCGACTGGCCTGCCGGCCGCCCCGCCGACAACATTCTGTCGGTCTGCGCGGATCCGGACAGCCCGCTCGGCCAGGCACTCGCGAGACTGGACGGCAAGCACGGCGGCAAGCAGGCGTGGCGCGTTCGCCCGTTGCCGCGCGGAGAAAAAGCGGCGGATTGCCAACTGGCGGTACTGACGACGGGCACCACGGTGAGCGCCGCGATCAAGGCTTTGCTCGGTTCGGACGCGCCGGTCGTGATCGTGAGCGAAGCGGATGCCGCGGACCAGGGCTGGGTGATTCGCCTCGTGCGCGAAGGCGAACATCTGAAGTTCGATATCAACGTGACCGAGGCTTCACGCCGGCGCATTACGCTCAGTTCGAAACTCATGCGGCTAGCAAGGACGGTCTTATGAAAAGTTTCCCGGTCTGGCGCATCCTTGCATGGCCGCGCGAACACGTGAATCTCGTCGGCGTCGCCATTGCACTGCTCATTTCGAGCGTCGTGCTGCTCGTGTATCAGGCGCTTTCGCTGCGCACGTCATTGACCGAAGACGTCAGCATGCAGGCTTCGGTGCTCGCCGAAAACCTGACCGCCTCGGCGATGTTCGGCGACCGCGACGCCACCGCCGAAGTGCTCGGCTCGCTGCGCAAAGTTCCGCACGTCGAAAGCGCCACCGTCTACACGCCGAGCGGCGACCTGTTCGTACGCTACACGCGCCCGGGGCTTAATCGCAAGGAGTCCCAGGAAGGCACGCTCTCACAGGTCGGCAGCACGCCGCGCCTCTCGCTCGCCGATATATTCGTCGCGGCGCCGATCATGCACAACGATCAGCTGCTCGGCAGCATCGTGATCGTGGCCACGACCGACGCGATCAAGATGCAGCTCGCACAATACGGCTGCTTCCTTGTCGGCGCATCGTTGTGTTCGGTGTGGATCGCCTCGCTCGTCATGCGGCGCATGCGCGATCGCGTCACGCGCGTGGAGAAGGATCTCGAATATCTCGCCTCGACCGATCCGCTGACAGACCTGCCCAATCGCCGCGCGTTCTACGACGAATTGACAACGCGCCTGCACAAGGCGAATACCGCCGACAAACGCGTCGCGCTGATGATGGTGGACCTCGACAACTTCAAGATCGTCAACGACACGCTGGGTCACGGCGCGGGCGACGAACTGCTCAAGCAGGTCGCGGAGGCCTTGCGCAATGTGGTACGGCCGAGCGACCTCGTGAGCCGCATAGGCGGCGACGAATTCGCCGTGGTGATCGGGCCCGACGCAAGCCGCGTCCGCGCGCGCGCGACCGCCGGCCGCATCGCGCGCAATCTGTCACGTCCGTTCATCCTGCACGGCAGCGATTCTGCCGTGACGGCGAGCGTGGGCTTCAGCGTCTATCCCGAGGACACGGTGGAAATGGCCGAGCTGGTCAGCAATGCGGACATCGCGCTGTACTCGGCGAAAAGCAGAGGCAAGAGCATTGCCGTCGAGTTTCAGAGCGAGATGACGGCAGAGGCGCAGCGCCGCGCGCGTATCGAGGCCGAGCTGCGCAAGGCCGTCGACCAGGATGGCCTCGATATCGTCTATCAGCCGCAATTCGACTGCCTGTCGGGACGCCTGCTCGGCGCGGAGGCGCTCGTGCGTTGGACGCATCCGTCCGAAGGGCCTATTTCGCCGGCCGAATTCGTGCCGATTGCCGAAAACAGTGACCTGATCGTGCTGCTCGGCCGCTGGGTTCTGTGGCGTGCGTGCCGCGACGCAGCCAACTGGAACGCCGGACGCAGCGCGGCCGTGCATGTGGCGGTGAACATTTCGGCGCGGCAACTGCGCGCCGAGGGCTTCACCCACGAAGTCTGCAATGCGTTGCAAAAAAGCGGCCTGCCCGCTTCGCTGCTCGAACTCGAACTGACGGAAAGTCAGTTGATGTCCAACATGTCAGTGGGCATTCAGGCCATGCAGGAATTGCGCGCAGCCGGCGTGCGTCTCTCGCTCGACGACTTCGGCACCGGCTACTCGTCGCTGTCGTACCTGCAATCTTTTCCGGTGCACAGCATCAAGATCGACCGCAGCTTCATCTGCCCGTTGCCAAACGGAGGGCAACCCATCGTCACCGCCATCATTTCGATGGCGCATAGCTTCGGGCTGCTGGTCGTCGCGGAAGGCGTCGAATATCCGGCACAACTCGAATGGCTCAGCGATGCGCACTGCGACGTCGTGCAGGGCTTTTTGACGGGCCACCCCATGTCGCTCGACCAACTGCTCGCCATCATTCGCGCGGAAGACGCACAAGACGAAGACAGGCGCGTCAGCCACCGAGCGCCGCTTCGAACACGGCCGCAACGCGCGCCGACCGCTTGACTGTCTGCTGGAATGCTCGCTTGAATGTCAGCTTGACCCTTGCGATATATGAAGGTAACCTACACAGGTAACCTTCATATAGGACCTACCTTCGCATGGTCAGGAACGATCCGCCGCTCGACTCCGACTCCCTGCACACGTTGGCCGAAGAGCTGCGTGTGCTGAACGGCAAGCTGCGCCGCCGTCTGCGCGAAGAGGCGCATCTCGGCGACTTCACGCCTTCGCAAATACAGGTGCTCGGTTTGCTGGAGCGCGAGGGCTCGGCCACCGTGTCCGAACTCGCGCGCGCCCACGGCATGCGCCCGCAATCCATGAGCGAAACACTTTCCGTGCTGAAGGCCGCGGGCCTCGTGAGCGGCGCGCCCGATCCGAACGACGGCCGGCAAACCGTGCTGAGCGTCACGCCGGCCTTCCGCAAGAAGATCAAGGCAAGCCGCGCCGCGCGCGAAGACTGGCTCTTTCGCACTATCCAGACGCGCTTTTCGGCGGCCGAGCAGCAGCAGCTCGCCACCGGCGTCGAATTGCTCAAACGCCTGATCGACTCGTAATCCGTCAGACAAACCTTCGCAGGAGCACGCATGGCACTGACTACACTCGATGCAAAGACCGCACTGGTCGTGATCGATCTGCAGCAAGGCATCGTGGCGATACCCACCGTTCACCCCGCAGCGGACGTCATCAGGCGCGCCGCCTCTTTAGCCGATGCATTCCGGCGCCACGCGCTGCCCGTCGTGCTCGTCAATGTGGCGGGCGGCGCGCCCGGGCGGGCAGAACAGGCGCGCCCCACCGGCAACTTTCCACCCGGATTCGCGGACCTCGTGCCCGAACTGAAGCGAGAGGCATCGGACCATCTGGTGACGAAACGGACGTGGGGTGCCTTCACCAACACGGATCTCGAAGCGTATCTGCGCGAGCAGGGTGTGACGCAGATCGTGCTGGCGGGCGTGTCCACCAGTATCGGTGTTGAATCCACGGCGCGTTTCGCGCACGAGCTCGGCCTGAACATCGCCTTCGCCGTCGACGCGATGACCGACCTGCACCTCGACGCTCACACGAACAGCCTGACGCGAATTTTTCCGCGGCTCGGCGAAACGGGCACCACGCAGGAAGTGCTCGACATGCTGGAGCGAACCCGCGCATGAGTCTGCGCCGCGAGCCACACATCAGTTGCGCGCCAGCGCGAAAGGAGGCCTGGTGAGCAGCACATTCCGTTCGCTGCGCAACTTCAACTACCGCATGTGGGCGAGCGGCGCCATCATCTCGAATGTCGGTACATGGATGCAACGCACGGCGCAGGACTGGCTCGTGCTGACCGAACTCACGCAGCACAATGCGACTTCTGTGGGTATCGTCATGTCGCTGCAGTTCGGGCCGCAAATGCTGCTGTTGCCGCTGACCGGCTATGCCGCGGATCACTTCGACCGCCGCAAGCTGCTGTTCGTCACGCAGGCGGCCATGGGCAGTCTCGCGCTCGGGCTCGGCCTGCTGACCATCACCGGACTCGTGCAGTTATGGCACGTCTATGTTTTCGCGGGACTGCTCGGCTGCGTGACGGCTTTCGATTCGCCCGCGCGTCAGACCTTCGTATCCGATCTCGTCGGCGAAGGCGATCTGGCTAATGCTGTTGCGCTTAATTCGACGTCGTTCAACGCGGCGCGCATGATCGGCCCGGCGGTGGCCGGCTTGCTGATTGCTTCGGTGGGAACGGGCTGGGTGTTTCTGATCAACGCGCTCTCTTTCATTGCCGTGCTGGGCGCGTTGCGCATGCTGCGCGTGCGCGAACTGCATGCGAAACCGCTTGCCGTACGCTCACGCGGCAGCTTCGTGGAAGGCTTCAGGTATGTGTGGAAGCGCCCCGATCTGAAGGCCGCGCTCCTCATGCAGTTCCTGATCGGCACGTTCGGACTGAACTTCCCGATTTTCATTTCGACGATGTCCGTCACCGCGTTTCATGCAGGCGCGGGCGAATACGGCGTACTGAGTTCGACCATGGCGGTGGGCTCGGTGACGGGCGCGCTGCTCGCCGCACGCCGCGCGCGACCGCGCATGGCCTTGCTGCTCGCCGCAGCGGCCATATTCGGCGTGGGCTGCACGGCGGCTTCGCTCATGCCGAACTACGTGCTGTTCGGCATCGTGCTGGCCTTTATCGGCGTGTCGACGCAAACCTTCAACACGTCCACCAACAGCCTCGTGCAACTCTCCACTGAACCCGCGATGCGCGGCCGCGTGATCGCGATTCTGCTCGCCATCGCGCTGGGCGGCACACCGCTCGGCGCGCCGGTGGTCGGCTGGGTCGCGGATCGTTTCGGCCCGCGCTGGGCGCTGGGCGTAGGCGCGGCCTCGGGATTTGCGGCCGCGCTGGTGGGCCTGCTGTATCTCGTCAAATACCGCGGCCTGCGCGTGTTTATCGACGCGGGGCGCCTTCGCTACAGCATCGACGACCCGCGTCAGGCGCCGCCTTATGTGAGTCCCGCCATCGCCGTGCAAAATGCGGTGCTCGATGAGGCGGAAGAAGAATCGTCTTCCGGCGTGTAAAGAGATCAGTACCGCTTACTTCGCCACCGGCATCGTAAATTCGGCGCCCTTGGCGATGCTGTCGGGCCAGCGCTGCATGATGCTCTTGTAGCGCGTATAAAAACGCACGCCTTCTTCGCCGTAGGCATGGTGATCGCCGAACAGCGACTTCTTCCAGCCGCCGAACGAATGCCATGCCATCGGCACCGGAATCGGCACGTTGATGCCGACCATGCCGACCTGAATCTGCCGGCCGAACGCGCGCGCCACGCCGCCGTCGGACGTGAACAGCGACACGCCGTTACCGAACTCGTGCGCGTTGATCAATTCGACTGCGCTCGCGAAATCGGGCACACGCACCACCGCGAGCACCGGGCCGAAGATCTCTTCCTTGTAGATCTTCATGTGCGTGCCGACGTTGTCGAACAGCGTTCCGCCGATAAAGAAGCCTGCTTCGCCTGCAACCGGATGCGCGCGGCCATCCACGATGAGATTCGCGCCCTCTTCCACACCCGACGCGATATAACCGGCCACTTTCGCCTTGTGCTCGGCGGTCACGAGCGGACCCATTTCGGCGTCGAGATGTTCGCCATTCTTGATGACGAGCGACTTCACGCGCGGCACCAGCTTTTCAATCAGCTTGTCGGCGACATTGCCCACTGCGACCGCTACCGAAATCGCCATGCAGCGCTCGCCGGCCGAACCATACGCTGCGCCGATGAGTGCGTCCACGGCTTGATCAAGATCGGCGTCGGGCATCACGACGAGGTGATTCTTCGCGCCGCCGAGCGCCTGCACGCGCTTGCCGCGCTTCGACGCCTCAGTGTGGATGTACTCCGCAATCGGTGTGGAGCCGACAAACGACAGCGCCGCGACGTCCGGATGGTCGATCAGCGCGTCGACCGCGACCTTGTCGCCGTTGACCACGTTGAACACGCCGTCCGGCAGACCGGCTTCCTTCAGCAGTTCGGCAATGCGCAGCGACGTCGACGGATCGCGCTCCGACGGCTTCAGCACGAACGTGTTGCCGCAAGCGAGCGCCACAGGGAACATCCACATCGGCACCATGACGGGAAAATTGAACGGCGTGATGCCGGCGACCACGCCGAGCGCCTGACGCAGGTTCCAGTTGTCGATGCCGCCGCCGATCTGGTCGGTGAAATCGGTCTTCAGCAGGTTCGGAATGCCGCACGCGAACTCGACCACTTCGATCCCGCGCACCACCTCGCCTTGCGCGTCCGTGAACACCTTGCCGTGCTCGCGCGTGATGAGCATGGCAAGCTCGTCGTGGTGCCGGTTGAGCAGCTCCTTGAACTTGAAGAGAATCCGCGCGCGCTTGATGGGTGCCGTTTCGCTCCATGCCGGGAATGCCGCTCTCGCCGATTTCACGGCGGCATCCACTTCTTCGACCGACGCGAGCGCCACCGAGCCCGTCACCTTGCCCGTCGCGGGATTGAAGACGTCCTTGAAGCGGCCACTGGTGGGCGCAACCACCGCGCCGCCGATGTAGTGGCCCAACTGCCGCACTGACAGCTTGTCCTGCTCGTTTGCTGCATTCATTTGGTACCTCGCGTTCGGGAAAGGCCAGGCGTTAGGCGCCGGGCGGGTAGACGGATTCGAGACCCGCCAACTGTATCGACGCAACGCCGCTTATTCCCGATACAGCCAAACAGAACCGCGCCTCACTGTATTGTTTTTTGCGTAGCAACTGTATTGGATTGCCGCGCCACTGCTCGCGAAAACGCGCGGATGCGGGGCGCTGTGACGCATCGCAGCATGCGCCGGCGCCCTGCCTGTCGCCGTGTAAGTCCTGGGTTGCATAGTTCGCGCGCCGGACGCCAAATGAAGCAGCCGCACGGGGCGGGTCACCGCATTTCGGTGAGGAGGCGCGACATGGCAACGAACGCAACGGCGAGTGGCCGCAAGCATCGCGGACAGGCTGGCAAGGCAACCGCCAGCGGCTGGATCGGCTCCGCCCTCGAGTACTACGATTTCTTCATCTACGCGCAGGCCGCGGCGCTGATTTTCCCGCAGCTGTTCTTTCCATCCGGCAATCCGAAGATCGCGATCGTCGCCTCGCTCGCCACGTATGGCGTGGGTTATGTCGCGCGGCCCATCGGCGCATTCGTGCTCGGACACTGGGGCGACACGCACGGCCGCAAGAACGTCCTCCTGCTATGCATGTTCATGATGGGTTTTTCGACGATGGCGGTCGGCCTCCTGCCGACCTATCAGCACGCCGGGCTGCTCGCACCGACGCTGCTCGTCGTACTCCGTCTGATCCAGGGCTTTGCAGTGGCCGGAGAAATCTCGGGCGCGAGTTCGATGATTCTCGAACACGCCCCCTTCGGACGACGCGGCTATTACGCGAGCTTCACGCTGCAAGGCGTGCAGGCGGGCCAGATTCTCGCGGCCGCCGTGTTCCTGCCGCTCGCCTATTACATGGAGGAAAGCTCCTTCAATTCGTGGGGCTGGCGCATTCCGTTTCTACTAAGCGCGCTCGTGCTGGTGGCGGGCTACATCATCCGCCGCGAAGTCGAGGAAACGCCGGCTTTCGCGAAAGAGGACGCGAGCGGCGGCGTGCCGAAGTCGCCGATTGCCGAGGCCTTCCGCTACAACTGGCCCGACATGCTGCGTGTCGTGGGCTGCTCGCTGATGAACGTGATTCCGGTCGTCGCGACGATTTTCGGCGCTGCGTATGCGGTGCAGGCGTCGTACGGCATCGGCTTTTCGAAGAGCGTCTACCTGTGGATTCCGGTGATCGGCAATATTGTTGCCGTGCTCGTGATTCCGTATGTGGGCAACCTGTCCGACAGGATCGGGCGGCGCCTGCCGATCATCGTCGGCGCACTGGGTGCGGGGCTGCTGTCGTTCGCGTATCTGTACGCCATCAGCATTCACAACGTGGCGCTCGCGATCGTCATGTCGATCCTCATGTGGGGCGTGATCTACCAAGGCTATAACGCGACGTTCCCGAGCTTCTACCCCGAGCTTTTCCCCACGCGTTCACGCGTCTCCGCGATGGCGATCGGGCAGAACGTCGGCACTACGATTACCGCGCTGCTGCCGGCCCTGTTCGCTTACGTCGCGCCGCCGGGATCGCACAACGTTCCGGTCACCATCGGCGCGATTACCTTTGCCATTACGGTCATCGCGGCGATTACCGCGTGGAGCGCACGCGAAAATTACCGTGTCAGGCTGAGCGATCTGGGGCAGCCCGACGCAGTACCGCTCGATAAACCCAGCTATGAGCGGTTGAGGGCCGAGACCCTGGCCGAGTCGAAAAAGGCCGTGACGTCCTAGCGCGCTGCCACTTTCCGGGCGCTTGACGCAGCAGCGCGGCTGGCAGGCGCCAGCTTGACGCTACTGTGCCGCGAACTAACGCCACTGCGCGGTCAACTCGTTCGCAAGCACCATTTTTTCGCGCACCCGTTCGACGAAGGCCGCGTCCACGCCGCCTTGCGCCTTCAGAAACTTGAGCGCCGCCGAATGAACCGCGCGCGTCGCTCCACCGTCTATTCCTCCGATGCGCGCGGCGCTGCGCCGCGTTTCCTCCACCAGATCGCGCGCGCCGCTGAAATCCGGCGAGAGCCCGATCTGCGCTTCAAAGCCGGCTCGCAGGCTCGCCGCATAGTCGCGCGACTGTCCGGGCAGATCCATGTCGACGAGCAGATCGACGCCTTGTCCCATTCGGCACGCGCCGAGAATCCATAGCGCGACAAACGCGCGGTACGCATTAGTACCCTCCGCGCTGCGCGCGTACTGCTCGCACGCCGTGGCGTAAGCGTCGTCGGAAGCGGGCGCGGCCGGCGGCAATTTCACGTCGCATACGTCGATCACGTGCTTCACCAACGGCTCGGTGCGATTCAAACCGAGCATCCGGAACGGTGCCGCCACAAAGAACGGGTTGCGCCACTGCTGATTGAGCAGCCAGCCGGAAGCGAATTGCGACGCGGGATTGCGCAGCACGCCCACATGCATGGCATCGGCAAACGCGTGCCTGAGCCAGGGCAATCGTCCTGTCGACCGGCAGAACTTGAGCACCGGCACGCGGCCCTGCCGGACCGCGTCTTCGCAAAGGCTGCGCAAATAGGCCGCTAGGGCGGGAAATTCCGCGTCCGGTACGTCGCCGAAACGGTCGATGCCGAAGGTTTTGCGGTATCCGGTCACACCGCGCACGCTTTCTGGCAGGAACGGCTTGTATTCGTCGAAGTAAGGCGCCTCGAGCGGCGGATGTCCCGACGTCAGCGTGGGACGGCTCGCGGCGATCCCTTCCGTGCTCAGATCGGCGAGTACGTTACTGAGCGGCTCGTAAAAACCCGTCACGGTGTTGAGCGCGCGAAGACGCGACCACACCCACGTGCCCGCGCTGCGCCAGCCCGTGTGCAGAAATACTGCCTGTTTCAGGGCACTTTTGGGTGCGGCGTCGGCCTCTTGTGACAACGGCATCGGACTCTCTTCGATTGGTTTTGGTGGCTTTCGAACTGCTCGCGGTGTGACGGATGTAAGACGCGTTCACTCGTCCTCTTCCGCGAGACCGGCGAGCAGATCGTCGACGGCGCGATAAACGCGCTCGACGATCTCCGGGCCGACCTTGCGCTCCACTTCGCGGTACTGCGCTTCCAGATCCTTCGAGATCACGCGCACGAGGTCCACGCTCGCATCGGTGAGCGAAACCAGCACGCGGCGCTGGTCTTCCGCGAAGCGCTCCTTCGTGATCAGCTCCATGCTCTCCATGCGCGCGAGCACGCCCGCCATGCTCGGGCTCGAAATCGTGCAGATGTCCGAGATGTGGCGCGGCTCCATCGGGCCGTGCTCATCGAGCGCGCGAATCACGCGCCATTGCTGCTCGGTCAAGCCGTGCGCGGTAATCAAAGGACGAAAGCGCTCCATCATCTTTTCTCTGGCGCGCAGCAGCAGCATCGGCAGGTTGCGGTGCAAAACTCGTGTGGAAGCGGACGAAGACATAGTGGACGATGATTGAAAGCAGCCGTCGAAGCTTAAGGGAAAACCCGCGATCAGCCGACTGGCTATTGACCCTGGATCATATCAAGCGCAATACTACTAACATGTTAGTATTCATGTCGAGCCCTTCTCCAGAGGCATAGCCACTTCATGTTTGCACTTGCCGATCATCTGCTGCACCCGGAAGGCGACGCGTTGCCGCGCGACGTGGATGCACACGCCGCGGCCGCGCTGCTCGCACGCGGCGTGGCGTGCCGGCCGCCCGTCAGCGGCGCGGTCTACGGGACCTTGCTGAACGACCGTGCCGCGCTCGAGGCGCTGGGTGATGCCGTGCACGCCGCGCCCTACAAGGCGCCGCCGAAAGCGCCGGTCCTTTATCTGAAGCCGCGCAATACGCTCGCGGGGCATCGCGCGAAAGTGGTCGTGCCCGACAACGAACTGGGCCTGGAGGTGGGCGCGTCGCTCGGCATCGTGATCGGCCGCACGGCGACGCGCGTCAGCGTCGAGCGGGCATTCCATTACATCGCGGGCTACACGCTCGTGGCCGATCTCAGCGTGCCGCATACGAGCGTGTACCGGCCCTCGGTACGATTCCGCGCACGCGACGGGTTTTGCGTGATCGGCCCGGCAGTGGTCGCCGCTCGCCATGTCGCGAATCCGGACGCACTCTCCATCGCGGTTTCGCTGAACGGTGCGCCTGCATTCACGGCGAACACGGGGTCGTCGGTGCGCAATGTCGCCCGTTTGCTTGCGGACGTCACGGACTTCATGACGCTCGCGCCCGGCGACGTCATCACGCTCGGTGTGCCGCACGGCTCGCCGGTCGCGCATATCGGCGACGAGGCCGTTCTTTCGATCGGAGAACTGCCGCCGCTTGGCGTGTCGTTCGTCGGCGCAACGCAACACGACGGAGAACAGCCATGATGCGCGGCCGTGTAGCGTATGCAGGCGCGATCCACGAAGCCTGTCCGCACGCAGAAGGCGTGCAACTCGCAGACGGACGCGTGCGCCGCGAAGAAGAGCTTGTCTGGCTCGCGCCTGTCGAAGTGGGCACCCTCTTCGCTCTTGGCCTGAATTACGCCGAGCATGCGAAGGAATTGCAGTTCAACAAGCAGGAAGAGCCTCTCGTGTTTCTCAAGGGACCGGGCACCGTGATAGGTCATCGCGGCTCGACTCGCCGCCCCGCCGACGTCGCTTTCATGCACTACGAGTGCGAGCTCGCTGTCGTGATCGGCCAGACTGCGCGCAATGTCGAGCGCGAAAACGCCATGCAGCACGTGGCCGGCTACATGATTGCGAACGACTACGCGATTCGCGACTACCTGGAAAACTATTACCGTCCCAACCTGCGCGTGAAAAATCGCGACGGCGCCACGGTGCTCGGCCCCTGGTTCGTCGATGCAGCCGATATTGAAGACGTAACGCAACTCGAACTGCGCACGTTCGTCAACGGCACACTGCAACAGCGCGGCAATACGCGCGATCTCGTGACCGATATTCCCGCGCTGATCGAATACCTGAGCGGCTTCATGACACTCGCACCCGGCGACGTGATTCTGACCGGCACGCCCGAAGGCATCGTCAACGTGAACGTGGGCGACGAAGTGGTATGCGAGATCGACGGCCTCGGGCGCCTCGTCAACACGATTGCCTCCGACGCGGATTTCGGCCGCGCCTGAGTGCCGCAGGAACCAGCGCGAAAACAGTAAAGGACAACGCAATGCGAATCGAACATCTGATCGACGGCAAGACGGTCGGCGCAAAAGACTACTTCGAAACCGTGAACCCGGCGACGCAGGAAGTGCTCGCCGAAGTCGCGCGCGGCGGCGAGCAGGAAGTCCATGCCGCGGTGCGCGCCGCAAAAGAAGCGTTTCCCGCTTGGGCGGCCAAACCTGCGGCCGAACGCGCGAAACTGATCCGCAAGCTCGGCGAGTTGATCGCGAAAAACGTACAGGATATTTCGGAAACCGAAACAAAAGACACGGGCCAGACAATCTCCCAGACGGGCAAGCAACTCGTGCCGCGCGCCGCCGACAACTTCAGCTACTTTGCCGAAATGTGCACGCGGGTGGACGGCCACACCTATCCGACGGACACGCACCTCAACTACACGCTGTTTCACCCGGTCGGCGTGTGCGCGCTGATCTCGCCGTGGAATGTGCCGTTCATGACGGCGACGTGGAAAGTCGCGCCCTGTCTCGCGTTCGGCAATACGGCCGTGTTGAAGATGAGCGAACTGTCGCCGCTGACCGCCTCGATGCTCGGCGACCTTGCGCTGGAAGCCGGCATTCCCGCCGGCGTGCTGAACGTGGTGCACGGCTTCGGCAAGGAAACCGGCGAGCCGCTCGTCGCGCATCCGCATGTGCACGCGGTTTCGTTCACCGGCTCCACCGCGACCGGCAACCGCATTGTGCAAACCGCCGGCCTCAAGAAGTTTTCGATGGAACTGGGCGGCAAGTCGCCGTTCGTGATTTTCGACGACGCCGATTTCGAACGCGCACTCGACGCCGCCGTCTTCATGATCTTCTCGAACAACGGCGAGCGCTGTACCGCCGGCTCGCGGATTCTCGTGCAGAAATCCATCTATGCAAAGTTTGCCGAACGCTTCGTTGAACGGGCGAAGCGTCTCGCGGTGGGCGACCCGCTCGCTGACAGCACCATCATTGGGCCGATGATCAGCCAGGGACATCTGGCCAAGGTCCGCAGCTATATCGAGCTGGGGCCGAAAGAAGGCGCCACGCTCGCGTGCGGCGGGCTCGACACGCCGGCTTTGCCCGACGCCATGCGCAAAGGCAACTTTGTGATGCCCACGGTTTTCGTGGACGTCGACAACCGCATGCGCATCGCGCAGGAAGAGATCTTCGGCCCCGTCGCGTGCCTGATTCCCTTCGACGACGAAGCCGACGCAATCCGCCTCGCCAACGACATCTCATACGGTTTGTCGAGCTACATCTGGACGGAAAACACCGGACGCGCGCATCGCGTCGCGGCCGCCGTGGAAGCCGGCATGTGCTTCGTCAACAGCCAGAACGTACGCGACCTGCGGCAGCCGTTCGGCGGCACGAAAGCATCGGGCGTGGGGCGCGAAGGCGGCACCTGGAGCTACGAAGTGTTCCTCGAACCGAAGAACGTGTGCGTCTCGCTCGGTTCGCATCACATTCCGCGCTGGGGCGTCTGACGCGCTGCACCTATCCCACGCGGGACGCAGCGCGTCTCGCGGCACAGACAGAAGGAGACCGCGATGGGCAAGCTCGCGCTGGCAGCAAAAGTGACACACGTGCCGTCGTTATATCTGTCGGAGCTCGACGGGCCGCATCAGGGTTGCCGTCAGCCCGCGATCGACGGCCATCATGAAATCGGCCGGCGCTGCCGCGAAATGGGCGTGGATACGATCGTCGTGTTCGACGTGCATTGGCTCGTCAACAGCGAGTACCACATCAATTGCGCGCCGAAGTTCGAGGGTGTCTACACGAGCAACGAATTGCCGCACTTCATCAGGAACATGCCGTACGCGTATCCCGGCAATGTCGGACTCGGCAATCTGATCGCGGAGGTCGCCAACGAAATGGGCGTAAAAAGCCGCGCGCACAGCGAGACCACGCTCGAACTCGAATACGGCACGCTCGTGCCCATGCGCTATATGAATAGCGACCAGCATTTCAAGGCGGTTTCGGTGGCCGGCTGGTGCATGTGGCATCAACTGGAAACGAGCGCGCGGTTTGGCCTCGCGGTGCGCAAGGCAATCGAGGAGCGCTATGACGGCACCGTTGCCATTCTTGCGAGCGGATCGCTGAGTCACCATTTCGCCGACAACGGTACGGCCGAGCAGTTCATGCACAAGGTCTGGAATCCCTTTCTCGAACAGATGGACCGCCAGGTGGTCGAGCTATGGCAAGCCGGCGACTGGAAAACCTTCTGCGAAATGCTGCCGCTTTACAACGAGAAATGCTGGGGCGAAGGCGGCATGCACGACACGGCCATGCTGCTCGGCGCGCTGGGTTGGGACCGCTATGAAGGCAAGGTGGAAGTCATCACGCCGTATTTCGGCAGTTCGGGAACCGGCCAGATCAATGCGATTTTTCCGGTCACACCGCTGCCCGCGTGAATCAACACTAAGGAGGTTATCGTGCCGCATCTGACACTCGAGTACAGCGCGAATCTCGCCGACAGCGAGCGTATCGGCCGCCTGTGCACTACGCTCGCTCAATGCCTCGCCGAACAGCGCGAGCAGGAACGGCCTGTCTATCCGCTCGGCGGCATTCGCGTGCGCGCGCTGCGTTGCGAACACTATTGCATTGCCGATGGACGCGCCGACGCAGCGTTTCTGCACGCCAACCTGAAGATCGCCGCGGGCCGCTCGGACGCCACTAAAAAGGCCACCGGCGACGCGCTCTTCGCGCGTATCAAGGAGCACTTCGCCGATGAGTTCGAACATAGCGGCCTCGCGTTGTCGCTGGAAATCAACGAATTCAGCGAAGCCGGCACGTGGAAACACAACAACCTCCACGCGCGGCTCAAAGCACAGTAGCCAGCCCGGGCATGCTCATGGCGGCTCCATAGAGAACTCATTATGTTAGATCAGCAAACTATTCGCGCGCTTGCGGCGCAACTCGATGAGGCCGAGAAGACGCGCACGCAGTTGCGCCACTTTTCGGCTGCGTATCCGCACATGACCGTCGAGGACGGCTACGCCATCCAGCGCGAGTGGGTCAAACTCAAGCTCGCAGAAGGACACGTGATCAAGGGCCGCAAGATCGGCCTCACGTCGCGCGCGATGCAGCGTTCGTCGCAGATCGACGAGCCGGACTACGCGCCGCTCCTCGACAGCATGTTTATCGAAAACGGCCAGGACATTCGCGCGGATCGCTTCATTGCGCCGCGTGTGGAGGTGGAGCTGGCGTTCGTGCTGAACAAGCCGCTCAAAGGCCCGGGCGTCACGCTGTTCGATGTGCTCGACGCCACGGCTTACGTCACGCCCGCGGTGGAAATCATCGACGCGCGCATCGAACAGTTCGACCGCGAGACGCGCGCCCCCCGCAAGGTCTACGACACGATCTCCGACTTTGCGGCCAATGCGGGCGTCGTGCTCGGCGGCCGGCCCGTGCGTCCGCTCGATGTCGATCTGCGCTGGGTCGGCGCGCTGCTTTACAGGAACGGCGCCGTCGAGGAAAGCGGGCTCGCCGCGGCCGTGCTCAATCATCCCGCCACAGGCGTTGCGTGGCTCGCCAACAAGATCGCCCCGTACGACGAAATGCTCAACACGAACGACGTGATTCTGAGCGGCTCGTTTACGAGCCCCATTGCCGCGAAGGCCGGCGACACTTTCCATGTCGACTACGGCCCGCTCGGCGGCATCGCTTTGAATTTCATTTGAGTGTGCCCATGTCTTTGCCGCCCAACCCCTTCAAACGCGCGCTGCGCGAAGGCACCCCGCAGTTCGGCCTGTGGGCCGCGCTTGCCGACGCCTATGTCACCGAGCTGCTCGCCACGGCCGGCTTTGACTGGCTGCTGATCGACAACGAGCACGCGCCGAACGACGTGCGCAGCACGCTTGCGCAATTGCAGGCGGTCGCCGCCTACGCATCGCATCCTGTCGTGCGTCCGGTGCGAAGCGACAGCGCCGTGATCAAACAGCTGCTCGACATCGGCGCACAGACCTTGCTGTTGCCGATGATCGACACCGCCGAACAGGCCGCCGATGCCGTCGCCGCCACGCGCTACCCGCCGCATGGCATTCGCGGCGTCGGCAGCGCATTGGCGCGCGCGTCGCGCTGGAACCGCGTGCCGGACTATCTCGCTCGGGCCGCCGACGAACTGTGCGTGCTCGTGCAAGTGGAAACCGTACAAGGCATGGTCAATCTGCCTGCCATTGCCGCGGTGGACGGCGTTGACGGCGTGTTCTTCGGCCCTTCGGACCTGAGCGCGTCGATGGGGCTGCTCGGCAAGCCGGGCGATGCCAGCGTGCGCGAGGCGATTCGCGGCGGCATAGCGAGCGTGCGGCGCGCGGGCAAGGCCGCGGGCGTGCTCGCGCCGGATCGCGCGATTGCAGAGGAATACCTCGCGGCAGGCGCGAGTTTTGTGGCGGTCGGAACCGATACCGGTTTGCTGAGCCGCGCGGCAGCGGACCTCGCCGCGTCATATAAGGACGATGTCGAGGCTCATGTTGTCGTGAAAGGCAGCTATTGAAAGCGCACCCACGCAGCGGCCATCGCCACGCGGCCCGTCATTCCCCCGCCGGCCACGGCAAGCCTTGCGCCGACCAGTCGAGCTCCACACCGATCACGGAACGCTCTTTCTCGAACTGCACGGCGAGCGTGACGGCAATGCACGGCCTGCCGCTCGCGAGCGAAAGATACGGATTACTGGCTATTGCCACACCCGGCAGCAGCACGGCGTTGCGATAGTACGGCCGATGATCCCAGCGTGCATCGCGTGGATTGGCCACCGGATGCAGCGACGTGCTTTCCTTGCTCCACGCCGGGCCCGGCACTTCGGCGCCAACCTGCCGCCCCGCGTCGTCGAGAATGAAGCAGCTCACGCAATGCTCGAACGTCGCGAGCGACGCGAAGGCGCGCTTCATCTCCGTGCCCGCGCGCAATGCGTCCGCAGCCTCGAGCAGCGCGACGCGGTACGGCTCCACGACAGATTCGAACAACGCATACTGATGCGCACGGCCTTGCGCGATCACGTCGAAAGCGTCGTCGATACGCAGATGGACCGAACCCGGCGGCGCGATCTCCGCTGCAGGACGTCCCAGCAGATAGCCTTGCGCGAAGTCCACATTCGATTCCACCGCGAGAATGAGTTCCTCGGTCGTCTCGACTCCCTCCACCACCACGAGCATGCCGGCCTGATGCAGCAGCGACACGAGTTTCGGCAGAATCGGCTGCCCGGTGCCGTGCCCCGTTGCGCGGATCAGTTCGCCGTCGAGCTTGACGATGTCCGGACGGATGCGCAGCAGCCGGTCCAGATTCGATTGACCCGCGCCGAAATCGTCGACGGCGATAAGGAACCCGTGCTCGCGGTACAGGGCCGCCGCGCGCGACATCTCGTCGACGCTGCCGCCGTGCGATTCCAGGATCTCGAGAATGACCTGCCCCGGCGCGAGCCCCACCCTTTGCACGATGCCGGCAAGCTCGTCGGCATAGCCTTCGGCGACGAAGGTGGCCGGGAGGATGTTCAGAAAGAGCCAGCCGTCCGCCGGCAGCGAGGCGCGCGCGTTGGCCAGATGCACGGCGTGACTCGCGCGGTCGAGCACGCCTTCGTCGCTGGAGGCCTTGGGCGCGAACAGCACAGCCGGCGGCAGCAGCGTGCCGTCGTTGAGTTCGCCGCGCAGCAGCGCCTCGAAGCCGACCTGCTTCTGATGCGACAAGCTGAAGAGCGGCTGAAAATGCGAGGTCAGGTAATAGTCTTCCCATCGATGCCGCGAGCCCGGCGCGCCCGCTGCGCCGCAGGCGTCCTCGATCAGCAGTTGCAGCGGCGCGTCGGGCAGCGGGCGCTCCGCGCACACGCGGTTGCGGCCCGAATGCTTGGCGCGCAGCAACGCCTCGTCGGCGCGATCCAGCAGCACCATGATGTTTTCGCCGCCACGGTGCTCCGCCACGCCGAAGCTGGCCGTCAGATTGCCGTCCGGGCGTTCAAGCGCGGCAATCGCGCCGCGCAACCGCTCGGCAAGACGCAGCGCCCCCGCCAGGTCCTCGCCCGACAGCACCGCGAATTCCTCGCCGCCGATCCGGCTCACGCTGTCGCCGTGCGTGGTCCCGTCGAGCAGAACCTGCGCGACCTGCCGCAACGCGAGGTCGCCCACCGCATGACCGAACCGGTCGTTCAGTGACTTGAAATTGTCGATGTCGACAAAAATAGCGCTGACCTGGCCGCCGCGCGCGACGTCGGCGAGGCGCCGCTCGGCCTGGGCGACGAAGGCGCGGCGGTTTTGCAGGCCGGTTAGCGGATCGGTCGCGGCCAGTTGCGCCAGCTGATCCTCGAGCAAAAAGTGATTGCGCCGGAATGCGTAGAAGCCGAAATGAAAGACCACGGCGGTGGGCATGCCGATCGCCGCCACCCACATCCACACGACAACGTCGGCGTCCGCGGTGCGTGGCGCGCCGAGCAGCAAGCCGATCGCCGTCGCATAGAAGAGCGCGCTGCCGACGAAGAAATGCGTCGGCGTCAGCCACAAGGGCGCAGCGCAAACCGGGATCACGACCATCGCCGGCAAAATCCACAAGAGCGGCTGTTGCGCGCCCGCGACATTCAGCGCCAGACCGACCACCAGCGTGATCGAGAAAGCCACGCCGATCGCGCCGAACGTCCACGTCGATTTCGTGCGCGGAATGGCCAGCACGAGCAGCGCCAGCACGAGGGCGCAGCCGAGCCGGTAGACGAGCGGCGCGGCCGCACCGCCCGCGAGGCCGCGTGCCGCCACGAGACACAGGAAAGCGACGACCGTGAACGCCATCGTGACCGTCGAGAGCGGACGCTGATGTTCAAGCGAGCGCCGGTGAAAGCGCTCGCGCAGGCCGGCATCGGCCAAGTGCTGCGGCGAGGTGAGGAGCATAGGATGGCTAGCGGGCGGGTCCGGTCACTCTATCCATGTATATCGGCAAACATCTGACAAATATTTAGCCTGCTCGCCAATTATTCGGCAATTAATACCCGTCCACTATTTGGCGTGCGAATGGGCAGGGCTGTGTCACAAATCCGACACGCGTTTTCCCGAAGGCAGCCGGATTGTTAAAGATCATAGAGGACGGGTTCGGCAATAAATTCCGGCTGTATTATTGCGCCCTGATTGTCGGCGGGACGCAGTTGAGGCCAGGGCCGAAAGGAACCGAAAGGCTAAAACCACGGCCCGGCGTGCCGTTAATACGGCCAGCGCTCTCCGGTTTGCCCGGGCAGTCAACTCGAAATCGCTGCACGGCCGCAGCGGCTTCTTTCGTCGGACAAAGCGTTCGCGCGTATCGGACAGGTGACGGAAAGTGGCTAAAAGTTAATGTCTTCAGTAGACTGCACCGGCATGTGCGGAAGCGTCTGGTTAATGCGGGAAAACTGACCTGCACTGACCTACGCCCCCTGCGCCGCGTGCAATGCGCGATTTACACGAACACCTTCCCTGCACCCGGCTGTCTTTGGCCGCTTTGAGCGGTTGCATACGACGGCCATTTCCCAGACAACATGGCTGCAATCCTGGATTACCTGCTGGACCGTCAACTGTCGCCGCAATGGCGAGGCATGCTGTCCGCTCTCGCCTCGGAGTTCGAGGCGCAGATTGGCCACGATGAACTGCGTCAGCTTATGCACCGTGTCGGCAGCCGCTTTGCGGCTGCGCATCCGCTGCCTGCCTGCGACTCGACCGCGGATCTCGCGCGGACCTTGAACGCGCGCTGGCAGGAAATCGATTGGGGCTATGTGGAACTGGCCGACGAACGCGAGTCGCTGCGCATTGTCCATTACTGCGCGCCGCTGCCGGCATTCGGCGCGAGCGCGCTCGCGTGGACGCCGGCGTTTCTCGAAGGCGCGTACCAGACGTGGCTGAGCGCGCTGGGTGCGCAGGGGTTGTCGGTCGTGCAGACGGGCCAGTATGCAGCCGACACGGCGCTCGAGTTTCGCCTCGGCCGTCACGCGCTGTAACACAACAACGATAGAGGCTGGCCGCGCGCATGACCGGTGCGCGCGAGCGAGTCAGTGGGGAATGGGGTCTTCGGCGGCGGCTGTGCATAAGGACGGACAACCCAGGACCGGGTCAGGCAGGTCATGACAAGAATGGCGGCATCATGAGTTCATCGAGCGACATCGAAAAACTATTCGATCATTTCGGCGGCGACGCCAACGCGTACCAGGAAATCGGCCGCGAGAACGAGGCCCACACGGCGCGTACGCGCTGGCCGCTGCTCGTGACGCTGGATCTGCGACAGCCGTCGATTCCGGCTATCGGACCGCATGGGCAGCAGCCGGCAACAGCGCACGCGGCCGAGCACGAGCCCGCCGCTGCTTCGTCCACAGCCGAACGCGACGAGGCCGCGCCGAAAGACGTCGCCTCGGTCCTGCGCGCGAAAGCGCCGCTTTTCACACGATCGCCTCGGCGCGACATTCCGCCGGTTGTCGTCCCGGCGCCGCCGCCTGTTGTGCCGCGTGGCGCTGAGCGCTTCGGCGTGGCTGAGGCCGCCGGCAAGGTGGCGACGACGTCCGCTGCCGGGTTGGAGAAGGCTGTGCCGCCGGTGGTGGGTGCGGCTGCAGTGGCTGCCGTGCCGCCTGTCCCACCGGCCCTCGCGCCCATCCACAAGCCGATGTTCGCGCCCGCAGCCGTACCTGCACCCGCGCCCCAATCCGGCTCTATCCTCGGCAAGCTCTTCAACCGCCAGCCCGAACCCACGCAACCCCGCGCCAGCGCGTCGGGCGCGGCGGCCGCCGAACCCGTCGCGCTGCAGTCGCTGTTCGACCGCCTGCGCGGCACGCCGCGCGGCGCCGCCGGCCAGGGCGCGCCGAACTCGTGGCTCGTCAACGGGCCGCGTCGCTCATGAAAGTCATTGCAGTAGTGTCCGCCAAGGGCGGCGTCGGCAAGACGACCCTCGCCGCCAATCTCGCTTCCGTGCTGGCCGCCGGCGGCCGCCGCGTGATCGCGCTCGACCTCGATCCGCAGAACGCGCTGCGCCTGCATTTCGGCGTACCGCTCGACAGCATCGACGGCCTCTCGCGCGCCACGCTGACCGGCGCCCCGTGGCAGTCCGTCATGTTCGACGGCGTGGACGGCGTGACCGTGCTGCCCTACGGCGCCGTGCTCGAGGAAGACCGCCGCCGCTTCGAGGCGCACGTCGACCAGGACCCGCTGTGGCTTGCGCACGCGCTGCGGACCTTGCGGCTCGATGCGTCCGACGTCGTGATCGTCGACACGCCGCCCGGTTCGTCCGCCTATGCGCGCGCCGCGTTGTGCGCGGCCACCTTCGCGCTGAACGTGGTGCTCGCCGACGCCGCCTCGTACGCGGCGATTCCGCAGATGGAGCGGCTGATCGACACCTACGCCGCGCCGCGCGCCGAGTTCGGCGGCGTCGGCTACGTGGTGAACCAGATCGACCAGTCGCGCCAGTTGACCAAAGACGTTCTCAAGGTTCTGCGCCAGATGCTCGGCGAGAAGCTGTTCCCGGGTGTGATCCATCTCGACGAAGGCGTGAGCGAGGCGCTCGCCTGCGACACCACGCTCATCCACTACGACCCGCTGAGCCAGGCCGCCGCCGACTTCCGCGCGTGCGGCACCTGGCTCATGGCGGCAGTCGACGCGATCGCCGTCACGCCGAGGAACGTCGTATGAGCACGCCGCAATCGGAGCCGATTGAAGCGATCGAACCGTCGCGCCTGGAACGTCTCGTCGACGCGCCGTTCTGGAATAGCCGCATTGTCACCGGTCTCGTCACACTGTTCGCGCTGGTGACGCTGTACTTCGTGTTCACCGTGCCGCTCGCTTTTTACGAGCAACTGACGTTCGCCACCTGCTGCTTCATCACCGCGCTGCTGTTTCGCCGGCTGCAAGGCCGTTACGCGACGATGGTGATGATCATGCTCTCGGTGGTCACGTCGGGCCGCTATATGTACTGGCGGCTTACCGCAACCACATACTGGGAGCATCCGCTCGACGCCGCATGGGGCCTGCTGCTCGTGTCCGCCGAAGTCTATTCGACGCTCGTGCTGATGCTCGGCTACTTCCAGACCGCGTGGCCGCTCAAGCGCAAGCCCATGCCGCTGCCCGCCTCGCGCGACGCGTGGCCGACCGTCGACGTCTTCATTCCGACCTACAACGAGCCGCTCTCGGTGGTGAAGCCGACCATCTACGCGGCGCTCGCGCTCGACTATCCGGCTGAGAAGCTCTCCATTCACGTGCTCGACGACGGCCGCCGTCCGGAGTTCAAGGCGTTCTGCGAAGAAGTCGGCGTCAACTGGACGATCCGCACGCACAACCGCCACGCGAAGGCCGGCAACATCAACGAGGCGCTCAAGATCACCAACGGCGAGTACCTCGCCATTTTCGACTGCGATCACATTCCGACCCGCTCGTTCCTGCAAATCGGCCTCGGCTGGTTCCTGCGCGACAAGCTGCTGTCGATGCTGCAAACGCCGCACCACTTCTTTTCCGCCGACCCGTTCGAGCGCAATCTCGGCACGTTCCGCAAAGTGCCGAACGAAGGCGAGCTGTTCTATGGGCTCGTGCAGGACGGCAACGACCTGTGGAACGCGACCTTCTTCTGCGGTTCGTGTGCGCTCCTGCGTCGCTCGATGGTCGAGGAGATCGGCGGCATTGCGGTCGAAACCGTCACCGAAGACGCGCACACCGCGCTCAAGCTGCACCGGCTCGGCTACACCACCGCGTACCTCGCGATTCCGCAGGCCGCGGGGCTCGCCACCGAAAGCCTGTCGGGCCACATCGGCCAGCGCATCCGCTGGGCGCGCGGCATGACGCAGATTTTCCGCATCGACAATCCGCTCACCGGCAAAGGCCTGAAGTTCGGCCAGCGGCTGTGCTACCTGAACGCGATGATGCACTTCTTCTACGGCATCCCGCGTCTCGTGTTTCTGACGGCGCCGCTGTCGTATCTCTTCTTCGGCGCGCACGTGATCGAGGCCGCCGCGAGCACCATCGCGATCTATGCGTTGCCCCACATGATGCATGCGAGCATCACCAATTCGCGCATGCAGCGCTCGTTCCGCCATTCGTTCTGGGCCGAGGTGTACGAGTCGGTGCTGGCGTCGTACATCACCGCGCCCACGCTGCTCGCGCTGATCAACCCGAAACTCGGCAAGTTCAACGTCACGGCCAAGGGCGGGCAGATCGAGAAGAACTACTTCGACTGGGCGATCTCGCGGCCGTACCTGTTCCTGCTGCTGCTGAACCTGATCGGCTTTTGCGTCGGCATCGTGCATATCTATCTGAACTGGCACACGCGCAGCATCGTGCAGACCACGCTCCTGAACCTCGGCTGGACGGTCTACAACATGCTGATTCTCGGCGCGAGCGTGGCCGCTGCGAGAGAGCGCCGGCAGATTCGCGCGGTGCACCGCGTGGCGATGGAAATGCCGGTCATGCTGAAGTTCTCCACGGGCCGCACGCTCGCCTGCAAGACCATCGACTACTCGGAAGGCGGCGTGGGCGTCGCGCTGCCGGCCGCGATTCAGGTGCCGATGCACGAGCGCGTCACCGTGTCGCTCTTTCGCGGCGACGAGGAATACGCGTTCCCCGCCACCGTCGGCTTCACGGCGCCGGGCCGCGTGGGCCTGCGCTTCTCCGCGATGACACGTGAGCAGGAATACGAGTTCGTGAAGACCACCTTTGCGCGCGCCGACGCCTGGACCGGCTGGGCCGAAGGACGCCAGCAGGACACGCCCCTGCGCGGCCTTTCGCATGTGCTGTCGGTCGGCGCGCGCGGCATCCTCGGGCTCTTCGAGCATCTTTACAACGACCTGCGAACCTCGCTGAAAAGCCGTCCGGTGGACGTCGAAAAGCTAAAAACCAAAGACTGATCTATGCGCAACAGGATGGCGAAGGGAAGCACCGAACGCTCGAAGCACGAGCGCAGCGACGTACGCAGTGACACACGCAGCGACATTCGCATTGGCACAGACTTGCAACCGCGCGGTGCATCCGCGCCGCGCGCTTCGCGACTTGCGCGCGGCGTGGCCTGCTGGCTCGCGTTGCAGACGGCCCTCGCGGCGCCGCTCGCGTCGGTGGCCGAAGCAGCGGCGACCAACGTCGGCAGCAAGACGGCAAATACTCCAGCGAGAGGGGTGGTCAACCCAGTGGCCAACCCGGCGGCCAATAGCGTGACCAACAGCGCGGCCAACAGCGCTGCGAAAGGCGGAGCCAACCTCGCGGCCACCGGCACGGGCAACGTCCCGCCCCCGAGCACCGCCGTCCCCTACGACGCCGCCATGATCGCTCAGGCGCCGCTCGCCACGCCGACTCCGGCGCTCGCCCCGTCCGCGGTAAAAGCGCTGGGCGTCAAGGCGCCGACTACCGCCGAGCCGGGCACCCTGGTGCCGGGCGGCCGCCGCCAGACGCTGACCTTCGCCGACCTGGGCGCGCTCGACCCGCTGCAACTGCGCGGCACCGACGGCCAGAACGGCGTGGCGTTCTCCGTGCGCGGCGACGAAGTGGTGACGGGCGCGATCCTGCATCTCGTCTATAGCTACTCGCCCGCGCTGCTGCCGAATCTTTCGCAACTGAAGGTGCTGGTGAACGGCGAAGTGGCCGCCACGCTGCCCGTGCCGCGCGAGCAGGCCGGCATGCTGGTCGCGCGCGACGTGTCGATCGATCCGCGCTTCGTCACCGAATTCAACCACCTGAACATCCAGCTGATCGGCCATTACACGACGAACTGCGAAGACCCGGCGAACTCGTCACTGTGGGCGACCGTGAGCAATGCGAGTTCGCTCGATCTGACCTATGCGTCGCTTGCCAGCAAGCCCGATCTCGCGGCCCTGCCGCAGCCGTTTTTCGACCGCCGCGACGTGCGCCGCCTCGAATTGCCGTTCGTGTTTCCGCACAAGCCGAGCGCCGGCACGCTCGAAGCCGGCGGCATCGTGGCCTCGTGGTTTGGCGCGCTCGCCGGCTATCGCGGCGCGATTTTCCCGGCGCAGCAGGACAATGTGCCGCTGTCGGGCAACGCGGTGGTGTTTGCGAGCGGCGACCAGCGCCCCGCCGGCGTGCAAACGCCGGCAATCTCCGGGCCGACGGTGGCCGTGGTCGACCGCGACGCGCCGGCGCGCGGCAAGCTGCTGCTCGTCATGGGACGCAACGACGCCGAACTGAAGATCGCCGCGCGCGCGCTCGGCATCGGCCGGAACATGCTCGCAGGACAGAGCGCGACCATCACGGGCCTGACCGAGCTTGCGAAGCGCGCGCCCTACGACGCGCCGAACTGGCTGCCGACCAACCGCCCGGTGCGCTTCGGCGAACTCGCCGAAGCGAGCGACCTGACCGTCAGCGGCTACGACGCCGACGCGGTCCACGTGAACCTGCGCGTGCCGCCCGATCTCTTCATGTGGCACACCAAGGGCGCGCCGATCGATCTGCGCTACCGCTACACGGTGCGGCCGCAGCGCGACCGCTCGTCGCTGAACATAAGCGTGAACAGGGGCTTCGTGCAGTCGCTGCCGATTCCCGTCGAGTCCGACTCGGTGTTCGAGCTGAGCCGCTACTTCGCGCGCGTCTTGCCCGACAAGACCGCCGAGGCGCGCCACACCGTGCATATTCCGCCGCTCCTGCTGACGCCGCGCGCGCAACTGCGCCTGCACTTCTACTACGACATTCCGAACACCGGCGAATGTCACGGCCGCCTGCTCGAAAACGTGATCGGCGCGGTCGACCCCAACTCGACGATCGACCTGTCGTCGTTCCCCCACTACATGGCGCTGCCCGACCTCGCGGCGTTCGCCAACAGCGGTTTTCCGTTCACGCGCATGGCGGACCTGTCGGAGACCGCGGCGATCCTGCCGAACGACGCCGATTCGAGCGACTACAGCCTGTATCTGCTGACCATGGGCCGCATGGGCGCGTCGACCGGCTACCCGGTGGCGGGCGTGACCGTGGGCACCGCCGACGACGTCGACCAATACGCCGGCAAGGACCTGCTCATTTTCGGCGCGCCGGGCAAGCAGCCGCTGCTGCAACGCTGGGCCAAGTCGATGCCCTTCTCCAACAACGGCGACTCACGCACCTTCCAGATCTCCGACATCGTCTTCAAGCTCGAGGACTGGTGGCACGGCGAGCGCGGCGTGGAGCGCCTGCCGGCGCGGGCCGACCTGACGCTCGTGAGTTCGAATGGCGATGCGCTCCTCACCGGCTTCGAGTCGCCGCTCAGGAAGGGCCGCAGCGCCGTCGCGCTGATCAGCGCGGCGGGCCAGTCGGACGCCGATCTGTCCTCGGCGCTGCTCGACGCCGACATGCTGCCGGAAATTCAAGGCGCGATGGCCGTGATTCACGGCCGCACAGTGACCATCGCCTCGAACGGCGACGCGTACTATGTCGGCCATTTGTCGCCGCAGGAATATCTGCGCTGGGCGCTGTCGTCGCATCCGCTGCTGCTGATGCTGGGCGGCGTGCTCGCGGCATTGATCATTGCCGGGCTGTTCTACCGGATGCTGCGCTCCATCGCGGCGCGCCGTTTGAAGGACTCACAGGATTGATATGCGGTTTGGAATCAACAGAAAACAGGGCCTCGCGGTGGCGCTCGGCCTGACTCTCGGGCTCGCGGCATCGGCGGGATCGGCCCGGCTCGCGAAGGCCGCACAGCCGGCCGCCGCGCCCGGCGCATGCGGCGACTGGAGCGCCTATCGCACGTTCGTCGAACGCTTCGTGCAGGCCGACGGCCGCGTGATCGACTACTCGACGCCGACTCAGCAGACCACGTCGGAAGGCCAGTCGTACGGCCTCTTCTTTGCGCTCGTCGCGAACGACCGCGCGACCTTCGACCGCCTGCTGAACTGGACGCGCGCCAACCTCGCGGCCAATCAGTTCGATCCGCAGAACCTGCGCCTACCGGCGTGGCTATGGGGCAGAAAGGCGGACGGCTCGTATGGCGTGCTCGATCCCAATTCGGCATCCGACTCCGACCTGTGGATTGCCTACGACCTGCTGCAAGCCGGACGCCTGTGGCACGAACCCGCCTATACGCAGCTCGGTCAGGCGCTCGCGGCGCGCATTGTCCGCGACGAGACGACGAGCCTGCCGGGCGTCGGTCCGATGCTGCTGCCGGGGCCGCAAGGTTTCAGGGACGGCGGCGTCACGCGTCTGAATCCGAGCTATCTGCCGCTGCCCGTGCTGCGCGCGCTCGCCCACGAACTGCCGAACGGCCCGTGGGCCAAGCTGGCGGAAAGCGCCTACAAGCTCGTCAAAACGACCTCGCCGCAAGGCTTCGCGCCGGACTGGGCCGCGTGGCAGAACGGCCAGTTCGTGGTCGATCCGAAGAACGGCGACATCGGCAGCTACGACGCGATCCGCGTCTACCTGTGGGCCGGTCTCGCCTCGCCCGCCGATCCGCTCGCGAAGCCGTGGCTCGCCGCGCTCGGCGGCATGCGCGCGAAAGTCGAGCAGAACGGCTATCCGCCGGAAAAGGTGTCGTCGACCAACGGCATGGCAAGCGGCGAAGGCCCGCTCAGCTACTGGGGCGCGCTCGCGCCGTACTTCAAGGCGCTCGGCGACGCGCACGGCCTCGGCCTCGCGCGCACACATCTGGCCGCGCTCGACGCAGGCGTGCCGGGCCGCGAACCGGTGTACTACGACAGGGTGCTGGGCTTGTTCGGCACGGGTTTCGTCGACGGACGCTATCGCTTTGACGAAAGCGGCCGTCTCGTGCCGGGCTGGAGAAACGCATGCGATTGAGCGCCCTTACCTTGTCGCTGCGCGTCGCGCTCAGCGTGCCGCTCGCCTGTTGCATGGCGGCCGCCGCGCCCGACGCGCTGGCGCAGGCATCCAAAGATCCGATGAGCGTGCTGATCGACCAGGGCAAGTACTGGCAGTCGCATCAGCGCGGCGACCTCGCCGAGCAGGCCTGGCAGAAAGTGCTGCGCATCGACCCCAAGCAGCCCGATGCGCTCTTCGGCATGGGCATGGTGCTCGCCGACCGCAAGGACGGCGCGGGCGCGCAGCAGTATCTGTCGCGCCTGAAGGCGGTTGCGCCCAACTATCCGCGCCTCGACGACCTCGGCCGGCGGCTTGGCGAATCGAGCCTGCGCGATCAGACGGTGAACGACGCGCGGCGGCTCGTGCAAAGCGGCCAGAGCGCGAGCGCCGTGCAGGAATATCAGCGGGCCTTGAGCGGCAAGCCGGCCACGCCCGAGTTGCAGCTCGAGTATTACCAGGCGCTCTCGGCCACGCCGCAAGGCTGGGACGAGGCGCGCCGCGGGCTCGAACAGCTCGCGCGCGACAATCCCGACGATCCGCGTTATGCGCTCGCCTACGCGCAGCATCTGACCTATCGCGACGTCACGCGCCGCGACGGCATTGCGCGGCTGCAGAAGCTCGCGGGCGACAGCACGGTGGGCGCGTCGGCGAAAAAGAGCTGGCGCCAGGCGCTGCTCTGGCTCGACGCGCGTCCCTCGGACTCGGCGCTGTATCAGGCGTATCTGCAAAGCGCGGGCGACGATGCCGCGGTCAAGGCGCGTTTCGATTCGATGGTGCAGCAGGACCGCTCGACGCGCGAGCGCGCGCAGGAAAACGCCGCCGTCGATGCGCGCGGCCGCCTGATCGCCGACGGTTTCGCCGCGCTCGACCGCAACGACCCCGCCGCCGCGCGCGTGAAGTTTTCGTCGGTACTCGCGAGTAGTCCGAACGATACCGACGCGCTCGGCGGCATGGGCATCGCCGCGCTGAAGCAGGAGCATTTCGCGGAAGCGCGCAACTATCTCGAGCGGGCGTCGCGCAACGGCAATCCGGCGCGCTGGAAGACCGCGCTCGACAGCGCCACCTACTGGACCTACACGAGCGACGCGATCGGCGCGCGCAGCAACGGCGAGCTCGCGAAGGCCAAGTCGCTGTTCGAACGCGCCATTGCAATGAATCCGTCCGACGTCACGGCGCAGGTGCTGCTCGGCGAAATGCTGCTCGCGAATCGCGACGCGGCCGGCGCCGAACAGGCGTACCGGATGGCGCTGCGCCGCCAGGCCGACAACCCGGACGCGATTCGCGGGCTCGTCGGCGCGCTCGCCGCTCAGGGCCGCGGCGACGAAGCGCTGCAATTCGCCAACCAGTTGAACGCGGAGCAGCAGTCGAAGGCGGGCGGCATCAACCGTCTGCGAGGTGAAGCGCAAGCGGCGCAGGCGCGCGCGGCCGAGGCGCGCGGCGACCTCGGCAGCGCGCGCAGTCTCTTTGAAGACGCGCTTCTCAACACGCCCGACGACCCGTGGTTGCGCCTCGACCTTGCGCGCATCTACGTGCGCCAGGGTGCCGTCGCCAACGCGCGCAGCATGATGGACGGGCTGCTCGCCGCGCATCCCGACATGACGGATGCGCTCTACGCGAGCGCCCTGCTCTCGGCGGAAACCCAGGACTGGTCGACTGGCCTGGCGCAACTGGAACGCATTCCGGCCGCGCAGCGCACCGACGCGATGGCGTCGTTGCAGCATCGGCTGTGGGTGCATCAGCAGGCGGAACTGGCGGCGCGCATGGCGAAAAGCGGACAGTTGCAGCAGGCGCTTGCGACGCTGCGGGCTGCCGAGCCGGTCGCGGGCAACAGCCCCGAACTGGTCGGCGTGATCGCGGGCGCTTACCAGCAGGCCGGCGACCCCAACCGTGCGCTGTCCCTCGTGCGCGGTGCGATGAGCGCGGCGCCCGGCAACACCGACCTCCTGCTGCAATACGCGGGCATTCTCGCCGCGACCCGGCAGGAGTCCGAACTGGGCATGGTGATGCGGCGGCTCGCGTCGATGCAGTTGACGCCGCAGCAGCGCACGGACTTCGGCAACCTGAATCTCGGCATCGTCATCAAGCAATGCGATCTCGTGCGTCAGCGCGGCGATCTCGCGAGCGCCTACGACGTGATCGCGCCGTGGCTCGCCGCGATGCCGGACAATCCCGACCTGCAAGCGGCGCTCGGCCGCCTGTATGCGACGGCCGGCGACGACCGCAATGCGCTCGAAAGCTATCGCGTCGCGTTGCGGCGCAAACCGGACGATCTCAACCTGCTGCAGGCCGCCATTTCCGCGGCGTCCGGTGCGAAGCAGTTCAGCTACGCGGAATCGCTCGCGAAAGAGGCGTTGAATGCGGCGCCCAACGATCCCGGCGTGCTCGCGACCGTCGGCCGTATGTATCGCGCGCAAGGCAAGCTGTCGCTCGCGTCGACGTATCTGCAGCGCTCGCTCGTCGCCGCCAATACGCCGCTCATGGCGAATGCGCCGCGCAACGGCGCCGCGAGCAACGTGCCGCGCGGCTGGGAGATCGCGATGCGCCGGATCGGTGCCACGCCGCTGCCCGGCACCAATCCCTTCGAAGGGAAAACCGCGACGGTCGCGCCGACCGAAGCCGATAACGCCGCGCTCGGCTTCAGTGCTCTGCCGAATGCCGCGCGCGCCTCCGTTCCGTACTCGCAGTCTTCATTGCCGACACAGACCGTGCCGAACTATCCGCCGCCCGCGCAGCCCGCGCCGTATGTTGCTCCGTACGTTGCTCCGTACGTTCAGCCGAATACGGCGCCCGGAGTGCAGTCGTATCCGCAGTCGTATCAACCGTCGTATCCGCAGCGAGGTGCGCAGCCCTACACGCAACCTTATGCGCAACCGCAGGCGCAACCGCAGGCGCCGAACAGCGCGCCGGCCGCGCTGCCGTACAACGCGCCTCGCCAAAGCGCCGACGCCGGGGGTTACGGTCAGGAGAGCTACGGTTCGAGCCAGTCCGGCGCGCCGTTGCAGCCGTATCCCGGACAGGGTGGTCAAGGCGCCCAGGCCGGCTTGCCGCAGATGCCGGCGTCGACCTTGAGGCAGCCGATGCAGCCGATGCAACAGCCGTATGACCCAGCCTATGCGCAGCAGGGTCAGCCGGCGCCGTATCCGCCGCAACAGTACGGCACGCCGGACAGCTACGCGCCGACCCCGTGGCCGATGTCGCCCGCCGCGCGCGAGGCACAGGCCAACGCCGGCGCGATGCAGCCTTACGGCTCGGCGACGGGTGCCGCCGCCAACGGCAAGCGCAGCGCGAGCAAAAAGCAGAGCGCGTCGAGAACCACCCGCAATTCGGCAGGTTACGCGCAGCAGCAGCCGTATTACGGACAGCAGGGTTATGGGCAGCAGCCTTATCAGCCGTATTCGCAGCAACAACCGTATGGCCAGCAGCCCTACGCTCAGCAGCCTTATCCACCCTACCCGCAGCAGCAGCCAAACTACGGCAATCAGGGCTATTACGCGCAGCAGCAACCGTATATCCCGCAACCGCCCACCGGCTATGCACAAGCGTATTACCCGCAACAACCGGGCATGAGCGGCAATGGCGCGAACTACGCGCAAGGCAATGTCGCCAACGCGCAAACGCTCGGCGTGGCGGACGAACTGGCGCAAGTCAATCGCGAGCAGGCGAGCACGATCTCGGCCGGCATCGTGTTTCGCAATCGCAGCGGCGAGGACGGCCTGTCCACGCTGACCGACATCGAGGCGCCGGTCCAGGGCCGCATCAAGGCGGGCAACGGTCATGTCGTCGTGACGGCGACGCCCGTCACGCTCGATGCGGGCACGGCAAGCGGCAACGTCTCGACGCTCGCGCGCTTCGGCGCGGGGCTCTCGAACAGCTCGTCGGCAACGGCGGCAATCGCGGGCACCAACAACTACGGCAGCCAGACGGCGAGCGGCGTGGGGCTCTCGGTCGGCTACGAGGGCCGCTCGCTTTCCGGCGACATCGGGGTGACGCCGATCGGCTTTCGTGAAACGAACATTGTGGGCGGCGGACAGTACAACGGCGGCATCACCGACAAGGTGTCGTATTCGCTGGCCGTCGCGCGGCGCGCGGTGACGGACAGCCTGCTCTCCTACGCGGGCACGCGCGACGCCGCGTCGGGTCTCGAATGGGGCGGCGTGACGTCGACGGGCGGGCTCGCCAGCCTCGCCTGGGACGACGGCACCAACGGGCTCTACGTGAACGCCGCGTATCAGTACTACCAAGGCCACAACGTCGCGAGCAATAACGCGGTGAAGGGCGGCGGCGGCGTCTATACGCGTCTCTTCAAGGACGCGGACCAGACGTTCACAGTCGGCGTGAATACGACGCTCATGCGCTACAACAAGAACCTGTCGTACTTCACGTATGGCCAAGGCGGTTACTTCAGCCCGCAACAGTATGTGATCCTGAATTTGCCGATCGAATGGACCGGCCGCAACGGCGCCTTCACGTACGACGTGAAGGGCTCGATCGGCGTGCAGCACTATCGGCAGGACGCGTCGAACTACTTCCCGCTCGGCGACTCGGGCGGCATGCAGGCGGCCGCCGCGGCGAACGCCGCGCTGATCGGCACGAGCGTGGACAGCAACGCCCAGTACCCCGGCCAAAGCAAGACCGGCGTCTCGTATTCGCTTAGCGCCGTCGGCGAATATCAGCTCGCGCCGCAACTGGCGTTCGGGGCAACGGCGTCGCTCGGCAATGCTTATCAATATCGCGAGTGGCTTGCCGCTGTCTACATGCGCTACAGCTTCACGAAACAGACCGGCCTGCAGCCCTTCCCGCCGACGCCGCTCAGCTCGCCGTATCTGTCGCTGTCGAACTAGCGTAACGGCATCTGCATTTGCCTTCTCCGGCCGGGTCGCGCATGGCGCCCCGGCCGCATGCAGGGCGCGTCAATCCTCCCCCGCGCCGGTCGCATACTTGCGGCAATGCTCGAGGTAGCCGGCCGCGTGGCTGCTCACCAGTTGCACGATGCTTGTCCACAGCCAGCCCGGGGCGTCGAGTGTCTTCGAGCGGTTCTTGCGCAGCTCGCCAAGCCATGCCTTGCGTTCGGCAAGGTCCATCTGCCGCGCGTGCGCCTTGCCGACCACCAGCGCAAGAAAGCGCGCCGCCTTCGTCGCTTCGTCGCGCGTCAGTTGTTCGATGGTCAGCTTCATGTCCTGCGGCAGCAGCTCGCGCAATACGACCGGCCGGTCCGCCAGACGCGCCGAGCGCATCCGCTCGCCGAGCGACGGCGACAGATGCCGCGCGCCTTCCACCACACGCTCGGCGTTATCGCGCGGCATTCGCACCCCGGAATAGCGAGGCGCCGCTGCCTGCGCGGCTTCCTTGATGTCGATGAGGCACGGGTCGCCGCCGTCCGCCGCCGCGCCGTCGATGTCGAGCAGCACCGCATAGCGCAGACGCCCGAGCGAGCTGCATCCCTTGACCCAGTATGCCGCGTCCAGCACCTGAACTTCCGCCTCGGCGCCTGCGCCGCGCAACGCAGTCGCAAGCGCGGCGATGGAGGCCTTCGTGAACAGCTTGTCGATCTCGCGCCGCTCGGGTTTTTCCAGCGGCCAGAAACGCGAACCGAGCGGAATGCACGGCTCGATGTCCTCGATACGCTCTTCCGCGAGATGACGCCACGAACGGCGGATGGCCTCCTTCATCACGACGCGCACCACCTCGGGCTTTTCCGCGTGGACGTCCGACTCGCCTGCACTGTCGTCGAAAGCGCGCTCGTAGCCGTCGGCGAGCGCTTCCATCATGTGCACGGTCGTCACGCCGGGCAGATCCGAGCCGCGCGCCGCCGTCGCGAGCGACAGCCCGAGCCGGATCAGATCGTGCGCGGGATTGCCGATCACCGTCTGATCGAGATCGCGAATCTGAATCTCCACGCGCCCATGCGAATCGGCGACCGGCCCCAGATTGCCGGTGTGGCAATCGCCGCAAATCCACACCGCCGGGCCTTCGGGTAGCGCGTGCCCCTCGATTCCGTCGAGCCATTCGTAGAACCTGGTCGTGCTGCCGCGCACGTACGCATGCGCGGAGCGCGCCATTCGCGCGTTGCGGCGCGCGGTGAGGAGCCGCTGACGCCCATCGGCTCGAGGAACATTCTTTGGACGCGGGCTGGCGGATTGCTTCGACAGCTTGCTGGTCGCGACGGGCTTTTTCGACATCGTACGGTCCGCTCTTATCGATAGACGAAGCCGGCGCGACACGCGTCGTCGCCGGCGCCCGTCGCGTGCATCGTCACACGCTCGGGCGATGAACCATCAGCAGAAATCGAGCCTATCGCTCGAAGCATTCTGTAAGGACGCACGCACGCGCTTATTGCCGCTTTTGAAGTGCGTGCGTGAAGGACGCAGGTAAAAGTTGCCCGCACTCCGGTGCGCACGCAACGAATGCGCGCACGCCGCGTATCGGCCCTTTACGTGGAGAATGCGAAACGGCAGACTGGAGACCCCGCGATTTACGTGGAGCGCGCAGCATGCCATTCCCGGCACACGATCACGGCTGTCCAGGCTGGAGCGGCGAAATGGCACGCCGCATCAGCGAGTTCGACTGGTCGGCCACCGGCATCGGCGCGATTGCGGACTGGCCGCGCAGTCTGACCGCGACGGTGCAGCTGCTGCTCGCTTCGCCTGTGCCGCTCGTGCTGCTGTGGGGCAAATCCGGCTACATGATCTATAACGACGCGTACGCCGTTTTCGCGGGCGGACGCCATCCCTATCTGCTGGGATGTCCTGTCGAAGCAGGCTGGCCCGAGGTCGCCGAGTTCAACCGTCATGTGATGCAAACGTGCCTCGCCGGCGGCACGCTCTCGTATCGCGACAAGGAACTCGTGCTGCTGCGCGAGGGCAAGCCCGAGGACGTGTGGATGGATCTCTACTACAGCCCGGTCGCCGACGACAGCGGCGCACCCGCGGGCGTGCTCGCCGTCGTCGTGGAAACCACGGGGCGGGTGCTCACCGAGCGCTGGCGGCAACGCGCCGAAGCCGAGCTGCACGAGACCAACGAACGTCTGCAACTCGCGCTCAATACGGGCGCGGTGCTCGGCACCTGCGTCGTCGACATGCAGACCGGCAAGATTACCGGCGACGAGCGCTTTGCCCGCACCTTTTCTTTCAGCGTGGAAGAAGCCGCCCAGGGCGTCGATCACAGCGCCGCGACGAAAATGATCCATCCGGACGATCAGTCGCTGCTCGAACGTCTGAGGACAGACGCACTGCGCGAAGGCGTGCCGTTTCGCGCCGAGTACCGGATCCGCCGGCCCGACGGCGAGTATGTGTGGGTGCAGGCAAACGGCCGGTGCGAGTTCGACGAACACGGGCAGCCCACGCGCTTTCCGGCGGTGCTGATCGACATCCACGAACGCAAGATCGCCGAACAGTCGCTGCGTCAGTTGACGGAAACGCTCGAACAGCGCGTCGCCGATGCGATCGCTGCGCGCGCGCTCGCTGAAGAACAGTTGCGTCAGTCGCAGAAAATGGAAGCGATCGGCAGCCTCACGGGCGGCGTCGCGCACGACTTCAACAACGTGCTGCAAGTCATCAACGGCAATCTGCAGATGATGGCCGCCGACGCCGGCGACAATCCCGCCACGTTGCGCCGTTTGTCCGCGGCGACGGATGCCGTCAAGCGCGGCGCGAAGCTGGCCGCCCATCTGCTCGCGTTCGCGCGGCGCCAGCCGCTCTCGCCCACCGTGCTCAATCCGCGCCGCCTGCTCGCCGGCATGACCGAGATGCTGCATCGCGCGCTCGGCGAAACCGTGCGGATCGAGACCGTGCTGAGCGAGCACCTGTGGCACGTGCAGGTCGACCGCAACCAGCTCGAAAACGCGCTGCTCAACCTCGCCATCAACGCACGCGACGCGATGAAGGCCGACGGCATGCTCACCGTTTGCGCCGCGAACCGTGTGCTGGACGCAGCGTTTTGCAGCGACAAACCGGAGCTGTCGCCAGGTGAATACGTGGTCTTTTCCGTCACCGACACGGGCGCCGGCATGCCGCCGGAAGTGCTCGAACACGCGTTCGAGCCGTTCTTCACGACCAAGCCGCATGGTCACGGCACGGGTCTCGGCCTCAGCATGGTGTTCGGCTTCGTGAGGCAAAGCGGCGGGCATACGCTGATCGAAAGCGAAGTGGGACGCGGCACCACCGTGTCGCTGTTCTTCCCGCGCTGCTGCGAGCCCGAAACCGCGGAATCCGCCGACGAAACCAGCGCGCCGGCAGGCGGCGGCGAAACCATCCTCGTGGTCGAGGACGACGCGGACGTGCGCCTGACCGTCGTGGAAATGCTGGCGCAGCTGGGCTACAAGGTGCTGACCGCTTCGAGTGGCGACGCGGCGCTCGACTTCATCAACAGCGACGTGCCGATCGACCTGCTGTTCACCGACGTGGTGATGCCCGGCAAGATCAAGAGCGTCGAACTGGCGCGGCGCGCCGCGGCGCGCGTGCCCGCGGTGCCGACGCTGTTCACCTCGGGCTACACGCGCGACGAGATCGTCCATCACGGCAAGCTCGACGCCGGTATCACGCTGCTGTCCAAGCCCTACCGCCGCGACGACCTCGCCCGCAAGGTGCGCAGCGTGCTGCGTGCGGCGCATGTGCCGGCGGCCTGTGCCGCGTCCGTCGGCAAGATGACCGACCGGGAAATCGCCGCGTGTGTGCCGAGCGGCGCTTATGACCCGGCGGGCGCGGACACGCAGGGCAGTCCCGCTGCGCCAGGCGGCGCCGCACGCGAGCGCGAACCCGCGCCCGAGGCTGACGCCGCGCCCAACGCATCGCCGGCGCGCACGCCGCCTCATGTGCTGCTCGTCGAGGACGACGCCGATTCCCGCGAGGCGCTGAGCCTGCTGCTCGGCGCGCTGGGGCTCGACTGCACGCCGGTGGGGAGCGCCGAAGAAGCGCTGCCGCTCGTGCCGGCGCAGCGCTACGACATTCTCTGCACCGACATCACCTTGCCCGGCATGTCGGGCGACAACCTCGCGCGCGCGGTGCGGCACGAGCAGCCGGACGTGCACGTGCTGCTGGTGTCGGGCTACGGCGCGCACGCGCCGATCGGCGAGCCCATTCCCGGCGCGCGGATACTCGGCAAACCGTTCGACCTCGCGCAATTGCGGCGCGAGCTCGCGGAATGGGTCGATCCGATTGCCGCGTCGTGGTAACGCTGCGCGGCGTTGCCGCGTATGCGCTTTTGGCCCCATGGCGCGCAATGCGGCATATATTGGTTGATATCGGTGCAACCACACGCGGCGAAGTGCGCGGCCCGTCCGCGCCCGGGTATGATGCCGGGCGCGCCCTGTTTTGCCGCCGAATGCGCGCGTGAGCCCGCGCCGCGTTTCTGTCACGAGAGCCATCATGCCTGCCCAACACGACCCCGCCCCCGCCGCCAGCCCGAGCCCCGCCAAGGCTGGGCGCAAAGAGCTCTCCATCACGGTGCGCAATCTTCTGATGGTAGCCGTCGGCGTCATCGTTTTCGCGATCGTCGCGGGCGTCGTGCTGTATGAGCCGATCGCTTACGGCGACCCGGTTCCTAACTTCGGCATCATTCTGATGCTGACGGTGCCGGTGATTGCCGGCGTCGCGTTCCGTGTGGGACTGGATGCGTGGCTGGATCGCGAGTCGACCTGAACGGGTTGCTGCAGCGGGCCAGGAACGTGCCGGGAGCGCGGTCATCGGCGCGCCAACCGCGCCGCTCTGCGGTAAGCCTGCATTAGCCGGCTCGGGCCGGCAAGACCACCCACACCTCCAACCCGCCGCCCTCGCGCGCGTGGAATTCCACCCTGCCGCCGTGCAGCCGCGCAATCCGCTCGACAATGGCGAGTCCCAAGCCCGTGCCGCCGCTATGCGCCCGTGCATTGCGGCCGCGCTGGAACGGCGCCTTGAGCTGCTCCAGCTCCTCCGCCGATAAGCCCTTGCCCCGGTCGCCGACGGCCACATACACCGCGTCATGGGTCGCCCAGCTGCGCACCGCGAGTCCGCTGCCGCCGTACACAATCGCGTTCTGCATCAGGTTCATCAGGAGCCGCATCATGCTCACGGGCCGGTAGTCGACGAGCGGCAGGCGCGCGAGCGACAGCTCGAACTCATGCCCCAGTCCGGCAAAGTCGCCGGCCAGCCGTTCGACCAGCGCATTCAGATCGCCAGGCTCGGCGGGCTCGCGCTCGCCGCTGCCCGCGTAGTCCATGAACTGCTGCAAGATGGTTTCGATCTGATCGAGATACGACTCGGCCGCCACCGCGAAGCTGCTGTCGCTACCGTCGGGCATCGCCATGGCCATCGAAAGACGCAGTTTGGTGAGCGGCGTGCGGATATCGTGCGAGATGCCGGCCAGCATCAGCGCGCGCGTCGCCTCGGCTTGTTTCAGCGCCTCTGTCATCTGGTTGAAGGCGCTGCTCACCGCGGCGATTTCGACTGGGCCGTCGGTCGGCAGCGGCGGCGGCGTCTCGCCGGCACTCAGGCGCCGCGCCGCATGAGTCAATTCCTGAAGCGGTCGGTTCAGGTGAAGCTGGATCGCATAGCCGGTCAGGGCCGCGAGCGCGGCGAGACCGAGCGAAAGCAGAATCGCCGCGTCGAGCCCATTGCCCTGCGCGTCTTCGGGGATCGGCAGCGCGATCCAGTAGGGCGCGCGAGGCGCCGCGGCGCCCGACGCAGCGGCCGGCGCATGCAGGCGAATCCACAGCCGCTGCCCGCCTTCGGTCTGCCAGCGCGCCTCCATGTCAGCGGGAAGATGCTTGCGCAAACTGTCGAGGAACACCTTGCGCTGATAGTTGCGATACGCGCGCAGCACACTCGGCGGCGGCTCGGCTTGCGCGCTGTCGGGAAGCCGCGTCCGCGTGTCGAGCCGTGCGGTCAGCGCGTCGCGCGCGCCGGCCGGCGTGCTTTGCAGCAGACTGTCGAGCGTCGTCACATAAGTGGCGAACACAGCGGCCGCACGCTCCACGCGCGGCCGCTGCACGTAATGCAGCAGCACGCCGAGCGAGCACACCTGGCTCAACACGACGAGCGCGATCAGCAAGGCGATGTTGCGCGCGAGCAGCGTGCGCGGCAATACGCCTCGCAGCAGCGGGCGGGTCATGAGTCGACGTCCGCGACCAGCATGTAACCGACGCCCCACACCGTCTTGATGAAGCGGGGCTTGGACGGATCGTTCTCGACGATCTGCCGCAGGCGCAGCACCTGCACGTCGATGCTGCGGTCGAGCGCGTCGTGGTCGCGGCCTCGCGCGCGGGCGAGCAGGTTGTCGCGGCTCACCGGCCGGTTCGGCGACGACGCCAGCGCGACGAGCAGCAGCATCTGCGCGGAATGAATGTCGAGCACGGCGCCGCCGCGCGTGAGTTGCTGTTTGACGACATCGAGCGTGAAGTCCCCGAAGCGCACACATTGCGACGTGACGGTGACATCGCCGGAAGCGATCTTCTGGCGACGCAATAGCGCATTGATGCGCGCAACCAGTTCGCGCGGCAGAAACGGCTTCGCGAGATAGTCGTCCGCGCCGGTTTCGAGCCCCAGCACCTTGTCGAGCGGATCGCCTTTCGCCGTCAGCATGAGGATCGGCAAGGTCTGGCCTTGCGCGCGCAGCCGCGCGCAGATCGCGAGTCCGTCTTCCTCGCCGATCATCAGATCCAGCACCAGCAGGTCGAACGGCTCGCGCTCGAGATAGCGGTCGAGCCGCTTGCCGTCTTCTGCAACTCGCACGTCGAAGCCCTGACCGCGCAAGAAACGCTGCAACATGTTGCGCAGCTCGATTTCGTCGTCGAGCACGATGATCTTCGCGGGGCGATCCATGCGAAAACTCCCTGGTTTCAGGCTTCCTTTTGTTCCCCGTGTGCCTTGCGCGCGGCGTGCCGTTCGGCCATGCGCTGCAGCAGCACATAGAACGACGGAATGAACAGCACGGCGATACAGGTCGAGGCGAGCATGCCGGAGAACACCGCAATGCCGAGCGAACGGCGCGCGCTCGCACTGGCACCGGTTGCGATCACGAGCGGCACCACGCCGAGTATGAACGCAAACGACGTCATCATGATGGGCCGGAAACGAAGGCGCGCCGCTTCAATGGCGGCCTCCGTCATGCCGACGCCTTGCAGACGCAAATGTCGCGCGAACTCGACGATCAGAATCGCGTTCTTCGCGGACAACGCGATCAGCAGCACGAGGCCGATCTGCGTATACAGATTGTTCGCTGTGCCTAGCAAAGCAAGCGTGCCCGCCGTGCCGAGCAGTGCGAGCGGGACTGCGAGCACCACGGCGGCGGGCAGCAGCCAGCTTTCGTATTGCGCGGCGAGCACGCAGAACACCAGCAGCACGCCCACCGCGAACACCCAGTAAGCGGAATTGCCGACGAGCTTCTCCTGATACGACATGGCGGTCCATTCATAGCCGACGCCGGCCGGCAGAATGCGCGCGGCCTCTTCCTCGAAAGCGCGGATCGCGTCGCCCGTGCTGTAGCCGCTCGCCGGATTGCCGTTGACGGCCGCCGCCGGCGCGAGGTTGTAAAGCGCGGCGACTGCCGGACCGACATTGGTGTGCCCGTCGATAAACGTGCCGAGCTCGACCATGTGGCCGCTGTTGCTGCGAATCTGCAAGCGGCGAATGTCGTCGGTGTCGCGGCGAAAGCCGCCGTCGGCCTGCACGAAAACCGGGAACGTGTGATTGAACGTCGTGAACTGATTTACATAGCTCGACCCGACATAGTCCTGCAACAGGTCGAAGACATTGCCGACCGGCACTTGCAGCGACTCGGCCTTCGCACGGTCGAGCGTGAGTTCGACGGTCGGCACCGCCGCGCGGAACGGGCTGAAAACGCGCTGCAATTCAGGGCGTTTCGACACGCCCGCAATGAGCGCATCCGTGGCGCTTTGCAGGCGCTGATAGTTCTGCGAGCCGTCGGTCAGCATGACCTGCATCTGCACGCCGCCACTGTTGCCGAGCCCCTGAATGGGCGGCGGCACGATCACGACCGAGCGCACGTCGGGCAGCTTCGCCAGTTCGCTGTTCATGCGCTGATAGAGCGAGCGCAGGTCCTTGCCCTTGCCGCGCTCGCTCCAGTCGTCGAGCGTCACGTAGATGAGCGCGGCATTGGCCAACGACGCATTGTTATCGAGCGGCGAAATCCCGCCGATCGACACCACGTGACTCACGCCGGGAATCGCGCCGATGCGCTTTTCGATCTCCGTGCTCGCCTCGCGCGTTCTGCCGAGCGAGGCCGCATCGGCGATTTGCGCGGCGATCAGCATATAGCCCTGATCTTCCAGCGGAATGAAGCTGGTCGGCACGCGCGTCAGCAGATAGGCGGACGCCCCGCCGAGCAGCAGCGCGATCACGAGCGCGAGCTTGCAGCGCGCAACGAACCACGTCACCACGCCCACGTAGCCTTTTTCGACGCGCGCATACGCGCGATCGAACACGCGATACACCACGTTCGGCGTGCCCGGCCGTTGATGCCGCAACCAGCGCACGCTCTGCACGGGCTTGAGCGTCACCGCATTGATCGCGCTGATAACGGTGGTCGCCACCACGACGAGCGCGAACTGCCGGTACATCTGACCCGTCACACCGCCGAGAAATGCCGAGGGCAGAAACACCGACACCAGCACCAACGTGATGCCGACAATCGGGCCGAGCAGTTCGTGCATCGCGTCGATAGCGGCCTGCTTCGGCGTCTTGCCCTGCTCGATATGCTGCGTGATGCCTTCCACCACGACGATCGCGTCGTCCACGACAATGCCGATGGCGAGCACAATCGCAAAGAGCGTCAGCAGGTTGATGGAGAAGCCCATCATATAGATCGCGCCGAACGTGCCGATGATGGTGACGGGTATGGTGGTGGCCGGCACGAGCATGGCGCGCCAGTTCTGCAGGAACAGCAGAATCACGGCGAGCACGAGCAATGCGGCTTCGAAAAGCGTCTTGTACACGTCGATCACAGATTGCCGCACGAAGATCGTGGTGTCGAACGGCAGTTGGTAGCTGACGCCCTTCGGCATGTCTTTCGCGAGGCGCGCCATGGTCGCCTTCACCGCGTTGCCGACTTCCAGCGCATTTGCTTCGGGCAACTGATAGATGGCGATGCCGGCGGCCGGCTTGCCGTCCAGGTTAAAGAACTGCCCGTAGCTCGACGAGCCGAGCTCCGTATGCCCGACATCGCGAATGCGCACGAAGTGGCCGCCGTCGTTCGAATCGGCCTTGACGATGATGTCGTCGAATTCGCGCGCGGTGGACAGTGCGCCGCGCATCGTCACCGTGAGCTGGAATGCCTGACCGCCCGCGTTCGGTTCGGATCCGAGCTGGCCCGCGCTCACGTCCTTGCTTTGGCTTTGAATGGCCTGCATCACGTCGGCGGCGGTGAGGTTGCGCTCGCTGAGTTTCTGCGGATCGAGCCAGACGCGCATGCTGTACTGCCCGGTGCCGAATACCGTCACGTCGCCGACGCCCGGCAGGCGCGCGAGCGTGTCGCGCAGATAAATTACCGCGTAGTTGCTGAGAAACAGCGAATCGTATTTCGGATCCGGCGATTGCAGCGTGTACAGCTGCAGAATCGCCGTCGAGCGCTTCCTCACGGTTACGCCTTGCTGCTGCACCGCTTGCGGCAATTGCGCGGTCGCAGCGGATACGCGGTTCTGCACGAGCACCTGCGCCTTGTCGACGTCGGTGCCCACCGCGAACGTGACAGTGAGCGTATAGGTGCCGTCGTTGGTGCTGGTCGACTGCATGTACAGCGCGTTTTCCACGCCGTTGACCTGCGTCTCGATCGGCAACGCCACGCGGTCGATCACGGTCGCGGCGCTCGCGCCCGGAAAGTGCGCGACGACCTGCACGGTGGGCGGCGTGATCGGCGGATATTGCGCGACCGGCAGATTGATCAGCGCGACGGCGCCGAGCAGCATCACGATCAACGCAATGACATTGGCAAATACCGGACGCTCGACAAAGAAGCGGATCATGAGCGGCCCTGCACGGCGGCGTCGACTGTCTGCACTTTCATGCCGGGCGCCACCGCGAGGCCGCCGCCCGTCACCACGCGGTCCGCTTGAGCGAGGCCGGCCGTGATGGCGCGCAATGACCCGTGCAGGCCTCCCGTCGCCACGCTGCGCTTCTCGATCACGTTGCCGGCGTTCACGATCAGCACGGACGCGCCGGCCTGCTCGCGCAGCAACGCGGTGTCGGGCACCAGCAGCACGTTTTGCGGCGCGCCCGCGGGAATATGCACCTCGACGGACATGCCGGGAATCAGATGCGCGTCGCGATTAGCCACATCGGCACGCAGTCTGATCGCGCCGCTGGCGGGGTCGACTCGCGTATCGACGAATTCGAGCACGGCGTCTTCGCGTTGCTGCGGGTTCGTGCCCGGCACGTTCACGCGCACGCGGTGCGGCGCCCGCGTAAAGAGGCCGATGCGATTCGCGTCGCGCTCGTTCAGCGTGAAGTTCACGTACACGGGCTGAATGCAGTCGAGCGTGGCGAGCTTCGTCGAGTCCGATCCGCCCACCACATTGCCGACGTCGAAAGCGCGGGCGCCGATGCGGCCCGCGAACGGCGCGCGTATTTCCGTGTAGCCCAGATTGATGCGCGACATGTCGCGTTTTGCGAGCGCCTGGTCGCGCGTGGTCTGCGCTTTTTGCAGCGACGATTCCGACGTTGCGTTATCCGACGTCAGCTGCTTCTGGCGCGCGAGTTCCTGCTCGGCGTTATCGAGTGCGGCCTGGTCGTAGACGAGCTGCGCGCGATACGTGTCCGGCTCGATGCGAAACAGCACCTGTCCCTGCTTCACGTTGGCGCCGTCCGCGAAACCAATGTCTTTCAGCACGCCCTGCACGCGCGCGACCAGCGTCACCGTGGCCGACGGCGCGACGCTGCCCATCAGATCCAGTTGCTCGCGCACCTCGCGCGGCTCGGGACGCATCACGCTGACTTGCGGCAACGGTGCATTTTCCGCGGCGGGCGCATTGCTCTCGTGACATGCGCTCAAGGCCGCGAGCCAAGCAACGCAGCAGAGCGCGCGCAACGCTTCGTGCAGCGAGGCATGCGCCGTTCGCCCGCCGGTTCCTTTTAGTGTGGCCATGTTCTTATTCCCGCACTGTCATTTGCCGTCCGGCGGCGCGCTCGTGCGCGCGCGCGCCAACGCGGAATTGGCCGGCGGATTGAGCAGACGCCCCCAGTCGGTGCGCCGTGCCATCTCGTCGGCGATCTGTTCGCTCACGACCTGCTGCCCCTGTGCCACTTCCCATCCGCCGCCGAGCGCGCGATACAGTGAAACCGCCGCGAGCGCGGCGATTCCCTGGTTTTGCGCGAGCGAGTCGCCGTCGCGCAACGCGGAACGCGAAGCGTCGAGCACCGAGTCGTAGGTGACCGAGCCCGACCGGTATTGCGCGTTGGCGAGCCGCAACGCGCGCTGCGAAGCGTCGGAGGCGCGCGCCGACGCCGCGAGCGCATCGAGCGACGTGCGCAGCGCGGCAATCGCATCCTCGACTTCTTTTTGCGCTTGCAGCACGGTGTTCTGATAATCGAGCACCGCTTCCTGAAACGCCGCGTCCTGAATGCGCACCGCATTCTGCAGTTGTGCTCTGTCGAAAATGGGCAGTGAAACGCCCGCCGAAAACAACCCGATCGTCTTGCTGCCCCATTGCGACAGTCCGATGCCGTGCTGTTCCCCGGACGACAGCCCAAAAAGTCCCGTCAACGAAAAGGACGGATACAGCTTGGCCTTGGCCGCGCCGATCAGCGCCGATTGCGCCGCAGCATTGAGCGCGGCCTGGCGCACGTCGGGCCGGCGCCGCAGCAGATCGGCGGGAATGCCGACGTCGATCTGCGTGGGCGCAACCGGGACCGCGCTGCTGCCCTTCAGTTGCGCGTCCATGGCGTCCGGCGGATCGGCAAGCAGGACCGCGAGCGTGTCGCGGTCCTGCGCGCGCGCCTTGATGAGCGGCGGAATCTGCGCCTCTGTTTCGGCAACCAGCGTGGCGGCCTGTTCGACGTCGAGCTGGCTCGATGCGCCGCGTGTGTAGCGCGCCTTGGTGAGCGCGAGGCTGTCTTGCACCGATTTGAGGTTCTGCTGCGCCACCACGATCCGCTGCTCGAGCGCGCGCAAATCGATGTACGCGTTGGCGACGTCGGCGAACATGGACACCAGCGCGTTGTCGTAGGCCGCTTCGGACACGCGCAGCTGGGCGCGATCCGATTCGATCTGGCGCCGGTATTTGCCCCAGAAATCGAGTTCCCAGCCGGCATTCGCGTGAAAATGCTCGGCCCATAAATGCGTGGGCGGCAGCGGTCCGACGCCGCTCGTGTTGATATGGTTCGCGCCGACTGAGACGCTGCCCGTCTGCGGCAGCAGATTCTCGACGCCGCTCGCGAGTTGCGCGCGCGCCTTGAAGATGTGCAGGCCCGCGACCTGCAACGACAGATTGCGCTGATAGGCCCGCTCTTCGAGCGCGGTGAGCACCGGGTCGTTGAACGCTTTCCACCACGCGGCCTCGGCGGCGGGCGCGGCCTGCGCGGCAGGCGGCAAGCTCTCGAACCACTGCTTTTCCAGCGTGGTCTCGGGTTCCTTGAAGTCCGGTCCGAGGCTCGCGCAACCGGCCAGCGCCGCGCTCATCGATACGACGCTCGATGCGCCTGCACTACGCAAACGGCGGGACGTGGCGGGTTTCATCGCGCGTGTCGGGCGTCAGGGGCTTGGTAAGTGTTGATTGAAAACGAAGTCGGGCGCGGCGCCGGCGTGCTGCAGAGGCGGCCGCATGGCGTGCCGCTCAGCGCGCGGCGGCGCGTTCGCGCATGTAGTTCTCGATCTGCGCCAGCGTGACGTAGCCGGTCTTCTGCGTGTCGATCTCGTCGAAATGGCTCGCGACCATCGGCATGCCGGCGGCGGCCTGCTCTCTCGTGAGCTTGCCGTCATGCGTGGTGTTGGCGTTCGCAAAACGCGATTGCAGCTGCTGAACCATGCGCTCGACACGCTGCGGATTGGCGGCCTGCGGAGCGGCCTGAGCGAACGTAACGGTGGACGCGCAGCACAGCACGAGGGCGGCGAGCAACTTTTTCATGACTGACTCCTTCGATAGAGCCACCGAGCGTCGCCTGCGTGTGCCGCGATCCGTTCAATGACAGGTCGAATTCTTGTTGAACCGCTGCCGCAAGGCAATTGCAGATTTATGTCGTTCGATGTCATGAAATGCCCGCCCGCCGTGCCGCGCGCGAAGCGTCAGGTGCAATCCGGCGAGGTTCCGTCGCAGCCATTGCCCTTGCTGGAGGATAGGACATGGCGGGAGCAACCACGCCTGGTGAATTCCCGTTGTCCTGACGAATCGGGGAACGCCGATTGCTCCCCATGAACCGAGTGCCAGAGCCGGTTTCCGGCACCTGCCTCAGGGTCCCCTCTGCTTGATGGTCTCTTCCTCTACACGTCACATGAGCTACCAGAACCTAGATAAGGAGATCGCCCATCTCGAACTGGTGTTCGGGCGGATCTCGGTGAACGACCCCATCCCGCTTTCGTACTGGGACAGCCGCCTGCGCATGCTGGCGCGCGCGCAGCTCGTGCCGACGCAACGGGCGCGGCTCGCTCGCCTCGAAGCCACGCTTGCCGCACTGCGGGAGTCCGACGAAGCAGTGTGCGAAACACCCGGCCCGCGCTGGAAGGATGTCCGCTCATGACGGAAGCGACACGCGAGAAGCAACGGCAGCCTTCCGCCGGATCGAAGGAAAACGAAGCGCCCCGCGCCGAGGACGCCGGCGCGGATTCGCCGCATCTGAACGAGGGCGAGCAGGACCAGGCGGCGCACCACACCGCGCCTCACGCGCTGGTGCTGCACGAGATCGTTCGTGAAGAGGGCGAAGCGGCGCTCGAGCGGACCATTGGCGCGCTGATCTGGTCGTCGCTCGCGGCTGGGCTTTCGATGGGGTTTTCGTTCCTCACGCAGGCGGTGCTCGAAGCAGGCATGCCGGATAGCCCTTGGCGCCATCTCGTGTCGAGCTTCGGCTACTCGATGGGCTTCGTGCTCGTCATCATGGGGCGGCAGCAGCTTTTTACCGAAAGCACGCTGACCGTCGTCCTGCCCGTCCTGACGCGGCGCGATCCCAGCACGCTGGTGAAAGCCATGCGGTTATGGGCCATCGTGCTGTTCTTCAACCTGGTGAGCACGTGGGTTTTCGCCGCCATGCTGCGCATTCCCGATGTCTTCGCGCCCGCGGTGGTCGAGGCATTCGGCGACGTGTCGCGCGCGGCCGTCGGCTCGGAGCACATGCTGCCGACCATGGTGAAGGCGGTTTTTGCCGGCTGGCTGATCGCGCTGATGGTGTGGCTGTTGCCGAGCGCCCGCTCGGGGCGCCTGTTGACCGTGCTGCTGATCACCTATGTGGTGGCCGTCAGCCATCTTTCGCACATCATCGCCGGATCGACGGAAGTGGCTTATGCGGTGATGAGCGGCGACGCGAGCCTGCGCGACTACTTTCTGCGCTTTCTGGTGCCGACGTTGGTGGGTAATACGGTGGGCGGCATGTCGCTCGTCGCGCTTCTCAATCACGCGGCGATTGCGCCGGAAATCAACGGTCCTCGCTGACGCGCGCCAACATACCGGGCCGCGGCGCATCGTGCGCGCCGCGGCGCCGTCACGCGCCCGGCATCAGCCGATCAGAATGCGCGCGCCGAGCGCCAGCACGAGCGCGGGCAACATCACGACGGCACCGACCTTCAGGAACCGCATGAAGCTTACGTCCTCGCCTTCGCGGCGAATCGCGTTGAGCCAGAGGATGGTCGCAAGCGAACCCGTGATCGACAGGTTCGGTCCGAGGTCCACGCCGATCAGCAGCGCGTCGATCACGCGCTCGGGGCTGTGCGCCTGCATCACAGTGGAACTGGCGATCAGCCCGGCGGGCAGATTGTTCATCAGATTGCTGCCGATCGCGATCGCCGCGCCGGCCCAGCCTGCCGTGCTCGCTTCATGGTGCGCCGCGCCGGCTTGTGTCAACGCGGCGAGCATGCGGATCACGCCGGTGTGGTCCAGCATTTCAACGAGTACGAAGAGCGCAGCCACGAGCGGCAATACGCTCCACGAAATTTCGCGGATCATCGGCACCGGCGATTTGCGTTCCTGAATCAGCACGACGATGGCAGTCAGCGCGCCGAGTATCGCGGTGGGCAGGCCGAGCGGCACGTCGAACGCGGAGACCGCAAGCAGCACCACGGCCGTCACCGCAATGCCCGCCAGCGCCACACGGCCGCTGGACGACAGCCGCAGCGGCTCCAGATTCGCCTCGCAGGTGCCGGCCAGCGCCTCGCGCTGCGTCCAGCGCAGCAGCACATAGGTCGCGCCGATCGACAGCAGCGACGGCAATGCGAAGCGCGCGAGCCACGGCCCGAGCGCGGGCGTGTGGTTGCCGTACAGCACGATGTTGGCAGGATTGGAGATGGGCAGCACGAAGCTCGCCGCATTCGCGATGAACGCGCAGACGAACAGGAGCGGCAACGGATCGGTCCTGGCTTTCTTCGCGGCCGCGAACACGGCAGGCGTGAGGACGACCGCGGTGGCGTCGTTCGAGAGGAACGCGGTGATCACCACGCCGACCAGATAGACGAGCATGAAGAGCTTGCGCGGCGAGCCCTGCGCATGATTGACCGCGAGCACGGCGACCCAGTCGAACAGTCCCTCGCGGCGCCCAACTTCGGAAAGCAGCATCATGCCGAACAGGAACAGATAGACGTCGGTGCCCTTGCCGACGGCCTCGATCGCGAGATTGAGCGGCAACAGTCCGAGCGCGACCAGCAGCACGGCGCCGGCCACGGCCCACACCGCCTCCGGCCATTTGAAAGGACGGGTGATGACGCCGGCGGTCGCACACGCGGCGATACCCCATGAAAGGAAAATCGAAGTCACAACGAACGTCCTGAAATGGAGGGTTATACGTGGGCAACGCCCGGTGCGCAGCATAACCCAAGTCGTGAGCGGTGCTTTCTTTCTGCCTGCTTCGATGCAATGCGCAAGCCCGGCCCGCATTGGCGTCACCAGTAGAACGATGCGTTCTCGTGCGTACGGCTATTCGGTTGTTATCGGCATGCCTACCATGCGCAGTCTCCGCGTTTCCTGCCGGGCGCGGATTCGCTACGGCCTGTTGGCAATCAAATTCCCCACTGTGTGCAATGAACGCGCGTGGGTTCGATAGGATGCGTACCACCATGAAAACCACACTCCATCACTCCATTCTCGCGGGCGTCGCCGCCCTTTCGCTGCTCGGGGCCAGCCTCGCGCATGCCGACGTCGACACGAGCAAAAGCACCGTGATCGCGACCACGAAACAGATGAACGTGCCCGTCGACGGGAAGTTCAGGAAGTTTTCGGCGCAATTGTCGTTCGACCCGGCCAAGCCGACGGCGGGCAGCGCAAACGTGTCGATCGATACCGGCAGCTACGACCTCGGCGCGGACGATTACAACAAGCAGGCACAAGGCAAGGAATGGTTCGACAGCGCCACCTATCCGGCGGCGACCTTTGTATCCAGCGCAATCGCGCCGGCGGGCGGCAACCAGTACAAGATCACCGGCAAGCTGACCATCAAGGGCAAATCGCAGACCGTGGTCGTGCCGGTCACCATTGCTAGCCAGGGCTCGACTCAGACCTTCGACGGCTCGTTGCCCATCAAGCGCTCGCAGTTCGACGTGGGCACGGGCGAATGGAAAGACACGTCGGTCGTCGCCGATGAAGTCGTCATCAAGTTCCACCTCGTCGCCTCGAAGAAGTGATTGCCGATATCCCGGCAGAACGTCCAAGCGTCATCATCCTTTTTTAAGCCTGGAGAACATCTTGAAGAAGCAATTCCTGCTCGCCGCGGGCGCACTGGCCGCCGCATTGTCGTTCAACGCAATGGCTGCCGACACCTATCAGCTCGATCCGACGCACACGGCCCCGAGCTTCGAGGCTGACCACTTCGGCGGCGTGTCGATCTGGCGCGGCAAGTTCAAGAAAAGCAGCGGCAGCGTGGTGCTGGACCGCGCGGCCAAGACCGGCACCGTCGACGTGACGATTTACATGAGCTCGGTGGATATCGGCAATGACAAGCTGGATTCGGAACTGGTCGGCGAGAAGTTCTTCGACGTGGCCAGGTACCCCACCGCGACCTACAAGGGCACGCAGATCCGCTTTGACGGCGACAAGCCCGTGGAAGTGATCGGCACGCTGACCCTGCATGGCGTGACGAAGCCGGTGAATCTGAAGATCGAGTCGTTCAAGTGCTTCGTGAACCCGATGCTCAAGCGCGAAGTGTGCGGCACGGAATCGACGGCGACGTTCAATCGCGACGATTTTGGCGTCGACTTCGGCAAGACGTACGGCTTCAAGATGCAAACCGTGCTGCACATCCAGGCCGAAGGCATCAAGCAGTAAGTGTCATGGCAGCCGCGCTCGCCTGCGCGGCGAAGTGCTCGGCACAAATTACAGGGCGATATTTCCGCTTTTTCCGCCGCCGCCGAATGGAGTGGGAAGAGCCGCCGGAAGTGCCCGCTGTTCCCGCATTTGAACCGCGCGCCCGAACCGTAAAGTCATCCCCACGCAATTGATTTTTGTCGGGAGACAAGCGGTGGTGAAGTTCGAAGGGCAAGTAAAAAGTGCGGCTGCGGCCGCGATGACTGCGCTGGCGCTGGCTGCATTAGCGGGCAAGGCGCAGGCGCAGGAGGTCTATGTACACGGCGGCACGCTGGGCGCGGGCATCGGCGCCGCGTTGCCGCTCAATTCCTGGACGGGCGTGCACGCGGAGTTCGAGGGGCTCGGCTTCTCGCACTCGGTCAACGGGAACGACAACCAGTATGACGGCCACCTGAAGCTGCTGCAAGGCGGCCTGTACATGGACGTGTTCCCATTCCATTCGAGCGGCTTTCGCCTGACGGCCGGCGCGCTCATCAACGACGACGAACTGTCTGCCCACGCCGTGCCGAATGCGCAAGGCAACTACAAGATCGGCGACGACTTCGTGCCCGCCGTCGGTCCGGCACCGTCGGCCACGGTCACGCTGCCGCGCGTGATGCCTTACGTCGGCATCGGCTATGGACACAAGCCGGTTTCCAAGGGCTTCGGCCTCACGTTCGACCTCGGCGTCGCCTATGGCCGTCCGCGCACGCACTATAACGTGCCCGCCATTTACTCGATGTTCACGACGCAGGCGAACATCGACGAGCAGGAACAGAAGATCAACGACAAGGTGGAGCGCTACAAGATCTATCCGGTCGTGCAGCTCGGCGTGAGCTACCGCTTCTAGACGGCACCCGCGAAGGCGGAGCAAGGTACTATTACGGGTGCCATTCGTTTCCGCCTTCCATGAGTTCAGCAAGCCGCCGTATCGCGCATCTCGACATGGACGCGTTTTACGCGTCCGTCGAGCTATTGCGCTATCCGGAACTGCGCGGCAAGGCCGTGGTGATAGGCGGCGGCCGCAACGGCGCGCCGCAAACACTCGCAGACGGCAGCCGCCGGTTTGCGAAGCTGCGCGACTACGCAGGGCGCGGCGTCGTGACCACCTCCACTTACGAAGCGCGTGCACTCGGCGTGTTTTCCGCCATGGGCATGATGAAGGCGGCCGTGCTCGCGCCGGACGCGATCCTGCTGCCCACGGACTTCGACTCCTACCGTCATTACTCGCGGCTCTTCAAGGCTGCGGTGGCCACCTTTACCGACCGCATCGAAGACCGCGGCATCGACGAAATCTATATCGATCTCACGGAACTCCCGGGCGAGCCGCGCGACATCGCCGCACGCATCAAGCAGGCGGTGAATCAGGCCACCGGCCTTACGTGTTCGATCTGCGTGGCGCCGAACAAACTGCTCGCGAAAATCGGCTCCGAACTCGACAAGCCCGACGGCCTCACCCTTCTCACGCCCGCTGACGTGCCGCTGCGCGTGTGGCCGCTGCCCGTGCGCAAGGTCAACGGCATCGGCCCGAAGGCGGCGGAAAAACTCACGGCGCTCGGCATTGCGACCGTCGGCGATCTGGCCGCGGCAGACGCGGGCCTGCTGCAGGACCACTTCGGGCGCAGTTACTCGGCGTGGCTCATGCGTGTCGCGCAAGGCGAGGACGAGCGGCCCGTGGTGGTGGAATCGGAACCGAAATCGATGAGCCGAGAAACGACCTTCGAGCGCGACCTGCATCCGCGCCACGACCGGCCCGCGTTATCGAGCTCGTTTACCGGCCTGTGCGTGCGGGTCGCGGAAGACCTGGTGCGCAAGGGCTATGTCGGCAAGACCGTCGGCATCAAGCTGCGCTATGACGATTTCCGCACCGTCACGCGCGACCTGACGCTGGAGGCGCCCACCGCCGACGCCGCGGAAATACGCCGCGCGGCCACCGAATGTCTGCGGCGGGTCGAGCTCAACCGCAAGCTGCGGCTGCTCGGCGTGCGCGTGAGCGCGCTGAGCCTCGCAAGCGCCGCGCCGCCGCAGCGGCGTCTCCCCGTTCAGGCAGACTTGCCCTTCACGAGCGACGAATAGGAAGCCGCGCCTGGCACGGAGGCGTTCTGCGCATTCGCAGCCGCACTCTCCGGCACATTCGCACGCGCCGGCTGCCCAACGCTCTCGACACGCGAAGCGGCTACCGAAAAAGCAAAGGTGTTCACGCCGTTCGCGGACTGCACCGACACCGTGCCGCGATGCATCTCCGCAATCGCCTTGACGATGGCAAGACCCAGCCCGTGATTCTCGCGGCTATTGGTGCGCGAGGCTTCCACGCGATAAAACCGGTCGAACAGATGTTCAAGCACCGCGGGCTCGATCGGCTCACCGGGATTCGCGACTTCGATTCGCACCTGCTCCGCTTCGCGCGCGATCCTGACGCTGATCTGCGCACCCGGCCGGCAATGCTGGATCGCATTCATCAACAGATTCGTGCAGGCGCGGCCGAACAGCGAGCGGTTGACATGCGCGACCGCGTCGCCCTGAAGGCGCGCCTGCACGCGGGCTTCTTCGAGCGGAATCTCCAGAAACTCCAGCGTATGCGCGACTTCTGCCGCGAGCGAGACTTCCACGAGCCCCGTCGCGCGCTCGCCCTGGTCGGCGCGCGCGAGGAACAGCATGTCGTTGATGATCGCGCGCATGCGTTCGAATTCTTCGAGGTTCGATTGCAGCGTGTGGCGCAGATCGTCCACGGAACGATTGCGCGTCAGCGCGACTTCCGTCTGACCAATCAGGATCGTCACCGGCGTGCGCAATTCGTGCGCGACGTCCGCATTGAACGACTCAAGCCGGCAATACGCGCCGTCGAGCCGCTCAAGCGCGCCGTTGAACGAATTCGCCAGATCGTTCAGCTCGTGCGGCAGCGACGCGGTATTGAGCCGTTGCGAGCGATTGTTGGGACTGACGGCGGACGCGTCGCGCGTGAGGCGCGTGAGCGGCGCGAGCCCGATGCGTGTGACCGAGTAGCTGAGCAGCAGCACCGCCAGACTGCCGAGCGCCGACAGCGCGGCGAGCGCGAAGCCGAATACGCGCATGGTGCGAATATTCGGCATGTAGCTCGACGCCACCTGCAGCTGCATCGGCGGACGCGTCGAATAGCCGGGAATGGACACGGTGGTGGTGAGCATGTCTGCACCGCCGCCCACTGGCCTCACGCGCGCGTAGCCGCCGGGCAGGGTCTTGATAATGGTGCCTTCTATCGGCTTGCCGTAGTTGTAAGACGGCTCGATGCTCGTGACCGCATACACGGTACTGCGGTCGGGCGGCGTCATGTCGGTGAGCTTTTCGCGCGACATGCGCCATTTTTCCGGCGTCAGCCCATGATTGCAGATGAGCCGCGCGATCTGCGCGCGGTCATCGAGCGACTCGCGCAAGTGGCTCTCCAGCTGCGAGCGCAGCACCGCAAAAAGCCCTGCGCCGACGAGCGTAAACACAAACAGCGCGACGAGCGCGAACATCAATGCAAGGCGCCGCGCGATGGAACGGTTCATGACGGCTCCGCCTCTTCACGCACTTCGAGCACGTAACCCATGCCGCGCACGGTATGCAGCAGCTTCGACGGAAACGGGCCGTCCAGCTTCGCGCGCAATCGTTTGATGGCCGTCTCCACCACGTTCGTATGACTGTCGAAGTTGACGTCCCACACCAGCTCGGTGATGGCCGTCTTCGACAGAATGTCGCCTTGCCTGCGGGCCAGAACGCTCAGCAACTGGAATTCTTTCGCGGTCAAATCGAGCCGCACGCCGTCACGTGTCGCGCGCCGTCCGATCAGATCGACAAACAGATCGCCGACCGAAATCAGCGTGGATTCCTGCGACCGCGTGCGGCGAGCGAGCGCGTGCAGGCGTTCGACCAGTTCGAGGAAGGAGAAAGGTTTGGTGAGGTAGTCGTCCGCGCCTTCGCGCAGGCCGCGCACGCGGTCGTTCACATGATCGCGCGCGGTGAGCATGATGACGGGCGTCGACTTGCGCATGCGCAGAGCCTTCAGCACGCTAAAGCCGTCGCGCTTGGGCAGCATGACGTCGAGCACGATGACGTCGTAATCGAACTCGGTGGCCAGATGTATGCCTTCCTCGCCGTCGAGCGCGACATCCACGACCCAACCCTGCTCTGTCAAACCGGAGCGCAGGTAGTCCACCACCTTGTGCTCGTCTTCAACAATCAGCAATTTCATGCGCGTCCCCTAGTGTCTGCATTATACGAAAGGCCTTGCATGGCTTCTCCCACGGGTTCATGGCGTCCGCGACCGCGCTCGTCTCACTGCGCGGCAGCGCGCGTTTGAATCGCGCCGTCTGCCTGCGAGTGCGGTTGCGTGTTCTGTTGCGCGGTCGGCTGCGTGTTCTGCTGCGACCCGCCCGGTCCCGCAGCGGCGGCTGCCGCGCCCTCGTCCCAGCCGCCGCCCAACGCCTTCACGAGCGCGACGGAAAGCGTCATCTGCTGACCGCGAATCTGCGCGTCCTGGCGCCTGCTGTTAAGCAGCGACTGCTGCGCGGTGATCACGTTCAGATACGCGACAAGACCGCCGGAATAGCGGTCGTTGGCGAGCCCGAGCAGGCGCTGCGCGTCCGCGACCGCTTCTTCCGACTGCTTCGCGGCGCCGTCGAGCACCGCAAGACCCGTGATGCCGTCCTGCACCTGCTGGAATGCGTTCAACACGGTTTGCCGATAATTGGCCTCCGTCGCCTTGTAGCCTTCGCTCGCGTATTGCACATTGGCCGCGCGGCGCCCGCCGTCGAACAGCACCTGGCCCGCCGCCGCGCCGAGCGTCCACATGAGCGTCGGCGCGCTCAGCAAGCTCGCGAACTGCGTGGCTTCCCAGCCGATGCCCGGCGTGAGCGTGAGGCTCGGGAAAAACGCCGCCTTCGCGACGCCGATCTGCGCATTGGCCGCCGCCATCGCGCGCTCGGCCGAGGCGATATCGGGCCGCCGCTGCAGCAGATCGCTCGGCACGCCGAGCGCAATGGCCGGCACCTGAAACGTCAACACCTTCGGTTCGATCGCGAACTGCGGCGCGGGCACGCCGACGAGTGCGGCAATCGCATGCTCGTATTGCGCGCGCTGGTTCAACAACAGTTGCGCCTGCACACGCGTCGAGTCGAGCAGCGACTTTTGCTGCGCGACGTCGAGGCCCGATACCGCGCCGAGTTCGTGTTCGGCGTTCACGTAGTCCAACGCTTTTTGCTGCAGCTTGACCGATTGATTGAGCACGTCGATTTCGATATCGAGTTCGCGCAGAGAGAAGTAATCGCTTGCGACCTCGGTCGTGAGAATGAGCCGCGCGTTGGCGAGATCGTCGGCCGACTGTTCCGCGGAAGCCGTCGCGCCTTCCACCTGACGGCGTATGCGGCCGAACAGGTCCGTGTCGTAGCTGACGGTGGGACCGAGTTGCAGATTGTTCTGCACGGTCGAGACGGTCGGCGTGGCGTAGTTGGTGCGCGGCCTGTCCTGCGAAATACGAAAGCGCGACGCCGACGCCGCGAGGTCCACTTCGGGCATTTGCTGCGCGCGCGTGTTCGCGAGCGTCGCCTTCGCCTGCGCATAGTGCGCGCTGGCCGCGACGAGCGTCTGGTTTTGCGCGAGCGCCTGCGTTTCCAGTGCGGCGAGCGTGGCGTCGTGATAGACGTTCCACCAGTCCGGGTCCATCGGCGCATGCGACGGAGCGGCAACGCGCCAGTAGGAGTCGGTGTTCCATACCGGCGGCACCTCGGCCTGCGGCCGTTTATAGTCGGGCCCCACGGTGCAGGCGGCGAGCATGCCCGCGCTCGCCGCGGCTAAACACGTCATCACGACGCGGCCGGCGCATGGCTGCTTCACGACGCCCCCTTCGCGCTCTTCTGCGGTGCGGCGATCTCCACATGATCGCCGTCCGCAATCGAATCGCTCGGATTGATGATGATTCTGTCGTTGCCGTCAATTCCGCTTTCGATTTCGAGCGTCTGTCCGAGGTCCTGCGCGATCACGATCTTGCGCAACTGCACGTCTCCCTTCGCGTCGACCACGGCAAGCCGCGGCCCCTCCGCGCGAAACAGCAAGGCATTGCCGGGCACCATCCACTGCGCGCGGGCGACGGAAGGCAGCGCGACCTGCACGTAGGCGCCGGGACGCAGCGTGTTGTCGGGATTCGGCAGCGTCACCTCGACCTGCAGGGAGCGGGTGGGCACGTCGATGGCGCCCGAAATGTGCGTCACGGTGCCGTGAAACTGCTGCCCCGGCAGTTCGGCCTGCGTAACAACGACCTTCTGCCCCACCGACACGTTCTGCGCATACGCCTGCGGCAATTGCACATAGACGCGCAGCGGGTCCGATTGCGCAAGCGCGAAAAGCGCGCGGCTCGTGCCGCTGCCCGCGTCGATGAGATCGCCGACATCCACATTGCGTTGCGTGATCACGCCTGCGAACGGCGCGACGATGCGCTTGAACGATTCGAGCTGGCGCAGGCGCTGCACGTTCGCATCGGCAGCGGCCAGGTTGGCAATGCCCTGCGTATAGGTGCTTTGCCGCTCGTCGAGCTCCTGCTGCGAAACCGCGTCCCGTTGCCGAAGCTGCTGCCAGCGCTCGAGCGAGCTCTTTGCCAGCGCGAGACTGGAACTGGTCTGCTGGCGCTGCGCCAATGCCTGCGCAAGTTCCTGGTCGATTTCGGGCGTATCGAGTTCCGCGAGCAGTTGACCCTGCTTCACACGCGCGCCGATGTCCACGTACCAGCGCAGCAGATAACCGGTGGAGCGCGCATAAATCGGCGATTCGACGCTGCCGCGCAAGGTGCCCGGCAAGGTGGTGACGCCGCCGCCTTCGGCGGGTGCCGGCCTCACCACATCGACATATTGCGTGGCGTTCTGCCGGGTCGTTTGCTCGACGGCGCGGTTCTGCATCAGATTCGCGACCACGGTACGCAGCGCGCCGAGCGCGAGCAACACGAGCACGATCCAGATGGCGATCTTCGCGCGCTTCCATTCGCGATTGCGCGGCGGCAGGGCGTGGCCGCTTTCCGTCTCTCGCGACGGAATCGCCAGCGATGCATGAGTTTTTTCGGTCATCTCAGTTAGCCATTCTGGTGAGCTAGCCCGGTCGGTCCGAGGTAGCCGTTTTCTTCACGTTCTCAGTCCATCGCTCCGGCGCTCATGCCGGTTCGCCGGGGCTGCCGCTTTCGTGGTCTTCGTGTTCGTTTCGATGACGACGCGCGAGACGCGTATGAATGCCCGCAAACACGACCGGCACCAAAAACAGCGTGGATACCGTTGCAAACAGCAATCCGCCGATCACCGCGCGGCCGAGCGGCGCGTTCTGCTCGGCGCCTTCGCCCAGACCGAGCGCCATCGGAATCATGCCGATGATCATCGCGAACGCCGTCATCAGCACCGGGCGTATACGGCTCGCTCCCGCCTCCAGCGCTGCCGTCAGCGGCGGCGCACCGGCGGAAAGCCGCTGCCGCGCGAACGCGACCATCAGAATGCTGTTCGCCGTGGCGACACCCATCGTCATGATCGCGCCGGTGAGCGCGGGCACGCTCAGATGCGTGCCGGTAAGAAACAGCATCCACACGATGCCGGCGAGCGCCGCAGGCAACGCACTCACGATAATGAGCGGATCGACCCACGACTGGAAGTTCACCACGATCAGCAGATACACGAGCACGATCGCCATGGCCACACCGAGGCCGAGACCGAAGTACGACGTGCGCATGGTCTCTACCTGGCCGCGCACGGTGATCTGACTGCCGCGCGGCAGCGTTGCGCGCGCTTTCTCGACGAGCTTGTCGACCTGATTCGCGACACTGCCCAGATCGCGCTTGTCGACGCTCACGTACAGATCGATCACGGGCCGGATGTTGTAGTGCGTGACCACCGCGAACTGGTTTTGCGGCGACACGCGCACGAGATTGCCGAGCAGTTGCGTCGGGCCTGTCGAAGAGGCCGACACCGGCGTGCGCAACAGATCGTCGATAGACGAAATGCGGTACTGCGGCGTTTGGACCGCCACGTTGTACTCGACGCCGTTGCGGTCGTTGTACCAGAAGCCCGGCGACGTCTGCGAGCTTCCCGATAGCGAAACCAGCAGGTTTTGCGCAACGTTGCTCGCGCTCAGGTTGAGCTGCTGCAAACGCGTGCGGTCCATCTGCAGGTTGATGGCGGGCTCGTCAAGCTTCTGCTGGATGTGCGTATCGACCGTTCCCGGAATCTGGCGCACTTCTTTCAACAGCTTGCGTGCCACGTCGAAATTGCCCAGCTGGTCCGCGCCGGCTATCTGCACGTCCACCGCGGCGGGCAGGCCGAAGTTGAGAATCTGCGTGACGATGTCGGCGGGCTGGAAGAAAAACTCGACGCCCGGAAAACGCTGCGGCAGCAGCGCGCGCAACTTCTCCACGTAGCGCTGCGTCGGCTCGTGGCCTTCTTTCAGCGCGATCTGGATTTCGCCGTCGAGCGTGCCGATCGTGCCTGAATTGCTGTACGACAGGTTAATGCCGCTATAGGGCAGCCCGAGATTGTCGAGAATGGTGCCGAGTTCTTTCTCGGGCACGACTTCGCGAATCACCTTCTCGACTTCGTCGGCAAGACGCGCGGTTTCCTCGATACGCGTGCCGGTCGGCGCGCGCATGTGCAGGCGGATATTGCCCGCGTCGACGCTTGGGAAAAAGTCTTCGCCGAGTACGAAGGCAAGTCCCATCGACACCACGCAGAAGCCGAGAAACAGGCTACCGAACCGGCCGCGGCGCACCAGCAGGCTGCTGAGAATCACAATGTAGGCCGCGCGCATGCGCTCGAAGCCATTGTCGAAACGCCGGTACAGGCGCTGAAACAGACTCGGCCTGGCGTCGGGCTTCGGCTTGTGCGCGTGGCCCATCAGCAGCATGGCGAGCGTGGGCACGAGCGTGCGCGACAGAATGTACGACGCCAGCATCGCGAACACTACGGCCTCCGCGAGCGGCACGAACAGGTAGCGCGCCACGCCGGTCAGGAAGAACATCGGCACGAACACGATACAGATGCACAGCGTGGAAACGAGCGCGGGAATCGCGATTTCGCCGGCACCTTCCAGAATCGCATCGTGCAGATTCGTGCCCATATGCAGATGCCGCTCGATATTCTCGATCGTCACGGTCGCGTCGTCGACGAGAATACCCACCGCAAGCGCGAGGCCGCCGAGCGTCATGATGTTGATGGTCTGCCCGAGCGCATGCAGCGCGATCAGCGACGAGAGAATCGACAGCGGAATCGAGATCGCGATGATGCAGGTGCTGCGCCAATTGCCGAGGAAGAGCAGGATCATCGCGGCCGTCAGCGCGGCGGCGACCACGGCCTCGCGCAGCACGCCCTCCACCGCGGCCTTCACGAACACCGACTGATCGAAGAGCGCGGTGATGTTCAGGTCGGGCGGCAATGCGGCGCGCGCGGCCGGCAGCAGCCCGTGCAGCGTATTGACGATGGACAGTGTCGACGCACTGCCGTTTTTGAGCACTGAAATCAGCACGCCGCGATGGCCGTTCTGCCGCACGATATTCGTTTGCGGCGAGAAACCGTCGCGCACATGAGCGACTTCGCGCAGATACGTCGTGGCGCCGTTGACCGTGCGCACCGGAATATCGTTGAGCCCCTCCAGCGTCGACGGCGAGCCGTTCATGTTGATCGTGTATTCCCTCGGGCCGATCTTCGCCGTGCCGGTGGGCAGAATCAGATTCTGCGCGTTGAAGGCGCTGACCACATCGAGCGGCGTCAGCCCTTTGGCAAGTAACGCGCGCGTGTTGAGGTCGACGGAAATAAGGCGCGACTTCCCGCCATACGGATACGGCACGGCGGCGCCGGGAATGGTCACGAGCTGCGGGCGCAGAAAGTTGAGCGCGGTATCGTTGAGCTGCTGCTCCGAGAGCTTGGTGCTCGACAATCCCAGTTGAATGACCGGAATGCTCGAGGCCGAATAGCTGATGACGAGAGGCGGCGTCGCGCCTGGCGGCATCTGCTTGAGCTGCGCCTGCTCGACGGCCACGGTTTGCGCGATCGCGGTCTGGATGTTCGCATTCGGCTGCAGAAACACCTTCAGGATCGTGATGCCCGCGAGCGATTGCGACTCGATGTGCTCGATGTCGTTGACCGTGGTCGTAAGACTGCGCTCGTTGACGGAGGCGATCCGGTGAGCCATGTCCTCGGCGGACAGGCCGTTATAGGTCCAGATGATGCTGACGACCGGAATGTTGATTTCGGGCAGCACGTCGACCGGCGTGGTGAACAGCACGAAAGGCGTCGCCAGCACGATCAGAATGGCCATCACGATGAACGTGTAGGGCCGCTTAAGCGCAACGTTGACAATCCACATGAAACGCGCCTGAGTTAAGTGCGGGAGACCGCTGCGAGCAGCTGGAGGGTAGATTAACTGGCGCTTATGCTAGATCGCCAGCCCCAACACCTGCATGGCGCGAAAATGGCGGAATTGTCAGGAAGCTTATCGTAAGGAAAAAGCGTTGCAGGGCGGCGCTGCCTTGCGCAAGCCGCCGCTTTTATTTCAATTGTCCTACACGTTTTCTGTGCGTTTTACTTTGCGAACAGAGACGACATGTCGGCAAACGCCTTGAATTCGAGCGCGTTGCCCGACGGGTCGAGGAAGAACATGGTCGCCTGCTCGCCCACTTCGCCCTTGAAACGCACATGCGGCTCGATGATGAAGTCGATGCCCGCTTTTTGCAGCTTGTCCGCAGCGGCCTGCCATTGCTCCATGGAAAGCACGGCGCCGAAGTGGCGCACCGGCACGGCGTCACCGTCGACCTTGCTCGTTTGTCTGTGTCCGACTTCGTCCGGCGCGAGGTGCGCGACGATCTGATGCCCGTAGAAATTGAAATCGACCCAATGCTCGGAACTGCGGCCTTCCGGGCAACCGAGCAGTTCGCCGTAGAACTCGCGCGCGGCGGCGAGGCTGTGAACGGGAAACGCCAGGTGGAACGGCGGCAGGACGGTGGTGGTGGTCGCGCTCATGACGATGGACTCGCTGTGGGTGCTCGATGGATGAATGACGGTGCTGTGACTGCAAAGTTTAACCACCAGTATAAATGATGGAAAGCGATATATATTTGAGCTGACCAACACGAAAATCGATCAATTGAAAACATGCTCGCCGAACTCAGAACCTTGATTGCCGTCAGCCAGTACGGCACGTTTTCCGCGGCGGGTGCACGCATCGGTCTCACCCAATCGGCGGTGAGCGCGCAGATGCAACGCCTCGAAGACGAACTGGGCTTTGCGCTTTTCGACCGCACGGGCCGCTCCGCGACGCTCAACGACGCGGGGCGCGAAACGCTCGCGCTTGCCGAGGAAATCATCGCGCTGTATGCGCGCCTCTCGGAACGCGGCGCGCTCGCAGCGGAGAGCGGCATGCTGCGCGTGGGCGCGATTGCATCGGCGCAAGTGTCGTTTCTCGCAGACGCCCTGGCGCGCTTTCGCGAGGACCGTCCAGGCTGGCGCATTCGCGTCGTGCCCGGCGTGTCGTTGAATCTGCTCGGACAGGTCGACTCTGGCGAACTCGATCTCGCAGTCATCATCAAACCGCCGTTCGCGCCGCCTTCGGAGCTGGAATGGCGCACGCTCGTGACCGAGCCCTTCGTGCTGCTCGTGCCGAAAGCGCTGGCGCGCGGCAAGCGCTCGTGGCGCGAGTTGCTGAAGAGCGAGCCGTTTATCCGTTACGACCGGACTTCGTTCGGCGGCCGGCTCGTCGACCGATTTCTGCGGCGCGCGCGGCTCAATGTCCACGAGGTGCTGGAGCTCGACGAATTGCAGGCGATCGTGCAACTGGTCGCGCGAGGCATCGGCATCGCCCTGATTCCCGACACGGCAGGCCTCGGCAAGTGGCCCGCCGGCGTCGCTGCCCTGTCGCTCGACGAGGCGACGTTTCATCGCGAGATCGGGCTGGTGCAGCGCCCGCGCCATAGCCGGCAAGCGGTGGCGGCGGCGCTCGCCGACTGCATCGGGAGCGCGGCACAGGCATGAGCCGCGGTCTGCCGGCAGCATGGGTGTCCCGCCAACTGCCGGCGCAGCACGATTGTGCCGATCAGCGCTTGCTCAACTGTATCTGTGCGCTCGTCCGCGCGCCGCGCACAATGGTGGTTCCCTGCCCGCCCGCGAGTCCGAGCCCATGACGCCCAGCGCTTTTCTCACCGCAGATGTCCTGATCGCCTACAGCGCCTACTTCGTCGGCACGGCAAGCCCCGGCCCAAGCAATCTGGCCATCATGTCTCTCGCAATGAGCGCGGGCCGCCGCGCGGCGCTCACGTTTGCGCTCGGCGTCGTGTCGGGCTCCTTTTTCTGGGCGCTGCTCGCGTCGCTAGGATTGTCGGCGGTGCTCGCCGCTTATTCGGGTTGCCTCGTCGCGATCAAGATCGCCGGCGGTCTGTATCTGCTGTGGCTCGGCGTCAAGTCGGCGCGCTCGGCGCTCGCGCCGGCCAGCTTGCCGGCGGGCCGCTCGCGTGAGGACGAACCGCTCAGGCGGCTCTATATGCGCGGCCTGCTGCTGCATCTCACGAACCCGAAAGCGATTCTGGTGTGGATGTCGATCGTGTCGCTTGCCATGTCGTCGGGGGGCAGCGGTGCCCATGCGGCGCACACCGCGCCCGTCGTGCTCGGCTGCATGTGCATCGGCGTGTCGGTGTTCAGCAGTTATGCGCTGCTGTTTTCGACGGCATCGGCGCGGCGCATTTACATGGCGGTCCGCCGCTGGCTCGACGGCTCGCTCGCCGTCATGTTCGGCATTGCCGGCCTCAAACTGCTGACGTCGAAAAATTAAACCGCCTCATTTGTCGGCCGGCTGCACGACCCCCGCTGCATGCAGCGCTTCGTGCAAGGTGCCGAAAATACAGCTTGCGCCGATAATCGGCGTAATGCCGTGCCGGTCCATGTCCGAGCGCAGATAGCGGTTCACGCGCGCGAACATCACCTTGATACCGCTCTGCTTCAGGAGGCCACACAGCTCGCCCACGGAGCGCGCCGCCGAATAGTCGAGGTCGGTAATTGCGCTCGCATCGATCACGAAGCAGCGCACTGTGCTCGGCGCATGGTCGATCAGGCTGCGCGTATCGTCGACAAAAAAATGGTCGTTCGCATAGAACAGGTCGGCGCCGAAGCGATAAACGATCAGCCCCGGCGCAGTCTGCGTGCCTGGAACCGCGGGCACCGGAATCCATAGGCCGTCGTCGCCGGGCGCGAGAATCATCGTATGCGGGCGATAGCTGTGGCGCACGTGACGCAGCAGCGACACGGCCACCGCAAGCAGAATGCCGTGCTCGACGCCGATCAGCACCACGGCCGCCGCGGTGGAGACGGCGAGCGCGAATTCCCCCGGACTTTCGCGGCGAATCGCAAAGAGCGTCCTGAGGTCCACCAGTCCGACTGCGATCGTGAAGACGATGCTGGCCAGAATGCAGCGCGGTAAATACTGCAAAAAGCGGCTGAAGAACAACAGCACCACGGCGACCACCGCTGCAAACACGATCTGCGCGAACTGGCTGCGGGTGCCCGCGCGGTCGGCCATGGCGGTCTGCGTCGGACTGCCGTTCACGACGAAGGCGCCCGACCACGCGGCGGCTGCGTTGGCCGCGGCGATGCCGAGCAGGTCCGTATTGGTGTCGGCCGCTTCATGATGCCGCTCGGCGAACACGCGGCTCGCCGCGGCGCTCTGCGCGACGATCATCACGAAACAGGAAGCGGCGACCGGCACGAGATCGAGCATCTGCTGCCAGGTGACGGACGGCATGCGCAGCGCCGGCAAGCCGCCTGTCACCGGACCCAGTACGGCAATGCCGTGCGCGGCGAAACCGTAGAGATCGCTCGCGGCAATGCCCCCCACCACAGCGATCAACGGCACGGGCAAGCGCGGCCAGACGCGTTTGAAAACCAGCACCGCGCTCACGACGAGCACGGAAATGGCCAGCGTCGGCACATTGAGCTGCGCCCAGTGGAGCGCGACGAGCACCAGCTGATCCGTCGTGCGCGCCGCGTGACCGGGCAAGCCCAGCATATCGCCCAGCATGGCGATGCCGACCTGCACGCCGACTCCGGCAAGAAAACCGACCAGCACCGTGCGCGACAGGAAGTCGGCGAGAAAGCCCAGCTTGAAAATGCGCGCGATCAGCAGCAGCGCGGCGGTCAGCAACGCGACCATCGCGGCGAGCGACGCATACTCGGCGCCCGAAACCGGCGCTATGGTCGACAGGCGGCTTGCGAAGATGGTGGCGGTGGCCGAATCGGCGGCAACGACGAGGTGTCGCGACGCGCCGAACAAGGCGAACGCGATAAGCGGCAGAAAGACAGTGTAAAGACCGGTAACGGCAGGCATGCCGGCAATGCGCGCGTAGCCGAGCACCTGCGGTATGTCCATTGACGCGAGCTGTACGCCCGCCAGCGCGTCGCGCATGGCGGCCGCGCGGTTCAACGGAAGCACGCCCTTCAGCACGCTCGCGCGCGCCGTCCAATTCGCCAGAAAGTCTCGCATACGCGATGCTGCCCCACGCTCAGGTAATCGCGCATCGTGCCGCGACACGGCACCTTCTGGCAAGGCCTGCGAATACGACCGCGACCGGCAATGCTGAAAGCCGGCAGCGGATCCTACGTGCCGGCTCGGCCCGAAATCGCGACGTTGAGAGTCAACGCTTGAAGTGGCCCGTCCGTGGATCGACATGCCGCGCAAAACCGAAAAGCGCCGCAATGCAGATCGGACAGGCGATGATGAAAACGGCCAACATCTCGCACCCCGTAACCATTTTTGTTACTGGGAAGTCTACGTCATAAGGGGGTGAATTAAATGAGGGAAAACCGCAAAGCACTGTTGCGGTCTATTACACGTGTGTCGCGCCGGTGCACGATAGTGGCGCATTTTAAGCGCTGAAACAGCGGGTAAACCTGATGACGGCGAGCAACGTGTGCAGGCCGGTGCGAACGGCAAACGCCTGTTTGAACACGCAAACGTTTTCCTGGCTTTTATCTCCAGGTGCGCACCGGCCTCGTCGAACTAGACCGCAAAGGCACCCCGATCGTAAGCGTCGCAATACGCTTTCCAGTCCGCCGCGACCTGTGCCGCGCACTCTGTCGCGAGCTCGATCAGCGGCGAGTGCCAGTCGGCGCGATAGCCGAACGCGATCATTTCATCGGCAATGGACGACTTCTGCCGGCCGCCGCTGCGCAAATGCGCCCATGCGCTCAACTCGGCCATGCTGCCGACCACTGCCTCGAGCCTCGGCAGTTTGCCGTCCCAATCCTGCAACGCGACGCGGTCTTCCGAAGGCTGCAGGCTGCGCAGCACATACGAGCGCTGATTGAAGTCCACCGCGTGCAAAAACGCCTGCGAAACCGCCTGATTTCGCCGCTGAATCTCGACGACGCGCTCCGCTTCGGTTCGCCATGCGGGCTGCGGCGTGCACACATGCGGCGCGACCGAAGAAGGCAGCGCTTCTTTCAGATCGAGCAGATAGTTGCCGTCCGGCGAGCCCTTGCCTTCGACGAGAATCACATAACGGTCGACGCCGAGGCTTCCCGTTCCCGCGATGCGACGCGCGACGTCGAGCACGCGATAAAAATCCGGATCGCTTTCGCCGGCAGCGAACTGCTGCATGAACTGCGTGACCGCGGCGCGCCGTTCATCGCTCACGGGCAGTGCTTTCTTGCCGTCCACCTTGAGCGTGCGCGTCTTGCCCTTGAGCGTGGTGCGGCGGTCCAGATGCGCGGCGCGCGTGCGGCTCGCCAATGCATCGAACAGGTCGCGCACCATACCGGACGACGTCTCGCGCTCGACCCAGCGCGCCTTGCCGAAAGCGAGCGCCGCGCCATACGCCTCCACCGCCGTATGACAGAGCGCCAGCGCCTGCGCGCGGCTCAGCTTGAGATCGGCGGCACCGGCCAGCACGCTGGTGAGCAAACGCGCCAGTTCGGCGAGGTTCGGCGCAAGGCACGCCTCGTCGAAATCGTTGTTGTCGAAATAGACGAGTCCGTTGTCCGCCTTGTAGCTGCCGAAGTTTTCCAGATGCATGTCGCCGCAGATCCACACGGGCGGCGCGTCGTCGAGCACGCCGGCTCGCGGCAGGCGCTCGTAAAACAGATGACACGTGCCGCGCAGGAATACGAAAGGCGACGTGCGCATCGCCTTGTATTTCATGGCGAGCCGTTCGGGATCGCGCCCGGCGTTAAAGCGGGCGATAGTCTCGGCAACGTCGATCATGTGAGGTTCCTTGCAGGCGCCCTGTTGCGCCATCGAACTGCGGCTTGCGGTACGCTCGCGCGGCTACGCCATGGTAGCGCCGAACTTCTTACGATACGCCCCCGGGCTCGTCAGCGCGATGCGCCTGAAGTGGCGCCGCAGCGATTCTTCGGAGCCGAAGCCGGCGAGTTGCGCGACGCGCGCCATCGGCAGAGGATTCGGCGCCTCCAGCAACTCCCGCGCGACGGCCACGCGCTCGCGCACCAGCCATTCATACGGCGCCATGCCTGTCGCGTCACGAAACTGCCGCTGCAGCGTGCGCGGACTCATCGCGGCGCGCTCGGCGAGCGAGCGCAGCGTGTGCGGCAACGCGGGATGACTGCGCACCCAGTCCATGAGTCTCGCGAGGCGCCCACTTTCGTCGTGGGACATGGGGCGCGGCACGAACTGCGCCTGACCGCCCTCGCGATGCGGCGGCACGACGAGCCGCTGCGCGACGCGGTTTGCCACCGCGCTGCCGTGATCGCGGCGCACGAGATGCAGCAGCATGTCGAGCCCCGCCGCCGATCCCGCCGACGTGATGATCTGCTGCTCGTCGATATAGAGCGCGTTTGGCTGCACGCGCAGATTCGGATAGCGCGCCTGCAATTTCGCCGCATAACGCCAGTGCGTGGTGACCGTCTTGCCGTCGAGCACACCGGCTGCCGCGAGTACAAACACGCCCGAGCAGATCGAGCACAGGCGCGCACCGCGTTTGTACGCGGCGCGAATCTTTTTCAGCAGCGGTTCGGGCGGCATTTCGTCGGCATCGCGCCAGCCGGGTATCACGATGGTGTCCGCGCGATCCAGCAGCCTGAGCGTGTACGGCGCCGCAAGCGTGATACCGCCGGCCGCACGAATCGGCCCGGCCTCCGCCGCGCAGACGCCGAAGCGATACCAGTTCACGCCGAGCTCCGGGCGTTCGAGCGCGAACAACTCCGTTACGCAGCCGAATTCGAACGTGCAGAGCCGGTCGTAGGCCAGCGCGACGACAAGATGATTGTGCATGGCGTGATGTTACCGAAGATTGTCGATTGCGCCACTTATCCGGTGCGGACCCAGGCGACACAATGAGCGGCCTGAATCGCAAAACGACCCTCATCTCACGCACACGCTAGTTCACGGAGGTCTCATCATGTCTGAGCTCGGCACTACAAGCGCCATAACGCCCCTAAGCACCATCAACGCGGCCAGCACCGCCAACGCCGTCACGGCCGTGCCCGCCGCGCCCAGCGCCGCGGCGATCGCCCACTTCGAAGCCCAGTTTCAATTCGAAACCGATTGCGCCGATGTATTCGCCGCATTGCAAAGCGGCACGCCGGGCTTCGTGCTGCTCGACGTGCGCAGCCCGGCACACTTCGCGGCCGGCCACGTGCCGGGCGCGCTCAACCTGCCGCACGGCAAGATCGTCGAGTCGAAGCTTTCCGGCTATCCCGTCGGTACGCTTTTCGTCACTTATTGCGCCGGTCCGCATTGCAACGGCGCGGCACGCGGCGCGCTCCGCCTCGCGCGGCTTGGACGCCCCGTCAAGCTGATGGCGGGCGGCGTCACTGGATGGCTCGACGAAGGATATACGCTGAGCTCGGTCGAGCCGGAGGAAAATCGCTAGCCATTTTGTCAGGTCTGAAGGAACCGTGACCATCCGCTCGCGCGCCGTCGCACATCGGCACGCCGCGCGGGTATGCTTACTGCTCCATTGCGGCAGTGGACCGCAATGCGTCACAGCCTGTTGCACGCGATCACGGAGAAAACACCATGCGCCTTGATGATGAAGTGGAAAGCCAGAACGTCGAAGACCGGCGCGGCGGCGGCGGCGGGATGCGGGTCGGCGGCGGCATCGGCATTGGAACGATCATTATCGCGCTGGCCGCGTCGTACTTCTTCGGCATTAATCCGATGACCATCATCAACGGCGCGCAGGTGCTGCAAGGCAACGCGCCCCAGGCCACCGCGCCGACCAACGCGCGCCCCGAGGACGCCGGCAGTCACTTCGTGCGCCGCGTGCTCGGCAACACGGAGCGGACCTGGCAACACATTTTCCGCACGCAGTTCAATCAGGACTACCCGGCGCCCAAGCTCGTCCTGTTCAGCGATGCCACGCCCACCGCTTGCGGCACGGGTCAGTCCGCGATGGGGCCGTTCTACTGTCCGCCCGACCGCACCGTTTATATCGATCTGTCGTTTTACCGCGAGTTGCGCGACCGCTTCGGCGCAAGCGGCGACTTCGCCCAGGCCTATGTAATCGCACACGAGGTCGGGCACCACGTGCAGAACGTGCTCGGCATCTCGGACAAATACGAAGCCGCGCGGGCGCGCATGTCGCAGGCACGCGGCAACGCGTTGTCCGTACGCCTCGAGTTGCAGGCCGACTGTTTCGCGGGCGTGTGGGCGGCAGTCGCGCAGCAGCAGAACGCGAAGCTGATGGAGCCCGGCGACTTCGAGCAAGGACTGAACGCCGCAGGCGCGATCGGCGACGACCGGTTGCAGCGGCAATCGCAAGGGCGCGTCGTGCCGGAAGCATTCACGCACGGCACGAGCGAGCAGCGCCAGCGGTGGCTCAAGCGCGGCATGACGACGGGCGACATCCGCCAATGCGATACCTTTTCGGCGCAGTCGCTATGATGCTGATGTCGCGCGACTGCCTGCGGCCGGCACCGTCAGCCAATCGCTAACATATTGAAATTCAATTAAATAAAAGCGCTGAAGTGTCGATAACAAGTTCAACCGCGTCTCCCTCGCGGTTGGACCTGACATGCAGAGCTCATATAATCCCTGGCTGGTGGCGATGTCGTTTGTCGTCGCGTCGCTCGCGTCGTACACGGCACTCGATCTGACCGGCCGCATCTACGTGCTGGCGTCGCCGCGGTTGCGGCAGGTCTGGCGCATGGGCGGTGCGCTGGCGCTCGGCGTCGGCATCTGGTCGATGCACTTCGTGGCCATGCTCGCGTTTTCGCTGCCGATTCCGCTCGGCTACGATTTCGCCGACACCGCCTATTCGCTCGCGCTCGCCATTGGCGCCTCTTATCTCGCCCTGTGCCTGACCACGCACACACAGCTGACGGCCGCGCGCCTTGTCGGCGGCGGTGCGTTCATGGGCCTCGGCATCGCGGGCATGCACTATAGCGGCATGGCCGCGTTGCGCATGTCGCCCAGCATCAGCTATCGACCGGCGTGGTTCGCGGCCTCGCTCGCCATTGCGATCGGCGCCTCCAGCGCCGCGCTGTGGATGGCGCGCGCGCTCAGCAACGACGACGCGCGCCATGTGCTGCGCAAGCGCTTCGGCGCCGCGCTCGTGATGGCGATTGCCATCAGCGGCATGCATTACGTGGCCATGGCCGCGGCCGAATTTGCACCCGGCGCGATCTGCGGGGCCGCCGCCGGTGTGAATGCCGCGTGGCTCGCCACCTCTGTGATCCTGTTCACCTTCGCGATTCTGATCGTCACGCTGCTGCTGTCGCGATTCGATGCACGCACAAGCTTTCTCGTCGGCGCCGTGTCGAAGCTCAACGGGCAGATCGTGCGGCTCGCCACGCTCGACACGCTCACCGGACTGCCGAACCGCGCCACGCTGACCGAGCGCATCGAGCGGGCCATTCATGCGGCGCGGCGCCAGCGGTCGCTGTTCGCAATCCTCTTCATGGATCTCGACGGCTTCAAAACGATCAACGACTCGCTCGGTCATTCCGCCGGCGATCAGGTGCTCGCCGCGTTCGCGCAGCGTCTTCTGATCTGCGTGCGCGCGGGCGACACGGTGGCGCGCCTCGGCGGCGACGAGTTCGTGGTGCTCTCCGAGAACCTCGCTTCGCGCACGGATGCGGCGGCGCTCGCAGAAGGCGTGCTTGAGCGCATGCGGCGCGACACGTGGGCCGATTCGCAACCGCTGCAGGTGATGCCGAGCATCGGCATCGCGCTCTTTCCCGAGGACGGCGATAGCGTGGACACGCTGCTCAAACACGCGGACGCCGCGATGTACGAAGCGAAGCGCGCGGGCCGCAGCACCTACCGTTTCTTCGAGCGGCGCATGAACGAAGCCGCGACGCGCACGCTGCAAATCCAGAACGCGTTGCGCGAGGCGCTCGCCGAGCGTCATTTCACGCTGCATTTCCAGCCCAAATTCGACGGCAAAAGCGAGACGCTCGCGGGCGCGGAGGCGCTGATCCGCTTGCATCATCCGCAACTCGGCACGCTGGCGCCGCTCGAGTTCATTCCGATTGCCGAGCGCTCGGGGCAGATCGTGCAGATCGGCTACTGGGTTTTGCGCGAGGCGTGCCGGCAGATCCGCCGCTGGATCGCGCAAGGCCTGCCGCCCATCAAGGTGGCGATCAATCTGTCGCCGCGGCAGCTCCTGCAGGCCGACCTCGTGCCGACCATGCTCGACATCGTCAACGCAGAGGGCGTGCGCTGCGAGCAGATCATGTTCGAAATTACGGAGACAGTGGCCATGCAGGACGCCGCCAGAACGATCGAGATGCTCCGCGAATTTCAGGCAAGCGGCTTTGAGATCGCCATCGACGATTTCGGCACCGGCTATTCGAGCCTCGCGTATCTGCAGCGCTTTCGCGTGAAGCAACTGAAGATCGACCGCTTCTTCACGAATGGCCTTGACGCCCACGGCGAGGAAGGCAGCGCGATCGTGTCCGCGATCATCGCGCTCGCGCATTCGCTGGAAATGGATGTGGTGGCCGAAGGCGTGGAAACCGAGTCGCAACTGCACATGCTGAAGGCCATGCGGTGCGACGAGATGCAAGGCTTCCTGCTCGGCAAGCCGCTCACTGCGGAAGCCTTCGGGGATTTGTTACGAGGACAGACCCTGACGGCGGACGCCTGCTGACGCTTTATGCGGACGTTCTGTGCGGACGTTCTATGCCGATGCGGCGGCGCAATGTCCGACAGCGCCGCGCCGTCTGCGCGTCGCACTCCGTGCGCGCAGGTCCTGCCCCGCTCAGGCAAACGTGGCCGCACAGTAGTACGGTTCAACAATAAACAATAAACGCTGCACAGGTGCTGGAGACTTCATGAGATTCGATGTAGCGACGTTCACCTCGTTGTGCCTGATCACGTTTCTGTGCTGCGCGCTGATCGCCACCGTGCTTTCGCGGATGTTCGCGCAAGTCGGCGCATTCCGCCTCTGGGCGGCCGCGTTTTATCTGCTCGCCGCGGCCTCCGCCTGTTTCGCGCTGCGTTCGGCGTGGCGCACCGATTTTCTCCTCTTCGCCACCGCGGCGTTCGCGCTGCAAAGCCGCATCCTGATCTGGGCCGGCACGCGGGCATTATTCGGTGTGCCGATGGCATGGCGTACCGCGGTTATCGTCACGTGCGCGTTCTGTGTGCTGTATGGCGGCGCGCTGCTACTCGAGCTGCCCATGTTGCCGCGCGCCGTGCTGCTCGCGCTGTTCTTCGCGCCTTATCGCGCGGCCACGCTGTACGAAGTGTGCCGCCGGCGCCGTCCGCATCTCGGCATGGCACGCACCGTCGTCGCAATCGGCGCGACGATCGCCACGCTGGGTGCAATCGTACCGCTCACGCTGGTGCTGCTCGACCACGCCAATCTCGCCCTGCTGATCGGCAATCCGCGGACCACGTCCGCGGTCTACGCCGTGGTGTTCGCCGGGGATGTCCTGCTCGCAAGCGGGCTCATCGTGCTGGCCTTCAAACTGCTGATTCTCGAACGCGACATGCTCGCGACGCTGGACCGCAGCGCCAGCGAACGGCTCGCCCTCGCGCGGAATTCGCGGACCAGTCTGGGCTCGGCAACGGCTCGCGAGCCTCTGCCGCGCCACGACGAACCAAGCCAACGCCGGTCGCTGCCGGGCATGGTATGAGCGGGATCCGGCGTCATTGAGCCTTATTCGCGGGCAGGATCGACCATCGACGTAAGCGGCACAGGTGCTTCCGCTCCCTCCCGACGCGTGAGCTTGCCGTCCACCGAGGCGCCGCAATCCATGCGCAGTTGCTGATAGTAGATGTTGCCCGTGACATGCGCGTTGGCTTGCAGTTCGACGAAGTGATCGGCAATGACGTCGCCGACGATCTTGCCGTTGATCACGACGTCGTAGCCGTGCACGTTACCTTCGATCGAACCGCGATCGCTCAGCACAAGCAGTGTCTGGCTGCCGGACTCGCCGCTGACGTTGCCCTTGACGTGACCGTCCAGTCGCAGGCCGTTTGTGAACTGGAGGTCGCCTGTCACGCGCACGTCGTGCGCGATCAGAGTGGCAAGCTTCGACTGCCGGATGCCTGCGGATTTTTTCTTGCTGAACATAAATACTCCGAAAATAAAACGTGTCGAGCGAACCTAGCGCCGCGCCGCCCGGCTCTGGCCGCGCAGGAACTGCAATTCGTCGTTGAGCCGCGCAACCTCAGCCGCGGCGCTGTCCGCTGTCTTCTGCACCGCCGCGCGCGCCGCCGACTCCTCAGCCAAGGCAAACCGCACGCGGGCCAGTTCGGCCTGCTCGGCACTCTTGTCGACGGGAACAGGCAGGCATTGTGCGAGCGGCAGGCCGGCGCGCCATGCCTCGCCGATCAGCACTGCCGCGGCGCCGCCCAGCGCGCTCAAGATGCCGACCAGCGCCCATACCGCCACGCGAACGCGTAGGCGACGCACTGGCGCGAGCGCGTAAGCGCGACGCGTCAGGGCACATGCGTCGCGATAAAAAAACCGGTTAGTCATGCGAACGAGTGTCGAAAAGCGCAAGGTAGGCAGCTGGATCGACGGGCGCGCCGTTGACCAGTACTTCGAAATGGAGATGCGGGCCGGTCGAGCGTCCGCTAGAGCCGACGTCCGCGAGGTATTGGCGCGGCAGCACGAGATCGCCGGCATGCACCACGATGCGCGACGCGTGGCCGTAGCGCGTCATGAGTCCATTGCCGTGATCGATTTCGACTGCGTTGCCGTAGCCGGACTTCTCGCCCGCAAGCACCACGCGGCCGCCTGCCGCGGCCAGAATCGGCGTGCCCGTCTTCGCGACGAGGTCGAGGCCCGGATGAAAACTCAGCCGATGCGTGAAGGGATCCGTGCGGTTGCCGAATGGCGAGCCGAAGCGCGCGCCGTCGGCGGGCATGCGGCCGGGGAACGCGGCGTAAGCGACCGCATGCGCGAGGGTTTGTTGCTCGAGCGCGCCCAGCGTGGCCGCGATGCAGTCCACTTGCTCGCCGGTGCGCGTCACGTCGGGGCGGGCGCCGAAGCGCGACGTGCGGCCCGTGCCGCCCGTGCAGCGGCGTGGCGGCAAGGCGGGGCCGCCCTCGCCTTCGCTATCGGTCGCGGACGTATCGCCGCTGGAAGCGGGCAGCGCCGGTGAAGCGGACGGAACGGACGGCACCGACGGCGCCGCGGCAGGCGCGCGCGGCGCCGGCCGTGGCGGATTCAGCCGTGCTTCGAAATCGCGCAGCGCATCGACCTGCGCGGTGAGGCGCGCAATGCGCGGCTCGATCTGCGCGACCGAAGCGTCGAGCTTACCGAGCTGGTCGATTGCATAATCGCGCTCGATGCGGTTTGCGGTTTGCATGCCGGAGGCGTCGCGTGCGGACCAATGCAGGCCGATCGCAATGCCCGCGGCGAGCGCAAGCACCGCAGCAAGCAGCGCGGCGGCAAGCGCAAGGGTCGTCGCAGAACGGCGCGTGACGAGGCCCACGGAACCGCTGGCGAGCCGGGCGCGCGCTCGAAACGTGGACCCCATCAGCGTGCTCCGGCGCGCGCGCTGCGTGCAGCGCGCCGCAGGCGGCACGCGGCCGGCACATGGACGGCGAACAAGGATCCGATCAACTCAACTGACTGCATGCGGCGTGAGCCGGACCCATGCCGGCGACGATAATCGATAGAGGGCGCCGATTATCGCCTTGCAGCCGGAAGCAGCATCTCAAATACGCCGCGTGGGGCTGCGACCGCCGCGTTCAGTCCCGCTCCCATGCCGCGAGGCGCTCCGCTAACGTTGTGCTCGCGCGCGTCATCGGCAGGCGAAGTTCGTCGCGTATCAGCCCTTGCGATGCAAGCCACGCCTTCACCGGCGCGGGATTCGGCTCGGCGAACAACGCATGGATCAGCGGCACGAGCGTGTGAAAAATGCGCCGCCCTTCTTCGAGCGCGCCCGCCGCCAGCGCGCGATAGAGCGCGACGAACTGCTCCGTGCGCACATGCGCCGACGCTGCAATCGCGCCGCTGCCGCCAAGGCAGAGCGTGTTGAAGATCTGCATGTCTTCGCCTGTCAGCACCTGCAAGCGTCCGTCGCGACTCAGCGCAAGCGTGGTGTCGAGCGAACCGGCGCAGTCCTTCACCGCCTGAATCCGCGGATGCGCGGCCAGCGTGAGCAGCGTGTCCAGTTCGAGCCGCACGCCGGTGCGATAGGGAATGTCGTAGAGCACGACGGGCTTTTCGCTGGCATCGGCGAGCGTCATGAAATGACTGACAATGCCCGCCTGCGACGGCCTCACGTAGTACGGCGCGGCCATCAACACCCCCGCGATGGGCAGCGCATTCAGTTGCTGAATGCGCTCGCGCATGCTGGCGGTGTGGTTGCCCGGCACGCCGGCCACCACGGGCAACGGCGCGCTCGGCTCCGAGGTACCGCCGCGGCCGGCCCGCGCCGCCTCCAGAATGGTCGCGATCACGGCGTCCTGTTCCGCGTCGTCGAGCGCGGCCGGCTCGCCGGTCGTGCCGAGCGCGACAATGCCGGCGACGCCCGCATCCGCGTAACGGCGCACGAGCGCGCGCAACGCGGCATGGTCCACCGCGCCGTCCGCGAAAGGCGTGATGAGCGGAATCCAGATACCCGAAAAAATAGACATGTCTTTCCTCTTACGTCGATGAGCGACCGTATCGATTCCGGCAGCGTGCGAAGGGGAAAGACAGGAAAGACCGCTGGAGCGCGCGATCCGCTGTTCCGTCGCATCTGACGGAACAGCGTGCTCCGGTCAGATGAGCGGCTGTTTTTTGACTTTGGCGCCGAGTTCCGGACGGCATTGCTCGGCGCACTGCGCGATTGCAAGCGAACGGCGCGCGCGTGCGAGCGCCGCGTCTGCGAAGGCGGAATGCGTCGCGGTCAATGCGCGGAGGGAGAAAGTCGGGCCGAAGAGCATGAAGCGCAGTGTAACCGCGCCCCAAGCGGATTGGCAAAGCGTATCTCGAAATGACTTGACTTCTGCGGCAGCCAAACTAATATACGCACCGCGTATATTCCGCGCGCACACTTTCCGACAGGTGCCTCCATGAGCGTCCCCCAACAAGCCTTTCTCCGCGACGCCATGCGGCGCCTGAACATGACGCGCGATACCTTCGCGGGCCGCATCGGCGTGTCGCGGCGCGCGCTCGACACATGGCTTCTCCCTGACGATTCGCAGGAGTCGCGGGCCATGCCGGAGATTGTCGAGCGTTTCGTCTCCGAGATCGTGGTAAACGGCGAACCGGGCGAAAAGTATACGCAAAGCGTAGATTCACAATCGCTGGCGAGCCAGATGCTATGGGAAGGCAAGCCGCAGTTGCTGTCGGTCGACCAGTTTTCGCGCGACTCGGTGGAGGCGCTCTTTCGAGTCGCGGACATCATGCAGCCCATCGCGCGGCGCCGCAAAATTTCGCGCGTGCTCGAAGGCGCGGTGCTCGGCAATCTGTTTTTCGAGGCGAGCACCCGCACGCGCGTGAGCTTCGGCGCGGCGTTCTGCCGGCTGGGCGGCTCCGTGTGCGACACCACAGGCTTTACGTTTTCGTCGATGGCCAAGGGGGAGTCGATCTACGACACGAGCCGCGTGATGAGCGGCTACGTGGACGCGCTGGTGATCCGCCACCCTGAGCAAGGTTCGGTGGCCGAATTCGCGCGTGCGACCAACGTGCCGGTGATCAACGGCGGCGACGGCCCCGGCGAGCACCCAAGCCAGGCCCTGCTCGACCTGTACACCATTCAGCGCGAGTTCTCGCGGCTCGGCAAGATTGTCGACGGCGCCCATATCGCGCTTGTCGGCGATCTGAAGTACGGACGCACGGTGCACTCGCTCGTCAAGCTGCTGGCGCTTTATCGCGGCATCAAGTTCACGCTGATCTCGCCGCCCATGCTGGAAATGCCGGGCTATATCATCGAGCAGATTGCGCGCAATGGACATGTGATCGAACAGACTCACGACCTGCCGAGCGGGCTGCGCGGCGCCGACGTGGTGTACGCCACGCGCATTCAGAAGGAGCGCTTTACCGACGAATCATTCGAAGGCTACACGCCGGATTTCCAGATCAATCAGGCGCTGGTGGACAGCGTGTGCGGCAGCGACACGCTCGTCATGCACCCGCTGCCGCGCGACAGCCGGCCGGGCGCGAACGACCTGAGCGTGGACCTCAATCACGACTCGCGGCTCGCCATTTTCCGGCAGACGGACAACGGCATTCCAGTGCGGATGGCGATATTCGCGGTGCTGCTCGGCGTCGAAAAACTGGTTCAGCATTCCATGCGCGACGCGGCCTGGCGCCCGCCCGCATATCTCGGTCCGGACGACGCTGTCTTTCATGGCATCGACTGATCATCGGCTGATGCGCGAGACAATTTGCTTCGGCAACCGAAATAAAACCGGCGGCACGCCTCAAGCCACAGCGCTGCTGCCGTTGCGCCTGAAACCGGCGGCAAAAAACTGCACCTGGTACTGCACCGCATTGGACCAGTACTTCCACGTGTGGCCGCCGGGCCGCTCGGCATAGCGATGCGGCACGCCGAGCTCGAGCAGGCGTGCATGCAGCATCCGGTTGGAATGCACGAGCGAATCGTTCATGCCGCAGTCGATCATCAGCGCAATATGCGCGCTGGCAAAGCTGCGCGCGTGCTCGACAATCGCCTCGCGGTTCCAGAAATCGGCGTGGCCGGCGGGATCGCCGAACACCTGGTCGATGCCCGGCTCGTCCTCGCAGCCGCGTGGGTCCACTGCGCCGCTCATGCTGCCGGCGGCGCCGAATTCGTCGGGCCGGTCGAGCGCGATATGCAGTGCACCGAATCCGCCCATGCTCAAGCCGGTGATCGCGCGCGCGTCTTTCGTCGCAATGGTGCGGAAATGCATGTCGATGTAAGCGACGACTTCGCTGCCGACATAAGTGGCGTAACGGCTGCCTGCATCGACGGGACTGTCGATGTACCAGCTTTCGCGGCCGCCGTCGGGCATGACGAGAATCACGCCATAGCGGTCCGCGAGTTTGCCGATCGGCGAATTGGCGGTCCAGTCGGTGTAATCGCCGCCCGAACCGTGCAGCAGATAGACAACCGGAAACCGGTCGGCCGCCTTGCCGCGTGCATAGCGGTCGGGCAACACGACCGTCGCTTCTAGCGACTTGTGCATGGCCGCGCTCGGAATCGTCACGACGCGCGACTGGAACGCCCATGCAGGCGCTGCAAGCAGCAGCATCGCGACCAGCCAGCCCAACCGTGCGCCATGCGCGCCAAGTAACCGGCGGGCCCTAAGTGCATCAAGTGCGGTACTCATATTCGTCGCTCTCCCTGTCTACATGTGTGGCTAACACAGTCGATGCAGCAGGCAATACACAACTGCATACGGGGCGGCAAATTCCAGCGACGACTCTAGCAACAGCGACTTACAGCCAAATTTCAGCGAACCCTACGATTGACCTCGCCCGATGCGCAACGCATGCGTCGTAACATGCGTGCGCAGTACACCTATTTGATGTGCACGCCAAGACCCGCGCGGCCCGGCGCGATGTCTTCCCTCAGCGTCAGCTCGGGAATCCGATAATCACCGCCGTTTTGCGGACGAAACGGTATCGGCGCCGTGGTCCAGAGATTGTCGAGGCGCTCGCCGAGCGCGTCGCGCACCTGCAGAAATCTTTCTTCGTCGACGCGGCTCGTGCGATACACCACGAACGGCGGCAGCACGTCGAAGCCGGGGTAATAGAGTATGCCGTGCTGGATCGGGAACAGGACGTCGTCGATCGGGCCATTGATGCCGCGCGGGCTGTAGTGCGATTCCCATCCTCCCGTGGTGACGACGAGCATCGCGCGCTTGCCGGCGAAAGTGCCCTCGCCGTAGCGATCACCCCAGCGCGCATCGGAATGCTCGCCCACGCCATACGCAAAACCATACGCGTAGACGCGCTCCACCCAGCCCTTCATGATCGCCGGCATGGAGAACCACCACAGCGGGAATTGCAAAATGACCGCGTCGGCCCACCTCAGTTTGGCCTGTTCGGCTGCGATGTCCGGACTTTGCAGTCCGTTCTCGAATGCATGCTTCGACGCGCGCGAGGGATCGAAGCGGCCGCCCGTTGCGGGCGCAACGCTATCGTGCGCATCGAGCGAGGCCTTCCAGTTCATCGCATACAGATCGGAAACCTGAACCGTGTGCCCGGCCTCCTGGAGGCGCCTGACGGAGAAGTCCTTCAGCGATCCGTTCAACGACCGCGGTTCGGGATGAGCATAAACAATCAGCACGTTCATTTTGCTTGCCTTGATTCATGTGGGAATACAAACACGATAGGCGCCGTCACGGTATATTGGAAATGAATTGCTGATATGACAGGTATTGCCGTGAATAATCTTCGCAAGCTCGACCTCAACCTGCTGGTCACGCTCGACGTTCTGCTCGCGGAGCTCAACGTGACGCGCGCTGCGGAGCGCCTGAATTTTTCGCAGCCTTCGGTGAGCGTGCACCTCGCCAAACTCCGCGACGTGCTCGGCGATCCGCTGCTCTTGCCCGGCCCGCGAGGCATGCGTGCGACCGCGCGCGCGGAGGCCTTGCGCGAGCCGCTGCGACAGGCGCTCGAAGCATTGGAGCAGGCCGTGGCGCCGGCGCGTCCTTTCGACCCCGCGCTGGCCACGCAAACGTGGCGCATTGCGGCGACGGACTACGCGGAGTCCACGATCGTACTTCCGGCGCTGCAGCGGCTGCGCGTGGCAGCGCCGGGCACGCGGCTCGCGATTGTCGAGGCGGCGCCCCCGCGTATAGCGAAGCAGGCGGAACAGGGCGAGATCGACCTTGGCTTTCATACGAGCGAAGGCGCGCCTGCCGGCTTACGCCGGCGCGTGCTGTTTGCGGAGCGCTATGTGCTTGCCGGCCGCGCGGATCATCCGCGTCTGAAACGGCGATCGAGTCTCGCGCAATTCTCGAAGTTCGAGCACGCCATTGTGTCGCCCGACGGCGGCGGCTTCGCGGGCCCGACGGATGACGTGCTCGCGAAAGCCGGCCTGTCGCGCAGAGTGGTGCTGTCCGTCCCGCACTTCCTGTTCCTCATTTCGGCGCTCGCGAACACCGACCTCGTGGCGATGGTGCCCGCGCGGCTCGTGCGCAACAACCCGGCGCTACGCGTGGTCGAGTCGCCCGTCGAGGTGCCCGGCTATGAAATGGCCATGCTGTGGCACGAGCGCTCGCATCGCGATCCGGCGCATCAGTGGCTGCGCACTCACATCGTGGATTCGGTGTGAGACGCGATGCTTCGCCATCCTAATGGTGTGTCTGACCGCCGGCAGCGCCGATCGCATCCAGCTTCGCGAGAATTTCGCTGTTCAGTTCCAGATTCGCCGCCGCCAGGTTCTCACGCAAATGTGCGACGGACGACGTGCCCGGGATCAACAGGATGTTGGGCGCGCGCTGCAGCAGCCAGGCGAGTGCCACCTGCATCGGTGTCGCGCCGAGCGTCCGCGCAATGTCCGTCAACGCCGACGACTGAATCGGCGTAAAACCGCCGAGCGGGAAAAACGGCACATAGGCGATGCCCTGCTCCGCCAGCTCGTCGATCAGCGCGTCGTCGGCACGGTGCACCAGGTTGTAGTGGTTTTGCACGCCGACGATCCTGGTAATGCGCCGCGCCTCGGCAATTTGGGCGCGCGTCGCGTTGCTCAGCCCGATGTGGCGGATCAGGCCGCGCTGCTGGAGCTCGGCGAGCGCGGTGATCTGCTTTTCGATCGACCCTTCGCTCGGCGCATGCACGTCGCCCATCAGGCGCATGTTGACCACCTCGAGCGCGTCGAGGCGCAGATTGCGCAGATTGTCGTGCACGCCGCGCGCGAGATCCTCCGGCTCCTGCGCCGGCAGCCAGGCGCCGTCGCTGCCGCGCACGGCGCCGAGCTTGGTGACGATGACGAGATCGTCCGGATAGGGATGCAGCGCCTCGCGAATCAGCTGGTTGGTGATGTGCGGCCCGTAAAAATCGCTGGTGTCGATGTGATTGACGCCTTGCGCGAGCGCTTCGCGCAGCACGGCAAGTGCGGCGTCGCGGTCTTTCGGCGGCCCGAACACGCCGGGCCCCGCGAGTTGCATCGCGCCATAGCCCATGCGCCGCACGGGGCGATCGGCGAAAAGAAATGTGTCCGTGGTATTCAGAGTGGGCATAACGCTCTCCTTGATGGTTGTTCAGGCGCAGTATCGCCGGGATTGCATCGTTCAATAAAGCCGACTAACGTGCACAGGTTGTTCACATTAATGAACAGTCGCCATGGAACTCAACGACCTGACCGCCTTTATCTCCGTCGCGCGCGCCGGAGGCTTTCGCGACGCGGCCCGCCGCAGCGGCGTTTCCGCGTCGAGCCTGAGCATGGCCGTGCGCCGCCTGGAAGGCCGGCTCGGTTTGCGCCTGCTGAACCGCACGACGCGCAGCGTCGCGCCGACCGAAGCGGGCCTGCGTCTGCTGGACAAGCTGACGCCGCTCTTCAGCGAAATGGAAGCGGCGCTCGACGTGCTCAATGTATTCCGCGACCAGCCGAGCGGCACGCTCAAGCTCAACGTGCCGGCGAGCGCTGCGCGCATCGTGCTGCCCGGCGTCATCGCGCCGTTTCTGAAAGCGTATCCGGACATCCGCGTGGAAGTGCTGGTCGAAGACGGCTTTGTCGACGTGCTCTCGATCGGCTGCGACGCCGGCATCCGCTACGACGAACGGCTCGAGCAGGACATGATCGCCGTGCCGATCGGCCCGCGCGTGCAGCGCTTTGCGACTGCCGCCGCGCCCGCCTACCTCGACGCGCACGGCCGCCCGCAGCATCCGCGCGAGCTCCTCTCGCACGCCTGCCTGCGCGGCCAGTTCGCGAGCGGCGCGACGCCGACCTGGTCTTTCAAGCGCGACGGCGAAGTGGTGCAGCTGAATCCGTCCGGACCGCTGCTCGTGCGGCCCGGCGCGGCGATGGACCTCGCCATCAGCGCGGCCGTCGCGGGCGTGGGCGTCATCCATCTGTTCGAAGACATGCTCCGTCCGCATCTCGACAGCGGCGCGCTGGAGCCGATTCTTAAGCCGTGGTGGCAGCCTTTTTCCGGACCGTTTCTCTATTATCCAGGCCGCCGCCATGTGCCCGCGCCGCTGCGCGCGTTTGTCGATTTCCTGAAGGATCACGGCGGATGACTTCACCAGCCCGCAAATTCGACGCCATCCGGTCCAATTGCGGCGATAATGACTTGCCGTTTGCCAGGTACGCGCACAATGTCAAAACCTTATCCACCGGGGCACTATGAGCGAGATACGCGTTAGCCCGCTGCGCAACTTCGCCGATTTCGTTCGCGCCGAGCGGGTTCGATTGACAGAGCAATGGATGAAAGCGGTCTTCGGCGACGCCGACCTCGTGGAAGCCGACAAGCTCACTTATCAGCAACTCGCCGACCATCTGCCGGACATTCTCGACGGCCTGTGCGCGGCGCTCGATATCGAAGACCTGGAACGCGTCGAACCGGCCATCGAACGCGATGCGCGAAAGCATGGCATCGTGCGCTGGCGCCAGGGCTACCGGATCGAAGAGCTGGTGCGCGAGCTGGACCTGTTCCACCAGGTTCTCGCCGATGCGCTCGACACCTACGCGGCGACCGACAACACGTTCACGCGCCGCCACGAAAGGCGCGCGCGCCGCATGATCGCGGAAACGCTGAGCGTGGTCACGCTCACGTCGATCCGCGAAGTGGTCAGCGAACGCGATCGCAAGATCGACGAATACACCGGCCGGCTCGAGCGTGCCAACCACGAACTCAAGCTGAAACAGCGGCTCGTCGGCGAGTTGTACGAGTCGCGCATGCACATCACGCGCAGCGTGGTTCACGATCTGCGAAATTTTCTCAATGCGTTTTCGATGGCGCTGCAACTGATCGCGCGCGCGCCCGCGAGGGCCGACACCGCGTTGACGCTGGCCAACCGGCAGGCGGAAGACATGAAAGCGCTCGTCGACCAGATGGTCGAGTACTCGGTGATACTCGGCGACGGCGCGCCGCTGACGCTCGAACAGGTCGACCTGCGCGAGCTGTACGAAGAACTCGTCGTGTCGTCGCGGCCATCTATCGAGGCCAAGGGGCTCACGCTGCGCCCGGCATTCGATCCCGCGCTGCCGGTGGTGACGTCGAACCGTCTGAAGCTCAAGCAGATCGCCGTCAACCTGCTTTCCAACGCGATCAAATACACGCAATCCGGACAGGTCGAGTTGCACTTTGCCATGGCCGGCGCAGAACACTGGTCGATCCGCGTGTCGGATACAGGCGTCGGCATTGCGCCTGCCGACGCCGACCGCGTCTTCCACGAATTCGAGCGCGCCGCCGACGAGGACATTCCCGGCACCGGGCTCGGACTCGCCATCGTGAAGGAACTGTGCCGCGTGCTGAGCGGACACATCGACTTCGCGTCGCGCGAGGGCGTCGGCACGACCTTCACGATCCGTTTTCCGTTGACGCTCGCGGCGGAGTCGTCGGAGCAGTAAAAAGGCGAACAGCCGCGCGCGTCTTCAGCGGCCGCCCGCTATTGCTCCGGTCCGGCGGGGCTCAGGCGCGGGCATTCGCTCAGTGCGCCGCGCGCGCCGCTCCGGGTGCTCAAGCCCCGCATGACCACGTCCGACGCCGTCCCGTCGCGGCGCGCCAGTTCCGCCAGATCCAGCAAGGCCGCGTAGCGGGCTGTGCAATTCGTCGAGGCGATCATCGCGCGGAGTTCGCGAGGCACGTCGGTGTTGGCGGCGAAGCGCTGCACGGCGATCAACAACGCGGCCGTCACGAAGAGAGTGACCCATACGCCCGCTTTGCGAGAGCCGCGTTCGTCCGATGCCCGCAACAGCCGCCGGCGCGCTCTCGCAAGCCGTGTCAGGTCCGCGTTCGCGCGGCGGGGCGCCCCCCTTGGTGTGCGCATGAGATAGCCGGCGCGCCGCACGCGGCTGGCAACTCCCGGGCCGGCACCGCGGTTACCGCGAGCAAAGCGCAGTCTGAATCGCATGGCGTGGCTCATCGGGACCAGTGCGCGGGCACGTACACGCGGCCGACCCAATGCGCCGGCACCCAGACGGCCGGGCGCGGCGCCGGTGCGACGTAGACACGGCGCGGCGCCACGTAGACGACGGGCGGCGGCGCATACACCACGGGCGGCGCAACATAAGCGACGGGCTTGGGTGCCACGACGACAGCCGGGGGCGGCGGCGGCACATAGGCCACGGGCTTCGGCGCCACGACGACAGCCGGCGCTGGCGGCGGTGCGGAAACAACCGGCTTCGGCGTCACCACGACGGCCGTCGCGGGCGGCGGTGCCGGGACAACCGGCGCGGGCGCCACGACGACAGCCGGCGCTGGCGGCGGAGGCGGCGGAACGTAGACAACCGGGTTCGGCGCGACCACCACCGGCGCAGGCGGCGGCACGTACACCGGCTTCGGCGCGACCACGACAGTCGTCCCGCCCGTCGCCACCACGCCCGTGCTTACCACCGTTCCGCTTGAACTCACGGTATTGCCGTGCGTGCCCGTTACGCTACTGGACGTCGTGACGACACCTGGCGCCACGCGTGTCGCCGTGCCCGAATGCGTGACTGTCCCGCCGTCCGAACCTGTCTCGGTGCCCGAACGCGAGCACGAAGCGCCCGCGCAATTCGTCGACGCCGAGTGGTTGACCGTGTTGCCGTTCGCCCCCGTCACCGTGCCCGACGACGAGTATTGCCCCGCGCCCGTCTTCGTCACTTCGCCGGATGTGCTGGCGCTCTTGCCGTCCGGTCCCGTGAGCGTGCCGGTGTGCGAGCAGGTGCCGCCGGCGCAGCTCGTATCGCCCGCGTGCTGGACCGAGTTGCCGTAGCGGCCGGTTGCCGTCCCCGAATTGGAGAACTGGCCGGGCGCGTTGCGCGTCACCGTGCCGGTGTTCGTCGCGAGACCGCCATAGGGACCGATGACGCCGCCGGCATGCGAACAGCTGCCGCCGCCGCACGAGCCGACGTGGCCTTCGTTATACACGCCGCGCGACGTGTAGGCGGTGCCGTGCTGCGACCACGCGAAGGCCGACGCGCTGCCGAAGGCGAGCGTGGCGGCAGTCGCGCCGAGCGCGAGCGTGCGCAGCGCGCGACGCGCGGCACGCGAGGTGGCGGCGGCAGACAATGCGCCGGTAGCCGGGACTGCGAACGAATGAGATTTCACGGTATGTCCTTTGAGTTCGGGCCACTTCGTGCGACTGCTGCTGCGCTGCGTGGCGATGAGCGGACTATAGAAGGACGCGCCGTAACAATCAGCACGTAAGATATGTCGCGCTGTTTCACTGCGAAAGAAGCCCGCTGCGCAAGGCTTCGCGAGCGTTTTTCCGGCGCCGTGACATGGGCCGACATAATTTGCAACAGAAGAACGCACGCAGTGTCGAGGGCTGCGGCAGCGCAAGGCGCGGCAACGCGGCTACGGAAAACCACAGCTGAATTCTGTTGACACGACCTGCGGCAAAACGGCACACTCGACTCATGTTCACGCACACCTCCATCGCCGTAGCGATTAATCACCCGAAGCGAGCCGTCATCGGCTGGCCTTTGGGAGCTTGTGCGCGTTAGCAGTCTGAATCTGTAAAACAAGACCCCAAGGCCCCGCCGGTAACGGAAGGGGCCTTTTGTTTTGAGGGCGCCTCCGTCAGCCGGCTTTATCACGGAGAGCAAGATGGATCAGGCAAGCCCGCAGTGCATGGACGACGACGCGCAATTTTTCGAGCATCGGCAAAACGAGCGTCGGCCGAAGATGGTGGTGCATTTTCAGATCGCGCCCGGTGCGACGCTGACCTGGCGTGTCGCGGCGGACAGCACGCTCACGGTGAACGGTGCGCGGCTCTGGCTTACGCGCATCAGTTCTCCTTACGATCACTGGCTCGTGCCGGGTCAAACATTCAGCCTGCAGCGCGGCGAACGCATCTGGCTCAGCACCGACGGCGAACGCACCGCCAATGTCTCGCTGACTTGCCTGTTGCCCGCGCAAGGCTTCTTCAGGCGTTGTTTGAGCCGGCTTGCAGGCTTGAGTCTCGGACCGCCCACGCCGCGTTGATAGGCGTGCGGCATGCGAGCACGTTTCGATCAGCGTGCCTGCATGCCGCCTCGCACCCGTGGACCAAAAAAAGCCTCTTCGCTGCTGCGAAGAGGCTGCTTTCTGTCACCGTGTGCAGATGCGAGCAAACGCATCCGCGTTGAAACCTCACACGCGTTCGATGGCGATCGCGATGCCCTGTCCCACCCCAATGCACATCGTGCACAGCGCGAAGCGCGCTTGCGTGCGTTGCAATTGATACATCGCGGTGGTCACGAGCCGCGCGCCGCTCATGCCGAGCGGATGGCCCAGCGCGATGGCGCCGCCGTTCGGGTTCACGCGCGCGTCGTCGTCGGCGACACCGAGCGTGCGCAGCACCGCAATGCCTTGCGAGGCGAACGCTTCGTTCAGCTCGATCACGTCGAACTGATCGATGCTCATATTGAGGCGCGCGAGCAGCTTCTGCGTGGCGGGCGCGGGACCGATGCCCATTACGCGCGGCGCGACGCCCGCGGTGGCGATGCCGAGCACGCGGGCACGCGGCGTGAGGCCGAAGCGCCTGGCGGTCTCTTCGTTGGCAAGCAGGAGCGCTGCCGCGCCGTCGTTGACGCCCGACGCGTTGCCGGCCGTCACCGTGCCGTCCGGGCGCACCACGCCCTTCAGTTTCGCGAGGGCCTCGAGGCTCGTTTCACGCGGATGCTCGTCTTGCGACACGGTGATCGGATCGCCCTTCTTCTGCGCGATCGTCACGCCGACGATTTCCTGCGCGAGCGTGCCGTCCTTCTGTGCGCGCGCCGCTTTCTGCTGGCTGCGCAGCGCGAACGCATCCTGATCGGCGCGGCTGATCTTATAGTCAGTCGCAACGTTCTCGCCCGTCTCGGGCATCGAGTCGACGCCGTACATCTGCTTCATCAACGGATTGACGAAGCGCCAGCCGATGGTCGTGTCGTAGATGTCGGCCTGGCGCGAAAACGCGCTGGTCGCCTTGCCCATCACGAACGGCGCCCGGCTCATGCTTTCTACGCCGCCCGCGACCATCAGCGCGGCCTCGCCCGACTTGATTGCGCGCGCGGCAATGCCGACCGCGTCCATGCCCGATCCGCACAGACGGTTCACCGTCGAGCCCGGCACGGCTTGCGGCAGACCCGCCAGCAGCAGCGACATGCGCGCGACGTTGCGGTTGTCTTCCCCCGCCTGATTCGCACAGCCGTAGATCACGTCGTCGATGGCGTTCCAGTCGACGTTCGGGTTACGCTCCATCAGCGCCTTGAGCGGCACCGCGCCCAGATCGTCGGCGCGAACCGACGACAGCGAGCCCGCGTAGCGGCCGATGGGGGTGCGAATTGCGTCGCACAGGAATGCTTCGGTCATGTGATGTCTCCAGTGATGTACTGCGTGCGCCGCGCCGTCTGTCTGGATGCGCGCGCGGCGCGGGCGGATGTGCACGGATGAACCGGGCACCGGCCGGACGGGCGTAACGAGGACTAGTCTCGCGCGAATTCAGCTTAGCGCAGGATGGTGAACGGGGTGTTCGGATCGCCTGCCGCTGTGTTCTTTATACGAACATTAGGTCATATATCGAACAATAAGCCTCGATAATAGGCGCGCGGCGGAAACGCTGTCAAGCGCCCGCAAGTCGGCATCAGGGAATACGCGAGGGGCTGGTGAGGGAGCGCAAAAGCGTCTGACGATTGATGTGCGCACCGCCGCCCGCGCCGCCGTCAGCCCGGCAGCGGGCCGGCGGACCAGGTCAGCGCGAGGCCGGCGCGGGGTTCAGCAGATCTGGATGCCTTCGTCGGCAATATACGCGCGGATCACGTCGGCGAAATTGCGGTCGCCGGTCAGGCCCAGCTGCTCGGCGCGGGCCGTGTCCCAGCGCCCCGGCCAACTGCCGACAATTTTTTCCACGCGCGCATCCGGCTGCCACACGATCCGTTTCGCGACTGCGTCGCCGGCCACTTCGCGCAACGCCGCCACCATCTCGTCAACGCTAACGGAAATGCCCGGCAGATTCAGCACGCGCTGGTTGCCGAGCGCGGAGCCGTCCAGTTCGAGGCCCGCAATCAGGCTCTCGATGGCTTTGCGCGGCGACAGCAGCCACAGGCGCGTCGAGCCGTCGACGGGACAGACGGCCTGCTCGCCGTTCAGCGGCTCGCGAATGATGCCGCTCGCAAACGACGACGCCGCCGCATTCGGCCTGCCCGGCCGCACGCTGATGGTGGGCAGGCGCAGCACGCGCCCGTCGACGAAACCGCGCCGCGAATAATCGTTGAGCAGCAATTCGGCAATTGCCTTTTGCGCGCCATACGACGATTGCGGATTGAGCGCGGTGTCGTTCTGCACGATCTCCGGCAGCTCGCCGCCGTAGACCGCGACCGAGCTCGTGAACAGCACGCGCGGCCGGTGCCCGCGTTGCCGGCATACGTCCAGCAACAGGCGCGACGCATCCAGATTGATGCGCATGCCGAGATCGAAATCCGCCTCGGCGTGGCCGCTGACAATCGCGGCAAGATGAAAAATGGCCGCGATTTCACTGTCGATAACACGTTCGAGCACGCTCTGCTCTGCGATATCGCCCACTTCGGTGCGCACGCGGCTGTCGCCGAAATCGTTTGCCTGCACGACGTCGAGCAGCACCAGTTGCGTGAGCGCTTGCGGCGCGCCCTTTGCGTCTTTCAATGTACCGCGCGCGAGGAGTTCGCGCGCGAGGCGCTGGCCGAGAAAACCCGCGCCGCCGGTAATCAGTACTTTCATGATTTGCTTTGCCCTCGTATTCGTTGTCAGGTGGGAGGTGGTTCAGGCGGCGTTCAGATACGGCTTCGCCCAGCCCAGTCCCGCGGATGTCGCGGCGCGCGGCCGGTATTCGCAGCCGATGTAGCCGTCGTAGCCGAGCGAGTCGATCACCTCGAACAGATACGGGTAGTTAATTTCGCCCGTGTCCGGTTCGTGCCGCTCCGGCACACCGGCAATCTGAATGTGGCCGATGCCCGCGTGGTCGCGTCGGAGCTTCATCGCGAGATCGCCTTCGACAATCTGGCAGTGGTAGCAGTCGAATTGCACCTTGAGATTGGCCGCGCCGACTTCCGCGCAAATGGCCTGCGCCTCGTCCTGCCGGTTCAGAAAGAAGCCCGGCATGTCGCGTGTATTGATCGGCTCGATCAGAATCGTGATGCCCTCGGCTTGCGCCGCGTTGGCCGCATGCGCGAGGTTGCGCAGATACACCTCGCGATGCCGCTCGCGCGATTGATCCGCGCCGATCAGGCCCGCCATGACATGCAGCTTGCGATTGCCGATCACACGCGCGTAGTCGAGCGCGGTGTCGATGCTGCGGCGGAACTCGTCTTCGCGCCCCGGCAGGGTGGCGATGCCGCGCTCGCCGTTCGCCCAGTCGCCCGGCGGCGCATTGAAAAGCGCTTGCGTGAAGCCGTTGGCATCGAGCCGCGCCTTGATCTCGTCCGCGCGGAAATCGTAGGGAAACAGAAATTCGACCGCCTTGAAGCCGTCTTTGGCGGCGGCGGCGAAGCGGTCCAGAAAGGCGTGCTCGTTGTACATCATCGAGAGATTCGCGGCGAAGCGAGGCATGGCGGCAACTCCTTTGAAGCGGTATTTCCGTGCGCGGCAAGCAGCGCTGCGACAGCCAGGCTTGCGCGGCGCACGAGAGGGTTAACGGTTGACCAGTTTCGCCGGCGTGAGCCACGTGGCAATCGCGCCGATCACCAGCATGCCGGCCAGCACATACATGCCCGACTGCGTGCTGTGCGTGAGATCCTTCAGATAGCCGATCATATAAGGGCTCGCGAAACCCGCCAGATTGCCGATCGAGTTGATGATCGCAATGCCGGCAGCGGCGGTCGCGCCCGACATGAACGCGGTAGGCAGCGACCAGAAGAGCGGCGCACAGGTCAGCACGCCCGCTGCGGCGAGCGAGAGAAAGGCAATCGACACCACCGTGTTGCTCGCAAACGACGCGGCCACCGTAAAGCCCACCGCGCCGAACAGCGCCGGCACGATCAGATGCCAGCGGCGTTCGCGGCGCTTGTCGGCGCTGTGGCCCAGCAGATTCATCACGACGATCGCGCAGATAAACGGAATCGCGCTCAGCAAGCCGATATTGAATGCGCCGCTCACGCCGGTCGATTTGATGAGCGTCGGCATCCAGAACGTCAGCCCGTATTGGCCGGTCACGAATGCAAAGTAGATGAGCGACATCCACCACGTGCGCGGATCGCGGAACACGGCGCGCAGCGAATGGGCGTTGGCCTTTTGCTTCGGCTGCGATGCGGCGATTTCGTCGGCGAGCAGGCGCTTTTCCGGTTCGCTCAGCCACTTCGCGCCCGCAATGCCGTTGTCGAGATACAGAATGGTCGCGATGCCGACCGCAACCGCCGGCACGGCTTCGATCAGGAACATCCACTGCCAGCCGGCCAGACCCGAACTGTTGTGAAACGCCTGCATGATCCAGCCGGAGAGCGGATTGCCGAAAATGCCCGACACCGGAATCGCCGACATGAACACCGCAATGATCTTTGCGCGCCGATGCGAGGGAAACCAGTAAGTCAGATAGAGGATCACGCCCGGATAAAAGCCGGCTTCGGCGAGCCCGAGCAGAAAGCGCAAGATATAGAACTGAGTCGGCGTCTTGACGAACACAAAGAGCGCCGACATCACGCCCCACGTAATCATGATCCGCGCAATCCAGATGCGCGCGCCGATTTTGTGCATCAGAATATTGCTTGGCAGTTCGAACAAAAAATAGCCGATAAAGAACACGCCCGCGCCGAGCCCGAACACCGTTTCGCTGAAGGCGAGGTCCTGCGACATCTGCAGCTTGGCAAAGCCCACGTTCACGCGATCCAGATACGCGACCACGTAGCACAGCATCAGGAACGGCACGATGCGCCAGAACACCTTTTTATATGTACGCTCGACTTCGGCGGCGCCGGGTTGTCCCACGGCCGCCGCAATCGGCTGGCCCGATACGGACTGATACGAACTCATGCAATGTCTCCTTGAGTGGAAGTGTGATGTGTCGCCTGTGGCGATCTAGGTGTGGACGGCTACGGTGTAATCGGCTACCAGCGCGCGCCGAACACGCTGCGTAGTTCGTCGAGCGCCGCCTCCTCCAAAGGCGCGGGCCGCGGATTCGTCATGAGCCACAGACGCGCGGTTTCCTCGAGTTCTTCGAGTGCATACGACGCATGCGCAACCGAACGCTCCCATACCACCGGGCCGAGGCGTTCGAGCAGCACGGCGCGAACCTGATCGGCCAGTGCCGCAATTTGCGCGGCGACTTGCGGGTCGCCCGGTCGGCTGTAACGAATCAAGGGGACGTGGCCCACTTTCATCACGTAGTACGGCGTGATGGGCGGCAGGACGTCATGCTCGCTCCAGACGCCCGCTAGTGTCAGCGCGACGAGATGCGTGGAATGCGTATGGACGATGCCGCGCGCTTCACCGTTGCGCGCGTAGATGCCGCGATGCAGCGCGAGCGTTTTGGAGGGCTTGCCGCCGGAAACGGCATTGCCGTCGAAATCGACTTTGGCGATGTTGGCGGGATCGAGCCGGCCGAGGCAGGCGTCGGTCGGCGTGATAAGCCAGCCGTCGTCGAGACGCGCGCTGATGTTGCCCGCGCTGCCCACCGTATAGCCGCGCTCATAGAGGCTTGCGCCCGTCACGCAGATGTCCTCGCGCACGCGTGATTCGCTGGTCGCGTGAATGGCGGGTGCGCTTATCGTCGTGTTATCCGGCTTTTGCGTCGCGCCGCTCATTGCACGCCTCCGTCCAGATGGCGCAGCGCCTTTTCGAAGAAGTCGGTCGCACCAAAGTTGCCCGACTTGAGCGCGAGCGCGAGCGGTTGCGCGCCCGTCGTCGCCGTGGCCGGCACGCCCGGATCGATCTGCGCGCCGATGCGCAGGCTACGCACGTTCAGCGCCTGGACCACTGCACCGGATGTCTCGCCGCCCGCCACCACGAACTTGCGCACGCCGCGCTCATGCAGGCCGCGGGCAATCGCGGCCAACGTGGCTTCCACCAGATGCCCTGCTTGATCGACGCCGAGTTCGCGTTGCACCGCCTTCACTTCGTCGGGCGTGGCGGTGGCGTAAATCAGCATCGGCTCGCCCTTGTCGAGGTAGGGCTGCGCGAATGCAAGCGCCTGTTCGACGACGGCTTTGCCGCGCGCCGCCGCGAGCGGATCGATGCGAAACGCCGGGCGCGTTGCGCGCCACGCCGCCACCTGCGCGTTGGTCGCTTTCGACGCGCTGCCCGCGAGCACCGCCGACAAGCCCTCGACGCGCGGCAGTTGCGCGGCATTGTCGCGCGGCTCGAGCAGACCCGCGCGGCGGAAGTTGCCGGGCAGACCGAGCGCGATGCCCGAGCCGCCGGTGATCAGCGTGAGATCAGCGCATGCTTCGCCGAGCACATAGAGGTCGGCGTCGGAGACGGCATCGGCGATGGCCATGCGCACGCCGTCGCGGCGCAACGCGTCGAACGATTCGCGCACTGTGTTGACGCCCTGCGCCACGGCGTCGTAACGCACGAGGCCGACTTTGGAGCGCGTCTGGCGCTGCAGCACGCGCACGAGGTTTGCGTCGCGCATGGGCGTGAGCGGATGGTTCTCCATGCCGGACTCGTTGAGTAATGCGTCGCCGACAAACAGATGTCCGCGGAAAATCGTGCGGCCGTTCTCGGGAAACGCCGGGCACGCAACCGTGAAAGCGCTCGCCTCGCTGTTTGCGTTGTTGCTGGCGGACAGCGCGTCGAGGAGCGCGTCCGTCACCGGGCCGAGATTGCCCGCGTCGGTCGAATCGAAAGTCGAGCAGTATTTGAAAACGAACTGGCGGCATCCTTGCGCACGCAACCAGTCGAGCGCGGCGAGCGATTGCGCGACCGCCTCGGCAGCAGGAATATTGCGCGATTTCAGCGCGACCACGATGGCGTCCGCGGCCATGTCAGTGTCCGTGCCCGCCTGCAGCGTCTCACCGCGCTCGGGCACGCCGATGGTCTGCACCGTGCGCATGCCGCCGCGCACCAGCATATTCGCGAGGTCCGTCGCGCCGGTGAAGTCGTCGGCGATGCAGCCGAGCAGCGCACGTTGGGTCGTAGCCGTCATGACGGGCGCTCCTGGTTACTTCGCCGCCGGCACGTCGATGCCGGGGAAAATCTTGATGACCGCGGAATCGTCCTCGCCGCCGTGACCGGCCGTGGACGCCATCATGAACATCTGGTGCGCCGCCGCGGACAGCGGCAGCGGAAACTTCGAGCGGCGCGCGGTATCGAGCACGAGCCCCAGATCCTTGACGAAAATATCGACGGCCGAGAGCGGCGCGTAATCGCCGTTGAGTATGTGCGGCACGCGGTTTTCGAACATCCACGAATTGCCCGCGCTGTGCGTGATCACGTCGTACAGCGCGTCGGGATCGACACCCTCGCGCAAGCCGAGCGCCATGGCCTCCGCCGCCACCGCGATATGCACGCCCGCGAGCAACTGGTTGATGATCTTTACTTTGGATCCGGCGCCATGAGCCGAGCCGAGGCGGTAGACCTTGCCGGCCATCGCCGCGAGCACGTCCTCGCACGCCGCATAAGCCGCGGCCGGGCCGGAGGTCATCATCGTCATTTCGCCCGCTGCGGCGCGCGCGGCGCCGCCCGAGACCGGGGCATCGAGCATCTGCAGGCCGGCCGCCTCGATGCGCTTGCCGAGTTCGATCGCGAAGTCGGGGGCCACCGTCGCGCTCGCGATCACGACGCCGCCCGGCTTCATCGCCGCGACCGCTCCGCCTTCGCCGTGGGCGCCCGGTGCGCCGAACAGCACGGCTTCGGTTTGCGCGGCATTCACGACCAGCGTGACGACCACGTCGCATTGCGCGCCGAGTTCCGCCGGCGTAGCACAGCCCACGCCGCCTTCCTTCACGAACGCCTGCAGGACTTCACTGCGCAAATCGCACGCGTGAACGCGAAAGCCCGCGCGCAGCAGCGAGCGCGCGACGCCGAGTCCCATTGCGCCAAGACCGATGACACCGACATTTCTGGACATGCTCGAACCTCTCTGGAATCTGTTACGCGCTCAGGCGGACTGGCGCGGGAATGGGCAACCTTCGCCGGGCGCGGCGATCCGTCAGCAAATGCCGGCTTCCGCGAGGCGCCGCGCCGCGTTGTACATATGGGTTCGCGCGGCATTGCGCGCGGCCATCGGATCGCCCGCGCGGATCGCGGCGGCAATGGCCGCGTGCTCCTCGCGCACCTGACGCGAGAAGTCCTCGCGCAACGCCTCGTTGCGACGCGTCACGACGGTGCCGGCCTCGAGATACTGGTTCAGGAACGTGAGCGTCTTGAGGAAGTACGGGTTGCCCGTGGCGGCCGCGATTGCGCGGTGAAACGCGACGTCTTCCGTTACGCCGTCCTCGCCCTCGGCCACGGCTTCGTCGATTTTCGCGAGCGCGGCGTCGATCGCCACCATGTCGGCGTCGGTGCGGCGCATGGCGGCCTCGGACGCGACTTCGGCCTCGATCGCCCGGCGCAGCGCGAGAATCTGCACGACCGAGCCGGGCTCGACCGCCTCCGCGTAGTCGATGCGCAGCGGCCGCACCGCCCCGTGCGCCGCCACGAACACGCCGCTGCCCTGACGCGGCTCGACCACGCCTTCGTTCTTCAGCCGCGAGATCGCCTCGCGAATCACCGTGCGGCTCACGCCGAACTGCTGCGCGAGCATGGCTTCGGTCGGCAGCTTGCCGCCTCGCTCGAAGGTGCCCTTGTCTATCTGCTTGAGAAGCTGCTGCGCGACGGTATCGCTCAATGCGCGCGCTGGAATCTTGTCGAACATCCCATGCCTCATTGTCATGTCATCGGGTCATCATACAAATTTTGGATGCGCGCTGCATCCGCGCTAACCCTGGGTTTCCGTGGTTTCGGGTCCGCGCCGCGGCGAAGTTGGCGAAACGGAGGGCTTAAGCTATCGTCACGCCTTTGCGCACCGTTGCGTCGCTCCCTTGGCGCGAGCGGTGTCCGAGCCTTCCGAACGCATTCTTCCAGGTCCATGAGCAAAGCCTTGCCGCCGTCTTCCGACGTTTCCGCCAGCGCCGAACCGGCCCCGGACAAACCGGGCGACTCCTACGTGCAGTCGTTCGCGCGCGGCCTCGCGGTGATCCGCGCCTTCGACGCCACCCGCCCCGAACAGACGCTGACCGACGTCGCCGCCGCCACCGGCCTCACGCGTGCGGGCGCACGCCGCATTCTGCTCACGTTGCAGACGCTCGGCTATGTCGAAGCCGAAGGACGCCTCTTTCGCCTCACGCCGAAGATTCTCGAACTCGGTTTCGCGTATCTGACGTCGATGCCGTTCTGGAATCTCGCCGAGCCGGTCATGGAGGAATTGTCCGCGCAGGTGCACGAAAGCTGCTCGGCGGCCGTGCTCGACCGGACCGAGATCGTCTATGTGCTGCGCGTGCCGACTCACAAGATCATGACGATCAATTTGTCGATCGGCAGCCGCTTGCCGGCGTATTGCACGTCGATGGGCCGCGTGCTGCTCTCCGCACTCGACGACGAAACGCTCGACGCGACGCTCAATTCGTCGCCGCTTTATGCTCATACGCCGCGCACGGTGACCGACAAGGAAGAACTGAAGAAGCTCATCGCGCAGGTGCGCCGCCAGGGCTGGGCTATCGTCGATCAGGAGTTGGAAGGCGGCCTGATTTCGCTGTCGGCGCCGATCCGCAATCGCCAGGGGCGGGTGATCGCGGCCATGAACATCAGCGGCAACGCGCAGCGTAACTCCGCGAAACAGATGGTGAAGGCGTTTCTCGAGCCGCTGCAGCAGGCGGCGCAAAGCGTCTCGGAGATGGTGGCGCGGCGCGGTTGATGCCGGCCGCGGCGGGTTATCAAGGGTGAAGCGCGCGCGGCCGGCGAGCGCAACCCCGCGCGCCGCGGCGCCTGGCGGCTTCGCGCCCGCCAGCTCATCTAGCGGCCTAAATACCGCTCGACGAGCCGCGTCCAGAACGCGGCGCCGACCGGCAGGTTGCGGTCGTTGAAGTCGTAATGCGGGTTGTGCACCATGCAGCCGTCCTCGCCGACGCCGTTGCCGATCCGCAGGAACGTACCCGGTCGCTTTTGCAGCATGAACGCGAAGTCTTCGCTGCCCATCAGAATGTCCGTCTGAGCGACAACCTTATCGTCGCCCACCAGTTCACGCGCCACTTGCACGGCGAAATCTGTTTCGTCATCCGAATTAACTACGACCGGATAGCCTTCGATATAGTCGACGATAGCTTTACCGCCGTAACTCGCCGCCTGCGTTTCGGCGAGTTCGGTAATGCGTTTTTTCAGCAGCGCGCGCACTTCGGCGCTGAACGAGCGCACGCTGAGTTCGAGCTTCGCCGTACTGGCAATCACGTTGTTCGCCGTGCCCGCATGCATGGAGCCGACCGTGACGACCGCCGGCTGCGACGGATCCACGTTGCGTGCGACGATTGTCTGCAGCGCCATCACGATGCTGGCGGCCACCACGACGGGATCGACTGTCAGATGCGGGCGCGCCGCGTGACCGCCTACGCCTTCAATGGTGATGATCGCCTTGTCGCCCGCCGACATGAACGGCCCCTTGCGGAACAGCAGCACGCCCGGCTCCGCGCCCGGATGATTGTGCAAACCGAACACAGCGTCGCACGGAAAGCGCTCGAACAAGCCGTCTTCGATCATCTTTTTCGCGCCGCTGTCGATGCCGCTTTCCTCGGCCGGCTGAAAGTACAGATGCACGGTACCGGAGAAGTTGCGCGTGGCCGCGAGGCGTTGTGCCGCGCCCAGCAGCATCGTCGTGTGGCCGTCATGGCCGCACGCGTGCATTTTGCCGTGCGTGCCGCTTGCATAAGGCAAACCGGTCTGCTCGACAATCGGCAACGCGTCCATGTCCGCGCGAATGCCGATGCTGCGCGTGCCGTCGCCCACCTTGAGCGTGCCGACCACGCCCGTTTGACCGACGCCGCGCGTCACCTGCCAGCCCCATTGTTCCAGTTTGTCGGCGACCAGCGCCGCGGTCTGCAACTCTTCGTAAGCCAGTTCGGGATGGTGATGAATGTGATGGCGAATCTCGCGCAGGCTCTCGGCGGCGGGGACCAGATCGGCTACTTCGGTGAAACGCGCGGTTTCGCTCATTTTGCAAGGGACTCCGTGATGTAGGGCAACAGGAACGCAGGATGGATGCAAACGCCGAGGCGGCACTACCGCCCCGCATGTGATTTGAGAAAGGCGATCAACGCGTGGCCCGCGTCTTCGAGTTTGCCGGAATTGTCGATCGACTCGCAGCGCAGGCCGTCGGGCAACGTGAAAGGCGCGTGGCGCGCGAGCCGCGCGGCCACCTGTTCCGCCGATTCGCGCGCCCGCGCGCCGAGCCGCGCTTCGAGAATATGCGGCGCCGCGTCCACGTGCACGACTTCGGCGCGAGGATAGCGCGCGAGCGCTTGATGCAGATGCTGACGCGAACCGTTGACGACCACGGTACAGCCGCGCGCGAGCCACGCATCGACCTCGATGCCGATGCCATAGCGCAGCGAATGACTCGACCACTCGAGCGCGAAGAGACCCAGCAGCGAACGGGCGGCAAATTCTTCGACGCAAAGCGCGATATGCTCCTCGCCATTGCCGCTTGGCCGCGTAATGTAACGATGCGCAAAGAGAATCGGCTCGCCCGCAAGGCGCTTGCGCGCAAACCCTAGCAACGCGTCTTTGCCCGCGCCGGACGGTCCCATTACATAGACCAGGCGACCTGTCATTGGCCCCTCACCTCGTGGCTCCGAAACCGGACACTTTGCCACAAGACGGCAGTGCGTGGGCCTTTAGCGATGCGTTCAGCGCAACGTTTTCACGTGGACCGCGGCGCTGGAATGAGGCGCCGCTTGCCGCGCGGGCTTCACGCGGTCGGCTCGGCTTCGTGTCCTTCGGTGGCGCCCTCGCCGGCCGGCACGTGCGCGGCTGCCGCAAGCTCCGCCTGCTGGCGCCGTCGCGCTTCGAGCACGTCGTGATAACGCAGATAGGCGCAGCGTCCCCCCGATTTCGCCGCATACATGGCGGCGTCCGCATTGAGCAGGAGCTCTTCCGCCGTACCGCTGTCGTCGGGAAACTGGCTGATGCCGATGCTCGCGCCCACCGTCATGCCCTGGCCGTCCATCACGATCTCTTCGTTCAGCGTCGTCATGATGCGCGATGCGATGCCCGGCGCCGCCTCGGCTGAGCGCGGTCCCTCGATCAGCACGATGAATTCGTCGCCGCCCAGACGCGCGACGACGTCCGCGGCATGCAGCACCTGTTTGAGCCGCAGCGCCACCGCCACGAGCACCTTGTCGCCGACGGAATGGCCGAACTGATCGTTGATCTGCTTGAAGCGGTCGAGATCCACGAACAGCACCGCGAGCCCCTGGCGGCGACGCGTCGCTTCCTGGATCGCGCGCTCGAGTTTCTCCATGAACAGCATGCGGTTCGGCAATCCGGTAAGCACGTCGTGCGTGGCGAGATGCACGAGCTCGCGCTGCTTGACATGCAGCGCGTCCATTTGCGATCTGATCTCGCGGCGCAGCCGGTCGAAGCAGCGCGCGAGCACGCCGATCTCGTCGGTGCGCCTGAGCGGCAGTGTTTCCATCGCGTGTTCGGCGAACAGATGCGTCGCCGCGTACGCGAGCATATGCAGCGGTTTGGTGAGCGCGCGCGCGAAGAGAATGGCGAGAAGCACGGCCAGCACGCTGAAAATCAACACCATGCGCACGATGCTGCCGCCCAGCAGATGCGCGCCGGACAGCACGTCTTCGAGCGGCTTGCCGAGCCCGAGCACGATAAAGCGGTTGCCCTCGGACGCGCCGAACGGTCTGCGCACGAAAGCCAGCACCTGTCCTTCTGCTTGTTTGGGACGCGCGAGTCCGTTCACGAGTACTTCGCTCTCCTTCTGATCGAACAGTGGCCTGGTCACGGCGAAGCTGTCCTGCATCAACACGCGGCGGCCGACGTCGAAGCCGAACGTCTTGGCGGGGTCGGGATGAACGAGGAAGTCGCCCCACTCGTTCGCGAGATAAACCTGGTAATCGCTCGGCAAGTCGCTTTGCAGACGCTTTAAAAGATCGGTGAGGTTGACGTCGATCACGACGACGCCCACCACCGCGCCCTGCGCGTCGGCGACCGGCGTACCGATCCGCAGCGTCGGCTTGCCCTGTGCCGCGTGCGCGCCGTATTCATGATTCACGGAAATCGGCGACGTGTAGAGGCGCCCCGGCGAAAACGAGAGCGGCTCGAACACATACGAGAACTGGCCCTTTTCCTGCAGATTGCCGCCTTCCACGCGGATGAGTCCGTCGGCGTCGCGATCGAAACGAATGATTTCCAGCCCGTAATGCGCACGGCTGATGAGGCGTATCTGCAGGTACTCGGGGTGATGGATCATGAAGCTCGAGTACACCTGCGCGAGCCGCTCGCGCGGCAGGCTCGCGCCGAGGCCGTCGTCGCTGGAGACGACCTGGGCCGACGACGGCAGGCTCGCCAGCACGAGCGCGTCCGCGCCGACATCGTCGACAGATGCGGAGAAGCGCTCGCCGAGCAGTTCCGTGGATGTCATCAAACTGCGCCCGGCCTCCTTCACGAGCATCGTGCGATTCGCGTGATACGCGTAATAGCCGGTCGCGCCCGATGCCAGCACGCCGATGCATGCGAGCAGAACGGATAGTTTGAAGGTGAGGCCCGGACGGATCATCAGAAGCGCTCCGAGCGGTCGCCGGACGCAATTCTGGCCCACAGGTCCTCGCGCCGCTGGATGTTCTCCACCGGCCCGATCCACACGATGCGCGCGTTACCTTCATTCGCGGCAGGCGCGGTCAATGTATTGGCGAGTCCCTGCCGCTGCGTGAGCAACCGGCTCACATCCGGTTCGAGCATGTAATTGATCCAGGCAAGCGCGAGCGCGGGATCGGCGGCCGCACGCGTCATCGACCAGCAATCGAGCCATGCGAGCACGCCTTCGTCGGGAATCACGTAGCCGACGTCCGCGCCCGCGCGACGCAGCAGTTCCACTTGCTGCGTGCCGTAGTTGCCGAACATCAACGCGACGTTGTGGCGGATGAAAAACGCCGTGGCTTCCTCAGGCAACGTGTAATACGTCAACAGATTGCGGCGCAGCTCAACGAGCTTGTGAGCAATGGTGCGCATCTGCGTGTCGTTCAGATTGAACGGATCCGGATAACCGAGTGCCAGTGCAGTGAATGAAAAGTTGTGCTGCGCGCTGTTGAAGTCGAGCACCTTGCCGCGGTAGCGCGGGTTCCAGAGCTCGCGCATCGAGCGCGGCGCAACCGGAACCTGCCTGCGGTCGTAAATGAGGCCCATCGACGAATAGGTGAACGGAATCGCGTAGACCTTGCCGTCCGACGTAATTCCCTCAATCGATGAGCGCGCCTGAAACCGCGGCAATTGTCTTGCCGTATTGGGCAAGCTTTGCAGATCGAGCGGCGCGAGAAGATTGGCGCGCGTGTAGCGCTGGATTTCCGCGGTATTGGCGGCGAGCACGTCGAAAGGCGGCGCATTTTTCGCGTGCATCTGCGTCCACAATGCTTCGTCCGAATCGACGAGCGTGACTTCGACCTTAGCGTCATAGCGCGACTCGAACGCTCTTACGACGTCGGCGTCCGCATAACCGGGCCATGCAAGCACATGCAGGACTTTTTTCGCGGCCTGCGCCGATGCCCCCGGGAGCATCCCAATGCAAAGAAACGCGCTCAGCACGAGTCGCAGTAAAACGCCGCAAACGTGACGCGCCGCAGAGCGCTCGCCCCGCAAAGCCGCCGTAATTCGCCGCCGGTCGCGCCGCTCCTTGCAGCGCTTTTCATCTGCCGTCGAAATCATGTGCATATACAACACCGTTAAGCAGAAGCCAGTTCCCGCGAGCCGATGCCCGCGTAATCAATCGCGAATTACCAATGGAAAACGTTTCCTCAGACAGTACTGCTCTGTTGCGCTCCATGCGAAGCGGGAGGAGCAACGATGATAGCGCCAGGCAATATGTTTTTGGCCTCCTTAACGCCTCGTTGCAGGAAATAACTCAAGATGGTCGGGACACGACGGGCAATCATCACGTGATAACGGCACACATTTATCTTTTCTTTAGTCTTGCGACGAAATACATGAACGCCGCGGTCGGGAATTTTGCGTTTTAACGATTCGCATTACGGCGCCATTACGGCGACATTACGCGTTTGATCCCGGTCAGGAAGCCAATGCCGGATGCATCGGCGGCGCCCCCCAAGCCGGAGCGTTTTAATTCTAGAGGCGGTCCTCATACGCCATCCGGTGTTTCACTAACTACCCAATATTTTTGAACTGATAAGCTTGGCGCGCGCTGCTGGCCGCCCCGGCCGGCGGCTTCAACCCAGGCCCGGTCGTAAGTCGCGCCGGGTTTCCCGCAGCGGCATAACCGCATGCGGGAGAATTTGAACTACACCGAGGAGTTAAACAGTGAAAAAACTGCTAGCGGCTTTGACGGTTGCTCTGCTTGCCACCGTCTCGATTGGCGCACACGCTAAAGATTGGTCCACCATCCGTTTCGGCGTCGACGCCAGCTATCCCCCGTTCGAGTCCAAAGGCTCCGACGGCAAGCTCGTTGGCTTCGACATCGACCTCGGCAACGAAATCTGCGCGCGCCTGAAGGCCAAGTGCGTGTGGGTCGAAAACGATTTCGACGGCATGATCCCGGCTCTGAAGGCCAAGAAGTTCGACGGCGTGCTGTCGTCAATGTCCATGACGCCGCAACGCGCCGAGCAGATCGCTTTCTCGTCGAAACTGTTCAACACGCCGACGCGCCTCGTCGCGAAGAAGGGTTCGGGCATCCTGCCGACGGCTGACTCGCTGAAGGGCAAGTCGGTCGGCGTCGAACAGGGCACGATCCAGGAAACCTACGCGAAGACCTACTGGGAACCGAAGGGCACGAAGGTCGTGCCGTATCAGAACCAGGACCAGGTGTACGCAGACTTGCTGTCGGGCCGCCTCGACGCAGCGCTGCAGGACGCCGTGCAAGCTGACATCGGCTTCCTGAAGACGCCGCGCGGCGCGGGCTTCCAGTTCGTCGGCAAGGACCTCGACGATCCGAAGATCCTCGGCAACGGCGCGGGCATCGGCATGCGCAAGGAAGATACGGACCTGAAGGCGAAGGTCGACAAGGCCATCGCCGACATCATCAAGGACGGCACCTACAAGAAGCTCGAGAAGAAGTACTTCGACTTCGACGTGTACGGCAGCTAACACAGCGGCCTCGATGTCCACGAGGCCCGCCGCGCGCCTCTAGCGGCGCGCCGCACGGCCTACTGAACGGGCTCCGCCACACGCGGAGCCCGTTTCGTTTGGTACCCTCGAAAGACACGCCTCGCCGTATCGGCTAAGATCGTGCGATCGAGGTGCCGCCGTCCGCCGGCATCCTGCAGACTTCCCCCCTTGTAATCAACGAGATAGCGGCGCGCCGCACTTTCCCCGCGAATTCGACAACCATGCAAACCCAATCCCATCCGCTGATTGCGCCGACGCTCGGCACCGCACGCAACCTGACGAGTTTTCATTACGGCCCGGGCGGCGGGCAGAAGATCTATATCCAGTCGTCCCTGCATGCCGACGAATTGCCCGGCATGCTCGTCTCGTGGGAACTGCGCCGCAAGCTAGCGGCGCTTGAGGCGGCCGGCAAGCTGCGCGGCGAAATCGTGATCGTGCCGGTGGCCAATCCGATCGGCCTGAACCAGCACTTCCTCGGTCATCTGACGGGACGCTTCGAAACCAACACCGCGCAGAACTTCAACCGCAATTTCCACGATCTGTCGGCACTGGTGTCGCCCGTGATCGAAGAGCGCCTCAGCAACGACGTGAACGCCAATCGCACCGCCATCCGCGCCGCGATGCGCGAGGCGCTCGACGCGCAGCAGCCCACCACGGAGCTCGAATCGCAACGTCTCGCGCTGCAAAAGCTCTCGTACGACGCGGACGTCGTGCTCGATCTGCATTGCGATTGGGAAGCCGCCATGCATCTGTACACGAACCCGGACCTGTGGCCGGAAGTCGAGCCGCTGGCGCGTTACCTCGATGCGAAGGCTTCGCTGCTCGCGCTGAACTCGGTCGGCAATCCGTTCGACGAAATTCACAGCTTCTGCTGGTCCGATTTGCGCGGCCGCTTCGGCGAGCGCTTCCCGATTCCGAACGGCTCCATTTCGGTCACCATCGAATTGCGGGGCCAGCGCGAAGTGTCGTACGAGTATGCGGAGCGCGACGCACAGGCGATCGTCGAATATCTGACCTCGCGCGGGGTGATCGAAGGCACGGCCGCGCCGCTGCCGCCGCTCGAATTCGCGGCCACGCCGCTCGCCGGCGCGGAGCCGATCGTGGCGCCCATCAGCGGCGTGCTGGTGTATCGCTGCGAAGTGGGCACGTGGGTCGACGTGGGCCGTGAAATCGCCGACATCGTCGATCCGTTGACGGATCGCGTCGTCACGTTAAAGAGCGGTGTGGCCGGCGTGCTGTATGCGCGGCACCTCACCCGCTTTGCCACCGCGGGCCTCGAGTTCGCGCGCATTGCCGGCGCAACGGCGTTTCGCAGCGGCTCGCTGTTGAGCAATTGATCGGTCGGCGAAACCGCGGCCAACAAACGGAAGACGCCCCGAAAGGCGCCTTCCGGTTCACCTTGAGCCCCCAGAAAAAAGGCTTAAAACGCAGGAATAATGGCGCCTTTGAACTGCGTGTCGATGTACTTGCGCACTTCGTCCGACTCGTATGCCGCGACCAGCTTCTTCACCCAGGGCTGGTTGCGGTCCTGCTCACGCACGGCAATCAGGTTCGCGTACGGCCCTTTCAGGCCTTCGATCGCAATCGCGTCCCGGGTCGGCTGCAAGCCCGCCTTCACGGCATAGTCGGTATTGATCGAGGCCGCGTCGAGATCGCCCAGCGCGCGGGGCAACTGCGCGGCGTCCAGTTCAACCAGCTTGATCTTTTTCGGATTCTCGGCGACGTCGAGCGGCGTCGCGTTGACGCCGTTCGTGCCGACGCCCGGCCTCAGCTTGATCACGCCGTATTTCTGCAGCAGCAGCAACGCGCGATTGCCGTTGGACGGATCGTTCTGAATGCCGACTTTCGCCCCTTCCGGCAAATCCTTCAGCGATTTCAGCTTCTTCGAATAGAAGCCCATCGGCGAGACATACGTGAGGCCGACATTGACGATCTTGTAGCCGCGCTGCCTGATCTGGCTGTCGAGAAACGGCTGGTGCTGAAAACCGTTGGCGTCGAGATCGCCCGCATCGAGCGCTGCGTTCGGCTGCACGTAGTCGTTGAATTCGATCACCTTCACGTTCAGCCCTTCGCGCGCGGCCACTTTCGTGACGACCGACCAGATTTGCGCGTCCGGGCCGCTCATCGTGCCGATCTTGAGCGGTTTGCCGTCCGCGTGCGCGAACGTCGCCGTGAACGAAAGCGCGGCGGCACTCGCCACGGTAAGCAGATTCCTGATGATGATGCGGCGTTGCATGCGTTTCCCCATAAGCGGTTTGATTGACAGGCGACGCATCGTCGCACGCGGCTCCCGCAGCGTGAAACCAATCGTTTTTCACACGCTTATATGGGCGAGCCGGAACAAGCTTATGCACCCGATGCGTTCGGCAACGCGCCGCAAGCGTCGGCCTCTATGCCGCCAACTGTGGCGTAGGCGCGACACATTGCGAAATGGATCTACCTGTCACATACCTTACTCAGCGTTCCCTTAAATTTCCGGCCATCGCGCGACCTCGCCAAAGAGCACGGCGCCGCGATCGCTCAATCTTTCACTGGAGAACGTTTTGAACAAGAAACTATTGACCGCCGCTACGCTCGCCGTCTTCGCCAACGCCGCACACGCACAGAGCAGCGTATCGCTCTATGGTGTGATTGACGCCGGCATCAGCTATGTCAACAACTCGAAGACCGCTACCGGTCACGACAATCTCTTCAAGTACGACGACGGCGTCGCTCAAGGCAGCCGGTGGGGCCTGCGCGGCACGGAAGATCTCGGCAACGGCCTGAAGGCGCTCTTCGTGCTCGAAAACGGCTTTAACAGCGGTAACGGCACGCTTGGTCAGGGCGGCGCGATGTTCGGCCGTCAGGCCTACGTGGGTCTGTCGCAGAACAATGTCGGCTCGCTGACGTTCGGCCGCCAGTACTCGTTCTCGACCGATTACCTCGGCGGCAGCTACTCGAACGGCGGTCAAACGGTTGCAGGCAACTACGCCTACCACATCAACGACGTCGACCAGCTAACGTCGAGCCGCATCAACAACGCGGTGAAGTTCAGCAGCGCGAATTTCGCGGGTCTGACGTTCGGCGCGATGTACGGCTTCTCGAACCAGGCCGGCGCATTCGCAGGCGCGCCGGCAACGGGCACGGCCGCAGCGCCGGTCGCGGGTTCGTCGCGTGCCTACAGCTTCGGCGTGAACTACGCGAACGGTCCGTTCGGCGTGGGCGCGGCATACACGGACATCCGTTACCCGAGCCAGGCCACCCCGGCCTTCTCCACGACCATCGCGAACGTGACGACGGGCAACATCCGCGATCTGCGCACGTTCGGCGTGGGCGGCCGCTACACGATCGCCGCCGCGACGCTGTGGGCGTTGTACACGAACACGCGCCTCGCGCCGATCACCGGCGGCGCAACGACGTTCGCCGCGTATGAAGCAGGCGCGAAGTACGCCTTCACGCCGGCACTGACGGCAGGCGCGGGCTATACCTACATGCACCTGAGCAACGCGAACCGCGGCCACTGGAACCAGGTCGACCTGAGCGTCGATTACGCGCTGAGCAAGCGCACCGACGTCTACGCGCTCGGCATCTATCAGATCGCGGCGGGCCGCAACGGCACGCAGGATCTGCAGGCCCAGATCGGTTCGAGCACGAGCTACTTCAGCACGTCGGGCACGGGCGCGGACAACCAGTTGGCGTTCCGCGTGGGCGTGCGTCACAAGTTCTAAACCGCATTTGTACCGCGCGAGGGCGCTTGCCTTCGCCGGTGCTCCACGTGAAAATGCCCTTGTTTTCAGGGGCGTTTTCGCTTGGTTCAACTCTGCTTCACACCGCCGGCTCGCGTCTCGCCGAACGCTGCGGCAACAGCGCGATACACGCGACAATAAACACCACGAGAATCCCCGAAGCATAGAGACTGCTGATATGCAGGCCGCCCTCGGCAACCGGCTTGTCGAGCAGATCGCCGAGCGTCGCACCGAGCGGGCGCGTCAGGATGAACGCGGCCCAGAAGAGCGCCGTGCGGGACACCCGCGACCAGAAATACAGCGCCGCGACGACGAGCAGACCCGCGCCGAAGATCATCGCGCCATATTCATAGCCGACGCCGAGACCGCCGCGATCTTCGCCCGCGACCCAATCGCCAAGCGCCGTGCCGAGCGTTTGCGAGAACAGGATTGTGATCCAGTAAAACCATTCCGCCTTCGCCGTGACGATACTCTGCGCGGAGACCGTGCCTTCCGAGCGATACCAGATCGCGAGGCTCGCCGCGAGCAATGCCACGACCACAGCGACGCCGCCCGGATAGCCGATGCCGAGCGATCTGTCCGCGAAATCCGCCATCGTGGTGCCGAGCGTGGTGGTCGCGATGATGGTTGCCCAGTAGAGGAACGGATGAAAGTCGCGCGCCTTGATCTGTCCGGAAACCAGCGCGATGAAGAACACGAGAAAGATCGCCGAACCGATCAGGTAGCCGAGGTTCAGCGACATCGACACCCAGTCGCCGCCGGTTTCTCCCAGCGTGGTCGCCGCGACCTTGATGACCCAGAAACCTAACGTCACTTGCGGCACTTTGCTGACGGCATCGTCGGCGAAGTTCTTCAAGCTGTCGTTCATCACTTTGCTCCTTCCTCTTGATTGCATTGGCACGCCAATCGATAGGCGAGAGGTTAACGCTTGCTTAAGGGCATGACGTCGAGCGGGCGCGAACCGCTGAGCGCGCGGCGCGAACCGGCTAAGCGTCCGTTAACTTTGAATGCTTAATCTTAAGCCGTACGTCGCGGTTTTCGCAATGTCATCGGCCAAACCGGAATCGAAAACGGAGAGATCACCATGAAACATCTATTGCTTACCAGCGCCCTCGCCATCGCGACAGTCCTGCCCGCAGCGGCTTTTGCACAGACCGCCAACGGCCCGCTTACCCGCGCGGATGTGAGAGCGCAAAGCGCACAGGCAGCGCAAGACCACCGCATGAACTCGAAGGTGCATTACCCTGGTTCGCAGCAAGCTGCGCGCCCGGATCAATCCGTGGACTCGGGCGGCTACGGCACGCAGCCCGGCGGCTCATCCGAATCGCGCGCGTTGCCAGATCATGTGATATCGCACAGTGCACGCGCAGCACTTTTTGCGCATCATTGAGCGGTCTGTGCATGTATCGCATGCCTCACAGGCAGGCCGCGGTCACCACGCTGGCACCGCACAGGTACCTTAAGGAAGCGTTAACCTCATCTGCGCGACAATGGGGAATAACGACAACGCGGGGAATGCGATGCGTCTGCTTCTCGTAGAAGACGATGAAATGATTGCCGAGCCGGTGCTCGACTCGATGCGCCGCGAAGGCTATGCGATCGATTGGGCACAGGACGGCCGGGCCGCCGAACTCTCGCTCGGCAACGGCGTGTACGACCTCGTGCTGCTCGACCTCGGCCTGCCGCGCAAAGACGGCATCGAGGTGCTCAACGCCTATCGCAGTCAAGGCGGCGAGGCACCCGTCATCATTCTCACCGCGCGCGATGCGGTGGACGATCGCATTCGCGGACTCGATGCCGGCGCGGACGACTACCTCGTCAAGCCGTTCGATCTCAACGAACTGGCCGCGCGAGTGCGTGCACTGTCACGTCGTCGCACAGGACAGAAGCAGCCCGTCTATACGCACGGCGAGCTGACACTCGATCCCGCCGCTCATGAAGTGACGAAAAGCGGCGTGCCGGTGCCGCTCGTGCCGCGCGAATTCACCTTGCTGCAAGTCCTCATCGAGGCGCCGGCGCGTGTCTTCACCAAGGCGGAACTGGAAGACAAGCTGTACGGTTGGGGCGAGGAAGTCGGCAGCAATACGATAGAAGTGCATGTGCACAGTTTGCGTCGCAAGATCGGCGCAGAGCAGATCGTGACGGTGCGCGGCGTCGGGTATCGCCTGAAGAGGTGCGAATGACGTCGATTCGCCGCTGGCTGCTCGGCTGGCTGATTTGCGGCCTCGCAGCAGCTTCGGCGGCGGCCGCGTTCGGTATCTTTCGCACCGCGCGCGAGGAAGCGAGCGAGCTGTTCGACTACGAACTGCGCACCGTCGCGTTGTCGTTGCCAACCAATCTCGAGACCGCGGAAACGGTCGACCGGAAAGGCCCCGAATTCGAGGGCATTTCCGACGATCTCATCCTGATCGAGATCTGGGACAAGTCGGGCACGCTGGTGTATCACTCACGGCAGGCGCCTGTTCTCACACGCGTGTCCGAGGGTATCCGCACCATCGAGCGGAACGAGGTGCATTGGCGCGTGCTGGCGCTGCAACAACCCGATCGCTTCGTACAGGTCGCGCAGCCGGTTTCCGTGCGCGACGCGTTGGCGCTGCGCCTCGCGCTGCACACGTTGTGGCCGCTTGCCGTCCTGATGCCGGTGACCATTGTGCTGGTGCTGTTTGTGGTGGGCAAAGGTCTTGCGCCGATCGGCGGATTGTCGCGCCTGCTCGGCACACGTTCGCTTGAATCGCTCGAACCGATTCATCTGGACGACAAGGTGCCGGTCGAAATCCGCCCGCTTGTGGATGCCCTCAACGATCTGCTGCAGCGCCTGAATGTGGCGTCGAGAGCGCAGCGCACCTTTATCGCCGATGCGGCCCATGAGCTTCGTTCGCCGCTCACGGCATTGAAGCTGCAATTGCAGGCCGCGGAAAGGAACGGCACGCTGACGGGCGACGGACAAACGCTCGAACGCATCGACACGCGTCTTAACCGGCTCATTCGCCTCGTGCACCAGTTGCTGACGCTCGCTCATGAGGATGCCGAATCGACCAGCACGGCCGCCGTGGTCAGTTTGCGAAAAATCGGCGAGCAGGCGGTCGGCGATTTTTCGCTGCTTGCCGACGACAAGCAGATCGACCTCGGCCTCGAATCCCGGCCACCGGTGACCCGCGACGACGCCTGCAATGTGCTCGCCGACGCGCACGGCGTGAGCGTGCTGCTGAACAATCTCGTCGACAACGCGATCCGCTACACGCCGCCCGGCGGCAAGGTGGATGTCGTGCTGACCCGCAACGGCGATCGCTTCGGCTTCGAAGTCGTCGACACCGGTCCCGGCATTCCCGAAGAAGATCTGAACCGTGTACTCGATCGCTTCTATCGCGGCCAGCACACCAAGGGCACGGGCAGCGGACTCGGACTGGCCATCGCCGCGCGCATCGCGCAGCGGCAGCAGTTGCGATTGTCGTTGCGCAATAACGCCGATGGGCGGGGGCTCAGCGCATCGGCGAGCGGATTCGTCAAGGCAGACTAGCGCGGCTGCAAGCACCGGCAGCACGCGCAGCACACATTCTGTTCGTTCCCGCACACAGCAGCGCAGAAATCCATCTTGACCGTGCGAAACGAGCGCCCTACCTTTTTCAAAGCGCCTTCATCTGCTTTACGTTTTGTCTGCGTGCGGTTTAATCGTAGGTGAACTGAACGGAGGACTTATGGAACGTGAGCCGGGCAGTGCTTTCGCAGCCTCCTCGAGCGAGGCTTCGCCGGAACCCTCGCCTGAACGGCTGCTGCAACTGGGCATGGCATTCTGGGCTTCGAAGACGCTGCTATCCGCCGTCGAACTGGGCGTATTCACGCAACTGGCCAGCGGCCCGCGCGAGGCGGCGGCGCTCACGAAGTCGCTCGGGCTTCATCCGCGCTCCGCGCTCGACTTTCTCGATGCGCTGGTAGCGCTCTCGCTACTGGAACGTCGCGACGGTGCATACAGCAATACGCCGGATGCCGACCTTTTCCTCGACAAGGCAAAGCCGTCTTACGTGGGCGGCCTGCTTGAAATGGCGAATGCGCGGCTCTATCCATTCTGGGGCTCGCTCACCGAAGCGTTGCAAACCGGCCTGCCGCAAAACGAAGCCAAAACCGGCGGCAACCTGTTCGATGCCATCTACCGCGACGAGGCGTCGCTGCGCGGCTTTCTGCGTGCGATGAGCGGCGTGAGTCTCGGTGCCACGCGTGCTATCGCGCAGCGCTTTCCGTGGAGCGAATACAAAACGTTCATCGATATCGGGGCAGCACAAGGCGCGCTGCCCGTGCAGGTCGCGCTGGCCCATCCTCATTTGAGCGGCGGGGGCTTCGACCTGCCGCTCGTGGGTCCCGTATTCGACGAATATGTCGCGGCGCATGGCCTCACCGAGCGCTTGAAGTTTTATCCCGGCGACTTTTTCAAGGACCCGTGTCCTGCCGCGGACGTCCTCATCATGGGCCATATTCTTCACGACTGGCCGCTGCCGCAAAAGCTCGAACTCCTGTCGAAATGCCACGCCGCGTTGCCGCCGGGCGGCTCGCTCTTGGTCTACGACGCCATCATTGACGACGAGCGCCGCAGCAACGCATTCGGCTTGCTGATGAGTCTGAACATGCTGATCGAAACGCCGGGCGGGTTCGATTACACCGGTGCGCAATGCCGCGAATGGATGAAGCAGGCGGGCTTTGCCGATGTGCGGATCGAGCCTCTGGTGGGGCCGGACTCGATGGTGGTCGGAATCAAATCACGCTAGCGCTGTGGCACGTTAAACGCGGCGTCGGAGCCCTCGCGGGAATAACTATCCGATGTCACTGGTTTACCGATGCAGAGCGAGTCATCTCGAACGCAAACCGCTTTCGAACGATTCGCTCGTCCATCGAGGAGCAGTGCCATGAAACCCAGCCATGCAAACCGCGCGACATCGCGCGCGTTGTTCTCCCTTATTTCCACCGTCGCCTTCATGATTGCTTCGCCATGGGCACGCGCGCAAGCATCGCCCGAGATCGGTCATCCGCTCACGCGCGCCGAAGTCATGCATGAACTCGAAGAACTGGAAGCCGCCGGATACAACCCGTCGCTCGGCGACGACGGCCAGTATCCCGCCGACATTCAGGATGCCGAAAGAAAAGTCGCCGCCCTGCATGCGGCGCAAAAGAGCGCGCTCATGAATCAGGACCCGGCCATGCAGAACATGCCCATGCAGAAATAGCGCCGACGCGCAGCACACACGCTACCGGAAACCGACGAGCCGACACCACCGTGGAGGGCCTCATCACCCGACTTCGCCGAGCTCCCGCGCGACAAAATCCACGAATGCGCGGATGCGGTTCGACATTTGATGCCGCTGCGAATACACGGCGAATATATCGGCGTTCGGCGTGTCATGACCCGGCAGCACGACCACGAGCGAGCCGTCCGCCAGATACTGCTTGATGTCCCATTCGGCGCGCATCAGAATGCCGTGCCCTTCGAGGGCCCACTTCACTGCGATCTCGCCGTCGTTGGTGGTGAGCGTGCCCTTGATGCGCACCGCCTCCGTCTTCTGCGAGGCGCCCTTGCCCGAAGTCAGGCGCCACACGCCATACGCTTCGTCGCCCTGACGAATGCCGATGCAGTTGTGCCGCGTGAGATCGTGCGGCGTCATCGGCATGCCGTGCGCCGCAATATACGCCGGCGCAGCGCAGAGCAAACGCCGGTTGCCCGCGAGGCGCCGCGCGATCACGCGCGTGTCGGGCGGCTCGCCGAAGCGGATGCATACGTCGAAGGTATCGTCCGTGAGCGGCGGCGGCGTGACCGATAGCTGAAGCTGCACCGACACCTGCGGGTACTTCGCGACAAAGCGCGAAATGGCGGGCGCGACATGACTGCGCCCGAACCCGAGTGTGGCGTTAACACGCAGGAGTCCCTTCGGGCTCTTTTTTGCCGAACCGAGCAACTCGGCCAGTTCGTCGATTTCGTCGAGAATTCGGCGCGCGTGCCCGAGATACAACTCGCCTTCGGGCGTAAGCATCATCCGCCGCGTCGTGCGGTTGACAAGCGCGACGCCCGCGCGGCTCTCCATCTGCGTGAGCCGCTTGCTGACGGCCGCCGCCGTCAATCCCAGTTCGCGCGCCGCCGCACTCAGGCTGCCGGACGCCGCAAGCGTCGAAAAAAAACTCAGATCGGCCGGCTGAACGGTATCGCGCATGGGCGGCACTTGTGAATGAAAGTTAAAGATGCTTTGAGTTTAGCACCGGTTTTTGCGCATAGATGTCGATACAGTCGTCCTCATGCACAACATTCCTGGAGACACAGCATGAAGACCTATCGCATCGCGACCATTCCCGGCGACGGCATCGGCAAGGAAGTCGTGCCGGCCGGCGCGCAGGTGCTCGAAGCGCTTGCGAGGGCCACGAAGTCGTTCGTATTCGAATTCGAGAACTTCGACTGGGGCGGCGATTACTACCGCAGGCATGGCGTGATGATGCCGGCGGACGGGCTCGACGCGCTCCGCGATAAAGATGCGATCCTGTTCGGCTCCGCAGGCGACCCCGACATTCCCGATCACATCACGCTGTGGGGTCTGCGTCTGAAGATCTGCCAGGGTTTCGATCAATACGCGAATGTGCGCCCCACGCGCATCTTGCCCGGCATCGACGCCCCGCTGAAGCGCTGCAAGCCCGAAGACCTCAACTGGGTGATCGTGCGTGAAAACTCGGAGGGCGAGTACTCCGGCGTCGGCGGCCGCGTTCACCAGGGGCATCCGATCGAAGCGGCAACCGACGTGTCGATCATGACCCGCGCCGGTGTGGAGCGCATCATGCGCTTCGCGTTCCGCCTTGCGCAGTCCCGCCCGCGCAAGCTGCTGACCGTGATCACGAAGAGCAACGCCCAGCGTCACGCCATGGTGATGTGGGACGAAATCGCGCTGCAGGTCTCGAAGGAATTTCCCGACGTAACGTGGGACAAGGAACTCGTCGATGCATCGACTGCGCGCATGATCAACCGACCCGCGAGCCTCGACACCATCGTCGCGACCAATCTGCACGCCGACATTCTCAGCGACCTGGCCGCCGCGCTGGCCGGCAGCCTCGGCATTGCGCCGACCGGCAACATCGATCCGGAACGCCGCTTTCCGTCGATGTTCGAGCCGATCCACGGTTCGGCGTTCGACATTATGGGCAAGGGCCTCGCGAATCCCGTGGGCACGTTCTGGTCGGTCGTGATGCTGCTCGAACATCTCGGCGAATTCGACGCAGCCCAACGCGTGATGCAGGCGGTGGAAGCCGTGACTGCGGACAAGTCGCTGCACACGGGCGACCTCGGCGGCACGGCGACCACCGCGCAGGTGACCGCCGTGGTGTGCGCATTCATCGAGCGAGCCGCGGCGCCCGCCGCGAACGCCGCATAAGTCTGCAAATCGGCCTGCACATCGGCCTGATATGCGCGACAGGTTCGCCGCGCGAGGCGCGTCCCCGGCCTGCTGCCGGACAGCAGCCGGAGAACAGCCGCATTCGACGGCTGCGGCGCGCTTCGCTTTGCCGCCTTTCACAAGGCGCACCGCTTAGGCCTCCCAAGGAGGAGACAATGATGACCGACCTCGAAAGCCGGGTGTCCCGCAAGCTCATGCTGCGGATCATCCCGTTTGTGATGCTGCTCTATTTCGTGAGCTTCCTCGACCGCGTCAACGTGGGCTTCGCCGCGCTGACGATGAACAAGGCCATCGGCCTTTCGCCGACCGCATTCGGGCTCGGCGGCGGGCTGTTCTTTATCGGCTACTTCCTGTTCGAGGTTCCGTCGAACCTGATTCTCCACAAGGTCGGCGCGCGCCGCTGGATTGCCCGCGTAATGGTGTCCTGGGGCATCGTCTCGCTGGCGTCCGCGTTCGTCGTCGGGCCGAACAGCTTCTACGCGCTGCGCTTTTTGCTCGGTGTCGCCGAAGCGGGCTTCTTTCCCGGCATCATTCTGTATTTGAGCCTGTGGTTTCCGACGCGTCAGCGCGCCGTCGCCGCCGCCTGGTTCATGGCCGCCGCACCGATTTCCACGGCGATCGGCTCGCCGATTTCCGGCGCCATCATGAAGCTGCCGCCCATCGCAGGTCTCGCGGACTGGCAACTGCTCTACATCCTCGAAGCGCTGCCCGCGGTCATTCTTGGCTTTTTCGTGCTGAAGTATCTGACCGACACGCCTTCCAAAGCGCAATGGCTCGCGCCTGAAGAGCGCGACTGGCTGGTCGCGAAACTGAAGACGGAAGCCGACGCGCGTCAATCGCACGCGGGCCACACGGCCGGCGCATGGAGTGCGCTGCGCGATCCGCGTGTTCTCGCGCTCGCGCTGATTTACTTCGGCACGTCAGCCGGTTTGTACACGCTCGGTTTGTGGGCGCCGCTAATCATCAAGCAGTATGGCTTCGACTCGTTCGAAACAGGACTGCTTGCGGGCATACCGAGCATCGTCGCCGTCATCGCAATGATCTTGTGGGCGAAGCACTCGGACCGCACCGAAGAGCGCACGTGGCACGTCGTGATTCCGTGCGTGCTGGCCTGCCTCGGCTTCGTGTTCGCGGGCAACGCGGCGACCGCGCTGATGATCGTGCTGGCTCTCGTGGTCGTGAACGTCGGCATCAGCGCGGCCAAGGCGCCGCTGTGGGCCATGCCCAGCATGTTCCTGTCGGGCGCCGGCGCGGCGGCGGGCATCGCGATGATCAACTCTATCGGCAATCTCGGCGGCTTCGTCGGTCCGTTCGCGATCGGCTGGCTCAAGAACGTGACGGGCGGCTATTCGGCGGGACTGTACGTGGTCGGCGCGACGCTCGCCGTATCCGCCGTCGTGACGCTGATGCTGAGCCGGCAATCGAAACAGACGCCCGTCGCAGCCGGCGAGCGGCACAGCCACTGAAGCTGCGCGCCCGCTCGCATTTCATCCGGGAACGGGATTCTCCGTCGTGACATCCAACGTCGTATGCAACATAACGTTGGCTACACGGGAGAATCCGCATGAAACTGTTCCATCCACACTGGTTGGCCGCACTGGCGTTCGTCAGTCTTAGTAGCTGGGCGCAAAGCGCCGGTCCGAGCGATTCGCAGATCGCGGCCATCGTCGTCACGGCCAATCAGGTCGATATCGACGCGGGCAAGCTCGCCGAGTCGCGATCGAAATCGAGCGACGTCAAGGCGTTCGCCAAACAGATGGTCACCGACCACAGCGCCGTCAATCAATCCGCCAGTGCCCTCGTGCACAAACTCAACGTGACGCCCGAGGACAACGCTACCAGCCAGAGCCTCAAGCAAGGCGGCGACGCGAACCTCGCGGCCCTGAAAAAACTGAAAGGCGCCGCGTTCGATCGCGCCTACATCGATCACGAAGTGACCTACCATGAAACCGTGCTCGACACGCTCGATAAAACGCTGATTCCCAGTGCGAAGAACGAGGAGCTGAAAGCGCTGCTCGTCAAGGTGCGGCCTGCCTTCGTCGCGCATCTGGGGCATGCGAAGCATTTGCAGGCGTCGCTGGAGAAAAGCAGTGGCTAGCCGATGCGCTGCGCCGCGCAATCGCACGCTCGCGCGCGTGCTGCTCGCCTGCACGATGCCGGCTGCGATATTCATGCCGGTGTGGGCGGCCACGTCTAGCCATGCGCTTGCCGCGCCGAAGACCTATGTCGTCACGATCGAGAATATGCAGTTCAATCCGTCAACATTGACGGTGAAGCGAGGAGACCGCGTCGTATGGATCAACAAGGATCTGTTTGCACATACCGTAACCGCCGACACGCATGCGTTCGATTCGCGCAGCATTGCGGCCAACGCTTCCTGGTCTTACGAGGCGGCCAAGGCCGGCAGCTATGCGTACGGCTGCACGTTTCATCCGACCATGCACGGCGCGCTGAGCGTCCAGTGAGAGCCGGCAGACGATGACCGAAACAGCGAACCTGCCGCCCACGCGCAGCGCCGCGGAGGACGACCTTGCCCTGGTACAGCGCATTGTCGCGGGCGATCGCGCGGCGTTCGAACCGCTGATGCGCCGGTACAACCGCCGGCTGTACCGGCTTGCGCGGGCCACACTGCGCGACGACGCCGAGGCCGAAGACGCGCTGCAGGACGCGTACCTCCATGCCTACCGCTCGCTCGGCCAGTTTCGCGGCGACGCGGCGTTGTCGACGTGGCTCTCGCGGCTCGTGCTGAACGAATGTTATGGCCGGCTGCGCCGCCATGCCCGCCGCGAGAACGTCGTCCCTATGGTCAGTTCGAACACCGCCGACATCGATATTGAAGCCATGCACTCTTCCGACTCCGAGCCACCCGACAGCGCAGTAGCGCGTGCGGAAATGCGCGCGCTGCTCGAGCGCAAGCTCGACGAACTGCCGGAATCCTTTCGCACGGTGTTCATACTGCGCACCGTCGAAGAGCTCAGCGTCGAGGAAACCGCGCAGTGCCTCGACATTGCCGAAGCCACCGTGCGCAGCCGGCACTTTCGCGCCAGGAGCCTGCTGCGCGAGACGCTCGCGCGAGACATCGACATCGCCAGCAGCGAAATCTTCGGCTTTGCGGGGGCGCGCTGCGACCGGATCGTCGCGAATGTGATGGCGCGCATCGACAAGCACGGCGAGAGCAATCAAGGCTAGGCAGGCAGAGCGCGCGCTGGCGCCGCGCCGGCAACAACTCGACGGCGCAGCGAGCCAACGGCACCACCACGGCGACCACCGCCACATCCACCGCAAAGGGGCTGACATAACACCATGTCATGGCCACTCCAACAATTGCGGCGTTGCTCCGCTCGAATTGGCTCACTATATTTCCATTCAAGCCCGCGCTCTTCGCTCCTTCGGTTTCAAGCCGCAGCGGTGAAAGCGCCGACCTGGATGATGTCTTTTCGCTTCAACCGTATCGAGGAGAAGTCGTGATCAGCATGCCAAGGTTGCGCCCGTTTGCCATGACTCTGGTGTTGAGCGTCGCGAGCATGGCGCCCGCGCTCGCCGCGGGAAAAATCACTTTCGTGTCGCAGGGCGGCACGTATCAGGAAGCCCAGACCAAAGCCATTCTCGACCCGGCGGCGAAGGAGCTGGGCATCACCATCAATCAGGACAGCATTCCGGACGCGTGGCCGCAGATCAAGGCGCAGGCCGCGACCGGCAAACCGATCTGGGATGTGGTGGACACGCCCACCTCGAACTGTCTGCGAGGCGGCCGCGAGGGACTGCTCGAAAAGCTCGACTTCGCGAAGCTCCCCAACGCCGCCGCGATGCCTGAGAAGTACCGCACGCCTTATTCGGTTGCGTACGAGTTCTATTCGACGGTGATCGGCTACAACAAGAAGACGCTGAAAAAGACGCCGCAAAGCTGGGCCGACTTCTGGAACGTGAAGGCATTCCCGGGCACGCGGGCGCTGCGCAACGACCCGCAAACAGTACTTGAAGCCGCGCTGCTCGCGGACGGCGTGCCGCGCGACAAGCTCTATCCGCTCGACGTGGACCGCGCGTTCAGGAAGCTGCAGCAGATCAAGCCCGACATTACGGTGTGGTGGACCTCCGGCGGCCAGTCCGCGCAATTGCTGCACGACGGCGAAGTCGACATGACGATGATCTGGAACGGCCGCGCAAGCGCGGTGCGCAAGGACAATCCCGATGTCGATTTCACCTTCAATGACGGCATTCTGCAAAACACGCAGTTGTGCGTACTGAAGAACGCGCCGAATCTGAACGACGCCATGCGCTTCCTGAACACCGCCGTTTCGCCGGACCTGCAAGCGAATCTGCCGCTTTACATCGACTATGGTCCCGGCAATCCGGCTGCGTTCAAGACCGGCAAGATCACGCCCAAGCGCGCGAGCGAATTGCCAAGCTCGCCCGAGAATGCTGCAAAGCAGGCCTTGATGTCCGAAGACTGGTGGGCGTCCGATGCAGGCATTCAGGCCAAAGCGCGCTGGCTGAAGTTCATGCAGTAACGCTTAACGGCTGTCCTTCCATCGCCATTCATGCGCCCGCGTGATTCCGGTTCATCGCGGGCGTTCTGCTTTTTTCGGCTTGCTTTAACGCGGTCTTCATTCATCCGACGTGATCGACTATCTGATTCTTGGCGGCGGTTCGGCGGGGTGCGTGCTTGCCGCGCGTCTCTCCGAAGATGCGGGCAAGCGCGTGTGCCTCGTCGAAGCCGGCCGCAATATCTCGCAGGTGACCATGCCCGCCGAGATTCGCAGCCGCTATCCGGGCCGTGCGTACCTGGATACGGCCAACCTATGGCAGCAATTGAAAGCGCGCATGAGCGCGCCTGCCGCGCTGCGCCGCTATGAACAGGCGCGGCTTCTGGGCGGCGGCTCGGCGATCAATGCGCTCATGGCGAACCGCGGCGCGCCCGCCGACTACGACGAATGGGAAGCTCTCGGCGCACAAGGCTGGAACTGGCAAGCGTGTCTGCCTTATTTTCGCAAGCTCGAAACCGACTGCGACTTCGACGGCCCCGACCATCGCGACCTGCACGGCGCGCACGGCCCGCTACGCATCCAGCGAACGGCATGGCCGCGTGTCTCGCCCTTCGTGAAAGCCGTGCTGGATACGTTAAAGCACGACTATCCGCTGCGCGAAGACCAGAACGGCCCGTGGCAGGACGGCACCTTTATCGGCTCCATTGCGGTGAGCGCCCAAGGCGAACGCATCCCCACGTCCGTCTGTTATCTGGACGACACCGTGCGAGCACGGCCCAATCTCATCATCCGCACCGATGAGATCGCGCAGCGCATCCTGTTCGACCAAAGGCGCGCGGTGGGCGCGCGCATGCTGCGGCCCGACGGCACGCATCATGACTTGCGGGCCGGCTGCGTCATCGTCAGCGCGGGCGCGATTCACTCGCCCGCGCTGTTGCTCCGAAGCGGCATTGGTCCAGCCAACGAGCTCGCCGCACTCGGCATCGACGTCCTCGTGCATCGCGAAGGCGTGGGCCGCAATCTGATGGAGCATCCGTCCATCGCGGTGTCGGCGTTTCTGCCCCGCGCCGCTCGCACGCCGTTTCCCGACGAGCATCACGAGCAGGCTATCGTGCGTTTTTCATCGGGACTCCCCGGCACCGTGCCCGGCGACATGCACGGCGCCATCCTGTCGCGCTCGGGCTGGCATTCGGTCGGCTATCGCTTGGGCACCCTGTTCTTCTGGGTCAACAAATCGTATTCGCGCGGACGTCTGAAGCTCAAATCGGCGAGCGCACTGGACGAGCCCGACGTCGATTTCGCCATGCTGTCCGATGCGCGCGATCTCGAACGGCTGAAGCTCGCACTGCGTTTCGGCGCACAGACGCTCGCCGCGCCCACAATGGCCGTGCATCGCGACACGTTGTTTCCATCGAGCTACTCGCCGCGGGTCGCGGCCGTTGCGGTGCCTGGCGCCTGGAACGCATTGCAACGCGGTGCGCTTTCGGCGCTGCTGGACATCGCGGGGCCGCTGCGCGCGTCGCTTGTGCGTCGCGTGGTCACACAAGGCGTGACACTCGACCAGCTACTCGCCGACGATACCGCGCTCACGCAGTTCGTCACGCGTTCGGTGGGCGGCACATGGCACCCGTCGGGCACCTGCCGCATGGGCGCCGCCGACGACCCGCTGGCGGTCACCGATGCATGCGGCGCGGTCTACGGCGTGGACGGCCTGCATGTGTGCGACGCATCGTTGATGCCGTCCATTCCCTGCGCGAACACCAACGTGCCGACCATCATGATCGCCGAACGCATCGCCGATCTGTTGCGCGGACGCGGCCATGCCGTCGATTAGTGCCTAGTCGCCGTAGCCGACAATGCCCTTCACTTCGAGAAACGCTTCGAGGCCCCACTCGCCGTATTCGCGGCCGTTGCCGGATTGCTTGTAGCCGCCGAACGGCGAGCCCGCGTCCCACGACGGATAGTTCAGATACACGCTGCCCGCGCGCAGGCGGAATGCCACGCGGCGGGCGCGCGCCTGATCCGCCGACTGAACATACGCGGCGAGACCGAACGGGGTGTCGTTGGCCATGACGATGGCGTCTTCCTCATCGCGATACGGCATGATGGCGAGCACCGGGCCGAAGATCTCTTCGCGTGCAATCGTCATGGACGGGTCGACGTTTGCGAAGACCGTCGGCCGCACGTAGTAGCCTCGCGTCAAACCCTCGGGACGGCCCAGGCCGCCAGCGGCGAGCAGCGCGCCTTCTTCGATACCCTTTGCGATGTGCCGCTGCACGCGCGCGTATTGCACGTCGCTGACCACCGGACCCATCGTGGTGGCGTCGTCGTTCGCGGGCCCGACACGGTGCGCGGCCGCCGCGCGCCCGGCAATGCGCACGGCCTCGTCGTGCCGCGCCGCGGGCACCAGCATGCGCGTCGGCGCGTTGCATGACTGGCCGCTGTTGCTGAAGCACGAATTCACGCCCGAGGTGACGGCGGCTTCGAAGTCCACATCGTCGAGAAGAATGTTGGCGGATTTGCCGCCCAGTTCCTGGTGCACGCGCTTGACGGTCGGCGCCGCGAGCTTCGCGATTTCGACGCCCGCGCGCGTGGAGCCGGTAAAGGACACCATATCGACGTCCGGATGGCTGCAGAGCGCCGCACCGACAGTCGGGCCGTCGCCGTTCACGAGATTGAACACGCCGGGCGGCACGCCCGCGGCTTCGAGTATCTCGGCGAACAGCACGGCGTTCAGCGGCGACACCTCGCTCGGCTTGAGCACCATCGTGCAGCCCGCGGCAATTGCGGGCGCAACCTTGCAGACGATCTGATTGATGGGCCAATTCCACGGCGTAATGAGAGCGACCACGCCGATAGGCTCATGATTGACGAGCGTCGTGCCCTTCTTGCGCTGCCACGCGAAGCGCTCGCAGGTGCGCAGCAGTTCTTCCAGGTGACGTTTGCCGAGCGCCGCCTGCCACGCGTGCGAGAGCTTTTTCGGCGCGCCGATTTCACGCGAGATGATGTCCGCCATGTCGTCGTAGCGCGCCATGTAGGCATCGAGTACGCGGCGAATCAGCGCGATGCGTTCCGCGGGCGACGTCAGCGAAAACGACGCGAAAGCGCGTCTTGCCGCGGCGACCGCGCGGTTCACATCGTCCCCATTGCCGAGCGCTATTTCGGCGAACGGCTCTTCCGTGCAGGGATCGACTACGGCGAGGCGCGCCTCGCCGAACGGCGCAACCCAGGCGCCGTCGATATAAAACTTCAGTGCATTCGACATCCGCTTCCCAATTCGATGAAATGAAAACAGATCACGCGCGCGCGTTCGCCGAACGCCGGCTCACGACGACGATCATCACGAGGCACAAGGTGAGCGCAGTGAGCATGGTGCTGATCGCGGCGATGGTGGGATCGATCTCGTCGCGCAGCGTGACGAACATGCGGCGCGTGAGCGTCTGATTCGTGCCGCCACAAATGAAGAGTGCGACCACGGTTTCGTCGAGCGCCTGAATGAACACGAACACCGCGCCTGAAATCACGCTCGCCTTGATCTGCGGCAGCGTCACCGCGAGGAAGCTGCGCAGGCGATTCATGCCGAGACTGCGCGCCACCATTTCCTGCGTGCGGTCGAACGTGCGCAAGTCCGCGCCGACTGAGATCAGCACATACGGCAACCCCAGCATCGTATCGGCGACGATCAGCCCGCCGAGCGTGTTCACATACCCCGCCTGCGTGAACACAAAGAACACACCCACTGCGACGATGATGATCGGCACCATCAGCGGCAACATCAGCAGTGTGCGCAGATAGCGCATCGACCAATGCGTGCCGTGCTGGATCGCGTAGGCCGCGGCTACGCCGAGCGGCGTGGCGAGGAGCGCCGCACACACAGATGCCGTAAGCGTCACGCGAGCCGCTTCGATCCATGCGGGGTTATCGAAGAACGCGTGATACCAGCGCAACGAATAGGCGGGCGGCGGGAACGTCATGAAGCGCGTGTCCGAAAACGACAGCGGCACGACAATCAGCACCGGCAGCATCAGGAACACGAGAATCAGCACGACGACCGCACCGAGTACGACTCTGCCGAGCGGAATCCTGTTCATTTTGCACCCAGGGTCTTTTCGAGTGGAATCACGCGGCTCGCGGCATAGAAGATCGCGAACACGCACACCAGCAGCACGACGCTGACCGCGCTCGCCGCGCCCCAACTGTTGTAGATCTCGACATTGCGGCTCACCACCATGGACACCATGATCGACTTGCCGCCGCCCATCAGTTCGGGCGTGATGTAAAAACCGAGGCACAGCACGAAGACGAGCGTGACGCCCGCGACGACGCCGCTCATCGACAGCGGCAGAAACACGCGCCAGAACACGTGCCAGGGCGAGCCCCCGAGACTCGCGCCGGCTTGCGAAAGATTCGCGGGAATCTTCTGCATGGCTGAATAAAGCGGGAGCACCATGAACGGCAGCAGAATATGCACCATCGCGAGAATGGTGCCGAACTGGTTGTACGCAAGTTGCACCGGGCGATCCACGAGCCCCATTTCCAGCAGCGCCTTGTTGATGAGCCCAGTGCGCTGCAACAGCACGAGCCACGCGTAGGTGCGCACGAGCACGCTGGTCCAGAACGGCAGGATCACCATGCCGAGTATCAGCGCGCTCCATCGCGGCGAGACCGAGGACGCAAAATAGGCAACGGGATAACCGAGCAGCAGCGTCACGCCGGTCACGATCACGCTAAGCCTGAATGTGAGCAGGAACGTGTCGAGATAGGTGCCGGTGAAGATGCGCCGATAGTTGACGAGCGTGAAGCCGCCGTCTTGCCAGATGGACTGCCACGACAGCCACGCGAGCGGCACGACCAGGAGCACCACGACGACGAAAAGCGCGGGCACGAGCAAGAGCAGCATCGCGCGATCTTCGCGTTGCTGATGGCGGACCGACGGGTCCGTCGCGGTCGTCTGCATCAAGGCGGGTTCCTGGAAAATCCGTTTGGCTGTCGTCATCATGCACCCACGGCGTCGAGAAACTGATACCACGCGGCCACCACGCGAACGCCCGGCGCGCGCAGCGAATGAAACGGCACGGGCCGCAAGCCTTGCTGGCCGAGCAATGCGAGTTCCGGCGCGTCGCCAAGCGCGAGCGCCGCCGCATGCTGGCCGAGCAGGCTCGCCATGGCCACGCCGGCGCCGTTATATCCCAGACAGAAGGTCGTGAGGTCGTCGCTTCGTCCGACATGCGGCAGGGCGTTGAAGGTCATGCCGACATAGCCCGACCATTTGTATTCGATCTGCACATCCGCGAGATCGGGAAACAGCGCGACCATCGCGCGCCGCAACGCGTCGAAGCCGGTCGCCTGTCCTTCCTTGCCGAATGCGTCGCGTCCGCCGAACAGCATGCGGCCGTCCACCTTGCGGAACCACTTCATCATGCGGCGCGTTTCCGTATAGCTGCGGCGTTGCACCATGAGGCGCGCATCCAGTTCTGCGGGGAGCCGCGCGGTCGCGATCATTGCGCTGCGAAACGGCACGAGTTCACGCTGATAAGCGGCGGTCGCCGACGTGAGATCCGAATACGCATTGGTCGCGACGATCACCTGCTTCGCGCGCACAACGCCGCCAGGCGTGCGCAGCACGGCGCCGCCGGCGCCACGCAGCGACCGCGCGATCTCGACGATCGGCGTGGCTTCGTAAATCGGCACGCCGCGCGCCGTGAGACCCCGCGCGATACCGCACACATATTCGAGCGGCAGGATCGTGCCGGCGTCCGCGCTCAGCACGCCGCCGACAAATCCCGCCGATCCCGTCTCGCGCGTCACTTCCTCGCGCGATTGCACGCTCATCGACGCGTCGCCTAGTTGCGTGCGCACCCAATCCGCCTCCGCGCGAATCGACGCGAACGCGCGTTCGGTATGCGCGCAACGCAGGCTGCCGGTATGCTCGAAATGCGCGCGTTCCAGCCCGTATTCGTCGACGAGCGATTCGACCACGCGCACGCCTTCGTGCGCGAGACGGTGCATGCGCTTCGCGGTGTCCAGTCCGTGCAGCTTGTCGATCAGCGGAAACGACAAGCGGAATTTCGACGACACCACGCCGCCATTGCGCCCGCTCGCGCCCCAGCCGACCGGGTTCGCATCGAACACCGCGCAGTCGACGCCGCGCTTTTGCAGCGCGTAGGCGGCCGCGAGACCCGAGTAGCCCGCGCCGATCACGGCCACGTCGACGGAAAGATCGCGCGCGAGCGGCGCGCCCATGCTGACGGGCGCGAGCTTGTGAGCCGAGCGCGCCGCCATCGCCCGCCATAACGAATCCGGCTGTGGGCGTTGCGACGGGTTGTGAACGGCGGGCGCGAGCATGGCGTTAAGCGGCGCGCGCTTCGGCTTCGACGGCGTCGGCGAGCGCGCCGAGCGTCGCGAATTTGAAGGTCGGCGTCGTGACGGCTTCCGGCACCGGCGTCGCGCCGAAGCCCTTCATGCCCTGGCGGCGCTCGATCCAGCACGTCGCGTAACCGAGCTTCGTCGCAACGCCGATATCGTGATACTGACTCTGCGCGGTGTGCAGAATCTCGTTGAACTTGAAGCCGAACGCAGCCTGACGTCCACGGTTATAGGCAAAGAACTGCGGATCCGGCTTCGCGACACCGGTCTCGTCGCAGCACACGGTGTCGTCGAAGGGATCGCCGAGCGTGTGCGCGTAGGCCGACAACGCGACGCGGTCCGCATTCGTCATCGCGACGAGCCGGTAGTGTTTGCGCAGGCGCTTCAGGGCTTCCACCGAGTCTTCGAAGGCGGGCCATTCCAGCACGTCGCGCTGGAATGCCGCGGCGGATTGCGCGTCGTCGGGCAAGCCGAGCTCTTTTGCCAGCGACAGATACACGTTCGCCATCTCATGGCTCGAGCGGCCCGGATATTTCGCACGGCCGCGCATATACGGCTCGAAGATCTGGTCGTCGGTGAGGTCTTTCGCCGCCGCCCCGCCGAGGCGCCGTACGGACGCGAGCACGCCCTTTTCAAAATTGATCAGCGTGCCGACGACATCGAACGTCAGGACCTTGAAATCGGTGAGCTTCATTGCATCATCCTTTGCGGTTGCGCGAGTTTCGTAAGACGTAAATGCCTCGAGTGGGCAGCGGAGAAATCAGGCGGGCACGACAATTGTGTCCTGGGGATCGAGCACCACGGTCATCGGCTCGCCGGGTGACGGAATGCGGCGGCGGGCGTCGTGATTGCCGGGCTGGCGCAGGCTGATCGACGTGCCGTCGGCAAGCGCCGCGAAAACGCGCAGGCTCTCGCCCTGATACAGCACTTCGGTCACGCGGCACGACAGCCGGTTTGCGTCATGAGCCGCGCCGCCGTCGATCACGAGCTTTTCGGTTTGCACGGCAAGCAGCAAACGCTCGCCGCGCGGCAACGGGTGGGCCGTGCGCAACACCGCGTCGCCGAGCCGCACGGCGTCTTCGCCGGCGCGGCTCACATTGAGCAGCGTCGCCTCGCCGATAAAGCTCGCGACGAACGCGTCGCAAGGCCGGTCGTACAGACGCTCAGGCGTGTCGATCTGCACGAGCCTGCCGTTTTTCAGCACGGCCACGCGGTCGCTCATGGTGAGCGCCTCGCGCTGGTCGTGGGTCACGTAGACAATCGTCGCCCCGAGCTTGCGATGCAGTCGCCGGAGTTCGATCTGCATGGTTTCGCGCAGCTGCTTGTCGAGCGCGGAGAGCGGCTCGTCCATCAGAATCAGCTGCGGCTCGAAGACCATCGCCCTCGCGAGCGCGACCCGCTGACGCTGACCGCCGGAAAGCTGGGCGATGTTGCGCCCCTCGTAGCCGCTCAGTTCGGCCATGGCGAGCGCGTCCGCCACCTTCTTCGCCCAGCCGGCTTTCGGCTCGCGACGCGCGCGCAGTGGAAACGCGACGTTCTCGCCGACCGTCATGTGCGGAAACAGCGCGTAGTTCTGAAACACGATGCCGATGTTGCGCTTGTGCGGCGGCGCAAATGTAATGTCACGCTCGCCGACCCACACCGAACCGGAACTCGGCTGAACGAAGCCGCCGAGAATGCCGAGCAGCGTCGTCTTGCCGGAGCCGGACGGCCCGAGTAGCGACACGAATTCGCCGGGCTCGATGTCGAGCGAAACGTCGTCCAGCGCGACCACCGGACCGTAGCGCTTGCCTGCCGACCGGATGGAAACTCCCGTTTTCGCTCGTGCGTCCATTGCGTTCTTTCTCGCCAAAGGGGCTGCGTTAGGGAAAATATAGGTGGCAAACTTTTTGGCGGCAATTCCCAAATTGTTGGATCAGGCATAACATCAAGTCATGCCGAATCTACGCAAAAAACTGCCGAGCGCGAATGCGCTGTTCGTCTTCGAAGCCGCCGCGCGCTGCGGCAACTTCACCCGTGCGGCGCAAGAACTCTATGTGAGCCAGCCCGCCGTGAGCCGCATGCTCGCGCGCATGGAAGATCACATCGGAGTGCGCCTTTTCGAACGCGTGCGCGGGGGCATCGAGCTCACCGAGAACGGACGCATCCTGTATCGCAAGATCTCGGAAGGCTTCAACGGCATAGAAAGCGCCATCCGCGAAATCGAGGCGCGCGCCACGGGCGTGGAATCGGTCACGCTGTCGGTGTCCACGGGTTTCACCACGCATTGGCTGATGCCGCGCATGAGCCGCCTGAACGAGGCGTTTCCGTCGATTGATCTGAGGTTCCAGCTCATTTCGGGGCGCATCGGCGGCCCGCTCGTCGACGTCGATCTCGGCATGCGCTTTCAGCACGCCGGCGAGATCGACGACAACAGCGTGCTGGTCATGCCCGAAACGCTCATGCCCGTGTGCAACCCGCGTTATCAGGAAACGGCGCAAAGCGAAGCGGGTCGCGAGCACGGCGACACCGTGATCGTGATGGACGACGAAGAGCGCGGCTGGCATCACCGCTTCGGTGCGTTCGAGCAGCACGGCCGGCGCGTGGCGGGCATGCTCAGCTTCAATGACTACGCGATCGTCGTGCAGGCCGCACTACTCGGCCAGGGCGTCGCGCTCGGCTGGCTGAACGTGGTGTCGCATTGGCTCTCGCAGCGCGCGCTGGTGCCCGCGGAGGAGGAGATCATCGTGACGCACCGGCGCTGCTGTCTGGTATCGCCCGCGAACCGGCCGTTGCGACCCATCGTTGCCAATGTGCGCGACTGGATCGTCGAGGAAATGCGCGCCGACATGCGCACGCTGGAAAGCGCGTACCCGCAGCTGGGATTGCGCAAAGCATTCAAGGAGTGCGGCGTGGCGATCGTGTAGTGCTACGAACGATCGGTGCGCCGCGACGCCTTACCGCTTTTCGCGCGCTGCAAGCGCATACGCAATGCAGCGCCGCGCGAGAACATCGGTCGGATCGATCAGCGTGACTCGAGCGCCGCCACTGCCGACGAATTCGGCATGCGGCAGCAGCAGCGGCAATTCGGTGCAGCCGAGCACGATCACTTCTACGCCTTCGTCGATCAGGCCTTCCACGGCGGCCGCAATGTCGTCGTGGCATGCACCGGCAGTAAAGCCCGCCTTGACGCCCTGCTTTCCGTAGATGGCTTGCATGACGCGCGACTGCAAAGCCGGTTCGGGCGCAATCTGCTGAAGCCCCTGCGCTTCGAGCGCCTTTTCATACACGCCGCTCGCCATGGTGCCGGACGTTGCGAGTACACCGATCTTGCGTTGAGCCGGATAATGCTCGTGCACGTAGCGGACCGTTTCCGTCAGCATGTTCACAATCGGAACGCGTAGATAAGGCTGAATGCGTTCGACAAACGCGTGCGCCGTGTTGCACGGAATCGCGATGATGTCCGCGCCGCCCTCTTCCAGCCGCTTGCAGGTCGCATACAGCGACACCGTCGGATCCGCACCCTCGCCGATCAGGTTCTCCGTGCGGTCAGGAATTTGCGGGTTCTGCTCGACCAGCAGCTTCACATGATCCTGATCCCGGCGGGCGGGCGTGTTGCGCACGATCTTGTCGAGAAAGTCCACCGTCGCCGCTGGGCCGACGCCGCCCACCACGCCGAGCTTGAACACCTCCGCGGGCGCGTCGTATTGCCCCGATACCACGTGCTGCGCATAGGCGAGGTTCGAGTCGACCAGCGGCACGCCGAGCTCGCCGATCTGATCGGCGACGAGCGCAATCTCGGTCATGCCCGGGACGATCACCTGCGCGCCCTGCTGGACGAGGTCCACACAGGCACGGCGCAACAGGTCGACCGGCAGCCCGCGCAAGTTGCCGCTTTTGATGCCTTCGGGGCCATACACGGCTTGCGTCACCCGATCGACGCCCTTCTGCAGGCGCGGGTGCAGCACCTCCAGTTCGCACGGCGAGAAGTAGCGCTCGAATAGGCGCTTTTCACGTGTGTAGTCGGAGGCGAGCACGCCGATGCGCGTGCGCCCCGGGAACTTCCGGCGCACATGGCCAAGCACCGCGTCGACCATATCCACGATTTGCAGGCTCGTGTTCGCCTTCAATTCGTCGATATAGGTATGGCTCAGAAAACACGGCAGCACCACCGTCGTCACGCCCCGCTTCTCGAAGTCGCGGATCATGTCGAAGATATACAGCTTGCGCTCCGTCGTGGCGGCGCTCGCCGTGCTGGCGCCCGGAAACGGATGTTGCTGGAAGATCACGTCGGCATGGCCCGCATCGGCCGAAACAGGCATGGCTTTCACGAGCTTGAAGAACACATCCGCGCTCGCGAGCGGCCCGAGTCCGCCGACCACGCCGTACTTGCGCGAGCTGGCGCTCATGGCCGAAGTCATTTCGCCGCAGCCTCGACGTGCTCCAGGGACTCGACGGCCTCAACGGGCTCGAAGGCCGCGGACCCGGCCGTGGCGGTCACATGCTTGCCTTCCCACTTCGCGATCACCGCCGTCGCCACGCTATTGCCGATCACATTCGTCATCGTGCGGCCCATATCGAGTATCTGGTCGATGGCGAGCACCATGGCCACGCCTGCAACCGGAAGATGAAACATCGGCGCCACCGCCGCGACCACCACGACCGAACCGCGCGGCACGCTCGCCATGCCCTTGCTGCTCAGCATCAGCACGAGCAGCATGAAAATCTGCTGCGACACAGGCATGTCGACGCCGAACGCCTGTGCAATGAAGATCGCGGCGAAGGCCTGGTACATCATCGAGCCGTCGAGATTGAATGCATAGCCGAGCGGAAGCGTGAAGCCGACCACTTTCTTGTCGACGCCGAATTTCTCGAGCTGCTCGGTCAGGCGAGGATACGCGGCCTCGCTGCTCGCGGTCGAAAAGGCGAGCATGGCGGGTTCGCGCACGGCTTTGAGGAGCGGCACGATGCGGCGCCCGAGGAACAGATAGCCCGCGCCGATCAGCACGGCCCAAAGAATCAGGAGGCCGAAGTAAAAGGAGCCGATCAGCTTGCCGTAGGTGTAGAGCACGTCCACGCCGCGCAGCGTCACCGCGGACGCGATCGCGCCGAATACGCCGAACGGCGCAGCGCGCATCACGTAGTTGGTGAGACGCAGCATGACCGGCACCATTCCGTCGATGGCCTGAATGACGATCATCACGCGCTTGTCCTGCTTCAGCGCACCGAGCGCGATGCCGAGGAAAACGGAGAACACGAGAATCTGCAGAATGTCGTTGCGCGCCATGGCGTCAAGCAGACTCGTCGGGAATGCATGCGTGATGACGTCCTTGACGTTCAATGCGGACGTGTTGAGCCCGGTGCTGACTTCACCGGCGCTCTCCACGAGATGCAGGCCGGCGCCCGGCTGCAGCAGGTTGGCGAGCCCGAGGCCCAGGCCGAGCGACAGCAGCGACGCGCAGAAGAACCACGCGACGGAGCGCAGCCCGATCCGGCCCACATCCTGTCCGCTGTCCATGCCGGCGAGCCCGGAGACGAGCGTGGCGAACACCAGCGGCGCAATGATCATCTTGATGAGGCGCAGGAAAATATCCGTGACGATGGAAAAGTATCCGGCCACGGCCTTGGCCGTCGCGGCGTCGGGCAGGCTCTTATGGCATAGATAGCCGGCAATGACGCCGAGCACCATCCCGGCGGCAATGTGCAGAGTGAGGCGATTTTTCATTTCCATCCGTCCTTGAGTGACGCGCCGCGCGGGCGACGCGGGCGCGATGCGCGAGAAGCGATCGGGCGCGGCAGCATGGGCGCCGCACCACCGTCGGAACGGATGGTAGAGAAGAACAAAAATGTCTTAATGCCGGTCCTGCATGTCGTCATGCGAATTTCGCATAACGCGGGATAACCCTAGCCGGCCACGGGCGACACTTCGCGCAAATACTGCCAAAGCGCCTCGATAAACTCATTGCGGTTCGAGGCGTCGCGATACACGCGCAGTTCAACCTGCAGATTCCACACGGACGGACCGGCTGCTACCAGTTGATCGCTGTCGAGTTCGGCGGCAATGGCGCTTTTCGGCAGCCATGCAATGCCTTCGCCTTGCAGAACCAGCTTCTTGAGGACCTCGGCCATGTCCGATTCGTAATGAAGCCGTAATGCAGGCGGCGCCGAAGCGCGGCTCAGCAGAAGCGCGACGCAGCGGCCAAAGTAGCTCGTTTCCGTGTAAGAGATATGCGGCAGCGGCTCTTTGGGCGTGCCGGGCAGCCGGAACGACGGCGCCAACCGCTGATTCGGCCGGCTCACCGGCATGAGCGTGTCGATACCCACGGTGACATGCTCATACCGCACCGGGTCGAGGTGCAGCGGCAGTTCCGGGTGATGGTAGGCGAACATCAGTTCGCAATTGCCGTTCACGAGCATCAGGATCGAATCGTGCACGTTGGTCGGCACGACGCGCGCGCGGACCTCGCCGAAGCGCGCCGCGAGCGCCTTCAGCCACGACGGCAGGAAGTTGAGCGCAATGGTATGCCCCGCCGCGATCTGCAGGCTCTTGCCCGCGATCCGCTGTTCGGTGCGAATGATCGCTCGGGTATCGAAGAGCTTCTCCAGCGTGTCTTCGGCCACCTCGCGAAAGAGCTGGCCTGCCGGCGTCAGCACAGGCGGAAAACTGCTGCGGTCGATCAGCTCCGCACCGACCCATTGCTCGAGCGACTGAATCCGCCTGCTGAATCCGGATTGCGTGACATTGCGGAATTCCGCGGCGCGCGAAAAGCTCTGATATTGCGCGAGCGCGATGAAGTCCTCGATCCACTTGATTTCCATACGGGTAGGCGGCGCGTGGCAATAGCAGGCCGGTTCGGCGGTACCGGCATTCTACGCCGGCAAAATGCGCGTTCAGCGGCAACGCGCCGCTTACAGCCCGGCTTTCATCGCGTTCAGAAAGTCGCCGAAAGATTCATGGCTGTTGACCGCGTCGATCATGTCGGTAAGGAACCAGGGAAGAATCAACTGCGTGTCGGGATCGCTGACGCCGACGCTCAATACCGGCGGCTTCGACGCCGGCGCGGCGCGCGGCGGGTTTTGGGCGGTGCGCATTGCAGGTGTGTCGGCGCCTGTATCGGCGGCGGATGAAACGTGCTGCGCGACCGGCTCGCCAGCCGGCGGCCATGCCGACGAAGAACAGGCGGCCAGCAGCAACGCCAGGGCAGCGGCGGCGGTCGCGGTAGCAGTAACGTGGAACAGCTTCATGATGTGAACTCCGGCCACATCACTTCGGCCACATCACTTCGACCAGATCACCCGGCCGTCGGTTTCGTCGATGCAGGCTCGGCTTCCCTTCGCGCTGAGCGCCGCGCAATGGGTGCGGCCTGCGGCAACGCGGCAAGCTGCCATGCCGTTTCTTCTGGTACGCTGCGCCCTTTGCAACAGCTTGCATTCGACTCGATGGAAACCCCTTTCAACGATCGCGGCGTGTCGGTCACCCGCAATGCGCTTTCATCCGCTGGGCAGGTCTTTCCGCTGCGCGACATTGTCGGCGTTCACGTCGTCACCATACAAAAGAACAAGGTTTTGCCGATCACCATCTCGGTCGTGGGACTTGTCGGCGCGATTGTCGGCGGCTTGCTGGGCGTGCCCGCCGGCCTCGTGTGCGGCGTGATGCTGGTCGTCGTCGGCTGGCTCACGTGGGCCACGCAGGACATCACGCACCGTTTGATGGTGCAGACGGCCGACGGCGAGCGCGAGGCGCTCTCGAGCGTGGATCGCGATTTTGTCGAGCGCGTCGGCGCGGCCGTGAACGAGGCCAAGGGCGCAGCGGCTGCGGCTTCCGCCGCGCAGAAAGTTTGAGTAAGTGGCCGAAACAAGCGGCCGAAACAAGCGACTTGACCCGGCGAGTCAACTGAGCGAGCTGAATCACCGAGTCAAATCAGCGAATCCGAGCCCGCGCCCGCGGGCTCATTCAACAGCCCTCGGCAACGTCCGCGCGCGAGACACCCGCCACGCACATCGCGGCCTCCGCGCCGCGCCCTTCACACATCTTTGCAAGTGCCCGCCGACGCACGGGTAGAGTCGCCGCTCCTGTTATCGCGCGTCCCTTTCTGCAGGCCTCGCGATGCGTCGCTTTTCTCCGCATAGCCGCCGCATGCCTCGCCTTTCGCACGGGAGCGCCCTTTTTTGCGAGCGTGCTCATGTCCCTGCTTACTCTCACTGGTTGCGCCGCGCGCCGGCATTTGCGCCGGCATTTGCGCCGGCATTTGCGTCGTCATGGGCGCCGTTTCGGCGCCCTCGTGCTCTTCGCGGCGGGCACGCTGACCGCGCTTGGCGGTTGCGCGGTCAATTTCCCGACGCCCACGCCGCCGGCCCCGAGCGTTTCGCTCATCAACGGCGGCAAGGACGGCGTGCTGATCCCGCTGCACGTCGAGCGTGCCGATGAAGACCACGCGCGTCTCGGCCTGCCCGTCGAACTGGACGGCAAGCCGGTCTACGTCGCGCTCGATACGGGCACGCAAGGCGTGCGCGTGCTGAAGTCGGTGCTGCCGGGCTCCAGTTATGCGAGCGCCGCGCCGGCAAGCACGCTGCTGCTCGCGAACGGCGCGCAGGTGTCGGGCGCCGCCGTCAAACTACCGATGCGCGTGGCCGGCTCCCAACCCGTGCAGATCGACGCCCAGGCCGTGGACACCGTGAGCTGCCAGCCCACGTCAAAACGCTGCGTCGCAATGGACGGCTACACCGGCGAATTCGGCTGGGCGTTTTCGGGGCTCTTCGGCGTCGGTGCGGCGCAGCCCGACGACAGTTGCTGCACGCATCCGCTGCGCGCGCTCGCCGGCCACATCGGCGAGCGCTATCTGGTGCACGCCGCGTTCGGCAAGCCGTATGTGCTGCTGAGCCCGTCGAGCGCCATCACGAAGGACTACACGATGGTGCCGATGACGGTAGCGAAAGACGGCACGCTGCAATGGCCGCGCGGCTGCATCAACGTGGGCGACAAGATGACGTTCTGTGCGCCGCTCGTGTTCGCGACCGCGAGCACCGGCATGATCCGCGTGGAAACCGACACCGCGCCGAACTGGACCGGCGACGACAGCATCGGCAAAGTGCTCGCGCAGGGCAATTACAACGCGGCGATCGGCTCCGGCGGCTGGGTGCACCGCTACGACGATGCGCAGGTCGCCATCGTCAAGGCAAGGCCGGGCGCGAACCGCATCGTAATCGGTCTGATGGGCATGCAGAATATCGACGTGCTGTTCGATTTCCCGCGCGCGCAACTGGGCCTTTACGCGAGCCAGGCCATCGAAAAGCTCACGCCCTGAGCGCATTCGTGCAACGAAAAGGCCGTGCGTCGCTGCAAAACGCACGGCTCTGGTTCCTGCAGACGACGTTCAGCTCAGCTCGAGCGGCGTCACGTGCCAGATATCGCGGGCATACTCGGCAATGGTTCGATCCGAAGAAAACTGGCCCATGCCCGCCACGTTTTCAATCGCGCTTTCGGTCCACGCCCGCTTGTCGAGGAAACGCGCATCCACGTCGTTTTGCGCTTTTGCAAACGCGGCGAAATCGGCGAGCACCATGTAGTGATCGCCCCAATCCACCAGCGTGTGGAAAATATCCGAGAAGCGCAGTGGATCGTCCGGCGAGAAGTAGCCGCTGCGAATCTGGTCGAGCGCCATGCGCAGCTCGGCGTTCTCTTCGTACACTTCGCGCGGGCGGTAACCGGCGGCGCGCAGGTTGTCCACTTCGTCCGCGGTGTGACCGAAGATGAAGATGTTTTCGCGGCCCACGGCGTCGCAGATTTCGATGTTCGCGCCGTCCATCGTGCCGATAGTCAACGCCCCGTTGAGCGCGAGCTTCATGTTGCCCGTGCCCGACGCTTCCGTGCCGGCCATCGAGATCTGCTCGGACAGATCGGCGGCGGGAATGATGAGCTCCGCCACGCTCACACCGTAGTTCGGCACGAACACCACTTTCAGACGGTCGCCGATCAGCGGATCGTGATTGACCTTCTGGGCCACATCGCCGATCAGTTTGATGATCGTCTTCGCCATCCGGTAAGCGGAAGCCGCCTTGCCCGCGAACATCACCACACGCGGCACCCAGTCGCGCTCCGGATTCGCGCGAATCTGGTTGTAGCGCACGATCACATGCAGCACGTTCAGCAACTGCCGCTTGTATTCGTGAATGCGCTTCACCTGCAGATCGAAGAGCGCGTCCGGATTGAAATGCAGCTTCGTGTGATGCGCGAGCCGCTGCACGAGCCGCAGCTTGTTGTGGCGCTTCGCTTCACGGAATGCCTCGATGAAACTGCTGTCGTGGCGCAACTCGCGCAATTGCTCCAGCTCGAACAGATTGCTGCGCCAATGCGTGCCGATTCGCTGATCGATGAGCGAAGACAGCGACGGGCTCGCCTGCGAAAGCCAGCGCCGCGGCGTAATGCCGTTCGTCACATTGGTGAAGCGCTCCGGATAAATGCGCGCGAAGTCGGCGAAGATGTCGCGCGTCATCAGTTGCGAATGCAGCCTCGACACGCCGTTCACCTTGTGGCTCGCGACAATCGCCAGATACGCCATGCGCACGCGCCGCTGCCCATATTCGTCGACGAGCGAAATGCGGCGGATCATCTCGCCGTCGTGACCCGACTGCTCGCTCACATGCTTGAGAAAGCCCGCGTTGATCTCGAAGATGATCTCCAGATGCCGCGGCAACAGCCGCGACAGCATTTCCACGTCCCACGTTTCCAGCGCCTCGGGCATCAGCGTGTGATTCGTGTAGGAGAAGATCTGCGTGACGTGCTTCCACGCCTTGTCCCACGGCAGATGATGCACGTCCACGAGCAAACGCATCAGTTCCGGAATGGCCAGCACCGGGTGCGTGTCGTTCAGGTGCACCGCGACCTTTTCTGAGAAGCGCCCGAAGGTGCTGTGCGTGCGCTGATAGCGGCGAATCAGATCCTGCATGGTCGCCGACACGAAGAAGTACTCCTGACGCAGCCGCAACTCGCGGCCGGCCGGCGTGGAGTCGTCCGGATACAGCAGCCGCGACACGTTCTCCGACATGTTCTTCGTATCCACCGCGTTGCGATAGTCGCCGCGGTTGAAGGCGCCCAGGTCGAGTTCGTCGGTGGCGCGCGCCGACCACAAGCGCAGCGTGTTGGTCGCGTCGGTCGCGTAGCCGGGAATCACCGTGTCGTACGCGGTGGCGTTCACGTGCTCCGTGTCGATCCATTCGACCTGATCGCCGCGCTGCACGGTGCGTCCGCCAAAATGCACGGTGTACTTGATCTCGGGCCGCGGAAACTCCCACGGATTGCCCGCGCGCAACCAGTAATCCGGCGCCTCGACCTGCTCGCCGTTGACGATTTCCTGACGGAACATGCCGTATTCATAGCGGATGCCGTAGCCGAAGCCAGGAATGCCGAGTGTCGCCATCGAATCGAGAAAACACGCCGCCAGCCGGCCGAGACCGCCGTTGCCGAGCGCGGCGTCCGGCTCGATGTCGATGAGCGCGTCCATGTCGACGCCGAGACTCGCAAGCGCCTCCTTCATCTGATCGTGAATGCCGAGCGCGAGCAATGCATTCGTAAAGGTCCGGCCGATCAGGAATTCCATCGACAGGTAGTAGACGCGCTTGACGTCCTGTTCGTATTGCAGGCGCGTGGTTTTCATCCAGCGCGCGACGAGCCGGTCGCGCACGGCAAGCGCCGCGGCGTGCAGCCAGTCATGGGGATGCGCAGTGACGGCGTCCTTGCCGACGCCGTACATCATGCGATTGGAAATTGAGCGCCGTAGCGCGTCGACGGTACTGTTGAGCTGGTCGAATTCCAGATCGACGGCTGTCATCGAAGCCTCCGGGTAAAAACGCCGCGACATACGCGAACCGCACAGATGACGGACGGGAGGCGCGTGCCGGTCGGGCGGGTTAAGAAATCAGAGTAGGACATTTTACGACTCCCGGATGTCGGCGAGAGCGGGTGCTCCTCACGCACATGCCGTGCCCGCCTGTGTCCACCGCCGCATGGGACGACGCCCGCGGCAGCGCACGCGCGCGGTGCACGAGGCGTGTGAACGGGCACTGCGCGCGTGCATCAGGCTGTTTCGGCAGTGGGGCCAAAGTGTGAAGACGGCGGCCGCGCGCGTGACATGATGCGACGCGGATCGCGGGACATCGCACATGACACAGCACATCGGACAGCGCATGACATCCACGCAATTTTTTTTCGACCGGTGACGCGCGCATGACTGCTCGCTGTGATCGCATCGGACCGGTTCATCTGCCAGGTCCTGTGCACTTCAAGCGACCGCTCGCGCGGGCAAACGACAGCGGACGCCGCGCGTGAGCGAAGGCGCATCCCGAGTTCGAGCACGCCCGGCGGGGCTGACAGTTAGTTGCATATACATAGACATGGATCCAGGTTTCATGCCGCTTACAACGCGTGCGCTGCCCTGCACGATTGCCGCGTCTCTGTAACAATCGCTTCATTCGCCGCGCGGCGACCCGGACGTGTGCCCAACCGGCTCCGCGCTTCCTCCCGTTCATACCCGCTTGCCGCCCACGCACCGCCTTTCTGTCGATGCGGCGCCTCGGCATGCATTGACCCGACGAGCCACGCCTTGTCCGATCGACTCAGCGACGCGTGCGCGCCGCCCTTCCCCGCGGATGCCCCCATGTCCGCCGCCAACCGCCGCGCGATGGCGGCGATCATGCTCGCCGTCGCGCTCGCCACGCTCGACACCGCGATCGCCAACACCGCGCTGCCCGCCATTGCCGCGGATTTGCACGCGGCGCCCGCGGCCTCGGTGTGGATCATCAACGCCTACCAGCTCGCGATGGTCGCCACGCTGCTGCCGCTTGCCGCGCTCGGCGACATCGTCGGACACCGGCGGATTTATATCGGCGGGATTGCGCTGTTTACGCTGGCATCGCTCGCCTGCTCGATGGCCCCGACGCTGCCGATGCTCGCCGGCGCCCGCGTGCTGCAAGGCTTGGGTGCGAGCGCGATCATGAGCGTGAACACCGCGCTGATCCGCTTTCTCTATCCGCCGCACCGGCTCGGGCGCGGCCTCGGCACGAACGCGCTGATTGTGGGCGTGTCGTTTGCGGTGGGACCGACGGTGGCCTCGCTGATTCTGTCGGTTGCCTCGTGGCCGTGGCTGTTCGCGGTCAATGTGCCGCTCGGCCTATTGGCGCTGACCTTCGCGTGGCCTGCCTTGCCGCACACCGAGCGCGGTACGCACCACTTCGATCCAATTGCCGCGCTGCTTAACGTGGTGACCTTCGCCGCGCTGATCTTTGCGCTCGGCGAAGGCGCGCAGCGTGCACCGACGCAGCTGGTCTGGGGCGCCGCGGCAGTGACGCTCGTCTTCGGCGCGCTGCTGATTCGCCGGGAAGCCGGCCACCCCGCGCCCATGCTTCCCGTCGATCTGTTCAGGCGGCCGGTGTTCGCGCTTTCCGCGGTGACGGCCGTCTGCTCGTTTGCCGCGCAGGGGCTCGCGTTCGTGTCGCTGCCGTTCTATTTCGAGGACGTCCTGCATCGCAGCCAGGTCGAAACCGGCTTTCTGATGACGCCGTGGCCCGTCGTCGTCGCGTTGGCGGCGCCGCTCGCGGGGAGTCTATCGGACCGCTATCCGCCGGGGCTGCTGGGCGCAGTCGGGCTCGCGGTGATGTCGGCGGGCATGGCGTCGCTCGCGCTTTTGCCGGTGCATCCACATGTGTTCGACATCGGTATCCGCATGGCCATTTGCGGCGCGGGTTTCGGCTTTTTCCAGTCGCCCAATCTGAAAGCGCTGATGGCCAGCGCGCCGCCCGAGCGCAGCGGTGGCGCCAGCGGCATTGTGGCGACTGCGCGGCTGCTCGGGCAGACCACCGGCGCGGCGCTCGTCGCGTTGAGCTTCGGCATTGCGGGCCGGCATGGGCCGACGCTCGCACTCGGCGCCGGTGCGTTCTTCGCGGGAGCGGCGAGCCTCGCAAGCGGGCTGCGGCTTCTCGCGCCGTCGCATCGCGCGGGCGCGCCGGCGAAAGCTGCGGCGAAATAGACAGCGGGCGCGCTGTTCGCACAGCGCGCCCGCTTTTTTCGTGGGTCGGTACCGGTCTGGCAACTTCTCGCGGCATGCCGGTCCGCTGTGGCGCTCAACGTGACGGAAACCTCTCGCGCAATAAGTCGCGCTGAATGGCTCCAGGTCCCGCTGAATAGTTCGCGCCGCCCCTCATCAACGCGCGGCGAAATACGCCTTCACGGCCGCAATAAACGTGTCGATGCCCTCACGCGACACGTCCTTATGCGTGACAAAGCGCGACGCGTACAGCATTTGCGTGAGAATGCCGCGCTCCTTCAGCCACGCTTCGAGCGGCGCGCAATGCTGCTGCGGAAACTGCGCGAACACCATGTTCGTCGCCACGGACTGCACCTTCACCTGATCGATGCTTTCCAGCCCTGCGGCCAGATGCGCGGCGTTCGCATGGTCGTCGGCGAGACGCTCGACGTTGTGATCCAGCGCGTACAGACAGGCCGCGGCGAGCACGCCCGCTTGCCGCATGCCGCCGCCGAGCACCTTGCGCCAGCGGTGCGCCACGTCGATCAGCGCACGGCTGCCGACCAGCACTGAGCCGACCGGCGCGCCGAGCCCTTTGGAAAAGCAGATCGACACCGAATCGAACGGCGCGCACAGCGCCGCCACCGGCTTGCCCGATGCGACGGCCGCGTTGAAGACGCGCGCGCCGTCCAGGTGAGCCGACAAGCCGCGCTCGCGCGCGAGCTGCACGGCTTCGGCGACATAGCCCTCGGGCAGCACCTTCCCGCCGATGGTGTTTTCCAGCGCCAGCAGCCGGGTGCGCGCGAAGTGGTTGTCGATCGGCTTGATCGAGGCCGCGATCTTGTCGAGCGGGATGGAGCCGTCGGCGGCATTTTCCAGCGGCTGCGGCTGGATGCTGCCGAGCACCGCCGCGCCGCCGCCTTCGTACTTGTAGGTGTGCGCCAGCTGCCCGACGATGTACTCGTCGCCGCGCGCGCAATGCGCCATCAGCGCGGCGAGGTTGCTCTGCGTGCCGCTCGGAAAGAAGAGGCCGGCTTCCTTGCCGGTGCGTTCGGCGAGGGTGGCTTGCAGACGCAGCACGGTCGGGTCGTCGCCCCAGACGTCGTCGCCTGTTTCGGCGGCCGACATGGCCGCGAGCATCGCAGGGGTCGGGCGGGTTACGGTATCGCTGCGCAAATCGATCATTGTGTGTCCCAGTGCGTCTTTCGAGTGAGAGGCCATGACGGTCGGCCGGCCCGCCGCTTCGCATGGTGCTTGGCTCGCTGCGGATGTTGCCGCTTAATTGCCGCTTGGTTGCCGCTCAGTTTGCTGCCAGGCGCGGCGCCGGCTCGTGAGCCACACAGTGTATTCAATTTGCGCGGCCCTCGCAGAACCGCGCGCGTGCCGGATGAGCCGGCAGGTCCGGCTCGGCGCGCTACTTCGGCAGCCAGGCGAGGGGATCGACGGGCTGGCCGTTCTGGCGAACCTCGAACTGGATTGCGCCGACGCCGTGGCTATCCACGCCCACTTCGCCGATGGTCTGCCCTTGCGCGACCGCATCGCCTTCCTTCACGAGCAGCGTGCTGTTCTGCCCGTAAGCGGTAATGAGCGAATCGTCGTGCTTGATGATGATGAGCGGGCCGTAGGCCTCGATGCCCGAGCCGGCATACACCACGCGACCGGTGGCGGCCGCCTTGACCGGATCGCCGGGACGTCCGCCGATGACGATGCCGTTCGACCTGCCTGGCGCAAATGTCTTGAGGATCGGCCCGCGCAACGGCCATTGCAGCACGCCCTGCTGGGCGCCCTGGCTGGCCTGCGGGTTGAGCTGCGGGTTGGCCTGCGGGTTGACCTGGCCACCCGGCGCGATCGCGCCGCCGGGTGCCGTGGCCGGATTGGGTGCGACACCGACGGGCGGCGCGAGCACGCTGCCGGAGGCCATCGGCGGGGCGACGCGCAGCACCTGTCCGGGCGCGACGGCCGCATTCACGGGCAGACCGTTCCATGTCGCCACATCCTGCGTCCTGTGGCCGTATGCCGAGGCGATCCCGGCGAGCGTATCGCCGGGATTCACACGATAGAAGCCCGCCGGAACCGGCACGGTGCCGAGCGTGGTCGGCCGCGACTGCGTGTTGCCGTAAAACGGTGTGCTGTCCCACGGCATACTGGTGCAGCCGTTGAGCAGCGCGCAGAGCGCGCCCCCCGCGAGCACACGGGTCGCAGCCGCTCCAGTCCCCGTCCATTGCCATGGTCTCGTCATGTGATTTTCCTCGACATTCTTTGATTCAATCTTGTGATTCGATCGACTTCAATCGATGCCCTTAGCATTCGCCGTGCCGCAGCGGGCGCGCCGGCATGCCGGCATCTGCAAGACTCAGACGCTGCCCTCCGCCTCGACCACGAGAATGCGCGCGGCGCCGAGCGGATGCGCGACATGCTCCGTGCCGACCGACGCATAGAAGACATCGCCGGTTTCGAGAATCGCCGCCTGTTCGACGCCGTCTTCGCGATAGCGCATCTCCACGCGGCCGTCGAGCACGGCAAAGACTTCCTCGCCGTCGTTGACATGCCACTTGTACGGCTGATCGGTCCAGTGCAGGCGCGTCGTGATGCCGCCCATATTGGCGATGTCGAGCGCGCCCCAGGCGCGCGTCGCAGTGAAGCTCTTGCTGCGAATGATCTTCATGGTCCCAAAGGCACTCGGTGTAAAGACTGCGCGAAGGCGGCGCCCTGCCGCGCCGGCCGCTCGCGTGAGCGTGAACGTGATACCGCGGCCGCAGGAGGCCGCGCGCGCCGCGGTGTCGAAGGCTCATTATAAGTCGCGTCGCCGGCACGCCTCGCGCACGCGCGGCGGGGCGGCGCAATGGTGTGACCATTGAAACCTCGCGACCCTCACCTATACTCAACCTTGCTGCGCCCGGGCGGCGCGGACCCAAACCACCGGATCCCGCAAGGAGTTGAGGATGAACAATGCCACCTTTCTGGCCGTGCAGCTCAATGTCGACGAGGTCGCCGCGTCGCCGGGACTGGTCGAGTTGCTGAACAATCACCTCATCTTTGCCGCCGACGTCGCCGAAGCCGCCGACGCGCTCGTGCAACTCGCGAGCATTGCCGGACTCGCGAGCGGCGTCGAAGCCCGCGTCGAGATTCCCGCGCTCGCGATCGAACGGCTGCGCGAAGCGCTCGACAACCTGAGCGGCTACGACGAATCGTGGCTGCTCGCGCTGGAACCGAGCCGCGCGCTCTTCGACGACATCGGCCGGCAGCGCACACTGCATTGAGGCTGCGCGCGCGGACTCGCTCCGCCCGACGCGCAGCATGGCGTGGCCGGCGCCGCCGAGCTTGCCGATCGGCACACGCCACCGAGCCTTCGCTTTTCGCTCACCGCCCCATCCGCCAGTTAGCCGGAACGCTTGATTGCCGGTGTCGTCTGGTCATTTTTGGGCGAGTCAACTGGAGGAACCGCCGTGAAAAGTCTCCTGAACCGCCGCAGCGTGCTGACCGGCCCGTCGCATGTCGTGAGAATCCCGCAGAACCGCGCCGCCATGCCCCCCTCGCCTGCCGATGCGGACGACGCGCCGCCGGACCTCGCGTCGACAGCGGGATCTGATGCGGAGCCGAATCCCGGAGCGGAGCGCGAGCCGGACGCGATGTCCGGAGCGGTGTCGGGCTCGGCGTCCGGCTCCATGTCCGCAACGGCACAGGCCGCGGTGGCCCGCGGCGCGCCGCGCCCGGTGCTGACCTTGCGGCCGGTGCAGGCAGTGCCGTCGCAGGTCAGCGCGCGCGGCGTGCAGATCGCCAACACCGCCGAAGTCGAATGGCTCGCCGAAGAAGAAGCGCTCACGCCGTTTCGCGTGTTCCGCAGCTTTGCCTACTCGGTGAGCCTGCTGTTTCACGCGAAGGAACTGGTGTACTACGTCGCGCTATATCAGGAAGGCGCGCTATGGCGCGCGCTGAAAGCCGCCGATCTCGAAGCCGCCGAAGCCGCCTTCCGCCATTTCGAGGATCAGGCGACGCGGCTCTCGGACTGCGAAACCCGCCGGGCCCAACTGGAGGCGCAGAACGAGCAGTTGGCGCGCATGATCGCGCGCTCCGAAGCCGAGGCGGAGCGGCTGCGCAGCGATTTGCAGCGACGCAGTGCGCAGGAGCAGGCGGCGTCGAACCGGCAGCATCAGGTGCGCAAAGAGGTGTCGCAGCTGGAGGCGCAGCGCATGGCCGCGCAGGCGCATCTGAACAAGGCGCATCGGCAGATGCAGCAGCTCAATATGACCAGCAACGAAGCCATTCCGCACTTGCCGGCGCGTTGATGGACGGGCTTGCGGGCTCGCAACCGGCGCATGCGGTAAATGGCAAAACGCCGCCAGGCGAAAAACCTTGGCGGCGTTTTTGACTTCAGCGCCCGCGCGGTTCAGCGCAGCGGCGCCGGGGCTTGCTTCGGCTAACCGGCTACCGGACTCGGCGACCGGAGTTAGTTGCCGAAATACACCGAGCTGCGGTCGGTCGTGACTGCGCGGCCTGCTTGCGAGCTGCCGGCAATCGGCGCACCGTAGCCGCTGTCGGCGACTTGTGCCGAAGCTTGAGCCGTGCCGGTTTCAGCGTTGACACGCGCTTGAGCGGCTTGCAGGTTGGCCGGGTAGTCGATGCGGTCGCTGGCAGGGTTGTAGCCTGCCTTTTCCAGCTGGACCAGTTCGGCGCGAACTTGAGCGCGCGTAACCGGCTGGCTCGACTGAGCAAACGAAGCAACGGGAGCGACCAGAGCGGCGGCGATAACAGCGGCAGAGATGAGCGTCTTCATGATGTATAACCTCCAGAACTTGTTGTGATTCGCTTCGGGGCTGGGTTGTCCCTAGCGCTTGAACAGAAGTTTAGGAGCGAGAACATCTAGGGGAAACCCCTAAAACGACGAAACTCTATTCCGCAAATTGCAATAGTCGGTGGCTCATGCCGGCCCTGACCTACTCCCGGAACAGCGCGCGCAACAATAGCCGCGGGCGCGTCTCAATCCCCGCACTGCGGCCCGCGTCCTTGGTGCCGGCGCGCGCTGCAGCGCGGTTGACGCAAGCCGACGGCTTCAGCTCCAGTCCGCGTGGAAGCTGCCGGCCTTGTCGATACGCTCGAACGTATGCGCGCCGAAGAAGTCACGCTGCGCCTGCACGAGGTTCGCGGGCAAGCGCTCCGAGCGATACGCGTCGAAATACGCCACTGCCGACGCGAAAGCCGGCACCGGCACGCCCGCGTTGATCGCCGCGACCACCACCTCGCGCAGCGCCGCCTGGTAGTTGCTGGCGATGTCGCGGAAATACGGGTCGAGCAGCAGATTGGCGATCGCCTTGTCTTTCGTGTAGGCGTCCGTGATCTTTTGCAGGAAGCGGGCGCGGATGATGCAGCCAGCGCGGAAAATCTTCGCAATCGTGCCGAAGTCCAGATCCCATTTGTATTCTTCCGACGCCGCGCGCAACTGCGCAAAACCTTGCGCGTACGAAATGACCTTGCTGAAGTACAGAGCCCGGCGCACCGACTCGATGAAGGCGTCGCGCTCGGCGCCGAGCGGCTTGGCCTTCGGGCCGTCGAGCACCTTGCTCGCGGCCACGCGCTGGTCTTTCAGCGACGACAGCACGCGCGCGAACACCGCCTCCGTGATGAGCGGCAGCGGCGCGCCGAGATCGAGCGCGTTCTGGCTCGTCCACTTGCCGGTGCCCTTTTGCGCCGCACGATCCAGAATCACGTCGACGAGGTCCTTGCCGGTTTCTTCGTCTTTCTTGCTGAAAATTTTCGAGGTGATTTCGATCAGATAGCTGTCGAGCTCGCCCTGATTCCACTCCGTGTAGACCTTGCCCAACTCTTCGTTCGAGAGGCCCACCACCTGCTTGAGCACCGCATAGCTTTCCGCGATCAACTGCATGTCGCCGTATTCGATGCCGTTGTGCACCATCTTCACAAAGTGGCCGGCGCCGTCCGGGCCCATGTAGGCGACGCAAGGCTCGCCGTCCGGCGCCTTCGCGGCGATTTCGGTGAGGATCGGCGCGACGAGATCGTAAGCGTCGCGCTGGCCGCCCGGCATGATGGACGGGCCTTTCAGCGCGCCTTCCTCGCCGCCCGACACACCCGTGCCGATGAAATGCAGCCCGGCCTTCGCCAGTTCCTGATTGCGGCGGATGGTGTCGGTGAAATGCGTGTTGCCGCCGTCGATGAGAATGTCGCCCTTGTCCAGCAGCGGCTTGAGCGCGGCGATGGTGGCGTCGGTCGGCGCGCCGGCCTTCACCATGAGCAGAATGCGGCGCGGCTTTTCGAGCGACTCCACGAACTCTTCCAGCGTGAACGCCGGCACCAGCTTTCTGTCCGGATATTCGGCGATGAGTTCGTCGGTCTTTTCGCGGCTACGGTTGTAGACCGACACCGCGTGGCCGCGGCTCTCGATGTTGAGCGCCAGATTGCGGCCCATGACCGCCAGCCCCACCACGCCGATTGCCTGTTTGCCCATGTGAATTCTCCAGTGTCCAAAAGTGTCGTGACGCCGCGCCGGAATGAACGTCGGCCGGACGTCGAGGGTGAAAGCATAAAAGAAATGCCGGTTCGCCGCTTGTTAGCGGGCACACAAGGCCGCTTTTGCTGAACTTTCGCTGTGCTTTTTCTGTGCCTTTGCGTCGCTTTTCGGTCGCCTTTGCTTTGCCTTTGCGTCGCCTTTTCGCTTTTCAGTCGCTTGAGTCGCCATTGCGTCGGGCTTTGCCTCGGGTTTTGCGCCGATCCTGCGTCTCTACTGCGTCGCTTCGCGCAGTCACCGTGCCCGGCCGACTTGCGTGCGCTTCCTGAATACCAGGCTGAAATTATTGGCCGGCATCGCGACCGGCTCGTCGCACACGAATCCCGCCGACGCCGCGAGCGCCACGACCTCCTCCATGTCGCGCACGCCCCACGACGGATCGCGGCTGCGCAGTTGATCGTCGAACGCTGCGTTGCTCGGCGCCGTGTGCGCACCGCCGCGCCTGAACGGCCCATACAGATACAGCACGCCGCCGTCACGCAGATGGCGGCTCGCGCCCGCGACAAGCGACTCGGCGGCGCTCCACGGCGCTATGTGGATCATGTTGATGCAGACCACGGCATCGACCGTGCCGACGCCCCAGTCCGCCTCATGCACGTCGAGCGCAAGCGGCGCGCGCACGTTCGGCGGCGCAGAGTGCGCGATCCATGCGGCAATCGACTCGCGCGCCGCTTCGCCGGCATCGCTCGGCTGCCAGTCGAGGCCGGGCAACGCGCCGGCAAAGCAGACGGCGTGCTGCCCCGTGCCGCTCGCGATCTCGAGCACGCGGCCGGTAGCGGGCAGCACTGCGCGCAACACGGCGAGTATCGGTTCGCGGTTGCGTTCGGCGGAGGGCGAGCGTTGCTGCATCGGCGAAAAAGGTTCGGTCATGGGAACAGTGTGGCGGCTGACTTGTTGGGCTGGATTTCGGGAATTCGCGAGGCGCTCGCCGCTCAATCTAACGCGAGACGGCCGGCGAGAGCGGTCAGCATATCGGCACACGGCGCCGCGCATTTCAGCGACAACAGCGGATCGGCACGCGTGCGTCCGAGATTGATCGCGGCGATCGGCTTGCGCTGTTTTTGTGCCCACACGCAAAAGCGATAACCGGAGTAGACCATCAGCGACGAACCGACCACGAGCACGGCGTCGGCGGCGTCGAGCGCATGCGAAGCGGCTTCCACCCGCTCGCGCGGCACGTTTTCGCCGAAGAACACCACCGCGGGTTTCAGCAAACCGCCGCAGTTCGCGCACGTCGGCACGCGAAACGTTTCGAGCGCGTGCCATTCGAGGTGCGCGTCGCCGTCAGCGGCAGTTTCGGCGGTGACGTTCAACAGCGCGGGATTGTCCGCTTCGAGCGCCCGCTGGATCGCCGCACGCGAATGCTGCGTTCCGCAATCCAGACAGACGACGCCGTCGATACCGCCGTGCAGCTCGATCACATCGCGGCTGCCCGCGCGCTGATGCAAGCCGTCGACGTTCTGCGTGACGAGCGTCGGCACATGCCCGGCGGCCTGAAGGCGCGCCAGCGCGGCGTGTGCGGCGTTCGGCTGCGCCTGCGCCACGACGGGCCAGCCGACCATGCTGCGCGCCCAGTAGCGGCGGCGCATCGCTTCGGTGCCGAGAAACTCCTGCAGCGTGATGGGCGGCGAGCGCTTCCATGCGCCGTTGTCGTCGCGATAGCCGGGAATGCCCGAGTCGGTGCTGATGCCCGCGCCGGTCAGCACGAAAAGCCGCGGATAGCGCTGCACGAAGTCGTGAAGGTCGTCGAGCGTGTGCGATCCGCCGAAAGGCTCGATGGGCTCGGCGGGGTTGAGAGGCGCGGAATGAAGGTCGGTCATGACGGATGAGCGTTGGCTTGCGGCGTGAGACGTGGGACGCGGTGGCCTGTCAGCGAGGTTTGGCGGCGCGGCTTTTGTGCGATGCGAGCGTTTCCTTCGCGGCTCGCGCGCGTGGTGCTTGCACCGCGGGCCGCGGGTGGCCCATTTGCGGCGCTTCTTGCGATGTTACCTGCCGCTTTTCCTGCCGCTTCTGCCATTCCGCCAACGCGATTTCATAGCGCTCGAGCGCCGCGTCATACACATCGAACACGCACGGACTGCAGCCGCTATGGCAGCAATCGTCGAGATCGGGCTGCACGGGCGGCTGCGGCTTCGGGTCGTCGGCGGATGCGGATTGCGGCACGGCAGGTGACATCGTTTGAATATGCAAAAGAGCCAGCAAGGCGCGGGCCGGGAAGCGCCCAGTATAGGTGGATCGCCCGCGCCCCGCTTGCTGCATGCTGGCCGTCACCCGCGCCCCACGAACGGCATCTTGCTCGCCATGATGGTCATGAACTGGACATTCGCCGACAGCGGCAGTTGCGCCATATGCAGCACGGCGTCGGCGACATGCTGGACGTCCATCAACGGTTCGACCGCGATCTCGCCGTTCGCCTGCGGCACGCCGCGCGCCATGCGCTCGGCCATCTCCGTGGCGGCGTTGCCGATGTCGATCTGGCCGCACACGATGTCGTATCGGCGCCCGTCGAGCGACACCGCTTTCGTGAGGCCGGTGATGGCATGCTTGGTCGCCGTGTAGGCAATGCTGTTAGGCCGCGGCGCATGCGCCGAAATCGATCCGTTATTGATGATGCGCCCGCCGCGCGGACTCTGCGTTTTCATCAGTCCAAACGCGGCACGCGTGCAGAGAAACACGCCGGTCAGATTCGTGTCGACCACCGAGCGCCATTCGTCGATATCCAGTTCGTCGATATCCACCGGCGAGCCGTTGCGTCCCGCGTTGTTGAACAGCACGTCGAGCCGCCCGTAGCGCGCGCGGATCGTCTCGAACAGGGCAGCGACGCTCGCTGCGTCCGTCACATCGCAGGGCGCCGCCAGCGCCTCGCCGCCGAGCGCGCGCGCCTCGTCCGCCACTGCAGCGAGCGCCGCCTCGCGGCGGCCCGCAAGCACCACGCGATAGCCATGCTGCGCGAGCCGCAGCGCGCAGGCACGACCGATGCCGCTGCCCGCGCCCGTCACCAATGCCACTTTTACGATTCCCGTTACCGTCACTGCCTCTCTCCTGTTTAGCCGACTCGCTCGAATGACTGTTTGCACCGTAGCGCAGCACAGCGTGGGTCACCCATGCCGGCGCGCACTTCCATTGCTCTTCCTGACCGAAGGCGCGGCGGCCCGCGCATCAATGGTATCGTTCGACGTTGCGCGGCGCCTTCGCGGCGCCAGGTCGATCCGCGCAATTATCGGATGCATGTTTTATGAACCCACTCTCCACGCCCCACGACGCTCACGCACCGACGCTGCGCCGCTGGCCGCAAACCGGCTACCCCGCGATGCTCACCGCCACCGCCGCCTGGCACGTTCTCGTGCTGGGCGCGTGGCTCCTCGCGCCGCGCGCCTGGCCGTGGTGGCTCGCGGCGATCTTCGCGAATCATGCTGTTTTTACGGTGGCCGGGCTGCTGCCCCGCACGTCGCTGCTCGGGCCCAACTGGACGCGCCTGCCCGCGGGCGCGCGCAACGCGGACGCCATCGCGCTCACCATTGACGACGGTCCCGATCCCGTCGTCACCCCACAGGTGCTCGACCTGCTCGACGCCCTCGGCGTGCGCGCAACGTTCTTCTGCATAGGCGAAAAAGCGCGGCGCTATCCTGAACTCGCACGCCAGATCGTCGCGCGCGGTCATGCGCTGGAAAACCATTCGCAGGTTCACGTCCATACGTTTTCTGTCACCTTTCCGGGTGCGCTGCGGCGCGAGATCGATGCCGCGCAACGCACGCTCGAAGAACTCAGCGGCGAGGCGCCGATGTTTTTTCGCGCGCCGGCCGGCCTGCGCAACATCTTCCTCGAGCCCGTGCTGCGCAAGCTCGATCTGCGGCTCGCGGCATGGACGCGGCGCGGCTACGACACGCGCGAGCGCGATCCACAGGTCGTCGCGCGAAGGCTGCTGGACGGTCTCGCGGCACGCGACATTCTGCTGCTGCACGACGGCAACGCCGCGCTGACCGTCGAGGGCAAGCCGCTGATTCTTGCCGTGCTGCCGCGTCTCGTCGAGGCGGCTCGCGAACGCAAGCTGCGTTTCGTGACGCTGCGCGACGCGCGCGTCGACGGTTGATGCCGCGCGCCTCGCACGCCGTCACATACGGAAGTCCCCGGCCATATCTTCGTCCGACCGCGCCTCTAGCGCGCCGCTGCGGCATGCCTTGACGAACACGTCGTAGTCGCGCTCCACCTGATCCGCGTAATGCGCCGCATAGGTAGCGAGCGCTTCGGCGAACTGATCGCCGCGTCCGATATACGCGCTCACTTCGACCGCCTGGCCGCTTGCCTTGGCATGCGCTCGCGCCATCGCCCAGCCGCACAGTTGCGCGTAGCCGGTCAGCAGATCCGTGTCGAATAGCTCGATGCTGGCCGACAGCTTCATGTCGCGCAGCTGACGGAAATAATAGTGCCGCCCGAGCGGACTCGTCGCCCAGCCGAGAAAGATATCGCTCGCGGCCTGCAACATGCGCTGCCCCTGCACCACGCGCTCGCCCTGATGCTTGACCGACGGCGACCTGAAATAGCGCGCGATGACCGACGGCCTCGCCTCCTTCATCTGCACGAAAAGCGGCTTGCCCACGGGGTCGACGAGCAGCATGGCCGTGCAGCGCGTGCCGACGCTGCCCACGCCGACGACCTTGAACACGACGTCCTGCAAGCTGAAATGCGCGAGCAGTTCGCGGCGGTCGTGCGACAGGCTCTTCATGTAATCGCTCCACACGCCGTCCAGCACCTTGTGCCCGTGCGCGCCTTTAAGCTCGTCGATTTCGTCGGCGGCGAAGAGCGTATTCGCGCCGAGCACGTGAAAAAGCACGGGCGGCGCGTCGCGAATCACCCAGCGATTGCCGTCGTGCTCCGCCATCTTCTCGAACAGGCTTTCGTGCGTGCGCCCCGCCGCTTTTTCCATGCCGCGACGCACGGCGCGCCGCCGTTCAGGCGTGAGCGCCGTATCGGCCATGCGGTCGAAGGTAATGCGCTCGTACCACAACTCGAGCGCGCCATATTGCGCGTATTGCGCCATGCGATTGCGATATTCGCCGACGGCGGTCATCACCAGATCTTCGGCCGCGCCGCGGCTCAGCCGCATATGACGCGCGGCGATTACGAGACTCGCGGCAAGCCGTTTCACGTCCCATTCGAAGGGCCCGATCGACACTTCGTCGAAATCGTTCAGGTCGAATACGAGTTGCCGCTCCGGCGTGGCGAAGCCGCCGAAGTTCATCAGATGCCCGTCTCCGCAGATGGGCAGGGTCAAGCCCGTGTCGTAAACCTTGCTCAGATCGTGCGCCTGCAGAATCGCCGTACCGCGAAAGAACGTGAACGGCGACACCGCCATGCGCCCATAGCGCAGCGGCACGAGGTTCTTCACGCGGCCTTCGCTGCTCGCTTTCAGCAGTTCGATCGGATCGCGATGCAGCTCGCCCACTGTTCGATGGCTCGAGCGCTTCGATTTTTCGCGCGCGGCCCGGCCACGGGCCTCGCGCTCGGCAATGGTGCTGGCTTTCATGCTGATCTCCGTTGTTCTTGTGACGGCCACGATCCGTTTCGAGCAACCGCACGCCGCTCGCTAGTCGCATTGCATGCTAGCAGAGCAGTCGGTAAAAAGGTGCGGGCGCTTTTACCGATGCGGCGTGCATGCCCCCGCGTCCACCTCCGAATTTCCGATTTGGCGTTTTCCAGCACTTCAGCAATCGCCTTTCGCGCCGTTTACCAGTACATGCGGAAATTCAGCGACGCACGCACAAGCCCTTCAAAACGGCTTCTTCTGCTACGTGACGTGCGGCGCGCAAGATACGGAGAGAACATGTTTGTCGCAATCGGCTGGGTGTTGGTAATCGGCTCTGTCATAGGGAGCTTTGTCGGCGTGGGCGGCCATTTGCCAGCGCTCGTACAACCGTTCGAACTACTATGCATTTTCGGTGCAGCGATCGGCGCGTTCGTCGTCAGCAATCCGATTTCGACGTTGAAGAAGACGCTCAGGGCGATTCCGTCGTGCTTCAAAAACGGCGGCTACACGAAGGAAAAGTATCTGGAACTGATCGCCCTGCTGTACGAGCTGCTTCAGAAAGCCCGCAAGGAAGGCATGATGTCGCTCGAAGCCGACGTGTTCGCCCCTGAGGAAAGCGTGATTTTCCAGAAGTATCCACACGTTCTCGCCGATCACCATCTGCTTGATTTCATCGTCGACTATTTGCGCATGATGTCAGGCGGCAACGTCAACGTGCTCGAAGTGCAGGACCTAATGGACGAAGAGCTGGCCACGCATCACGCGGAAGCGTCGGTGGCGGCCAACGCGATCCAGAAGATGGCAGACGGGCTGCCCGCATTCGGCATCGTCGCTGCCGTGATGGGCGTGGTCCACACGATGGGCTCCGTCGGCGCGCCGCCCGCAGTGCTCGGCGAGATGATCGCGGGTGCACTCGTCGGCACGTTCCTCGGCATTCTTCTCGCGTATGGCTTCATCGGTCCGCTCGCCGATCTGCTGAATGCAAAGGGACGCGCTGAAGCAAAGCCGTTCCAGTGTGTGAAGGCGGTGCTGCTCGCGTCGCTCTCCGGTTACGCGCCGCCTATTGCCGTGGAGTTCGGCCGCAAGGTGCTGTTCACCGCCGACCGCCCGAGCTTCCAGGAACTCGATGACGCGGTGCGCGCGACCAAGACGCCGAAGCCTGCCGCAAGCGGAGCAGCGTAATGACGCAAAGACGCTCACGCGGCGAGGAGCAGGAGGTGCCGCCGCCGATCATCGTGCGCCGCTCGAAAAAAGCCGACGATCACGGTGCCCATCACGGCGGCGCATGGAAAATCGCGTACGCCGACTTCGTCACCGCAATGATGGCGTTTTTCCTGCTGATGTGGCTGCTCGGCTCCACGTCGAAGTTCGACAAGCAAGGCATTGAGGACTACTTCAACACGCCTTTATCGAGCCTGCTGGGCGGCAACGAAGGCGCAGCCGCCGCACGGCCGAGCGTGGTGCAAGGCGGCGGGCGCGACATTTCCGACACCCGTCCGGGCGACGGCAAAAAGACGCAGATCGAGCCGGCTACGCCCGTCAATGTGGTGCCGACGGTTGCGCCGGCTGACGCGGCCCGCTTGCAGCAGCTGAAGGAGAAGCTCATTTCGCTGATCGAGCAAAGCCCCGCGTTGAAGGCGTTCAAGGATCAGATTCGCATTTCGATCACGAATGAAGGCTTGCGCATCGAGATCGTCGATTCGCAGAACCGACCGATGTTCGCCTCCGGCAGTCCACGGCTGCAGACTTATGCGGTCGCGATTCTCACGCAGATCGGCGCGGCGCTCAACGACGTCGACAACCGTATTTCGATTGCAGGCCACACCGACGCTGTGCCATATACCGGCGGACCCGTCGGCTATTCGAACTGGGAGTTGTCGTCGGAACGCGCGAACGCTGCGCGCCGCGCGCTGGTCTCCGGCGGCATGCATGGCGAAAAGCTCTTGCAGGTGCGCGGTCTCGCGGACGTGCTGCCGCTCAACAGCAATGTCGTCGACGAACCGACCAATCGACGCATCAGCATTCTCGTGATGAACAAGGCCGCCGAGCAGGCGTTCTTCCACGACGGCGGCCGCACCTCCATCGACGAAAACTCGCCAGCCGGTGCGGCGATTCCCGCGGTCGCGGCGCGCATGCATCCGGCTCCCGGCGCGACGGTAGTCCGCTAGCGATTCAGCCGCGCGCCTTGCGGCGCTTCGCGCCCATGTCCAGTTCGACCCAGGTCGGCGCGTGGTCGCTCGCGTGCGGCTCGCCGCGCACCCAGCGGTCCACGCCCGCGTCGCGCAAACGCGGCGCGAGGTCCGGGCTCAGCAGAATGTGATCGATGCGCAAGCCGGAGTTGGTGTCCCAATGACGGCGAAAATAGTCCCAGAAGGTATAGACGCGCTCGTCGCCGAAGTGCGTGCGCAGCGCGTCTGTCCAGCCTTGCGCGACGAGGCGCCGATAACGCTCGCGGCTCTCCGGCTGCAACAGCGCGTCTTTCAGCCAGGAGCGCGGGTTGTAGATGTCTTCATCGGTGGGCACGACGTTGAAGTCGCCGGCGAGCACGACCGGATGGCCGCTCCTGAGCAGCTTCGCCGCGTGATCGATCAGGTGATCGAACCATTTCAGCTTGTACTCGAACTTGGGACCGGGCTGCGGATTGCCGTTCGGCAGATACAGACAGCAGACCAGCAGACCGCCCACGGCGGCTTCCAGATAGCGGCTATGCGTGTCGTCCTCGAAACCCGGCAAGCCGCGGCGGCTTTCCAGCGGCGGCTCGCCCTTCGACAGAATCGCCACGCCGTTCCATGCGCTCTGGCCCTGCCAGATGGCGTGATAGCCCGCGTCGCGCAAGGCGTCGGCGGGAAATGCGCTGTCTGCAGCCTTCAATTCCTGCAGGCAGACAATGTCCGGCGCCTCGCGTTCAAGCCATTGCAGCAGCGCGGCCTGACGCGACCGGATTCCGTTGATGTTGAATGTCGCAATGCGCAGCGTCGCCACGGCTCCTCCTTCCTGCAACGCAAGTTATCTCGACGACGCCTCGTTCGACATCTGAGAGGCCGCTTCATCGCACCACTCGATCGCCCACAGGCGCGCGCATGAAATCGCATCGGCTTCGTTCGAGAAGGCGTCGATGTCGCCGGAATCATGCGACTGGAAATGCTCGTTTTTCCGCGGTATACGCGTGATCCGGGCACGCGCGTAGTAGACGCCTTCGTCTGCATGGCGTGCCCGGCAATCGATGTGGAAATGCCTGTAATCGAACTGCATCGGTTGACCTCTGAACGCTTGATGCCGATGAGCGGTAGCATCGTTCATTCCCGCCGCCTTGCGTTCGATGAATGGCCACGCGCGTCACGCACTACGCGCGCGCGTGACCCGCTATCGGCAGCCAGCCCGCATCAATTGGGTACGTTCACCGCGCCGTTGGCCACCGTGATCGCATTGCCGCCGGGACTCGTCGCAATCGCCGGCAAGTTGGCAGTCGTCAATGCAGGTGCAGCGCCCGGTGTACCGCCGCGCGGCACGGTATGAACGACTTGCGACGGCGGCAGCGGCGCGCCGTTCTTCAGGTGGTTCCACATCAGGTTGAGGGCCTGAATGTTGTAGTAATGCAGCGGCACAAAGCGCGTATCGAACCCTGCCACGCCGAGGAATGCGTCGAAGTGCTGGCCGTTCGTGATTTCATAGAACGACAGCTTGCTCGCCGCGCCTTCCACGAGCTGATTCGTCGCCACGTAGGGCCGTGAAGCGTGGTTGATCGGCACCAATGCATCGGCCCGCCCCTGCACGATAATGGCCGGCTTGCCGTGCAGATTCGCATTAACCTTGATCGCTTCCACGCTGTTGTTCAACGCGCCGTTGGTCCACAGCGTCCGCACGCAGGCAGCGCCAGCATAACTTGCGTCGACCGTGGCGAGTCGATGGTCGAATGCGCCCGCCGTGCCCGCGTTATAGACGAGGTTGATGCCGTTAGTGGGCGGTACGCCGTTGCCGGTGCCGAACACCGTGAGCATCGGCGACACGGCGGGCGTCACGCCGGCCGCGCCCGTCGAACTCGTGGTGCCGAAGCTGAAGTTGCACAGGTTGTCGGCCACGCTCGCTCTTGCATAGGCGTTCGCGTAAGTCACCGCGACTGCCGGCACGGCTTGCGAATCCCACATCGGCGCATGCAGCAGGTCTGAATCGGTCTGATAGCCGTTTTGATGCAACAACGCGAGCGCATTGGTCGCCTGCGTCGCGGTGTCGCCTCCGGAGATCACGCCGTTGGCCGCGAGCGTCGCGCATCGCGCGGTGCGAATGGCGGTGGTGGTCGCGAGCGGCAGAGCCGTCAGATACGGCGCGCCGGCAGCGGCAGGCGCGAGCGCCGCGCAAGGCTCGAGCAGGTTCGCGAGCGTCATGTAATCCGCAAGCGGCTTGCCGAATGCGCCGACGGGCACGCCACCCTGCGTCACCGATACCTGCGAAGGCACACGCACGTTGATTTGCGGCTCGCCCACCACGACGGCGGTAATGAGCCCGGACGTGTCCTGTTCCGCCGCCGCGAGCGACGCGCCGCCGCCATTGCTCACCGATGCCGCAATCGTCAGAATGCTGCCCGGCTGGTAACGCACGGTGCGGGTCGAGCCGTTCAACGCGCCGTAGGAATCGTTGAGCGCCCAATACGCGAACTGAATGGCCTGCAACGTGTTCTTGCCCCAGTCCTGCTCAGGGTTCTGCTGCGAGTGCGCATGCTTGAACGCGTAGCGGTTCGGAAACTGGCTGTTGTAAGTGGCGAGGTCGGTGTTGCCCAGATTCGCCGTGAAAATGCTCGCCTTGCCCGCCGCATTCGCGTCTTGCAACGTGCCGTCGATCAGCGTGACGCGATTCGTCGACAGTTCATGCGCGCCGTTGCCCGAGCCCTTGTCGGTATATGCCACCGCGCAGCCGCGCTTGAGGCCCCACTCGCCCGCCGCGGAAATCGCGCCGTACACGCCGCGCGAACCGGATGACGTTGCCGTGACAATGCACGGTTGATCCGCATTGAAGCTGGCCGGAATCTGCACGAGCACGCTGACGTTCTTCTTACCGCTGCCGTCGTCGGCGAAAGCGAGGTACTCCTTGCCCGCAATCTTGCCTTCGCCCAACGTGTCGTTGCCGTTCAGATCGACGTTGGGGCCCCAGAAGCGCCCATATCCGCCATTGCTCGTCATGTCGACGAGCGCGCGGTAGTTCGACCAGATGGCGAGCCGCCGCAGCTCGGCTGCCGTGGGCTGCGCGGCATTGGCGATGGCCGGCGCAGTGGCCGAGGCAAGCCCGGTTTTACCGAGTCCCGCAGTGAGCAGGTCGTCGGAATTGCCGTCGTAAGACTGGGTCTTGACCGTGCTGCCGACGATGAAGTTCGGCAGCGCGTTTGCCTGCGGTGGTGGCGGGCCGTCGTCATGTCCCCCGTGGCATGCGCTCAAGGCGAGCGCGACGACGATTGCAATGGAAAGCGCCGACCTGCTTCGAATGGCGGATGTCATCTGTGCTTGTCTCCATTATTCGCAATACCGTTTTTGCGTTACCGTTGTACACGCAACCGCGCCGGATTTGCTACGCTCAATTGTTCTCGCGCGACGCTTCGGATACCGACGCATCGTCAGCCTGCATTGACCTTTCAGCGGAGTCAATAGAACGTCATGGCAAGAGATAACGAATGTGAACATTCGGGCAACGAAGCCGCCTTGCGTCAACCTTCACGGCGCCGTTTTCTACAATCGGCCGCAGCGGCGGCTACCGTCGGTGCGGCACCGCACCTTCGCGCGCAAACCGGAACGCCTGCCGCGCCCGCGGCACGCACGCCCGAGCCGGCACCGCCCCGGCCCGTGGCATTGAACGTCAACGGCCGCACCTATGCGCTGCAACTCGAACCGCGCGTGACCCTGCTCGATGCGTTGCGCGAATACGCGGGCCTGATGGGCACGAAGAAGGGCTGCGACCGCGGACAATGCGGCGCGTGCACCGTGATCGCGAACGGACGCCGCATCAACTCGTGCCTGACGCTCGCCGTCATGCACGAAGGCGAAACCATCACCACCGTCGAGGGCCTGGCCACCCACGGCGCATTGAGTCCGCTGCAACGTGCGTTCATCGAACACGATGCGTTTCAGTGCGGCTACTGCACGCCGGGACAGCTATGCTCCGCGACCGCGCTGCTGCAGGAGTTTCGCAGCGGCGCGGCAAGTGTCGCGACTGCGGATGTCCGTAGAGGTCCTATCAAACTTTCCGACGACGAGATTCGCGAGCGCATGAGCGGCAATATTTGCCGCTGCGGCGCCTACGCGAACATTGTGGCCGCGATACGCGCCGCGCATGAGGGCGGCGATCAGAACGTGAGCGCGACGGCAATCGGCGTCGAGCGCCACGATCCCGCGTAAAGGCAAGCACGACCATGGATGCGATCTCATACGAACGCGCCGCCGATGTCGCCGGCGCAGTGCGCGCAGTGCAGCAGCCGGGTGCCGTGTTCATCGGCGGCGGCACGAATCTGCTCGATCTGATGAAGGGCGGTGTCGAGCGGCCAGTGCGGCTCATCGACATCACGCATATCGGCGGACTGGACACCGTCACGACGTTGCCTGGCGAAGGGCTTCGCATCGGCGCACTGGTACGCAATAGCGACGCCGCGAATCATGCGTTGATACGCGAACAGTATCCGCTGCTGTCGCAGGCCCTCCTTGCGGGCGCCTCAGCGCAGTTGCGCAATATGGCGACCGTCGGCGGGAATCTGCTGCAGCGAACCCGCTGCGGTTATTTCTACGACACCGCGTTTTCACAGTGCAACAAGCGCGTGCCCGGCAGCGGCTGTGCGGCGCTCGAAGGCCACAACCGCATGCACGCTATTCTGGGTGCGAGCCCGCAGTGCGTCGCGGTCAATCCCTCCGACATGAGCGTCGCGCTCGCAGCGCTCGACGCCGTGGTGCGCGTCACGGGGCCGGCCGGCGAGCGAACCATTCCGTTCGCCGAATTTCATCGGCTGCCGGGCGACCGGCCCGACGTCGATACCACGCTGCGTTCCGGCGAACTGATTACCGCGGTCGACCTTCCGCCGCCGCTTTTCAGCGCGCATTCGCATTATCTGAAGGTGCGTGACCGCGCCAGTTACGCATTCGCCTTGGTGTCGGTCGCCGCTGCGTTGCAGATGGACGGCGAACGCGTGCAGGCTGCGCGCATTGCATTGGGCGGCGTCGCGCACAAGCCGTGGCGAGCAAGTGCCGCGGAACAGATGCTGAACGGTCAGCCGCTCACGCAAGCCACGCTGAACCGCGCGGCAGCTGCCGCCTTGCACGACGCGAGACCGCTCTCGCACAACGGCTTTAAGGTCCAGCTCGCGCAACGCGCGATCGTGCGCGCGGTGAATGAAGCCGCCGGCCACGCGGGAGGTGTCGCATGAATCTGATCGGCCAGCCGTTCGACCGTACCGACGGTCTGCTGAAAGTGACGGGCGAAGCACGCTATGCAGCGGAATTTCCGGAGGCGCGTCTTGCACACGCCGTGCTCGTCACCAGCACCATTGCCCGCGGCACGATTGCGTCGATTGATGCGAGCCGCGCAGAGGCCTTGCCCGGTGTGCTGCTCGTGATGACGCACGAGAATGCTCCGCGTCTGCCGAACGGCGGCAAGGCGCAATTGGCGCCGCCCGCGGGGCGTCGACTGTCGCTTCTGCAGGACAACGAAGTGCATTACAACAACGAGCCGGTTGCCGTCGTCGTCGCCGATACACTCGAACATGCGACCGACGCCGCGCGGCAGTTGCGCATCACGTATCAGGCCAGCGCCGCCACGCTCGACTTCGCGCGCGCCAAGGCCAACGCGCACGCGCCCGACAAACCGCAAGGGCGTCAAACGGATACGCAGCGCGGCCGTATCGAGGACGGCATGAAGCGCGCCGCCGTGCATATCGACGCGACGTACACCACGCCCATCGAGCATCACAATCCGATGGAGCCGCACGCGACGATGGCGCGCTGGGACGGCCCGCAGCTCACGCTCTACGATTCCACGCAAGGCGTGAGCGGCGAAGCGCAGGCGGTCGCAAAGACATTCGGCATTTCCGCGGCGGACGTACGCGTGATTTCGCCGTTCGTCGGGGGCGGCTTCGGTTGCAAGGGCTCGTCATGGTCGCATGTCGCGTTGTGCGCGATGGCCGCGAAACAGACCGGGCGTCCGGTGCGGCTCGTGCTCGAGCGTCCGCAGATGTTCGGTCCGGTCGGCGCGCGGCCGCACACGGAGCAGCGTCTCGTGCTCGCCGCGCAACGCGACGGCACGCTGAGCGCCATGCGCCACGACAGCCTCTCGAACACGTCGATGATCGAAGACTGGACCGAGACCTGCTGCATGGTCACGCGCATGTTGTACGCAGTGCCCAATCAGGTCACCACGCACCGGCTCGTGCCGCTCAACGTCGGCACGCCGACTTTCATGCGCGCGCCGGGCGAGACGACCGGCTCGTTCGCGCTCGAATCGGCGATGGACGAACTCGCCGTCGCGCTCGACATGGACCCTCTGGCGTTGCGCCTGAAGAACTACGCCGAGGTCGATCCGCAGGAGAACAAGCCGTGGTCGGGCAAGTCGTTGCGCGAGTGCTATCAGATCGGCGCCGAAAAATTCGGCTGGTCGCGGCGTCATCCGGCGCCCCGTTCGATGCGGGACGGCAACACGCTGATCGGCATGGGCATGGCGAGCGCGACGTATCCGGCCAATCGCAGCGAAGCCGGCGCGATCGCGCGGATTCTGCCGGACGGCACTGCGATGGTGGCCTCGGGCACGCAGGATATCGGCACCGGCACTTACACCGTGATGACCCAGGTCGCCGCCGATGCACTGGGATTCGCGCCCGAAAACATCCGCGTGGCGCTCGGCGACTCGTCGCTGCCGAAGGCGCCGGTGTCGGGCGGTTCGCAGTCGGCGGCGAGCGTGACGCCGGCCGTGCGCGAAGCGGCGAACGCCGCGCGCGCGCAGCTGATCGCGCTGGCGCTGGCGGACGCCGCGTCGCCCTTGCACGGCCTTGCGCTCGACGACATCACCGTGGAAAACGGCTGGGTGACGAGCCGCTCGCAACCGGCGCGGCGCGATCCGGCCGCGGCCGTCATTGCGCGCGCGGGCGGCAAGCCGATCGAGGCGACCTCCACCGTCAAACCCGGCGACGAGAAAGAGAAGTACTCGTTTCACTCGTTCGGCGCGGTGTTCGTCGAAGTGCACGTCGATGCCGACCTGGGCACGATTCGCGTGCCGCGGGTGGTCGCTGTATATGACGTGGGGCGCGTGCTGAATGAAAAGACCGCGCGCAGCCAGATGCTCGGCGGCATTGTGTGGGGCGTGGGCGCGGCGTTGCAGGAGGAATCCTGGCTCGATACGCGCTATGGACGCTTCACGAATGCGAATCTCGCCGAGTACCACGTGCCGGTGAACGCGGACATCGGCTCGATCGACATAACGTTTCTCGACCGGCCCGATCCGCATATCAATTCGCTCGGGGTGCGCGGCATCGGCGAAATCGGCATTACCGGCGTGTGCGCGGCGCTCGCCAACGCGGTGTATCACGCGAGCGGTGTGCGCGTGCGCGATCTTCCTATCACGCTCGACAAGGTGATGCAGCCGACCCGCGTCTGAGGCACGCGCGCCCGCAGGTGGACGCTTGCCTCGCGGTGCGTTGCGCCGCACAATCGGAGGCACTTTCTTCCACCGGTGCTCTCCATGGCTTACGCGTCGCTTGCCACTGGCATCTTGCTCGCCGCCGGCGTCGGCTCGCGCTTCGATCCGCACGGCGTGCAGAATAAGCTGCTCGCCCGCCTGCCGGACGGCACACCGGTCGCTCAGGAAGCCGCGCACCGGCTGCTGCTTGCCGTGCCGACGGTGCTCGCCGTGGTGCGGCCGGGCGCCGAGGCGCTTGCACGTCTTCTAAACGATGCCGGCTGCGACGTGGCGTTCGCGCCCGCCGCCGAACGCGGCATGGGCGCGAGCCTCGCGGCAGGCATTCAGGCCAGCGAGGACGCCGAGGGCTGGATCGTCGCGCTCGCGGACATGCCGCGTATCCAGTCGTCGACGATCGAGGCCGTGGCACGTGCGCTCGACGGCGGCGCTTCGCTCGTGGCGCCGTTTTATGCGGGACAGCGCGGGCATCCGGTCGGCTTCGGCGCGGCGCATCGCGAGGCGCTGCTTTCGCTCGACGGCGACAGCGGCGCGCGCGCGTTGTTGAAATCGGAGCGTGTCATGCGGCTCGACGTCGACGACGCCGGAATCTTGCGGGACGTGGATACGCCGGAGGATTTGCGCGGGTTTTAAAGGTGTTGGCGGTGGGCCGTCGAGAGCGGAGGTTTCAGGCTTGTGCACCACAAACGCCGGGCTTGATTCAAACCCGTGCCTAGGTGCATACTGTATATCCGTATGGGCTATCCATTTAGCTCCACTTGCGCCATGATCGGGTAGTGAGCGAACTCAAGCATACCCCGACTGCCGGTGAAGATTTCCCTCGAACATGGAGCCAGTTTCTGGAC